>NZ_WIAD01000002.1 GCF_009618275.1 Roseimaritima sediminicola
CCTGCTCCAAAGTAGCTTGGCGTCCCGGCCGAGCCCCTACCACCTCCTCGGCCAACACAGCCGAGCTACGATCCCTCCGCAACGGCCCACTCTCATGACACCCATGGTCTTCACGCGTACCGCTGGACTGCTTCTTCTCGGTCTCTGGACCACTGGGTCGGTGGCCGCAGCCGCTCCGGTGCAAGCGGCCGCCTCGGACCCGGCGGACGAGCGGCAGGGCCAGATGCGGCAGGGCGAGTTCACCGACAGCGAGATCTTTCCGGGCACGACGCGTACCTACCGCGTCTATGTCCCGGCCCAGTACGACGCCAGCCAGGAGGCGGCGTTGATGGTCTTTATGGACGGTCGCAACTACGCCAAAGCTTCGGGGCCGTTTCGTATTCCCCGGGTTTTCGATCAGCTGATCGCCGCGGGCCAGATGCCGGTCACGATCGCCGTCTTCGTCGATCCGGGAACGATTTCCGCCACCAAGGCCGGTGCGGCAAACCGCAGCAATCGTTCCTTCGAATACGACTCTTTGGGTGATCGCTACGCCCGTTTCCTTATCGACGAATTGCTGCCTGTGGCACTAGAGGGCCTGAACGTGTCGACCGATCCGGCCGAGCGGGCGGTCGGTGGCATCTCCTCCGGAGCCATCGCGGCGTTCACCGTCGCTTGGGAGCGTCCCGACCAGTTCGGCAAGGTGCTCAGCCACATCGGCAGCTACACGAATATCCGCGGCGGAGGGGCGTATCCCGGTTTGATCCGCCAAACTAAATCCCAACCCAAACCCATCAAAGTCTACCTGCAGGACGGACGCGACGACCTGGACAATCTGCACGGTCATTGGCCCTTGGGCAACGAAGACATGGCGGCCGCCCTGCAGTTCGCCGGGTACACGTACAAGTTGGAAATGACCGATGGCGGACACAGTGGCAAATGGGCGGGCGAACGTTTGCCTGCCGCGCTCCGGTGGCTGTGGTCCGACAGCGCGGAGTCCACGAATCGGACCGCCCAGCAAACCAAACCGGATTGGCAACCCCATCCCGATGCCCTGGTCAAATCAGACGTCCCTCAGGGTAAGGTTCACAAGATGCCGCCATGGCGGTCAAAGGTCCTGGCGAACACGGTTCGCGACTGGGCGATCTACGTCCCGGCCCAGTACGATCCGCAAACCCCCGCCGCATTGATGGTGTTTCAGGATGGGCAGTCCTTCCTGAATCCCAAAGGCCGCTGGCGGGTCCCCGTGGTGTTCGACAATCTGATTGCCAGCGGTGACATGCCCCCGACGATTGCGGTGTTCTTAAATCCAGGACACGACACCACCAAGCCGCGACGGCCCGGCGGAAAGCCCTCGGATCGCGGTTTGGAGTACGACAGTTTGGGCGATCGCTACGCCCGCTTCCTCGCTGAGGAAATCCTTCCGGAAGTCCGCCGGCAGTACAACCTTTCGGACGATCCCTCCCTGCACGCGATCGGTGGTTCCAGCTCTGGCGGGATCTGTTCATTCACCGTCGCCTGGGAACGTCCCGAGCTGTTTCGCAAAGTGTTCTCCAATGTCGGCAGCTTTGTGAATTTACGCGGTGGCGATGCCTATCCCGGCCTGGTCCGCAAAACGGAACCCAAACCACTGCGAGTTTACATGGCCGACACCAGCGGCGATCTGGACAACCCTTTCGGCCACTGGCCCATCGCCAACCGGCGCATGGCGGCCGCCCTCAACTACATGGGTTACGACGTCCGTTTCGACTGGGCCGAAGGCTACAGCCATAGCGCGGATTTCGCTGGCGAACGATTCCCCGAGGCCATGCGTTGGCTGTGGCGCAGCGAATCGCACCGGCGCGTCATCGATACGTCGGATGATTTGAAAGGCGACCTGACTCTGCTGGAGTTGCTGATTCCGGGTGAAGACTGGCAGGTCGTCGCCGATGACCTGGGCTTTGTCGATGCCCCCTGTGCGGATGAACAAGGCAATTTTTACTTTTGCGATATGCGTGCCCCGGCCGTGTATCGCCTCGACCCCGAAGGCAACCGACACCTCATCTGCGAAGAGGCGGTCAGCGGTTTGGAGTTCGGTCCCGACGGTCGCCTGTTTGCCTGTCAAGCTGGAAAGAAACGCGTCATCACGATCGATCCGGACAGCGGACAGGTCGAGGAAGTGGCCAGCGGGTTCGCGCCCAACGACCTCGCGATCGCATCGGACGGCAATCTTTACATCACCGAAACTCGGCAACAAAAGATCGTTCGGGTGAACCCCGACAGCGGTGCCGTGCTAGCCTTGCCGACCGAGATCGCGGGGCCCAATGGTATCGCCCTGTCGCCCGACGAAGGGACGCTGGCCGTATCGGACCACCGCGGTCCGCACGTCTGGATGTTTCGCGTGCAAGCCGACGGCAGTTTGGATGCGGCGATGCCTTCGATGAGTGTGCGTCTGCCCATCGATGCCGAGGGCGAGTTCCGGTTTAACCAGCCGCCCCCATATCTGACTCGCTCGCGAGGCGATGGCATGGCGGTCGACTCCCGCGGCCGCTACTACGTCACCACCGCCGTGGGCATTCAGATTTTTGACCCCACCGGGCGGCTCTGCGGCGTGTTGCCAGCGCCGCGCGGTGACCAGCCGTTGGTCAGCTGCGCCATCGGCGGCCCCGCCGGGCAATACCTGTACGTGGCCAACGGCAACGCCGTGCTCCGGCGGAAGTTGCAAGTCCGCTAGCGTTCTTTGTCGGCTCGCAGCACCGAGACGAAAGCTTTCTGCGGGATGGTCACGCTGCCGAACTGCTTCATCTTGGCCTTGCCCTTCTTTTGTTTCTCGAGCAGTTTCTTCTTTCGCGTAATATCGCCGCCGTACAATTTCGCCGTCACGTCTTTGCGGTACGGTTGAATCGTCGCCCGCGCGATGATCGTCCCGCCGATCGCACCCTGGATCGGGATTTTGAACTGGTGGCGAGGAATCGCTTCGGCCAGTTGCTCGCAGTAGTGCAGGGCCCGGGCGCGAGCCTTGTCCCGATGGACCAGGTAGGAAAGCGCGTCGACCGGTTCCTTGTTGACCAGGATGTCCACTTTGACGATGTCCGTGGACCGATACTCGATCGCGACGTAATCGAACGAACCATAGCCTCGCGTAATCATCTTCAGCTTGTCGTAGAAGTCGAACAGCACCTCGCCCAGCGGCATTTCGCTGGTCACTTCGACGCGACCGGCAGCCAGGTAGGCCATCGTCTGCGAGTCGGAGCGATGTTCGCGGCATAACTCCATCACCGGACCGACGTATTCCTCGGGGATCAGGATCGACGCCTTGATATAGGGTTCCGAAGCCGCTCGGATGTTCGTCGGATCGGGCCAATTGCTGGGGTTGTCGACTTCCACCGTGGTGCCGTCGTTCAATTCCAGGCGGTACAGCACCGAGGGCGCGCTGATGACCAGGCCGATATCGAACTCCCGTTCCAAGCGTTCCTGGATCACATCCAAGTGCAGCAGGCCCAGGAAGCCACAGCGAAAACCAAAGCCCAACGCCGCGGAACTGTCTTTCTCGAACGTCAACGCCGCGTCATTGATCGCCAGTTTTTCCAGGGCCTTGGTCAGGTCCTGGTACTCATCGGTGCTCATCGGATAGATCGACGAGAACACCACCGACTTGGCCGGTTGGTAGCCGGGAATGGGCTCGGCGGCCGGAGAATCGACCAACGTAATCGTGTCGCCGATCTCGATGTCCTGGACGCTCTTGACGCCGGCGACGATGTAGCCGACCTCGCCGGCGGTCAATTGGTCCCGTGGTACCGCCTTGAACTGGTTGTATCCCAGTTCGTCCACCTTGTACTGGCGGTCGGCGTGCATGAAGTGGATTTGATCGCGTGGCCGGAGCGTGCCCTGCATCACGCGGCACTGCAGGATCACGCCGCGATACTTGTCGAAGTGAGCGTCGAACACCAAGGCCTTCAGCGGAGCGTCTGCGTCACCGGTGGGGCTGGGCAGATGCTTGACGATGCCCTCCAAGACGTCTTCGATGCCCTGACCGGTTTTGGCGGATACTGGGATCGCCACGAATGGGTCCAGCCCGAGGTCCGCGTCGATCTCCTCGCGGACCCGATCCACGTCGGCCGCCGGCAGGTCGATTTTGTTGATGATCGGCAGCAGTTCCAGGTCGTACTCCAGCGCTAGGTAGAGGTTCGCCACGGTCTGCGCCTCAACGCCCTGGGTCGCGTCGACGACCATCAGGGCCCCCTCACAGGCCATCAGCGACCGCCGTACTTCGTGGGAGAAGTCCACGTGACCGGGTGTGTCGATCAAGTTCAGCTGATACTCTTTGCCATCAGCCGCCTGGTAATTCAGGGTGATCGTATTGCTTTTGATCGTGATCCCGCGTTCGCGTTCGATTTCCATCGAATCGAGCATTTGCTCGTGTAATTCGCGCTGCGAGATACCGCCGCAAGCCTGGATCAGACGATCGGCCAGGGTTGATTTCCCGTGGTCGATATGAGCGATGATGCAAAAATTTCGAATCTGTTTCATACGGGCTTTGCTGGTAAAAATAAGAACGCGGGACGCACGTCCGGGGCGGTTGCCTGCCTGGAATTCTAATGAAACCCCGGTCGATCCGACAGGGAATGACTATGTCGACAGAAAAGCCTTCCCAGATGCAACCGTTGCCCGCCCGCGCCAACACCCTGGTGATGTCCTACCTGAGCATTCGTCGAGCGATCGGCATGACCGGGATCATGCTGCCGATCATCCTGGGTCCGGTGGGCTGGCTGGTCTTTGACATCGACATCCAGGACAACCTGAGCAGTTATTACCACACCGAGTTGCGGGACGTGTTCGTCGGCAGCCTGTGCGCGATCGGGATCTTTCTGTTTTGCTATCGAGGCTACGACCGAATCGAGAACTGGACGGCCAATCTGGGCTGCCTGTCGGCTCTGGGCGTCGCCTTGTTCCCGCTGGATCCGGGCAGCGACCCGCTGCACCAACGCTCCTTGGTCGGTTACCTGCATTCGCTCAGCGGCGGAGTTTTCTTCTTGACCCTGGCCATGTACTCGCTGTTTCACTTCCCCAGTTCCAGCAGCCAGAAGCACGAGACCGCGCCGCACGAACCGGAACGCAACTTTATCTATCGTACCAGCGGCGTCGTGATCCTGTTAAGCATGGTCGCGATGGGAGGCTATCTGTTCCTGCTGCCGCCCGACTGGAAAACCCTGTTCAACCGTTACAATTTCTTGTTTTGGATGGAATGGTTGGCCGTTTGGGCGTTTGCCACTGCATGGCTGACCAAGGGACGCACCATTCTCGCGGATCTGGCCGTGGACGTGCTGGCGATCCCCAGCAACCTGCTGACCAAGCGTCCCCACAAAGATTGACCCGCGGGCCGCAACCGCGCATCAAAAAACGCCGATCCGTTGTCAACGAATCGGCGTATAGCGAATCGCGTGTCTAACGGATCACGCGAGTCGAAGCTAGTGCATCGGCCGTGGCACGGTGAAACTAACGACGGTTCTGGTCGCGGTCACGGTCACGGTCACGGTCCTGATCGCGGTCGCGCCGGTCCTGATCGCGGTCGCGCCGGTCCTGCTGTTGCTTCAGCGGAAACCGAGTGCGACTCTTCGGTCGTTCCAGCTGGACCGTTTCGTCATCCACGTTGACTTCCTGGGCGATCAAGGCCTCGCGGCCGTTGACGCGGCCCTGGCGAACCAACAAGCGCACCTCGGTGCCTTGCCCGATATCCAGATCATCGAACTTGGAGGCCGGTCCCATGTTCACCGTTTCCTGCTTGCCGCTTTGCGTTTCGACGCGAGCAACCAGGAACGGCTGGTCGAAGCCTCGGAAGCGAACCGTGCGGGTTTGCAACACGTCCGCTTTGACGCGTTTCATGCGGTTCTGCTTGGCTTGTCCGTCCTGAGGCGATTTCGGGCGAACCGTTTGTCCGTCGTGACGAACTTCCTTGGCCAGCAAGACCGTGCGGTCATTGATCCGGGCTTTGGTGCCGCGAACCCGCACGCGGTCGCCCTCGGAGAGGTCCAGTTTCGCCAGTTCCTCTTCGGTCCCCAAGCACACGACCAACCGCTTGTCGTCGTTGGTGTCGATCTTGGCCAGCTGATGACGCTGGTCCATACCCGCCAACTGCGCCTTCCGCATCGAATCGATTTCTCCGCTGATCGTCATCATCCGGGACCGTTCGGGTCGCATACGATCCGATCGATCGACCGAGGGCCGACGGCTCTCATGCGACGGACGATCCTGTTGACTGGAGGCGCGCGCAGAACGCTCCTGTCGCGACTTGCGATCTTGACTGCTCCGGCGAGCCTTTTCCAGATCGTAAACGTAGATCGTTTCGACTCCGTCGTAGACACCGTCGTTGTTGTAGTCGACCGCCATCGAGACCCAGCCGCGGGGGTCGATCTGGACGCCACGGTCCTGTGCCGAGCGATCGCCCCGGCGCTGGCGGTCCGAGGTCGATTGCCGATCGGAACGTTGACGGTCCTGCGAAGTCCGATCGCGTTGTTGCTGCCGATCGCTTTGTCGCTGCCGATCGCTGTCCTGCTGCCGATCGCTGTCTTGCTGCCGATCCTCGCGTCGATCGGTTCGCTCTTGGCGATCTTGGCGCATGTCGTTGGTGCGGCGGCCGTCTTGCTGGGCCGCGACTGGTGCGGTGCACACGGCGGTGGACAGCAGCAATGCGGTCAAGTTTCTGAGTTTCATCTGTATTCTCGCTTCTTCAAGAGGTCTTGCGAATTTCCTAAGTGACGATTCAGCGGCGGGGCCTAGAAGGCGTCGTACCAGCCATCGAACACGCCGTTGTCGTCGTACCAGTCGCTGGTGTAGTAGTTGTCGTAGTAGCCGTATCCGTAGTCGTAGTCGTCGAAGTCGTAGCCGTCATCGAGACCGTAGTTGTCGCCGTAGGCGTAGTCGTCGTCCCCGTAGTAGTCTTCTTGGTAGTCGTCGTTGTCGTAGTAATCGCTGTCGTAGTAGTCGTTGTCGTAGTAGTCGTTATCGTCGTCGTCGTATTCGTAATCGTCGTAGTCGAGGTCGTCGTAGTCGTCCTCGCCCTGGTAGTAGTCTTCGATCTCGGTGTCATTGCCATCGAACCAGTCACTCGGATCGTACCACTCGTCTTCGGCAACGTATCCGGCACCTGGCACATACTGCTGAGCGGTCGCCTGGGGAAGACTCAGCGGGACCAGAGCACACGCGGCGCTGGCGAGCCACCATTTCAAATTGATCTTCATGTTTTGTTCTCCGTGTTCAGGGAAAGCGTCTGGAACAATCTGTCCGGCTCGGCGAAACAAGCGTTTACATCCGAGCCTGCTGCGGGGAGTGCTAAGCACGCACCCTGTCGATGTCGCCAACAAAGCATCAAATGGCGCGCCAGGGTGGGACGAACCAGCCAGGAATCGCTAGAAAGCCGCAGCGGTGGCGAGGGGCTGTTCGCTGCCTGAACAGCCTGCGCGATTAGCGTGCGCACCTTGCGTTCGGATTTGCGTTGCCGACGCCGGAGGTCCGTTCGACGTGCGTCGCGTTCGCTAAACTTTGGTTCAGCATCCGATCATGCGGTGCTTCGAGTGGACAGAGTTGCTACGATCGTGGTGACCGCAAACACACACGCTTCCGACGTTTGCAATCCGTTCTCTCCCTCCCCCCAAGGCGACAATTATGAGAGTGTGTTTTCTGCTGCTCCTGATGGCCGTTTCGATCGGCTGCTCCGACCGCGACACCGCGGTTAGCACCGCAGAGCCCTCGGCACCCGCTTCCGATGCGACGGCACAAGATGTCTCGGCAACGGAGACAGATGACTCCGCGACGGAGGCCAGCACGATGCCGGGGGAAGCGGCGTTGGTCATCGATGTGCGCAGCCAGAACGAGTGGGACGATGGCCATGTGGCCCAGGCCGTGCATATTCCCCACACCGAGATCGCGGATCAGATCGACCAGCACACCACCGACAAGGATCGCAAGATCGTCGTCTACTGCGCCGCCGGCGTGCGTGCCCAGCGTGCCAAGGAGTCGCTCGAGGACCTGGGGTTCACCGATGTGGAGAACGCCGGCGGATTGGACGACGTCCGGCAAAGGTATGAAATGACCGAGTAATCGCGGCACCGCAAGCATGGCTATCGCCTACCGGAATTGAGCATGCCCTCGTCACGTACCCTGGTCCTGCTGGGCATCGGTCACACCAATGCGGAAGTCGTTCGCCGCTGGATCAAGCGGCCGATTGCCGATACGCGCTTGGTCTGTATCTCGAAATTTCCCTTTGCGACCTACTCGGGGATGTTGCCGGGCACGTTGTCGCGCCAGTTCGAGCCGACCGAAATGCAGATCGATCTGCGGGCCCTGACCAAACGTGCGGGAGCCGAACTCATTCTCGATGAGGTCACCGAACTGGATCCAGCAACGCGAACGCTGCATTTTGCCAAGCGCGACGCTCTGCCGTTCGACGTCTTGTCGGTGGGTGTGGGATCGATGCCGGCCGGTTGGCGCGATCACCGTTCGCCCGCGTTGGTCCCGATCAAACCGATGCAGACCTTCCCGTCACGCTTGGAGGAACGTCTCGGCGATGGCGCCGGGCCCAAGCGCTGTGTGATCGTCGGCGGCGGTGTCGCGGGGGTCGAGGTCGCGCTGTGTCTCGATGCGGGCCTAGCCAAACGGGGCCTCGCCGAACGGGGCCAGCCACAGTCCTATTCCATCACCATCCTGACCAGCGGACCGCAGATTGCCGACGGCATGACGAACCGCAGTCGCCGGAAGCTGCGTGAGATCCTCCGCGCTCGCGGCATCGAGGTGCGCACCGACTACCGCGTCAAAGAGGTCGACGAGCGGTCGGTCGGTAATGGCCAAGACGAACCGATCGCGGCCGACGTAATCATCTGGGCCACCGGCGCCGCAGCCCCACCGGTACTCGGTCGACTCGGGCTGGCTACTGACGAACGCGGCTTTCTCGCGCTCAATCCCCGGCTGCAAAGTACCGACGCGGAACCCATCTTCGCCGTCGGCGACTGCGGCACGATCCTCCAGCATCCGGCTCCCAAAGCCGGCGTATTCGCCGTTCGGCAGGCTCCCGTGTTGTGGCACAATCTGCGTGCGGCGCTCGGCGCAGAAACCGCTTACCAAACGTATCGTCCGCAGAGCGGGTTCATGAAGATCCTGAATACCGGCCACGGCAAGGCGTTGCTGGAATACAAAGGCCACAGCGCGCACGCCCGCTGGTGTTGGTGGCTGAAATGCTGGATCGATAAGCGCTTCGTCGCCAAGTATCAGTTTCGCGAATAGGAATGGTACGCGGCGAGCCTTGAGGGACTGGTGGCCCGATCCACTACGGGGTGTGGCCTGATCCACTACGGGGTTTTGCGGACCAGCGTCATGCCTTCGCGGCCGTGAAAGGTCAACAGCAGCGAGCCGTTGGCGGCGACCGCCTCGAGCACCGCTTCGAAGAACGGCTGTTCCCCCGGCCATGGAAAGGCGAAGAACAAATCAAAATCCGTCACCTCCAGATCCAGCTCGTCATAGGCGTTGCCGGTCTGGGTGACGACGTTCTCCAGCTCCGATTCCCAGTGCACCATGTCATCCAGCTCCGACGGCAGGAAGCTGCCGGCGACAAAGCGGGCCGGAATCGTCAGCTCCGCCGCCAGTTCGTCGGATTCCTGCACCAATGCCGAATCGATCTCGATGCCAACCGCTTCCAGGCCTCGCAGGGCTGCCAACATCGTGCCGGCGCCGATCCCGCTGCCCCATTCACAGAACCGGTTGCCGGCCAACAGATTCTCTTCCTGCAGCCAGCCCAGCGTTTTGTCCAGCAGTTCGAAATCGCAGGTCACAAACTGCTCGGTCACCGAAGCGTTGCGCAGCATCAAGGCTTCGATGCGTTCGAACGCGCGATCGATCAGGTGGGCGGCCGGATCGGAGAGCGTCCGCGAGCCGACGTGGTTGGGTACACAGATGGGCGCTAGGGCCACCGTCAACCTCAGGGAAGTGCGCGGATCAGTTGCCGATCGTCGCTCAATTCGAAAAGCGGCGGCTGCTGGACCTCGATCAATTCGTACACGCGCGGGACGGTCAGCGACGTTTTTCCATGGGTGTTCGCCTTGGCGACCAATTCTTCGAGGTTCGTCCAGCCTTCCGGAGCCAGATCGATCCCGATGGACTCGGGGTGATGACGCAGCACAAAGGCCAGGTATTTGCTGATTTTCGTTAAGCGTTTGTTCATAAGCGGCAGTGTAATCCAAGCCGCCTCGGGTCGCTGCGCCCGGTCTTAGCAAACCGCGCCCCATCGGTCAAACTATGTCACCATCCTTTCCTTCAGAGGTTCTTCGCATGACGATCCAGTGGTTTCCCGGTCACATGCACAAAGCGCGGCTCGAGATCGAGGCCGTGTTGCCGAAGGTGCACGTCGTCCTCGAAGTGCTCGACGCGCGGATCCCGTTTTCCAGCAGCAACCCCATGCTGGAAGAGCTGCGGAAAGCGAAACCGTGCTTGAAAGTGCTGGCCAAGAGCGACCTGGCGGATGAGGAGATGACGACGACCTGGAAACGGTTTCTGGAACAGTCCGAGAACACGCGGGCCACGGCCGTCTCCAGCGAAGACGTGCCCTCCATCCGGCGGCTGAAACCGCTGGCCGCCCAATTGGTTCCCGAGCGTCAGGGCCGCCCGGTAACGATCATGATCGCCGGAATCCCGAACGTGGGAAAATCGACTCTGATCAACTACCTGGCCGGTCGCAAGATTGCCCGAACCGGCAACACGCCCGCGATCACCAAGAGCCAACAAAAGGTCCCGATCGGCGACGGTTTCACGCTGCTGGACACGCCGGGGGTACTGTGGCCCAAAGTTGAGAACGTCAACAGCAGCTTTCGACTCGCGCTGCTGGGTTCGGTCAAAGAAACCGTGATGGACTACGCCGAAGTCGGCTTCTTCGCCGCGGGATACTTGTTGGAACATTACCCCGAACGCTTGCAGCGGCGCTACGACTTGGACGCTCTGCCGGACTCGGCTCTGGCGGCTCTGGAAGCGATCGGTCGTCGCCGCGGATGTTTGGGCAAGGGCAACCGCGTGGATCTGGACCGCGCGGGCCGCATCTTGGTGACCGAGCTTCGCAGCGGAGCTCTGGGGCGAGTGACGTTGGAAACTCCGGAATTGATGCAGCGCGAACAGCTGGAGACAGCCCGGCAAGCCGCCGACAAAGCGGCTTCGAAAGCGGAAACCAAAGCGGCCCGCAAAGAACGGTATCGAGAACGCAGTCGCGCGCGCCGCAAGGGGTCCTGAGCACGACGAGGAACCGTAAGGCCATACAAAAAACACCAAAAAAGCCCGTTCGACAACAGTTCGTGTGAACTCTCGTCGAACGGGCGTACTGCGACGGTTTTACCCGCGGGCGTGGGCGAATCGAACACGGTCGACGCTTTGGTCGCGGCTGGTTCTTAGTTGCTGGTCAGATCGAAGGGAATGTTATTCTCGCCGTCGACCACCGTCGCGGTCAGTCCAGACTGTCGCGGGTTGCGGTATTTCTTGGGGACCTCGAAGGTCAAGTCGGGTCCGCGTCCGGGAACGCTGGCCTCGGTCGACTGGATGCCTTTCTCTTCGGCCTCCTCATCCGAGATGTAATCGGCCATCTGGGCTTTGCGGATGCTGACCATGTACTCACCGGGCAGGGTGCCCGATTCGGGTGCCGCGACTTCTTCACCATCCGGAACGGCCGTCAGGCGATAGACCCCATTGGCGTCGGTCCGCCCCGTGGCGGACTGCCCCTGGCCGGCGGTCGTGGGCACGAACATGATTGTCGCCCCTTCGACGGGCGATCCGTCCAGGGTGACCTTTCCTTCGACGGGCACGGTATCCATTGTCGGTCGACCGGAACACCCCACCAGTCCCAGCACGCTCAACATCGCCACGGCCACAACCTGTCCAGTTCGTTTCATCGTGTCTTCCTACAGTTGTCAAAGTAAACAAAAAAAGCCCGCCGAACCCAGGTCATTAGAACCACGATTCGGTGGGCGATACAAGAACCCTTTTCGTTTGGAATCAGCCGTACAGCTTAAGGCAGCTGAGCGGTTTCACCACCTTGAACCGACCCCAAAGCTCCCCACAGGCCATACAGCGAGGGACCGCTGTAGTCCTGCGGACGGTTGGAGTCTGCCGGAGGCGTGGGTGAATCGAAGACGGTCAACGTCGGGTCGCCAGCGTCAATCGTCTCGCCGATGAAATGCACCGAGCCGTCGGCAAAGACCACGTTGACACCACCGGGGTGCGCACTGCCGGCGGTGATCAACGCCCAGGACTCAGCGCGATTACCACAGCTGGGACCATTGGGCGGCAACATCGGCTGCCAGGTCGTGTAGGGCGTTCGCGAGTCGGCCCAACGCCAACCTTTCTGCCAGCTGCCGGTTTCGACGTCGCCCACGAACTGGTTGTTCGGACCGACTTCGCCCAAGCACAACGCGGGGGCTTCACTGTTGCTCGCACCAACGTTCATGGCAAAACCGTCCTCGACCTTGCGGCTGCTACGGTTACCGATCCGTACACCCGAGATCATCATCGTGTTACTGGTTCCGTCGGTGATGCCGGCAAAGTTGCGGACCACTTTGTCGCCTCGTGCTCCCACGCCACGCGATTCGTGCCAAGCCCAGTCCAACCACTGGTCACCGCGGTTGATCTGGTAACTGATCCGGGAGATCGTGTTGGGCGGCGTGGTCGCCATCGGGTCCGAGGGACACAGCAGGGTTTCCGGCCCGCTCTGCATCAGCGTCGTATTGTGCCACGGTCGCTCGATTCCGATGTGGGTGTCGAACAACTGATCATACAGCGGTTGGCCTTCCATAAACGGCAGCAACAGCACCGCGTAACTCCACCGCTCACGCCCACTGCGGTAATCGCGGTACTGGGGATCTAAGAACAACGGATCATGCGTCGCCGCCGGAAACCGCTGGTAGGTGTCGTGAAAGTTGTGCATCGCCAACCCCAGCTGCTTCAGGTTGTTGCCGCACTGCATTCGCCGTGCGGCCTCCCGAGCCGCCTGGACGGCCGGCAGCAGTAGTCCGACCAGCACGCCAATGATGGCGATCACCACCAACAATTCAACGAGCGTGAACGCTTGTCGCGAAACGCGAAGATTTCTAGCTTTCAAAACTGCACCCTTGTAAACGATAGCTACGAAAAAAAGACACGCCCAGGGAAAACAAATCCCTGGCCGCTTCGTTAATGCTATGCGGACCCGGCTCAAAGAGACGCGAACTGGAACCGAAAAGCCCGCCGCTTGCCCGCCATCTTCAGCGCACCCGTTTCAGCCAAGAATTGACTAACAAGGACCGCCCCGGGTACAGCTTTCGACGACTTCACAGAAGATCATGCCCCCAAACAGAAGTACGGTAATGCAGCAGGCGATTGTAGGGAAATTTATGGCGAGATCAATACATTAAAGTGCGACAGCCCCGCACAGGCCACCCTTTAAAGGAAAATTCGCCACCGCCTTCCGGCCCTCGGGTTCCTTTGAGGCTCCGATAAAGGGGATTAGCGTTGAAGATCTAACGGCTGCGCTGCGTGACGGATTCGGGCCACTTCGGCCACCCGTGAAGGGGTGGTGTCCAGATACGGTACGGGCGTCTGCCTGGCAATCTGCGGTTGTTGCCGCCGCCTTGAACACCGCGTTCAGTCGAGCAACTGATGCAGATGGATGAGGCTCTTGCCCAGTCGTCCGCCGTAGTTACCGGCGCTGATCCGGATCAGTCCCTCGGTATCGGCGGCCGCTTTCAAGGCTTCGCCGGTGGCTCGCTGCAGCGACTGCAGATCGCGGCCGTTGATGATGATTTCCATGATCGAACGGCAGCCCTTGGGCACTTGGGATTTCTCTCCGAGCTGGTCACGCAGCGTGGGACAGAATTCGGCATAGGTGCTGGCGATGGTGAAGTCGTAACTGCTGCCGGCCTTGCTGCCGCTGGCGGCCACGCCGCCGGGAAAGGGGGCCACCACATCGGCACAGCGTTCGACCGCGGCGGCGGCTTTTTCCGCCGCCTCCAGGGCCGCGTCTTCGCTTTCCCCCATGAACCACAGGTTTCCCCCCATCACTCCATCGCGAAAGCCGAAGCGGCGAGACAGAAAGAACTCCCCGCCCAGGATCGGGATCACCCAGCCCGGCGTGTCGTAGCGGGTCTCGCGAAATTGGTGTCGATCGCCAAAGAAGGCGACTTTGCGTCCCAATTTAAAATAGTCCTCGCTGTCGATGCGGTTAAAGCAGCGAGCGGTCGGACAGGTCAATACGTTCTGGCTGATTCGCGCCAGCATGACTTTCTCCAGATGCTCGCGACGGTCCTTGCGAAACCGCGGCACATGGAACTGGACCACCGCCCCGCAGCGCCGGTCGGGCGTGCCCTCGCCGGCTTCGATCCACTGGGCCACGCCGGCTTCGCAGTCGCACAGGATCGTGCTGGAGGCGTGCCCGGTGACCGCCGCGACGCAGTGCTCCAGCCAGCGGCGATCGCGAGCGGTGATCAGGATCTCGCCATAGATGCTGCGAAAACCTTCCGCGTAGGTGTCTTCGACCAGATGTTTCAGATCCGTCATGCTCAGCTGCGTCCTCGGCCCTGGTACACGGTCGATTCGGTGACGACTTTGTCCATGTAGATGTCGTGGTCCTGCATCGGGATCTCCGGGAATATCTGGCAGTCAAACGCCAGGGCGATCAACGGCGTATCGGGCCGCGCGTTCTGCAGCAGTTTGTCGTAGTAGCCTTTGCCATGGCCGGTGCGTCCGCCCTGAGCGTCAAAGCCGACGCCCGGCACCAGAATCAAATCCAACTGCTCGACCGCCACCCGTTTCGCGGCGACCTCGCGGAGGTCGGCCCGCGGTTCGAGGATCTTGTACATCCCGACTTCCAGCTCGTCCATCGCTTCCAGATGGAACAGTTCCAGTTCCCCTTCGACGCAAAACGGCACGATGATCCGCTTGTCCGAAGCGATCGCGGCGGGCAGCGCATGCCGCGTTCGCACCTCGTCTCGCACGTCGACGTACCACATCACGCACTGGGCGGATTGATACTCGGGCAACTGCATCACGGCGGCGGTGATCTGTTCGCTGACGGCGTCCTTGTCGTGCTGCGCCTTGCGGTTGGCGTGTGCGGTCTTGCGGATCGCCTGCTTCAGCTGGTCCCGGGGATCACTGTCTTGAACGGTCATAAAATGCTTCTACACAGTAGGGCGAGAGAAAGAGATGCATCCGAGGTGGTTGCGCAAAGCAAACCGGCCGGCTACACCGACGGACCGGGCGGACGATTTTGGACACTCAGTTCCGCTTCCTGGTCGTCTTCGTCGTAGCGCAGGACGCTGTGCGATTTGTAGGGACTCAGCCGGTCCTCGCCGCCCAGGGGAACGAGGTGAATCAGAAAGCTACAACCCACGATTTCGGCGTTGCACTGTTCCAACAATCGGCAACAGGCTTCCATGGTTCCGCCGGTGGCCAACAGGTCGTCGACCAACAGGACTCGCTGGCCTTCGGCAACGCCGTCGACGTGGACTTCCAGTTCATCCGCTCCGTACTCCAGTTCGTAACGAAAGGAGTTGCGATCGAAGGGCAGCTTGCCGGGTTTTCGAATGGGCACGAATCCGGCGCCCAGCTGCAGCGCCAGCGGAGCGGCAAAGATAAATCCGCGAGCTTCCGCCGAAGCGACCACGTCGACCCCTTGCCCGGCGAAGGGCGCGGCCATGGCTTCGACCGCCATCTGTAACGCCTTGTGATCGGCCAACAGGGGCGTGATGTCGCGGAACAGGATACCGGGTCGCGGAAAGTCGGGGATGTCGCGAACGTAACGTCGTAGATAGTCGGCGTTCATAAAAAGAAACGGCCTCGATGAATCCAGGCAAATGGCGTGGCAAAGCGTCTCAGCTTAGCACGTCATCTGCGGGCGCGACACCGGTTAGCACGTCGGCATGAATCTTTCAGTGAAACCTCGCGACGACACCCTCCCGCGCAGCGGGAGGGTCGGGCTCTTAGGCCCGGGGAGGGCCCTACGAAAACCCTCTCCGGGCCTAAGAGCCCGACTCTCCCAAAGGGAGAGTAAAGCCGAATGAAATGTTGCGAGGTGCTTAGCACAGTGCACCGGTTAGCACAGTGCACCGGTTAGCGCGGTGCCCGCGGCGGCATCGACGACAACCGTCGCGAACCCCCAAAAGGCTGCGTTCTGCCGACCGGCTCAAAAACCCTGCAACAGGCCTTCCACCGCGGCCTGGATACGCGGAGCGGTGCCCAAACGATCGCCCAGCCCGGGCATGCTGAGCACGATGAACAGCAACAGGACGATCCCGGCAAAAGCCAGTTCGTTGTTACGAGCCTGTCCGGAACCGCGGGTTCGCCGGGTGAACAGCGACCAACGATGCCGATCGCTGTCTTCGGCGGTGCGCAGATCTTCCAGCCGCCGTACGGCCAATTGCACCATGCCGTTGTCCGCTTGGAACATCCATTCGCTGCGGACCCGCGTCCGTTCGCTGTCGGTCAGCAGGATCCAGGGCGTGCCAACCTTTAACTTCAGTGCTTCCTTGGGTTCGATCATCAAGGTGAAGCCGTCGATCGATTGCTCGTGCAGCATGGCTTTGACGCGTTTTCGTCCGATGCAGATCGTGGCCGCAGCCACTTCGGGTTGCACCGGACAGCGAAAAAAACCGGCTTGTTTCGAACTACTGCTGTCGCTCATCACACTGGATCCTCGGGGGACACTTCTCGCCGTAGCGGCTGGCAAACGAATTGCCCATCTAAAAAGTACGTCGAACTCGGGCGAGCAGCCGGTGAAAAACTTCCTGCCGCTGCACGTCCGGTCGTCGGCGGTACCGGTCGCACCGGCCGTAGGGTTTGTTCGCAGGGCTGGTCCACAGCGGCAAATCTTTTCACTGGCTTGTACCTGTCAAGCTGTGACGATTACGCAGGCTCTGACCGGCAGGTCGCGATGAAGCGATTTTGCGGCCCACTCCGGTCGATCTGATTCTTGGGCCCCTCGCCCGCTTTCCGGCCGCTGGGGCAGTCCCCCCGCGGTCGCCTGCGTCGCTCCTCCGGCGGGTGAGGTGCACGTGTCTTCACTTCCTACGCTCAGATCGCGCATCCGAATGATCCTTCGCGTTCGCAGCCATCGGTCGCTTGTTGCCCGGACGTTTCTCGCCGGTGCGCTCGCCCTGTCGCTTGCCGGCAAAAGCGATGCCCAATCCGGATCGGGGGATCGCTTCCGTGGAATCGATAGCGATCCGGCCGGCGGCCCGCACCAGGATCCCGCCGCGATGGTGCCCGAAGCGATTCGCGGTCAACTGCCGCCGGGCTGTACCCAGACCTGGCAACCCACCAGTCATTTGCACCCACCCGAGACGACCCGCCGCACCGCACGTTCGCATGGTTCGCAACCAGAACGCGTCTCCAGCCAGCCGGCGCGGCCCGAACCGGCAGTGACACCACCGCCCTACGTGCATCAGCATCTCGGTCAACTCGCACCCTTCGCTCCCAGAGCGAAAGCGGGTGGAATCGGCGAAGCCGCAGCGCATCGCTGGCCGAGTTCATCCGTTCCGGCTGCTCCGCCCGCTTACCTGCGAAATTCCGTGTCCCCGCGTCTGGCCGGTGACGATCTGCTGGCGGGTGACGACCGACTGGGCGGGGACAGTCTGCTGGGCGAGGACAGTCTGCTGGGCGAGGACAGTCTGTTGGGCGAGGACAGTCTGTTGGGCGGGGACAGTCTGTTGGGCGAAGAACGATCCGGCGGAGCGGTCGATCCGCTGACCTCGCTCGGCGGCGCCCCGGCAGCGGGTCAGGCGGGCAATCCGCATTCCGGCGCCAGCCGAGACGCGGCTGCGTTGCCGGCCGGCTCGGATTTGCTTTCCGGTGCAGAGGATCCGCACGCAGCCCTGCTGGGAGAAACGCGGTACCCGTCGGCGCTCACCTGCGCCCAGTGTCATCCCAAGCATTTTGAGGAGTGGCGGACCAGCGCCCACGCCTATGCTGCGATCTCGCCGATGTACCAGCGTTTCGAACAGACGATGGTGGAGCTTTCGCAGGGGACGATCGGCACGTTCTGCGCTCGCTGCCACAGCCCGGTCGCCACGCAAGTCGGTTACTCGCGTTCCGCCAGTGCGCTGGACGCCCCGAAAATCGTGCGCGAGGGCATCACCTGCATCGCTTGCCACCGCGTCAACGAAGCCTACGGCCGCACCAATGGCCAGCGGCGGATCGAACCGGGCGACATTCACGCTCCGGTCTACGGTGGTGGTCACGGCGCGGGCCTGGCCGATGCTCTGGCCCAGCGGGAGAAATTAAAACTGAAGACGGATGCTTCCGATCAAGGCCCCGGACAAGCCATTCATCGCAGTGCCCGATACTTCGAACCGATCACGCGCAGCGACTTCTGTGCGTCCTGTCATCAGGTGGCCGTGCATCCAGGCATCTGGCTGGAGGTCGTCCACGCCCAGTACCGCAGCGGACCGGCCGCCGCCCAGGGGATCAGCTGCCAGGACTGCCACATGGGCGCCGTGCCCGGCAAAGCCGAGGGTTACGAGCAGATCCCGATTGCGGAACTGGCCGGCAAACCGTGGGGCGAGCCGCGACGCCACGCCAACCATACCTTCTGGGGACCGAATTATTCGATCGCGCATCCGGGACTGTTTCCGATACACGAGAAGGCCGATCGCTGGACGCCGCGCCAGTGGACGCAGTTCGATTACACCAGCGACTGGGGCAAGCCGCAGTTCGAACGCAATCTTCCCGCCGACGCCGCTTTCCCACCGCCCTGGGACAATACGGATGACCGCCGCGACGCCCGCAAGATTATCGAAGCCAATTTTGCCAGTCTCGACCGCAAGCGTGCTTCGTCGATCGACGTGATGGAAGCGGCCATCGGAATCGAAGGTCCGTTCTTCGAAGCGGCTCCCGATCGCCACGCCGACCTGCGTTTTCGTTTCCGCATTCACAATCTGAGCGATGGACATAACCTGCCGACCGGATCGCTGGGTGCCCAGCCGCAGGTCTGGTTGAACGTGGCCGTGATCAATCCCGAAGGCAGGCGAGTTTGGGAGAGCGGATACTTGGACAGCCGTGGCGATTTGGCCGACGTGCGTTCGGTGGATGTCGCCCAGGGCCGCGTCCCGCGCGACGCCCAACTGTTCAACCTGCAGACCAAGTTCCTGATCAATACGCTGCGCGGCACCGATCGCGAGGTCTCGCTGCCGCTGAACTTCAACCAGGATCAACTGGTCTTCCTTCGCCCGGGAGCGGTTCCGGTCAGTGTCCTCAACCACCCGCCGCTGATCCGCATGGAAGCTCACAGCATTCCGCCGCTGGGCCATCGCGACGCCCACTATCGAGTTCCCGCCGGGGCGCTTCAGCAACCGGGCGTGTATCGCTTGTCGGTCCGCATGCGCAGCCGTCCCGAACCGACTTACCTGATGCACGAAGTGGGCGCGACGCCCGACATGATTCGTCGCATGAACACGGGCATCCTGAACATCCATCCGCGCAGCCACACCTTTATGGTTCCCTGAGTCCATGTTGTTGGTCCGATCAAAGCGAGCTTGCCGTCCGAACCGCACCTGGGCTACGACCCTCGCGGTGGTCGCTGCGCTGGTGGTTGCCGGAGCTTCGTCGCGGCCGCTGGTGGCGGCCGAGCCTCGGGCAACGCTTGGCGTTCCCAGGGCGAGTGGTGTCGGTGATGGGAGTTCAAAGTCTGGCGACGTTCGCTATCGCGGACCGGAGGCGGGGACGGCGTTGTCGACGCCGATGCCGTTTCCGGTTCGACCAACGCGGACGTCGACCGCTCGGCCGCGTCGCTTGCCGCCGGTCGCCCCGGAAGAACCGCAGGCTCCGGCGGACCACGCGAACCGTTTGCCCGCGCCGGCTCGAGCTTGGGAACTGATCCGGCCGGGCGATGTCCTGCCACCGGCACCCGCGGCGCCGGCCACACCGGCTCGCCCTCGGCGGCTTCCCGAGGTCGCGCCGCAAGCTCCGCGCGGGCCTTCGTCGGCTTCGTCACCGTCGCGTTTCGCCGAACCCCCGCCCGTTCATCCCGGGGACTTCCAGCCCACACCGCTGCCGGCCGGTTCCGATCGCTATGATCCGGCGGCCCAGCAGTACGTCTACGATGCCAAGCGCGATGTCCCGACCCAGCGGCCGATCTACGAGTGCGGGATACCTTTTTACTCCGGCGGCATGATGCCTCGCGGCGGCACGCTGCTGGGCGAAACCCATCTGACGCACCCGGCGTTCTACGTGTATGGCGATTACCGCGTCGGTGCGGCCAGCGGACGCAACGCCATCGGGCGGGTCGACAACGTGGCGCATCGCCTGAATCTGGACATGGATTTGCGGCTGACGGCGACCGAGCGGTTCCATGCCTTCATCGGACCGTTTAACCGGGCGGCCCAGTTCAGTCAGGTGCGATTTGTCGATGGCAGCGTCGAGTACGACCCGAACTTTAACCTCAATCCCGTAACCGCGTTCTTCGAAGGCGACGCCGGCGCTATCCTTGGTGGCATCGACGGCACGCCTTCGCCCTTCGAACTGCCCTTCAGTGTCGGGCTGGTGCCGTTGCTGTTTCAGAACGGCATTTGGATGGAAGACGCGGTGACCGGAGCGGCCATGGCGCTACCGGCTCGCCACAGTCGGCTGTTGGATTGGTCGAATTTCGACTTGACCGGCTTCGCCATCGCCGACCAATTGAATAGTCCGGCCTTTGGTAACGATGCTCACGCCGGTCAGGCGCTGGGAACGGCGATCTTTATCGAAGCCTACGACGGGTACATCGAAGCCGGCTACGCTTACGTCCACGACCGGATCGGTCTGGGACGCAGTTATCACAACATGACGGCCAGCTACACGCGCCGCTACTTCGACCGCGTCAACAACAGCGTCCGCGTGATCGTCAACGCCGGACAGGACCTGCCCAGCGACCAGCGGACGGCCGACGGTGGGCTGCTGTTGGTGGAAAGCAGTTTGGCGACGGCTGACTCACTGCGCATCCTGCCCTACCTGAATCTATTCGTGGGCTGGGACCGGCCGCAAAGTGTCGCTCGAGCGGGGGTCAGCGGCGGAATCCTGCGGAACGTCGGGATCAACTTCGAACCCGACGGTCTGAACGGCCATCCGACCCTGGATGCGACGGCCAACAATACGCTGGGCGGAGCGATCGGCATCGACTTACTGGGCGCTGCGCTCGATCGCCAGTGGATCATCGAAACGGCTTACGTCGCCACGCACCGCAGTGCCGCCGGGCGGATTGCCCGCGGCGATCAATGGGGACTGGCTTCGCGCTACCAGTTCCCGCTGTCGCACCGCACGCTGCTGCGGTTCGACGTATTGTACGGCGTGCGAGAGAACGACACCGACCTGTACGGCGGCCGGATGGAATTCCGCTGGAAGTTTTAAAGAGGCGGGCGGGTTTTAGATAGGCGGGCGGGATCAGGGGGGGCTTCCCAGCCGTTAAAGGCGGCAGCCGTCCGTTGCGCACCCCCGCCCCTGCCTGTCCGCCTAGCACCCCACGCAGGCGGCCAACTGGGCCAATTTATCGGCCGCTGCGCCACTGTCGATCGCTGCGGCCGCTTCGCCGGCGGCGACGGTCAAATCGTCACAGCGACCGACCAACCACAGCGCCGCGGCGGCATTGGCCAGCACGATCTGGCGGCAGGGTCCCGGTCGGCCGGCCAGGATCCCCCGAATGATCTCGGCGCTGTCGCGGGGGTCTTTGGCTTGTAACTGAGAAACCGAAACGGCCGGCAGGTCAAAACTGGCCGCCGTCCACTGCAGCACTTCGGTGCCGCTCGGGCGAACGTCGTACACGGTCGTCTGACCTTCGAGGGCCACTTCATCCTGCCCATCGGCCCCCCGCACGACCAACGAACGCGTCGTATCGAGTTCGGTTAGGGCTGCCGCGATCTTGGCCTGCGCATCGGCCTGTCCGGTCCCCAACAACTGGTGCGTCGCACCGGCCGGGTTGCACAGCGGTCCCAGCATGTTGAACAGCGTCGGGACCGACAGCGACCGCCGCACCTGGGCGACGTGCCGCATCGCCGGATGCAGCTTGGGCGCAAAGCAGAAACACAAACCGACCTGGGCCAGCGATCGCGAAACCGCTTCGGCCGACGATTCCACGGCCACGCCCAGTTCCGCCAACACATCGGCCGAACCGGACCGGCTGGTCGCCCGGCGGTTGCCATGCTTGGCGACCGGAACGTCCATCGCGGCGACTACGATCGCCGTGGCGGTGCTGATATTAAACGTTCCCGATCCGCTGCCACCGGTCCCGCAGGTATCCAACAGAACGGAGCCTTCGTAGGCGATCGGCGTCATGTGCTCGCGGAGGGCCCGGGCCGCTCCGACCAGTTCCGAGACGGCTTCGCCCTTGGCGCGCAGCGCTAACAACAATTCGCCGATGGCCTCGTCGCTGGCCTGTCCGCTGAGCATTTCGCCGATCAGCTGGCTGGTCTGCGGTGCCGTCAGATCTTGACCGGCTTGGACAGTTTCGACGGCGGTGGGAAAATCGATCATCGGGATACACTCGTACGGCGCAGGGCGTCGACAGGCAACGCAGGAAAAAGGAACGGTGGGCGCTGCAAAACGCTGCAGTATAACAACGCATCTGGCGGCCCACAGCGGGCCGCGACAACGGTGATTTCAAGGCCCCAACAAGCAGGCTATAATTCCGCGATGAGCACCAAAGTAATCATTGACTGTGACCCGGGTATCGACGACGCAGTAGCCCTGGCGATGGCCCTGTTCGATCCGCGTTTGGACGTCTTGGCCATCACAGCCACCGCTGGCAGCGTCGACGCGCAACAGGCGACCAACAATGTCCAGGCCATCGTCGCCCAGTTGGATCCGGCCAAGTTCCCGCGGATCGGCCGCGCGACGCCCTCGGATAACGCACCCGTTATCGACGACCGCTACCTGCTCGGTCCCGATGGCCTGGGCGATTTCCTGATCCAAACCACCGACCGCCAGCACATGCACACCTCGGAGAAGGTGATCGCCGAACTGCTGCGGTTGTATCCCGACGAAATCACCATCCTTTGCTTGGGTCCTCTGACCAACATCGCCCGCGTGTTTCAGCGCGACGCGACGATCGCCAATGCGGTCGGCAAACTGTTGATCAGCGGCGGAGCCGTGCAGTGCAACGGCAACGTCACGGCCGCGGCCGAGATGAACATGTTCATGGACGCGCCCGCGGCCCAAGCCGTGTTCCACTCCCCGACGACCAAGAGCGTCGTCCCGCTGGATGTTACCGATTCCGTGACCTTTGGCGTCGACCTGCTGGAGAAACTGCCCAGCAAAGACGGTCCGGTCGGCGGTATGCTGTACCAGATGCTGCAGTACGCCTTCCGGATTTCGCATCAGAAGCTCGGTCGCGAAGTCATCCCGCTGCAGGATGCGATGACGGTCCTGGCCGCGTTGGAACCGAATCTGTTTCAGTGGAAAGAAATGCCCGGCGATGTCGAGACCCGCGGTGAAATCACCCGCGGCATGACCGTCTTCGATCGCCGTGACCGCGCCGATGATCGCAGCAATACCGAGGTCGCCATCGGCGTCGAACGCAGCGAAGCCAAAGCCCAGATCGTTCGCGGCCTCCGCTACGCAGGCCAGGAACAGTAGATCCAGGGCTGCGACCGGGCTTGAATTGCAGGTAGCCGATCTCGCCAGAGATGGGACCAAGGCTCGCCAGAGATTGGACCAAGGCGACGAAAAGGTCCAAAGTCTGGCGACTTCAGCTACGGCTGGCCTCCAGGATCATCTGGGGATGCGATCCTAATTCTCGGCGACGACTTCGCCGCCGGCTCGCGTCGAGAGGGCTCGCCAGGTCGCCAAGTTGATCGTGTCGGTCTTGAAACGCACCGAACCGTCCAGAAACACCACGTTCACGCCGCCGGAGTGGTAGCTGCGGGCGGTGACCGCCGCGTAAGTGTTTTCGGTGGTCGAACGCCCTTCTCGCATGTTCGTCCAGTCGACGTCATAGACCGTTCCGCCCTGTTCGCAAAGCACCTCGGTGTTGGGGCCGAAGGTCGTCGTGAAACTGGTCTGGTGGGCGCGTCCGTCGACCCATTCGGTGTGACCGCTGTTGGTTTTGAAGCTGCCGGCCAAGCCGCAGATCTCGGCCGGACTCGTCGGCGGCGTCAGGTTGTTGCCCGAAGCGGCATCACGGAAGTAGGGCGTGTAGGCTTTGACTTCCGCAAACGCCATCGTTTGGCTCAATCCGTCGGTACAGGTGTTGAAGCCCAAGTAGCGGTTGGGGGCCAGCGCCCCGTCGCCGCTGGAACCGTTGCTGGGATTGAAAATGAAGAACGTCCCCGCGTTACAGGCGTAGTTCAGCGGGTAGTGGTAAGGATTGCCCGAGGAATCGGTCCGCAGCTCGTCCTTGACCTCCGAGGGACAAAGGTACGTGGGGACACGAAAACTGGCCAACCGCTGCGTGCCCGAGCTGGTTGTGACCTGCGCCGCGCCGTACCCCAGACCGTAATCGATCTCACTGGCCAGCGAGACCTGCTCGAGGAACGGCAGCAACCGAGCCTGGCTGGACCAGCCGTCGCCGCTGGAGTTGCCCGGATGCGACCAGGAAGCCGGCAGCCGCTTGTTGGAGGATTCGTAGTTGTGTAGGGCCAAGCCGATCTGCTTCAGGTTATTGCTGCAGCTCATCCGGCGAGCCGCTTCGCGAGCCGCCTGCACGGCCGGTAACAACAGCCCGACCAGCACGCCAATAATGGCGATCACGACCAACAATTCGACGAGTGTGAATCCGCGAGGGGAACGTTTGACCATCGGACACAACCTGGGTGGTGGGAAAGCGGCGCGAGCCGTCAGTTTTTAATGAGACTCATTCTCAACTCGATAAAAGATGCGGCGATTTTAGTAGCTCAAGCGGTCAGGTCAAGCACCGAAATTCCGTCAAATCTCAGGTTTTCGCTCACCGGATCAGCATCGTCGAGCCACCGCCCGGCGAGGCGTTCGTGGGAGCTGGCTGGCCAGCGGCGGCCGGCGCCGCGATAATCCCGCTGATCCCTTCCTCCCCCCGCCCCTCGACTCCTCACCCAACGGACCGCTGTAATGTCTGGAAAAGTCGTGTTGCTGAACGTCGTCGGTTTGACGCCCCAGCTTTCGGCTCATGCTCCTCGAATCCGTCAACTGGGAACCCCGCAGCCGCTGCGCAGCCCCCTGCCGGCGGTGACCTGCACATCACAGGCCACGATGTTGACCGGCGTCATGCCGGAGAAACACGGAATCGTCGGCAACGGCTGGTACTTTCGAGATACGGGGGAAATCCGTTTCTGGCAGCAGTCCAACGCTCTGATTCAAGCTGAGACGGTGTATCAAGAACTGGGGCCGGGCCGGACGGCCAAGATGTTTTGGTGGTTTAACCAAGGGGCGCCGGTGGCCTGGAGCGCGACGCCCAAACCGCATTACGGCAGCGACGGGTCGAAGCAGTTCGGGATCCTGGATCAGACGGGCTGCGACCTGGTCGCGCGGCTGGGCGAGTTTCCCTTTCATGCGTTCTGGGGACCGATGGCCGGCCTGCCCAGTTCGCAGTGGATCGCCCGTGCGGCGGCCGAGGTAATTCGCCAGCAGCAACCGGAGCTGACGCTGGTGTATCTGCCGCACCTGGATTACGACTACCAGCGTTTTCCCGATCACGATCCGGCCCGCGTGGCCGAGGTGGACGCCTGTGCCGGTGAGGTCATCGACGCGGCCCAGGCGGTGGGCGCCCGCGTGGTGGTGGTCAGCGAATACGGGTTGGTCCCGGTTTCCAGAGCCGTACTGATTAACCGTGTCCTGCGCGAAGCGGGTTGGTTGGTCGTCCGCGACGGCCCGTTCGGGGAAATGTTAATGCCCATGGACAGCGACGCCTTTGCCGTCACCGATCACCAGCTGGCCCATGTCTACGTCCGCAGGCCGGAATTGATTCCCGACGTGCGCCGGCGGCTGGAAGCGGTCGACGGGATCGCCGATGTGGTCGACCCCGGCGATATCTCGCTGGGTCATGAGCGCAGTGGCGAACTGGTGGCCTTGGCCGAACCGGATGCCTGGTTCGCATACTACTACTGGCTCAGCGACGCCCGGGCACCCGATTTCGCTCGCTGTGTCGACATCCATCGCAAACCGGGCTACGACCCGTGCGAATTGTTCATGACCAGTAAAGCTCGCGCGGCCGCACGGTTGTTTCAAAAAAAGGTGGGCATGCGGTACCGGATGGACGTCATCCCGCTGGATCCCTCGCTGGTCCGCGGCAGCCACGGCCTGCGCCCCGAACCGCAGCACGGCCCGGTGATCGTCGGCGAAGACGCTCCGGAGGACATGTGCCAGGTCAAGGAGTACCTGCACCGGCTGCTGAGCCGGTAGGCAGCAAACGGCGAGCGGGGGTTGTCGTGTTTTTTCCCGTTTCGAGGAGAATCGCGATAATAAAGCCTCGGCGGGATCGTTTTCTTTGGTGTTGTCTCCCGCACCCGCTTCTCTGACGGAACTTTATCGTGCCGGTCGCCTCGACTCACGACCGCGTCGAACAACTGGGCCGCTTGGTCGATCAGTACCAGCTGCAACTGTTGGCCTACGCCCAGCGGTTGAGCGGCGGCGATCTCGAACGCGCTCAGGATGCGGTTCAGGAGACCTTTCTGCGATTGTGTCGCGAAGACCTGTCGCGATTGGAGGGCCGTATTGCGCCCTGGTTGTTCGCTGTCTGCCGTACGCGAGTCATCGATATGCAACGCACCACTCCTCCCACCCAGATTTCATCGGACCAGGTGGCCGACACGGCCGCTACGCAGGATGGTCCGGCCGAACACGCCCAATGGAGCGATGAACAGCAGCGGCTGGCGGCCCAGCTCAGCCGGCTGCCTTCGCGACAACAGGAGGTGTTGCGGCTGCGTCTGCAAGCCGGGCTGACCTACCGCGAGATCGCCGAGGTGACCGGCACGACCGTCAACAACGTCGGCGTCCAGCTGCATCAAGCGATCCGCACCCTGCGCCAGCGGATGGCTGCGACCTAACGCTCGGCAAGCCGGCTCGCTGCTTTCGGAATCCGTAGAACGCCAAACCGCCAAACCACTCTCCTCCGCCGAGGATCCCATGAACGCTTCCCACGATGACGACCCCCGCATCACGGACTATGTCCTGGGCGAAATGGACGCCCAACAACGTCGGCTGTTCGAACAGGAACTGGCCAGCGACCCAGAGCTCGCCGCCGCGGTCCGCGAAGCCGAACAGCTGACCGGCCAACTGCAGACGCTGTACGCCGACGAGTCGCGACGTGCTCTGCCAGCAGACCAGCGCGAGAAAATCCTCGAAGCCGCGGCGTTTGCGCCGCGTCACGCTGGGCCCAGCACACCGCTGCCGCCGCGGGACTCCGTCGCCGACGCCCCCGGGTCCGGTTTGGCGTGGCCCCAGCTGGCCCTGTTGGTCGTTCCCTTGGTGGCCGTCGTGGTGATCCTGTTGCTGGCCGCCCAGCGTCAAGCCGCGACGCTTGCCCAGCAGACCCCCGACGCCCAGCAGACCCCCGACGCCCAACCGACTCCCGACACCCTGGGGCCGGCGATCGCGGCGTCTGATGAAACCTCGTCGCCGGACGCGGACGCGCTCGATTCTCTGTCCGTCGTCGCCGCCCAGCCCATCTCGGGCTCGGGTGCGGCAGACGATCAGGGCGGGGCGGGTAAGACGGTTCGTTTGGACCAGGGCCGGCTGAAAGCCCTCGCAGATAACAAGCAGAAGGGAAAACCCGTCCAGTCTCGCGGTGCTCTGGCTTCGCCCGCAAACACACCCCAGGGCGCCATGGAGAGCAGCAATGCTTTAGAGGGTGCGTACGGGAGCGGGCCGGCCGAACCGGAACAGCTGCGACGCCTGTCCGGAATCGAACCGCGTTTTGGAAGGCCGCAATCGGGACAAGCCCAGGACCAAACCCTCGACACGCACCTGAGCAAAGCTGTCGCCGAAGAAGAGGAGATGGCTGAAGGCTTTGGAATGGGTGACATGGACATGGGTTATAGCATGGGCATGGGCATGGGCATGGGCATGGGAGGTATGGGAGGCATGGGGCGCCCGGGGGATGGCATGGGCATGGCGACGGACGAACTACAGATGGGCTATGGCATGGAGGTACAGCGAGACAGCTCGCTTGCCACGATTCCCAACCCGGCCTCCGTGGTCGCCGAGCGGCTGCTGGGCGAAGGCACCGGTCCGGGACAGGCCGGCAATCGCTACGACGCCATCACCGACAATCCGTTCCGCCGCGTCCGCGAACACCCGCTCAGCACCTTCTCGATCGACGTCGATACGGCTTCCTACAGCAAAGTTCGCAACTACCTGCGGGGAAATCGGTTGCCACGTCCCGACGCGGTTCGGATCGAGGAACTGGTCAACTACTTCCACTACGACTACCGCGGACCGGAAGCCAAGCCGGACGTGGACGATGATGCACCCACCGGCGAGACGGCCGAAGCCGCGACCGACGGGGCCGCTCCCTTCAACGCCGACGTCGAGATCGCGGCTTGTCCCTGGACGCCGCAGAATCGCTTGGTCCGGGTCGGCATCAAAGGCCGCGAAGTCGCCAACGAAGATCGGCCGGCCAGCAACCTCGTCTTTCTGTTGGACGTCTCCGGATCGATGAACCAGCCCAATAAGTTGCCGCTGGTCAAACAGGGCATGCAGATGTTGCTGGAGCAGTTGAGCGAAGACGACCGCGTTGCAATCGTCGTGTACGCTTCGGCAACCGGCTTGGTCCTAGACTCCACTCCGGCCGACCAACATGCGACCATCTTTGGGGCGCTCGAGCGGTTGTCGGCCGGCGGCAGCACCAACGGTGGCGACGGCATCCGTCTGGCTTACCAAGTCGCCCGCGACCACTTCATCGAAGGCGGCGTCAATCGCGTCCTGCTGTGCACCGATGGCGACTTCAACATCGGCACGACCGGCACCGATGAACTGGTCCGCTTGGTGGAACAGGAATCCAAAGGCGGGATCTTCGTCTCCGTGATGGGTTTTGGGATGGACAACCACAACGATTCGATGCTGGAACAGATCAGCAACAAGGGCAACGGGAACTACGCGTTCATCGACAGCGCCGCCGAGGCCCACAAGGTGTTCGTCGAACAGACCAACGGAACGCTGATGACGATCGCCAAGGACGTGAAGATCCAGGTCGAGTTCAATCCGGCGGAAGTGGCCGCGTATCGTTTGATCGGGTACGAAAACCGGATCCTGGCCAAAGAGGATTTCAACGACGACACCAAGGACGCCGGCGAGATCGGCGCCGGCCACACCGTCACGGCGCTGTATGAAATCGTTCCGGCCGGCGAACAAGCCGAACCGATCGCACCCACGGTCGATCCGCTGCGATACCAGACACCGGCCAGCACGACCGAGCAGGCCGAAAGCGGCGAAATGCTGACCGTCAAACTGCGTTACAAGCAACCCGACGGCGAGGTCAGCAAGCTGCTCCAGTTTCCGGTGGAAGACGCGGGCAAGCCCTTCGCGGCGGCCAGCGACGACATGCAGTTCGCCAGCGCCGTGGCCGGCTTCGGCATGCAGCTCCGCAACTCGCCCTACAAGGGCCAGTGGACGCTCGCCGCGGTCGCCGAAACCGCTCGCTCGGCCAGCGGCGAAGATCCCCACGGGCTGCGAGCCGAATTCGTCGAGCTGGTGGAAACCGCCGCCAAGCTCCGCGGCGAAAACGGTGAGTAGCGAGTAGCGAGTAGCGAGTAGCGAGTAGCGAGTAGCGAGTAGCGAGTAGCGAGTAGCGAGGGGCGAGGGGCGAGGGGCGAGGGGCGAGGGGTGAGGGGTGAGGTGTGAGGTGTGAAAAAAACATTTCTGACTCTAACTGAGCCATGTGCCAAAAGAAGCGTTTACTCCCCTCTCCCCCGAAGCCTGGCGAGCCTAAGCGAGTCAGGCTTCGGGGGAGAGGGGTTGGGGGTGAGGGGGGACCAGCAGAGCAGCAGCACTTCCGTCTTTCGATACCGTGCGCGAATCGGAAAGGCGTACGCAAACAGTCATTCCTTTACACCCGAGCCCCCTCACCCCCGGCCCCTCTCCCACCACTGCTTCACTCGCTGACGCTCGCGGCGCAGCGGGGGAGAGGGGAGAAACCGGGGCTATCGCCCAAACGGCTCAGGGAGGCACAGGGGGGCAGAACCGGGGCTATCGCCCAAACGGCTCAGGGAGGCACAGGGGGCAGAACCGGAGCTATCGCCCAAGCGGCTCAGGGAGGCACAGGGGGCAGAACCGGGGCTATCGCCCAAACGGCTCAGGGAGGCACAGGGGGGCAGCACCGGGGCTATCGCCCAAACGGCTCAGGGGGGCACAGAAGGCAGAACCGGGGCTATCGCCCAAACGGCTCAGGAGCGTTTTGCGGCTGCGTCAGTGGGCTTCCAGCCAGTTTTTGCCGGTGCCCATTTCGACGACGATGGGGACGCTCATGGGCATCGCGGTCTTCATCGCCTGTTCGATCGCTGGCATCACCTCCGCCTGCTCGTCCTTGGGCATGTCGAAGACGATTTCGTCGTGGACCGACAACAGCATCTTGGTGCGGAAGCCGCCTTCATCGAGCGTGCGGTGCACCTTGATCAGGGCCAGCTTCAACATGTCCGCCGCGGTGCCCTGAATCGGGCTATTCATCGCCAGTCGTTCGGCCGTATTGGCCACGGTGCGGCTGTTGGAATTAATATCGCGCAGGTAGCGGCGCCGCCCGGTCAATGTCTTCACATACCCGTGCTCTTTGGCGTAGGCGATCGTGCGGTCGATGTACTGCTGAACGCCGGGATACTTTTCAAAGTAGTTCTCGATCAGCTCGTTGGCTTCCTCCCGCGGGATGTTCAGCCGCTGCTGCAGACCGAAGCCCGAAATGCCGTAGATGATCCCGAAGTTCACCGTCTTGGCCTTGTCGCGCATCTCACGCGTTACGTCTTCCAGGTCGACCTTGTAGACTTTCGCCGCAGTGACCGTATGGATGTCGGTCTCGGCCTGAAACGCTTCCATCATCGCCTCGTCGCGGCTCAGCTCCGCCATAATCCGCAGCTCGATCTGCGAGTAGTCGGCCGAGAGCAACAGATGGTCGTCATCGCGGGCGACAAAGGCCGCACGGATTCCCTTGCCGCGGCTCTTGCGAATCGGGATGGTCTGCAGGTTGGGATTGTTCGACTGCATCCGCCCGGTCGCCGTCCAGGACTGAGAATAATGCGTGTGCACGCGGCCGGTTTCGGGATCGACGTACGTCGGCAACGTATCGACGTAGGTCGATTTTAATTTCACCGCGTTCCGGTACTCCAGGACGTTGCCGATGATCGGGTGACGGCTGGACAATCGCTCCAGTTCGGCTTCGCGTGTGGAGTATTGTCCGGTGGCCGTCTTCTTGGGGTTCGCTTCCACTTTCAGTTCGTCGTACAGCACAACGCCCAGCTGCTTGGGCGAGTCGATATTGAACTCGCGTCCGGCGGCTTCGAAGATGTCCTCACGCAGCTGGTCGATGTCGCGGTTCAGCACATCCGCGAAGTCGGCCAAGGCGTCGGTGTCCAGCCGAATTCCTTCGTGTTCCATATCGACCAGCACCGGAACCAGTGGAAACTCGACTTCATAGCAGACCTGGCTGATCCCCAGCCGATCCAGCTCCGGTTCAATCACCTGTGCGACCTGCAGGGTGACGTCGGCGTCTTCGCAAGCGTACTCGGCGACGTCCTCGACCGGCACATCGGCCATGTTGCGTTGCTCTTCGCCGCGGGGCCCCAATAGGTCCGAGGTGGGAATCGGCGCGTAGCCCAGGTACACCTTGGCCAGGTAATCCAGGCCGTGCCGCATCTCGGGTTCTTTCATCGAGTGGGCCAGCATCGTATCGAACAGGTCACCGGCCACCCGGATGCCGTGCCACTTCAGCAGCGTGATGTCGTACTTGAGGTTGTGACCGACTTTGCGGATCTGGGGATTTTCAAGAACGGGCCGAAACTGTTCGAGCACTTCGCGGGCCTGTTCGCGGTTTCGGGGGCAGGCCACGTAGAAGGCTTGGTGGGGCGCGAAGGCAAATGCCAATCCCAGCGGTTCGGCCACCCGCGGATCGAGGTCCGTCGTTTCGGTATCGAAGCAGATCGTCTGCTGTTTTAACAACTCTTTCAGCAGCTTCTTTCTGCCCGCCTCGTCGTCGACCAACACATAGTCGTGATCGACGTCGCGGATGGTTTTCTCGACCACCGGCTCGTCGAACAACGAAGCCTGGATCTCCTGTTCGCGTTTGCTGCGGCGATTTTCGGCTCGATTCGCTTTGCTGGAAAACGACTTGCCGAACATCCGCTTGCCCAGCGTTTCGAATTCCAGCTCCATGCACAGCGTTTTGAGCGCCGCGTCGTCGAGACCATTCCACTTCAAACTTTCCAGTTCGATGTCGTGGGGCACGTCCAACTGGATGGTCACCAGCCGTTTGGACAAGCGGGCTTGTTCGGCGTTCTCTTCGACGCGTTCCCGCTGCTTGCCTTTTAACTGGTCGGTATTGGCCAGCAGTTCCTCGACCGTACCGAAGCGTTCGATCAATTTCTGGGCGGTCTTGGGACCGATCCCCGGCACACCGGGAATGTTATCGCTGGTGTCTCCCATCAAGCCCAGCACGTCGATCACCTGGTCGATCCGCTCGATTCCCCATTTCTCCAGCACTTCGGCCACGCCGATCCGTTCGAAGCTGCTGCCCTTGCGTCCCGGGCGATAGATCCAAACGTGTTCCGAAACCAATTGGTCGTAGTCCTTGTCGGGCGTGACCATCCAGGTTTCGAACCCTTGCCCGCTGGCCTGCCGCGCCAGCGTCCCGATCACATCGTCCGCTTCGTAGCCGGGGATGCGGATCGTGGGAATGTTGTAGGCCTGCATCAAGCGATCGATGTAGGGCAGCTGGACGCTGAGGTCCTCGGGCATCGCGTCCCGCTGGGCCTTGTACTCCGGGAACTCGATATGCCGCTGCGTGGGCTCGCTGGTATCGAACGCGACGGCCAGGTAATTCGGCTCTTCGCGTTTGATCAGATCGTTCAGCATGTTGATCATGCCAAACACGGCGGAGGTACAAAGCCCGCCGGCGGTATAGCGAGGACTGCGAATCAGGGCAAAGTGGGCGCGATAAATCAACGCCATCCCGTCGAGCAAGAACAGCCGTCGCTGAGAATCCAGCAGATTGCCCGCCGTCGCATTAGAATCGGATGCACTCATCGCTCACTCAACCTTCAATAGCCTACAGATCCTGTAAGGCGGCATTGTAGGTGAGTGGCCAGGGAAGTCGACGCCCGATCGAGCGTTCCACGTGTGCTTGAAAATGCCCCACGCTGCCCCAAGTGTTGCCCCGTCCGCTGCCCCCGAGCCTGCGGCCGCTAGGCTCGGTGCGATCTAGGCCGCATCGCTGCGGCGCAGCTGTTGGTAGGCCAACAGGATCTCGTACAAGTCCGAGGTCACCCGCACCGGTTCGTCCCCAAAATCGTTCAACCAGACACGATCGGTTTGGTAGGCATCGACCAACAACGGGACCAACTGGGCCACGCTGAGATTGATGGTGGGTTCGGAACTGCGAGGTGGTTCAGGACGAAAAAGTCGTAGGCGACTTGAACTCATAATTGGATCATCCGTCAGTGCATTTCTGATCGCGAGGAGAACGCAAATACGGAATCCCTGGCGAGAAGCCAAGGGGTAAAATCCGCGTCCACCATCCTCCTCAACCGTTTCCACCGCAAGCTGCCGGTGGAAAGCCCGTCAATCACGGTATCGGAAGGTCCACCGGGAACGGTTGAGTTGAATTTGAAAAGTTTGCCGGTTATCCACCGCGACATCCATACAGCATGGGGCTCGCTGGAGCACGGGCCTTACTCGGCTCGGGCTTCGACCAACATCCGCAGGCCGACCAGGTAACGGACCACGTCTTCGGCCTTGACCGCTTCCCACTGGGTCGCCTTGTGCCGCAGGATCGCCAGCTTCAGCGACTCCACCGCGTCGTTCAGGTCTTCGGGCAATTCCGGCAGATTACGAAACGGCTGGATCAAGTCCGCCTGCGGGGCTTCGTCCTGGGGCGGTTCGGGTTCGGCCAAGGCCGCCCCGGCGGGATCGCAGCCGCGGGCGCCGGAGATATCATCCTCGTCACCAAAATCCGGTCCTTCGTAGTCCGGTCCGGCCGACACGCCGGCGGGTTCCTTGTCGTCGAACTCGCCACGGCCGCCACCACCCTGCGCCGGCATCACGACATCTTCGTCCAGATCGACGTCCACGACTTCGGCCGCCTGCGGCTGGGCCTTGGGGTCGCCACCGGTGGCCTGCCAGCGTTGTTCGCGGAGCTGGGAAACACTCCAGCCACTGCGGACCGCGCCTTCGAGCCACATCGGCGCGTCGTCCCAGTCCAGGGCCGCCAGGAAATGGCTCCAGTACAAGCCCGGATAGCTTTCGTGTTCCTTGCCGAAGCGATCGTAGACGCGGCGCAGCCGTCCCACGTGGGGCGCGGTCACGCCGCCGGCACGCCGTGCCCAGGCTTCGTCGGAGTACTCGGTGGGATGGGCACCGGCTTCGATCAGAGCCCCTCGCCACTGGCCGATGATGCGTCCCTTCTCCCAGTTGGTGGAACTGACCAACCGCTGCCACTGGCCCACGAACGGTTCGCTGGCGTCGTCAAAAGCGGTCGCGTCCTCACCCGTGGCGTCCAGCTGGCCCGCAGCATCTTCCGCCCCCGACTCGGCCGCGTCGACTTCGGCCGCCCCCGACTCGGCCGCGTCGACTTCGGCCGTCTCCGCGCTCACCACCTCGCCCACCGCGCCGGCTTCGGCCACCGGACTGTCGCCCTCTGTCAGGGGCGGTTCGGCATCGAAGTGATCGACGAACTGATGACGTTCGGCGTCGACCGCTTCCTCGCCGGCGACGGGGTCGCCGGAGGCCAGATCGCCGGAAGCCAGTTCGCCGGAGGCCAGATCGTTGGGGGCGTCGGCAAAATCGTCAACGTCTTCGTAGATTTCGGAGTTGGGAGTATCCGCCAAGGTAAATCCTTTTTACACATCGAGATCGCAAGCACACACTGCGGTGTCGACATCGAGAGCGACCCGCCACGTTCACACGCTATCACTCCCGCCGCATTCGCCGAAGGGCTAGCGGTGGAAAAACCAAAAACGCAACGAAAACGCGTTCGGATTGCGCCGCCCAGTGAAAACGCAGCGGTGGAAAAAACGTTGACACCCGGGAGCAAAGAAGGCCACCGAGCTCGAGACAACGCGGCGACCCGAACCAGACAGCCGCCCGAACCAGGCGGCGGTCAGGGTGCGGCGGCGGCGGCATCCCAGCGAGCGATGTGGGTGGAGGGGTCGTCGGTGGGGTGCAGCCGGATCGACTGCCAGGCCATGGCCGGACGCTGGGGATGTCGCAGCCGCCCCTGGACGTCCTGAGGGGAGGACGCGTCGTGGTCGTAGGGCTGTTGGGTTTCGAACCGCCAACCGCTGCACAGCTGCTCGGCCGTGGTCTCCAGCTGCCGGGCCAGGGCACCGGAGGCGGCCAGAACGGTGCCGTCGGGATCGACGGCACAGAGCAACTCCGGCGAGCAATCGATCAACTGCTGCATGGCGTTGGTCTGGGCCCTGGCTCGCTGGACCTCGGTCGACTGTTTGGTGATGTCGTGCAGGGTCCCGTAGATCTCGACCACTTTGCCATCGTCGTCGCGAATGGGTTGACCGCGCGAGATCACCGTCCGGTACTCACCGCTGGGCAAGCGATGCCGGGACTGCACCTCATAGGGTTGGCCGGTCTGCATGGCGTGTTCGATCTGTCGCTGCAACCGTTGGCGATCCTGGGGATGAACCGTTTCCAGAAAGACTTCCAGGCTGGGCGCTTGCTCGTCGCGCGAGACGCCGGTCAGGGTATACAGTTGACTGTTCCAGCGGACCTGCTGGGTTGCGACGTCGAATTCCCAGGTTCCCAGTCCGGCCAGGCGAGTGAACTCCCTCAGCCGCTGGCGGCTGCGTTTCAGTTCATCCTCGGCCAGTTTTCGCTGCGTCACATCGCGGAGGTTCGTCACCAGCATCCGCTTGCCATCTTGAACCATGGTGCGACCGGAGATCAGCACATCGATCACGCGCGAATCGCTGGCATAGAAGCGGGCTTCGAAATTATCGATCCGGCCACGTCGCTGGAGTTCTTCGAGGAACGCCGCTCGCCGCTGCTGGCAGACCCACAGTCCCAGGTCGATCACCCGTTTGCCCACGATCTGATCCAGCTGGAAACCGAACCGGCGCAGAAAGACCTCGTTGGTTTCCAGAATCGTTCCATCGTCCAAGCGGGTCAGCAACACGGCGTCGGCGGAGTGGGAGAAGAGCATTTGCAGGCGAGCTTCGCGCTCGACCTTTTGCTGCCGACTGGACCGCCGCTTGCGAACTCGATAGGCCAGTTCCGAATCGCCCTCGCCGGCCGAATCCAGCAGGCTGAGGGCCAGGTCGTAATCGCCTTGATCGATGGCCCGGCGGGCGAATTCCACGCGCAGGCTGCTGAGCAGGGCCTGGGCGCGGCGGTTGCCGGGCGAAACCTCCAGGGCCTCGTTCAACAGACTGATCGCCAACCCGTATTTATCGTAACCCTCGGTGGCGGCGGCCTTGTCGGCGCACTGCCGGGCCCGGTCTACCAAGCGGACGCTTTCCTGATGATCTTGAAACCCGCGGAGAGCTTGCTGGAAGGCGTCGACGCTTTCAAAGCGTTTGGAGGGTCGCCGCTGCATGGCTCGACGGGCGATGTCCATCAATTCACCGGTCACGCGAGTGGGGCGAATGACGTTCTGGGCCGCAGCGCGGATGCAGGCGACCAGCGTCTCGCCGTGATGCGGCGGCTCACCGGTCAGGATTTGAAACAGCACTGCCCCCAGCAGATAGACGTCGGTGTGACGGCCGAGATCGGTGATCGAACCGGCCGCCTGTTCGGGCGCCATGTAGGCGGGCGTTCCGCCGATCGATTGCGTTTGCTCCTTGGTCTGGGGTCCCGAATAGGACAGGGCCAGCCCCCAGTCGGCCACCAGCACTTCACCGAAGCGGCCCAACATCACGTTTTCGGGTTTGATGTCACGGTGCAACAAGCCCCGGGAGTGGGCATAGCGAACCGCATCGGCGACGCGCAGCAGCGTCGAGAGGTTTTCTTCCAGCGAGCGTTCGGCCAGCACCTCCGCCCAGCTCGTCCCGTCGATCCGTTTCATGCTGTAGAACAGCCGTCCATCTTCGGTGTGGGCCAGTTCGTGCAGGGCGATCACGTTGGGATGGTCCAGTCCACCGACGGTCTGCGCTTCGGCGATGAAGCGTTGCTGTGCCGAAGCATCGCCAGCGAGTTCGTCGCGGAGGACCTTGACCGCCACCTCGCGGTCGACCGCCCGCTGGTGGGCTTGATACACGACGGCCGTGCCGCCGTGGCCCAGCACGCCCACCAGGCGGTAGTCGCTGTCCGGACCGCTACGTTGGCCCTGGCTGACCACGGGCCGAAGGGGCAGATGAACGCTGGCGGGCAGCGGGAAGGGGCCCGAATCCGGTTCCGAAGCGGTCCCCGGTGCGGTGGGCGCCTCGAGCGTTTCCTTAAACCCGCCGGCGACCGGAGGCAGCGGAGCCAGCTGCGCGGCCGTCGCATCGATCGTGATCGTTTGTCGGGTACTGCCGACCGCCTCCAGCTCTTCCAAAACCGCGGGATTGTCGAGGATCGTGGCCAGAAAGTTTCCGCCGGTGGTCCGTCGTTGGTCGGAGTTGCCGATCTCGGGCCCGCGGGCATCGAGATGGATTTGCGATTTTTCGGACACCGAACCATTCCTCGGCAAAGGCGAAAGGGCCTGGGATCGGCGCGAGAACGCTGGCAAGCAGCGCTACGTCGAGACGCCCTGAAAAGAGTTTGACTGATTGTTGCCGCGGCCTCGGGCGTCGTCAAACCACCGGATGTGGCCGCATTTTCGGTAGGGACGGAAGGGAATTCTGCGGATTTGCCCCGGCACTCACCGCCGCGAAGGGGGACGATCGGGTACGATTTGGCGGGGTTTTGGCTGCCGCCCGCCGCCGCTCACCCCCTGCAGGGCGGACCCGTTCCCCCGGGCGACCGCCCAGCCGGACTAGGAAAACGGCTCGGGCGGCGATAGAATCCCGCGTTACGCAGGATGCATTTGTTTTGTATGCTGTCCTCTTTCCGTGACCTTTCTTCCGTGAGTTAAGTCCATGCAGTTAAGCGTTTCCGCACGACACGGCGATCTTCAAGCTGGCGACCAAGCGTTGATCGAGCAAAAGGTGGAAAAGCTGAGACGTTTCTTTGATCGGATCAACGCGATCATCGTCACGGTCGACATGCAGAACCTGGACAAACCCGAGGTCGAGGTCAAGGTTTCGGCCGAGCACGTCGACGACTGTGTGGCTTCGGCCCAAGCCTCCACCGTGATCGGCGCACTGGATTTAGTGCTGCCCAAAATCGAACAACAGATCCGCCGGATCAAAGAAAAACGTACCGGCCACCGGGCGACCGGACTGAAACATCTGGATCCCACGCCGACGGCCGACGAAGAATAAATCATTCCGCTCCGCCGTGCCCCGCTTTGGACGGCACCGGGACGGTGGTAGGGAGGGCCGCTGCGGCAGTCGCTCCTGATGTTCAACCCTATGGAAGTACCGACATGAAATTCTCTGATTTTATTAGCACCAAAGCGATCCGGGCCGACCTCGAGTCCGAATCCAAGGAGGCGGTGATCCGCGAGCTGGTCCAGTCGCTGCTCGATGCCGGCGACATCAACGCCGACGAGCAGGAAGACATCATCGCCGCGATCATGAAGCGCGAGGAGCTGGGCAGCACGGGAATCGGCCGCGGGGTAGCCGTTCCTCACACCAAACACCCCAGTGTTGATAAACTGGTAGGTACCGTCGGCATCAGCGTCGACGGCGTCGATTTCAACAGCCTCGACGGCGAGAAGGTCCAGTTGTTCTTCCTGTTGGTCAGCCCGCCGGAACGACCGGGCGACCACTTGCGGGCTCTGGAGAACATCTCGCGGCAGCTGCGTGATGATGCGTTTTGCCGGTTCCTCAAGCAGAGCAAGACGCCCGACGATATCCAGCAACTGCTGAACGAAGCCGATAATAATCACTTCGTTTAATCCCATGAACGCATCGCCTTTCTGCTTCACCGTCATCGTGCGCAACCCCAAGGGTCTGCACCTGCGCGCGATCAACACGTTGGTCGAAGCGGCCGGGCAGTTTGAAGCGACGATTCTGTTGCAAAAGGACAGCGAACAGGCCGACTGCGCCAGCGTCTTTTCGCTGATGACGCTCGGTGCCGAACAGGGCACCGAATTGACCGTGACAGTTGAAGGTGCCGATGCGCCCCTCGCCGCTGCGGCCATCCAACAACTGTTTGAAGACGGTTTTTACGAATTGGAGGAAGCCTAGGCCCAGTCGCTGACACCCAGCGCGGTCGGCGGTCTCGCCTGACCCATCGGTCATCCGGCAGCAGGCTGGATCGGACCCGCAGCGCGCGGGATCGATTGCCGCTGTTAACAGGATCGCCGCTGCGTCGCCGCCTCGGGTTTGCGGCGGCTGCGCACGGTTTCCGGTGACTCGATGGTTCCCGCTGATCCTCGCCCTGGTGGGCGAGCGGCAATGGGCTCGGGATCCGGAGACCGAGGCCGGGCGGCATTTTCCAATCCTAATCGCACATCCCATAGATGAATCCGAACCTGTCGAAACGCTGGTTTACCGGCCATCCTACGCGGCCTCCGACCCCCGGGTCTGAGTCTGCCGGTGGCCGACAAAGCGGCGCGGACGAGGTCGGGGCACGATGCTCGAACTGCACGGTATCCCTGTCTCACCTGGTGTGGCAATCGGTCCGGCCTTAGTGCTGGATCCCGATGGCTACAGCATTCCCAGGTGCTATATCGCCGCCGCGGATGTTGCCGACGAATACGATCGTCTGCAACATGCCGTCGATGCCGTCTCGCGCTCTCTGGAAGAGAACCGGCTGCAGACGTCGGCCAAACTGGGCAACCAGACCGGTGACATCTTCGCCGCCCAGCTGCAAATGCTGCACGATCCGCGGCTCTCGGCCGAACTGCGCCGCCGCATCACCGATCACCAGCAATCGGCCGCCTATGCGGTCAGCCAGGTCCTGCACAATTACGCCGACGCCATGCGGCGGCTGAAGAGCTCGCTGTTGGCCGAGCGCGCCGACGACGTGCTGGACATCGAAAAACAATTGCTGCTGGCTCTCGGCGCGGTCACCTCCAACCCGCTGCATAACCTGACCGAGGAAGTCATCATCCTCAGTCACAACCTGACGCCCAGCGAAACGGCCAACCTGGACCGCCACTTCGTCAAAGGCTTCTGCACCGAAACCGGCGGCCCTGGAGGCCATACGGCGATCGTTGCCAAGGGCCTGGAGATGCCGGCGGTGGTCGGGATCGGCGAATTCCTGGACCGCGTTGGCGAAGCGACGCAGGTGATTGTCGATGGCGATCACGGTTGCTTGATCCTCGACCCCGACGAGGAAACGCTGAAGCGCTATCGCACGGGCCAGGAACGCCAACGCGTCTTCGCGCGGCGGCTGGAGGAACTCCGCGACCAACCGGCCGACACCATCGACGGCACACGGATCCGGTTGAATGCGAACATCGAATTCCCTCACGAGGTCGCCTCGTGCCTGGAACGCGGCGCCGACGGGATCGGCTTGTACCGCACCGAGTTTCTGTACCTGTCCAGCGAACAGGAGCCCAGCGAGGAGGACCACTACCAGGCGTACAGCCAGGTTGTTCGCGCCATTGGCGATCGACCGGTCGTGATCCGCACGCTGGACCTGGGCGCGGACAAGATGGGCCATCGACCGCTGGCCGACAACGAACACAACCCCTTTCTGGGTTTGCGAAGCATCCGTCTGTCGCTGAAAAACCAGGACCTGTTCCGTCCGCAATTGCGGGCGGTCCTGCGGGCGGCCGTTCACGGCGACGTGTGGATGATGTTCCCCCTGATCAGCACGCTCAGCGAGCTGCGGCAGGCGCGGATGTTGGTCAATGTCGTGGCCGAGGATCTTTCCGAAGAAGGCATCCCCCATCGCCGGGACATCCCGATCGGCATGATGGTCGAGGTGCCGGCAGCGGTTTTGACGCTGGATCGGTTCGCCAAAGAAGTGGACTTTTTCAGCATCGGAACCAATGATTTGGTGCAGTACACCCTGGCGGTCGACCGCAGCAACGAATACGTCGCCGATCTGTATCAGTCCAGCGACCCGGCCGTGCTGCGGTTGATCGACCACTCGGTCAAGGTCGCCAATGCGGCCAAGGTGCCGGTGGCCGTGTGCGGCGAAATGAGCAGCCGTCCGGCGAGGGCCTTGTTGCTGATCGGCCTGGGCGTCCGCAGTCTAAGCGTGCCGCCCAACGCTCTGCCCAAGGTCAAGAAAGCCATCCGCACGGTCTCGATTCAAGAATGTGAAGAGATTGCCGAGCGGGCCATGACTTTGGAATCGGCCCGCGAGGTCGATATTTATTTGGCCGATCGGCTTCGCGAACTCGTTCCGGAGCTGATCCTGCGATGAACGATACCTCCACCGAACCGCTGCGGATCCGTTTTCAGATCCGCTTTGCCAAAACCGACCTGCTGCGGTGGATCAGCCACCGCGACCTGGCCCGTCTGTGGGAGCGGCTGCTGCGCCGCTCTCGGCTGGAGTTGTCGTTGACCGAAGGCTTTCATCCCAAGCCACGCATCGGCTTTCCGTCGGCCCTGGCACTGGGGATCGAAGGCCACGACGAGGTGGTGGAAATCGATTTGGCCGAAGCGATCTCCGCCGCCGAACTGCTTGATCGGCTGGCCGCTGACGATCAACCGGGCCTGCGCATCTTGAGCGTCGCTCAGGTGCCCGAGGGGCTGCCCAAAGCCAGGCTGAAACGCAGCCACTACAGCGTCCCGATTCCCGAGGGCTTCCCGAGGGCGGACGTCGAAGCGGCGATCGCGAAGATGCGGCAGGTGCAAACCCTGAGCGTCACGCGCAAGAACAAAACAATCACGATCGATGCCGCATCGCAAATCGATGAACTGAACATCGACGATGCGCAGCTGAAGATGGTTATGTCCGCTAGCGACAAAGCGGACCTCAAGCCCACCGACGTGCTGTCGGCGATGGGCCTCAACTCACTGCTCGAAGCGGGTGCATACATCGTGCGTACCCGCGTCGAACTCGAACATACACTCGGACCCGAACACTGTGTCCAATTAGGAATGACTCATGAAAAAAGAGATGTTGATCAATGTCGCCCAACCGGAAGAGAGTCGCATTGCGATTCTTGAAAATGGCCGACTAGACGAACTGTACATCGAACGCGCCAGCCAAGAGACCTACGCCGGCAATATCTACCGCGGCAAGATCGTCAACCTGGAACCCAGTATCCAAGCCGCCTTCGTCGACTTTGGTGTCGGCCGCAACGGCTTCCTGCACATCAGCGACGTCGAACCTCAATATTTCCGCCAAGGTGGATACGATCCCGAAGAGGTGATGCGCGAGTCGGACGAACTGGCGCAGAAAGCCGCCCAGCGGGCCCGCGAGACCGGACGCGGCAACAAGCAAGCCTTCAAAGGCGGCCGGCCGCGCAACAAACCGCCCATCCAGGAAATCTTCAAACGCGGCGACGAAGTCCTGGTGCAGGTCATCAAAGAAGGCATCGGCACCAAAGGACCGACGCTGAGCACCTACATCAGCATCCCCGGCCGCTACCTGGTTCTGATGCCGGCTCTGGGCCGGGTGGGGGTGAGCCGCAAGATCGAAGACGAAGACGATCGCAAACGCCTGCGCCGCTGCATGCTCAACTGCGATCCGCCCAAAGGTCTGGGATTCATCGTCCGCACCGCCGGCGCCGAACGTTCCGAAAAAGAACTCTCCCGCGACCTGGATTACCTGCTGCGATTGTGGAGCTCGATCGTTCGCCGCCTGAAGGAAACCGACCAACCGGGCGTGATCTACGAAGAAAGCGACATGATCATCAAGACCATTCGCGATATCTTCAGCGGCGACATCGACGCGATCTATATCGATGAAAAGGAAGCCTACGAGAAAGCCCGCGACTTCCTCAAACAGGTGATGCCTCGGTTCACCGACCACCTGAAATACTACGAGGACAGCGAGCCGCTGTTCCACAAGTACCACCTGGAAGAGGAAATCGCTCGAATCAATCAGCGTCACGTGCCCCTGCCCGGTGGCGGATCGATCGTGATCGATCCCACCGAAGCGTTGGTGGCCATCGACGTCAACAGCGGCAGTTTCCGCGGCGAGAAATCCGCCGAAGACAACGCCTTCCGCCTAAATATCGCGGCGGCCAAAGAGATCGCGCGGCAGCTACGACTGCGCGACCTGGGCGGCGTGATCGTCAACGACTTCATCGACATGCGCAAAGAATCGCATCGTCGCAAAGTCGAAAACACCCTCCGCGACGCGATGGCCAAAGATCGCGGCCGCACCAAAATCTTGCGTACCAGCCCGTTCGGCCTGGTCGAAATGACCCGCCAACGGATCCGCCCCAGCCTCAAACGCAGCATCTATCAGGACTGCCCCTGCTGCGAAGGCCGCGGCGTGGTCAAGAAGGCGGAGAGCATGAGCATCGAAGTGATTCGCATGCTGTCGCTGGCCTGCCGCAACGAGCACATCGCGCGGGTTACGGTGCGCGTCAACGACGCGGTCGCCGCGGCCATCAACAACAACAAACGCCGCGAGATTGCCGACATGGAAGATCGCGGCAAGATGACCGTGCAGATCCTGGGCAGCGAGGGTTTGTACCCCGAACACCTGGAACTGGACTGCCGCGACGAGCGCGGTGAAAAGGTCGAAATCGACAGCTGAGTGAGAGGTGGTGGAGCCGCCACCCCAGGCTCAGCGTCTGGGGCTACCGCATGTCGCCACAGAGTAGCTCGGCTGTCCCAGCCGAGAACGAGACTGGCGGAATCGCGCAAGCGATTGAGTGTGGTAGCCCCAAAGCGCAAGCCCGGGGAAACGCCGGCGGAACCGCAGAGCGATTGAGTGTGTTAGCCCCAAAGCGCGAGCCCGGGGAAACGCTGCCGGAATCGCAGAGCGATGGCATGTGGTAGCCCCGGGCGCCAGCCCGGGGAAACGCCCGATTTAAACCACGAAGCCCTGGCTGGGCGACATGACGGGACGGCCGCGGAATTTCATGTCGTCCCCCTGGGACTTGCGTGGCATGTGAGCCCGCACCCCAGGCTCGCGCCTGGGGCTACCACATGTCGCCACTCCGTGGCTGCGTGGCTGTCCTTCACAGGCTGGAAGCCGATGCCACAGAGTAGCTCGGCTGTCCCCGCCGAGAACAGGACTGCCGGAATCGCGGAGCGATGGCATGTGGTAGCCCCGGGCGCCAGCCCGGGGAAACGCCGAAATTGAAATCACAAAGCCCTGGCAGGGCGATATGACGGGGCGGCCGCGGAATTTCATGTCGTCCCCCTGGGACTTGCGAGGCATGTGAGCCGGCACCCCAGGCTCGCGTCTGGGGCTACCACATGTCGCCACTCCGTGGCTGGCGGTAGCTACCGCATGTCGCCACTGGGGTGGCTGTTCCTCACAGGCTGGAAGCCGATGCCACAGAGTAGCTCGGCTGTCCCCGCCGAGAACAGGACTGCCGGAATCGCAGAGCGATTGAGTGTGGTAGCCCCAAAGCGCGAGTCCGGGGAAACGCCGCCGGAATCGCAGTGCGATGGCATGTGGTAGCCCCGGGCGCCAGCCCGGGGAAACGCCGAAATTGAAACCACAAAGCCCTGGTAGGGCGACATGACGGGGCGGCCGCGGAAGTCTATGTCGTCCCCCTGGGACTTGCGCGGCATGTGGGCCGCCCGCACCCCAGGCTCGCGCCTGGGGCTACCACATGTCGCCACTGGCGTGGCTGTTCTACACAGGCTGGAAGCCTATGCCACAGAGTTCTTCACAGGCTGGAAGCCTATGCCACAGGGTTCTTCACAGGCTGGAAGCCTATGCCACTGGAGGAGAATTAGTTTGCGACCCACTGCAGCAGATCGTCTTTGGACATCGCGCCGGTCTGCCGTTTGACGACCTCGCCTTGTTCCAGCACGAGTAAGGTGGGCAGGCGTTTGACGCCCATCTGCTTGGCCAGCTTGGGGTGTTCGTCGAAATTGATTTTGACGACGTGCAGCGGCGCTCCTTCGCCGCTGGCGATCAACTCGTCCAAAATCTTTCCCTGAACTTTGCACGGCCCGCACCAATCGGCGTAGAAGTCGACCAGGACGGGTCCCGGAGCGTCGCCCAGAACTTCGCTCAGAGCCTGACCTTTGTTCAGCGTGACCAGGGTGGACGCGGCGGAAATCTGGGCAGAGGCCGGCTGCACAAAACCGGTGGATTCCTCGCCATCGGCGTCAAACCGATACTGTACCGCAGCGGATTCGCCGGGCGACGGTTCGCCGGAAGCGGTCTCGGTTCCCGGTTGCGCGACTTTGGCAGCGGCCAGTGCGTACTCCGATCGCCCGTCCGCTCCAGGGCCGTCCGCTCCAGGGCCGTCCGCACCAGGCCCGACCGCACCAGGCCCGACCGCACCAGGCCCGTCCGCTTCCGGAGCCGACTCGGAGCCTGCATCGGCCTGCGCCAGTCTTTGTTCGTCGTCGCCGCCCGGTCTCTGCCACCACGCCAATCCGCCCGGACCTTTGCAGCCACTCGCAGCGGCCAACGCACCACACAGGACCGCGGTGCGGCCAAACGATAAAACGGGCATAAAATTACTTCAGCGTACGTGTCTTGCTCGCGCGCCGAAGCCATCTTCAGCACCGTATCGCTTTCCTCCTAACGAAAGGAACGCCACGAACGCAAGATCGCTCGTTGCCGCACGAAGCCCCTCGCCGGGCCTGAGCGCCAGACTCTCCCGGCAGAGAGAGTCATGTCTAAAAACATCTCGTGGCCTGCTTAGGAGGCGAATCCCACGGAGATTTCGGGGTTGGTATCGACCTCCAATCCGTCGATCTCCTCGACCAACTCCTGCAGCTCGGCCCGAAACTGCGCGGCGGGCAGGTCTTCGATCCGTTTCATCTGCTCCAAAGCCTTGGGTTGCTTCAGCAGCGGCCCCAATTCCGCTTTCAGCAGTGTGACCTGTTGGTCGGAATAGTAACGAGCGTCGGTATCGGCAATGCCGCCTTCCAGTTCCACGAAGACGCCGACGCGAGCATCCTTGAGGGCAGCCGCCATGGATTGCAGCATCGCTTCGGACATGATCGGTCCGGCCGGCCCGCTTTTGGACGCTTCGGCAAACGGATCGGTCGTCGCCGGCGGTTCGCGGTCGGCCGACTCACCGGCTGGGCTTTTCTGGCTGGGTCTCTGCAAAATCACCAAGCGGTCGTCCTGCAAGCGGAAACGGGTATCGGCCAGCCACTTGGTCGTATTGTCGTTCGCTTTCGCCTCTGCTTCGTCCTCCTCTTCGTCGTCATCACCCAGCTCCAACAGTTCGTCGTGGAGGACCACGTGGTCGATGTCATCGAAAGCAAAGACGACTTCAAACCCTTTCCAACCGTGGGCGTTGGTCTTGCTGACGGCCTGCTGTACACGAACCCCCGGACCGAGCGCCTTAGCGACGCGTTGCAGCTTTGCGTCCGGTGGAGGCGGAACCGTTTCGTCCTCTTCGTCCTTTGACGATTCCGACGAGTCAGCGGAACCGAAGCTGAACAGTTTCGTTTTCTGCTGGTAGCTGCGAACGTGGATCACGCCGCTGCCATCGCGATTGACTTTGACGACCACCGACTCCTCGAAACAACCGATCGAAGCCAAGGTCGCTACGAGCAACACCGCGGTCCACCATCCGTTTTGCCATCCCACCATCGCTCGTCACCTCCGCCAGAAGAGTCAGGAAACCTCAAGGCCTGCGTGAAAAACGCAGTATACCCCCTTTCCCTCTCGCACTCAGCGTTAGCGGTACTCGTACTCAGCGTTAGCGGTACTCGATTCGCTTGGCGGTTCGGGGCTACGGCAGTCTTGGGCTACCGCATGAGTACGCGCGGGGTTTCGAGCACGAGCACGAGTACGAGTAGGAGTAGGAGTAGGAGTAGGAGTAGGAGTAGGAGTAGGAGTAGGAGTAGGAGTAGGAGTAGGAGTAGGAGTAGGAGTAGGAGCACGAACCCTTACAGGCTGGAAGCCCGAGGCCACTTGTTAGCCCGCCGGGCGGCACAGTTGGCCGGGCCCCGTGTCGTCACCGGACCTGCTCGCCGCAACGATCCAATCTCTGGCGAGCTCAGCTCCCCTGGAACGCGCGGGTTCAGGCAAGCGACTCTTCTTCACTCAGCATGATCGGTTCTCGAGCGATCACCGTGGGCACGACGGCGACGCTGTCCACTTGACTACAGCGGCGGATGTCGTCGCCCATCCCGACGCGTTGCAGGTTGCGTCCGCCCTGCGAATCGGCCAGCCGCTCGGCGACCCGTTCAGCCAGCTCGCCGCCGGTCGCGCTTCCACAACCGGCCCTCCACAGCTCGGCGGCCAAGCGGGCTTCGTCGTTCTCCAGCGTGGCTCCCTGACGGTCGCGGCAGCGGGCGGCCAACGCTCCGGCCAACAGGACATCTTCCCCCGTGATCGCTCCGTCGGTCCCCGCACACAGCACATGCACTGCCGTCCGGTCGCGGATCCGCTGCGCGACCGCGGAGAGGTTCAAGAACGAAGCGGCAACGACGTGCTGGAAATTCGCTGCCGCGGCGAGGGCCCGGGTGCCGTTGGTGGTGGTCATGGCCAAGGTACGGTTCTGGACCTTCGACACGGTGTATTCCGCTGGCGAATTGCCCAGGTCGAATCCGTCGATGGGCTGGCAGTGGCGTTCGCCGCACAACAACGGACGCTGGCGGTGGTCCGCTTCGCCCGCGGCCCACTGCCGAGCCGCTTCGACGCTTTCGAAGGTCACAAACCGCCGTGCGCCGCTGGCCAAAGCCGCCGACATCACGCTGGTGGCTCGCAGGACATCCACCACGATGGCGGTCGCGGCGGCCGGGTCCAGCCCCACAGGCAGGCGATGGCTGGGTAAAAAAGAGACGGTCAATCGCATACGTCGGCTCGGCGGATCAAAAGGGGGTACCGCTTGCACTCCCAGGGCTTGTCGGAAACCGTTAGATTAAAACTCACGGTTCCTCGTTTTTTTCCCATCGGCAAACGGACTTATGTCGCGGCCTTCCACGCTTCCGTCAGCATCGACGTACCTCGCTCGCTTCGGCCTGTCCAGCTTTCGCCCCGGTCAGGAGGAGGTCGTGGACACGGTGCTGGAAGGCCAGGACGTATTGTGCGTGATGCCCACCGGTGGCGGCAAGAGCCTGTGTTATCAGTTGCCCAGTGTGATCAAGGAAGGCACGACGCTGGTCGTTTCGCCGTTGATCGCGCTGATGAAGGATCAGGTCGACGCCCTGAAGCAGCGGGGCATTCCGGCCGCCCTGCTGAACAGTACGCTGTCCGGCGGCGAACAGGCCGACGTGATGCGGAATATGGCCGAGGGCCGCTATGCGATGGTGTACGTCGCGCCGGAACGGCTGCGAAACCGGCACTTCCAGGACGCGGTGCGAACGGCCAACGTGTCGCTGTTGGCCGTCGACGAGGCTCACTGCATCAGTGAATGGGGACATGACTTTCGTCCCGATTATGCCCGGCTGGGCGGCTTTCGCGAGCGGTATCTGAACAACGTTCAAACCATCGCCCTGACCGCCACGGCCACCCCCACGGTCCGCGACGACATCCAGTCGTTGCTACAGATGCGCCAGCCGCGTTGCTTTGTCACCGGATTCGCCCGCGAAAACCTGTACTTCGGCGTTACGCACACCAAAGGGGACCGCGAAAAAGACGACGCGGTGCTGGCTTACCTGAAACAACAGGAGGGCTCGGGCATCATCTACGCGGCGACTCGGCGGCGCTGCGAAGAACTGGCCGAGTGGCTTCCCGAACGACTCGGGCGCCGCGTCGGCGTGTACCACGCCGGCCTGGACGGCCAACAACGCCAGGACGTCCAAGAGGCGTTCATGAGCGGCGAATTGTCGGCGATCGTGGCCACCAATGCGTTCGGGATGGGCATCGACAAATCGGACCTGCGCTACGTCATCCACTACAACATGCCGGGCAGCCTGGAGGCCTACTACCAGGAGGCGGGCCGCGCCGGCCGCGATGGTCTGCCCAGCGAATGTCGCTTGTTCTTCGCCTACTCCGATCGCTACGTCCAAGAATTTTTTATCGAGAACCGTTATCCCAGCGAGGAAACGGTGCGGGACGTTTATCGGTACCTGCTGTCGCGTCCGGAAGACCCCATCGAATTAACTTTGCTGCAGGTCAAAGAGGCCCTGGGTGGAAAGATTTCGGCCGAATCGGTGGGCACCGCCGAGGCGCTGTTGGCTCGAGCCGGCGTCCTCAAACGCCTGGACAGCAGCGCCAATCACGCCATCATCCGGCTCGACAGCAATCTTCCCACGTTGCAGGACCTGCTGCCGCGCGAAGCCAAGATCCGCCGCAAGGTGATGGCCGCTTGCGAGAAAGTAGTGGGCTCGCGTCGCCACGAAGACGTCTACGTTCGGCCCAACCGGCTGGCCGAGATCGCCGGGTTGGAACGGGAACAACTGGCGCGGTCGCTGCGCGAATTAACTCGCCTGCAAGCCTTTGATTACGTGCCGCCGTTTCGCGGCCGGGCGGTGCACTTCCTGCGACGCGACCTGCCGTTTGAAGAGCTGGAGATCGATTTCGATGAACTCGCCCGGCGCAAGGCGGCGGAATACGAGAAACTGGAAGCCGTGGTGTCCTTCGCCCGCAACGGTCGCTGCCGGCAACTAGCGATTTTGGATTACTTTGGCGATCCCAACGCCCAGCGCTGCGGCAATTGCGACCTGTGCCGCCCCGGGCAATCGCCCCTCGCCGGCGGAGCCGCGACAACCGATCGCAAACTCAGCAGTGGCGTCGACATCCAAGGCGTCAACAAAGAATTCCTGACCCGCGGCATCCGCATCGCGCTGAGCGGACTGGCGCGGATGCACGGGCGATTCGGCAAACTGATGGTCGCCCAAATGCTGTGCGGTTCGCAGAACAAAAAGATGCAGCAGTGGAAGCTGAATCGCTTGAGCACCTACGGGATGCTGAGCGGTTTGAAGCAGAATCAGGTCAGCGAGGTGCTGGACGTGATCTGCGACGCCGGGCTGGCCGAGCAGATCGAGGTGGACGAACGGCGGCCGACGATTCGGCTGAGCCCCCTGGGCCAGGAGGTCATGAAGGGCCAGGCCATCGTCCCGCCGTCCCTGCGATTGCCCTTTCCGCTGGCCAAGCGGTTGGCCGCGTGCGCCGCGGCGCACGAGTCGGGCGACATGCCCCAAAGGGATATCGCCGAAGCCGACGAGCCGGGCGAACAATCCGGCGGTTCGGCGTCCGACGGCGGTGGTGCGGCCCCACACCCGGAGGTGCTGGCGAAATTGAAGAGTTGGCGCCGCAAGGTCACCGCGGCCCTGGGCATCCCCGCCTTCCGCGTGCTGTCCAATGCCACGATGGAACGCGTCGCCACGGAGCGACCGACGGACACCGAACAACTGGCCGCAATCAAGGGCATCGGACCGGCGACGATCGAGCAGTTCGGTTACGATATCGTCGAGATGATCGCGGCGGTGACCAGCGATCCGGACAGCTCGGCCGAGACGCCAGAAGCCACTACCGCCGATCCGCAGGCCCCGCCCGCGGCGACCGGCCCCGCCCCGCCCGCCGATCCGCAGGCCCCGCCCGCGGCCCCCTCGGCTCCGGCCGACGCCTCCGCGCCGGCCGCCGCTGCTGGCGGGCCTTCCGCGTCGCCGCAGCCGGATTTCTATTGGACTTGGCGGCTCTTTTCCGACGGCTACAGTATGCAAGACGTGGCTCAGATCCGTCGTGTCAGCGAGTCCACGATCCTGGCGGATTTGTTGGCCGCCGGCGATGCCGGTCGTCCGCTGCACCTGCACTGGGTGGCCGACGAAGCCCAGCGTGAAGCCTTGCAGAGCCGGCAGGACCCGTCCGGCGAAGGGGGTGCGACCGCGCTCGAAGACATGGATCCTCAGTTGTTAGAAATCGCCCGGCGAGCTCGGTAGCGGCATTGTGTCCCGCCGTCCCGTGCCGTGTGGGACCGCGGTTAGCCAGGTCGCAAGAACCCCGTTACAATCGGCGGTAAACACCGCCACGCTGATGAACGAGCCTGCTCCGCAAATCAGCCCCCCGACGAACTAAATGCCTTTTTTTGGAGCCGCGAGAACGCTGTAATGGAGAACACCCCGGAAAAACGACGCAATGGCGAAGAGGGCGGTGGCGGAGGTCGACGGGGCAATAATGCGCTGTTGTTGCTGCTGGTCTTCGCTTCGGTCCTGGCGATCATGTACTTCAATCGCGGGACCCCCCGGTCGCAGATCAGCTACAGTTTCTTCTCCAAAGAATTGGCTCGCGGCAACATCGAATCGGTCCAAATCGGCACCACTTATGTGCTGGGCCGCTTCAAAACCCCTCCGCTGCCCGAATCCGAACCCGGGGCTCCGGCCGCCGACGCCGATACGGCCGCAGAGGGCGACCAACCCAAGCCGCTGCTGAAAGAGTTTCGCTTTGAACGGTTGCCCGATGACGGCTCGATCACCGAACTGAAGGATGAACTGCTCAGCAAAGGGGTGCACGTCGAGGGGATCCCCAAGGACAACACCTACGACATCCTCTCGTTCATCATGATCCTGGCGTTGCCGCTGGTGATCATCGGCTTTTTCATCTACACCCTGCGGCGTAGTCGCGGCGAGATGATGGGAGGCGGTTTCCTGTCGGGCTTCAGCAAAAGTCCCGCCAAACGGTTTGAGAAATCCGAACAGGCCATCACCTTTAAGGACGTGGCCGGCCTGGAAGGCGTCAAAGCGGACCTGCAGGAAATCGTCGACTTCCTCAAAAGCCCCGAGAAATTCCAGAAACTCGGCGGCCGCGTTCCCAAGGGTGTGCTGCTGAATGGTCCGCCGGGAACGGGCAAGACCCTCTTGGCTCGCGCGGTCGCAGGCGAGGCCGAAGTGCCCTATTTTTCGGTTAACGGTTCGGAATTCATCCAGATGTTCGTCGGCGTCGGTGCCAGCCGCGTCCGCGATCTGTTCCGCACGGCCAAGGAATCCAGTCCGGCGATTATCTTCATCGACGAAATCGATGCGGTGGGTCGCCAGCGTGGCGCCGGCCTCGGTGGCGGGCACGACGAACGGGAACAGACCCTGAACCAGATCCTCAGCGAGATGGACGGTTTCAGCCCCAGCCAGGCAGTGATCGTGATCGCCGCGACCAACCGTCCGGACGTCCTGGACCCGGCCCTGCTGCGCCCCGGCCGTTTCGACCGGCACGTCACCGTGGGCCGCCCCACCCTGAAAGGCCGCGAAGAGATCTTCAAGGTCCACGTTCGCGACGTCCCGTTGGCCGAGGATGTCGACCTGCATCGCTTGGCGGCCGGGACGGTGGGTCTGACCGGCGCCGATATCCGCAACATGGTCAACGAAGCCGCCCTGTGGGCCGCCCGTGGCAACAAGAAAGCCGTGGACATGAGCGATTTCGAATACGCTCGTGACAAGATCCTGATGGGTGCCAAGCGCGAAGAGGTACTGCAGGAATCGGAGAAAGAAAAAACCGCCTACCACGAAGCCGGCCACACCCTGACGGCGTGGCATCTGGACGGCGCGAACATCGTCCACAAGGTGACGATTATCCCTCGCGGCCGTGCCCTGGGCGTCACCCAGTACATCCCGTCGGAGGATCGGCTGAGTATCTCCAAGCACGAACTGGAGCACCAATTGATCGTCCTGCTGGGCGGCCGAGCGGCCGAACAGTTGGTCTACGGCGAGATGACCGTGGGAGCGGAAAACGATCTGGAACGCGCCAGTAATATCGCCCGCCGGATGGTGACCCACTGGGGGATGAGCGAGAAACTGGGGCCGGTCAGTTACAAGATGTCCGACGACGATCCGTTCCTGGGCCGCGAGATGCACAAGTCCCGAACGTTCAGTGAACACACGCAGGAAATGATCGACGAGGAAGTCCACAAGATCTTGACCGAAGCCGACAAGGCCGCACAGGATCTGCTGACCAAACACCGCGATCAACTCGAAGCCGTCTCACGGGCGCTGCTGGAACGCGAAGAATTGAGCGAAGCGGAATTGACCGAGATCCTTGGTCTGTCCATTCAAGCTCGCCAGCGCGAAGAAAATGGCAAAGTGAAGCCCGAAACCGTGTTGGCGCCCGAAAGCGCCTCGGAACACAGTCCGGGCCCGGCCGTCAATCGTGAAGACCCGGCCGTCAATCGCGAAGACCCGGCCGTCAACCGCGAAGACGCAGGGCACTGATGGCTGGCAAGAAGCGAGGCAAGGACCAGCGTAAGGTCCGCGCGGAGTTTCGCAAGAAGCATCAGGGTCGGGTTCGTAACAGCGATCTGACGCGTGAGTTTAAACAGGGCGATGGGCATTCCATCGAAGACCTGGTGCAGAACGAACGCGTCAGTGGCAAAGGCGAACTGACACGCCACCGCACCATCATCGGTGCCACCGCCGCACCCGAAGACGCGGCCGGCCTGAACGTTCACCTGGACGTGGACGAGTCGCTGGTGATGGGACGCGTGCTGAGCGTCCATGGGTTGCAAAGCCGAGTCATGACCGACCAGGGCCAGGTGGTCGAATGCGCCGTGCGGCAATTGCTCAAATCGCTTTCGACCGACCAGCGACACGTGGTCGTCGCCGGCGACCGGGTGGCCATCCGGACCGATGGCGAGAGTGCGGGGATGATCGAACGCATCGAACCTCGTCGCACCCAACTGTCTCGCACCAGCAAGGGCCGCCAGCACGTGATCGTGGCGAACTGCGATTACCTGTTGATCGTTGCCAGCGCCGTCCAGCCGGCGCTGAAACCCAACTTGATCGATCGCTTTCTGCTGACCGCCGAACAGTTCGACATTCAACCGGTGGTCTGCATCAACAAGGCCGACCTGGTCGATACCGCGGTCCTCCAGCCGATGCTGGGCGTGTATGCCCAACTGGGTTATCGAGCGCTGCTGACGTCGGCCGAAACCGGCCAGGGAATCGACTTCTTGCAGGCACTGGTTCAAAACAGCCAGACCGTCGTGGCCGGCCAGAGCGGCGTGGGCAAAAGCAGTCTGCTGAACGCGATCGAACCGGGACTGGGCCTGCGCGTCGGTCAGGTCAGCCACGAGAACGACAAGGGCAAACACACCACAACCGCCGCCCAATTAATTCCGCTGGAGTGTGGCGGTTTTGTGGTCGACACCCCGGGAATCCGCCAGTTTCAACTGTGGGACATTACGGCCAGCGAAGTCGGCGGGTTGATGCGCGATTTGCGACCCTACGTCGATGGGTGCCGTTTTCCCGATTGTCGGCACATCAATGAACACGACTGCGCGGTCAAGGACGCGGTGGCCGACGGCCGCATCGACGCGCGGCGCTATGACGCTTACTGCCAGATCGTCGCGGACCTGGAACCCTGACCTACCAACACAGTTCCTGGGGAAAGAACTCGTCGATCAATTCCTGGTAGTAAGGGCGCAGGCCCGCCACGTCGGGCGCTCGGTGACTCTTGGTATACAGGTCATAGGGATTGAAAGCTCGCACCCACCGAAACAGCCGCTCGTCACGCTCGTCCATCAAATGACGATAGGCCCCTTCGCGGTGGGCCGCGTAGAACGAGTGGTAGCGGATCATGTACAGAGCTTCGTCGGGTAGGTGGTCGCGAACCACGTGGTACAAGTACTCGTCGTGTCCCCAGGACATCAGCACCTGGTCCAGTCCGCCGGCCGGCGAATAGATCCCGCATTCACTGCGGTAACGCGAGTCGTTCCAGTCTGGGTTTTCGCGAAAGAACTCGGCAAATACCACTCGGTCGCTGAAGGCACAGCCCACCGGAAACGTGTCGCCCACGACGGCCCACTGCGGTTCGCCAAACAGGCACAGGATCTTGCCCAGATCGTGAATCAATCCGGTCAGAATGAACCACCGCGGATGGCCGTCCGCCCGAATCGCTTCGGCGGTCTGCAAGAGGTGTTCGATCTGCGATAGTTCGGTATCCGGATCGCTCTCATCGACCAACGTGTTGAGAAACTCCAACGCCTCCCAGACGCTCATCCGACGTTGTTCGAGAGCTAGGTACTTGCGACGCTGCTGCCGCACAAAATCGACTGTCTGGTAGCGATGATTCAAACGATAGAAGTCCCTCACCCGGGCGGGGGCAGAATCGCCGTAGTCGCGAAACGCGCCGGTCTGTTTCCCCCCGCCGCCCGCTGCGATCGCCTCCGCCACGGGCGCTTCACCCGCTTGGCGATCACCTGCGGCCGATGGGTCGGGATAGCGTCGGAGCAGATCCTCCTCCCACTCGTCCAAGTCACGCAGCGGTCGAGCATCCTTGTTCATGATTGACGGTCCTCATCGGGGGGCACAGCACGTCAGGGGGGCACAGCGCATCGGGGAAGCACGTCAGGGGGCAATTAGCCCCGTCGAGGCATTTTGCCCCGCCGACAGCCGCCGATCACGGAGGGCGGGAAACACGCTGAAAACAAATTTTACCAGCGTTTTGCGGTGATCTCTACGTCGCGACGGCGGTTATTACTAAGCGGCATGGGGCTTGCGTTAGTAGTACCACCGACGCCGAATACTGCAAACGGCATTCGTTCTTATCCTGCCACCGCGTGCTGGCTAAAACAGCGATCGCAAACCTTGCGTGGCAGCGTCTATATACGGAGGGAGAGTCTGCATGATTGCCAGACCTGACGGTTTTTCAGACGAAGGCGACCAGGAGAAAGGGGTACCGAGCCCGACGCCGAAGGAGATCCGCAAACGCGCCAAAGCGATCCGTAAGAAATGGAGCCCCCGAACACGCACCAGGCGACGAGTCAGCGGGGCCCCGAAATGGAACGTACCGCGAATCCAGCTGGACCTCCCCGAGGAAAGTCCAGAGTAGCTCGGCGGTCCTCAGCCGAGAATCACCGCGTGAAGGCGGGTGGGTCGCTGGCCGGAAAGGACTCACTGCTGGCTTCGTCGACCTGATCGACCACGCCATGAGCCGGATCGAAGGTTTCACCGGTGGGTTGCTGGCCGGTCGGCTGTTGGCCCGCAGGCTGCTGGGCGGGGCGGTCTTCGTTACCCGCGGCCGCGGTACCGGAAGCACTGCTGACGTCGTCCCCATCGCGCCAACGGACGGCCAGTTGAGCCACCTGCCGCACGCGGTGCAGCAGTTCGGGATAGTCCCCCGGAGGATCTTGTCCGCAGAACTGCTCGGTATCCGACTTGATGGTCGCACCTCCCTTTCCCTCCTCGAGATGCTTTTCGGCGCACGTTTCCAAACGGCGGCACAGATCGTTCCATTCGTTTTGCAACCAGTCATTAGACATATCTAAATCCTCGCTAGCAGGCGGATAGACGGTAAAAGCGTCGGCGTGAACCACGCGGAGTATGCTTGTATAGAGGTGCAAACGCTGTGCCGAGAGCCGGCTCTGCGGCGGGTGGTTCCGCCTCTTCGCTTCCCGCGGAACGATCACACCTGGCGAGGGCCGCTTCGGGGTTCGTTACAATGATGACCCGTTAAGCGTCCTCTCCCTTGCTACCCCCGCTGGGCACCGATGATTCGTCAACTGTTGAACATCTTTTTTTTCGCTGCGATCCTGCCGGTCGGTCCGGCCTTCGCACAGTCTTCTTCGCCGCAGGCGCAGGCGTCGGCGAAACCGCAATCATCGCCGCAGCGACCGAACATCATCTATATCATGGCCGACGACCTGGGTTACGGAGACCTTGGCTGTTACGGCCAACAGATGATCCACACGCCGCGACTCGATCGCATGGCTCGCGAGGGCCTTCGGTTCACCGACCATTACGCCGGACACACGGTTTGCCGTCCCTCGCGATTGTCCTTGTGGACCGGCAAACATGTGGGCCACACGGGCCTGATCGGCAATCGGTCGCGGAACCTGAGCGGTAACGAAGCGACCGTCGCGCGGCGCCTTCAGCAAGCCGGCTATGCGACCGGCGGCGTGGGCAAGTGGGCGCTGGGCAATGTGGAATCCGCTGCGGACATTCACAACGCCGGCCACCCCAACAACAACGGTTTCGATTTTTGGTTCGGGTATCTGAACCAGAGCAATGCTCACAACTACTATCCAACTTTCCTGTGGCGCAACCGCACGCGAGTCCCGCTGGCCGGAAACGTCTTGATGCAAGACAACCCGCGAGCTCGAGGCCGGGTCAGCGTCGTCCGTCAGACCTATTCCCACGATGTGATCACCGATGCGGCCCTGGACTTCATCCGCGATTCCCACCAAGAACCCTTCCTGTTGCACGTGCACTGGACGATCCCCCATGCCAACAACGAAGCGGGACGCGTCCTGGGCAACGGCATGGAGGTCCCGGATCTGGGTCGCTATGCCCAGCGTGATTGGCCCGAAGCGGAGAAGGGTTACGCCGCGATGGTCGAAAAGATGGACACCGATGTCGGCCGTATGCTGGATCTGCTGGCGGAGCTGCAGATCGATCGCCGCACCCTGGTCCTCTTCACGTCCGACAACGGACCACACAACGAGGCCGGGCACACCTATGAGTTCTTTGATTCCAATGGACCGCTGAAGGGCTACAAACGGTCGATGCATGACGGCGGCATCCGCGTTCCGCTGCTAGCCTATTGGCCGGGAACGATCGCTCCGGGTCGCCAGTCGGATCATCCTTCGGCCGCCTGGGACTTTCTGCCCACGGCGTGCGAGTTGGCCGGAGCGACGCCGCCCGACGACATCGACGGGATTTCCTACGTGCCCACTTTGCTGGGTCGCACCGATCAACAGGCCACCCACGAGTATCTGTACTGGGCCAGCAGCGAAGGCGCCACGGCGGTGGGTATGCGTCAGGGACCTTGGAAACTGGTCCAGTATCGCAACCAATCCAAACCGGGCCGCAAAGCCAAGTCATCCAAGGCGGGCAAACAGCGTCCAGAGCGCGACGTGGCGCAAGACTGGCGACTGTACGATCTGGACACAGATCTGGGGGAAGAAACCGACGTGTCCGCCCGGCACCCCGAACGGGTCGCGGGGATGTTGGCGTTGCTTGAACGGGACGGGTTACTGTCTCCCGCCGATACCCGCGAATAATTTTTACCTTCTACCTTCTACCTTTGACCTTTGACCTTTGACCTTTGACCTTTGACCTTTGACCTTTGGCCACGCGGCGACGGTGCATCCCGTGCGGCCTGTTGCTTTCGGTTACCATAGCAAGTTCTCTTTTCCTTTTCGCGGTGAGTGCCCCCATGCTTTTCTCGACGCACGTTTGGCGCCAGGCGGTGCCGCCCCGGACGGTCTTTCTGCTGCTGTGCCTGCTCTGGGGAGCCTTCGCTGGGTCGCTGTCCGCGAAGCAAACCGACGCACCGTATCGGTACTGGACGACGGCGGATGGTAAACGCAGCGGCGTACGACTGAAGGTGATCCAGGCCAATGCGACGCACGTGCGACTGCAGCGTGAAGACTCGGGCAAACAGGTGACGTTCGCGCTGGATCGCCTGTCGGCCGCCGACCAGCGTTACCTACGCACGCGACAAACCGCTGCGACCGCTCCGCCGTCCGCTCCGCCGTCCGCTGCCGCCGCCGATGCCGACCAAACGCCTACCGCTGACGCGTCTGCGCGGGCCTCATCCGCTTCCGCCGAACACTGGCCGCAGTGGCGAGGTCCACAGCGTGACGGCAAGAGCCCGGCCACGGGATTGCTCCAGCGGTGGCCCGAGGCGGGACCACCGCTGTTGTGGTCGGTCGATGGACTGGGTCAGGGCTACTCCGCGCCGGCGGTCGTCGAAGCGGTGCTTTATGTTCTGGGCACGCGGGACGAGGGAGAGTACCTGTTTGCGATGGCCGTCGACGATGGTCGGCTGTTGTGGGAATCGCCGCTGGGTGCGAAGGCCGGTGGCGGCGGATACCCGGGTCCGCGAAGCACGCCCACGGTGGACGGCGACCGAGTATTTGCGTTGGGCAGCGACGGGACGCTGGTGAGTGTGCAGCGGAGCAGCGGACAACGTCTCTGGTCGGCCAACCTGCAACAGGACTTCGGCGGCCAGCGAGGTCACTGGGATTACGCCGAATCGCCGTTGATCGATGGCACCAATCTGATCTGCACGCCGGGCGGCCCACGGCAAACGCTGGTCGCGTTGAACAAGAACAACGGCCGCTTGGTGTGGAGCAGTGCGGTGGGACCAGCCCTGGGTCAAGCCAGCGAGGATTACGTCCAAGCCGGGTACGCGTCCTGTGTGTTGGGTTCGTTTGCCGGCACGCGGCACGTGATCGCCTTCCTGCATGGCGGAGTCGTCGGCGCGAACGCCAAGGACGGTTCGCCGCTGTGGCACTACGACGCACCGGCCAACGGCACGGCCAACTGTTCGACGCCCGTGGTCCAGGACGGCAGCGTGTTTGCGGCCAGCGGCTATGGGACCGGCGGAGGCCGAGCGGAGATCGTGCGCCGCGGACGGCAGTGGAATGTGCAGGAAAAGTATTTCGTCAACAAGATGCAAAGCCACCACGGCGGATTTGTTTTGCACCAGGGGCATCTGTACGGCACCAACGACAGCGTACTGCTGTGCGTCGACTGGGAAAGCGGCCGGATCCGCTGGCAGGACCGCTGCGTCGGCAAGGGTTCGATCTCCTACGCCGACGGTCACTTGTACGTCCGCGGCGAAGACGGCGAAGTCGCGCTCGTCGAAGCTTCGCCGAAAAAGTACCGCGAGCGGGGACGGTTTATGCAGCCCGAGCGCAGCGGCGGCAAGGCCTGGGCCCATCCGGTGATCGCCGGCGGACGATTGTTCCTCCGCGACGGCCCGCAGATGCTTTGTTATCAACTGCGAAGCGACGAGGCGCGCTGACGTATTGCATAAACAGAAAGGACGCGGCGCAGGCGAAGTCAAGCCATCCGCTGGATCGCTTAAACCACGCCGTAGGCCAGCATCGCCTTGGCGACCTTTTCAAAGCCCGCGAGGTTGGCTCCGTCCATGTAATTGACGCGTCCGTTGCGTTTACCGAACTCGACGCAGCGGTCATGGATCTCGGTCATGATGGCTTGCAAGCGGTGATCGACTTTTTCCCGCGACCAACTGACCCGCATCGCATTCTGGCTCTGTTCCAAGCCGCTGACCGCGACGCCCCCGGCATTGGACGCTTTGCCGGGCACGTGCAGGACGCCGTGTTTGCGAAAGACCTCGGCGGCCTCACGCGTCGTCGGCATATTGGCCCCTTCGCACACGGCCAGCACACCATGCCCGACAAGCGCCTTGGCATCCTCGCCATCGAGTTCATTCTGGGTGGCGCAGGGCATGGCCACGTCGCATTCGACGTGCCACGGTTTTTTGCCATCGTAGTAGTCGACACCATCAAAGCGGTCGGCCATCTCACCGATTCGCCCCCGGCGGTTCTCCTTCAGATCTTTCAGGAATTCCCAGTGCTCCTGCTGCATGCCGGCGGGGATCCAAACGAATCCGGCCGAATCGCTCATCGTGACCACCTTGGCCCGCTTGATCATGGCCTTCTGGGCGGCGTACAGGGCTACGTTGCCGCTGCCGCTGATCGACACCAGTTTGCCCTCCAGGCCTTCGCCGTGTTCGTTCAGCACGTGTTCGCAGAAATACACACAGCCGTACCCGGTGGCTTCGGTGCGGATGGCGCTGCCGCCGGAAGCCAAGCCCTTGCCGGTCAACACGCCGCTCCAGCGGTTTTCCAGCCGCATGTACTGACCGAACAGGTAACTGATCTCTCGGGCGCCGACACCGATGTCACCGGCCGGTACGTCCACGTCTTCGCCGATGTGGCGATGCAGTTCGGTCATCAAGGACTGGCAGAAACGCATCACCTCACGTTCGCTCTTGCCCTTGGGGTTGAAGTTGGAGCCTCCCTTGGCACCGCCCATGGGCAAGCCGGTCAGACTGTTCTTGAAGATCTGTTCAAAGGCCAGGAACTTCAGCGTGCTCTGCGTCACCGAAGGATCGAATCGCATGCCGCCCTTATAGGGTCCGAGCGAGTGGTTGAACTGCACCCGCCAAGCTCGGTTGGCTCGGATTTCGCCGTGATCGGTCTCCCAACTGACGCGAAAGATCACGATCCGGTCCGGTTCGGTCAACCGTTCCAGGATCTGAGCTTTGCGAAAGTCCTCGTGCTGCAGGTACCACGGCATCACGGAACTCGCCACTTCTTCCACGGCCTGATGAAACTCATCCTCATGCGGATTCAGCTTCCGCAGCCCGTCCATGAAGTGTTCCAGCTCTCTCTCGTATCCGCTCATGTCGTTGCGTCCAAGTTGTTCCGTCGTAGGTTTACTTTTCGGAAAGGATCGTTCGTCGGCGGCCTCGCTCGGCGGCGGCCGGTTTTCTATCATCAACCACTGCTGCCCGCCTACCGCGGGCGACTCGGTGCAGCCGTCCCCCAGATGCTCAGCCGCCCCCGGCCGACCGGCCCGAACGGTTTCGACCGGCCCGAACGGTTTCGACCGGCCCGCACGGGTGTCGACCGGCCCGAACGGTCGGGAGCCTGAGACGGACGCGGGCGGCCCGTACTGTTGCGGGTAACCCATGAGTTTGTAACCTCATGCGAACCTCGGCAAGCGGGGCACCCGCTGGCCAGACCAAGCTTCCAGGAATCCACCCATGTCGGAAATTCTCAAAAACCTCAACTTCGACGTCGGGATGTTCGTCAAACCGCTGTTAGCGATCGTTTGCGGGGCGATGCTGGGCCTAAATCGCGAACGGCGAGGCCGGGCCGCGGGTTTGCGCACGCAGACGCTGGTCGCACTGGGGTCCTGCGTCTTTACCATGTCGGCTCTGCTGCTGGTCGAACGTTACCCGGAAGCCAACTACGATCCGATCCGCGTGGTCGCCGGGATCGTCGGGGGGATCGGATTTTTGGGCGCCGGTTCGATCATCCAGTCGGGCCGTTCGGTTCGCGGAGTGACCACGGCCGCCACGGTTTGGCTCTCCGGCGCCATCGGAATCGTGTGCGGAATCGGGTGGTACGAGATGGCTGCGATCACGCTGACCTTCACCATGATCACGCTGATCGGGCTGGGCAAACTGTCGCACCGCATCGAAGGCAAGCGGGGGGACGACGACGTGGTGGACGAAGTTACCGCCGCGGAGCTGCAGCGGCAACGCGAACATCAAGCACGCGTCCAGCAAAGCGCGGGCGGAGAGGGTTGAGCGGCGGTGCCGCGAGGGGGCCGGAGCGCGCGCGCCAGGGCGATCGTCGACCGTCCGCTGGAGGGGCGCTCAGTCGTCGGCCGCGCTGGCGTCCTTGATGACGAAGCGAGCCCGAAGGCGAGCGACTTCGCTGGCCAGTCCGGCGTCCTTCACCGAACGCAGCACTTCGTTGAAGTCCTTGTAAGCGGCGGGAGCTTCGTCCATCGGGTAGCGGCGACAATTGCTCAGGATATCGTGCTGGTCCAGTTCCGCATCGATCGCCTGTTGATCCAGAACCCGCTTGGCGTGACGCCGCCCGAGCACGCGGCCCGCGCCGTGGTTGACGCTGTAGCAGGCCTGCCGAGCGTCTTTGTCGGCGACCATCACGGCCGAACCGTCCCGTGGGTTTCCCGGCAACAAGATGGGGTGGCCGCTCTGGGCAAACGGCGTGTCGCGGAGGGCGTGATGCCCACCGGGATAGGCTCGCGTGGCTCCCTTGCGGTGCACCCACGCCGGCCGTTGGTCGATGACTTCGCGGCGGGCGATGTTGTGGCTGATGAAGTACACCAACGATCCGGTGGTTCCGGGAATCACCTCCTGAAACGCTTCCAGGACCAGGGCGTTGATCAACAGGTGATTCACCGTGGCAAAGTTCGCCGCCAGCGCCATGTCATCCAAATACGCGTTGGCTTCGTCACTGCCCAACGGCGCGTAGACCAACTGCGGGTCGCCCGCCGGCAATGGGATGTGCCAGCGGGCAAACTTGTCCTGCAAGCCGCGGAACTGGCCGGAAGCCAATTGATGGCCCAACCCGCGGGATCCGCAGTGCGAGAGGAACGCCACATGGCGATCGCGGAGCCCAAATGTTTGGGCGACGCTGCGAGCCCGCGGATCGTCCTCGATCGCGACCACCTCGCATTCGCCAAAGTGATTGCCGCCACCGTAAGAACCCAGCTGGGTGACCTTCTCGGTGAACTTGGCCAGGGCGTGCTCGTCCAGCAAGCGTTCCAAACGCAGGGCCAATGCGTCGTGGGTATCGTCGTGTCCCCGATGGGCCGCGTCCTCGCAGCGCTCGGCCCACTCCGGTGGAATCCCCAGTTGCCGGCACACGTCCTCGCTAGCTCCCTCGACGACGACCTGTTGCCCCAACGCTCGGTCCACCGGGCGGGACTTCTTGACGGTTCGCTGGCCGCGTCCGGGGCCAGTGGGCGTACGCTGACAGATCGCCGAGATCAACTCGCGGCGAGTGCGGCGGTCCTCCACGGCCTCCTCCGGCAGGTCCAACTGCAACAGACTCATCGAACACTTGATGTCCACGCCCACCGGCCCCGGATAGATGTGCGTGGGCGAGACCATCACACAGCCCACCGGCGCGCCGTAGCCGAGGTGTGCGTCGGGATTGAGCACCACGTCCGTCACGCCGGGAGCCAGCCGCGAATTGATCGCCTGCTGCAAGCAGGTCTCGTCGAAGGTCTCCCGGATTTTGGGCGTTCCGATCACCGTGATCGGCGACGTCGACCCGGTTGGCAGGATCGCGGTGGCTTCGCCGGTGGGAATCAACTTCGTAGGTACCGCAGCGGACATATTTATTTCTCTGGATGGATTCAAATCGCAGTCGGCACCGAAGCACTCGCCGCGGCCGACCCTGCGTGGGCTTAGACGGCGGCCCACACGACCAAGTTCACCGCAAATGGGCATGGAAGCTCAAGCGGCGGTTCTGGTAGGGTATTCCCATGAACACGTTTGATCACTTTGCGTACGGCTCGAATCTTTCCACGGCCCGTCTCCGCGCCCGCTGTCCCAGCGCGATCCCGATCGCCGTGGGTTACATCCGGGGCCGCGCCCTGCGGTTCCACAAACGCGGCCGCGACGGAACCGCCAAGGCCGACGCTTATTTTACCGGAAACCCTACCGACCTATTGTGGGGCGTCGTCTACCGTTGTGATCTGGCCGAAAAGGAAACGCTGGACCGCTGCGAATCGCTGGGCTGCGGCTACGACCTGGTCGAGGTCCGCGTCCAGGCCAACCAGAAAGTGCTCCACACCCGTTTGTACGAAGCCATGCCGCAGGCCATCGACACGTCGCTGGTTCCCGCGCCGTGGTACTTCGATCATGTGATGACCGGAGCTCGCGAGCACGGCCTACCGTCGAGCTACCTGCGGATGTTGGCCGGGTTTGCTGCGGTGGGCTGACAGCACGTCTGCGCCCCCCCTGTACTCGCACCGGCCGCGGGTCTATCAAAAAAAATCAGCACCAAACGCAGCCTGCGCTTGGTGCTGTTGCAAGGTCAGCGTGTCAGACCGCGACCGGTCCGTCCACGTCCGCCGTTATGGATCAGTCTTCCAGGACCTGCACATTCTCAGCTCGCGGTCCCTTGGGCCCCTGTCCGATGCTGTACTCCACTCGTTGCCCCTCGCGCAACTCTTCGTAGCTGACGCCTTCCAAGTTCGAACAATGGAAGAACATGTCGGTGCCGGATTCCGTGGCAATGAATCCGAAACCTTTGTCCGTCAGCCGCTTGATTTTGCCTTCTGCCATCTCTCTCGTCCAATCACTCTATCTAACAGTTTTGCGGTAGTCCCGCCCAGGAAACGCTCCCGGCCGACCCACACCGCCTACGTAGCCCCGCGCCGAGACGCTTCGCTACCTTCGCTCCCTCACCATACCGAATCCCCTCGGCAGAATGAGTCGACAAGCGAGAATATCGGCAAACATTTGCAAAAAAAACGCGGTTTCGAGCCTTTTCGGCTCACTTGTCCAGGCTTCTTCGCCGACATGTCGACGTTTGTACCGGCCGGACCAACCCGTTTCGAGCGCCGCCTTCTTCCTCGCCGAACCGACCGGATCGACCGGCAAACCGGTCACCGGGGCACCGGAAAGCGGGGGCGTCGCGGAGGCTTTCGCTTGCAATCTGCCCAATCCAGCCTTACTTTGACCACTCCTCGACCTCCCGCCTTTCCTTCCTTCCTCTCGCTGGATGACGCCACATGGACTTTCGAGTCTTTCTTGTGTTGGTTTGGTTGCCCGGATCGTTCGTTGCTCTTCCGCCGGCGGCGGCCGCCGACCAATCGGTCGCGGCGACCGGGGTAGCCCAGGACCGCTCGACCGACCAGGCGACGGAAGACGACCGGATCGACGCCGAAGACGAGATCCTGGCCGGTCATTCCTACCACGGCGAATTCCTGAACGAAGGTCCCCGCCAAGCCGCCTATTTGATGGGCGGAACCGGCGAAGTTTCCTTCCCCGTGACCAGCGACAATCCTCAGGTGCGTCCCTTTATCGAACAGGGGCTCGGCCAGCTGTACGGGTTCTGGTACCTGGAAGCCGAACGCTCCTTCCGCCATGCGGCTCAGCTGGATCCGCAGTGCGCGATCGCCTACTGGGGAGCGGCCCTGGCCACCCACAAGGCGCCCGAACGTGCCCGCGGCTTTATCGCCGAAGCCACCGCGCGGAAAGACTCGGCCAGCCGGCGCGAGCAGATGTATATCGAAGCCCTTGACGCCTATCTGAACTTCGGCCGCAAACCCGCCAAGGGCGACGCGGTGGCCGAGAAACAGGATGCCTCCGAAGACGCGGCGAAACCCGAAGGCGATGGCGACGACGAGTCGGCCGAAAAGTCGCTCGACGCCGAACAAAAAAAGCAGCGAGCCGAAAAGTATACCAAGGCGCTCGAGGGAATCGCGCTGGAGTATCCCGAGGATGTCGAAGCGCTCGCGCTGTTGGCTCTACAGCTGTACGAAAACCGCGGCGAATTGCCCAACCCCAGCTACCTGGCGGTCGATGCGTTGATGGACCGAATCTTTGCCGCCCAACCGCTGCATCCCGCGCATCACTTCCGCATCCATCACTGGGATCACAAGAAACCCGAACTGGCCCTGCGCTCGGCAGCGCTGTGCGGCGAGTCGGCGCCAGCGATCGCCCACATGTGGCACATGCCCGGCCACATCTATTCCCGCCTGAAACGCTACGACGACGCCGTTTGGCAACAGGAAGCCTCCGCCCGCGTCGACCACGCCCACATGATGCGCGATCGCGTGCTGCCCGATCAGATCCACAACTTTGCGCACAACAACGAGTGGTTGATCCGCAATCTGGTCCACGTCGGCCGCGTCCGTGATGCGGTGGATCTGGCCAAGAACATGATCGAATTGCCCCAGCATCCCAAATACAACACCCTGGATAAACGCGGCAGCGCCTACTACGGCCGCCTGCGGTTGACCGAAGTGCTGAACCAGTACGAATTGTGGGACGAAGCGGTGGAGCTGTGCACCCAGCCGTACCTCGAACCCACCGACCGAGAGAAAGAACAAGTCGACCGCCTGCGTCTGCTCGGTTCCGCCCGCTTCATGACCGGCGACGCCGCCGGTGGACGAACCATCCTGGAAGACCTGCGGCAGCGGCTGGGCGACAAGCAAGCCGAACGGGACGAAGCCGTGGAGCAAGCCGAAGCCAAAACCCGAGCAGGTTTTGCTCCAGCGGAGACCGACGCCGAAGCGGACGCGAAGGAGACCGAAGCGGACGCGAAGGAGACCGAAGCGGACGCGAAGGTGGACGGAGCCGCGTTGACGGCGGAACAGAAGAAAAAACTCGAGAAAGCTCGCGGCGATGCCGGCAAACCGTTCAAGACGCCGATCGGCAATCTGGAAAAAGCGCTCGCCCAGGTCGAAGCGTTCCAACATCTGGCTCGGGATGACTACGACGCCGCCCTGCCGCATCTGGAGAAAGCGGGTCGCAACGTCAGCCCGCTGTTGGTCGCTCGCGCACGGTTGATGAGCGGGGATCCGGCCGCCGCGATCGAAGCGGCCGAGAAGGAAGTCAAACGCAACAAGAACGAGGTGCTGCCGCTGGCCTATCTGACCGAACTGCATTACCACAGCGGCGACTGGTCGGCCGCCCGAGAAAGCTTCGACCAGCTGCGCGAGATCTCGTCGTCGATCGATCTACAGGCCCCGGTCTTCCAGCGGCTGGACCGGATCGCCGCCCGCCTGGGCTACCAAGGCGACTGGCGCCAGACGGCCCGCCTGCGTGAGGACTTGGGCCAGCGACCGGAACTGGACTCGTTGGGCCCGTTTCGCTGGCAACCCAGCCCGGCACCGTCCTGGAAATTGGTCGACGCCCAGGGCGATGTCCACACCTTGGACGACTACCGCGGTCGTCCGCTGGTGGTGATCTTCTACCTCGGATTCGGTTGTCTGCACTGTGCCGAACAGCTGCAGGATTTTGCGCCCTACGCCGAGAAATACGCTCAGGCAGGCATCGAGATCCTGGCGGTCAGCAGCGCGGGCCGAGAGGATCTGAAACAGGGGGTCGAGTTATATGATGGGGACCCGTTGCCCTTTACGATCACCTCCGACACCGACCTGCAAACCTTCAAGGCGTATCGCGCGTTCGACGATTTCGAGAACCAGCCTTTGCACGGCACGTTTTTGATCGATGGCGAAGGCCGCGTTCGCTGGCAGGACATCGGCTACGAACCCTTCATGCAGCCCGGTTTTTTGTTGGACGAAGCCCAGCGGTTGCTGGGGCAAAGCCAGGGCTCGCCCGAGACTCCACAAGGAAGTGAAATAGATGACGATCGATGATTCCGCTCGACAGTTCTTGATGGCCGCTTTGTCCACGCCCAGCCCCTCCGGGTACGAGGAACGCGTGCAAGCGGTGGTGCGTGAGTACATCGCGCCGCATGCGGCCGACGTCCGCACCGACGTCCATGGCAACGTGATCGCGCGCAGTCCCTCCTGCGACGGCCCGCGATTGATGTATGCCGGCCACTGCGACCAGATCGGTATGTTGGTTTCCTACGTCGACGAAACGGGATTCGTCTACGCCAACACGATCGGCGGCTGGGACCCGCAGCAATTGGTCGGACAAGCGATGACGATCTGGACCGACAACGGTCCGGTGGCGGCCGTGATCAGCCGCAAACCGATTCATCTGCTGAAACCCGAAGAGCGCAAAGAGGTCGTCCAGCTGGAACAGTTGTGGCTGGACATCGGTGCGGCAGACCAGGACGAAGCCCGGCGGACGGTACGGATCGGCGATCCAATCACCCTGGACCTGCGGCACCGTCCGCTGCTGGGCGACCATCTGGCCGGCCCGGCCATGGACAATACCACGGGCATGTGGACCGTGATCGAAGCCTTCCGCCGGGCGGCCACGGCAGCGGATCCACTGGCCTGTAACCTTTACAGTGTGTCGACCGTTCAGGAAGAGATCGGCCTGCGAGGGGCGAAAACGGCGGCCGGATCGATCAACCCCGACGTGGCTATCGCGGTGGACGTGACGCACGCCTCGGACTGTCCCACGATCGACAAGAACCAACAGGGCGACATCCGGCTGGGTGGCGGTCCGGTGATCGTACGGGGACCGAACATGAATCCGCAAGTCGTTCGCCGCTTGGTCGAATTGGCCGAAGCGCATGACATTCCCTACCAACTGGCGGCCGTCGGCCGGGCCACGCCCAACGACGCCAACGTCCTGCAAATCCATGGCGGGGGCGTCGCGACCGGGCTGGTCGCGATCCCCAACCGTTACATGCACTCGGCGGTGGAAACGATCTCGACCGCCGACATCGACCACGCGGCCGAACTACTCAGCCGGTTCGCGCAATCGCTCTCCTCCGACGACGACTTTACACCTCGCGTGCCGGTAAACTCGTAGACCGAGTCCCGACGCTCCTCCTTTTGCTCCGAGCCGCCCAACGATGCATCCCCGCCAACGCCCGCGCCCAAGTGCTGTTTGCCTTGTTTTGTTGTGGACCGCGATGGGTTGGGCCGCCGAGCCCCCATCGACCCAGATCTTCGCCGGCACCGGTCAAAGCTCGCCGCCGGCTGCGGCTTATCCCGCAGGCCAGCCAGCCGGTCCGCCGCGAGAGGTTGCGCTCGGCAACCCGTTTGGGATCGAGATTACTCAGCGCGACATCTACATCACCACGGTCGATGACCACTGCATTTACCGCAGTGATTCGGGCGGTCGACGGATCGAGCGGATCGCCGGCTGTGGCCTGATGGGCTACAGCGGCGATGGAGGTCCGGCGGATGAGGCTCGGTTCAACTGGCCGCACGAGATCCGCGCCGACGACGCCGGCAACTTGTACGTGGCCGATACCCGCAATCACGTCATCCGCGTCATCGACGGTCGGGACCAGACGGTTCGTACGCTGGCCGGCGACGGCACGGCGGGCTTTGCCGGCGAGGGAGCCAGCGGTTCGGACGTCCGTTTTAACCAGCCGCACAGCGTCGCGTTGGACGATGCCGGTGGTTTGTTGGTCGCCGATACGCTGAACCATCGCCTGCGCCGGATCGATCTGGAAACCGGCGCGGTGACAACCATCTCGGGCACTGGCAAACCCGGCTGGCCGCGCAGCGGTGCCGACGCCGCCGAGTCCCCGTTGTTCGGACCGCGGTCCCTGGCCGTGGATGCCGATTCGATCTGGATCGCGCTTCGCGAGGGCAACAGCATCTGGCGGATCGACCGCCACGACAACACGCTTCACCATGTCGCCGGGACCGGCAAAAAAGGGTACGACGGCGACGGCGGACCTCCGCTGCAAGCCACCTTCAACGGCCCCAAAGGATTGGCTATCGACGACCAGAATCGCCTGCTGGTGGTGGATACCGAGAACCAGGCCGTGCGGCGGATCGATTTGAAAGCCCAGACGGTGTCGACGGTGATGGGCGGTACGGTGGCCGACGCCACGTATCGGCTGAAACGTCCCCACGGAATCGCCTTCTGGCCCGCCCTGGGGTTCCTGGTCGCCGATTCCGAACACCATCGCGTGCTGCGGGCCAACTAAGTGGCATAGGCTTCCAGCCTGTGAAATGAATCCTCCCCCAACCCGATCGACTATGCGATCAAGAGGAGGAAAGCGAGTTCGTTTTCCTGAGACCGACACCAATGAAGCCGGCCCCTTTGATTTATCCGCGGATTGCCAAAGGGAGGCGTCCTCGGAACAATGGGCGGCATGGATGAATCACCTGTGGGTTTCGAGACGCTGGTCAAGACACCGGTGCGGGCGGAGTGTTCCGAGTCGCGCTTGGTGCTGACCTCCGTAGGCATTCCCAATCGCGTCGTGTTTCGCGACGGCCTGTGGATGCTGTTCGTGCGCGACGAACACGCCGCGCGGGCGCGGGCGGAGCTGCGGGCTTTTCACGAAGAAAACCCTGTCGAGGCGCCCGATCAGACCGCGCCGTTGCCGGCTTTCGAAGGCGCCACGGCCGGAGTGCTGGTGTATGCGATCACGCTGGCCCTGGTAGCCCTGTACACCGCCCACCGCACCTACGGCCTGGAGTGGCTGGAGGCGGGACAGATGCAATCGGGGCAAGTCCTGTCGGGCCAGTGGTGGCGGATCGTGACCGCGCTGACGCTGCACTTGGACGCCGGCCACATCGGTTCGAATCTGGTGTTTGGCAGCGTGTTTGGGCTGTTGGCCGGCCGAGCCTTCGGCGGCGGAGTCGCTTGGTTGACCATCGTGGTGGCCGGTTCGCTGGGCAACCTGGCCAATGCCCTGGTCCAGCCCGCCACGCATACTTCGATCGGTGCCTCAACCGCCGTCTTCGCGGCTCTGGGACTGTTGGTTGCCCACGCCCTGCGAAACCGTGGGCCGGCCCGGCGCGAGCGAGCCCTGCGGCGGTGGAGTCCGTTGATCGGCGGCGTGGTCCTGCTGGCAATGACCGGCGTCGGCGGAGAACGCACCGACGTGATGGCTCACGTGACCGGCTTCTTGGCCGGGCTGGTCGTCAGCTTGCTGGTCACGTTCATCCCGCTGGCCCTGCTGGGCAGGCCCGCCGTCCAACGCACCACCGGCGTCGCCGCGCTGCTGATCGTCCTGGGGGCCTGGATCGTCGGGTTGGCGGCCGCGGGCTGAGTCGCGACGCACGTTTGCGTGCGGCAAGTTATGGAACGCGGCTATCGCCCCAACGGCTCAGGGGACGGCAGGCGAGACGGCCCAGGCCTTGCCCCCGCTCGGCCTAACGCAGCGGGTCCGCTTCCGGCGATGCAGGGTTGCGGATCGAAAGCACCACCGAGGCGACGATGGTCAGCACGGTCAGCGGAATCACGACGTATCCCAGCACCCACCCCAGTTGCTCGGCAATCGACGGGTGGGTCTGAGTAAAAATCAACAGCCCCGTGTAGGCCACATAGTAGGACAGCAACAGGATGCCTTCCCATCGCGTGATCAGTTGGCCGGTAAAGAAGATCGGCATGCAGACCGCGGCGACGGCGATCATCACCGGCAAATCAAAGGCGATCGCTTCGGCATCGACCGGGATGCCGCCGGGAGCGACCATGCTGGAGATTCCCAGCACGCAGCCGAGATTAAACAGGTTGCTGCCCACGACGTTCCCGACGGCGATATCGCGTTGTCCGCGAATCGTCGCCACCACCGAAGTCACGATTTCTGGCAGAGATGTTCCCACCGCAACGATCGTCAACCCGATGATCAGTTCGCTGACCCCCAACCACGTGGCGACACTGACCGAGCCGGTCACCAACCACTTGGCTCCAAATCCCAGTCCGACCAGCCCCAAAGCGATCCAAACGAACTGCAGCGGCAGACGCTCCGGCGGCGGCGGCGTGACCAGTGATTCATCCACCACAAACACCCCCACGCCTTCCGCTTCGGTGTCGGCCGACAGCTCCGCATCGGCGTCCGACAGGTTCTTCTCGGCGGCCGTGGGAGCTGCTTCAGCAGCAGCCGCAGCCGGTTCCCTGCCGCGCCGCGCGTTGAAAAAACACAATCCCAAGTAGGCCACTAACAGGGAAAACAACAGCGCACCATCACCGCGCGACAATACGCCGTCGCGGGCCAACACCCACGTCAACACCGACGCGCCGATCATCAGCGGCACGTCCAGGCGAATTAATTGGCTGGACACGACCAGCGGTGAAAACAATGCCGCCAAGCCCAACACGCACAACACGTTGAACACGTTGCTGCCGATCACATTGCCCACGGCTACGGCGACCGAATTGGCGTAGGCAGCTTGCAAGCTGACGCCCAGCTCGGGCGCACTGGTGCCGAAGGCCACGACGGTCAGGCCGATGACCAAGGGCGAAATCCGCATCGCCGCAGCGATCGCCGACGCACCACGGACCAGCAATTCGCCGCCGACGATCAGGGCCACCAGACCGAGTAAAATTTGAAAACTTGCCAACATACGCGTTTTTCGTGCCCGACCTGGACACCATTCCATCAAGGAGAATTCGACCGGAAACCCGGTACTCTAACATCCCGATCGGTCGGCACAACGGTGGATCGAGCGACTGCGTCAGTCCAGCATGCGGCTGAACATACACAGATCGATCGCTTCGGCGACCGCTGCCTGCGGCCCCCAGCGCAGCCGATTGCTGCGTGCGTTCCCTTCGTCCAGCAGCCGCCCCAGGGGGCTCGCCAAACGGACGAAGCCCAGCCGCCGGGCATCATCGTACAGCCTCTGCCACGCGGCGACGTCGCCGTGTTCCAACCCCATCAGAACCGCATCGGCGAGGGCCTGCCGCAGCGCCTTGGTAAACGCTGTGATGGGGGACGTTTCGGCCCGCTCACTCGTCGGGTCCGTCGCCGGTTCGTGCGCGGCGTCTTGCCGCCGCCCCGTCCACGCCGAGACTGCCGTCCTCGTTCCGTCGGCGTCTTCGCAAATCACAGTCATCGGCTGGACCTGCAATTGCCGGTGCCGCAGCGAAACGTGACCGAAGACAAACCGTACCGCGGCCCCCTGACGCCCCAGCACCTCCGACAAGGCACTGAAGGCGACGGCGCCGCGGTGATGATACGGATGGACCAATCGCGCCGTCTGGCCATCGGCGTCCCGCAGCGTGGCGACCAGCCGTTGGTGGACCTCATCAAACCCCACATCCGCCGCCCCCGCCGTGCTTAAGACCTGCAGGTTCTGGGTGTGGCGACGCGGTAGTAGCCAATCCGGAGGAAGCACCTGCAGGCGTTCGATCGCTTGCCGGAAGGATTCCAGCAGCAGGGGCGGGGCGAGGTTCTCCCAACGAAACGATTGAGGATTCACCGTCATCCTGCTGGGCCCCCGCGGCAACACCAGCTCGTCGGCCGGAGTGCGTTTGCCCGCGGCCAGCAGCAACTGGCCATGGGCGGCGGATTCCAGTGAAACGCCGCGCTGCAGCTGCACGCCGGCCAGGTCGGAAAACGATTTCGGCGTCGGAGCCTGCTGTGGATCGGTGTCGGTGAACCCTCGCTTCAGCGCAGCCACGGCACCGGTATCAGTGTTTTGAAAATAGGCCAGGATCGAAGTGTGTCGCTTGCCGGGAACCACGCCCAAGCCCAGACCGATCAACCGCGCGGCTTTGATCTCGACAGGTCGATCCGACTTGGTGCCGCGGATCAGCACCTGCGCCGCGGCCCCGGTATCGGCAAGGATCGCGCGCCGCCGCGCGGTCCACTCGCCGACGGTTCGTACCACCAGGGCCGGATCAAAGCGAGCGTTACTGTCGCGGTACTGCGTTTCCAGCAGGGCCAATTCGGCCAACAGGTCCGCCGGCCAAACCAGCCCTTGCCCACGCACCGCCCGCTCGGCACGCGCCAACCGCGACGGCCAACTTCGGTGCAGTCCGTCCAGACCATCGGTCAACAGTTCCGCCAATAATGCATCCGCAGCGTCCAGACAGGCCGCATCGACGGGCAGCGTTTGGGGTTGCAGTGAGAGCACGGCGGAGCGTTGTTCCGGCGGCAGCTGGCGAAATCCCCAAACGGCCATCGAGACCCAGCCCGCCAAGGCAACGTCGGCGCAGTCGGCCCGAGCGTAGCGGACGTCTTCGGGCACGGGAAACCGCACGGTGCAGGATTCATGTAAAAAGCGCGCGGTGGGCTTCGGCCCGCGGCTCAGTTCCACCAACACGCCTTGCTTGAAGATCCGGCGAGCTTTGTTGACGGCGGCTTTGCCAAAACAGGCCACCAGTGCTTCGTCGTCGATTTGCCCCGGATCCCAAACACGGCCGAGCGATCCCGGCTCGCTTGTCTCGCGGCTGTTGGCCGGCGTCGCCGCCGGCGTCTCGGCGGGCATCGGTAGGGGGTGCTCTGCCCCGGCAGGTTTCCCGCCCGCCGAGGGCGGCCCCGCAGGAGCCAACGGCGGCTCGGGGTCAGCGGCCGGGGGCGTCAGTCGCTGGTAAGCCAACACCGAACGGATCACGTGGCGGCTGATCCCCGAGGTGCCGCTGCTGCACTGAGCTTCGTGGATCGTTTGTCCGGCGGGAAACACGCACACCGTTTGATCGGACCAACGCACCGTCAAGGTTTCTCCGTCCAGCGTCAGCTCGCAGGTCAGTTTGCCGGTTTCCAGCTCGCGCCGCGCACGTTTGACGGTTCCCCGGTTGGTGGTCGCCGCCAGGTCGTCATCGGAGAGGGCCAGCAGATCGTGACGCGTCATGGATTCACCGCCGGATCCTTTCGGCAACCCAGGTGGCCAGTTCCCCCGGCGTCATCGCGGCGACGTGCCAGCCGATTTTGACCAGCTGGGCCGCGACCTGCTCGTCGTAGGTCGGGTCCGCGCGTTGATCCAGCGCGGCCAAGCCCAAACAGGTCACGCCACTTTCGACCAATTTACGAGCGGACGTGTACAGCTGCGTCGTCGAGCCGCCTTCGTAAAAATCGGTGATCACCGCGAGAATCGTCCGGCGCGGATTCTCGACCAATGTGGAGGCGTACTGGACGGCCTGGCCGATGTCCGTGCCGCCGCCCAGCTGGACCTTCATCAATGTCTCGACCGGGTCCACCACACGGTCGGTCAAGTCCACGACCGAGGTATCGAAGATGCACAGATGCACCTTCATCATTCGCATGCTGTAGAACACGGCCGCGGTCACCGCCGAGTGGATCACGCTGTCCATCATGCTGCCCGACTCGTCGACCAGGATGATCATCTGCCAACGGTCGACCCGTCGCTGTACGCGAGAAAAGAAGTACGGCGTCTGCACGGTCACTCGCCGCGAGTGCGGGTCGTAGTGTTTTAAATTGCGTCGCAGCGTGGTGGCGACGTCAAAGTTCTTGGCGATCTTGAGGAACGATCGATGTCGGCGATCGACCGAACCCTGAAAGGCGCTGCGAACCTCCTGGGCCATCTGCCGCATCAATTCCTCGACAGCTTGGGCGACCAGGTGCCGGGCGGCTTTCAACACTTCCTGGTTCATCAGGTGCTTGGTTCGCAGGACCGCCTTCAACAGCGTTTGATTCGGTTGCGCCCGCGCAAGCACCTCGGGATTGGTAACCATCTCGTCGATCTCGTACCGCTCCAGCGCATCGCGCTCCATGCGTTCGATCGTGCGTTTGGGAAACAAATCGTGGATTTGGTTGATCCAGTCGGGAATCGTCAAGGCACTGGGGTCCAGGCTGCCACTGCCGCCTTGCGATGGCAGACGGACGTTACGCCCCTGGCCATATTCACGGTCGTACAAAAACGCCAAGCAGTCTTCTTGCTGCTGGCCGCGAGCGTCCAGCGGTCCGCACAGCTGTTCGCTACCGGGCCCCATCACCAGCCGCCATCGCGATTGGCGGCGCGAGGGGTCTTGGGCAGAGGCTCTGTCGGCTGGCTCGCTCGGGTCGGGGCCGGCTGGCGGCTGGGGATCCGTCATCGCTGGCGCTCCAGTCCGTATCGCTTGACGGCTTCGAACAAACGTTCCTCGATTGCAACCGCCTCCTGGACCGTCTCGGCATCCGCCGTCGCCAGGGCAGCCGAGGGTTTCAGGTGCGGCTGCAGCGACTGAAACAAGGTCGAAAGCATGTGATGTTTCTCTCGGGGTGTGAACGAGGTGAACGCCAGTCGCAGGGAGGGCAGGGCGGCCTGAAAATCGTCTGCGGCATAGTCCAACAACAGTTGATCGATGGCCCGCAGCAGCTCGGGCTGGCGCTGGACCTGTTCGCGAGCGACCGCGAACAAACCGGCCAGGAAATCTCCCAGTTGTTCGGGATCGGAAAAAAACAACAGGTCTTCCAGCACACTCTCGGTCGTCGCTTGGCCCAACGACCACAGCATCCCGGCGGCCGCTCCCCGCAGCAGCGGCGGTTTGTGTGCATCGGACTGAACCCGCCGGATCACGTCGCCGATCTCTTCGGCCGTCCAGTCGAGCACGTCCGGCAAGCGGCGGAACGTTTCCCGCATCGTCCGCATCCCCCGCAACAAGGACCGCGGATCGGAGACCGGGCGGCCGTGCGATTCGCACAGGGCCAGCGACCGAGAAAACGTTTCTCGCACCAACGTCCGCAACGCTTCCAGACGCTGCGTCCCCAGCGCCTCGTCAAAGCAGTACAGAAACAACAGGTGTTCCAGACACGACGTGGCCCCCACGAACCGCGGTTCGGAGTGAATCAATCGCTCCAGCGACTCCAGCAACGACTGCGATAATGTCTCGACGCCGGCCTGGGCCGCAAGGATCAACAGTTCGGCGGCCGCAGTGGCGTCGCGTTCGGTCTGTGCGGCCTGCTGCGTCAGACAAGCCGCCGCGGCGGTGCTCAGCCGAGTGCCATAGCGCGACGCTTCGATACAGCTGGCCTCGAACTCGGGACTCCAGCGCAGCTGCCACAATTCCCAAAGCCGGTCCAGGTTGTCGCGTTGGGAAAAATCGGTTCCCCCGCGACGCGAAAAACCGCGGATCTCTAGAATCCGCAAGCGGTGCAGCAAGCGACTCTGCTTTCGACCTTCTGGGTCAGTCAAATCCAGTTCGATCTGACGACCGCGCTGATCCGGCCGGAGACCGAACGTCTCCAGTTGATCCTGGATGTCTCGGACCAGCGGTGGCAGGCGTGTGCCCTGGGCCAGGCGACCGCGACGCTCCCCCCGCAACACCTCGTGCACTGCATCGATAAAGGGCGAAGCGCAGCCGTATTCCAGTTCGTCCTTGATCAAGCAACTGGTCACCGCGTCCAGCAGATCGCGCCGCCATACGTGGGGTCGGCCGCGCAGGGCGGCAATCGCCTGGGCCGACGTTTCCACGGCGATCAGATCGGCGGTGCTGAGCGTTTGTTTGCGTCCTCGAAGGGCGTCGACCAAGCGCGACAACAGTGGCTGGTGGTCGAAGGTTCGCCGGTCCCGTCGCTGCCGCCACGCGTACTCGTAGAAGCCGGGACTGGGCATGCCCGCGTCGTAGCCGGTCAGGTTATCAAGTCGTTGGTAGGAGTACGTGGTCAGCGCGATCCCCCGCTGGGCGATACGGCGGGCTCCGTTTTCTTGGGCGTCGTCGGTGCTGCCGGGACAGTCCAGTCCGCTCAACCGCGCCGCCAGAGCACCGCTGTGGAATCCGCCGGTCACGACCACTAACGGACCTTCAAAGCGGGCCTGGGACGCACGGATTTCGGCGGCCATGAAGGCTTCGCGCTGCCGGTCGCTGAGGCTGATCGGTTGCTCCCACACGCGGATGTTCAAACACAGCGAATGGACGCGGTGCAGGTAGTCCCGACGGGACAAGCCCAGTTGCGATTCGATCAGGCGGTCCCAGAGATCATCGAAATCTTCCACCTGCAATCGCTCGCACAGTGCCTGCACATAGCGACCGCGACGAAGTTCCGCATCGGCATAGCGATGCGTGGTCCGCTCGTGTTCAAAACTCTCCGCCCAGGGCAGGTCGATAAAGCGAACCGCCGCCCCACAGCTGCGAGCGGCCTGGATGGCAACCCATTCCGGCGAGTACTCGCAGAAGGGGTAGTACACGCCGTGGTGGGTGGCCGTCTGGGACTGGTTCTCGACCAGCTGGAAGTAGCTGTAGATCGCGATCGGCAGTTCGTGTTCCAGCGACAACTCGTTGATCGAATCGTTAAAGTCGCTGGGGCCTTCGATCAGGACGGCGCCCGGTTTCAGTTCCTCGATCAACTGGCTGAGCAGGTCGGCGCTGGCAGGACTGTGATGCCGGACGGGATAGAACACCACGTCCGCCTGATCATCGCACAACCGCCGCTGCAGGGCATCCATTTGATGCTCGTCCATCAGATCAACTCGTCGCGGGCATCGTAGAACGCTTGCCACGGTTCAGTCTTGCGTTTTTTGATCACGTGGTCGAAGTAATGCCGGACCGTTTTCAGATCGTCCGGATTGTCTTTCAGCACACTGCCGACCAGATGCCGCACCAAATGAAGCGGTTGGACCTGGCCATCGCTGTAGTAATAGGCGTGCACGCCGGCGGCGTAACCGGTGGCCACCGCTTCGGCCGTGCTGAGCACCGTAGACGGGGTTTCGATGCCTTTGCCATCGACCGTCTTTCCCTGGCGCAGTTCGCGGAACGTGGTCACCAACAATTCGGTCAATTCCGGATCGATGGTCACGGGCACCTGCGACCGGCTGAGATTGCGATTGGTTTCGCGTTGGACCAGCTGCAGTTCTTCCTGGATGTCGGCGATCGGGTGGACGGTTTCGAAATTAAAGCGGCGTTTCAGCGCGGCGCTCATTTCGTTGACGCCTCGGTCGCGAGTATTGGCCGTGGCAATGACGTTGAATCCGTTGCTGGCGTACAGCGACCGCTGGGCTTCGGGCAATTCGGCTACGGCCATCACCCGGTCGCTCAGCACCGACAGCAGGACGTCTTGAATCTCCAAAGCACAACGTGTGATCTCTTCAAAGCGCACCAGTTTTCCGTGCTTCATTCCCAGGTACAGCGGGGCGGGAACCAACGCGTTCTCGCTGGGCCCTTCCGATACCAACAGGGCGTAATTCCACGAGTAGCGGATATTGTCCTCGGTCGTCCCGGCGCTTCCCTGGATCGTCAGGGTGGAATCGCCGCTGATCGCGGCCGTCAGCAATTCGCTCAGGTAACTCTTGGCCGTTCCCGGTTCGCCGATCAACATCAGGCCGCGATTGGTGGCCAGGGAAACGATGCACCGTTCCAAGAAGGCTCGGCGGCCCACGAACTTTGCCGGTCGATCCTCGCTCGGGTCGCCCAGCACGAATTTCAAAACGGCCCGGGGAGACAATTTCCAGCCGGGCGGCTTGGGATCCTTGGCCGACGCTTTAGCCAGCGCCCGCAGTTCGTCGGCGAACAGGATTTCCGCTGGCGGCCGCTGCAATGTTTGCGGGTCGCCGTTTGAGGAAGCCGACTTGGTTCGCGTGCGTTTCTTTGCCATCGCTACTTGGCCTTGGATTTGATGATTTGCAGGTCGGCGATCACTTCGCTGATCACGATCGCCGGCACATCGCCCAGCTTCATCGTCTTCTTGCTGCCCCAGCCATAGCCCGAGGGGCCGCGCATGCCCTGGCAGAAGTGAATGCTCTCGGTGGACAGCATCTCGTCGGGATCGATGTAGCCCATTCCGACCACGCCGTCGTAATGCACGACTGCGGTGACATCGGCCGAGGGAAACTGCTTGGAGTGTTCGTCAAAGCAGCCGGCGTCCATGGCTTCACCACGCACCCAGCCGAGTTTCTCCAGCGTAAAGACCATCGTCGGAGCGGCCAGTTTTAAGCCGTGAAAGCGTTCCAGTTCCTTGCTCCTCGGCTCGCCGTTTTCCAGTTCGTAGATATCGCGGCCCAGCTGTGGAAACGGCGCGATGATTTCGTAATCGCTCAGTACCTCACCCCACGCGCTTCGCTCCTTGGCTGTCATGTCCAGCGGATGGACGACGCCAACTTGGCGAACATCGTCCAAGGTCGCCTGCTCGTCCTCGACGTCGGCGTAATCCCGTTCTTCGGTCACGCGAAACAATCGCTTGCGTTTGCCCTTTGCGTCGTAGCCGGCCCAAATTAATTTCTGGACCAAGTGCGTCATCAGGGGGTGTCGCACCAGCAGGCTTTCAAAGTCTGCGACCGCCCAGCGGCGGCCGGTGACCATCGCTTGTTCCAGCCTGGCGGCCTGCAAGGTGGCGACATCCTTGATCTGTTTTTTGATCAGTTTCCATTCGCTGAGCGATTGCTCTGCGACATTGGCGTCGTCTTTGACACCCGGCTTGGGCATGTTGGGACGCACCTTGCCGGCTTCGTCCCGCACCATCGGTTTCAGGTCGCCACCGAGCACGAACCAGAACGAGCGAGGACCGAAAGAAAACTCGCGGCGTCCGGTTTCATCCAGACCGCAATCGGGGATCACACGGTCTTCCAGCTCGGCCCGCGTCATCCCTTTCTCCTCGGCGATCTGTTCGACGAAAGCCGCCGCTTTGGATTTCAATCCTTTGAACTTCAGTTTCTGGGCGATACCGGATAACTGCATCAACGCCACGCTACTGCCCACCGCCCGCAGGCACTCCAGCCCGAACACGGCCCGCGCGTGTTGGCTTTCTCCCGGCCACGCCCGAACCAGCGGAGTTAATTTCAGGACGCAGCCGTCGTCGCCCAGATGACCGATGGCTCCCATGGCCCACTTATGTTTGGCGGCCGCACCATCCTCCTGCCAGTACCGGAACAACTGCCAGGCGAACGCATCTCGCGACGCCTTGTCGGCGTGCTGCCGGAGCGTCTGAAGCAACGGATGCCGTTCGGTGATCGGTGTCGTGGCCAACACCGAAAGCACGGTTTGGATTTGCTGGTCGTCCAGCCTCTTCTCGCCGACCACCAGAGGCGGCAGGCTTGCCGCGTCCGCCCAGGCGGGCAACCGGGGCGGTTTGGCGATGGCAACCTCGGCCAGCGCGTCCTTCAACCACCGCGGTGTCGACCGCGTGGTGAACGCTTCGTAGACTTTTTCTTCGTGCTCGATCACCTCGCGTTGCACCTGAGCGACGCCCGGCGCCGACTCTCCGGCTTCTTTCAGCGCTTTGACGATCACGGCTTGCTGTCCGTTGCGTTTGACCCCACGCAGGTATTCAATGGCCGCCTCGCCCAGTTTGCCCTTGTTTGCCGCCGTCGGGATCAAGCCGGCGACGGCGTTTCCCACTTGATGATTCAACCAATCTCGAGCCGGCGCCGGCATCTTGGCTTCCAGACGGCAGCGGAGCAGCGGTTCGGCCGCTTCGGGTGCCCGCACCAGACAGAGCACTTCCAGCAATTCCAGACAATAGTCTTTGTTGGATTGTGCGCAGACCTCGCTGGCTAGAACGTCCAGGGCGGAATACTCCGTACACGCCAGAAAGCCTCGAGCCTCTTGGGCGCTGTTCAGGCGGATCTTCAATCGTCGCCATTCCGCCTCCACCGTGGCCGCGTCGGACAAACCGAACAGCAACATCTGCGGCCGCAGGTAGTGATCGATCCACCCTTCATGTTGACTGAGATGATTGTCGGGCCACGCCGACACCACCGCGTAGACCTCTTTGTGCATCCCCAGGATTGCGGCCACGTAGTGTTCGGCCGGGTAGGTGCCGTAGGCATCGGTGACTTCGGCGGCGGGGTCAAAAGTTTTGCGAACGCGTTTGCGGAGCGTGGTGATTTGCGACTTGGACAGATAAGGCAGCACGTAATCGCGAAAACCTTCGGACAGGGCCAACGTGACCTCGCCGCGCGAGATGTACTTTTTGGCATCCTCCGGACACGGCGTCAGCGCGATTTCCAAGCATTGCTCCGGAGTGAACAGGGCGGCCAGCGGCCCCATGATCGCGGCGGAGACGCCCCGGGACGTTTTAAAAACCCGCTTGCGAATCGTTTCGAAATCGACCTCGCCATCGCATTTACAGCCCTTCCTGGTTTTGGCCGCGTATGCCGCCACGGCCTTCTTGCCGGCCAAGCGGCCGGGAGCCCCGATCATGGCTTCCAAGTACAACTGGGCTTCCGGAGCCGGCAGGTGCGGCCCCAGCGGCAGACTTTCATACGACAATTCCCAGCCGTATTGCTTGGTTTTCAGGGTCGCCAGTTTCTTCTCCGCCGCGTCCAAATCGGCTTCGCGAGGGCCGGGTTGGGGCAGGGGTTTTCGTTCGCGAAAACTGGCCATCGACCAGTCGGTCGGGGCGAGGTCGATCTCGTGCGTGACGTTTAATTCGGGCTGGGTCAGAACGCCGGCATCGTCCACCGCCACCGCCACCGGCTCGGCTGCGGACTCGGCCGCGGCCGCGGCCGTCTTCTTTTTGATCGTCTTATTGGTCGCGGTTTTCTTGGCCGCCGTCTTGCCAGCGCTTGCAGGAGCCGCGGCCGCACCGCCGCCGCCGCCGGCATCGACGTAGCCCTTTGCCATTTTTTGCTGGATCAGTTTTTCGAACGACTTCTGGCAAGCCGCATCGTCGTCGAAGGATTTCGCACGCGTTTGCCCGGCGGTCCCGGCGCGACCAAAGGTCACCGTGTGGGTACTGCCTTCCCGAACGATATTCCAGAACTTGTTCGATTTGCCATCTGCAAAGACCAATTGACGCGCGGTCATGGTGGGCGACTCCCCGATGAGAAGAAACAGCGTGATCGACGAAGGCGACGAGGTGTGGGTCGAAGAAGAGGTAACGGAGGATCCGTATTATGGCAGTTCCCAGAACGCTTCGCAGCAGTTTGGGCCGGCTCAGATCCGTCTTCCCGTCGTGGCCGGCCGCATGGTATCACCGCCAAGCTCACGCCCATCGTGCGGGATCGATGGTTGCGTTTCCTCGAGCCCTGGGAAGGATTCCTGCGAATGCCTGCGGTTACCGACACGGCACAAACGACCTCCGAACCGTCATCGCGTTTTGATTTGATGGCGGAACTGAACCAACTGCGGCAGCTGGACGCCGCGCAGATACATACGGCGATCACCGAGTACGTTCTGCCGGCACTGGCCGCCCTGGCCGTTATCCTGGTGGGTTACTTCGTGGCCAAGTTGGCCGCGCGGGTGATCAGCACGCCGGTGATCCGGCGCGTCGATGAAACGCTGGGCCGGTTCGTCGGCAAGTTCGTGTTCTATGGCGTGCTGGCCGGCATCACCCTGGCCACGCTGTCCAAGATCGGCGCCCCGGTGGGCGGCTTGGCAGCCCTGGTGGCGGCGGCCGGTTTTGCCATCGGCCTGGCCTTTCAAGGAACGCTCAGCAACTTTGCTTCCGGCGTGCTGCTGTTGGTTTTTCGCCCTTTCAAAGTCGGCGACTTCGTCAATGCCGGTGGCGTGATGGGCAAAGTGAACGAGATCGATCTATTTACCGTCACGCTGGACACGCCGGACAACCGCCGGATCATCGTTCCCAACAGCTCCATCTCCGGCGGGACGATCGAAAACATCTCGTTTCATCGCCACCGCCGCGTCGAGGTCTTGGTGGGCGTGGAATACGATGCCTGCATCGACCGCACTCGGCAGGTTCTGACCGCCGCGGCCGAAGCGATGCGTCCCAGTTTGGTCGAAGGTCCCGGCCGGGATTACCAGGTCATTCTGGACGGGCTGGGCGCCAGTAGTGTGGACTGGAAGGTTCGTTTCTGGACCCACAACGCGGACTTCTTCGCCGTCAAAGAGCAATTGACCGAGCACGTCAAAAAGGGATTGGACCAAGCCGGCATCGGAATTCCCTTCCCTCAAATGGACGTGCATGTCAGCGGCTGGCGGGAATCCGCACCGGCCGCGCCAGCCACAACGCGAATGCGTCCGCGACCGGCCCGCCAATCCGCGTGAGCGTGTCGCAGTAAGCCGGCCGCAGTTCGTAGTGAGCCGGCCGCAGTTCGTAGTGAGCCGGCCGCAGTGTCGCGGAACGAAAGAAGACCCCCGCTTCTCGGCAGAGACAGCCGAGCTAAGCACGTCGCAAGATGTTTTTAGGTATTACTCTCCCTCTGGGAGAGTCGGGCTCTCAGGCCCCGAGAGGGTCTTCGTGTGGGCCCTCCCCGGGCCTAAGAGCCCGACCCTCCCGCTGCGCGGGAGGGTGTTGTCGTAGGGTTGTACCGGAATACTTATGCCGACGTGCTTACTCTCTACTCCCAGCCTACGGGCTGCGTCCAAGCTTGCTTGCGTTGGCCTTCGAAGGACGGATCGGCCGGCGGCGCACTGCTGGTAACCACGGCCCGAACGTATAGTTCATTGCCCTTCAGACGATACTCTGCCGCGGTCCCTTCCACCGTTTTGACCACCACGCCGATCCGGTCTTCATCGATCGCCGCGGCCTTGGTCGTGCCTTCGGCGGACGCTTCGGCCGCCAGCGTGGCGATGAATTGAGTGGTGTAGGTTTCGTCCTCGACCGGCTGGATCGTCAATCGCAACGTCTGGGTCTCGGCGTCGTAACCGACGTCCTCGAGCGAGACGCCGCTGGAGGCATAGAAGTCGCCGGCTTTGAGCGCCAGGATCAGACGTTCGGGCGTCAGATAACGGCTGCGAACCATCACCCAACCGCGGCCCGGCCGCGATCCCGGCTTGCCGTGGTACTCGTGACTATCATCGGTGGCGATGCCCATCAACGGCGGCACATTCAAGTGTGTTCGGCGGATGGCGTTGGCCAGGTCCCACATGCGTTCGACGCCGGGACGGGTCTCGTCGCCCAGATGATTGACGCCCGGGTGCCCGTTGTAGACTTCGAAGAACCGCTCGGAGACCACCGCGGCCAGGTCTGCGGCGGTCATCGCGTAACCGAAATTCGGATGATTGATGTGCGGGAAAACTTCGCGGCCGTGCTCCCGCTCGTGCTCCAGGATGGCTCGCAGATTGTTCTGCATCGCTTCGCGAACCGTAGCCCCGCCGGCCGGCGGAATGGCTTCGGCGATATTGGTCGCATTGATGTGCACGGGTTTGCCTTCGGCGCGGTCGCTGATCTCTTCGGCCGGGATCAACAAGAACCGCTGTTGCTGTTCGACCAGAGCGCGAAACTCTTCCAGCGGCATCAGACGCACCTCGTGCGAATCGGTACCGGGTTCGCCGCGCGTCTGCACCCAAGCGTCACCGAAGCGTTCGCGATACCGCTGCAGGATGCCCTCGTCGCTGCGGGCAACCACCTGACTGACCTTCATCCACCGCCGACCTTGGGCCAGCACGTTGTGGTCGGTGATGGCCAGAAAATGGTACCCCTTGCTGCGGTACCAGTCGGCAATCATTTCAGGAAACTCGTCTCCGTCGCTCCACAAAGAATGCGTGTGCAAATTGCCCTTCCACCACTGGGGCGAAGGACTGCTGGACGATCCGCCGGGCTGTTCGCCTCGGCACACCGAGAGCGACAATGAACAAAGCGTGAACACACAGGCCGTGACGACGGCCCCTGACAAGCGTGGCATAGTCATACAGGGATTCTCGAGCTGCGAAGGGATTACAAGGACTGCTGGATTACGACGATCAAGGCGATCACCAACAACAGACTGATCGCCAATAGCATACTCGTCATCATCAGCCGGCGGTGCTTGCGTTGGCTCTTCGCAGCCCCGGGCGTCTGATCGCCGGCCAGCGCCGGGTCCTCCGGCTGTTCGATGACCAGGGGTCCGGAAGAAACCGGTTCAGACGCCGCCGGTGACGAAGTCGCCGGTGAGGGGGCCGCCGATGAGAGGGCCGCCGGTGAGGGGGCTGGCTGCTGAGGGCTCGCCGGCGCGCTGGGTGCGTCCTGGGCGGCGTCCAGTTCGGGAAGCACTTCGGCGGCGCTGCGCCACTGGGCCCAACCGTCTCGCCACAGCAGTGCCGAACGGCTGACCCGCCCCTGCCCGATCCACTCGTACAGCAATTCGACCGTTGCCGGGCCGTACTGACCACCGCTCCGCGGGCGCACGTACCACAGCGCGGCGGGATCCTCATCGAGCACCACAAACCGTCGCGTCGCCGGCGGAGTGGGCGGGGGCGGCTGGACCACGGCGGACTCGCTGATCGACGTGTCGGCGGCCGCCGTGTCGGAGACTTGGGTGTCCTCCTCGCGAACCGTCGCCCCGGCTTCCGGACGCGTCGCCTCGCCGGTAGCCGCATCCGCCACCGCGGGCGCCGAGGGCAGGGCAGAGGATTGCTGAGGCTGGGGGTCTGCCGGGGTGGATTCCTCGGCCGGGGTTGGTTTCTCGGCCGGGGTTGGTTCCTCTGCCGGGGTTGATGCTGCCGCGGTGGATTCTGCCGGGGCTGGATCTTGTACAGCCGGCTTGTCGGGCAGGGGAATCGAATACTCGGTGTCTTCCCGTGGGATGCGAAAGCGCACGCCACACTCGGGGCACTTTCCGCGACGCCCAGCCAACTGGGTTTTGATATTCAGCCGATGCCCACAAGCGTGGCACGCAAAACGAACTCCCATCGATACCGTACGTTCCTAACCGCCCTTTAGCGAAACTGTTCGTGACAGGCACTGCAAGATTGCTCGATCGCCCCGATTGCCACCCCGACGCCTTCCGCGTCCTCACGTTCCAGGGCCGCCCGGACGTCCAGGGCGGCGTTGGTCATGGCTTTGCTGAGCAACTGGTAATCTTCGTCGTCGGCATCGTCCATGCCTTCCTTGGTCAACACCTCGCCCACCAAGGCCACCATTTCAGCGTAGCGGCGGAGGCTGTCGGCATTGGCGGCGACGGCCGCCGGGGTGTTGCTGCCGGGCGACATTTGCTCGTACAAGGCAAAGTCCAAGTATTCCATCAGCGGTGACCGGTCGACGATCATTACCCAATCGTTGCCGTCTTCGGCATCGCGGCTGTTCAGGCCCGCGCCACTGACGATGTCCTGCAGATCCGCCTTGCGAAGTTTGGCTTCGTTATACACCTGAATCGAGCCGGCTTTGCTGTTGAAGGCCGTGCGAGCCAGCAGATCGCGAGCGGCCGCCGATTCCTCTTTCCACCGCACGTCGCCGTCGTACTCGGAGATTACGGCGAACAACATCGCCAGGATCGAAAGGTTGACGCGGGCGTCCTGGTACCCACCGCTCTTGAACGGTCCCGGCGTGGTGACGATCTCGTCGAACTTCAGCTTCAGCCGTTTGATCTCGTCTTCCAGCGAAACCGGGCTGATTAACTGCGACCAGCCTTCCGAGGCGGTTTCGGCCGCCCCGCCCTCGGCAGCCGTGCCGCCATCGGCAGCCTGGGCGGCCACCATCGCGGCGGCCCCACCGCTGTGCAGTTCGTCGACGCTCGGGCGGGTGGCGCGGACGGCGTCGCCCAGGTTTTCGTAGAACACGCTGTCCAGAGCCGCCCCCTCAAAGGACGGCGGCCGGGCACGCCGCTCACCGGCCAGCAGCGGCAGGGACAGGATCGTCATCAACAGCACGGCGGCCGGAGCCGACCGACACGGGCTGCACGAGCCACCAACGAATTTCACGATGAATACCTGCCTGCTTTCTGGGGCCAAAACGGACGATCCATTCGCCCCATTATCACTGCTCCGGTGGACCCTCACAACGCAGCGACCGGAATTATTGCCCGTTTGATCTTGCTCTGGCCGTAAATCCTTGCGTACCCTGCCCAGGCAACTCACCCAACGGCGACGGAGCGTCGGTCTTGAACAAACCCGCACACCATCGATTCAACCGCCCAGACCTTCGCGGGGATCGCTGCGCTGTGGTCGCCTCGGCCGTCCCTGCCACCCCGGCTCCGATCGCGTGGATGCCGAACGTGCTGGTGGGTGTGCTGCTGCTGAGTGTGCTGGGCGGCTGCACCAACAACCCTTACATGGCGGGCGCCACCCCCTGGCAAAATGCGACGCCCCCGGGTGTGGCTCCTCAGGAGGCGCGGCTGTCCGAACTACAGCGACGCGTCCAGCACCTGGACGATAACAATCGCCAGCTGCACACGCAGATCGCCCAAGCCGAACAACAGACGCAGGTGTACCGCGAAGAATTGGCCCTGGTGCGTCAGCAGTTGGCCGAAACGGCTGGCCAACTGGAACAATCGCGGCTGGCCGCCAGCAACGCCGAGAAACAGTTCCGCGGCTTGAAAGCCTCCACCCAGTTTCGCGGCGGCGCAACGATCAAGGCCAACACCAATCTGCAGGCCCTCGCACAGGGTTTGGACCTCGGCGGAGTGCCGATCATCAACGACGGAGACGTGCTGCGGATCGTCCTGCCGGCCGACCAACTGTTCCAGCTGAACACGGCCAATCCCCAGCCTCAGGCCACCGCCCTGCTCGACAACGTTGCGGGCGCCATTCGCACGCGTTTTCCACAACAACGCATCGGTATCGAAGGCCACACCGACGGCAGCCAGCTGTACGGCGGCCACTACCGCACCCCCCATCAACTGTCTTCAGCACAGGCCGTGGCCGTGCTGGAAATGTTGAGCGTACGCGGCGGATTGCCTCAACCCCAACTGTTTACGATGGCCTTGGGCGCCTCGAGTCCCCGCTATGAAAACCAAACCGCGGCGGGACGCGCGGCGAATCGCCGGATCGAAATCGTGGTCTATCCCGATTCCTACCAGTAGGTGGTCTCTCGGGCGGCGCACAGCTGTTAAGATACGTGACGTTGTCTCTGTCCGCTGACTCGTCACGCCCGCTTTCCAGCTTTCCCGCCCATGCAAATTGGCCTATTCGTTCCCTGCTACATCGATCAGTTCTATCCGGACGTCGCCATCGCGACGGTCGAGTTGCTCGAGCAATTCGGCGATCAAGTCGAATTTCCGCGGCTGCAGACCTGCTGTGGCCAACCCATGGCCAACACCGGCTGCGGTGACGATGCGGCTCCTTTGGCACGGCGCTTTGTCGATATCTTTGCCAGCGACGAGTACCAATACGTGGTCTGCCCGTCGGGCTCGTGCACGGCCATGGTCACGCATCATTACGAAGAGTACTTTCGCGGCACCGCACGCGGTGCGTACGAAGCGGTGCGCAGCAAGACGCTGGAACTGTCGCAGTACTTGAACGAGGTCAAACAGGCTGCGGCGCCCGCGACCGAAGCCTCCTTCGCCGCCTTTCCGCATCGCGTCGGTTTGCATCAAAGCTGCCACGGTCTGCGAGAATTGCGGCTGGGACAGTGTTCCGAACGCATGACCGACTGCGACGATTCGGTACGCAGCCTGCTCGACCGCGTGCCCGAACTGGAAGTCGTCACGCTCGAGCGACGCGACGAATGCTGCGGTTTTGGCGGCACGTTCGCCGTGACCGAATCGGATGTCTCGGTGGCCATGGGACGGTCGCGCGTCGCCGATCATGTCCAGGCCGGAGCGGAGGTCATGGTCGCCGGCGATATGTCCTGCCTGATGCATCTGCAGGGATTGATTCGCCGGGACAAAGAACCGCTGCAGACAATGCATTTCGCGCAAGTCTTGGCCGGACGCCCCCTCGATATCAACTCGCCCTCCGCGACCGTTTGACCGCAACCGTTTGAATCAACGCCCATGAGTTCCACGACCGACCATCCCACCGCCGCCAAGCCGTTTGTCGCCAACGACCAACGGATGAAGTGGCACGACGGAGCCCTGTGGTTTGTGCGCAGCAAACGTGATCGCCAAGCGGCGACGCTGCCCGAATGGGAGTACCTGCGGCAGCTGGCTTCGGACATCAAAGCCCATACGCAAGCGAACCTCGCCGAGTACCTGCAGCAGTTTGAAGAGAACGCCACGGCTCAAGGGGCCGTGGTCCACTGGGCGGCCGATGCCGACGAACACAACGCCATCGTCCTGAAACTGCTGCGGCAGCACGGCGTCGGGCATGTGGTCAAAAGCAAATCCATGCTGACCGAAGAGTGTCATCTGAACCCGTATCTGGAAAGCCACGGCATCGAGGTGGTCGACACAGACCTCGGTGAACGCATCATCCAGTTGCGAGAGGAACCGCCCAGCCACATCGTGCTGCCGGCCATCCATCTTAAAAAAGAAGACGTCGGCGAGACCTTTTATCGGCATCTGGGCACCGAACAGGGCGCCTCCGATCCGCAGTACTTGACCGAAGCCGCTCGCGGACATCTGCGGAGTAAATTCCTGGCGGCCGAAGCGGGGATCACCGGCGTGAACTTCGCCATCGCCGAGACGGGCGGAGTGGTCATCTGCACCAACGAAGGCAATGCCGACCTGGGCACCTCGCTGCCGCCCTTGCACATCGCCTGCATGGGCATCGAGAAATTGATTCCTCGTCAGGCCGATCTGGGGGTGTTCCTGCGGTTGTTGGCCCGCAGCGCCACCGGCCAACCGATCACGACCTACTCGTCGCATTACCAAGGGCCCAAGCCCGGCGGACAACTGCACATCATCCTGGTCGACAATGGCCGCACGAGCCTGCGCGACAGCGACACGTTTCGCAAAGCACTAAACTGCATCCGCTGTGGCGCCTGCATGAATACCTGTCCGGTCTACCGGCGCAGCGGCGGCCACAGCTACGGCTCGGTCGTCCCCGGCCCCATCGGCAGTGTGCTGTCTCCGTCCAGCGACGCGGCCAAGCACCGCAGCTTGCCCTACGCATGCAGCCTGTGCGGATCGTGTACCGACGTGTGTCCGGTAAAGATTCCGCTGCACCACCAGTTGTTGGCTTGGCGGCATACGCTGGCGCGCGAAGGCCTCCTGCCCGCCTCGAAACGATGGAGCATGAAGGCCGGCTCGAAGCTGTTAGCTCATCCACGCTTGTTCGCCGCGGCCGGCTGGTTCGGTCGCGTCGCCCTCAGGTATTTGCCGCACGGCTTGACGCACAATCGTCTGAATACTTGGGCCCGCGCGAGAGAGTTGCCCACCCCGCCGAAGTCCAGTTTCCGCAGCTGGTACCGGCGCAACCGCGCGGCGCAGACCCAGCTGCCGATCGTCCAAACGCCGGATGATCCGCCGCCGCGCACCGAGTCCTAACCGGATCGCATTTCCCGCGCTTCTACCCACGCCCCTTCGAACCGCAGCACCCCACGACGATGGACGACACCGCGCAAACCGCATCCTCGCCCGCCTCGGCTGGCTCGCCCACCCGCAGCAGTCGCCAGGGCATTCTCGACCGCATCCGCAGCCGCCGTCTGCCCGAGGCTGCCCTGCCGGATATCGATGCGGCACGCCTGGTCCGGTACGACAACCTCGCCGACGCGTTCTGTCAATCCGCAGAAATCGTCGGTGCCAGCGTCCGGCGAGTTGCCAACATCGAACAGGCCCACGCCCATCTCGAAACGCTTGACGCGTATCGCGATGCGGCTCAGGTCGCGTCGACCGTGAACGGGATCGAGGGCAATTTCGATCCGGCGTCCACGTCCGCTGCCACGGAACTGGCGTCGCTGGACTGGATGGTCATTAACGGACGACTGGGCGTCGCAGAAAACGGCGCCGTTTGGGTACCGGCGGACGAAGTGCACGACCGCACGCAAATCTTCATCACCCAGCATCTGGCCATCGTTCTCGACACCGCCCATCTCGTGCCGCACATGCACGAGGCCTACCAGCGGATCGGCCGGTTCCGCGGCTACGGCGTCTTCGTCTCGGGCCCCAGCAAGACGGCCGACATCGAACAGTCACTGGTCCTGGGCGCCCACGGCTGCCGAACCCTGACAATTTTGTTGCTCGACGCGGCATCCCCATCCCCGTAGCTGAAGTCGCCAGACTCTGGGCCTTTAAGCACGTCGCAACATTTCATTCGGCTTTACTCTTCCTCTGGGAGAGTCGGGCTCATAGGCCCGGAGAGGGTTTTCGTAGGGCCCTCCCCGGGCCTAAGAGCCCGACCCTTCCGCTGCGCGGGAGGGTGTTGTCGCGGAGTTTCATCGAAAGATTCATGCCGACGTGCTTAGAAACCTCGCCTCCAATCTCTGGCGAGATCAGCTACGGCTAGACGTCCTCGATGCCCATTCGGCTGGTGTGCGAGCCGGGGTAGCGTCGGCGGGCATGAGGCTGGCCGATCTCGTGCCAGTACTCCACGGTCGGCTCGCCGGCTCGCCAGCACAAACGGACCTCACGTCCGTCGAGCAGCGCCGGAAAATCCACCGAACCATCTTCCGGGCTGTGCAGCTCGACGCCCAACGACCGCAGCTCTTCGCAGCAGTCCTCCAGACGATCGTGATCTTCGACCAGAGACTGTTCGACTTCGGCCAATTCCTCGGAGTAAGCCTTGCGGTCGACCGTTTGGTGCAGCATCTTCAGCCCTTCGCGCTGCGCCTGCTGCGACTGGACCGTATCGCTCAGCCGCATCCAGTCGCGCACGATGCGCCGCAGCAGCGGCAACATCTCATTGGCCTGCTCAGCGGTGAAGTAACCGGAATGCTGGGGAATCGCTTTAACCATGCGTCCGTAGGATCGTGGGGCTGCAGAAGAAATACGGGAGTGCCGTCCCTATACATTGTATTGGACCCCAGTCGATTCGGTTGGTTCCCGACTTTCTTGGCAAAACCACCAGCGCGGCGAGACGGTTTGTCGGGGAAGGGGCCGCCCGAGCGGCCAACGGGCCCTGACGGCGTCCCAAACCCGCATTTTGCTAGCATTTTCGCCATTCAGCCGCTCAGCGTCGATAACGAATCGCATGCCAATTGCAAGCCCAGCGCAGCAAAAAAAGCAAATTCTTGGCGCGCACTTGCTTGACTCTCCATCGGGGTGACGTAGAGTGAATTAGGTAACAATAGAGTCAAGCTGGCGACGGATGTCGTTGAGGGCTCACGTCACGCCGATGATCGACGAGGCAAGAGCAGCCGAGTGTGCTGTGTGAAGACGGCCGGAGTTCGAATTCGGATTGAGTAGGACCGGTCCCAAAGGAATGCGAAGATGTTAGTTTTATCTCGGAAGAAGAACGAAAGTATCGTCATCAACAACGACATCAAGATTGTTGTCGTTGAGATCCGCGGTGACAAGGTGCGGTTGGGCGTCGAAGCGCCCCGCGAAGTACCGGTGCATCGCCGTGAGGTGTACGATGCGATCCAGCGTGCCAAAGAAGATTCGCCGGAACAAGTTTAGCGTCGTTTTTGCCGTGTTTTGCCGGGCGAAATCATCCTTGTTCGGCTGCGATCGATTTTTTTCTTTCGCGGTCCCTTGACGATCTTGCCACGCTCTTGGTACACCTTGTGACATCACTGACACGCGGCCCCTTCGTCTAGCGGTTAGGACACCGCCCTTTCACGGCGGCAGCACGGGTTCGAGTCCCGTAGGGGTCACTTGTTTGTACCATTGCCCGTAAGAACTGAGCGGATAACGCTCGGTTCTTACGGGTTTTTTTATGCCCCGGTGGGTTCTTCGCCCCGGCGGTACGTCCTCAAGCTCTCGCTCTTCTCATGCCGCGTCACGGCTCCGAACTGGATCCCCCAAACCGATTTGCCAGCACGCATTTCGAACGCGATTGGGATCAGGTGCAGTGGGACCAGGAATACCGGCACAGCGTCCAGCGACGCGAGCCGCAGTATCTGGAGGACGCCTCGGAATCGATCGTCAGCGAGAACCGCTCGCCGGACATCCCGTTCCGCTACAGCCTGAATCCTTATCGCGGCTGTTTGCACGGCTGCAGTTACTGCTATGCCCGGCCCACGCACGAGTACCTGGGCCTGAATGCGGGCTTGGATTTCGAAAGCCGGATCGTGGTCAAACACCGCGCGGCCGAATTGTTTCGCCGATTTCTTGCCCGCCCCGGCTGGTCCGGCGAGCCGATTACGTTTTCGGGGGTGACCGATTGTTACCAACCGGCCGAGCGACGGTTCCAGCTGACGCGGCAATGCTTGGAAGTGGCCTTGGCCTGCCACCAGCCGATCAGCATCATCACCAAGAACGCTCTGGTCCTTCGCGATCTGGACATCCTTGCTCCGCTGGCGGCGCAGAACCTGGTACACGTCTACCTTTCGATCACCACCTTGGATGCCGCTCTGGCGCGGCAGATGGAACCGCGAACCAGCACGCCCGAGGCGCGTCTTCGGGCCATCGGCGAATTGGCTGCCGCCGGGGTGCCGGTCGGCGTGATGATGGCCCCGCTGATCCCGCACCTGACCGATTCGGAGATTCCCAGTCTGTTGGGCGCCGCGGCCGAAGCCGGCGCGAGCGCCGCCGGATACGTGCTGCTGCGGCTACCGCTCAGCGTCGAACCGGTCTTTGTCGAGTGGCTCGAGCGGGAACGGCCGAATCAGGCGGCCGCGGTGCTCGAGCGAATCCGCGACGCTCGCGAGGGCCGGCTGAACAGCGCCAAGTTCGGCGAACGCCTGCGAGGCAAGGGCGAACGCGCGGAGCAGATCCGTAATCTGTTTCAGTTGTTTCAAACCCGCCACGGCCTCGACCGGCGGCTGGCACCGCACGACCGGACTCCGTTCCAGCCGCCCCCGCCGCCCTCGGGCCAGATGCAGCTGTTCTAGGCTCGGCGTTCCCGATCAAGCCGAACGGATTTTTTTCCAAAAACGACCTCGCTGTTGACCTAACGTGTCAACGCTCGGCCGTTTACTACCTGGTAGCCTTGTACTTTTGGATTCACAGCACGAGGGGCAATCGATGCCGAGACCGAATCGCGTTTTCCTGGGCTGGGATAGCCCCCTATTGCCCGCGGCGGCCACTTACCTGCGCGAGCGTTACCAAACAAACGGTCGGTGGGACTTGAGCGGTACGCTGTTGGTGGTTCCCACGGCTCGCGCCGGTCGCCGCCTGCAGTCCCTGCTGCGACGGCAAGCGGAACAGCACGGGGTTTCGTTATCGCTGGGGTCGATCCTGACCGTCGGAGCCCTGCCCGAACGCCTGTACGAGCCGGACGCGGAGGTGGCGTTGGAACTGGAACAGACCCTCGCCTGGACGCAGGTGTTGGTCGCTGCGACGCCGGAGCAACTGAGCCCGCTGATGCGGAACCTGCCGCCGGAGGAACCCTTGACGCCGTGGATGGAACTGGGGGCGGCTCTGCGGCGGCTGCATCAGACGTTGGCCGCCGATGACCTGCGATTTGCCGACGTCCTTCCGCACGTGGACACCGAAACCGAACGCCGTCGCTGGCAATTGCTGGACGTCCTACTGGGGCGTTATCACGAACAGATGCAAGCGGCCGGACGGGTCGATCCCTACTCGGCTCGCGTGGCTGCGGCCGCTGGCAAACGCTGCAGCAGCGATGTCGACATCGTGCTGATCGGTACCACGGACCTGAATCGTACGCTGTGCCGGATGCTCGATCAGGTGGCCGATCGGGTCACGGCGTTGGTCGCGGCCCCGGAGTCGCAGCTGCACCTGTTCGACACCTACGGCAGCGTCGACCCGCAGGCTTGGAACCTCCAGGACCTGCCGCTGGAAGACCAGCACCTGGTCAGTGCCGACGATGCTCCGGCCCAGGTCGAAGCCATGGCCGCACAGTTGGCCGACTTCGGCCAAGCGTTCTCGCCCGATGCGATCACCGTGGGCGTGACCGACGAGTCGTTTGTCTCGCTGGTGGAAACCGAACTGCAGCTGTGCGGCGTGGCCGCGCACCGCGAACAGGGCTGGCCGCTCTCGCAAACCGCGCCCGGGCGATTGCTCAGTTTGCTGACGCTGCTGCGAACGCGGATGAACTGGACGTCGCTGGCGGCGCTGCTGCGTCACGCCGACATGTACGACTGGATCGATCGGCAACTTCAGCAACTCCAGCAAGAGGATCCGCTGGAAGTGGAACCGGGTCGCAGCCGCACCGCGTCGCTGCCCTGGTTGAGCCAGTTGGACCATTTCCTGGGCGGACACTACCCAACCCAACTGGAGAATCCCTTGCCGCCCGAGGCCGCGGCCGCCTACCCCGTGGTTCGGCGGCTGCGCGAGATCGTCCTGCGTTGGCTCCGGCCCCTGGATGGACCGCCTCGGCCGCTGGCCCAGTGGTGCGAAGCGCTCAGTGGGTTGCTGGAGGAGATCTATCCGCAACCGCCCGAAACCGACCCGCCCGAAACCGACCCGCCCGTGGCCGACCCGCCCGAAACCGACCCGCCGGTGGCCGACCCGCCCGTGGCCGACCCGCCCGTGGCGGCGACATCGGCCGAGACGGGCGAACCGCATCCTGCCCACGCCGAAGGACTCCTCGAACCGCCTCGGCGTCTGCCGCGAACCCAGCTGGCGATCGAACGGATCCGGACGATGCTCGAGCGTTTCGAAGGCCTCAGTTCGGCCCTGGACGTGGAGGTCTCGGCTGCGGCGGCGATCGAGATGCTGCTGGGGCGTTTGGCCGAGGCGCCGATTGTCCTGCCGCCGCGCGCCGAGATGGTCGAGATCCTGGGCTGGCTGGACCTGGCCCTGGACGACGCCCCGGCGATGGTCGTGGTGGGCATGAACCATCCGTTTGTGCCCGAGAGCGTGACGGCCGATGCCTTCCTACCGGGCAGCCTGCGTTCGCGGCTGAACGTCGCGGACAACGAACGGCGGTACGCCCGGGACGCCCACGCCTTGCATTTAATTCTCTCGACCCGGCCGGCGGTCCGCCTGATCGTGGGCCGCCGCGGGGCCGATGGCAGCCCCACGCCGCCCAGCCGATTGCTGTCGGCCGCGTCGGGCGAGGACGTGGCCCGCCGCGTGATGATGCTGCTGGACCGGCCGCCGGTGGCTACGCCGGTTCGGCACCGCTGGTCGGGCGGTGCGACGCGCACCGAATTGCCCATTCCCACCGCGGGCCCGGCCAAGATCAAGGTGATGAGCGTCACGGCGTTCAGCGCCTACCTGGCGTGTCCGTTTCGCTTCTACCTTCGCTATGTGCTGGGCCTGCGGCCGATGGATGATCAAGCCGGCGAGCTGCAAGCCAATCAGTTTGGCGACCTGGTCCACGGAGCGTTGGAAGAATTTGGTAAACACGAAGAGCACCGGATGGCCGACCGAGCCGATTCCATCCGCGAACTGCTCTTTGCGCACCTGCAGGATTACGCCGACCACCACTACGGCGATCACCCGGCGGCAGCGGTTCAGATGCAAATCCAACAGGCCAAGCGGCGGCTGAGTCTGGTCGCCGAAAAACAAGCGGTGCGCCGCGCCGAAGGATGGGAGATCCGCTTTGCCGAGGCGGCTGTCAATCCTTCCGACGGAGCCGCAATGAAGGTCGACGGCAAACCAATGGGTTTAAAGGGCCGCTTCGACCGCATCGATTTCCATCCCCAGACCGGTCGCTGGGCGATTTTGGATTATAAAACACACGGTCACAAACCGCTGAAAAAACACATCGATTCGGCCACCGGAGCGTGGATCGACCTGCAGCTGCCGCTGTACCGCCTGATGACCCCTTACCTGAACCTGGATGCCGAGGTCGAAGAGGTCCAGCTGGGGTATTTCAACGTCGCCGAGCAGGCCGAACAGACCGGCGTCCACTTGGCCGAGTTCACCGCCGAGCAGTTCGCCGAAGCCACCAAGGTGATCGAGGATTGCATCCGCCGCATCTGGGCGGGCGACTTTACTCGCAGCTCCGATCCGGTTCCTTTCGACGACTACGCGATGATCTGTCAGACCGGACTGGCCCAGACGCTGTTGGATGAATTTGCCGCAGCGGACGAACCCGCTTCGCCGCGGTAGGCCGCCCGCCGCTGTCGTTGTCATCCCCATGGAACCCGAACATCCTGACCTGCCATGCAACGCGAATTTGATTTCCAGTCCTCCGATCCGCCCTCGAAACAAGCTGTGGATGCGAAGCCGACCGCGGAAGACCCCACAAACCGGCGAGCGTCGTCAGATCGGCCGGCGACGAGCACATCGCGATCGCTGGTGCTGGAATCCGGTGCGGCGGCGGCGTCCTACCGGATCCCGCCCCAGCCGCTGCCGTCGCTGTTGGTCCGCGCCTCCGCCGGTACGGGCAAGACGTACCGGTTGACCGGGCGGTTGATCCATCTGTGGCTGCAGGGCACGCCGATCGAAAGCGTTCTGGCCACGACGTTCACGCGCAAGGCGGCCGGTGAAATCCTCCAGCGCGTGCTGACCACCTTGGCCCGCGCGGCAACCGATCCCACGGAGGAGGCCCTGGCCGACCTGCGCCGCCAGATCGGGCGCGAGGACGTCAGCCGCGTGCAGTGCACTCGGCTACTGCACGCGATCGTGCGATTTATTCACCGCCTGCGGATCGGCACCCTGGACAGCCTGTTTTCCCAACTGGCCCAGTCCTTTCCCTTCGAACTGGGCTTGCCGCCGGGGTGGCGGTTGACCGACGAGAACGAGGAGCGGTGGCTGCGGAGCCGGGCCATCGAAGCCCTGCTGGCCGGATCGGAGCTCAGCGAGGTGGCGTCGCTGATGTCGATGCTGACCAAAGGCGAAATCAAACGTTCGATCGCCCGCGAGATCGACGGCGTCGTGCTGTCGGCCTATGCGGTGGCTCGCGGTTGCCGTCCCGATGCCTGGGAAACCCTCCAGCGGGCGACCGCTCCTGACGATGCCGCGCTGACCAAAGCGGCCGGATACCTGCTGACCGCGCAAGTCGGTCATAAATCGGCCGACAAGAACCTGGCCAAACTGGGCGAAGCGCTGGAGACGCGCGAACCGTCGCTGCTGGCCGGCAAAGAGCTGCTCTCCACGGTCAAGGGCTGTGTGGACCGCGGCGAAACGCCGTCCTACTACCGCCGGGAATTGCCCGAGGATATCGTCGAAGCGTTGTTGGTGGCCTATCAATACGTCCGCTCCGACACGCTGGGCCTGCTGGCCGAACAATCCAAGGCCACCGGGCAACTGCTGCAGAACTACGACCGCTACATCACCCTGCTCAAGCACGGCGTGCGGGCTCTGGCCTTCGACGACGTCACACTGCGTTTGGCCGATTGGATCGAAGGCCAACCCTTACAGTCAATCGCCGCGCGGCTCGATGGAGCGATCGAGCACGTGTTGCTGGATGAGTTCCAGGACACCTCGCCCCAGCAGTGGCGCGTGCTGCGACCGCTGGCCTATCGCGCCGCCTGCGGTCCACCGGATGCCGGCCAGAGGGACGGCGTCTCCGGTGCCAAGGGCGATCCGTCCTCGGCGGTGCGTTCTTCGTTTTTCTGTGTGGGCGACACCAAGCAAGCGATCTACAGCTGGCGCGGCGGCGTGGCCGCGATCTTCGATACGGTCGACCGGCAGATTCCCGGTGTTCAGAACGACGCGATGTCGCTCAGCTATCGCAGCAGCCCGGTCATCACCGACGCGGTCAACGACGTGTTCCACAACTTGACCCGCCATCCGCTGTGCGACCACGCCGGCCAGGTCGACGAGGACCCGGCGCGGCAAGAACCGTACGAAGCGGACGCGGTGGTGGATTTTGCCAAAGCCTTTCCGCAGCATGCGGCCAGCCGCAGCGACCTGCCCGGATACGTGCGGATGCAAACCGGCCCGGAGTGTGACGGGTTGGCCGATGAGAAAGCGATCGTGCATCAAAGCTACGTGGCCCAGCAGGTCGCGGATCTGGCACGGCGAATGGCCGGCCGCTCGATCGGCATCCTGACTCGCAAAAACGCCACCGTCGCTCGCCTGATTTATTTGCTTCGCGGTCACGGCGTGGATGTCAGTCAGGAGGGTGGCAATCCGTTGATCGATTCCGGTCCAGTGGAATTAATATTGTCGGCCCTGATGCTGGTCGAACATCCCGGCGACGGCCGCTGGTGGTACCACGTGCAGAACTCGCCTTTGTCCGCGCACGACGTGTTCGCCGGCGTCGGGCCGCACAGCGATTCCCCCGACGTGCTGGCCGAGCAGAGTCATCGGGCGGCGGCGCGGCTGCGACGTTTCGTCGAGGAACGTGGCCTGGTCGCTGCGATCCGCCAGCTGGCCGACCCCGTGGCGGCGGTCGCCGACGCATCGGATTGCCTGCGCCTCCGTCAATTGCTGCAGCTGGCGCAGCAGTTCGCACGCAACCCGCAACCGCGCTGGAGCGACTTTGTGGACCTGGTCCGCCAGCAGCGCGTCGAACGGCCGCAACCGGCTCAGGTCCGGGTGATGACGGTCCATCAAGCCAAGGGTCTGGAGTTTGATGCCGTGGTGCTGCCGGAGCTGGAGTACGCACTGGGGCCCAGCGGCGTGCGCTGCGTGGCGCGGCGGCCGGTGCCACACGACCCGCCCGAAGCGATGCTGCGGTACGTAAACCGAGCGTCGTGGAGTTTCCTGCCGGAAGTCTGGCAGCGAGCGTTCGGCCAGATGGTGGCCACCAACGTCACCGAGACGCTGTGTCTGTTGTACGTCTCACTGACCCGTCCCCGTCACGGCTTGTATCTGTACGTCCAGCCCACCGGCAGCCGCACGGCCAAGAGCCAGAAGAACGCCAAGATGCTGCTGTACAACGCCTTGGAATGCGAAGCCGATCCGGGCGACGCCGAGACGCTATGGTATGAGGCGGGCGAGGAGCAGTGGTACAAGAAACTGCCGCCGGTCGCACCGCCCGATCCTCCGCCCCCGGCCAAAACGATCCGGCTGCAGCCCGTCTCCACCCCGGCGCGACGCAATCTCCCGCCCGCCCCCGAAACCACGGATTCCCAGAACAGCAGGATCGGAGAGAATTGGTAGCCGTGGACGGGAATCTCAAATCTCAAGTCTCAAGTCTCAAATTCCCTGACTTCGGCGGAAAGCCTGTATGAAAAAAGATCGTTTTCTCCCCTCTCCCCCAAATCCTGGCGAGCCTAAGCGAGCCAGGATTTGGGGGAGAGGGGCCGGGGGTGAGGGGGAATTGCAGCGTAGGTTCGTCAGTGTCACGCCTCGATGCGGTGCGGCAGGAAGATCCGTTGCAACGAGTCAGCCATTTGCACCCGAGCCCCCTCACCCCGGCCCCTCTCCCACCACCGCTTCACTCGCTGGCGCTCGCGGCGCCGCGGGGGAGAGGGGAGAAAACGATTCTATTCGCCCATAGATTTCGCTAGAGTCAGCAAACCTCAAACCTCAAACCTCAAACCTCAAATCGATTACGAGCACGAGCACGAGCACGAGCACGATCCAAACTCACCACTCACCACTCACCACTCACCACTCGCCAACCAACAATGCCTACGTTCCTTCACGCTGCCGACTTGCATCTCGACAGTCCGCTCCAGCGGCTGGAAGCCTACGAGGGGGCTCCGGTCGAACCGATTCGTTTGGCGTCCCGCCGGGCGTTGGAGAACCTGGTCGAACTGGCTCTTGCACGCAACGTCGACCTGGTGGTCATCGCAGGCGACCTGTACGACGGGGATTGGCAGGACCACCACACGGGGCTGTTCTTTGTTTCGCAGGTCACGCGTTTGGTTCGCGAAGGCATTCCGGTCGTCGCGATCAGCGGCAATCACGACGCGGCCAGTCAGATGACCAAGTCGCTGCCGCTGCCCAAGAATCCCGATGGCAGCCCGATCATGTTGTCCAGCCGCTCGGCGGAAACTCGCCGCTTTCCCGATCTCGGCATCTCGGTCCACGGCCGTTCCTTCGGTCGCCGCGCGGAGGTCGACAACATGGTCCCGGACTACCCGGCGGCCGACGGCGGTGTGTTCAACATCGGCGTGCTGCACACCAGCCTGACCGGAGCCGAAGGACACGACACCTACGCTCCCTGTACGACCCTGGATTTGGTCAACAAACAGTACGACTACTGGGCCCTGGGGCATGTCCACACCCGGAGGCTGCATCACGATGTGCAGGATCCCGATGCCGCTCCGATCGTCTTCCCCGGCAACCTGCAGGGGCGTCATCCCAAGGAAACCGGCGCCAAGGGGTGCTACGTGGTCGACATCGATTCACGGGGACGACCCCATCTGGAGTTCGAAACGCTGGACGTCGTCCGCTGGGAAACCTGTCCTTTAAAGCTGGAGGACTGCGAAACGCTCGACGACGTTTATGACCGATATCGCAGCTGGCTGCAGGCGGCCATGCACGAGGCCGGCGACCGTATCCTGGCGCATCGCGTCCGCGCCCTGGGCGGAACCGGATTGCACAACACGCTGGTTTCCGATCACCTGCAGATCGAGAACAGTCTGCGAGCGGTGGCGATGGAGATCGCCGGCGAACAAGCTTGGCTGGAAAGCCTGCGAGTGCGAACCAGCTTGCCCCGCGATGCGATGCCCAACTTCGATCCCGACGGACCGCTGGGATGCTTGGAGGAGGTTCTGGCCGAAATGAGCACCGACGATCAACTGGACTCGCTGGGCGATGAACTAAGTGACCTGGTGCGGAAGCTGCCCGACGAGCTGACCGCCGCGCCGCAAGACGCCCTGCGTTTGAACGATCCGCAAACCCTACGCGAGCTGATCGAAGCGGCTCGTCCCCTGCTGCACGTGCAATTGCATCGCGAGGAGGCAACGCAATGAGACTGGAACGACTGGACCTGATCGCTTACGGCGGATTTACCGATCGCAGTCTGGACCTGTCGGCCGGTCCGCGCAGGCTGCATCTGCTGTACGGCCCCAACGAGTCGGGCAAGTCCACAGCCCTGCGAGCCATCACCGGATTGCTGTACGAGATCGATCGCAACACCGACGACAATTACCTCCACAGCTATCCGAACCTGCGGATCGGCGGACGTTTCTGCAACGACGACGGCGTCCGCCTGGATTGTGTACGGCTCAAGCGGAACAAGAACTCGCTGCTGGATCTCGATGGCGAACCGGCCGACGAAGCGGTCCTCGCCCGCTTGCTGGCCGGGATCGATCGCGAAACCTTCGAGCATCAATTCGGCCTGACGCATCCGCGCCTGGTCGAAGGCGGACGAGCCATCACCCAGGGTGATGGAGACCTGGGCGAAATCCTGTTTGCCGCCGGTGCCGGACTGGGCACGTTGACCGAGGTGGGACAGCAGTTGATTAAACAGCAACGTGAGCTGTTCAAACCCTCGGGTTCGATCCCCACGATCAACAAACAACTGTCCGAACTGAACCGTCTGCGCCGGGACCTCAAACAGGCGCTGCTGAAACCGGCCGATTATAAACGCCGTTGCGATGCCCACGAACAGATTAAAAAACAGACCGGCATGCTGCAGCAACAGGTCAGTCAGGTGCGTCAGCAGCACGCGAGAAACCGCCGCCTGCTCGACGCGCTGCCGATCTTAAGGAAACGCGCGACCCTACAGCAACGCCGCGAAACCTTTGGCGACGTGCCCCGGCTGGACAGCGACTTCGTCGAACGCCGACGCGATGCGCACGAAAAGCGTTCCACCGCCGAAAGCCGGCAGCGGGATCAGCGTCAGCGGTTGGCGCGTCTGGAGCAAGAGCTGGCCGCTGTGGAGGTCGACCCGCGTTTGGAAGCGCACCGGCAATCGATCGAAGCGCTGAACCGGCAGTTGGGCGCAAGCCAAACCGCCGCGCGAGACCTGGTCAAACGGCAAGCCGAAGCGGATGCGATTCGCCAAGAGATCGATGCCAGCCTTCAACGGCTGGATCGCCAAGAATCGTTCGACGACCTCCAGTCGCTCCGCATCCCGTTCGAACGCCGCGAGCGCATCGCCGCACTGGCGGACGAGGTCGGCCGGCTGGAAGAAAAGCAACACGCGGCGCGGCAACAACTGGATGATTTGCAGGAACAGATCCAGCCGCTGGAAACCGACGCCGCCGGTCAATCCGCTCCGGTCGACCCGGCTCATCTGGCGTCGGTACTGGAACAGATCGGTCCGCCTGCCGCGCTTTTGGAAGCCCACGGCGACGCACAAAAACGGGTGGACACGTTGGCCCGCCGAGCCGAGCGGCAACGCTCACAGTTGGTCGGATTCGACGGCACGCTACAGCAAGCCGTGGGGCTTACCCCGCCGCGGCCGGCCCAGATCGAAGAGCTCGCCGACCAACTGCGGCACTGGCAAACCGTCCGCGAACAGTTGGCCCCGCAGCAGCGTGAGCGGCGCCAACAACTGGAAGAGATCGAAGCCGAACTGGAAACGCTGAAAAACGCTCAGGCAATCCCCAGCGAAGCCGAACTACAGGACATTCGCCAGAGGCGCGACAGCCAGCTCGCCGATCTCAAAGCGGCCGCCCCCCCGGACACCTCGACGCTGGCCGCCGTCAAAGATGCGGTCGCTCGCGCCGATGCCATGGTCGACGTAATGCGGCGGGAAGCCCAACGTGTGGCGCGCCGTGCGACCTGTGAGGTCGACGCCGAAAGATACCGCGTCCGGCTCCAGCACGACGAAACCGAACTGCAGGCGGCCCAGCAGCAGTACGAGGCCGCCTGGCAGCAATGGCTCCGGCTCTGGCAGCAGGCCGGGGTGACCGCCGAGGGGCCCGCGGCAATGAAGGACTGGCTGGAGACGCTGGAGCAACTGCGCGACATCCACAACGACTTGCGCGAGGCGCAACAGCAAGCCGAAACGGCCCAGCACAAGGTCGCCGATGCGACCGAGCGACTTAGCAAAGCACTCGCCGAGACGCTTTCCGCCCCCGCAGCCACCGTGCCAGCCGACGGGGAACCCGATCTGGTTCGTCTGGTCGCCACCGCGCGCCAACACCATGCCGCGCTGCAAAAGCGGTTCGAGGAGCATCGTCAGGCTCAGGCGTCGCTCGAGACGCTGCGACGCAAGCTGCCCAAAGCCGAACGGCAGTTGCAAGAACAGCAAGACCAATACGCCCAGTGGCAGCGTCAGTGGCGGGCGGCGATCGAAGGCATCGTCCAGTCGCCGGACGTGCCGCCGTCGGGGGTCAAACGGTTGATCGAACAGATCGACGAGATCTTGAACAAGAAAGCCACCCACGATGGGCTCCAGTTACGAATCGACGAGATCCAGGCGTCCCACAAAGCGTTCGCTAGGGACGTTCAGTCGCTGCTGCAAACGGTCGCGCCGGACCTGCTCGAATTACCGGCCGATAAAGCGGTTCCGGCCTTGATCGAACGTGCCAATAGCCATCGAGACGCCGCGGTGAAGCAACGCAGTTTGCAGGAGCAGGTCGACGAGGCGAAACGAATGCTCGAACAGAATCAACGGCAGTACGACGAAGCCTCGGACACGCTGCGAATGTTGGCCGACGAAGTCGGCTGCGAACAACTTGATGATCTCCCGGAGCTGGAGCACCAGTCCGCAGAGGCGGCGCGCTTGGATGCCGAGCTGGAAAGCTGTGATGATAGTCTGCGGGCCCTGGCCAGCGATCAACCACTGGAGGCATTCGCCCAATCCGCCGAAGCGGCGGACGCCGAAACCCTGCAGCAAGAAGCCGATCAACTGGGCGACCAACTGGCCCAGTTGGAGGCGGAATTGGGCGAGCGGCAACAAGAACAGGGCCGGTTAAAAGATGACGTCGAGAGGATGGATGGCAGCGCCGCCGCCGCGGCCATCCAGCAAAAGATCCAGGACACGCTGGCGCGGCTCCGCCGCGACGCGCTGCAGTACGCCACGCTGCGAATGGCCGACGTCGCCCTGCACCGGGCCATCGAACGCTACCGCGCCGCCAACCAAGGTCCGATCCTCGCGCGAGCTGAGGATATTTTCTGTCGCTTGACCCTGAACGATTACACCGGCCTGCGAGCACGGTACGACGACCGTGCGACCCCCACCCTGGTCGGCGTTCGCGGGACGATGGAGGTGCCGGTGAACCGGATGAGCGACGGGGCGGCCGATGCGCTGTACCTGGCGCTGCGGCTGGCCAGCCTGGAGTCGCACGTCGACCGCCGCGGTCCGTTCCCCCTGATCCTGGACGACATCCTGATCCAGCTGGACGACGACCGAGCCGCCGCGGCCCTGGAAGTCCTGTCCGAGCTGAGCGAGAAGACGCAAATTATCTTCTTCACCCATCACCGCCACCTGCTCGAGATCGCCGCCGAGCGGCTCGGCGCCGACCAGTTCCACTGCCACGACCTGCACGAAGTGGCGGTCACGTCGTAGCCGAGCTATTGGTGCGTAGGCGCCCCTCGCCAACCAAACTCTGGCGAGTTCGGCTGCGAAATTGGGCGACTTCGGTTGCGAGCGATCGGTCAAGACGGCTTGCCAAGGCGTCTCGGATCGAGAAACTGTGGTTCTTGCCTTTAACGGCTGTGCCGTTTCGAGTTCTCGCTTCACCCTGAATGTGTTCCTATGTCCCAGCGTCGTGGTTCGTCCTTTGCAGGTTTGTCTGTCGCCATCGCCACTCCGTTTCAAGATGGCCAAGTCGACTATGCGCGACTGAAAGCACAGTTGGAATTCCAGATCGCCGCCGGTACGACGTGCGTGGTCCCCACCGGCACCACGGGCGAATCCCCCACCCTGACTCATGACGAGCACGAGCGGGTGATCGCCGAAACGATCCAGACGGTCGCCGGCCGCATCAAGGTCATGGCCGGTACGGGCAGCAACAGCACGGCCGAAGCGTTGCGGCTGAGCAAGCGAGCGGAGAAAGAAGGCGCTGACGCAACGCTGCAGGTCGCCCCCTACTACAACAAACCCACCCAAGAGGGCTTCTACCAACACTACAAGGCGATCGCCGAAGCGGTTTCGATCCCGGTGTGCGTTTACAATATCCCCGGACGCAGTGCGGCCAACATCGAAGTGGAAACGATCCAGCGGCTGGCCGACGTCGATGGAATCGCGATGGTCAAAGAGGCCACCGGGAAACTCGACGCCTGCTCGGAGATCCTCGGCACCACCGACCTGACCGTGCTCAGCGGCGATGATAGCCTGACGTTGCCGATGATGTCGGTCGGGGCCGAAGGCATCATTTCAGTGGTCGGAAACGTCGTTCCCGGCGACATGTTGGCGATGGTCAAAGCCTATGCCGAGGGCCAGATCGCCGAAGCCCAGCGGCTGCATCACAAGCTGTACGGCCTGTGCAGCAACATGCTCGGACTGGCGACCAACCCGATCCCGGTCAAAGCCGCGATGAAGTTGGTGGGCCGCGACACGGGCGAACTGCGGTTGCCACTGACGGCTCTGGACGACGCCGGGATGCAGCGTTTGACGCAGACCCTGCAGACCTACGGTTTGATCGCTTGATCCGCTCGTTGCCGCCCCATCACCGGCCCCGGCCCCACGGCCGCGAAACTTTGTTCGACCGGGCGGGTTAAAATACCCGGGTCCCGATGTCGTTACCACAAAGCCTCGTGAGCTGGTTGTGATGAAAATACATGCTTTCCTGTCGCTGCTGCTGATCGCCCTGCTCAGCGTGCCCGCTCAAGCCCAGCCCCCCAGAGAGGGAGACCGTGGCGGACGCGGCGGAGACCGTGGCGGGCGTGGTGGAGACCGGGGTGGGCGCGGGGGAGACCGTGGCGGTTTCGACCCCAGCCAGTTCCTCAGCCGGCTCGATCGCAACGGCAACGGCATGTTGGACATGGACGAGCGTGACGGGCCCGGTTCGTTCATCATCGGCCGCTTGAAACGCGAAAACCCGCGTTTCAATGCCGATCGTCCGATCCCGCTGAAAGAGATCAGCGACGCGTTTACCCGCATGCGGGGCGGCGGCGGCGATCGAGGCGGTCGCGACAACAACGATCAAGCCCAAGCGTCGGCCCTCGAAGCGGGAATGTTGGTTCCCGGCTTTGGCGTCGAGGCACCGCCCGAGCCCGTGCCGGGTTTCGGAGCGACCGCTGAGATGTTCGACGTGGAGGTCCGCGAAGAAGACCGCCGCGAAGCCGAAGAACGGATGCGGCGCTATGACCGCAACCGCGACGGGTTCCTGACCCCGAACGAACTGAGCAGCCGCTGGGAGGGCAACCCGATGGACTTCGACCGCAATCGAGATGGCAAACTCTCGCCCGCCGAACTGGCCGTTCGCTACGCTCGCCGCCGTGAAGGCAACGCCCAGAAGGCCCAGCCCAAACGGGATTCTCGCGACGATCGTCGCCGACGTGACCGCGACGACGACGAACCGGTCGATCCCTACAACGGGGCGAAGTCGTTCCGCAATCTGGGTTGGCCCAGCGAGAACGAGGAGTTGCCCGAGCTGTTCAAAGAGCGTGATGCCGATGGTGACGGACAGGTGCTGATGAGCGAATTTGCCAGCGAATGGACGCAGGAGAAAGTCGAAGAGTTCTACGCCCTGGACCGCAACGGCGACGGTGCCATTACCCTGGCCGAAGTCAATGCTCCGCGGCGCGAGGACCAGGACTCGCAGGACGACGGTCGCCAGAGCATGACTTCGACCTCGCAGCAGTCTCGCTCGGAGGATCGCGGGGATTCCTCTCGCAAGGACGACGAAGAGAGCCGCTCGCAAAAGTATTTGGACTACTCCAAGCGAATCATCAGCCGCTACGACACCAACGAAGACGGGGCCCTGCAGGCCGCCGAGTGGAAGAAGATGCTGATCGATCCCTCGCCCGCGGACGTCAATCGCGACGGCCGGATCACGGCCGACGAGTACACGGATTATCTGTTGAAAAAAGGTCGAAGGTAGGCGTGAGCGACATCGAGGACACGATCTGCGCGGTCGCCTCGGCCGCCGTGGGCGCGGCCCAAGGGATTGTGCGGATCAGCGGCCCCGATTCGCTGCGAATCCTGCGCTCGGTTCAGCGCGGCCAAACCGACTGGCCGCAGCGGGCCCCGCGGCGGGTGCCGCTGGAGATGGATTTGGGGTCGCCCCTGGGCACGGTCCACGGCTCCGCTTTGCTGTGGCCTACGCCGCGCAGCTACACCGGCCAGGTCGCAGCCGAGCTGCATCTGCCGGGCTGCCTGCCACTGCTGGACGCTGCGGTCGAACGCTTGATCGCCTCGGGGGCCCGTCCCGCTCGCCCCGGCGAATTCACGCTCCGCGCCTTCCTCGCTGGTCGGCTGGACCTGACGCAGGCCGAAGCCGTTTTGGGGGTGATCGATGCCGACGATCGACGCTCCCTGGACACGGCCCTGGAACAACTGGCCGGCGGACTGTCCGGGCCGCTCGGCCGCCTCCGGGCCGATCTGCTGGACCTGTTGTCCCATCTGGAAGCCGGCTTGGATTTTGTCGAGGAAGACATCCAGTTCATCGCCCCAGAGGAACTGGACGCCGCCCTGTGCGATGCCCAGCGGCAACTGCAGACGATCCGCGGCCAGCTGTCGCGGCGCACCTCGTCGGCGGACCTGCCGCTGGTCGTCCTGCGCGGCAAACCCAACGCCGGCAAAAGCCGCCTGATGAATGTGCTCTCGGGCGCCTCGGCGGCGATCGTCACGGATGTGGCCGGGACCACTCGCGATCCGGTGCACTGGCAAGCGAACCTCGGGCGGCATCGGGTCCAGCTGGCCGACACCGCCGGAATCGAAGCCGGCCGTGATTCGATCGAACGCCGTGCGCAAACCGCAGGTGTGCAAACCGATCGCCGGGCGGCCGTCCGCTTGATCTGTCAGGACGCGCTCGACCCTGCGCCACAAGCTCCGCCTACCGACGCCACGCCCACACTCTTCGTCCGCACCAAGTGCGACTTGCTTGCGGCCGACGACGCCGCGAAAGACCACTCGGCTTCCGACGGTTGGATCGACACCAGCAGCCTCAGCGGTCAAGGGATCGACCGGCTGCGCGAGGCGATCGCCGAGCTGCTCGACCGGGTGCTGCACCGCGACGCCGGCTCGGTTGCCGGCACGGCGGCCCGCTGTGCGGCTTCGCTGGACGAAGCGATCGCGGCCGTGGAAGAAGCCCGCAGCGTCCTGCACGGCGGAGGCGGCGAAGAATTGGTCGCCGCCGAAATGCGGCTGGCTCTGTCGGCCATCGGCGAAGTGACCGGCGAGGTTTATACCGATGACATCCTGGACCGCATCTTCAGCCGTTTCTGCATCGGCAAATAACGCCTTCTACTCGCCTTCGACCGGGTCCAGCTGAACCGGTTCGGTCTTGGCCCACTTGGCGGCTTTCTCCTCGGCACTGGGCTGCTCCAGCGGACGGACGACGCGAAACCCGACAGTTAGCGCATCGGTGTGATACCAGATGCTGCGGGGCAATTGCGGGTCCTGCTGTTTCCAGTCCTCTTCGGAGTGGTGGCGAGCGGCGCTGCGAAGCCGATCCGGGTCGTCGTCCCAGCTTCCGCCGCGGACCACACGCGGGTACAGCGTCGTGGGGATCTGCAGCGGGTCGACGATCAAGCCCTCTTTGGCTCGCTGGGCATACAGGTCTTCGACGTACTGATCCAACGTCCATTCGGCGACGTTGCCATGCATGTCGTGCAGGCCCCACGGATTCGGCTTTTTCTGTCCCACCTCTTCATAGGCATCGTCGCTGTTGTCGAAGAACCAAGCGTAGTCTTCCAGATTGTCGGGATCGTCGCCGAAGGAGTAGGCCGTCGACGTGCCGGCGCGGGCGGCGTATTCCCATTCCGCTTCGGTGGGCAAACGGTAGTAGCGGCCGGTCTTGGCGGTCAACCACTCGCAATAGGTGCGAGCGGCGTGCTGGGTCATGCAGATCGCCGGATGCTGGCCCTTGCCCATCCCGAAACTCATATCGGTATAGGGTTCGGTGGGACGGGTGACGCCATCGACCAACAGGTCTCGCGGCCCGGCGGCGATCGACAGCAATTTGCGACGACGCTGGTCCATCTGGTCGGTCCAAACGTCGTACTCGTCCCAGGTCACTTCGTGCTTGCCCATCCAAAATGGCGAAATTTTGACGGTGTGCTGCGGGCCTTCGTCCTCGTTTCGATCCGCTTCCGATTCGGGACTACCCATCTGGAAGGTGCCCCCCGGAATCGGCACCATCTCAAAGGCCACCTCGGTGTGCGCCAGTTCTTCGGTATAGGGCTTCATCTCCGCTTCGGTCTCGGCAACCGCGTCGGGATTAGCGACCGGCGCGGGCGATTCGTCGGCCGCGGCGCCCACAGCGAACAGGCCCGAAGCAAATAGGCCCGAAGCAAATAGACCAAGGGCACGGAGACTCAGCTGCGACGAGCGTTTGGGGGGCATAAACGTCCAATGGCAAGACATGGTGGGAGAATCCACGGGGGTGGGAAGAAACGAACGAGGGGGGCGTGCGCGGGTGCGACCATTCTAATCTCCGCGGCGCAACGGCTTGTCGATTTATTCGAAAACGCATTGCTTACGTGAGCCGTCCGGGCGATAGCCTCCGTTGTGCGGTGACGAAACCGAGGCTATCGCCTAAACGGCTCAAAAACATCGGCAGGCCGGCAAGCGAGCGGCTCAAGTTTTCAGCGAGGGCAACCCCTCTCGTTCCAGGCGCAGGACTTTGTCCAGACGTCGCGCGTGTCGTTCCTGCGGATCGTACTGTGCGTTCAGAAAAGCACGAATGACTTCCAGCGCCAGCTCCGGGCCGATCACTCGGCCGCCGATGCACAGCACGTTCATGTCGTCGTGTTCGACACCCTGACGCGCCGTGTAGGTATCGTGACAAACGGACGCTCGGATGCCGGTGATTTTGTTGGCTGCCACGCTCACGCCCACGCCGCTGCCACAGACCAGGATTCCCCGATCAGCTCGTCCCTCGACAATTTCGCGGGCGACGAGTTCGGCAAAATCCGGGTAATCGCTCTGAGTGGTATCAAACGCCCCGCAGTCATGCAGCCGGATTTCGGGCACGGTCTGCTGGCCCCCGCCCGACAGCACCTCGGCCACGGTTTGCTTGAGTGAAAAACCAGCGTGATCGCCAGCAAGAGCGATCCGTAGGGGGCCAACCGGGTGCGTCATAGTTCAGGGCTCGAGCAGATTAAATGGACGAAATGGTCAGATTTGTGTCAAAACGGCAAGCCAGGGGGGGAAAGGCCGTTGTCTCCGGCCAGCGGCTTTGATAGTTTTTGCGGATTGTGGCACCGTTGGCTAGCTACCATCGCTGCGTTCTCTATCCGTTTCCCGCTAACCCCCGAACGATCGGGCTTTTGTAGTCGCTCCACCGGGCCAAGTAAACGGTTGCCGGACTCGATTGCTAGCTTTGACCGTTCTCGAAACTGAGTTTTCCATGGTAAACCGTAATCTGATCCGCGCCCTAGAAGATGATGATCTGGCGAGCGAGTTGGCTCTGCTGGCTCCCCCCGAGGACACCGAAGACATTCTGTTCGAGGCGTTGACCCAAGAACAGCAAGACTACATCCAGGGGCGAATCGTCGACGGCCGGATCGTCGAGTTGAACGACGAATGGGCTCTGGTCGACGTCGGATTCAAGAGTGAAGGCACGATCGGACTCGATGAATGGGGTCCCGAGGAAGACCCGCCCAAGGTCGGCGACACGGTCAAAGTCCTGATCGAGGAGATGGAAGACGAACTGGGGGCCGCCGACGACCCCTACGGCATGATCTCGCTGAGCAAGCGCAAAGCGGAAAAGATCATCCAGTGGGAAGAGATGATGGAGTCGGTTGCCGAGGGCCAAGTGGTCACCGGTACCGTGATCCGCAAAATCAAGGGCGGCCTGTTGGTCGATATCGGCGTCAACGTCTTCCTGCCGGGCAGCCAAGTCGACATCCGTCGACCGGGCGATATCGGCGATTTCATCGGCCGCGTGATCCAAGCCGAAGTGCTGAAGATCGACGACACGCGCCGCAACATCGTGATCAGCCGCCGCTCGTTGATCGAACGCCAGCGTGAAGAAGACCGCGCGTACCTGATGAAGGAACTGGAAAACGGCCAGATCCGCAAAGGTATCGTCAAGAACATCGCCGACTTCGGTGCCTTCGTCGACCTCGGTGGTATCGACGGCCTGCTGCACATCACCGACATGGCTTGGGAACGCATCGGGCATCCCTCGGAAATGGTCTCGATCGACCAAGAGATCGAGGTCAAGGTGCTGAACATCGACCGCGAAAAGCAAAAGATCGCGCTCGGTTTGAAGCAAAAAGACCGCAACCCGTGGGAAAACATCGAAACCAAGTACCCGGTCAACACCGCCCACGAAGGCGAAGTTGTCAACGTGATGAGCTACGGAGCGTTCGTGAAGCTGGAGCCGGGCATCGAAGGCCTGGTGCACATCAGCGAAATGAGCTGGACCAAGCGGGTCAATCACCCCAGCGAACTGGTCAACATCGGCGACAAGATCGAAGTCAAGATCCTGGGCGTCGACCCCGAAGGCCAGCAGCTGTCGCTGGGTATGAAGCAAACCCAGAAAAACCCCTGGGACGAAGTCCTGGAGAAGTACCCCGAGGGCAGCGATGTCACGGGCCACGTGCGCAACCTGACCAACTACGGTGCCTTCATCGAACTGGAAGAAGGCATCGACGGTCTGCTGCACGTCAGCGACATGTCGTGGACTCGCAAGATCAGCCATCCCAGCGAGTTGCTGGAGAAGGGCCAAGAGGTTCACTGCCGCGTACTGAGCGTCGATCAGGATCGTCGCCGCATCGCCCTGGGCCTGAAGCAGCTGGACAACGACCCCTGGACGACCGACATCCCGGAAAAGTACCAGCCGGGTCAGTTGGTCAACGGCCAAGTTACCAAGATCACCAACTTCGGCGTCTTCGTCGGACTGGAAGACGGCCTGGAAGGGCTGTTGCACATCTCGGAACTGGCCGACCACAAGGTCGAAGACCCCGAAGAAGTCGTCAAAGTGGGCGACCCGATCGAAGTCAAGATCCTGCGGGTCGACACCGACGAACGTAAAATCGGCCTCTCGCGCAAACGCGTCGAATGGGCCGAGGAACAGGAAGAAGCGGCAGCCGAAGAAGAACGGCAACGCACCGCCGGCCAGGAAGAGCTTAAGGGCGGCCTGGGTGGCAGCGATGGCCTGCTGATTCCGTCGCCGGAGCCTAAGGACGAGGAATAAAATCGCGTCCTAGTCGCCTAAAGCAAACCGAGAAAACCTCGCGGTCCCCCCGGGCCGCGAGGTTTTTTCATGTGCCGACCGAGTCATTTTCTATCTGAGCCGAAGGCCAAAGCGGGCTGTCGGTTGGAGTCGAGAACGCATCGCTTGAGTGAACCGTTTGGGCGATCGCCCCGGTTCATTCCGGTGACGTATCCTGGCGGAACGTCAATTCGGCCACCAACGGCAAATGGTCGGAGGCGTATCGTTCCTCGACGGTATAGTACGCTTCGACGCTCAGCGTCTCGGCCGCTTTCTTGTTCCAAAGAATCAGGTCGATCGCTTTCTGGGGATTCCGCTGCGGATAGGTTAAGGGATGGGCTTCGGTCAACATCCCGAACTGACTTTTCAACAGGCGGAAGTTTTCGTCATCCGGTTCCATGTTGAAGTCCCCGCCCAAGATCACCGGGTACTCTTCATACCGCTGGGTGTGCTTCAGCAGCGTCTCGATCTGGAACTTTCGGATCGTGTCCGAGCGGTGATCCAGGTGCACGGTCATGAAGGCGACTTTGGTCCCTTCGATCTCGACCAGCACGATCGCCAGCGAACGCGTTTCTCCGCTCGCCCCTTGCGGGGCCGGCAAGCGATGGCTCTCCGCCTTGAGGATCGGATACCGGGACAGGATCGCTTGCCCCTGTTCCCCATCGGACTTGTACGAGGCGCTGGCGAAGTGGTAATGCATGCCCGTCGATTCGGCCAAGTCCTTCGCCTGGTGGGACTGCTTGCCCGAACGGACCGTGTACTTATCCACCTCCTGCAGCCCGACGATGTCGGGTGATGTCCGCCGGATGACGTCCGCAACCGCCTGCAGGTCCTTGTGCGAGTAGTCCGGCTTGGATGGCGGAGACGCGATGTGGATGTTGTAACTCATGACCTTCAGCGGTTCTGTCGAACCGCAGGGATTCGCAAAGCCGCCCAGAATGACCAGTGCCGAGACAAACGAAAGTACTGTTTTCATCAGGTTTGCAATCTCATCAGGAATTGGATCGTCATCCCTTACCGAGCGGCCTAGCCCGGCGAACTGGCGAGGGTGTACTGGAGCTTCTGCGGCTTGTTGTGTTCGGCGTGCGTGGCATCCAGGGCTCGCAGTTCCAGCGTCAACTCGTCCTCACCCAACTCGGCACGCACCCAGCCACTGGGGCGCGATTCGTTGAAGACATATGCGGTGGGCGGCAAGTTGATCAGATAAGGCTGGCCCTCGGAGCGGCGGACGTTCCAGTTGTGCGTGTGCCCGAAAACGTAGGCCTGCACATGCGGGCGGGCTTGCAAGGCGTCGAGCAGCGCCCGTGAATCGACTAGGCCGGAAACCCGCTGCTGGGAGCCCTCGGGCAGGAACTGAAGATTGTGGTGACCGATCACAATCGCCGGTTTGTCCGAATGAGCGTCCAACGCCTCGATCAACCAGGCCAGCTGCGGCTCGCCCAGTTCGCCGGTGACGACGTTGACCTCTTTCAGCGAATCGACCAGGAACAGATTCGCCGTCGGCGACTCCAGCACGCTGACGTGTTTGCCTTCGACCAGCGGGTGTTCCGGTTGTTGACTTTTGAAAGCGTTGTAGAACGGACCGCGATCATCATGATTGCCCATGTTCATATGCACGGCCAAGCCGGCATCGCTAAGCCGCTGTAGAGCTTTGCTGAGCGTCGCGTAGTCGGCAGGAAGCCCTTTCAGGTAGGCACAGTCGCCGTTGATGATGACGCCCTCCGGCGGAGTCGCTTCGGCCAGCACCTGGTCGACGACGCGGTTCAAATTATCGAACATCGTCACACCGCGAGCACTGGTGGCCGGATCGGCGGCGATGTGCGTGTCGGACAACAGCGCCCACCAGGGACGCGGCGAGCTCGGTTCCGCGGCTCCGCTGGCTTGCCCGGCCAGCAAGGCGGTCCCGCCGACCAGGGTGGTGTGCAAGAAACGACGACGAGATTGGGGCAGGACGTGCAGGGGCATCGGACACTCGGCAGGGTTGGGGAAAGGCGGGCCAGTCAGAGGAAAGTTGATTGTAATCGCTGCGCAGGGGCCATGGTGCCCAGTCGTTCGACAGCCGAGCTTCTACCTCGGATTGGCATTCGAGGCTATCAACTGCCATCGCTTCGCGATTCAGCGCCGCTAACATCAGCCGCAACGCGCTAGCGTACGGTTCCCTCCGCAGCCGCAACGCGCTAGCGTACGGTTCCCTCCGCAGCCGCAACGCGCTAGCGTACGGTTCCCTCCGCCGCGTCCAAAACCGGCACGGTCGCGCCCGGCCTCAGCCCGCGCTCGTCTCGGCTGAAGACAGCCGAGCTACTTTAAGCCTCGTTTGCGTCAGCGCAAGCCCCGCGGTCCAGCGCTTCGCGGCTGATCGTTGGCGGTGCGCGCCGGCGACCACAACGCCTCGAAGCTTCGGCTACACTAAAGAACCCACCGCTGGACGCGTCGCCAGCCGAATCCCCACCCGAAACTAGCTCCTCTCCGACTTATGAAAACTCTGTCCTACGCGCTGTGGATGTGGTTGTTGTGCCCGAACGACTACGCTTTGGCCGTGTTGGCTTCGCAAACGTACGCCCAAACGATTCGCCAATCCCAGCCGGTCCCTTACTGGCGACTGCACGACGGTAACCGTAACGGGTCCCGTGACGGAGGCCGCAACGATAACTTTGCTAACTTCCAGGGCATCATCGACGAGGTCGCGGTTTACGATCGCCCGCCGGCCCGCGAAGAAGCCAAAACGCACTTTGTCGCCGCCGGAACAAAACCGACCGCCGCAAAACCGACCGCCGGAACAAAACCGACCGCCGCAAACCCAAATCCGTCGCGCGAACTTCGGCCGACCGCCGCGGAAGACTCCTTGAAAGCAATCCACGTGCGAGATGGTTTCGAGGTCCAGTTGGTCGCCAGTGAGCCGCTGGTTCGAGATCCTGTGGCCATCGACTGGGGCCTCGACGGCCGATTGTGGGTCGTGGAGATGGCGGACTATCCGTTGGGCATCGATGGCCAAGGCAAGCCCGGTGGGCGCATCCGCGTGCTGGAAGACGAAGACGGCGACGGCCGCTACGATTCGGCGACACTATTCGCTCAAGACCTCAGTTTCCCCAACGGAATCCTGGTCTGGGGCGATGGCGTGCTGGTAACGGCCGCGCCCGAGATTCTGTATCTGGAAGACAGTACCGGCGACGGCAAGGCCGACATCCGCCGCAGCGTGTTCAGCGGGTTTTTGGAGGGTAACCAACAGTTGCGTGTCAACGGCCTGCGGTGGGGACTGGATAACTGGGTTCACTGCGCCAGCGGCAGCCACCATTCGGGGTACGGCAAAGGCAACCAGATCACGTCGGTGCTGACCGGCCGTGCCACCCGTATCGGTAGCCGCGACTTTCGCATCCGGCCCGACCGGGGCGACATCGATCCGCAGAGCGGACCTTCGCAATACGGTCGCAACCGCGACGACTGGGGCAACTGGTTCGGCGTCCAGAACAGCCTTCCGCTGTGGCACTATGTGTTGGCCGATCACGACATCCGTCGCAATCCTCACTTCGCCCCGCCCGACCCCAAGCGACAGGTGGTAACGCCCAGCAACCCGCCCGTTTATCCGGCGGCACAGCTGCAGAAACGCTTCCACAGCTTTGACCAATCCGGCCGCTTCACCTCCGCGTGTTCGGCGATCATCTATCGCGACGAGGTGTTGTTCCCGCGGGTCGATGGCCAACAGCACGCCTTCACCTGCGAGCCGTTTCACAACCTGGTCCAGCACAACATTCTCAGCGACGACGGAGTCAGTTTCCGCTTTCACCGCGATCCGGCGGAGGCAGACTTTGATTTCTTCGCCAGCGAGGACCGCTGGTGTCGTCCGGTGATGGCCCGAACCGGCCCCGACGGCGCGCTGTGGATCGTGGATATGTACCGCTACATGATCGAACATCCGCACTGGTTGCCGCAGAACGGCAAAGATGAACTTCGGCCGCATTACCGCCTGGGTGAAAACCATGGCCGCATCTATCGCGTCGTGCCGAAAGGGCAAACGCTCACCTCGCCGCGGCTTGCCGCGTCGACGAGCGGCTTGCTCGATGCGCTGAAAAGCTCCAATGGATGGCAGCGCGACGCGGCCCAGCAACGACTGGTTCGCGGCAAAGATCCCCAGCAACATGCCGGCGTTGTGGTGCAGATCGAAGCGTTGGCAACCAGGGGCGAAACGCCGCTCCAGCGGCTGCAGGCGCTGTGCACGCTCGATGGCATGCAGCGCCTGCGCACCGGCGTTCTACAGCAGGCCCTGCAGGATCCGCACGCCGGCGTCCGCCGCCAAGCCGTCAGGCTGGCGGCACTGTACCCGGTCGACGTAACGCAGCTCGCCTCGCTCGTCAACGACCCCAACGCCAAAGTGCGGCTGCAGTTGGCGGCGACGCTGGGCGCCTACGACGACCCGCTGGCGGCGGAGTGTTTGGCCCGGTTGGCGGCCGCTTCCGCCGACCAGCCGTACATCCTGGCGAACGTAATGAGCTCGCTTAATCGACGTAACATTGCGGCGGTGCTGACGGCGGCGATTGCGATGCCGGCCGAAGCAAACGCCTCGCAAACGTCGCAGCGCCGCGTGCAACAGCACCTGTTTGCACAGGTCGCCGCTCTGGGTGACGCCACGGCCATCGGACAAGTCGTAGAGCGAATCTGCTCCGCCGCCAACCGGACGATAGAACCTTGGCAGATGGCCGGACTGGCCGAGCTCTTGGACGGCTTGGCAAAGCGCAAGTTCTCGCTGACGCAGTTGACTGCCGAGCAACAGCAATTGATCGACCAAACCATCGAAGCGGCCCGGTCGGCCGTTTCGGCCAGGGCCGAGCAATTGCATCCTTCCACGGCCGCCGCGCTGCGGTTGTTGCTGCGGCAGGATGAAGCGTACCAGGACGATCTGCGGCGATTGGCGGACCTGTTGACTCCCCAGTCGGCGGTCTCGCTGCAGTTGGCGGTCGTCGATCGCCTGGCCCAAAAGGACGATCCGCAGATCGCCGACGTGTTGCTGACGCCCTGGCGTTCCTACGGCCCTTCGCTGCGGGCCCGCGTGCTGGATGTGCTGGCCAGCCGTACGCAGTGGAATTCCGCCTTGCTGGCAGCGGTGGTTGCCGAACGGGTTTCCAGCGGCGAAATTAGCCCCTCGATGCGAGAGCGTTTGTTGGCGACCAAAGACGCGGCGCTGCGTGCCGCTTGGACCGAAGCCTTCACCGCGTCGACCAGTCCGGATCGGAAAGCGGTGCTGGAGCAATACCAGTCGGTGTTGACCTTGGAGGGCGACATCGATCGCGGACGCAAAGTATTTGCAGCCAGCTGTGCAGCCTGTCACAAGTTCGGCAACGTCGGGCACCACATCGGCCCCGACCTGGCCTCGATCACCGACAAACGGCCACAAACCCTGCTGGCCAACTTGCTCGATCCCAGTGCCGAAGTCGAAGCACGCTACTTGACCTATATCGTCGTTACCGTCGATGGCCGCGTCCATAACGGTTTGTTGGCAACCGAAACGGGCAGCAGTATCACGCTGCTATCCAACGAAGGCAAACGCGAAACCATCCTGCGATCGGAGATCGAGGAATTGCGTGCTTCCGGAAAATCGCTGATGCCCGAGGGGCTGGAAAAAGATCTCTCGCCTCAAGCGATCGCCGACGTGATCGCTTTGCTGAACGAGAAACCCTGACGACGACCACGATCGCTAACCCACCTTACCTTTTGTTACTCCTTCCCGATGCAGAGAACCAGAATGAACCGCTCGCTTTGTCATTCATCCACGTCCATGCTGCTTTTGTTGGCATTGGTTTGGATGAGTCCCACAGTTCCCACGACCCACGCCGAAGTGCCGGACGGTTTCACGCCGTTGTTCAACGGCACCGATCTGACGGGCTGGAAGGGGTTGGTCGGCAATCCCAAGTCGCGAGCCGCGATGTCGGCCGACGAGCTCGCCGCGGCACAAAAAACAGCCGACCAGCGCATGCGTGCGCACTGGAGCGTCGTCGATGGCGTGCTGCAGTTCGACGGCCAGGGCGACAGCCTGTGCACCGCGAAGGACTACGGCGACTTTGAAATGTACGTCGACTGGAAGATCCTCGAAGGCGGCGACAGCGGAATCTATCTGCGAGGCAGCCCCCAGGTACAGATCTGGGACACCGAATATCCAGACTACTTTCGGCACGGGGCCGAGAACGGTTCGGGATCGCTGTGGAACAACAAAGACAACCCACGTTTTCCGCTGGTCAAAGCCGACAAGCCGGTGGGTCAGTGGAACACGTTTTTCATCCGCATGGTCGGGGAGAGAGCAACCATCAAACTGAATGGGCAACTGGTTGCCGACAACGTCGTTCTGGAAAACCTCTGGGACCGCGATCTGCCGATCTACCCCCGCGGCCAAATCGAATTGCAAAACCACGGCAACACGCTGTACTTTCGCAACCTGTATATCCGCGAAATCCCCGCCTCAGAAGCCAACGAAATCCTGGCCTCGGAGTCTGCGGAAAAGTTTGAAACCGTTTTTAACGGACGTGACTTCACGGGTTGGAGCGGCGCTCTAGAAAACGCTGAAATCGTCGACGGGGCGATTCTGTGGAAACAGGGCAAAGCCGGCGTCATCCATACCGACAAACAGTACACCGATTTTGTCGCCCGCGTGGAATTCAAACTTCCGCCGGCCGGTAACAACGGTCTGGCGCTACGTTACAGCGGCAAAGGCACGGCGCACCAGGGCGGGCTGGAACTGCAGGTGCTGGATTCCGAACACCCCAAGTACGCCAAACTGGATCCGCGTCAGTACCACGGTTCGGCCTATGGTCTGGTGCCGGCCCACCGCGGTTACCTGCGGCCGACCGGCCAGTGGAATTTCCAGCAGGTCACCATGCGGGGATCGAATCTGAAGGTCGAATTGAACGGAACCACGATCCTGGATGCCGACCTTTCGGAAGTGAAAGAATCGAAGGATGGTCCGGTGAATCCGAATGCGCTGCGCAAGACGGGTCACTTTGGCTTTGGCGGACACAGTGATCCGGTTGCGTTTCGCAATGTCTCGATTCGCGAACTGCCGGGCGAACCCGCTTCGCCGCCCACTCGCGAGACGGCGATCAGCCCCACCGATGGCCCGATCGAACTGTTCAACGGCCGCAACCTGGAAGGCTTCTATCCTTGGCTGCGAGATTCGCAGTACGCCGACCCCAAGAAGATTTTTACCGTCAGCGACGGCCTGCTGCGCATCTCTGGCGACGGCTATGGCGGCTTGATTACCAATGAACGATACCGCGATTACCACTTGGTTCTGGAATTCAAGTGGGGCGAGAAAACCTGGGGCGATCGAGAGGATCGCGCCCGCGATTCCGGCTTGTTGGTGCACGCTTGGGGACCCGACGGCGGATTCTGGAACACCTGGCCGGCATCGATCGAAGCGCAGATCATCGAAGGCGGCGTCGGAGACATTCTGGTGTTAAGTGGCGAGGATCCGGAAACCGGTCAAGCGTATCCCGTTTCCTTAACGGTGGAGGTCGGCAAAGACCGTGACGGTGAGAAAGTTTGGCAAAAGGGAGCCGAACGCGTGACGCTGTCCAGAGGCCGCATCAACTGGTTCGACCGCGACGAGGACTGGGCCGACAAAGTGGACTTCCGCGGTAAGCACGATGTGGAAAGCCCGTTCGGCGAGTGGACGCGGATGGAAGTCATCGCCGACGGTGGCCACTTGCTGTACAAGGTCAACGGCGTGGTCGTCAACGAAGGCTTCGAAGCCTCGCCCGATGCAGGCCGCTTGGTCCTGCAGACCGAGCAGGCCGAAATGTTCGTTCGCAAGTTCGAACTGTGGCCCCTGGGCGAAGCTCCGGCGACCGATGCGGACGCCGCGTCTGAGCCAGCGGAAGCCCCGGCGGCAGAATAAATCGCCAGCGTTATGGGGTCGCGTTTATTTGCCCCAGTCCTGGGGTAAATGCAGTGACCAGACTTCGTTGCTGAGTGGTTTGGCGTGGCCTCCCGCCACGAAAATTCGGTCCTTGAACACATAAGCCGAATGCTCGTGGCGGGCTTTCCAAACCACGTCGCTGTCCAGCCGTGTCCAGTCGCGACCATTTTGCGAATGCCAGACATCGTCGTGGTTCGTCGAACCCGGTTGCGACCATCCGCCCAGAACCCACATCCGGTCGCGGTACACGACCGACGAGAACCATAGCCGGGCGGCCCACGGGGCCGCATCGGTTTCTTTTCGCCACCGAACGCCATCGGCAGAGCTCCAGACATCATTGAAAGCCTGGTATTGCGGGACATAGTTGCCGCCGCCCATGACATAGATGCGGTCGTTCAAAACGACCGCCTGGTGGTAGGCTCGCGGAGCCCAGGGAGCCTGGGCGGTTGCCAATTCCCAGGAGCGGCCGTCTGCCGAAGACCAAACGTCGTTCTTGAGGCTGTCCGCGTCGCCAAAATAATAATTCTCGCTGCCGCCCAGGATCCATATCCGGCCGCGGAACTCGACCACCGCGGCGGCCAATCGCGGTGACCACCCCGCCGCCGCGGTTTCCTGAGTCCACTGCCTGCCGTCGGTGCTGGACCACACGGCGTTGCTGGCCGAATGGCCCTCGAGTCGTCCGTTGTACCAGCCGCCCATGAACCACATCCGCTGGTCGAACGTGATCGACATGGACAGGTCGCTGTGCAGCCACGGCGCTTCCGGGGTGACCTGTTCCCAGTGGCGACCGTCCGCCGAACTCCATACGTCGCGCGGGGGAGCTTCGTAGGAATTGAACCAGCCTCCGAACAACCACAACCGATCGTTGAAAACCACCTCGCCCTGCGAGTCGCGAGCCTGCCAGCCGGCCTCAGGCGTGACGAGTTGCCAGTCGTAAGGCTCCGCGGCCAGAGCCTGGGAACAGCCCACGGGCAAAGCGACAACCGCCGCCAGCAAACAGGCCAGAAGGAGCTTCGCCGCGATATTCTGTGTCAAACGCATCGGTCTCGCCAATCAGTAGGGTAAGCAAATCGTGGGTGTCGCCGTACCGTTGATAACCTACTAAACTTTGCGCCCGAAATGTTCTTTCCCACCAAGCGAAGTGATATGCGACGATTCAAATGTTTGTTGATCGTTCTGTGCGTCTTGCCTCTGACGTGCTTGACGCCTCTGACCTGTTTGCATGCGGAAGAGGTCAGGGTGATGACCTTTAATGTCTGGAATGGCGGAGACAGTGGCGGTCAACCGCTGGAACAGACGGTCGAAGCGATCCGTCAATCACGGGCCGATATCGTGGGGATGCAAGAGACGCATGGACGCGAAGTCGACGGCGTACGCCCCGATCATGGCCGACGCATCGCACAGATGCTGGGGTGGAACTACGTCGATCAGGGCGGACGGACCGCGATCCTGTCCCGGTTTCCGCTCGGTGCGACCACCAAACGGAAGTGGGGCGTCGAAGTCGAATACGCACCCGGCGAAACGTTGTTGTTTTTCAACGCACACTTTCCCGCCTCGCCGTACCAACCCTACCAGTTACTAAATATCCCCTACGGGAATGCTCCGTTTATCAGCACCGAATCGGAAGCCATCCAGTGGGCCGAGCGTTCTCGCGGGCCACAGGTGCAGCGTTTGCTGGCGGAGATCCAACAAGCGGTGGCCAGCGGGCGGCAAATCGTCCTGACCGGTGACTTCAATGAACCCTCCTTTCAAGACTGGACGGAGCGAGCCGCGGCGGCGGGTGTCTGTCCTTTGAAGGTCCGCTTTCCGGCCACCCGGCGGATTACCGACGCCGGACTGCGAGACGCATGGCGGGTGGCGCACCCCGACGAAGTCGCTCGGCCGGGCTGGACGTGGACGCCGCTGACCAGCCCAGACGATCCTGACGATCGACACGACCGCATCGACTTTGTCTTCGTCGGGCCGCACGGCATCGCGGTCACGGCCTGCCAGCGCGTCGGGGAACCGGAGAACTCCGAAATCGTTGTCCGGCCCTGGCCCTCGGATCACCGGGCGGTGTTGGCTACGTTGAACCTCGCGACGGAAGAATAAGCACGGCTCGGCGGGTCAGGCTACTTTTTACCGGCCGACTCGGCCAAGACCTGTTGGGCTTCCTGCTGGTCGATGTCCCGGACGAAAATGTTTCGCCAGCGGATTTCGCCGCCATGCGTCTGCAACATGATCGGGCCGGTGGCGGGCAGTGGCTGGTCGCGGTCCCAGAAGTTTTCCATGACCGCTCCGTCGACGACCAGTTTGCCGTTCAGCCAAACCCAAGTGCGGTCGCCGATCTGCCGAATTCGAAATTGATTCCACTGGCCGAACGGTTTGTCGGCCAGGACCAAAGGATGACGTCCCGCTTTGCCAGGCGAGTTATTGAACAGGCCGCCGGAACCGAGGTGCGGCTTGCGTGTCGGCCGCTTGGGATCATAAACCTGATTCCAGTCCCAGATTTGGACCTGCGGTGTGCCTCTTAGATAGATGCCACTGTCGGCTTTGGCGACCGTTTTATAATCGACCAACAGTTCGATGTCTCCGAATGCTTCTTCGGTCGTTGCGTAGGGTCCATGCCCATCGTTGACCAGTTCACCGTCCTCGACGCGCCAGTGCTCGGCGAATTCGTCTCGCTGCTTCTTCAGGTTCGCAGCTTTCTTCTCGCCGGTCAGCTTTGCCGCAGCGTGGGGATTCAATCCGTACCAGCCCGTCAGGTCCTGGCCATTGAACAGGGCCCGAAAACCTTCCGGCGGCACGGGGTCGGCTGCGGTCCCGGCGGTGGGCGAAAGCGTGGCGGTGAAGATAACAAGTGCAATCAGAACACAAGAACGATTCATGATGCTCGAACTCAGAAAGAGGACTACAGGCGGGAAGCAACCTGCCACGGGGGGATGAACTGGCAGGCCGCACATGGTTGGCTTACAAATATAACGACCCCGCATACCATCGTCAGAAGGAAGCCGTGGAAATTATGACAGAAGCAACTCCCGGGCTGCGAAACGCCCGATGCACCACCGGCCTGTTGATTCTGTGCGTCTTGTGTGGGACGTCGACCGCGTTGGTGCAAACTGCCGGAGCGCAGAACGAGACCCCACACAGTCAGGCCACGCCGAACGAGGTGGTGCTGGCGTCGGCCGGGCAAGCAAAAATCCCGGTGAGGGTTCGCGAACATGCGGATCCGCAAATTGTGGAAGCGGCGACGGAACTGGCGGAACAACTGAGCCGCATCAGCGGCGCATCGTTCCGCGTGGAAACGATCACGCCGCCGGCCACCGCAAACACACCGGGCATCGTGGTGGGATTAGTAGGCGACGTCCAAGACGTGCCTTTCGACGTGACCCTGCCCGCGCAATCCGGAAGCCCGGATCAGTACCTGCTGCGAACCACCGCCGATGGACTGTACCTGCTGGGCACCACTGCGGAGGCTGTCCAGTGCGCGGTCTGGGATCTGTTGCACCGCCTGGGATACCGGCAGTACTTCCTGACCGACACCTGGGAAGTCGTTCCGCAAACGTCGCATCTGACGGTCGCCGTCAATGTCGTCGAGCAACCCGATTTTGTGACTCGGCAGGCGCCGCGCGGCGCACCCTGGTCCGATACCCAGCTGTGGAACCGGTGGCGGAAACGCAATCGGATGAACGCTTCTTTCTCGCTGAGCACGGGACACGCCTACGGTGGCATCGTCCGCCGGAATCGAGAAACCTTCGAACAACATCCGGAATACTTTGCCCTGGTTGACGGCCAGCGGCGAAACGGGGCCAACGCAAAGTTTTGTATCAGCAACGCAGGTTTGCGAGAGCTGGTGGTTGCCGATGCAGTGCGGCAGATCAAAGCGGATCCGCAGCGCGACAGTTTGTCGGTGGATCCGTCGGACGGCGGTGGCTGGTGCGAATGCCAAGCCTGTGCGGCGATGGGCAGTGTCAGCGACCGCGCGGTCACGCTGGCCAATGAGACGGCCACGGCGATCAACTCGCTGGGAGCGGGCGAAAAGTACGTGGGAATGTACGCCTACAACGATCACAGCCCGCCGCCGAGTATCGAGGTGCATCCGCACGTCGTGATCAGTGTGGCGACCGCCTTTATTCGCGGCGGGTACTCGGTCGAGGAACTGGTTTCGGGCTGGCAGCGGCAGGGCGCGACGTTGGGCATCCGTGATTACCACGACGTGTTTGCCTGGAGCCACGACCTTCCCCGAAAAGCTCGCGGCGGCAATCTCGATTACTTGACCCGCACCGTCGCGTATTTCTACGACCACGGTGCGCGGTTCATGAACTCCGAAAACATGGACAGCTGGGGCGCCAATGGATTGGGGTACTGGTTGACGCCACAGATGCTGTGGGATGTCGACAACACGCAGCGCGTCGATACGCTGGTTGACGATTTTCTGGACCGCGCGTTCGGGGCGGCTCGCAAACCGATGGGTGAGTTTTATCGTTTGCTGAATCGCGACCACGACGCGGTCCGTTCGCATCAGGACGTGGTCGCCAGGATGTATCGCCGCTTGGCCGAGGCCCGCGAATTAAACGAGGATGCGGCCGTCGACGCACGGCTGGATGATTTGATCCTCTACACGCGTTACCTGGAACTGTACGGCCAGTACCGCAGCGCCGACGGACCGCCCCGCCAACAGGCGTTCGAGCAGGTTTGGCGGCATGCCTACCGGATGCGTGACCGCATGATGTTGTCGACCGTCGCCCTGTGCGATCGAGATCGGTTTCGCGATTCCCGCGTGCAGGTCCCCGAAGATCCCAGCGACTGGCAGAGCAGCGAACCGTTCACAGCCGCGGAGATCGCCGAAATCCTCTCGGCGGGCATCGCCGCCAACGAGCCCACGGTGTTGGATTTCGCAGCCAAACGCTACAGCGAAGATCTGGTGCCGGCCAGCGGGCTGGGGCTGTCGCCGGTTCCGCCTGGCCGTTACGACCCACGCGGACGCGGCCGACAACAGGTGTTCACTTGGTTGGCGGAGGATCAGCGAGAGGTTCGGCTGGACGTCACCGGGGGACTGATCGCGCACTACCGGGATCGCGGCAACGTTCGGTTCTGGTTGTACTCGCCCAAGGAAGCCACGCTGGAGGCCGTCGATGAAGACCGCAGCGTGCCACCGGACGGCCAGCCGCGGCAAGTCGTCTTGTCCAGCCCCTACAGTGGCCTGCATCGTTTGGAATGGAACGACGGCAGCGACATGACGCGAGTGGTTTTGCCGAAAGACCTGCCGGTGACGATTCGTTCGACACTGGAGGACCCGATGCGTCTGAGTGGACGTTGGGACCTGTATTTCTACGTGCCGCGGGGGACCAAGGTCGTCGGCGGCTATACGGACTCAACACGCGGCAGGTTGCTCGGTGGCGATAATCAGGTCGTCTTCGACTTCGGTACGATGCCGGCGGCCGGGTACTTCAGCGTGCCCGTCCCGGAGGGGCAAGATCGATCGTTTTGGAAATTCTCTAACTCCCGTGGCCGGCGGATGCTGATGACCGTCCCACCGTACCTGGCGCCCAGTGTCGAGAGCCTGCTGTTGCCGCGCGAAGTCGTCCAAGCGGATCGTTGACAGCCGATGCCACGAAAGTCGAGAACCATGCGAGTTCCCTGTGACCCCGACCACTGCATTCAGGTGCGCGGGGCCCGCGTCCACAACCTGAAGAACATCGACGTCGACTTGCCTCGCAACGCCCTGGTGGTGTTTACGGGGATTTCCGGTTCGGGCAAATCTTCGCTGGCATTCGGGACGTTGTTCGCCGAATCCCAACGCCGTTATCTGGATTCGGTGTCGCCCTATGCGCGGCGGTTGATCGATCAGGTGGACGAACCCGATATCGATGCCATCGACGGGTTGCCGCCGGCGGTGGCCCTGCAGCAGCATCGTGCGGTGCCCTCGGCGCGATCCTCGGTGGGCAGCGTGACCACGATTTCCAACGGGTTGCGGATGCTGTATTCCCGGGCGGGAACTTATCCACGTGGCCAGCGGATGTTGTATGCGGACGCCTTCTCGCCCAACACGCCCGAGGGAGCCTGTCCGCGCTGTCACGGGATCGGGCGAGTGTTTGAGGTCACCGAAGATCTGCTGGTTCCCGACGATACCAAGACGATTCGCGAGCGGGCGATCGCCGCGTGGCCGCCCGCCTGGCAGGGGCAAAACCTGCGTGACATCCTGGTGTCACTCGGTCACGACATCGACAAACCATGGCGCAAACTGCCGCGTAAAACCCGGGACTGGATTCTGTTTACCGACGAAACGCCCGTGGTGCCGGTCTATGCGGGTTACGACCTCAAACGAACGCAGGCGGCAATCGAAGCGGAGGAGTCGCCCAGTTACATGGGCACCTTTACCAGTGCCCGGCGTTATGTGCTGCACTCCTTCGCGACGACGCAGAGCCAACGCACCAAGAAACGCGTCTCACAGTTCATGCAGATCTCGGAATGTCCCGATTGCGAGGGCAAAAAGCTGAAGCGAGAATCGCTTTCGGTGAAGTTCGCCGGTCTGGACATCGGCCAGTTGTCGCAGTTGTCGTTGACCGAACTGGCCGACAAACTGCGTGATCCGGCCCATGCGGCGGCTCAAGAACGCGAGCTGCACCGCGAGAAAGCGATCGTTGCTCAGCGGATCGCCGACGACATTCTGGCCCGCGTCGAAGCGCTGACAATGTTGGGACTGGGATACCTGTCGCTGGAGCGGAGCACACCGACCCTGTCGCCGGGCGAGCTGCAACGGTTGCGGCTGGCCACGCAGATTCGTTCACAGCTGTTCGGTGTGGTCTACGTCCTGGACGAACCCTCGGCGGGACTGCATCCGGCCGACACCCAGGCCCTGCTGAGCGCACTGGACGAACTCAAAGACGCCGGCAATTCGTTGTTCGTCGTGGAGCACGACGTCCGCGTCATCAAGCATGCGGATTGGATCGTGGACATCGGCCCAGATGCGGGGACCCATGGCGGGGAAGTTCTTTATAACGGTCCGGTCAAAGGCCTTCGCAAAGTCAAGCATTCGCATACCGCGCGGTACCTGTTCGCCAAATCGAGGGCCGCGGAGCGCACGGTTCGCAAGCCCACGGGGTGGCTGAAACTCAAGGGCGTCGAGCGAAATAATTTGCGCGGACTGGATGCGGAATTCCCGCTGGGTGTGCTGACGACCGTGACCGGCGTGTCGGGGTCGGGAAAGTCCAGTCTGGTCAGTCAGGCTCTGGTCGAACTGGTCGGCGAGCGATTGGGACACAAGAAAACGGTGGAGCTGCCCAGCGACGAAGGCGATCTGCTGGAACGCGAGCTGGAGAGCGCGACGGGAGGTCGGATCGTGGCGGGAATCGAACAGGTCCGCCGACTGGTGACCGTCGACCAGAAACCCATCGGTCGCACTCCGCGTTCGAACCTGGCCACCTACACCGGTCTGTTCGATCACGTCCGGCGTTTGTTCGCGGCCACGCGCAAAGCCCGCTCGCGGCGCTACGACGTCGGCCGGTTCTCCTTCAATGTTGCCAAGGGACGCTGTGCCAACTGTGAAGGCGCCGGTTTTGTCAGTGTGGAGTTGTTGTTTTTGCCCAGTGTCTACACGCCCTGTCCGGTGTGTCAGGGCCGACGCTACAACGAGAAAACGCTGGAGGTGACGTATCGCGACAAAAACATCGCGGAAGTGCTGGACCTAACCGTGGAATCCGCTCGCGAGTTTTTCGAGGAGGATCCGCCGGTCCTGCGTTCGCTCGATGCGCTGCTGCAAGTCGGTCTCGGCTACCTGCGGCTCGGCCAGCCCGCCACCGAGCTGTCGGGTGGCGAAGCCCAGCGGATCAAACTGGCGACGGAACTGCAGCGCACCCAGCGTGGCGACACGCTGTACGTACTGGATGAACCCACCACCGGCCTGCATCCAGCGGACGTGGCGATGTTGATGAACCAGTTGAATGGGCTGGTCGACGCCGACAACACGGTCATCATGGTAGAACACGACATGCAGGTGGCCCGCACCAGCGACTGGATCATCGACATCGGTCCCGGAGCCGGCGACCAGGGCGGCGAGGTCGTCGCCGCGGGGCCGCCACAGACCGTCGCCAAATCCGAACGCAGTCGCACCGCCCCGTTTCTAACGTCGTGAGGATGTCGTTGGGTTACGGCTTCGCAGGTCGGAGGTCCGCGTCCGCAGCCTCTTGCTCACCCGTCTCGTCCGCCGGGGCGATGGCTTCGATTTGGCGGTGCACCGCGGCGACGATGTCGTTCTCGATGGCCGGCGCCCAGGTGGTCGGCAAACCGTAGTAGACCATCGCGCCGGCGCCTTCATAACCGCCTTCGGCCAGCACGCGTCGCGAGGGAATGTAGGCCATGACATCGTGACTGTAACCGGCCACCCACGTGCCGGGCTCGCCCAGTTCGAATTTCAGCCGCAGAGCATAGTCCACCACCACTTCGCCGCCGAGCCCGATCAGCCGCACGTCGTCGCCGATTCGCCAGACGCTGATCGGATAGGGATAGCTGGGCTCGAGCGGTTGGCCTCGGTCGATCTGTGCCAACAGCATCTGGGCACGCGCGGCGGCGTAGGGATTGTTCGCCTGAGCGTCCTGGCGGAGATGTTCGGTTGTCGGCAGGGGGCCCAGAGGCACGTCCGGCTCTTCATAGGACGTGGCCAGAGCGCCGCGAACCGGCGGCATCTCGGTGGTCAGCAGTACTTTGTCGACCGCCGTGGCCAGACGGCGTCCGTAGTGGCGAGCCAACCGGGTGGTGCGGCGAGGCAAGGGGTTCTGGTCCGCTCCGCACCCCGCGAAGAACAACGCCACGCACCCCGGGTGGCTCTCCTCGAGTTCCCGCTGGGCGAATCCCGGATAGTCGCCCGACCACTCGTAACTGCTCAGCACCGTGGCGTGACAGGCATAGCCGAACAGCACGGCCAACAACTGGCCGTCGGCATCACGGGCGGCCAGGACGGGCACGTCGTGGTCGACTGGCCCCTCTAGCGTGCCCGCCGTGCGGCGCTCCGGCACCGCGCCTTCGGGACGGTTCTCTCGGCGGTTCACCGCGAAATCCGCTCGACCGTGTCCCCACGACAACTCGCACGGTGCCAGCTTTTCGAGCGCGTCGCCGACCACGTCCAGGACGTCTTGTGTGAGCGTTTGCACCCAGTCGTCAATCGCTCGCTGCTGGGCTTCCGGCAGTCGCAGGTAGTGCAGCGGAGCCAGGTTGCGGCCGACCACCGGACCGGAATGCGTGTGCGAGCAACAGATTAGAACCTGATCCCGTGAAAACCCATAGCGCTCTGCCAGGGCCTCGCACAGGTCGACCGAAAGCGTGCGGTCGATGCCCACCAGGTCCAGCGTCAACACCAGCCCGCGTTGTCCCTGGGCGTCCTGCAGTACCAGTGCCTTGGCCCACAGCTCGGTCAGCTTGCCTTCGACCGGTCGATCTCGCGATCCGTAGCCGGCCATAAACAATTTTTCTTCAGGCGTGATCGCTACTTTTGCTGCGCCAGCCTGCCAGCCGTCACGAGCCGGTTCGGAAGGGTTGGCGAACGTCGGAGCGACAAAGCCCACCAGGACCAGAATCAATCCCAAGACGCAAACGCGGGACTTGCTTCGCAGCGGGGCGAGCTGTCGAGACGTTTGCGGTGCTCGCAGCGTCCGGGGGTGCGAAACGGGACAGGCCGACGGTTGATAACACGACATCGATTGAGGACTCCTGGAGGAACGAACGAATCGATACCAGGATAGGCGACCCGCCTCCCCTCGTGGGCGGCGAGCGGAGGCGGCAAAAAAATTGCGGCGTCGATCGAGTTCCGGATCGATCGCCAGCACGTTAGGCTAGGCTCCGCCCGAGAACCTAAGCCGAACGCGCGCCTCCGTAACTGGTGAACCATCGATGACTACCTCTGCATTGCCGGACCTGATCGAGAACGAATCCCAACTCGATGCGTTGCTTGCGCGGCCCAGCGATGCCTTGGTCGAACGGATGGGGTCGCTGGAAGGTGATCTGATCATCTGTGGCGTGGGCGGCAAGATGGGCGTCAGTCTTGCCCAATTGGCCCTCGCCGCGATTCGGCGTGCCGGGGTGCGCAAGACTGTCTACGGTGTATCTCGATTCTCCTCGCCGGAGGCCCGCCGGAAGCTCGATGCGATGGGCGTCAAGACGATTGCCTGCGACTTGCTGGACCGTACGGCTGTCGCCGCTTTGCCTCAGGTCGATCAGGTCGTCTACATGGCCGGCCGCAAATTCGGAACCGGCGATGCGCCGGCCTTGACCTGGGCGATGAACACCCTGGTTCCGGCCAACGTCGCCGACCATTTTCGTGCTTCGCGTATCGTCGCCTTCTCGACCGGTTGCGTTTATCCACTCGCTCGCGTCGGTGAGGCGCCCGACGAGACGGTCCCGCCTGCGCCGGTTGGCGAGTACGCTCAGTCCTGCCTGGGGCGGGAACGGATGTTTGAGTACGCCAGCGAAACATTCGGGACGCCCGTTTGCCTGTTCCGTTTAAATTATGCGATCGACTTGCGGTACGGCGTGCTGTTCGATATCGCCGACAAGGTCTGGAATGAGCAACCGGTTAACAATGGCGTGGAGGCCTTTAACGTGATCTGGCAGGGTGATGCCAATCAGCAGGCGCTGCTGTGCCTGGGTCAGTGCAGCAGCCCCGCCAATGTGATCAATGTCACCGGCCCCGAAACCCTGTACACCGAAGCGGTGGCTCGGCGGTTCGGCGAGCTATTCAACAAACCGGTTCGTTTTGCGACGACGCCGAGCCCGCTGGGATACTTGAGCGACAGCGGCCGCGCGACGGCGTTGTTCGGCGAGCCGTCGGTCACGGCCGACCAATTGATCCGGTGGCAGGCCCACTGGATTCGTTGTGGCGGCCGGTCGCTGGGTAAACCGACACATTTCGAAGTCAGCGATGGAGGTTATTGATTCCGTGCGTATTGAAGATCTGTCCGAGACCCTGTTGGCCGGCGTCCGTCGTGGAATGGTGATCCCGGCCCAGCCCCTGGCCTTGGATGCCCAGCGACGTTTAGATCCGCGCTATCAGACCGCCCTGACCCGCTACTATATCGACGCCGGCGCCGGTGGCATCGCCGTCGGCGTGCATACGACGCAGTTCGCGATTCGCGATCCCAACGTGGGATTGTTCCAGCCGGTGTTGCAGTTGGTCGCTCGCGAGATCGACGCGTATGCAGGAACCAAAGGACGAGAGATTTTCAAAGTTGCCGGGCTTTGTGGCGACACTTCGCAGGCGGTTGCCGAAGCGACGTTTGCGGTTTCGCAAGGCTACCATGCGGGACTATTAAGTCTGGCGGCGCTGGCCGGAGAAAGCGACGCACGGTTGCTGGCCCACTGCCGTGAGGTGGCCGAGGTGATGCCCGTGATCGGTTTCTATCTGCAGCCGGCCGTGGGAGGCCGCGTGTTGTCCTACGGTTTCTGGCGCGAGTTTGCCGAAATCGAGAACGTGATTGCAATCAAGATGGCACCGTTTAATCGTTATCAAACTCTCGATGTGGTCCGGGCGGTGTGCGACGCCGGACGCGAAGAAGCGATCACCCTGTATACCGGCAACGACGACAACATCATCGCGGATCTGATCACCGAGTATCGGATCGTGACCGCCGCTGGTCCTCGTTCGGTGCGCATTCGAGGCGGCCTGCTGGGGCACTGGAGCGTCTGGACACGAAGAGCGGTAGAGATGCTGGAACGGCTGCAGGCGCTGCCCGGCGCCGGCGGTGACATTCCGGCCGAGTGGCTCCGGCAGAACATCGAAGTCACCGACTGCAATGCCGCGTTCTTTGACGCGGCCAACCGGTTTGCGGGCTGCATTCCCGGAATCCACGAGGTTTTACGCCGACAAGGCCTGTTGCCCGGAACCTGGTGTCTGGATCCGGACGAAGTGCTCTCGCCGGGACAGGCCGAGGAAATCGACCGCGTCCTGGCCAGTTATCCCCATCTGAACGACGACGACTTCGTACGGGCTCATCTCTCGCAGTGGTTGGCTTGAACCCTGTGTCGATTCCCCAACCCCGCGGGAATAAATCTTTCGCCGCCCCCCTGACAACCCTCTCCCGTACGGCGTGAGGGTGATGCCCACATACACATTGCGGTGGGCTTAAGGGCGGCGCCTCACCCGAAACGATGCGCAAAGGGGGCGAGGGCGGCCGCGCAGGGGGCGGCTGGCTGGTTATATCGGGTGCGTCAGAAGTGGCATTGTGACTTGACCATTCGGTACTATCCAACCAAGATGACCGCGTCTTAACAATCCGTTTCACAAATCTTTACTATAGTTTTTTTAATGAGTCACAAATATCGCCCCACCCGAGGGGGTTTTACGCTTGTCGAACTACTGGTCGTTATCGCGATTATTGGAGTCTTGGTTGGGCTGCTGTTGCCGGCGGTCCAGGCCGCACGTGAAGCAGCGCGGCGAATGCAGTGCAGTAACAACCTAAAGCAAATGGGGTTGGCATTGCATAATTTTCACGACACGTTCAACGAATTTCCTGCTGGCTATGGTTTCAATAATGATGCCAATAAAGGCAGCTGGCGTAAGGCGTGGGGTTGGGGAGCCCGAATCCTGCCTTATATCGAGCAGGGCAATATGTATGACACCCTGGGCGTCGGCTCGCGGGAATTCAACGACGCGTTGCCGGGCAATGATTCCTCGACTTGGCCTGCTCTGGAGTTGGCCGCCATCCGAACCAACCTCCCGACATTCCGCTGCCCCAGCGACATCAGCCCAGATATCAATACCTCGGTCGATTTCTGCCATTCCGGTGGTCCCGATTCCACCAAGCCCGCCACAAGCAACTACATCGGTGTTTACGCCTACCAGTACTCCAACTGGAATCCCGGCGGAGCTCCGCCCTCGACCAATGGGATTTTTCAGCCGCAGAACGGATCTCGCATGGCTTCGGTCACCGACGGATTATCCAATACGTTCATGGTCGGCGAGCGTGGCTGGGCGCACCAGGCGGGATATTGGGTCGGTGTCGGAAACGTCAATAGCGAAGCGTCTTGGTCATCGCCCAAAGTGGTCGGGCGGAGCTTTATGCTGAAGTTGAACATGCCGCTGACCAGCCGATACTACTCCACATTTTCCAGTTACCATCCCGGTGGAGCTCAGTTTGTGTACGGCGACGGCAGTGTCCATTTCATCGCCGACACGATCGATTTCAACGACGGCCTGAAGACCGATGGTACCCCCCATCACTGGTCGACGCCCTTCAGCAACATCGACAAAACGACCCTCGGTCTGTGGCAACGACTGGGTTGCAAGAACGATGGCCAACCCGTTGAATCCCCGTAATGACTGTTAGCGAGCAACCCATGAAAATGAATCGAATGACAACCAGCTTGGTTGCGTCCAGTGTGTTACTGCTGGCGGTTGGCTGCGGGGATGGATTGTCCACCGCGGAAGGGACCGTGACCATCGACGGGAACCCGGCTGCCGAAGGTCTCTCCCTGCAGTTCACGCCGGTCGATGGCGGTGCCCCCTCGTACGGCAGGACCGACAGCTCGGGGCATTACGTTGCCCAGTTTACGTTTAACCGCGTGGGCATCGAGACCGGCGAGCACAGTGTCAAGCTGGTGCCCGGTGGTGGCGGCGCCGACAGTGGTCAGATGCCGGTCGTTGGCGCCGACGGCAAGGTGCAAGCACCTGCAAATCCCGCCGCAAATCTTCCTGCGGAGTACTACGAGGAAATCCAGCGGGTAACGATCGAACCGGGCAGCAATCAGGTGGACTTGGCTTTGGAAACCCAAGGCTAGGCTGTTCCAAAACCTCCATGGGCAACGCTATGACACGGACCGGTGGCATAGCGTTGCCGCGGTAACGCTCGACTTTTCAAGGGTCTTCTTACCTCTTCGCGCGTTCGCAGGTCTCGCCCATCCGCTGGACCGATACTTTTTTTCCCCCAGAACCGCCGATTTCGCTTGCAGGCGGTGAATACTGGCCCTATAACCGAACACTTGGGGTGGAAAAGCCCCGCAAGCGCTTTTCGGGTGCTGGCAGCCATCGGATGCCGGCATGCGGTCCCGCCGAGCAGTGACGCCCGGCTCTTTTCTTTAAATTTCTGGAATCGCTATGAGCAATGTAGATCTTGGGTGGATCGAACGATCGACCTGTAGGGTTTTGGGTGCGGTCTTATCGGTCGCGATGATCGCTTCGCTGGTCGGTTGCGGTGAGGACACCGGCGGACGCGTCCCTGTCGGCGGCACCGTAACGCTGGGTGGCGAAATGCTCGACCGCGGCACCATTGAATTCCATCCGGTTTCCAGCGGCACCATTACCGGGGGTACGATTCGCGATGGACGATTCGATATCCCGGCTACCAGCGGCGCTTTGCCCGGCAAGTACGAGGTACGGATTTTCTCCACTGACGTGGATGCTGAGGCGGTCGCGCAAGAAGTCCCCGAAGATGCCCCTCCAGGACCCGAATCCGAACGCCGCCCGTTGCAGCCTGAAAAGATCAACAAACGGTACAACATCGAATCCGAGCTGACCGCCGACATTCCAGAGGGCGGAACCAAGGAGTTGTCGTTCGACCTCGAAACCTGAGCCCTTCCAAGAAGCAACAAACGGCCCACGTTGCACCTCGCGCTGGGCCGCATTGGGTGTCCATGATGCCTTCGATTTGTTTTCCTTTCTAATCCTTCTCTTTTGGCTCCGCGACCCATCGAACTTGTCCATTTTCTTGCTTTGGAAGAGGAGTGCAAACTTAAACGCATTGAGACGATTCGAGAGACTTCCTGTCGGGTCAGCCCGCATGCTGTGAAGACGATTACCGCACTGCTGACCTGGGCATCCTTTTCTTTTTTTCGGAGTTATCCTGAAATGTCTAAAAGACAAAAACGCGGTTTTACGCTTGTCGAGCTATTAGTCGTCATTGCAATTATTGGTGTTCTCGTTGGTTTGCTTTTACCTGCCGTTCAGGCCGCGCGTGAAGCTGCCAGACGCATGTCTTGCGGAAACAACCTGAAGCAGATTGGGTTGGCGATGCACAATTACCACGACTCGCTGGGTAGTTTTCCCACTGGAACCTCTTCGTGCTGTTGGGGAACTTGGCTCCCGCTGATCCTGCCGTATATGGAGCAAGGAAACCTCTCCGATTTGTATGTTAGTTGGGGCGACTCCTCCGGCCCCCGTTACTCGCAGTCGCCTAACACGAATGTGACGACCACTCGACTGGAAGCGTTCAGCTGCCCCAGCGACCTGGACAACAGCCCGTTCTCGAATATCACCAACCACAGTTATGCGGTGAACTACGGCAATACCGGTTACAGCCAGCAGGCGACGCTCAACGGCGTGACTTTCGGCGGCGCGCCGTTCTCTCGCCATTCCGGCAAAGAATTTGGTTTCCGCGATGTGATCGATGGAACCAGTTCAACGCTGATGGTTGCGGAAGTCCGGCAAGGTCAGGGACGCGATCTTCGCGGGTTCCTGTGGTGGGGCGATGCCTCGGGGTTTGAAACCTATTTGCCCCCAAACAGCCCGCTTCCCGACCGTATCTATTCCGCGTACTACTGCAACGAAGTCCCCAACATGCCCTGCGATGTTTCTTCCAGCACCAACCCCACGATGTTCGCCTCGCGGTCGCTGCATCCGGGCGTGGTGCAGGCGGTCAACTGTGACGGCTCGGTCCAGATCTTCAGCGATACGATCGACCTGAACCTCTGGCGGGCACGAAGCACCACGCAAGGTGGCGAAGTGATCAACGACTAAACCGGTTGTCCGGCGATGTCCCCAAAACGCGAAGCTAGAAGAGCCTGCTCTTCTAGCTTTTTTACTGCGCCATACGAAGCGATTTCTTGTATCCTGGCACCGCCCTTGCCCGGTCGCTCCTGCCCCCTTCTGCCCCCCACCGAGCCGCAACCGTGACGATCCCTATTGCTTCGGTCCAGTTTCATCACCACCCCGGCGACAAAGCCCGGAATCTGCAGCAGATCGAACGGCTGTGCGAGTCGGCCGCCCAGCGCGGTGCGGCCGTGGTTGCCTTTCCGGAAATGTGCATCACCGGCTACTGGCATGTTCGGCGCTTGAGCGACCAGCAGGTTCGCGAATTGGCCGAACCCGTCCCCGGCGGCCCCGCGACCGGGCGGTTGCAGCGTCTGGCCGAAAGACACCGCTGCATCGTCGCCGCGGGGCTGATTGAGGTCGCGGACGATGGCAGGTTGTTCAATACCTACGTCCTCGCGCATCCGGACGGCCGCGTCGATTCGCATCGCAAACTGCACTGCTTCATCCATCCGGCGATCAGCAGCGGCGACACCTACACCGTGGTCGACACGCACTTGGGTTGCAAACTGGGCGTGCTGATCTGCTACGACAACAACATCGTGGAAAATGCGCGGATCACGGCAATGATGGGAGCCGACATCTTGCTCGCGCCCCATCAGACGGGTGGCTGCGATTCGAAAAGCCCCTGTGCGATGGGCACGATCGACCCCGAGCTGTGGCGGAACCGTCATCAGGATCCCGAAGCGATCCGTGCGGAATGCTTTGGCCCCAAAGGCCGTGAGTGGCTGCTGCGCTGGCTGCCGGCCCGGGCCCACGACAACGGGATGTTCGTCGTATTCAGTAACGGCATCGGCGTCGATGACGATGAAGTCCGGACCGGCAACGCCATGATCATCGACTGCTATGGGCGAATTATGGCCGAAGCGGAATCGGTCGAGGACGAGATCGTGCATGCCGAAATCGATCTCGGCTTGCTGAAGAATTGCACGGGGCGACGCTGGATGCGGGGCCGCCGACCCGAACTGTACACGCCACTGGGCACGCCCACGGGCCGCGAACTGGACCCCCGCGCCGCCCGCTTCGAAGAAAACACGGCGTAACGACAGGCAATCTGCTTAGGAGTTGGCCGCTTGGAAGCCCGACCAGAATCGAACCGTATCAAAGTGAACGACCTGTTCATCGATCGGTGCGGCTTGCGGCAGCGTAGCGGCGTCTCGCGGTGATCTCATCCATAGGACGGCCAGCAAAGATGCCAATAGGAAGCACCAAAAGATCGCCGCGGTTCGCATCGAACGCGCTGCCGACGCGAGGTTTGCCTTGCTCATTGTCTGCTCCACCAATTCCAGTCCGGGGTAGTGCTCGTCTGAGAACACAGATCCCGGCCCGGGGGAAGGGGAGCGCAGGAACAGAGAAAGATCTTATCCGTCGGGTGATGCTGGGCCGGTCGACTCTGGCGGAACGGAAGGCCGCTCGTCGGCCGGAGCGCCTTCGACACATTTCTTGCATTCCAGCTGGAAACCGATCATCGCAGCGCGACCCGCGGCGGTTTGCGTCCAATCTCGGCGGACCAGCGGCGGGTCATGTCGAACGTGTTGGTTGTGGCCGCAGGCCAACTGGGCGACCCAGTGATCTTCGTCGTCACGATGAAAACCCACGATAGCCTGTGGCCGGGAGGTTGCGGGGACGGTCATGGTGTCACGCTCTCGCACAGCGGAACGATTGGATTGGTCGAATCTCGCAGAGCGTATTCAGCGGTCTTGGAAATCATGAAACCGGGCCGGTGGCGGCCGAATCATGCGGAGCCAGGCTCACCAGGAAACTACTCCTTTAGATGCACAATTAATTCTAGCCTTGGTTCGAGCGTTTAGCAATCGCTGCTGCGTGGTTTCCGCATCAACACGGTCTCACCAGCCGCTTCTGTCGCCGCACCTAGCCCGCACAATCGCCAAGTTCCGTGTCGCAGTGCCGTCCTCTTCCGCAACGCTGGCGATCCACATCAAATCCTGCACCCAGACATGCAGATAAGGCAAGTACAGCGAAACGATTCGCGCGGCGCGTACGGCGTCGCTGACCACATGGAGGACGTGACGATGATGAAATGGATGACCTTGGCCGCGGTGTCGTTCCTGACGAGCTGCGGCGCGGCGGCTCAGTGGCAGCACGCTCCACCGGCGACTCCGCCCTACGCGTCCACCCGGCACACGGCTCCAGCTTATGCGGCTCCGCCCTACGCGGCTCCTCAGCATGCGATTCCCCAGCAGGCGGCTCCCCAGCACACGGCTCCGGCCTGCGCGGGTCCCCGGCACGCACTCGCCGGTGGTCCCTGCGGTCACGCGGCGGAGCCCCCTTGGTGTGCACCTTCTTCTCCGGTCGCCGGGTACCCGATGGCTTCCTGCCCGCCTCAACCGGCCTCGGAACGCTTGCGTTGCGACCTGGAGCGCAGACGTCGGCAGTGGGTCGATTGTGGATGGTTGGGCGGCTTCGAATTCCTTTGGCTCCGAGCCAGTTTCGATCAAGACGTGGCGCTGGTCATCGATCCTCCGGTCGGCAATGTGTTGGTGCCGTTCGATTATTCGGCCAATTTCTCGCCGCGAGTCTGGTTGGGGTTGCAGTCGTGCAGCGGTTTGGGATTCCGGACAACCTATTTTGGTTTTGACGAGGATGGTCCGTCCCGATCGGCGGCGGCGGTGGCCGGAGCGACGCCGGTGTACGTCAGTGTGAATGGCGCCGACGGAAACCTCACACGCAACGCCACGGCCAACGTCGGCGAGACGCTTTCGTCGGCGCATTGGTTACAGATTCAAGCGGTCGATCTGGAGGCCACGCACGCAATCGTCTGGGCGGAATTCCGAACCTTGCTGGGAATCGGAATTCGCATCGGCGACATCGATCAAGCCTTTCGCGCGAACGTAACCGACGCGGGCGGGATGCTGCAGCAAGCCGTCGGCAACACCTTGGACTTCACCGGTGCTGGGCCCACCTTGTCGGCTGAACTGACCCGCGACCTGGGACGCAAAGGTTGTCAGCTTTACGCTTCGGGCCGAACATCCCTGTTGATTGGCGACATCGAGCAGCGGATCTATGAAATGAAGGGCGCTTTCACAACCGAGCTGGAAGACTACGCCGAGCAGCGCAAGACGATTGGCAATCTGGAATTAGCGTTGGGGCTGCAGTACGGACAGTCGATCGGTCGTGCGGCCGGTGCTTTCGCCCGTGTCGGTTACGAAGCCCAGTGGTGGACCGAGGCAGGTGGACCGGTCAATGCGACTGACTCGATCGGACTTCATGGTGTCGCTTTTGCTCTGGGTCTGAACTTCTAGCAGGGTCTGAACTTCTAGCAGGGTCTGAACTTCTAGCAGGGTCTGAACAACTAGTGGGGTCCGCACTTCTAGCGGGTTCCAAGTCGACGGTCGGCAATCGCCAGACGACCGAGATTCCATAAACGGCGGCGATCGCGATGAGGAGTTTGACGACGCTCGGCAGGGTGCCAAAGATCAGGGTAAAGCCGACCAAGAGCGTCACCATCGCGAATGCGAGTCTTTTGACGCCGCGAGTCACGCCGCGGTGATCCCGCCAGTGGCGAAGTGGGCCGCCAACAACCGGCCACGCCATCGCCTTGGCATGCATTTCCGGCGAGACGCGTAGCAGAAAGTAGGCCATCAACAGGAGAAACGGTGTGGTCGGAATGCCGGGCAGAAGCACGCCGATCATGGCCAGTGCAAAGAAAAACGCGGCCAGTATCCAGTAAGCGATGCGGCGGAGTCCTCGAGCCGGCTCAACCATCGAAAAACTTTTTGATCACATGCACGCTGGTGATATTCAAGCCGGGTTCGTAGTCCAGCATGAACGTTTGCCAGTAGGGTGACTGGGTCGGATGATCCTGCCGCTCGACGCGAACGGCGAACTGCTTTGGCGACACGGCGAAATTCCTCGGCAACAAAGACTGGACGATGAGCGCTGGGGCGGTCGGTACCGGGGGGTGTGCAATCAGCGGCGGTTGGTAAACACGATCGTCACCAAGACGGTGGAGTCCTCGGTGGCCTCGACAGCGTGCGGTTCGGATTCGGCCAGGTACAGCATGTCGCCCGTTTTCATCGCCCGCGGCGTCCCGCCGGCCGTGAACTGGATATGCCCTTCCAGGCACTGCACGATCAGCTCGCCCGGCGCTTTGTGTTCGGGAAGGATTTTCCCGGCCGGCAGCACCAGTCGAATCGCTTCCATAGCGGCCGTCTTGAACAGGGTGTGCGTCTTGGTGTCCGCGATTTTTTCGCCCAAAGGCTGCAGCGAAATGACTTCGGCGGGATCGGCGTGATGAATGGCCATGGGTTGCGTCTCGGTTAAAAAAAGGATGGGGGTTGGCAACTTCGCAAAGTACACCCAAAGGTACAGAAACAAAGGCCTGTGTCAAGTTGTCCGCACTGCGATGCGGCTTGCCTTTGACGCGACGTTCAAGGGCTGGGCAAGCGATTGCGGATAATCTTTGTGGTCGGGTTGCCCGGCATGATCGTGTCGCACCACATCTCGCCTTCGAACACGTATCGCACCTGAATCGCTTGCGCGTCACCGGCGGCAAACGCAGCCTGGGCTTCGGCCAGTGCGACGGCCGCATCGGTCGCGGAGGATCGCAGCTGGACGTGCTGGACATCGGCTCCGGCGGCCAGGTCCGCGAACAGCTGCAGGACTTGGTCCCGAGCCCATTCGGCCTGCAGGATTTCGGGCAGGGGTTGGTTGTCTTCGAGACGATGAAGGTCTTCGAGTCTCAGCTTTTCCGAACTCATTGGTGGGGCAATCCGGGACGGGTCAGAGCGGGCATCAGAAGGATGGCGTTTTCCGGTGCGGGACAGACATAGCGGCACATGCCACAGCCGGTGCAGACGTCTTCGTTGACGGTGGGTTTGCCGTCGGCCAGTGTGATCGCACCGGCGACCGGACAGCGTTCGCTGCACACCGTGCAGAGCGTATTGTGGTGAGCGAGGCAGAGATGCGGGGTGACCTGGGCGGTGCCCATGATCGGGGCGACCGAGGGGCTCAGGACGCCGGGTTCGCAGGCGGTGATGCAAGGAAAATCCTCGCACATCGCACAGGCCGCCGTGTCGGCTTCGATGATCGGGGTGCCGGCGACGGCGCCGAGACGCTCCGCGGCGGTAACGATCGCGTCGTGGGGACACGCCGTGATGCAGTCGCCGCAGCGAGTGCACCCGGCCATGAACTGCGGCTCGGCGATCGCACCGGGTGGGCGAAACACCGGGACGGTGGGCGGGCTAGGTTGGCGTTTCAGGTCTGTCGCCGGGACCGGATCAATGTTGATGCCGCCGATGTTTCGCGGTTCGGCCCGCGGTGGGCGTTGGTCGGGAGGCAGCGGTTTGGGATAGCGCGTGACCAGCGGCGGGAACCGCGACGCGGGGACGAATCGCCAGAACCGTCCGTGCAGCAAATCGCGGCGACTGCGGTTCAGCTTTCTCGGAGCGAACAGGGCTCGTCCGGCCGCGCGGACCCAGCGGCGCAGCAGGCGGCCGGTTTGCGCGGCGACCGAACGCGGGTTGGTCGGGGTTGGGCGGGACGGGTCGGAGCGACGTTGGTGGCTGGGGGGCAATGCTTCTCCCGAATTAGTTGGTCGCGACATCCAGCGGTGGCAACATGGGAACATTCTCCGGGCTGAACAATTCCGCTTCGGGCATTTGGTCCAGCGTCGCACTCGGCGCGTGGCACTGGGTGCAGTTAGTTCGCCAAGGATGAGTCGATTCCATGCCAGCCCAGCCGTGCGGACCGCCGTGACAGGCGTTGCAGTTCTCGCGCATCCAGCGCGAGTGCGGGATGGTCGGCGGGGCTCCGGGATAGGCCCGCTGGCCCTGCTTGGGAGCCGGCAATCCGGCGAAGCTGGTTTCGACCGAGGCGTCGACATCTTGAAACGGTTTGGGAGCCATCGGTGCATGGCACTGAACGCAGTTTCCCAGGAACTGGTGCGACATCACACTGGCTTGTACGCCGTCGATCTTCACGCCGCCGCCGTGGCACGCGTAGCAGGCGGCATCCGACGTGTTTTCGATTTGATGCGGGATGATCGGCGGGGCGCCGTTATAGGCCCGTCGCGACGCCCTCAATTTGCTAGACGCTTCCTTCTCGGCTTCGCTGGGTTCGAACTTCGTGTACAAATCGTACTCGGACTGCGGCAAGGGCTGAGCCAGTTCGCGCCAGGTTGCCGTCGGGCCCATGGGGGTTTGTGGGACCTCGGCGTAGGAGACTGCCGGAACCAATTTGGGGTTTTGGGCGATCAAGTCCGTGTCGAACCGGGCGACCAACGCCGTTTGGTGCAAGCCGTCCGGCTGGGGAACGCCGTCCATAATACCGACGAAGTAACCGACGACGGCAACGGCGATCACGCCGGCGAGAAAAATCGGTACCAGGCGGCGCATCATGACGACACCTCGGTGCTTTTCACAGAGTTCTTCTTCACCACGCGGGCAGCGCACTTTTTATAGTCGGGCTGTTTGGAGAACGGGTCATGTTCCTCCAGCGTACAGTCGTTGATCAGTTTGGATTCGTCGAAGAAGGGGACGAAGATCGTCCCGGCCGGTGGGCGTCCGCGGCCGTCGATCCAGACGGGCAATTCGGTGCTGCCGCGACGGGTTTCGATCACCACGGTCTCGCCTTGGCGGATGTTGGCCGCCTTGGCATCGGCGGCGTTCATTTCCACATAGGCCGTCGGCATGGCTCGGTTCAGCGGCGCCAGTCGGCGGGTCATCGTGCCGCTGTGCCAGTGCTCGAGCACGCGGCCGGTACACAGCCACAGCGGGTACTCCTCGTCGGGCTGCTCCGGCGGTGGCAGGTAATCGTGAAACCAGATTTGGGCTCGGCCATCATCAGTGGTGGAGTGATAGAAATCGAACTCCTGGCCTTCGGCGACGAATGGATCGTCGAAGGCGGCAAACCGAAATCGAGTCTCCCGCCACGAGCCATCGTCCTGCTGGACGACCGGCCAACGCAAGCCGCGGGCTTTGACGTATTCGTCGTAGGGGGCCAGATTCTTGTGCTTCAGCGTCGTGAACTGGCGGTACTCTTCGAACAAATGCTTGTCGACATTGGTGTCGTAGTAGTGAGCGAAGTCCCAGATCGGGATCTCTTCGCCCTGATCGTCCTCGATGGCGAAGAGGAACTTGTCGTCCTTGTCCCGCATGCCTTCGTGGCCCATCTCGAACAATTTGCGAGCGATTGCGATGGTCATCCAGCAGTCATCGCGAGCCTGGCCCGGCGGGTCGACCATTTTGAACCACTGCTGGGTGCGTCGTTCGCTGTTGCCGAACAAGCCATTCTTTTCGACCCACATCGCCGCCGGCAAAATCAGGTCGGCCAGGGCGGTCGTCGCCGTCGGATAGACGTCGCTGACGATCAAGAATTTGTCTTCCAGACCCTGTTTGCTGTTGAACAGTTTGTTCAGGTTGGGCAGCGTCTGGCCGGGGTTGGTGACCTGGACGAACATCGTGGTGATGTCGCCGCCTTCGTCGGTCGGTTTGGTGAACGCCTCGAACATCTGGACCGTGTGGTAGCCCGGGTCGGGGCTGATGCTGCCGGGACGCACGTTCCAGAACGCTTCGCTCTGGGCGCGGTGTTCTGCGTTGGCAACCACCCGGCCACCGGGCAGGGCGTGGGCCAGCGTGCCGACTTCGCGGACTGTGCCGCAGGCCGACGGTTGTCCGGTCAAACTGGTCGGTGCGTCGCCGGGACGGCCAAAGTGACCGGACATCAAGTGCACGCCGTGTACCAGCGAATTGATCGCGGTGCCCATCGTGTGCTGGTTCATGCCCATGCACCACAGACTGGTGATGCGTAGGTCAGAATCGGCAAACAGATCGGCCAGCATGCGAATCTTGTCGGCCGGGATGCCGGACAGTTCTTCAACCAACTCCGGCGTGTATTTGGCAATTCGCTTGCGATACTCTGCTTCGCTGATCGGTTCGCCTTGCAGGGTCGGCAGCGAGGCTTCGAGTGCTCGGAAGTTGCAGTGCTGTTCGACGAACGCTTTGTCGTAGTTGTCGTTTTCGATCAACAAGTGCATGATGCCCAGGGCGATCGCCACATCGCCATGCGGTTTCATTTCCAGGTAATCATTGGCCGCATCGGTGGTGCGCGTGCGCCGGGTACCGATGTCGATGATACGAACCGTCTCGCCGCGCGAGCGGCGGTCGGTGACGCGGGAGAACAGTACGGGGTGCATCTCGGCCGGGTTGTTGCCCCAGGTGATCAAGACGTCGCATTCGTCCAGATCCTGGTAGCAGCCGGCCGGTTCGTCGACGCCGTAGGTGGCAATGAAGCCGGTGACTGCCGAAGCCATGCACAGCCGAGCGTTGGGGTCGATGTGATTGTTCCCCAGTCCGCCCTTCATGAATTTTTGGGCGGCGTAGCCTTCGGGAATCGTCCACTGGCCCGAACCATAGAAGGCGAACGTCTCGGGCGAATCAAAGATCCGTTTGGCGATGATCTCGATCGCTTCGTCCCAGGCGATCGGTTTCAAGGAGCCGTCCTCCTGACGCAGCAGCGGCTCGGTCAAGCGGTCTTTGCCGTACAGGATGCCGCCGACATGATAGCCTTTGACGCACAGCAGCCCCTTATTTACATCGGCCGCCTTGTCGCCAGCTACCGCGACCACACGACCATCCTCGACACCGACCTGCACGTGGCAACCCGTACCGCAGAAGCGACACGGGGCTTTGTTCCATGACAGACCGTCGCCGTCGGGCAAGTCATCGACCGCCTGGTCGGCTTGCACCACCGGCAGCGAGGCTTTGCCGGCGACCAGGGTTCCGGCGGCGGCCATCGCGGCGGCCTTCATCACTTGACGACGATCGTTATTCAACCGGTTCATCATTGCGCTCGCTCGTTCTAGCCCGCGGGTCGTTTTCGTCCGTGTGTTTGTCAAAAGCCACCAGCGCGATCGCGACATCCGCGACGCCTGGCAATTGTTGCACCGCTTCCCAAACAAGCCTATCGTGTTCTTGTGTCTCCGTGTCGACCACGACTGCCAATTTGTTCTCTTCGGCGTGCCCCAAGTCAACTTCCGGCATCGCCCGCAGGGCGGAGATCGCAGCGGAGCACTGCGCGACCGGACGATCGAACGTGATGACGAGTCCACTGATTGGCATCGCGGAAATCCACAGATTGAGATGCGAAGAGTGCTTTGCGTTGCGGATCGCAACCGCCCAAGACCGTCGGAATGCGGCACGAAGTGGGGTTTCGGCAACGTGCACATGAGCGTATACCTTTAACAGAGACAGCGAAACCTCGGTTAGGGTGAAAAATTGAGAAGGACACTGACAAATTTGGCGCTAGCCGGCGCCGTTTGTTGCACAGTCGCGATGGTCGGGATCGTTGTCTGGCAGCAAGGCCATCGCGCGGGCGAACGGATCGAGCATCCTGAGGATCCATTGGCGGCGAGGTATGCCGGAGCCGCGTCGCCCGACGCCGAATCATCTTCGGCCGCGCAGGTGTCCGGCGAACACGAGGCGGACTCGGCGGAATTGTTTTCCGTGTTGATTCGCAAGCCGGACGGACCGCCGCGAGTCAAGCTGGCCGGCCGCGACCCTCAGGGCCGCAGTCCCGAAGCCGCCTGTTCGACGTGTCACAGCATCCGCGATCCGAATTTCGGCAACACGACACCGGCGACACTGGACGAGTTTCACCAGGGATTGAGCGTCGCGCACGGCAACCTGGCCTGTTACGCTTGCCATAACCCCCAAGACGCCGACACGCTGCGTTTGGCCGATGGCACCGCGGTCGCGTACCAAGACGTGATGACGATGTGTTCGCAGTGTCACAGCCAGCAAGCCGAATCGTTTGCCCACGGAGCCCACGGCGGCATGACTGGGCACTGGGATTTGCGCCGCGGCCCGCAGATGAAAATTAACTGCATCGATTGCCACGACCCGCATTCGCCGGTCTATCCCAAGATGGTCGTCGGCTTTAAACCCAAAGATCGCTTCAACGTACCTGCGGACGACCATCACGATCACGAAGGAGCGGACTCGCATGGCGAACACTGAATCGACCCCTCAACCGACTTCCAAGCCGTCGCTTCCGGTCGTCCAAAACTTTACGCGGCGAGCCGCCGTGAAGGGAGCCTTTGCGACGCTGGGCGCCGGTGCCTTTGTGGCCGCTGTCTCGCCGCTGCGACAGGCTGCGAAGAATACGACGGCGGCCGAGTTCATGCAGCAGCACTACACCGAGCTATCGCCCGAGCAAAAGGCCGATGTGATCGCTCGATTGGAAGCCGAGGCCAAAGAGCAATACGGGGCGGACGTTCAAATCGCCGATGACCGTCCGATCCCCGGCACCAAGTTCGTCTACGCGATCAATCTCAGTGTGTGTAACGGCAACGGCAAATGCGTCGAAGCCTGCCACAAGGAAAACAACCACGACCGTGACACGAACCAGTCCTACATCCGCGTCGTGGAAATGCCCAAGGGCACCATGGACATGGAGAAAGGCTCGACGACCTATACCGGCACGGTGCCCAAGGACGACAAGTTTTATCTGCCGGTACAGTGTCAGCAGTGCGACGAGCCGCCGTGCGTGGACGTGTGCCCGGTAAAAGCCACGTGGAAAGAGGAAGATGGCATCGTGGTCGTCGATTACAACTGGTGCATCGGTTGTCGCTACTGCGAAGCGGCCTGCCCCTACCACGCGCGGCGTTTCAATTGGAAGAAACCCGTCGTGCCGGCCGAGGAAATCAATCCCGACCAAAGCTACTTGAGCAACCGCGTGCGTCCCGTCGGCGTGGTCGAAAAGTGCACCTATTGCCTGCACCGAACCCGCCGCGGTCGCTTGCCGGCTTGTCTCGAAGCCTGTCCGACCGGGGCCCGCGTGTTCGGCAACATTCTCGACAAAGATTCCAATATTCGCTGGATCCTTGAAAACAAACGCGTCTACATCCTCAAAGAGGAACTCGGCACCAAGCCGGCGTTCTTCTATTACTTCGATTAAATACTTCGATCAAATCGACCATGAGCAGTATCACGGCGCCACCGGGCGAGAATGAATCGCACGTCACCAGCTACCCTCGGTTCCTGGGGCGTTCGCTGTGGCTGGCGACCGAAGGCTCGCTGGCGTTTTATGCCTGGATGACGGTTCTGACCGCACTGTTCCTGGTCGGCGCGAACGCCTGGGCCAATCAGGTCGCCGGCGGCATGATCGGGACCAATATGACCGACCATGTCAGTTGGGGACTGTACATCGCCAACTTTACGTTCATGGTCGGCCTGGCCGCGGGCGGGGTGATGATGGTCATCCCGGCGTACCTGTACCGCGACCGCAAGATGCACGACGTCGTGATCATCGGCGAACTGCTGGCCATCGCGGCCATCGTGATGTGTCTGATGTTCGTGATCGCCGATCTCGGCCGTCCCGATCGGTTCTGGCACATGATGCCGGTGATCGGCAAGTTCAACTTTCCGATCTCGATGCTGACCTGGGACGTGATTGTCCTGAACGGTTACCTGCTGTTGAACCTGCACATCTGCGGCTATCTGTTGTACATGCGCTACCTGGGCCGCAAGCCCAACCCGGTGTGGTACGTGCCGTTTGTGATGTTGTCGATCGTATGGGCGATTTCGATCCACACGGTCACCGCGTTTCTATACTGCGGTCTGGGCGGGCGACCGTTTTGGAATACCGCGCTGCTGGCTCCGCGGTTTCTGGCCTCGGCCTTCGTATCGGGCCCGGCCTTCATCATCGTGTCCATGGTGTTGATCAAACGCGTCACCGGGGTTGGTGGCCTGGACCAGCCCATCGCCACGCTGACCAAAATCGTTCGGGTAACCATCCTGATCAATCTGCTGATGGTGACCTCGGAGCTGTTTACTGAGTTCTATACCGGCGGCAGTCACACCAGCGCGGCGAAGTATCTGTTTTTTGGCCTGCACGGCAAGACCGCGCTGGTTCCTTGGATCTGGACGGCGATCGGATTGAACATCACGGCGGCGCTGCTTTTGCTGTGGCCGGGGCTGCTGGAGCTTCGCCGCAGACCACTGCTGGTCGCGGCGTGTTGCATGGCATTTGTAGGGGCCTGGATCGAGAAAGGCATGGGCCTGATCGTCCCCGGTTTTATTCCCAGCACCTTGCACGAAATCGTCGAATACGTGCCCAGTCAACTGGAGTGGAAAGTCACCGTCGGCATCTGGGCGTTCGGTTTGATGGTCTTTACGATCGCGATCAAAACGGCCCTGCCGACGCTGAGGCATCCGGCGGAACATTAGGCCCCCCGCCCTTGGCTTTCGGTCTGTGAAAGTGGCATAGGCTAGTGGTGCGTCGAAGCCCAATCTTAGGGTAGCTGATCTCGCCAGAGATTGGATTGAAGCTGCGAAAAGGTCCAAAGTCTGGCGACTTCAGCTACGGCCAGACCCTCAAATCTAACGCTGACGCAGCACTAGGTGGGCTGGCCGGGGTCTTCGGGGGCGCGCTTGCGGAGCTTTCGCTGCAGCGAGCGGCGATGGATGCCCAGTCGCCGCGCCGCTTCGCTGATGTTGTTGCCGCAGTCGGCCAGCACGCGATGGATGTGCTCCCATTCGCTGCGGGCCAGCGACGGGGCGGGGAATTCCGCATCCGGTTTCGGCAGCGGGCCGGGTTGATCACCCTGCAGGAATTTGGCCAGGATGTCGTCGGCGTCGGCCGGTTTGCTCAGAAAGTTCGTGGCCCCCAGCCGCACCGCGTCGATGCCGGTGGCGATGCTGCCGAAGCCGGACAGAATCAGCACGCGGGTCTCGGGCCGGAGCTGTTTGATCTTCTGCAGCAGGTCCAGGCCGCTGCGGCCGGGCATCCGCAGATCCAGCACGGCCAGGTCGGTGGGCCGCAGGGAAAACACGCTGACCGCCTGGTCGTAGTCCTCGGCTGTCTCGACGCGAAAGCCACGCTGTTGGAAGGCGATGGCCAAGCGGTCCCGAAGGATAAAAGCGTCGTCGACCACCAGAATGCTCTCGGCTCCGGCGTCCGCAGCCGTATAAACCGGAGGGCGTTCGGTTTCGTTGCCTTCGACTGGAACCATCACTATCTGCCTCGTCGTGCGTCGGTCGCGAAAAATTGAATTCTACGTTGGCTGCGGACAGCCCCGGTACTGTAACTATAGCTTGCGTGTCCAGGTTCAGCTGCGGAGGTTCCAGTCCTGCATGTCCGCGGCCAGCTGTCGGCGGGTCAGATCGAACTGCAGGGGCGTCACCGTCACGCGGCCTTCCCGCAGTTCCGTGACATCGGTGCCGTCCTGCGGCGGTTTTTCCGGTGCATTCCAGACCGCCCAGTAGTAGTCGCGTCCGCCGGGATCCTGGCGTTTCTCATAGCGGTCGCCGTAGTGAGCCAGGCCCATCGGTACGACTCGCACTTCGGCCGACCGCAGCGTGGCGGCGGTGGGGATATTAATATTGAACAACCCGCCGGACGCGGCGGGGCGGTCGACGATGCCGCCGATCACGTTGCGAGCGACGACCGCGGCGGCTTGAAAATCCGCATCGGGATCGTACTCCAGCGACACCGCACAGCTGGTCACGCCGAAGAAGGCGCCTTCGATCGCGGCGGCTACGGTCCCGCTGTACAGGACGTTGATGCCGGCATTCAAACCGTTGTTGATGCCGCTGACCACCAGATCGGGACGCCACGGACACAGTTCGGCGATCGCCAGTTTCACGCTGTCCGCCGGCGAACCTTCGACGGCCCAGGCCGCGCTGCGATCCTGACGCATCACGCGTTTACAAACCAAGGGCGTGAGAAACGTGATCGAATGCCCCACGCCGCTTTGTTCGGTCGCCGGCGCGGCCACAAAGACTTCGCCCAGGTGCCGCAGTTGGGCTTCCATCGCGGCCAGCCCCGGTGCGTACACGCCGTCGTCATTGGTCAACAGAATCTTCATCGTGTTTACGAGGTCCCCAAGCGGACGAGAGAAAGGTGTTCAGCTGCGGCGGGACAGCGTTTGATACAGGTCGACGTGACGCTGGGTCATGTCGTCGATCGAAAAGTGTTCGATGATTCGGGCTCGGCCGGCTCGACCATAGTCCGCCGCGCGGTCGGCGTCCTCCAGCAGACCGTTGGTCACCTTGGCGAATTCGGCCGCATCGCCCAAGCCCACCAGAATGCCGGTCTGGCCGTCGACGACCAGATCGCGATTGCCGGGAATATCCGACGCGACCACCGGCACAGCGGCCCGCATGGCTTCCATGACCGCGTTGCTTTGGCCTTCGTAGGCGCTGCCAATCCAGAACGCCTCGGCGTGGGGCAGCAGTTCCGGTACGTCCTGTTGCGGCCCCGCAAACCAAACTCGCTGGGGATTGGTGACCGCGTCGCGGTAACGCATCAATTCTCCGCGTTGCGGTCCATCGCCCAGGATGACCAGCGTGGTATCACCGCGCAGCAGCCCTAGCATCTCGCCGCCCCAGATCAGGTCGCGGTAGCGTTTCTGTGGCCACAGGCGTCCTACGGCGAAGATCAGACGACGCCCGGGATCGACCCCCAACCGCCGACAAGCGGCGTCGCGGTCCAACCGGCCGGCGGCGGCGGAGGAGGCGGCCACCGGCGACGCGCCCGCTGCTTCCGGGGTGTTTGGCCAACGCCGCACGGCGTCGTCGGGCGAGGTTTCGATTCCGTTGGGCACCACATGAAAGCGTGCCGCGTCGATTCCGTGACGAGCATAGAAATCGATGACGCCCTGGCTGTTGGTTGTCAGGCCGGTAGTTCGCCGCGCCAGATAGCGATCGATGGCAAAATGCCGGCTGGTCTTCCACAGATCGACGCAGCGTTCGGAACCGAGGATCGTGGGTACAGCGAGTGATCGGGCGGCCGTCCGGCCGTAGCTGTTGGCGGCGAACAGCCAGGTGTGAACGATGTCGGGTCGCAGGCGTTTGAGGCATCGTCGCAGCCGGAAGTAAGCGGTCGGATCCGCTTTCAAGCGTTTGCCGATCACCGTCACCGGCACATTCGCCTCATCCAGTAGCCGCCGCCGCGGCCCATCGCGCGTCAGCAGCACGACGTGGACATCGAAGCGGTCGCGGGGCAGTCCGGCGGCCAGCAGACACAACTGCTTTTCGGCTCCGCCGCAATCAAGGGTCGGGATTACCAGGCACAGGCGGATCGTCACGGTAGCGGCTCGGCAGTCTTCGGAGTGCCCGCCAGGGTTTTGCCGGTTAATTGGCAAAACAGGCGGAGGTGTTTTTCGACGGAGTGCTGGAAGCTGTGCTGCAGGACGCGTTGGCGGACCAGACGAGCCTGAGCGAGGGTTTGCTGGGGCGTGGCGAGCAGGCGTTCGAGGGCCCCGAGCATCGCCGGGTGATCCTCGGCGGCAAAGCTGGGCAGCGATGCGAAGTCCTCGCCCAGCAGCCGGCGGGTCTCTACCGTATCGACCACCGCGGCCGGCACGCCAGCCCCCAGAACTCGCGGGAAATAATACTCCAGCCCATCCTCGTCGCCGGGCAACACATAGGCGTCCGCCGCCGCCAAGACCTCGTCCAGCGAGGCAAAGCAACCGGGCATCGCCACCTGGCTGCGGACGCCCATGCCCCGCAGGTAGTCGTACAGTTCTTCGCGCAGCTGCCCGTCGCCCACCAGCCAGACCCGCAGCTTGGGATGCCGCTCCAGCAGGGGCGGCAAGGCGCGGGCCAGGGCGTCCAGTCCGGTACCGGGCAGCATCTGGTTGGTCGACAGCAGCACCTGTCCGTCGACCGGGACGAACAGGTCGCTGTTGACCTGCGAAAGGACCCGCCGGGCGGCCTGGCGGTGCGCGTTATCGGGCGGTGCGGTGGGCAGGAAGCCGTTGTCGATACGAACGATCCGATCCTGGCCGACGCCGGCGGCCAGCAAGCGTTGTTCGGCCGACGCGCGGGTGGCGATGATGCGATCGGCTTTTAAACAGATCGAAAACCAACGCCTGGCATTGCGCGAGCCCAACGACCAGGCGTGATCCGAGCGGCGTCCCACGCCGCCGTAGCGGACCACCGAGGCGACGCCGACGCGGCGCGCCGTTTCCACGGCCACCGCACCCTCTTCACGCATCGCGTCGGCGTAGATCAGGTCGTAGCCGGCGGCTTGATCGCGAAGCCAGTTCGAGAGGGCCCGGGTGTAGCGCGACATCGACCAATCGCTGCGCGGGGCCGGAGCCGGCCGAGACAGCTGGGTCTCGCGGACGACCAGGGCCTTGGGCCAAGACGCGGCGTAGCGAGCGGCTACGATGTGAGGGTGCGCACCGCTGCGCCGAAATCCCTCGGCCAGGGCGGCCAATCGACACGCTGCGTCGTCGCCGACATGCGGCCAAAAGCGACGGGTTACCAGCAATGTGCGAAGGACACCCATGACAGCTCACACCGACTCGCGATCGGTTGTCGAATCCGGCGCACGACTTGTCTCGGCCGTACCGCTGGCGTTGCTCGTGTCGCCGGAATCCGCGACACCGCTCTCCAGCGACGGCTCGGCACCGCGCGCGATTTCCTCTTCGTCCAGGATCGCCAGATAGGGCAGATTGCGATACATGTCGCGGTAGTCCAAGCCGTAGCCGACAACGAATTCGTCGGGAATCTCGAAGGCCACAAAGTCCGGCTGGATCGCTACGTCGTGTTGGCGGCGTTTGCGAAGCAGCATGGCGCTCTTGACCGAGCTCGCACCGCGTTGCTGGATGATCTGAACCAACCGCTCCAGCGTCCGACCGGTATCGAAGATATCGTCCACCAACAGCACGTCGCGGCCTTTGATGTCCAACAACATCTGGGTGTCAACCGTCAACTCGCCGGACTTGACGCCCCCGCGGTAGCTGCTGGCCTGGATCACGCCGACCCGCAGCGGCATGGACAGCATGCGGATCAAGTCGGCGAACAACACGACCGAACCGGTCATCACCGCGACGACCGTCAAGGGACGTCCTTGGTAATGGGCATCGATTTCTGCTGCCAGCCGCCGGACCCCGTCGAGCAACTGTGATTCATCGAACAGAACGCGCATCTACCTCTCGACTGTAAACAACCAGACAGCAGGACAGGAACCAACTCTGCAAACGCACCTCAGCGGGTACGGGATGAAGTGTAACCGAAAACGACGCGGTTTCGCAGGTCACTGAGAGGGCTCCGCCGGGGACAGCCGAGCCGGCTAATTTGGTCTCGGCTGGGGACAGCCGAGCTACTCTGGAGCCTAAAACTCCAGGACCATCTTGTCGGCGGCGATTTGGGTTTGCGGAAAGAGTTGCCGAGCGGAATCGATGCCCACCGGGTCGTCGCCGTTCTCCAAGGGATTCAAGTGCGTCAGGACCAATTGTCGCACTTGGGCCATCTGTGCGACGCTGGCCACACGGCTGGTCCACGAGTGCCCGGTCTTCTCGGCCCACTGCGTCTGGTCATCGCGAAAGTTGCATTCGTGCAACAACAGATTCACACCGCGGATCGTCGACACGTAATCGGCGATCGGATCGGCAACCGTGTCGGAGACGTAGGCCAAGGAGTGGCCGGGCCAATCGATCCGGTAACCGACCGAGCCGCCGGGATGTTCCAGTGAGAACCAGCGGACCTGGGGCTTGCCCAACAGCTCCGGCGGCCCATCTTCCAGCGCACACCACTGCACCTCCAAGGGCACCGGAAACAGGTCCTCGGCGAACAGGTGGGTCCGGATCGCGTCCAGTTTTTGGCGTTTGCCCCAGATCCGCACCACCTCCACCGGCCGCTGGTACAGCGTGGCCAGCAGGAAGGTCAACCCGACCACATGATCGAGGTGCGCATGGCTGAGCAGGATGTCGACCTGGTCGGTTTCGATCAACGGCGCCAAGCGAAACATGCCGGTACCGGCGTCCAGCACCACCCCGGCTTCGGGAACCGCGTAACAGGAGGTGTGCCGGTGTTCGTTGGGGTGATACCCCGCCGTACCAAGGCAGTGCAGTTGCATGATGCCGATTCGTCGATTGCCACGGGTGCGGAAGGAAGAGATGGGGGTCGATTATAGCAGCATCGACGCTGGCTAGCCGACGATGGTGTAGCGCCGTGGATTGACCGTGGGACTGCGGTATTTGCGTCCGGCCTGGCTGGGCAAGAACGTCTGTTGGTGAGCCTGTTTGTGTTTGCGAAACCATCTGGCAACCAGCGACAGCGTGTGGGGGTACAAGCTGGCCGGTCCGGCCGTCGGCGGGCCACCGGTTCCCTCCAGTTCGGCGGCCCAGCGGCGCAGATCGGGACGGGCCTGGGCGAACGTTTCTTTGCACTTGGGGGCTACCAAGCGGTCGGCGATCTCGCCGTTGCGAATCAGATACCAGATCCCACTGCCGTCGTATCCGGCAACGGAATAGACGAACGAATAAGTGCGGCGAACATCCGCCAAAAACAGCAGTTTCTTGTGCAGCCGTTCCAGCACCCGCAGGCTGTCTCGAGCCCGCGCGGCCAATTCAAATTGACGACGCAGCGCGGCCGATTCCATCGCGGACTGCAAATCGTCCAGAATTTCCGCATTCATGCCCTCCAAGAAACTCTTGGCCGCGGCCACTTGAGCGTCGTACTGGCTGCGGCTGCATGCCGCCGCGCAAGGCCCCAGACAACTGCCGATCTCCAGCCGCAAACACCCCGGCCGGTGGTCCAGTTGGAACAGCGACAGTTGATCCGCAAAGTGCATCGCTTGTTGGCTGCTGCAATCGCGAAGTTTAAAGTGCTTGTTCAACACGTCGACAGCGTGGCCCATCCGCCCGGCACCGTGGAACGGGCCTTCACAGGCGACGTAGTCCTTGGGCGGAAGACGAGTCAAAAAGAAGTACGGCGCCGGCGCTCGTCCCAGGCAGAGATAAACCGGCCGCTGGCGTTTGGGGATCTCCTGCACGTTCCAGCGCGGCGCAAGCGTGCGGATCAAATGCTGTTCGCGGAGCAGCGCCGCAAACTCGCTGGGCTGCGTCTCCCACTGGATGGCCCGCGTCGCGGCGATGATCCGGCCGCCCTTCTCTTCGGCGTTGCACTCACTGAAATAGCTGAGCAAACGCGAACGCAACTGTTTGGATTTGCCGACGTAGATCAGTTGTCCCTGCCGGTCCAGCATCCCGTACACCCCGGGCAACTTAGGACAGGTCGCTTGAATCTCCTGGCGAAGCTGCTTTTTGCAGTGGCCACCGATCCGCGTCAGGGGCCGGGCAAACGGATAGGGATTAAACGGATCGGGGCCGAAGCCGCCGCGAGGTTCGTCGGGTTTCCACATCGCGTCCATGCTGGACCATCCCTGGGTGTGAAGTGAGCTCGATCAACCTACCACCGAGTTTGCATACCGTCGACGGTTTGTCCGGCGGAAAAATGAATTAATTCCAATCCGCCCCGGGGGGTAGCTCGTCTGATTGGTGTGTCTGGTTTCCCTCCCCCCTCTCCTTCGACTTGCGGAGACGATCGATGACCCTCCTCGGACCGTTCCAGCCGTACCGGCTACCTTCCCGATGCCTGGGATTTGCGCTGTGTGGGTGTGTGCTAGCAATCGCGGGATGCGGGACGGAACAGATCGGCCAACCCGCGGCCGACTCCGCCGCATTGAGCTCGCGGGCGACCTCCGAACCGGCCGGGATGCCGCCGCCGGTCGCGGTCGATGCGGAAGGGCCGCCGGAAACCGACGAGGGCACCGGTCCGGGCTCCGGCGGTGATCGCTATGACGAGATCGTCGAAAACCCGTTTCTGCGCGTCGTGGCGCAACCACTCAGCACGTTCTCGATCGACGTCGACACGGCTTCGTACAGCAAAGTCCGCCAGTTTCTGCTCCAGCACAACCGCTTGCCGCGCCCCGATGCGGTGCGTATCGAAGAACTGGTGAACTACTTCGATTACGACTACGCCGGACCCTCGCCCGAAAAAAGCGAACCGTTTACCACCCATGTTGCGGTCAGCAGTTGTCCGTGGAATGAGGAACATCGCTTGGCCCGCATCGCCATCAAGGGCCGCCCGATGCAGCTGGACCAGCGTCCGCCCAGCAACCTGGTCTTTCTGATCGATTCCTCCGGTTCGATGGATTCGCCCAACCGCTTGCCGCTGCTCAAACGCGGCTTGCGGTTGATGCTCGAGCAACTCGACGGCCAGGATCGGGTGGCCGTGGTGGCCTATGCCGGGTCGGCCGGATTGGTTCTGGACAGTACCCCGGGTGACCAGCAAGCCACGATCCTCGCCGCGATCGATCGCCTGGACGCCGGCGGCAGCACCAACGGCGGGGCGGGCTTGGAATTGGCCTACAACGTCGCGCGGGAAAACCTCGTAGAGGGCGGAACCAATCGCGTGCTGTTGTGCACCGACGGCGATTTCAACGTCGGCCGCACCGGGACCGACCAGATGCTGGACACGGTCGAAATGCAGTCCAAGGCGGGGGTCGAACTGACCGTCTTGGGTTTCGGTATGGGCAACTTCAACGATGCGATGCTGGAACAGATCAGCGGTCGCGGCAACGGCAATTACGCCTTCATCGACACCTATAACGAAGCCCGCAAGGTGTTGGTCCAACAGTTGTCCGGGACCCTGGTCACAATCGCCAAAGACGTGAAGATCCAGGTGGAGTTCAACCCGCACGCGGTCGCGGCGTATCGGTTGATCGGTTATGAAAACCGCGTGCTGGAAAGTCAGGATTTCAACGACGACACCAAGGACGCTGGCGAGATCGGTGCCGGTCACAGTGTGACGGCGCTGTATGAAATCGTTCCGGCCGGCGCGGCGACCGTGGCAGAGCTGCCGGAAACGGATCCGCTGAAGTACCAGACGCCGGCCGAGCCGTCCTTGGCCGCCGCGTCCGGCGAACTGATGACCGTTAAACTGCGTTACAAACAACCCGGCCAGGAGCAGAGTATCCTGCAGCAGTGGGCCGTGGACGACAGCGGGCGGGCTTTCTCCGAAACCGATACGGATTTCCAATTTGCCGCCGCAGTGGCCGGTTTTGGGATGCTGCTTCGCGATAGCCGCTACGCGGGCGACTGGACGCTGGACGCCATTGAAGAGGTCGCGCAGTCCGCGCTCGGTGACGACCCCTGGGGGTTTCGGCAAGAGTTCGTAGAGATGGTCGCGGCCGCCGCGTCACTGCGCCGCGGTACACGCACCGACTGAGCCCTTCGGGCGCGGGCTCCGGTTTTCGCTGCTACGCGGTTCTGCCCGGCTGTGTTAGGATTGCCCTGGGCCCGGGGAACGTACACAGAATCGACTAGCAGGAGTGAAACCATGCGATCCAAACGGATGCATTTTGGTAGGGCGTCAGGGATGGAAGCGAGCGGTTTGTCGATCCCGATTTTGTTGACGGTTGGGCTGGGCGTGCTTGCCGCCGGCCCGTGGATGGCTCGCGCCCAGGGTCCGATCGATCCTGCTCCGGCGGCCCCACCGGCGGTCAAGGTCACGGCGGTGGCCGGAGAACCGTTCGGCGTGGCTCGGGTGCAGCTGCCACTATCGCTCAGCGAGTTCCTGGTTTCCGGTCGAGAGATCTCGGTGACCGATGTCCAAGGCCGCGTCCAATATCCAGTCTCGCGAAACATCGTTCCCGAAGCCGGACCGGCTCGTCCCGACGAATCGATCATCGATCGGGGCGCGCGCCGCCGCCGCGCGCTGAGGCGGCTGGAAATGGCCCTGCAGAATTTGACGACGCCACCCGAACAACGCGCCACCGGACGCGAGGTGTATTTTCTGTTTCGCGGGCGACAGCCCTTTGCGGTTCAGTTCAGCGGGGCGACCGAGCTGGCGCTGGAGGTGCGTCCGACGGCCGCCGCCGATCAGCACCGGATGCTGCTCGATGGCTGGTGGCAAGCCTACGGCGAAACCGCCGTCCACGCGATCGAAAACGCTTCCTACCCACCGTTCGTCGAAACCTATCTGCTGTCGATGCTCAGCCGGCGGCTGGACCTGCCGTATCCGCAAGCGGCTGAGAACGCGTTGGCCGAGCGCGAGCAACAGTGGAGTTCGGTGCTGGAGATGATCGGCGGCACCGAGCGGTTGCGGGCGACGTTGCTCGAGCAGGCCGCGGCCCGTGTGTCGGCCACCCAGGCGCTGGCCAGTCTACCTCTGCCGGAACCGCCGGCTTGGCAAGACGGTCCGCCGATCGATCTGCCCGAGGAGGTGATCGTCGAGGAGACCGCTCGCCACGTCCCGCCGGAATGTTTCTACCTGCGGTTTGGTTCCATTGAGAACTACCTCTGGTTCACCGATCTGTCGCGTCTGTACGGGGGCGACATCACCGCGATGGTCAGCTTGCGCGGCGTCAATCAGGGTGGAACGCGGCGCGTCGAAGACCAGTTGGCGATGAAGTTGACCGAGGTGTCGCGGTTGCTGGGCGCCACGGTCGTCGAAGACCAAGCCATCGTGGGAACCGACCTGTTTCTCTCCGAAGGCGCGTCCCTGGGCGTGTTGATCAAATCCAAGAACAACTTCCTCTTGGATGCTTCGCTCCGCAATGAACGCAGCGGGCGAGCGCGCGCGGAATCCGACGCGACGCTGGAGGATGTGGAGATCGCCGGACGCTCTGTCAGTCTGTTGTCCACGCCGGACAATCGCTTGCGTTCGTTCTTGGCGGTCCACGGAAGTTATTTCTTGGTGTCCAACAGTCGGCATCTGGTCGAACGATTTTTTGCCGTCGCCGATGGAGCCCCCTCGCTGGGCGAAACTCGCGAGTTCCAGTTGGCTCGCCGGCTGATGCCCGTAGACCGCCAGGACACGTTGTTCGCGTACTTTTCACCGGGCATGCTGCGAAACCTGGTCGGCCCCAAGTATCAGATCGAACTGCGTCGCCGTTTGGTTTCCCATGCGGACATTTCACTGCTGCGACTGGCGGCCCTGACGGCGGCCGGCGAGGGGCGGCCGCTGGAATCGATCGAAGACCTGATGGCCGCCGGTTACCTGCCCCGCGGATTCGGACTGCGTCCCGATGGCAGTGGGCCGCTGCGCCAGCAAGACCGCGTCGTCGATTCCCTGCGTGGCAGCCGCGGATCATTCCTGCCAATCGCCGACGTTGCGATCGACAGCGTCACCGAAGAAGAAGCCGCTTGGTATCGACGGCGCGCCGATTATTTCAGCGAACATTGGAAACAGTTCGATCCGATCATGGTTGGCATCGGACGCAACGACATCGAGGGCGGGATGGAACGCTTGACGATTCACGCCGAAGTCGCACCGCTGGTTCCCGAGAAATACGGAACGCTGGCTCGCCAGTTGGGACCGCCGACCCGGGCCTCGATCCGCTTTGCGCCCGACGACATCGTCTCGGTGCAGGCTCACGTGGAGAGTCCGGAACTGGGCGGGACCATCCCGCCGCATCACCTGTTCGCCGCGATCAAAGATGCTCATCCGCCCGAACCAGAACAGTTCAGCGGCGTGCTGCGAACCTATATGGCGCTGCGAGCCCTGCCGGGATACCTGGGCGCCTGGCCCCAGCCGGGACTGCTGGACCGGTTGCCCCTGGGACTGGGCCAAGGGGTGCTCGTGGAACCGGGGCTGACCCGGTTGTTGGGCGGCCTGTACCGATTTCAGGGCGGCGATTTCAGCGTGCTGTCCTTCCAGCCCGAAGTGTTGGCCAACTCGCTGCCGGAAATCGCCGTGGTCCAAAGCGATGACGAAGCCCAGGTTCGGTTGCATGTGGGCAACCTGGTGGGCAGCCAGCTGGAAGGCTGGGTCAATGACCAGCTGTATCAACAAGCGGCCGAGCTTTCGCAGGCCGGCGCGGCGTTCCTGGACCGGTTGAGCGAGCAACTGAAACTGGACGAGGCGTCGGCGCTGGCGGCCAGCGAGCAATTGCTGGACGCCCGGTTGGTCTGTCCGCTGGGCGGTGAGTACGAGCGCCGCGAGACACCGCGTGGCCGGCGCTGGGTCAGCACTGCCTGGGATTCCACGGCCGCCGCCCCCCACCGTCACGCGCCGCCGGACTATACCGCCCCGGTGCTGAAATGGTTCCGCGGCGCCGATGCGAACCTCACGCAGTACGAGGATCGCTTGGTGATCGATGCCGCCATCGATACCCAGCACGAACGTCCGGGTCCCGCCAAGCCGCGCACCCGCTCCGATAGCACCACGATCCGCAAGGCCGATTTCTAGGCGGCCAATGTGGCATAGGCTTCCAGCCTGTGAACAGTGGCATAGGCTTCCAGCCTGTGAACAGTGGCATAGGCTTCCAGCCTGTGAGCAGTGGCATAGGCTTCTATGCCTGTGAAAGTATCTTCACAGGCTAGAAGCCTATGCCACAAGGCTTCTATGCCGCTTTGGCCACGGGCATCCCACGCATCGCTTTGCGGCGGCAACAGCGTTTGTACTTTTCGCCGCTGCCGCAGGGGCAGGGCGAGTTGCGTCCGACCCGCCGCCGCCGTCGACGACGTTTCCCAAAAATCCGCTTCGGGTTCTGGTGATAGATCCGCTGTAGCATCGCGTACAGTTCGGGGTTCTTTTGCTCAAGCAGCGCCGGGGCTTCGAAGAAGTACTCGCTCAGCACCGCAAAGTATTCGGCTTCGTTGGTGTAGGCGTAGTCATCGATATGCTCGCCTTGGCGGACCTCTCGCTTCAGTTCCTCGCCGACCCAGCGAACCCAGGGCTGGTAGGCCGCCTGGTCCAAACCCGGCGGGATCCCGTCCACGTCGCCATCGGCTTTGTCCACCAGATGTGCAAATTCATGGATGCCGACATTGCGTTTATCGGTCTGGTTGCGGAACCCGGCCAACAACGACGGCTTGGACAGAATCATCACGCCGCTCAAATGGCCGACCCCCACCATCCCCAGCGTATTGGCGTTTTCGACGTTGTCGGTCTGGTAGTCTTCGCTGAAGGAACTGGGATAGATCAGCACCTCGCCCAGCCCCGCGTACTCCCAGTCCTCAAAGCCCATGATCGGGATGACCGCACTGGCCGCGACCAAGACCCGCGTGCTCTCCTCGACCTCGGTGCCGATTCCCGTGATCGTGACCTCGTCCAGGAAGACTTTTACCAGATTGCGAAACCGCTCCCGTCGTGGCTCGTCCAGCACGCGAAAGTAATCCACCTGCGATACCAGTGCCGCTTCCCAGACCTCGGGAAAGCGGCTCGCCAGCACCTGTTTGCGGCGCAGTGTACGGCGACGCAACAGGTAGTAGACCAACGGTGCGGTCGCCGCCAACAGCAACCACCAGGGTGCCCAGACGAACGCAAGTGCGCCGCCAACAAGCAGAACGATTGCCGCAACGGTCGCAGCCAGAATCTGGTTGCTGCGATTGCTTTCCGGCGTGACCAACATGGCTGTCTCGTAAAGAAATGAAAACGGTCGATACGAGACAGCGTACTCGGGCGGTCAAACCGTCGACGAAACAGACATCGCGCCGGGACGGAAATCGCGCCGCATCAGAAGTCGGGATGCGTGTCCCGGAGGATTTCCAGAATTTCCTTCCGCACGTGCGCGTCGAGATGCGCGAACTGTTCCGAGTCGTCCTGTCCCTGCAGGATCTCTGTGGCCCGGCGGAGTACGCGCCGGCGGACCTCCTCGGGCAGGCTGACAAAGGCTTCGGAATAGACCAGGAAACTGCAGGGATAACGGAACAGTCGCGTCTGCAAGTCCAGGTCTCGCAGCGATCGGCCTTGCGAATCGCGGACTCCCGCCGCCGCAAACTCCTCGGCAAATCGGCTGGTCCCCGTTACGGGTGATTCCAGCGGATACTCCTCGCACATAAACATCCGCTCCACCAGCTTTTCGGTCACACGATCGATCCGGCGATTGGCACTGTCGCTGATGAAGTCCGGTTCGCGCTCCAACAGACGGTTCATCGTAAAGGATTGATGCAGCGCCTCACGCGTCTCGAAATTGGCCGCCGTGATGGCGTTGTGCATCTGGGTCTGATGCTGCAAGACCATCAGGGCCACGATGTCGCTGTGGGGCGTCAGGTAGGGTTTGGTGGAAACCAAATCGTCCAAGCTGGTAAGGTTCGCACCCTGATCCAAATCCATCTGCTCCGTACCGCTGGTCATCTGGTTGCCCATGTGTCGCATCTCGCCGTGTTGGCCCGTCACGTACCATCCGCCCCAGCGTTCTTCAAACGGACTGGTCTCGTCCGTGACATAGGTTCCTCGGCCCAACAGCGGACGACCGCCGCGGTCGCTGTAAACGCTGCGCATCAGATAGCCCGGAACGTTCTGGGTGCGGCTGGTCGCGTGACACGTCAAGCACTGTCCCTGGTCGCGGACGAACTGAGGACGCGGCTGCGGTGTCTGTTCAAGCGTGTAAAAGATCGCTCCCTGCTGCGGATCGGTGACCGCGATCTCCAGAAAGTCGCCCCGCTGGCACCAGCCTACGTACACCGTTTCGTTGAAGTATAGGGCTCGCGGTCGCAGGGGACTGATGCGGTGGATCTGTTGGCTGGTCTTGGAAAACACCAACGTCTGCGAGCTGACCGGCACGTCCAACTGGTCCAACAAAGCCGGCAGGTACCCGTGCTGGTCATCAAAGTCCAGTTCGACTTCGCCCCGCTCGATCCGCTCGGCCAATTTGGCGACCGCGTCGTGGACCTCGGCATCCAGATAATCGATCGGCGACAATTCATAAGAGGCCGATTGGGCGCTCAGCTGCAGAGGGCAGCACGCCGCGAGAAGCACGATGGCCAGCAAGCGGAAAAACCATCGGAACGCAGGTGCACACGGCATGGCAGGACCTCCGAGAGGGGAGTCGTAGCGAGGCGGGAGAATGGACCGTCGCGAAGCCGGCTGTTCCATAGCAGCTCAGCTGTCCCAATCGAGAATTGTTCCAGTCGAGAATTGTCTCAGCCGCGCTGGGCAAACCCAAAACCCAAAACCCAAACCTCAAAACCCAAAAGCGACACGGGCCCGTTCTAGTCAAAAAAATTGTACACGAAGCTATGCAGATTGCAAGGGCGGAGGGTGGGGCGAAGCGGCCGCCAGCCGGGTGCGGGGGCGCCGGTGCTGGCCGTTGCGGTGGGCCGGTTCGGTAATCTGTACGCTTCGTCGCGAGCTTGAGGCGTGCCGAGCGGTTTTGCGGCGAGCAGCAACGCGTTTTATCGACCTTGTGCGTTGGGGCGCGCCACAATAGAGAAGGTGAGTGGACCACAGGTGCGGTCTGCCGTCGTGCACGCATTCAAAGCAATGGAGATGTTCATGCGTTGCCCTCTGCCGCTGGCTCGCGTGGCGATCCTGGTCGCCCTCTCGCTGGGGGCCGCCCCATCCGCCGTTGTCCCGACTGGGCCGACCGCTGCTTTCGGACAGGTGCCCGGCTTCGGACAAGTTCCCGTCTTCGGACAGGTGCCCGGACGCGCGGCGCCGGCAGCGACCGCGCCGGCCGTTTCCCAGCCCCCGTCCCTGGGACAACCGCCTGCGGCCAACCAGCTGGAACCTTTGCCGTCGACCGAAGCGGTGCGACGTCAGGAAGCCGAGCGCGAACGGCTGTACGAGGAGCTGGCCAGCGAGGTCGCCGCGCTGGAGCGGATGGGAAATCTGGTCAAGCGAGTCGCTCGTCTGGTGCGTCCCAACGTCGTCCACATCGAAGCCCACAAGACCGAAGAGTCGCGGGGCCGGCGAGAATCGTTCGAGGAAGCCGGCTCGGGCGTCCTGGTCGCGATCGATCAACGCTTGTGGGTGCTGACTAACCGGCACGTGATCAAGGGAGCGGGGCCGGACCAGATCGCACTGCGGCTGAGCGACGGTCGCGAGATCCGGCCGCAGCAGATCATCTCCGACGTGAACACCGACATCGCCGTGATCGAAGTCACCGACGACGGGCTCTCGCCGGCCCGGCTGGGGGACAGCAACCGCGTCGAGATCGGCGACTTTGTGCTGGCCATCGGCAGTCCCTTCGGGCTCAGCCACTCGGTGACCTTCGGGATCTTGAGCGCCAAGGGTCGCCGCGACTTGACGCTGGGCGACGAGAAGATCGAATTGCAGGACTTCTTTCAGACCGACGCGGCGATCAATCCCGGCAACAGTGGCGGACCGCTGCTGAATCTCCGCGGTGAAGTGATCGCCCTGAACACGGCCATCGCCAGCAGCAGCGGCGGCAGCGAAGGCATCGGGTTTGCCATCCCGATCAACATGGCCATGAACGTCGCCAACCAACTGGTGCGTCACGGCCGTCTGCAGCGGGCTTACCTGGGCGTCACGCTGGATCCGGACTACACGGCGGCCGACGCGGCCCGCGCCGGGATCGGCTCGCCGGGCGGGGCCTTGGTCAAAGCCGTCCGCCCGGGATCGCCGGCGGAACAGGCCAAGATTCGCCGCGGCGACGTGATCATTCGCTTCGGCGGACGGACGGTCGAAAACGACGATCACCTGGTCGCACAGGTCGGGCTGACGCCGGTCGGGACCGAGGTGCCCATCGTCATCCATCGCGAGGGTCGCCAGTACCAGACCAAGGTGAACCTCGGCCAACTGCCCCAGTGATCCGCGTCGCTGAACGGGCCAGACTGTGGACAGTGTCGCCTTTCGCTCCGCCGAAAGTAGCCGCCGAAAGTAGCCGAAGTCGCCAGACTTTGGACAGACCACAACTCTCCTCGGCTGGGGACAGCCGAGCTACTTTGATTCCTTAGACGCTGGCCATCCGCCGGCCGCCACGACGTCGTTCGCTTTCCTTCAAGCGGATTTTGCGCAGCCGAATTTTGCTGGGCGTGATCTCGACCAGTTCGTCGTCCTCGATGTACTCCAAGGCCGCCTCCAGGGACAGTTCGCGGGGCGGTTTGAGGATGACGTTTTCATCGCTGCCGCTGGCCCGCATATTGGTCAGTTTCTTCTCGCGGCAAGGGTTCACCGTCATGTCGTTGTCGCGCGCGTTTTCGCCGACGATCATGCCTTCGTAGATTTCCTCGCCGGGGCCAACGAAAAACTCCGAGCGCTCCTGCAGGGCGAACAACGCAAAGGGCATGGTCTTGCCCGAAACCATCGACACCAGCACGCCGTTGCTCCGCCGCGGCACCTCGCCTTCGATCGGTTGGTAGCTGTGGTAACGGTGATGGATGATCGCGGTGCCGCGCGTCATATTCAGCAGCCGGGTGCGCAGTCCGATCAGTCCGCGAGCGGGAATCAGAAACCGCAGCAGGCTGTAGTCACCGCGCTGCTGCATCTCTTCCAGCTGGCCGCGCCGCAGCCCCACCAGCTCCATCACCGGCCCCATGTTCTCGGTCGGTACTTCGACGTTCAGCACCTCGAACGGTTCGTGCGGTTTGCCATCGATCTGCTTGAAGATCACCCGAGGCTTACCCACGCTCAGTTCGTAGCCTTCGCGGCGCATCGTTTCGATCAGGATTGCCAGGTGCAGAACGCCGCGGCCTCGCACCGCATAGGCTTCGGCGCCTTCGACCATTTCCACGCGCAGCGCGACGTTGCGTTCCAGCTCCTTCATCAAGCGAGCTTTCAACTGTCGCGTGGTTACATACTTGCCTTCGCGGCCGACCAGCGGCGAGGAGTTGACGCTGAACACCATCTCCAGCGTGGGTTCGTCGACGCGCAGGCGTGGCAGGGCCTGTTCGTGTTCTACCGCCGAGATGGTGTCGCCGATCTCGACGTCGGCCAGCCCTTCGATCGCGACGATGTTGCCGGCCCGGGCCTGTTCGGTCGCGGTTCGTCCCAGATTGTCGAACGTAAACAGTCCGGCGATCTTGGTGACCTGCGAGCCTTCGGCTCGGTGCAGCCGAACCGTCTGATTGGCCTCTATCGTGCCCGAGAGTATCCGGCCCACGGCGATGCGGCCGACGTACTCCGACCAGTCCAGGGTCGTTACCATCATCTGCAGCGGAGCGTCCGGATCGACCTCCGGACCCGGCAAATGATCGACGACCAGGTCCAGCAACGGCCGCATGTCGGTGCCGGGCCGGGTGGGATCGGTGGTCGCAAAACCTTGTTTGGCCGACGTGAACACGTACTGGACATCGTCCAGTTGTTCTTCGCCGCCCAGTTCGGCCAGCAGTTCCAGAGCTTCATCGAGCGCTTCGTTGGGGCGACCGTCGGGCCGGTCCACCTTGTTGACCACCACGATCGGTTTGACACCCGCCTCGAGCGCCTTTTCCAAAACAAAGCGGGTCTGCGGCATCGGCCCCTCGGCGGCATCGACCAACACGAGCGCTCCGTCGGCCATCTGCACGACCCGCTCGACCTCGCCACCAAAGTCGGCGTGGCCCGGCGTGTCGATGACGTTGATCTTCACGCCGCGATAGGGCAACGCAATGTTCTTCGAAAGGATCGTGATGCCCCGTTCGCGTTCCAGATCGTTGGAGTCCAAGATCCGCTCGCCTTGCAGCTGGGCGTCTCGGAACTGGCCGCTTTGACGCAGCAGGCAATCGACCAACGTGGTTTTGCCGTGGTCGACGTGGGCAATGATGACAATGTTTCGGATGTCGTCGCGACGCATGCGCTGTTGCTACCTATGGTGAGCCTAATAACAAATGGATGGGTAGCCCCGCGGGGCCGACCAGAGATGGGTGCCGTCGTAAGCAGGATGACGGCCAAAGAGCTGGTCGGCTGGCCCGGCGCTTGCTCCGCCGGTCGCCGCCCAAGATCCGTGTGTGGGAAGGTTCTCTTTTTTAACGACCGGCCAGCTGCCGGCTAGACCTTTTCTCGAAACGGAGACGATTTCTTTGGGCCTCGGTCGGCCTCGGATCTCCGGCCGCCGTGGCGACCGGAAACCCTTCGGGCCGCTTGCGGCGACCCGAAGAAACAAAACTTCACAGCAACGAAACTTCCGCCCGGGCGGTGGAATCAGTGCTCGTGGTGGCTGATTTCGGCTTTGGCCGCTTCCTCACCGGTCAGCGCCACGATCTCGACTTTGACGCCCGCTTCGTGGTCTGCCGTCATCTTAACGTGGCTGAACAGTGCCGGATCGCTCAGCCGCCAAGCTCCCTCGCCCAAATCCTCGGCCTTTTCAAACGCGTAGGGGTCCAACTGGTCGTCGCCCACCTGGACGTGCATCTCAACGGCTTCGACCTGCTCGGCGTCCTCGGGAAGGATGACCTGCAGTTCCTTGCCCTCGTTCAAAATCACCCACTCGGCTTTCAAGTCGCCCGGCTGGAGCGTCGCAAAGTGGCCGCCGTGAGGGCCGAGATGATGATCGTCGTGGTCATGCCCGTCGTGGTCGTGGCCGTCGTGATCGTGATCGTGATCATGATCGTGTCCGTCATGATCGTGATCGTCGGCTTCGCTGCTGACCGCTGGCGAAACGTCGTCGGCGCCGCCGTTACAGCCACTCAATACCAACGTCGCGGGAAGGACCAGGACGCAACAAGCCGCCCACCATCGTACTGCTGACAAACGTTGAACCATTCTTCACCGAACTCCATACATGAATTGAATGCCTGCACTGGTTTTCCGAAAGCAAACCGTTCCGGGGCAGACGCCAGCTAAAGGGATTCTCATTCTAGGCAGCGGATGCCAAATGGCGTAGGGCCCCGGAGTCGCCACCGAGCAGCGTGTGGTCCATCGTCGCGGAGCGGCGCCGTAGGGCCACGAGAGGGAGGCCTGGACGATGCGCGGCCACCGGTTGGTCGCCCAACGAACGGTTCGAACAACATTTTTGATTCCTTTTTTGCCCCGTTGCTCGGCGCCGCGGGGCGCCGGCGGTTCGGCAACGGCTCCACGCCGGCTTCGCTAGCGGACAACCATTTGCCGTAGCGGCACAATAACGGCCGTCCTGCCGCCGTCGCGGCCAGGGACACCAGAGTGGCGGGAGCCGGGGCGGCCCGGCGACGAGCCGCAGTCGTGCCGCGTAAGCAGCCTCCATGCCAAAATCGACACCTTTGTCAGCTCGATACAATCTGTTAGAAAATGGGCTCCCGCGGTGATGACGTGCGTCGCGGTTTCTTTTTTAAACTAGCTTGTGAAATTTTTCACAAACCTTTTTTGTGTTGGTTCCGGGACGAGCATTCATGACCGTAATCAAGAAGGGTCTCAATTTACCGATCACCGGTTCGCCCGAGCAGCGGATCGAGTTGGCCCCGCACGCGGCTCAGGTTGCGTTGTTGGGCGACGACTACATCGGGATGCGACCGACGATGTTGGTCCAGCCGGGCGATCGTGTCCAACTGGGCCAGCCCATCTTCGAGGACAAGAAGACCGAAGGGGTGGTCTACACCGCGCCGGCGGCCGGGACCGTTGCGGCGGTCAATCGGGGTGCCAAGCGGCGTTTCCTGTCTTTGGTGATCGACGTCGAGGGCGAGGACGCGGTGGACTTTGGCAGCGCGGACGTCGAAGCGATGAGTCGCGAGGCGGTGGTCGAGAAGTTGACCGCCAGCGGGCTCTGGTCGGCGTTTCGGACTCGGCCCTACGGTCGCGTTCCGGCTCCGGCGACCCAGCCGCATTCGATCTTTGTCCAGGCCATGGACACCAATCCCTTGGCGGCCGATCCGGTGGTGGTCCTGTCGCAGCGGAATGAAGAATTCACGCTGGGGTTGTTGGCGATTCAGAAATTGACCGACGGGGCGACCTACGTTTGCAAGACGCCCAAGGCCGAGATCCCCGGTGACGGGGTTCCGGGCGTGCGGGTGGAGACCTTCGACGGCCCGCATCCGGCGGGGTTGCCGGGCACGCACATCCACATGTTGGATCCGGTCGGACCGACCAAGACGGTGTGGTACATCAATTACCAGGACGTGGCCGCGATCGGCTCGCTGTTGCAGTCGGGCTATCTGGATAACCGCCGCGTGGTATCGCTGGCCGGGCCGTTGGTCAACCAGCCGCGGTTGTTGGAGACTCGCATCGGCGCCGATTTGTATCCGTTGGTGGAAGGCCAGTTGGACGAGTCCCGCAAGCCGCGGATCATTTCCGGATCGGTATTCAACGGCCGCCGCGTCGACACCGACGTGCACTTCCTGGGCCGCTACAGCAATCAGATTTCCGTCATCGAAGAAGGTGACCACCGCGAGTTCCTGGGCTGGCAGGGCCCGGGTCTGAACAAGTTTTCGACCACTCGCGTGTACGCTTCGGCGGCACTGAAAGACAAGAAGTTTGACTTCACCAGCTCCACCCACGGCAGCGAGCGGGCGATGGTTCCGCTGGGCACCTACGAAAGGGTGATGCCCTTGGACATTTTGGCAACGCAATTGTTGCGAGCCTTGATCGTCCGCGACACCGAACAGGCTCAGCTGTTAGGCGCGCTTGAGTTGGAGGAGGAGGATTTGGCGCTTTGTACGTTTGTCTGTCCCGGCAAGTACGAATACGGCTCCATCCTTCGCGACAACCTGAACACAATCGAACTCGAAGGTTAAGCCGATGCAAGCACTGCGAGATTTCCTGGACAAAATCCATCCGCACTTTGACAAGGGAGGCCTATTGGAAAAGGCCTACCCGATGTACGAGGCGATGGACACCTTTTTGTATACCCCGGGCGAGACCGCCAAGGGGGCCACGCACGTCCGCGACGCGATCGACCTAAAGCGTATGATGATCACGGTCGTCATGGCGTTGGTGCCGGTCACGTTGTTCGGGATGTGGAACGCCGGCTACCAAGCCAATCTATCGATCGCCGCGATGGAGCAACTGGAGGTGTCGGTCGAACAGGACTGGCATCATGCGGTGCACCAGTTCTTGGGCTTCGAGAACGATCCCGACAACCACTGGGACAACTTCGTGCTCGGGGCGATCTTTTTCATCCCGATCTATGCGGTGTGCATGTTTGTCGGGGGGCACGTGGAGGCGATCTTCAGTGTGATCCGCGGCCATGAGATCAACGAAGGATTTCTGGTCACCGGTCTGCTGTTTCCGCTGACGCTGCCGCCCTCGATACCGCTGTGGCAGGTCGCGGTGGGGATCGCCTTTGGGGTGATCGTCGCCAAGGAAGTTTTCGGCGGTACCGGTCGCAACTTCTTGAACATCGCCCTGACGGCGCGGGCTTATCTGTACTTTGCTCACGCCGGCGACATCAGCGGTGACAAGGTCTGGACGGCCGTGGACGGCTTCAGCGGTGCCACGCCGCTCGGTGCATTGGCGATCGCGCCGGTATCGGAGACGGTGGAGGAGACGCTGGGTTCGATCCAGTACACGTACACCTCCAACACGGCCAGCGAAACATTGGCGGCGCCGATCGACTGGACGTCGGCCTTTTTGGGCACGATCCAGGGTTCGATCGGCGAAACCAGCACGCTGCTGTGTCTGGTCGGAGCCTTGATGTTGATCGCCGCGGGCGTGGGTTCTTGGCGGATCATGGTCAGCGTTCTGGTCGGTGCTTTTGCCACCACGCTGTTGATGAACCAGGTCACCAGTGACACGAACCCCATGTTCGACATTCCCTTCCACTATCACTTGGCGATCGGCAGTCTGGCCTTTGGCTTGGTCTACATGGCCACCGACCCGGTCAGTGCCGCGATGACCAACGGCGGCAAGTGGGTTTACGGAGGTTTGATCGGGTTGATGACGATCCTGATTCGGGTGGTCAATCCGGCCTTCCCCGAGGGCGTCATGCTGGCCATTTTGTTCGGCAACGTATTCGCGCCGCTGATCGACTATTTCGTAATGCAAATCAATATTCGGCGGAGGGTTGCTCGCTATGAAACAGCGTGATTCATTGGCTTACACCATGGGCGTGGCATTCGCCCTGTGCGTCGTCTGTTCGCTCAGCGTCAGCGCCGCGTACGTGTTTCTCAAACCGCGGCAGGAAGAGAACAAGGTGCTCGACCGCCAGCGCAACATCATCGATGCGGCGGGTCTGGCGGCCGACGAACTGGGGATTCCCGCTTCGGACCTCAGTCGCGACCAGGTCGATGAACTGTACCGCGTGGTCGAAGAACGCTTTGTCGACCTCCGCAGCGGTACCTACACGACCGAGGTCGGCAAGGATTACGATCCTCGCGAGGTCATCAACAACGCCGAACCGGACTACATCGAACAGATGCCCGCGGACATCGTGAATCCCCTGGGCAGTGAGATCCGCGAACGCGTGGTTCGCGTCTACTTGATCAAAGATTTCAAGGACCAGAACGTCGTGCGTCAGGTCGTCTTGCCGGTCTATGGCAAGGGACTGTGGTCCACGCTGTACGGCTACCTGGCACTGAAGAAAGACATCGAAACGGTCCAGGGTCTGACCTTCTACGAGCACGGCGAGACGCCGGGCTTGGGGGGCGAAGTCGATAACGCCAACTGGAAAGCCCAGTGGGTGGGCCGCCGCGTCTTTGACGATGAAGGCAATCCCGCCCTGGGCGTCAACAAGGGGCCCGCCCCCGACGAGAACCCCTACGTGGTCGATGGCCTGTCCGGGGCGACGATCACCAGCAACGGCGTGACCAACCTGCTGCAGTACTGGGTCAGCGACCACGCTTACGGCCCGTACCTGGAAAGATTAAGAGCCGAATTGTCCGGCGGCGAACCGGTTCCCACCACCGGCGGCGGTGCTCCACCGGCCAGCGACGCTGCCGGCGAGAACGCCGAGGGTGAGGACGCCACCGAGGATCCGATTCCGGTTGTCCAACGCAAAGATCCCGCGCCGGCCGCCGTGTCGGAAGGAGAGGACCAATAAGCCATGGCTAAGTTAAAAGCAACGGAAGTCCTGTTTGGACCCATCTTCCAAAACAATCCCATCGCCCTGCAGATCCTGGGGATCTGCTCGGCCTTGGCCGTGACGACCAAAATGAGCACGGCGCTGGTGATGTCGATCGCCGTGATCGCTGTGGTGTCCTGCAGCAACGTGGCCGTCAGCGCCATCCGGCACTACATCCCCAGCAGCATCCGAATCATCGTCCAGATGACCGTGATCGCCTCGCTGGTGATCATTGTCGACCAGGTCTTGAAGGCTTACCTGTTCGAGACCAGCAAGCAGTTATCGGTCTTCGTCGGCCTGATCATCACCAACTGTATCGTGATGGGCCGGGCGGAAGGCTTTGCGATGAAGAATGGCATCCCGCTCAGTTTCCTGGACGGGTTTGGTAACGGGCTCGGGTACGGTTTCGTGCTGATGTTCGTGGCCTTCTTCCGCGAACTGTTCGGCAGTGGATCGGTGTTCGGCTATACCGTCTTTCCGATGATTCGCAACGGCGGTTGGTACGATCCCGACAACATGATGCTGCTGCCACCGAGTGCGTTTTTCCTGATCGGGTTTTTGATCTGGGTGATCCGCGTGTTCTACCCCGAACAGATCGAGGAGGCTTAAGGAAGCCATGAACGAATACATCAATATTTTTGTCAAAGCGGTTTTCGTCGAGAACCTGGCCCTGGCGTTCTTCTTGGGGATGTGCACATTCCTGGCGATCTCCAAGAATGTGAAGACGGCCCTGGGATTGGGCGTTGCGGTGGTCGTGATCCTGACGATCACGGTGCCGGCCAATAACCTGATCTTCACCTATCTATTGAAACCCGGCGCCCTGGTCTGGGTCTCGGACCTTTCCGGCGGAGCCTTGTTGTCGCGAGAAAACGCTCAGGCCCTGGACCTGACGTTCCTCAGCTTCATCAGTTACATCGGCGTGATCGCGGCGATGGTGCAGATCCTGGAAATGTTCCTCGACCGGTTTTTCCCACCGCTGTACAACGCCCTGGGAATTTTCTTGCCGTTGATCACGGTCAACTGCGCGATCCTCGGTGCTTCGCTGTTCATGGACCAACGCCGATACGACTTCTCACAGTCGATCGTCTACGGCTTTGGCTGTGGCGTGGGTTGGGCCCTGGCGATTGCCGCCCTGGCGGGGATTCGCGAAAAGATGAAATACTCCGACGTGCCGCCCGGTCTGCGAGGCTTGGGGATCACGTTCATCACGGTCGGCCTGATGGCTTTGGCCTTCATGTCGTTTGGTGGAATCCAGCTGTAAAAACTGTGGTAACGACCCCGAAACCGCGGTTATTTAAGAATCATTTATTGTCGCTTGCTGACCAGCTAATGCGGATTGAGTTTCGATGAACGCACTGATTATTACCTTTGGCGTGCTGATGTTCACCTTGGTGATCCTGGCACTGGTGTTGCTGATCCTGGCCGCCAAGAAACAGCTGGTCGCCTCGGGACCGGTGAAAATCACTATCAACAACCAGAAAGAGATCGAGGTCCCGGCCGGCGGCAAGCTGTTGGGCGCCTTGGCCGACGCCGGCGTGTTCGTGTCCAGTGCTTGCGGTGGCGGGGGAACCTGCGCCCAGTGCGAAGTCCACGTGCACAAGGGCGGCGGTGATATTCTGGCAACCGAAAAGAACCATATCACGCCCAAGGAAGCTCGCGAAGGCAAACGCCTCAGCTGCCAGGTGGCGGTCAAGCAGGACATGGACGTCGAGGTGCCGCCCGAAGCCTTCGACACCAAGAAGTGGGTGTGCAAGGTTCGCAGCAACGACAACGTCGCGACGTTCATCAAAGAACTGGTGTTGGAACTGCCGGCCGGCGAAGAGGTGGCGTTCCAGGCCGGTGGTTACATTCAGATCGAATGCCCGCCGCACGAAGTTCGCTACAAAGACTTCGACATCGACCCTCGCTTCCACGAGGACTGGGACAAGTACAACATCTGGCAGTACGTCAGCAAAGTTGAAGAGCCGGTGGTGCGGGCCTATTCGATGGCCAACTATCCCGGCGAACAGGGCATCATCATGCTGAACGTGCGTGTGGCCAGCCCTCCGCCCCGAGCACCCGAAGGCACGCCTCCGGGCAAGATGTCCAGTTACATCTTTAACCTCAAAGAGGGCGACGAAGTTACGATCAGCGGCCCCTACGGCGAGTTCTTCATCAAGGACACCGAGGCCGAGATGGTTTACATCGGTGGTGGGGCCGGAATGGCTCCGCTGCGAAGCCATATCTTCGAACTGTTCAAACGCGGTAAGACCGATCGCAAAGTCTCCTACTGGTACGGCGGTCGGAGCTCCCGCGAATTGTTCTACGTCGATCACTTCCGCAAGATCGAAGAGGATTTCCCGAACTTCAAGTTCAACATCGCGCTCAGCGAACCGTTGCCCGAAGACAACTGGGACGGCTACGTCGGTTTCATCCACCAGGTGCTGCTGGAAAACTACCTCAAGGATCATCCGGCCCCCGAGGACATCGAGTACTACATCTGCGGCCCGCCGATGATGAACGCGGCGGTCTTCAAGATGCTGGACGACCTGGGCGTGGAGCCCGAGAACATCGCTTACGACGACTTCGGTGGTTAGGATCAACTGATGCGGCGCTCACGCAGGGTGGAGACGAGCTGTTGGAGCTCGGCATTCGCACGAATCGCCGGGTCGCTCAACATGCGTCCCCCCAGCGCCGAAGCGTCCAGCCCGCGTGCGTCCAGCCCGCGTGCGTCCAGCCCGCGAGCGGCCAGCGCGCGAGCGGTCCTAGCGGCCGCCGGTTTGGGGCTGTTGATCTCCCTGACGGGCTGTGGTCCGCCGGCTTCCGAAGCGCCGGCACCCGCCGGGGCGCCGGCTGCTGAAACACCGCGGGACAGCGCCGGTGGCGAGGCCGCGGCCGAACCGCGCGGGAGCGGTGCTGCGGATGCCGCCCAGCCGATCACCGTGATCGAGGCCCGCGGTCGCACCATGGGCACCACCTATTCGGTCAAGATCGCCAGCCCACCGCCGACGCTGCCCGAAGCCTGGCAGTTACAGGTCGACGCGGAGCTGCGGCGGGTGAACGACCAAATGTCGACCTACCTGAAATCGTCGGAACTGAGTCGTTTCAATCGCTCGCAGTCCACCGATTGGTTTGAGGTCTCGCCGGAGACAGCCGAAGTCGTGCAGTATGCGCTGGAGGTGTCGCGGTTGACCGAAGGCGCGTTCGACGTGACGGTCGCTCCGCTGATCAATGCTTGGAGCTTTGGCCCCGAACAGCGGACCAACCAGCCGCCGTCGGAGGCCACGCTGCAGCGGTTGCTCGACCAGGTCGGCTATCAATCGCTCGAAGCGCGTCTGGAGCCGCCGGCGCTGCGCAAGGGAAAGCCCGAGTTGACCGTGGATTTGTCAGCGATCGCCAAGGGTCACGGCGTGGATCGTGTCGTGGATCTATTGGCCGGTTTCGGGTGCGAACACCTGTTCGTGGAAATTGGCGGCGAGGTGCGAGTGGCCGGCGGCCGCGGCGACCGAGACTGGGGAATCGGCGTCCAGCAGCCCGACGGCCAATCCAATCAGATCATGACCGCCCTGCCGCTGGCCGATGGAGCCGTGGCCACGTCGGGCGATTACCGCAATTTTTTCGAAGCCGACGGACAGCGATTTTCGCACACCATCGATCCCCGCAGCGGGCGCCCGGTGCAGGATCCCCTGGCCTCGGTGTCGGTGATGGCGAACAATTGCATGAAAGCCGATGCCTGGGCGACGGCGATCAACGTGCTGGGACATCGCGAGGGGCTGCGGGTCGCTCGCGAACAACAGCTCGATGTGATGTTGATTGTGCGCGAGGGTGACGGTTACGTGTCCGTAAAAACAGGAGTCTTCGATGGATAGCGGTGTGGTGATGACGCTCGTCGGCATCACGTTCGTAGCGTTTCTGGTGGTCCTGGGAGCGATGGCCGTAGGCGTGATGTTCGGCCGGCGGGCGATCAGCGGCTCCTGCGGCGGTTTGGCCAACCGCACCGACGCCGAAGGCAACACCAAGTGCAGCCTGTGCGAGAACCCCAGCGAGGCCTGCAAAGAGCTGAAGAACCGCATGGACACGCCCCAGGAAGACCCCGTCTAGAGTTGCCAGAGTCGCCTTTCGCTCCGCCGAAAGTAGCTGCAGACAAACTTTCGCGGAGCGAAAGGCGACTCTCTCCAAACTTTCGCGGAGCGAAAGGCGACTCTCTCCAAACTTTCGCGGAGCGAAAGGCGACACTTCTCAACTTTCGCGGAGCGAAAGGCGACACTCTCCGCCGAAAGACAGTCTCGGCCCCTCTTGCCGGCACAACCCCACCAAGCCTTCCTCTCCCGCCGGCGTCGCTGGCCGATCCGTCGCTTTTCTCGGGTTGTCGCCGCAGCGACGGTTTCACAGCGACGTAGATTGCAGTGCATCCCAAACCGTAAACGTATCTTCCGGTGCGCTAGAGAGCCCCACAGATGACCGAATCCACGCAAGCCTGCGTCCGCACCGACCAACGCTTTGTCGTCTCCGGCGACGTTCGCGTGCCCGTCGCGGTCGCTGCGGGCAAGCACTGGGACCAGCCGTGTTGCCGGGGGCAATTAAACGACGTCAGTGCCAGCGGATGCCAATTGCAAGTCGACCGGCAATTGCCACCGGAGACTTCGGCGGTGATCGTTCGGATCGAGAAACCGGACCGGGCGTTCGCGATGGAAGTCGCCGCCCGGGTTTGCTGGCAGCGGCAAAGCAGCGTCGGCCAATTTGCGTACGGCCTGCGTTTTCGCCGCGTGCTGCCGGAGGAGATTTTGCAGACGATGATCCTGCGGGGCATCGTCTCGCGGCGGGACAATCTTCGCCAGCCCGTGCGGTTGCCGGTCGAGGTCCATTTTCAACTGGTCTCCCAGCGGCCGGTGCAAGCGGTCGTGGTGGACGTGTCCGAGGGTGGTGTCCAGTTGCATTCGCCGCGCCCGCTGGACGTCGGACAGCGTACGCTTGCGCGACTCGGCGGCGGCCAGGCCGCGATGTTGCGCGTGGTTTGGTCGGTCGCCGCGGGCGACGCACACCGGGCCGGATGCGCCTTTCTGAATGTCGCTTCCAAAGACACCCTTCACGCGGCGGTTTGAAACGTTTTGACGCGTTTGACCGCTTTGCAATGCTATTGCCGGGCGATACGGTAAGCGTTTCTCGACAGCTTCTGATTCTCGGAGTGTTTTGAAATGGCCGCCCGAATTCTCGATGGCAAACAGACCGCGTTGAAGATCCGCGAAGAGATCGCCGCGGAGGTCCGTCAGTTTGTCGATGCTGGTGGACCCACACCCTGTTTGGCGGCGGTCTTGGTTGGCGACGACCCGGCCAGCCAGGTGTACGTTCGAAACAAGCAGCGAGCCTGCGAGAAGGCCGGCATCGAAGGACGCCTGGATCGCTTGCCGGCCGACGTCAGCCAGTCCGAATTGCTGGACGTCGTGCGGCGTTTGAACGAGGACGACGGTGTGCACGGCATCCTGGTCCAGTTGCCGCTGCCACGCGGACTGGACGAGCGTCTCGTGCTGGACATGGTCGACGCTCGCAAGGACGTCGACGCATTCAATCCCTGCAACGTTGGCTTGCTGATGCAGGGTCGGCCGCGGTTTCTGCCCTGCACCCCCGCCGGCATCGTCCAATTGCTGCATCGCTACGAGATTCCGACCGCCGGTAAACACGTGGTCGTCGTCGGCCGCAGCGACATCGTCGGCAAACCCATGGCGATGCTGTTGGCCGCTCGCGACGGATCCTGCGGCCCTTCGGCGGCCAACGCCACGGTGACGCTGGCTCACAGCCGGACCGCCGATTTGGCCGAGGTCGTCCGCAGCGGCGACATCGTGATCGCCGCCGTGGGCCGGCCCGAGATGATCCGCGGCGAGTGGCTCAAGCCCGGCGCCGTGGTCGTGGACGTCGGGATTAATCGCGTGGAAGACCGCTTGGTGGGCGACGTCCACTTCGACGAAGCCATGGAAGTGGCCTCGGCGGTTACCCCCGTTCCCGGCGGCGTCGGACCGTTGACGATCGCGATGCTGCTGGGCAACACCCTGGCGGCGGCGCGGGCGATCCATCAGTCCCGGAATTCTGGCTGAGGTCAACACGCTGCGTCGGCGGCCCGTCGATGTAGTCGAAAACGCATGGTTTATCTGAGCCGTTTGGTCGATAGCCCCGGTTTGGTGCTGTCGAAACCGAGGCTATCGCCTAAACGGCTCACTGATCCGACAACGCGTTCGCATCGCTGGCCTCGTGCTCGGGGGCGAACCATTCGATCAAAGCCGGCAACAGGAACAGGTCGGCAACCAGGGCGACCGACAGAATTGCCACCAGATAGGTTCCCAGCATACTGATCGACCAATAGGCCGAGATGGCCAGCGGCAAGAAGCCAAACATCAGGATCAGCGTCGTTCGTACGATCGCCGCACCGGCGTGCTGCATGGTCGCGACAATGGCCGCTTCGCGATTTCCCGAGACTCGCATCTCACGGCGGTAGCGAGAAAGGAAATGTATCGTGTCGTCCACGGCCAGCCCCAACCCCAAGGTCGCCACGCCCAGGATGTCACTGTCGGCGACGTCGGTGTGCCAGGCCAACATGCCGCCCAGGCTGGCCAGCGGTATCAGGTTGGGCGGGATCGCCAGCAGGCCCAGACGGATCGACCCTAGTCCCAGCGACAGGACCAGCACGATCATCCCAAAGCTGACCGCAAAGCCGTACAAGTGCCCCTGAATGATCTGAGCTACCGCGCTTCCGATCAGCGGTGCAGAGCCCTTTTGCTGGACATCGATCGTCGCGGGCAGTTCACGGTGGGCGCGAGAGAGGATCTCCGTACTCATCCGCTGCAGCTCCAGGTAGGACGTGACCGGCACCTGCACGACGATCCGCAGGGCCGAACGATCGGGGGTCACGAGACGCGCTACCGCCGATTCGTCGATGGCCGCGGCAAGCCGAACCAGGGCCCGAGCATGTTCGGGCGACTCCGGGATTCCGTCATCGGAGGCCGGGTCGATCTGAGCGAGCATCTGGCCGACGACATCGGCGATCGAATCGACTCGCGAAACGGTCAAATCCTGTTGATACGAAGCCCCCAGTTCGCGCATCGCGCGAAAGCTTTCCGGCGACAGCAGTTCCGACGGTGGACCCGTCAGGACCAACTCCACCGCGTACACGCCGCCGAATTCATCGATCAGGAACTGGGTGCTCTGCGCGATCGGGTGTGACGAGCGGAACCGGGCGTGGATGTCGGGATCCAACCGCAGACGGCTGCCAGCGAACAGGCCCGTCGCCAGCAATACCAGAAATAGCCCGCACACCAGCCGTGGCCAACGCATTCCTATCCGGGCGGCGGCCACGGCGATGCGCAGCGTCCGCTGCGAAGACTGCGGGACCACTTGCAGCGTCCTGCCGATGCGGTGCAGTCCACAGAGCATGATCGGCACCAGGACCACGCTCAGGATCAACGCACTTGCAACCCCCACGGCGGCAGAGATTCCGAACTGGCGAATGGTTTGCGAGGGAACCAGGCTCAGCGACGCAAAGCCAATAAACGTCGTCAGACTGGTCAGCGCACAGGCACTGGACATCTCGCGAAACGTTTTGCGCAAAGCAACGTCGTGCGAACCTTCCTCTCGAAGATCCACCGAGTAGGCCGAAAGCAGATGAATGATGTCTCCGGTACTGATCACCGCGACCATCAGCGGCACGGCTACCGTCAGCACCGAAAAGCTGCCGTACAACCATTCGCCGAAACCGATGCCCCACAGCACGGCGACCGTCGCGACCACCGCGATGATCGCAATAGGCTCCAAGCGGCGAAACAATACGAACACCATCACCATGATCATCAGTGCGCCCAGCGGCAGGAGCCGCCTCAGCGTCAGATAAATCTGATCCATCGACGCCGTTTGCAACGCCATCAGCCCCGACCAGTGCAGGGCTTCGGTGCCGACGCTGTGTCGCCGCAAGATCGAACGGACGTCCGCGAGCAGTCGATGCTGCGTGGCAAGCGGCAGCCGATCCGGGCGGTCCACTTCGATCAGCATCAGGTGACTGCGTCGGTCGCGCGACAGCAGCGGTTCGGCGGCCTCCTGACGATCGGCCAGCCACCGCGTCAGCTGAGCGAGTTTGGCGGCGGGCCATTGACGCTGCTCGGAGATGCGCCGTGGCAGCACCGCTTCGACGCGCGGCAGCGTCTCGGGCAGCTTGCCGTCCTTCAGCATCACGCTGAGCGCACTGCGCCGCGCAATCTCTCGCACGCCGCCGCTTCGGGGCAGGTCCAGTACCGGAAGATCGTTGATCGTCGTCACCGATCGGATCAGCGGCAAGCGTTCGATTTCATCGCTAGCTTCTCGCAGCGACAGCAGCTTCGGTGCCGTCCATAGCGCGTCGCCTTCGACGGCAGCGACATAGATCAAGCTGTCCGGATTGCCCGCGAACCAGGACTCCAAGTCCATCGCCGACTCGTACTCTTCAGCCGTATCGACGAACGACTCGGCGAGGCTGGGCGTGAACTCGGTCCGCCACACCTGCCGTGCGGCCAGCAGCGTCAAGCCCGCCACAACCAGCACGATCAACCACTGTAAGCGAAGGATCCCGCGGAGCAGTCGATCGGCCAGGAGTGGCGGCGAGGAAGGAGGGGGAAGCGGTCGGTCCGGCATCGCAATTGTCGTTAGGGGATAAACGCCAAGTGGCGTCAAGCAACTGTGCCGAGCATCGGACCGTGTTCCTTCTGCTACTGCTTGGCCATTGCTGAGCTCGAAGTGCGGAACAGGCCGTCGACATTGTCCGGGCGACCGACGAAGGCTGTCAATTCGGGCGAGGACTTTGCGCTATCGCCGCCGGGCGGTAAGCTCGGTGGCTATCCCAGGTCGGCAACCTGCAGACCACCGTGTATTAAACTACGGACAGGAGGATGACCCTCCACAACCTGCTGCAAGCCATCTTTGGGTATTGCGAATAGACGGATGAGGCAAAAATGGCCTTAGAAATCAAGGAATCTACATGTGTCGCTCGCGGCACATTCAACATCTACATCTTCCAGCCAGGATGGATTGCTGAGACGTTGATGCAAATGCCGGAAGGAACGGAAGGCAAGTTTAGCACCGACCTGAGCCAGCCGGGATTGCAGGCCAGTTTTGATGCCCTGGGGCTGGTCTGCACAATTCGCCCAGATTCGGCGATCGTTACCTGCAGCTCTCCGAACTATGATTGTGGAATACCCGTAGCTCGGATAATGACGGAGCTGCCGCACACGCCTGTCAAAGCGGTGGGGAACAATTTCACGTTCGAATGCGAGCGTGACGACACCAAGCTTAAGAAAGGGCTCGATGACGCCTTTTTGTTTGAGCGGACGAACCTTTCAGGGGTTACTAGGTCCGATGTTGGCGGAGCAATCGAGCGAGATGGAACAACCATCAATCTCGCGCTATCCCGCACTCCCAAAAAACTTACTCTTGGTGTGAATGTTCACCGCTCTACTGCAAAAGCTGCTGATGCTGCCAGGGCTGCTGAGGCGTTTCGTACCGACCGCCGGACGGTGGTCGAGTTAGCTATGGAGGTTTTCGAACTGGAGGTGAAGGATGATTAAATACTACCCCGACCACGAAACCGATATTTCGCAGACCAACGAGCTACAGCAGGGCAATTGGCAGCAGCGAATGTTCGTCCATGTGGTCCGCCAAGACAAAGGGGTACAAGTGCTGAACGTGGCTTGCACCCCCTACCTGCAGATTCCCCCGGGTGAACTATTAGTTCCGGAACTTCACAACGGAACTAATGATTATCTTACCGCTGAGGAGCTTGACGAACTTGCCAAAGGGCCGCAGGTTTCGTGCGATGAACCCGGCTGGGATTACTGAACTCAAAGGCAGTGAGCGGGTGCTATGGCTGGTCCAAGGCTGCAGCGTGGATCGGTTATCCTCGCGGAGGTTAGAGACCCAAGGGGGAAGAACCCTAAAGCCAGGCCGCTGGTTGTGCTTAGTCTTCCAGAAGATGCTTAGTCTTCCAGAAGATATTGATTCAGGGAGGGACTTGGTTTGCGCAGCCGTAACTACCTCTGTCCCTGATCCACTAGAGCCTGATTGCGTACCGCTACCGTGGTCACGGGGTCACAGTCTAACAGGCCTAGACAAGAAAAACGTCGTGCGATGCAGGTGGATCCGTTCCATCCCGCAGGATTCGATCATCAAAATCCTCGGTTGTGTTCGCGAGAGTCATTTTCTGGAGATTACGGAAACGATACGACGCGTTAAGTTATCAAGCTAACCTGCCATCCCGTTCCCACCCCGGCGCGTCCGCTTCCCGCTCCCATTCGGCAACCAGTGCCAAACCATCGCAGACCGATTGCACCGCCCAATTCAGCATGTCAGCCACGGTTGCCGCGTTGCTGGCCAGAGAGACCGCAGACCGCAGACCGGTCACTCGCACCGTGTCCGGCGTGCTTGGATCCAGCACCGCCTCAACATGCGGCGGCAAGCGATTCAGCAGTCCCTACAGTCGCGACAGGGTGGTCACGGCCGGGGAAGCAATCGGCGGCGATGCAACGATCAGCACCGCCGCGGGGCATCGGCTTGTGGTCGGATCGCCGCCACGGTGCCCCCTGGGACTGGCGGAAGCTCAGCAAGACAAAGCGGGACGAGTTGCGATGATGCCACGGGCCCAAAAGAAAACCCTCCGCCGATCGGGCCGGCAGCGGGTCGCGTTCTAAGTGAAGTTTTTGGGCGAGGTCAGTCCTCCCCGTAATCTTGCCAGCGTGGGTATTCCTCGAAGCCTTGCAGCGACACCTACGGTTCACTGTTCAGCGTCTTACCGAATAACCACGTTCGGTATTTCTTCTTCCAGGTGCATTCGGTCCAGCCCCACTGCTTGCGGATGAGGTAACCGAGGACGATTCCAGCTTTGCAACTGACAGACTCGAAAGTTCGTTCGGCGTGATGAAGATTCGGTTAGCGTAAAACGCTTTGCAGTGGGCTGCTTCTGCGGCGGGAGGGTACCGACCGTAGAGGAAGCAGCCCGCTGCGACACGGGCTTCGCACGATGCATCCTATCGAAGCTGCTAAGTGGCCGTCGATGATGGTATTGTGTCTGCCTGCGACCGGTCAGCTTCGTCGATAAACAAGTCAGCGTCAGCTGATCTGGCAAGCAGCTGCAAGCTTGTTAAAATGATCGCCCGGACGCCCGGCGAAAGCCGACAAGCGTCCACCGGATGGGTGGCCGAGTGGTCGAAGGCAGCAGTCTTGAAAACTGCCGTAGGTTTGCGCCTACCGTGGGTTCGAATCCCACCCCATCCGCTGCATCGGGGCGAAGAATGCAGGGCCTGACTCTGCTCAGGTGTCCCGCCGGTTCCGATTGATCGACCGCGCGATCTTTTGCAGGCCGGCTGTCGATGCCACGGCATGTTAGACCCAAAGCGCCCGCAAGGCGGCAACGACGGAGATGGCGATGAGTCGGCAAGCAACCATACGGCGGCCCGGCGAGGGGCAGAGGATCGGCGTCGTGGGCGACGTGTACCGGGTGCTCGCTACCGGCGCGGAGACGGACGGCAAGTACGCGACGATCGATGCCGTCGTGCCGCCCGGCGGCGGTCCGCCTCCGCACACCCACAGCCGTGAAGAAGAATCGTTTCTCGTCCTCGAAGGCGAGATCGTCTTTCAAATCGACCAGCAGCGAATCGTCGCTGGCGAAGGCACGTTTGTGAACATGCCGATCGGTAGCCTGCATTGCTTCAAGAACGAAAGCAACCGGACTGCTCGACTGTTGATCTCGGTCGCTCCGGCGGGACTGGAGCAGATGTTTCTCGAGGTCGGGCATCCCTTGGCCGATGATGCCGAGAACGCGTCGATGCCAAGCGAGGCGGACATCGCGAAATTGGTCGAAGCCGCAGGCCGGTACGGCGTCACAATCCAGACGCCTCCGCAGTAGCCGGCGGCAGCGACGCCTCCCCGCTCGACGCTTGGCGTTTCACGTCTCCACGCGCTGCGATGCTTTCACGTCCTGCATGGGGCTGGAGAGGCTCCGCGCCGGTCGCGGCGAGTAGAAGGGGATGCCGCTGCAACGGTAGACCTCGTACCGCTGGCCGTAGGCCTGGCGAAGACGAACTTCTTCGTGCCACGAACCGATCACCAGATACGCCGTGGCGGCGGTATTGAAGGCCAACAGCTTCGTCGTCATCCGATACAGGCCGTTGCGGTTGCGCTGGCCCAAAACATCTTCGGCAGTTTGCTTCGCCGCCCGACTTGCCAGGGCGCTGTGGAGCAGTCCAAACGCGCCCACGGCGGCGGCGACCTTGACCATGCTGCGTAACATTTCGTTCACCTCTCAAGCGGGTAGGCAGGATTGATTGGGGGAAGCGAGTAACCGTGGCGAACGCCAATACGGCTGATAAGCCGAAAGACTCCTGCCCATCTCCAGCCCGCAAAGGCAACCCCACCGGCTGGAAGCCCATGTCACATCGATGCTTAACGGTTCAGGACCCCGGCGGACAAGAATTCGCTGACGCGTTTGGCGACTTCATCGGGGCGGTCGACCATCACAAAGTGCCGGGCATCGGACAGGGGCACGAATTCTGCGTTGGGGATGTCCGTGGCCAAACGGCGGCCGAAGCGGATGTCCTGGAACTTGTCGTCCTCGCCCCATAAGACCAGCGTCGGAACGTCGATCGACGGCAGCAGGTGGGAGATCTCGGTGGTCTGGTTCGTGTTCAGGGCCGCGGCGTTGCGGACCAGCGACCGCTTGCCGACCTCGGTCCGGTAGGGTGCGAGCAACGCTTCCAAGAAGTCGCTGTCGGGCGATTTGGCAAACCCGCTTTTGAGTGCCAGGGCCAGCCCGCCGATCGTCTTGGATGCCGACACCAGGCGATTGGCCGACGGATGGCCGAACTGCAGCATCAATTCGATGGGCCAGGAATCGTAACAGACCGTGTTCATCACACACAGCTGCGAGACGCGCTCCGGATACAGCGTGGCCAGGCGGAGCGCGACGCCACCGCCGATGTTGTGGGCGACGATCGCGGCCGATTCGATGCCCAGCTGGTCCAGCCAGCGATCGATCGCGGCGGCTTGCCGGTCGATCGAACGGTCGAAGCAATCGCGTTGGTCAGAGAATCCGAATCCCAGCAGGTCCGGCACCAGCGTTCGCCGCTGCGCTGCGACTTCGGGTATCAGGTCTTTCCACAGGTAGCCCCAGGTGGGAATGCCGTGCAGCAACACCACCGGGTCCGCTTGGCTGGCCGCGCCGGCGCTTTCGTCGGTTCGATCGATGTAGCTGAGAAACCGATCCCCCAGCCGCGTCACCCGCTGCTGTGCTTGATAAGTGCGCCAGTTCATACGTGCTTGCCTTGGTTGGACTGGAATTCAGAGAATAAAAACCTACTCGGGCAGGGTCCGGTACGAGGCCGGCCATGGAGACTCGCTCAGACGATCGTCGTCCACGAAGTCTCGCAAACACAGAGCGATGTTGAGGATCAAGCCGGGGAGCAGGCATTCAAAGGCCGCGGTCGTCTCGATCGCTTTGTCGACATCCGCGCCACCCGCTTCGAGCGTGCGGGTGGGCAGGGATATCGGCAGCGGCAACTGCCCAGCCAGCTGCCGGGATCGATCACGCAACCGGTCGGCCGCGTCGGTATAGTCCTGTTGTTGCGTAACTGGTTTGAGCGACCGCCACATGGCCTTCAGATAAGCCGGCCAGAGAGCCATGGTGCGGTAGTCGCTGTTCACCGATTTCAGGTCCAGCGTCTGCTTGATGTCGTCGAAGACCTCCTGCACCGTCGTGTCGTCCGGCTGCTCGTCAACCATGGCCATGGGATACATGTCCGGTGGCGCACCCGGGGTCACGCGGCGAGGCGTTTTGGATACGTCGGCGAAGCTGTCCGGCGCGTGGAGCTCGCCATCCAGAGCCAGCTTGACCGTCGATGTGAACAACAGCAGTTTGGGGTTCACAAAATGGTACAGCTTGAGGGCTTCGTGCAACTGAAAGGCTTGGCTCTCTCCCAAGCCCGCCGCCGGGTGTGCCTCGAGCCTCGACAAACGGATCGCCGATGCGGCCGCGGTGGCTCGCAGCTCGTCGGCCGACTGTTCGAACGTATCGGTTCCGCAGTTGGCTTTCAGCGGATCCCACAGCAGCGGCAACAGATGATCCTGAGCCGCCCACGTGCGGAAGTTCAGATTCACGCCGCTGACTCGCAGGGTCGGTTGGATCTCGGCGTAGACGCGTTCGATCTCGCCGCTCGCTTCGTACTCGTCGATCGTGCGTTTGCTCAGACCTAGCATCGGTTTCCTTCGACAGTGTGGACGGGCCGCGGTGGGATCACTCGATTGAGATGGTTTTCCCGGCATACCGCCGCAAACCTTATGCCGGCTTGGGGGCTATCGGCCAAACGGCTGCCGCAACCGGGGCTATCGCCCAAACGGCTCATTCGTAACGGCTTATAATCGCCGGAACGCAACTTGGAATTTCTGGACACACTCGAGGAGATAATGATGAAGCTTTCACGCCGACAGTTTACGGCTGCCCTGGGAGTGAGTGCGGTCGCCACCGCAGCAGCGCCGCTTGGCGCCGACGACAGCAAACCTGCGCCGCTGCGAGTGATCGCCTACAACATCTACAAGGCGACGGGTTGGCCGAAACAACGCTCCCTGGCAAAACGAGCCGTGGAAGAAAAGCAGATGGCCGAGCGGTTGGCGATGGAGCTGGCCCTGCACGAACCGGACATCATTAATTTTTCCGAGTCGCCCAGCGAAGCGATGACCAAAGCGGTCGCCGAGCGGCTGGGCATGCACCACGTGCGCTTCCCCAGCGGCGGGCACTGGCCAGGCACGCTGCTGAGCAGGTACGAAATGACCGATAGCGAGAACACACCTTTGGGCGGCGAGCGGCCCAAGGACTTGTTTACCCGGCACTGGGGCCGCGCCACGGTCCACGTCGCCGGACGCGATCCCTTAATCGTTCACTCCGCGCACCTGTACCCGACGCCGGATCCCACGGTTCGGCTGAAGGAGGTGCGAGCGATGATCAAGGCGATGAAGCCGGATCTGGACGCCGGCCGATCGATGCTGTTGATCGGCGACCTGAACCATGGTCCCGATAGCGAGGAATACCAGCTGTGGATGGACGCCGGCTGGGTCGACACCTTCGCCCAGGTCGGCGAGGGCGAGGGGCCCACGATTCCTGCCGACACGCCCAAACACCGCATCGATTACGTCCTGGCCACCGGGCCGATCGCCCAGCGGACCAGCGAATCCAGGCCGTTGTTCGAGGGCGCGTTTCGATTAAACATCCAGGACGAGAAATCGTTCGCCCTCAGCGATCACCTGCCCCAGCTGGCGGTTTTTCAGTAGCGGCAGAAATCTTTTGACAAAGCCCGACGACAACACCCTCGCGCGTGGCGGGAGGGTTGGGTTCGTGGGCGCGGGAGCGAGCCACCAACGTCACTTTCAAGATGCCGCATAGTTGGATGTCGGCCTTCGCGATGCACTCGCTGGAGAAACTCCCTCTGGATTGCTGTTCTCGGTCCAGGGCCCCGGTCAATGCCCCGCTTTGCGCTCGGCAGTCTTGACGAGTGATGCAAGGTTTGCGTCGTCCAGCTTCGTGAGCGCGTAGAATAGCTCAGGGCACTTCCTGATCTGTCGTCGTATGGATGCCGGCACTTTGTCGGCGAGTAGCAGCAACTCGTCTTCGTCTGCCTGCAGTTCGTGGGCCAGCTTGTGGATGAATTTCTCGGATGGATAGTCGCCTGACTGCAGCCGTCCTCGTTCAACTTTGCTGACGTACGACATGCTGACACCAAGACGCTGTGCCAACTCGAGCTGCGTCATCGACGCCGCGATTCGAAGTTCCCGTACGCGTAGGCCGAACTTCATTGTGACGTTCCAGCTGGGCTGGACATCGCATCCCTTCACCTCTCAGGCGGAGGATTGCGACACCCGTGATTGTGGGGCCCCTAAAAAGAAAGTAAGCTGTTGGCACTTTTCGGTCAAGCCGCGACGTGGATGGGGGCAGACGTGTCCAACTTTTTCAAGCAACCAATTCTTAATTCGCCGTACGAGTACCCGGGAAAACACTGGGAACTCGACGAGACGGGCCAACCGACGCAGCACGTCAAAGAGTCTCGTCGCACCGCGTCCTTCATCACGCCGATTCCAAAGCCGAAGAAGCGTCGCGGAAAGAAGCAGGCATCCACCGAGAAACAAAAGGAAATCGTATTCGCTCAGGATGAAGGGCTGTCTACCGAGCGGCAGCAATACGATCCCAATCCGGTCATCAACGAACTGCGGCGTGAGATCGACAAGTGGCGACAGATTGACGATCCCGGCAGGTGGAATGTTACGCCCGAAACCGCTCGCCTGTTGCAACACTGGCGGGGCGATCATTTCAGTAGTATCCGGCCATTCTTTTGTCAGGTCGAAGCAGCCGAGGTCGCGATTTGGCTGACCGAAGTCGCACCCAACCTCGACAACAAAATCACGGGCCGCTTTCTCGACGCACTCTATTCTGCCAATGAAGCGGCCAATCCCGGATTGTCGCGGCTGGCCTGCAAACTGGCCACGGGCGCTGGCAAGACGACTGTCATGGCGATGCTGATCGCGTGGCAAACCATCAATTGGGTGCGTCGCAAAACCAGTAGCCGGTATACCCGCGGCTTCCTGATCATCGCTCCCGGCCTGACCATCAAAGATCGACTGCGCGTCCTTCAGCCCAACGATCCGGATAGCTATTACAAGAATCGCGAACTCGTGCCCGGCGATATGTTGCCCGATTTGGAACAGGCCCGCATCGTCATCACCAATTATCACGCGTTCAAACTTCGCAACACGCTGGAGCTGTCCAGCGGGGGACGGGCACTTTTGCAAGGTCGCGGCCCCGAACTGCAAACGACAGAAACCGAAGGCCAGATGATCCGGCGCGTGATGCCCGAACTGATGGGCATGCGGAACATCATGGTCATCAACGACGAAGCCCATCACTGTTACCGCGAAAAACCACCGGAAGAATCCGAAGAGTCGGACTTGAAAGGCAAAGAGGAGAAGGACGAAGCCAAAGAGAACAGCGAAGCCGCTCGCCTTTGGATCTCCGGCATCGAGGCGGTTAATCGCACCATCGGCGTCAGCCGCGTCATGGACCTGTCTGCGACGCCATTCTTCCTGCGCGGCAGCGGATACGCCGAAGGAACGTTGTTTCCCTGGACGATGAGTGATTTCTCGCTGATGGACGCCATCGAATGCGGCATCGTCAAACTGCCGCGTGTTCCCATTGCTGACAACTTGCCCGGCGGCGAGATGCCGATGTATCGCAACCTCTGGGAACACATCCGCAGCGATATGCCCAAGTCCGGCCGTAGCAAAGCATCTGCTCTGGATCCTGGCAAAATTCCGACGCCGCTCGAAACCGCCCTCGACGCCCTGTACGGCCACTACGAAAAAACGTTCAAACTCTGGCAGGAGGCCGGTATCGATGTCCCGCCCTGCTTCATCGTGGTCTGCAACAACACGTCGTCTTCGAAATTGGTCTACGACTACATCAGCGGTTATGAACGTCAAAACGACGATGGGACCTCGCAGACAATCCCCGGTCGACTTCCCCTCTTCCGAAATTTCGACCCCGACAATCACGAACCCTACCCAGAACCACGGACGCTATTGATTGACAGCGGCCAACTGGAATCCGGTGAAGGGCTGCACAAAGACTTTCGCCAATTTAATTCGGAAGCCATCGAACAGTTTCGCAAAGAAATCATTCAGCGTACCGGCGACCGGCAGAAAGCCGACAACATCAGCGACGAAGAACTGCTTCGCGAAGTCATGAACACCGTCGGCAAGAAAGACCGATTGGGCGAATCGATCCGCTGTGTGGTGTCCGTGTCGATGTTAACCGAAGGCTGGGACGCCAACACCGTCACGCACGTGCTGGGCGTTCGTGGCTTCACGACTCAGTTGCTGTGCGAACAGGTCATCGGCCGCGCACTCCGCCGTCAGTCGTACGACCTGAACGCGGAAGGCAAGTTCGACGTCGAGTACGCGGACGTCCTCGGCATTCCATTCGACTTCAACGCCAAACCCGTCGTCGCTCCGCCGCAGAAGCCTCGCGAAACCGTTCAGGTCAAAGCCGTTCGTCCCGATCGAGATTCGCTCGAAATACGCTTTCCACGCGTCAGCGGCTATCGCATCGAGCTACCAAATCAGAAAATCAAGGCCGACTTCAACGACAACCATCGTATGCTGATCACGCCGCAGATGGTCGGGGCGACGGAAACCCGCAACAGCGGCATCATCGGCGAACAGAACGATCTGACGCTCAAGCATCTCGAGGACATGCGTCGCAGCACGCTGCTCTTTCACCTGACCAAAAGGCTGATCGAAGTCGAATGGCGCGAGCCGGGTGAAAGTCCGCGTATGGATCTTTTCGGTCAACTCAAACGGATTGCCAACGTCTGGCTCAAAGACTATGTCGACTGCAAAGGCGGTACCTACCCGGCCCAGTTGATGTACCAAGCTCTAGCCGATCAAGCTTGCAAGAAGATCAGTTCCGCGATCGTGACCGCTCACCAAGACGAAAAGAAAATCAAAGCGATGCTGGACGCCTACAACCCGTCCGGCAGCACGCGGTTCGTTAACTTCAATACCTCCAAAGCGGATCGCTGGCAGACCAGCGTCAACCATTGCCACGTCAATTGGGTCGTGCTGGACAGCGACTGGGAAGCGGAATTCTGTCGGATCGCCGAAAAACACCCCGCCGTGCGGGCCTACGTCAAGAATCACGGACTCGGTCTGGAAGTCCCCTACCGCTTTATGGGCAAAGCTCACAAGTATCGTCCCGATTTCATCGTCCAGGTCGACGACGGTCGCGGCACGCTGGCCGATGGGACACCAGACCTGCTGAATCTGGTCGTGGAGATCAAAGGCTATCGCGGTGAACACGACGTCGAGAAAGCCAACACGATGAAGACGTATTGGATCCCCGGCGTCAACAACCTCGGCACGTTCGGCCGCTGGGCCTTCGCCGAGTTCACCGAAGTGTTTCAAATCGAAGCCGATTTCGAACAACAAGTTGCGGGCCGGTTCGACGAAATGATCGATGACGCAATTCGCCATCAAGGACAAGCGAGTCGTATTCGTGCAGAGGAAGCTACATCATGATGAACGCCGAAGGCATGCCGCTGTCCCAGATCATCGATACCGATGAAGGAGCACGCGAACACTACCACATTCCCAAGTACCAGCGCGAATACACCTGGGGTAAGCACCACTGGGAACAACTGATCGAAGATCTTCACGACAACGATCCCGGCTACTTTGTCGGATCCATTATTGTCGTCAAGGAAGCCCAGCCAAACGAGCACCAAGCGGAAGTCATCTACGAAGTCATCGACGGTCAACAGCGACTGACGACGTTATCCCTGCTGATGGCGGCCATCTACGAACGGCTGAAACAGATCGAGAAAGACATCGACGAGTTTGACGATGACGACGAAGAGCACCGCTTTCGCAATAGTGTCGCGAGCCTGCGCGGAAAGCTGGTCAAACGCAAAAAAATCAAAGACAAATTCGCCAGCGCGCCGTACGGCGGGTGGGTGGAAAAGGGGAAAGCGAACTTTTTGCGGGTCCAGCCGAGCACTCAAAACAACAACTTGGTCGACTACAAGTACATCCTTGGCAGCGTCGGCCTGATCGCCGAACCACCCAAACCTTCCTACCACGGGGTGCGGCTGTTTGCCAAAGCGTTCAAATACTTCCGGTCGATCCTCCCCGAGGACCTGGAAGAGATTCTGGATCTGGTCGCCAAGGTCAACCAACTGTACTTCGTCCATATCGCGGTCAACTCACAAGCCGATGCGTTCACTTTGTTCGAGACGCTGAACAATCGCGGCGAACCGCTTTCGGCGACCGACATTATCAAGAACAAAGTGCTCGGTGAGATCTCCAAGCGAAATGGCGACATCGATGCCGCGTTCGAACAGTGGCAGGATCTGATCGAGTGGGTGGACACGCCCGTTCTGCAAGAACGGTTTCTTCGACACTTTTACCACGCCTATCGGTGGGATGAGGCGATCCGCGTCGACGGCATCTCTCGGGTCACGCGAGCGAAACTGATCCGCGCCTACGAGAAGATCATCAGTCGCGATCCTCAAGGGGTGTTTGATCGTCTACGCGAGGCCGCGATTCGCTACGGTCAACTCATCTACCCGGAGGACGACGAGTCGGGCTTCGAGCCCGCAATGCGTAGCAAACTGATCGATCTGGATCTGATCCAAGCGTCGCCATCCTACCAACTGCTGCTGTATCTGTTTTCGCGGCCATCGTCTGACTTTACCGAACATGATTTCCTCGATCGCGCTGTCGAGCTGATTCGGCGTTACTACGTCCGCCGGAACGTGACGAATTTCCCAAGCACCAGCGACCTCGACCAAGCTCACATCGACCTGATCGCGGCGTGCCATGCAGAGATCGAGCACAACGGACAACTCAGTTTCGATTTCTTCAAGAACAAACTGCTCGTCAAAGGCCGCTACCGAACCGAATCGGAGTTCCGGGAGATTCTTTCGGGCGACATGTACGACATCAATGCTTTGGTAACCCGCTACTTACTGGTTGCCTTGGATGAAACCCGCCAAACGCGCGAGTACGCTCCGGACCTATGGGCACGTAACGATACCGATCGCTTTGTCTGGACAATCGAGCACGTGCTGCCTCAGAAAGAGACGCTTTCAGACGACTGGGTGAACGCTCTCGCCGATGGCGACCGAGAGCTAGCCCAACAACTGCACTGGGAGAACGTGGATCGGCTCGGAAATCTGACCCTGTCCGGTTACAACTCACGCCTTGCGGCACGTTTCTTTGACGAGAAACAGGCCTTGGTCGAAAACAAGACGGTCCTCAGCCACAAAGTGAATCTTGGTTATCGCAACGGCCTTGCCCTGAACTCGATGGAGTTCGATTTTGCTGGCCAGCGGGTTTCGCTGGCCACCGCGGACACGTGGAACGCCGAAATGATCGATGCCCGCACCGAGATGATGGTCGACTCGCTCGTCAAGCTCTTCAGCTTTGACGATGTGTGAACGGCCGCAGCAACCAAGAACGGAAACGATTGACGAATAGATATGGCGAAGAAGAAAAAAACGACCAAGAAGAAGACCGTCGAGACGCTGACGCATGCCGACAGCACGCGGACGAACATCCCGACTGCGGAACAGCAGTCGGTGATGGAGACCGAGGACAAGTATTCGATTCGCGTGGCTTACGAACGTCGTAATCGCGACTTGGATCCGCAGCTGGTTTGGCGGGGCAAGGACGAGCAGGACGCCGGGCCGCTGGTGGCCAATGCGCCGCCGCTGTACATCCAGGAAAAGGTGCACCCCAAGGTCTTGATCGACGACTTGATGCGTCGCACCGACGACCTGAAAGACAAAGGGCCTCCGGAGCAACTCGACCTGTTCGGCGACTTCAACGGCTTGCCCGAAGAAGCCCGGTCGGCCGAGTTCTACCAGCACGACGCCAACTGGACCAACCGCATGATCCTGGGCGACAGCCTGCAGGTGATGGCCTCACTGGCCGAACGCGAAGGCCTACGAGGCAAAGTCCAGTGCATCTACTTCGACCCGCCCTACGGCATCAAGTTCAACTCCAACTTTCAGTGGTCGACCACGAGTAACCGCGTTACGGATGGCAAAACAGAACACATTACTCGTGAGCCGGAACAGGTAAAGGCGTTTCGTGACACCTGGAAAGACGGCGTTCACTCATATTTGACTTACCTTAGAGATCGCTTGTCAGCAACACATGAGCTGCTCAGCGAGTCAGGTTCTATATTTTTGCAAATTGGCGATGAAAACCTTCACCGGGTTCGCTCGGTACTCGATGAGATTTTTGGTGAAAAAAACTTCTGTCGGGTCATTACAATTCGGAAGACTGCTGGAGATACTACGCAGATACTTACCTCACAAGCTGATTATATTCTTTGGTACGCAAAAGACATAAGGACGGTCAAGTACCGACCTCTGTTTCTTCCAAAAGAGGTAGGTGTTGGTGCTGGGACCCAGTACGACAAAAAACTTGACAAATTAAATAGAGGCTATCATCGGCTTAGCCGTTTGGAAAAAGAACGTCCAAGTCTTGTTGATGAGCGTTTCCGGATTTACAGGACGGCTGATCTTCGAAGACAAGGACGAAGCAATACTGCTACCATCGACTATTCCTTCAACGGGCGAGTGTTTCACCCTGGCGCGAATAGGCAATGGAAAACACCGGAACGGGGGCTTGCTCGACTTAACAAGAGCGATCGCCTGGAACTGGTGGGGAATACGCTTGAGTACCGCAGGTATTTCGATGACTGGCAGGTCACAGACCTCACTAACATTTGGCTGGACGCGGGAGGGAGCGGATTTGGCGACAAGAAGACCTATGTTGTGCAAACTATTTCTCGTGTCATTCAACGTTGTGTTTTGATGACAACTGATCCCGGCGATCTTGTTTTTGATCCTACCTGCGGCTCAGGCACTACTGCTATCGTGTGTGAAGAATGGGGACGAAGGTGGATTACGGCAGACACGTCACGGGTTGCCTTGGCGTTAGCGAGATCACGTGTTATAGGTGGCAGATTCCCTTTTTTCCTGCTGGCGGACAGTCGCGAGGGTTTAATCAAGCAAGCCGAAATTGAACGACGCGACATCGCTGATTTCGGAGCGCCAGCAGAGGACATCAAACAAGGTTTTGTGTACCAACGAGTGCCGCATGTTACGCTCAGGTCGATTGCAAATGATTCCGAGATCGACGTCATCTACGAGCAGTTCCAATCCAAACTCGAACCAGTCCGACAGAAGCTGAACTCAGTGCTGGGTGAGTCGTGGGAGGAATGGGAGGTGCCACGCGAAGCGGGGCAGCGGTGGGACGACGAGGCGGTCAAGCTGCACGCGTCGCTGCTCGAACATCGGCGACGACTCGAGTCGACGCTGGAAGTTCTCGAGTCGGTCGAACTGGCCGAGCACGCCGACAGCGTTCGCACCATTATCCAGCAAGAAGCCGCCGCCGACCTGACAAAGCTGAACGAAGCGACGGGCGGCGACTTCACCCTCGACACGCTGCCAGACGAACCGCGAGACCCTTGGCCTGACGAAGCCAAAAAGCTGCACGCCGAGTGGTGGAAGCTGCGGATCAAACGCCAGAAGGAGATCGACGCCTCGATCGCCGCCAAGGCCGACTTTGAGTACCTGTACGACAAACCTTACGAAGACAAAACCAAAGTCCGCGTCGCCGGTCCCTTCACCGTCGAATCCCTCTCGCCCCATCGCACCCTCTCGGTCGACGAAGACGATGAACTGATCGACCCGCTCGAACAAGCTACCGCCCGCGACCAGGGCGACACCGGCCAAGTCGCTGACTTCGCCACCATGGTTCTGGACAACCTGAAAAAATCCGGCGTCCAGCAGGCCCACAAAGAAGACAAGATCGACTTCACCTCGCTTGCCCCCTGGCCCGGCGAGTACATCGTTGCCGAAGGCCGCTACATCAAGGGTGAAGAGGGAAGTGAAAAGGGGGAAACAGAGGTACGCGCCGGCATCTTCGTCGGCCCCGAGTTCGGCACGATCTCGCAGCCCGACTTAAAAGCCGCCGCCCGCGAGTGCGGTGACGCCGGTTTCGACGTCCTGATCGCCTGCGGCTTCAACTACGAGGCCCACGCCACCGAGTTCAACAAGCTGGGCCGCATCCAGGTCTTGAAAGCACGAATGAACGCCGACATGCACATGTCGGCCGACCTCAAGAATACAGGCAAAGGCAACCTGTTCGTGATCTTCGGCGAGCCCGACATCACGGTCCGCGAGTCCAAAGCCAAGGGCGCCAATCTCGGCGACATCGAAGTCCAGATCAACGGTGTCGACGTCTTCCAGCCCAGCACCGGCGAAGTCCGCAGCGACGGAGCCGACGGCATCGCCTGTTGGTTCATCGACACCGACTACAACGAAGAGAGCTTCTTCGTCCGCCAAGCCTACTTCCTCGGCGCCAACGATCCCTACAAGAGCCTCAAAACCACCCTCAAAGCCGAGATCGACAAAGAAGCCTGGGACAGCCTCAACAGCGATACGAGCCGCCCCTTCCCCCAACCAAAATCCGGCCGCATCGCCGTCAAAGTCATCAACCACCTCGGCGACGAAGTGATGAAGGTATTTCGTGTAAAAGGGACCGTTTCGTGACATTTGATGATAAACAGCCTAGTTTGAAATCTCTTGCTTCGATCTGCGCAGAGCGGACGAACAAAATCCTATTTTTTATTGGTGCCGGCCTAAGCCGTCCGGCTGGTATTCCCCTGTGGTCAGATTTAAAAGAACGATTGATTGAGAGACTTGTGTCTCGAGCGGATTCATCGTCCAGACAAGACAAACAAAACCTTCGAGCCATCGTGCAAGTCGTGCGCCTCGAAAAGGACTTTTGGCTCGCGTTTCAGATACTTAAACGCGAGTTAGGCCCCGCTAGCTACACAGCTACAATTCGCGAAGCGATGGCTGTGTCTGATAGATGTGTTGTCCCTAAAGCATATAAACAACTGTGGGCGTTCAATACTGCGGGTATTCTAAACCTCAATCTCGACAGGCTCGCGTCCCGCTCTCACTCATCCGAACGTCCTGGTGCCAATGTTGAGCTATTTGATGGGGCGTCTGCCGGACGTTATACTCACCTAATCAACTCATCCAACCCATTCATTGCTAACTTGCACGGGAACTACAATGATGCGGAGTCTTGGGTTTTTACTAAGGATTCGCTCAGCAGCCTGTTGCGTAGGGATGCATATCAAACATTTATGCGGTCTTGTTTTGCGGCTCACACCGTTGTGTTCTGTGGAATTAGTGCCGACGACGTTGCGGTTGGCGGTTTCCTGTCACATCTAAAGTCTTCTGGAGTCGATACAGGGCAGCACTTCTGGATCACGAACCGAAGTGACACGGAAACAATTGAGTGGGCTGAGAGTGCAGGGCTTCAGGTGATTTTGTATCGTGCGGAGAACGGAGATCACACTGGACTAAACAAGATATTGCAAGTGCTTGGCACAGCTGTGCCAGATGAACCTTCGCCAACACCTGTCATTGCAAGCAAAGACCTCGTGCTAGCTGATGATTCGTTGGCGCTGGAGGGATCTCCTAGCGAAGTAGAAATGTGGGATCCGGAGAAGCTGAGAGGTTTCCTGAACTTTAAAGCGACAGAACTGCTGAACGCAGACAGTGATGGCTCGTTTCGTGAATACGGGGAGTTTTGTCGAGCTTACGACGCTGCGATTCATCGTGCGTGGTACGCAAAGCCGGAAACTGAACGTGACACGCTTTTTGGATTTAAGTTGCTGCGGGAGGTCGGTTTGGGTGGTTTCGGGACAGTGTACGAGGCGATCAGTCCCGATGGTAATCGAGTGGCTGTCAAGTTGCTTCATGAAGCTATCCGGAATGACGCAGAGAAATTGCATAGTTTTCGACGAGGTGTCTCTTCCATGAAGATCCTGGATCGTCGCAACGTTAGTGGTGTTGTCACATATCGCATGGCAGCGGAGATTCCGGCATTTGCAGTGATGGATTTCATTGATGGTGACAATCTTGCAAATGCGGTAATTCAGCGGGGAAGACTTGAGTGGATTGATGTGTTAACCGTTATGAAAAAAATTGTTTCAATTATTCGAGCGGGGCATCAGCTCCCAGAACGGGTTCTGCATCGTGACATTCGACCGCACAACATTATGATCCCGAATTCCTGGGAGGATCCAACAGATTGGGATGTGAAAATCTTGGACTTTGATTTGTCGTGGCATCGCGACGCAATTGAGATGTCTGTCCAGGACCCTAATGCTAGCAACGGTTACCTGCCGCCCGAAATGATCTACAGAAAACAGGGGGTTAGTACGCGGTCAGCGTTAGTCGATTCCTACGGACTTGGTACTACACTCTACTTTCTTTGTACCAAGGAAGACCCAAAGCCAATGGAGCCGGTTTTAGCTGACTGGGAACAAACTGTCGCGAGGAAAATTGCTGGTCGTACCGCTGGTCGCTGGCAGTCACTGCCGAGACGATTAGCAAGGCTCGTCAGAAACAGCACTAAGGAAAAACAAGCGGACCGAATTGATGTGGTGCAGTTTGAGTCTGAGTTGACAAGGATGCTAGTCGCTGAGGAAACACCAAATAATGTCAGAGACGTCGATTTCTGGGCGGAAGAACTTGCGAAACGGAGTTCCGATTTGCCGTTTACATATGATTCCAAGTCCGGCGAGTACGTGTTTACCCTTGGTGGACTGGGCGTTCGTCTATCTTGCTCAGCAATAGAGGATGAAATAGACGTTCATCTTGATTGGAAAGCTCAGGGAGGTGAGCATTACAAAGACGTCCGGAAATGGATTGGCAAGATCGTTGACCAGATTAATGCAGCAATGAAAAGAGGTGGCTGGAGAGGCAAGGTTGAAGCCTTAGGATATCAGTCCAACGGCAAGTTCTCGATCAATACGGCGAGCCTACGTTCGAATTGTGAAACCTTATCACAATCACTTCGGGAAGCCATTGAGATTGGGCAGTTTAATGGATGATGTGCAGTTCCGCATCTCCGACACTTTTACCGACAGCCTGACTCGGCTTGCAGCCGACGAGCAGAAATCTGTCAAGACGACCGCTTTTGATTTGCAGGTCAATCCAGCAAACCCTGGGCTGCAGTTCCATCGCATTGAGCGCTGCAAGGATAAAAACTTCTGGTCCATTCGGGCGGGACGTGATATCCGCGTGATCGTTCACAAGACGGATGCGAGCCTGCTGCTTTGCTACGTTGACCATCACGACAAGGCGTATCGGTGGGCCGAGAAACGGAAGCTGGAAAGACACCCGAAAACGGGTGCCGCACAACTGGTGGAGATCCGTGAAACCGTTCGCGAGATCGAAGTGCCGACGTACGTAGAGGCTCCTCAACAACCTTCGCCTCCTTGTTTGAGTGGCGTCGTTCGAGAGGACTTACTGACGTACGGGGTGCCCGACCAGTGGGTCGACGATTGCTTGGCCGCCGACGAAGATTCGCTGCTGACCATCGCGGATCGATTGCCGGGCGAAGCCGCCGAAGCCCTGCTGGTGCTGGCAACCGGCGGCCGACCGGAACCTCGGAGCATCGCTGCCGATGATGCCGATCCCTTCAGCCATCCGGATGCTCAGCGACGATTCCGCGTTCTCGATAACGCCGACGAGCTCGCGGCGGCCCTGGACGCCCCTTGGGAAAAATGGATCGTCTTCCTGCATCCCTCGCAGCGGGGCTTCGTGGACCGTCGCTTCAGTGGCCCGGCCCGCGTCTCCGGAAGTGCAGGAACCGGTAAGACGATTGTTTCCATTCACCGAGCCGCTGCGGCATTGAAGGCGAACAAAGGCCACGTGTTGCTGACTACTTTTTCGGAGGACTTGGCAAGATCGCTCCGACACAAGGTCAAGCGACTCGTGCCAGCCGAGCGACTGTCGAGCGATTTGCCCGAATTGGAAACTCCCCCCATGCTTGTCGTCGCGTCGATGGACGAGATCGCGAAGCAACTCATTCGCTCTCAGACAACAGCACCGGAAACCGTTGAAGATGGCGAGGTCTTGGAACTGATTGAGTTGATAGCAAACGACAACGAGAAGGTCTCGCTATCTCCGCAGTTCTTACTCGACGAATGGAACGATGTTGTTGACGGCTGGAACCTCAACGATTGGCCTGAATATCGAGACTTCAAACGTCTCGGTCGCAAGACGCGTCTCGGTGAAGCCGGGCGCAGGCAAGCATGGGAAGTGTTTCAGAGACTTCGCGAAAAACTGTCCCAACAGGGCAAGAAAACCATGCCCATGGTTTATGCCCAGTTGGCAGCATCGACCACCAATCCGTTTCACGCTGTCATCGTCGACGAGTGCCAGGACGTCAGTCCCGCTCAGCTTCGGTTTTTGAGCCGTTTAGCGAACCGGAATGCCGGTGAACTATTCTTCGCGGGCGACCTGGGCCAACGCATATTCCAAACTCCGTTTTCGTGGTCATCGCTGGGAGTCGATATCCGCGGACGCAGCCGGACGTTGAAGATCAATTACCGCACGTCTCATCAAATCCGCCGAAGTGCCGATCGGCTTTTGGACCGAACCTTGTCGGATGTCGACGGCAACGAGGAAAGTCGCGACGGAACGGTCAGCGTCTTCAACGGCCCGCCTCCAACCATCCATGTTGCGGATGATGAAGATGCCGAAACGGATCACATCGCCGATTGGTTGCTTACCCGAGTCAACGAAAGCATTGCCCCCTCCGAAATTGCCATTTTTGGCCGCACCGCTGCGCAATTGGCCCGCGCACGCGACGCTATTCGGAAGGCATCCGACCTCTCCGGTCGCGGTCTCGGTGGCATCCGCTTGGCAACGATGCACGGAGCGAAGGGACTCGAGTTTCGCTGCGTCTGCGTCATCGCCTGCGACGACGACATCATTCCTCTGGAAGAGCGGATCCGAGCCATCGGCGACCATGCTGATCTCGAAGACCTCTACAACACAGAACGTCATCTCCTGTACGTCGCCAGCACCCGCGCCCGCGACCATCTTCTGATTACCGGCGTCGATCCGGTTTCCGAATTCCTCGAAGACATTAGGTAAAGCTCGGTAGTTCGATGATCTCCTTTCAGCAAATCGATTCGCAAGACTTCAGAGAAGGCGTTGCTGGTGGAAAGCTAGGCAATACGAGCGGCGGGAGGATCCGTCGTGGCTGATACAGCGTCTAATCCTGGCATCGATCTGGAAACCAAGTTGGAAAGCTGGCGGGAACGCTTGTTGGATCTTGGAAACCGTAATCCGTTGATCAATTGCCGCTTTACCGAGCGGAGCAGTCTGATCGAATTTGATACGCCTTCTACAGAAGTGATCTGGCGTACCCTGGCAGCGGATTCCGAAGCGGGCGCTTCCTCAATGCGTTTCCCCTGGCGGCGCGATCTCATTCCGCCGCCAGCGGACTGGCAAGAGTTCGAGGATGACACGCCCACTGAATCCAAGCCCGACGACGCGCAAGAAAGTGCAACGACCAATGCTTCGGGTTTCAAGCGTCCCAAACGGCGAGAGTGGAATCCACCACTATCGCAATGCCGTGAATCACCGCTGTTAAAGCCGACTGATCTGCTGGTCGATCGCACTGACACCGCGCTGGATCGGAAACTGCGAAAACTGGCTGGCGATGCGCAGTTATCAATGTCGGAGCAAGGCGTCCATTCGCTTTATGCCGCGTTTGGTTTTCTGAAGTGGTATGAGTCCGTCGATTCAGGCGAGCAACGCATCAGCCCGCTTGTATTGGTCCCGGTATCACTATCACGCGAGACAACAAGTGCTCCCTGGGAATTGACCGAGGCCGAGGACGATGCCTTAGACAACCTGTGTTTGCGTCAGAGACTCCACCAGGACTTCAAATTGGATCTGCCTCCGCTACCGGAGATCAGCGAGCTAGAAGAACCGGACGCTCGGTTAGCCTATTTGCAGGCCGTTCGGGAAGCGGTTTCGAACAACGATCGTTGGGAGGTCGAAGATCGCTGCGCGATTGGTCGGTTTGCGTTCCCAAAAATCGCGATGTGGCAAGATCTGGGCGAGCATCGTACCGCAGTTACCGGCAACTCGACCTGTCGCATCCTCGGAGGCGACCATGCGGCCCTGGGCCCGGATTCGTTTGGCCCGATAGATGACGTTCCAGCATCCAATGAGCTCGATGACGCCTTGGATCCTGGCGAAGTCAAAACCATCTTGGACTGTGACTCCAGTCAGCTTGAGGCAATTGCAGCAGCTCGCAGTGGTGTCAGTTTCGTACTTGATGGGCCTCCGGGCACGGGCAAGAGCCAAACGATTGCGAACATCATCGCTGATGCATTGTCAGTGGGTCGTAGGGTTTTGTTTGTAAGCGAGAAGATCGCGGCGTTAGAAGTCGTTAAAAACCGGTTGGAGCAGCGAGGCTTGGGCGATTTCTGCTTGGAATGTCACTCCAGCAAGGCAAACCGGCGAGCCGTCCTCTTTGAACTGGAACGATGCCTCGACCTGCCTGCCGAAGTCTATAAGGACCCTAGTCCGAAACTGGAAGAACTTGCCTCCCAGCGAGAGAACCTGAATCGCTACGCCCGAAACCTGCACCGGCCCCGCGAGCCACTTGGCTTTTCTCCGTTTGAGTTGTTCGGTCGCATCAGTCGCTTGAAGGCGGCTGGAGCCGGATCGAAAACACGGTGTACCATTCCCCCCAAGGTGAAAGCCAATCGGTCGGCTTTCGATAGTCTGCTGCGTCTACTCGATCGTGCAGCCGATTTTGCCGATCTGATTCGCGACTATGAGAATCATCCCTGGCGAGGTTGTCACCGGACAACCCGTTCGCTTTCCCTACACGACGACTTGAAGCATCACCTGGAGATATTGGCGGATCGAAGTCTTCAGTTGGCGGAAGTTTTCAATCCGTTGACCGATGCCAATCTACTGGACCCGGTAACGATTCAGAATTTGAGAACCAAGCTTCAAGTGTGCTCCTCGGCTCTGACTACGCCGGAGATACCGGAAACTTGGCTACGCAATCCCGCAAAGACATCAGCATCAATCATCGAGCTTATCCGTTCGCGTGCTGCCATTGAGGAAATGGGACCATCGCTTGAGTCGCTGGCAACACCCTCCGACCTCTCCCTGACCGTCGACTCGGTGCAAGAACTGAGCGAAGGCTTCCAAGCGTTGCGTCCCGACCCAAATCTAAATGGCCTCTCTGTCAATTTATCGCCAAGACTGTCCGAACAACGCAGTCAGATCGAAGCACAACTGACGCGGATTAAACCGATCCACGACTCCGCCCAACGCCTTCAGGAAACTCTGAATGCATGGCAAACAAAAACGGAGTTGAAACTGCCTAGCGAATTGAAGCTAGCGGACATTCAAAAGCTCTGCGAAGCTGCTGCGATGGCGGTAAGAATCGGCCCGGGACGGACCTCGTGGCTCGAGCCTGAATCGCAACCGTCGATCCAAGCCTTAGCTCAAAAGGCGGTCTCGATTGCCTCCAAGAACGAAACCTTGGCGAAGCATCTCTCCCCGTTCTTGCCAGCCGATCAAATCCTCCCGCTCGCCCAACGCGTTAAGGACGACGATCAGACAGACGACGTGATCGAACAAGTCATCGCATCAGGCATCAAAACGCTGGAGGAAATGGATTCCGCCGTCTCAACGCTGACTCAGATGCTTGAGTCAATGACGTCGTTGGAGGCATCACAGCAAAAACTGATTTCTGGATTAGCTTTGACAGAGTCGGACTGGCCAGAGAAAATACATCCGACGGGCCTTCTATCCGACGCCGTGAAGCAGCTACAGACGACTGGCTGGCTTCTTGGCGGATTCAAGGATCACGAGGACCGCAGTGTCCTTGGCAAGCTGTGCGAAGAGGCAATCAGTGACCTTGAGGATGCGAAATCGATCAAGCTGGGGCTTCAAGATCGCATGTCTCATCGAGCTTTTCGCCAGTCCAGTGAGCCGGTGGTTGCCAAAGGAGCCGCATTCAATTCCCTGTGGAAGCGGTGGTTTGGTGGGTTCGGAAAGTACAGGCTCGAACTAGCGGATTTGTACAACGACAACGTCCCTCAGGGCAGCGATCTTCTCGATGATATTGTGCTGCTACAGCGATATCATCGACGGCAAACGGATGTGCAGTCATCCGCTGCGTACTGGTCTGACCGATTACCAGATGGGTTCGATGCTTTAGAAGTTTCGCATTGGAATCGCCTCTCCGCAGCGTTAGATGGTCTGGATCAATTACAGAAAGCATGGCCGCAACTTGTTGATGGTTTGCCAAACGGTCCCATTCTCATCGAAGACTCGGCGCTCGCCGAGAGCGCCAGTGCCTATGTTCAGTCTTCGCAAGCTTTTCGTTCCGCCCATGCAGAGCTCAGTAAACATGCGCCAGGATTACTCAATCTATCAGACGGCAACTCCGCGAAGTACGACCGGCTTGCCAATTACAAGGAGAGCATCGAGCGTGCCGCCAAGATATGGCGTAGTTGTGAGCAAGTCGCGAACCGTTCGCTTCGTTCTATCGAAGAACTGTCTAAGCTGTGCAAGGCTTTGAAGCTCTACGGGGATCGCAACGAAAACCTGATCGCTGGATCGCAAAGGTACTCGGATTGGTTCCCAGAGAACCTGCAACCCACGGACAGAGAATCTTGGGAAGCGATGAACGACGGCGTCCAAGCAGCCCAGCTGTTCCTGTCGATTGGATTGAGTTCTGGTGATCTGTTGTCAACATGGTGCGACACGCGGTTTCGATCAAGAAACACAGCATGGAAAGAGCTGACGTCCGACCTACAGTCAGCGTTCGCCGCATTTCACGAAGCCATCCAGGCTGATCGCATTACGATAAATGAATTCACCTTTCAGGACTTCATGAAACATGTTCGCGATCAACATCGCAAACTGAGTGACCAGTTGCGGCGCATCAAAGCTGTTGTCGAATTGCTAGATCCTGCATACGACCCGACACTGGAACAACTCGCAAATCTCGCCCAGCAAGCGTGTCAATGCAAAAAGCTCAAGCAGCGTGTCACTGCCGCTGAGTCGCTGCTGAAGACCCAGCAGATCGATGCTATTGACTCAAGCGATTTAGAGCCGGCCGAATGGCTCGAATCCACCACAGCGGCAAACCGGTTAACACCACTCCTAAAGGCTGTCGCCGGAGTGAGGCAGATTCGATCCCAGGTGCAGCAGATTACCGAAGTCGCTGAGTGGTTGGTCGATCAAGATTTTTGGCGGGCCGTGGAATTCTTGGAAACGTTATTCGATTTCGATGAAAGCCTCGTGGGAGAGACATCAATTTCCAAACTCTCCCTGGATCAGCTCGCGCAATGCTGTAACCGGTGGATCGACCAAACGGAATCGCTGGACAGGTGGATCGCGTTTGCGGCTTGGCGTAAGGATGTCGATGCGGCCGGCATGGCGACCCTCATTAAAGAACTCACCGAACGTCGGTTCGAACCCGATCAGGCATCAGATGTCGTTGCCATGCAAGTCTATCGAGAGTTGTTCGATGAACTTGCAGAGACGGATCGAGAATTCGGTGAATTCGACATCGACCAGCACGATCGAGTTAGAGACCGATTTCAGCAACTTGACCAATGGGAAGTTCAAGCCGCCGCAACACAGATACGTCAGTATCAACTTGGTCGATCGGACCGGCCTTCAAACAGCTTTGTCGGTGCTGACTCCAGCGAGCTAGGAATCCTGCAAAAAGAGATCGCGAAGAAGCGGAAGCACAAGCCGTTGCGGCGACTCTTCTCAGAAATTCCAAGTGTGCTGCAACGCCTCAAACCGTGTGTGATGATGAGTCCTTTATCGGTCAGCACTTTCCTGGATTGTGATGAGTTGCGTTTTGATCTAGTCATTTTTGACGAAGCATCTCAGGTGTTTCCGTGGGATGCTTTGGGAGCGATTTACCGTGGCACACAGTTGATCGTCGCGGGTGATGACAAGCAACTTCCTCCGACGAACTTCTTCAGTCGCCAAGATGCTGAATCCGACGATGACGAGGAAGATGACATCGGTGATTACGAAAGCATCCTTTCTCTGTGTAAGTCGGTCGGAATGCCGAACAAGCGACTGAAATGGCACTACCGATCGAAACGGGAGCCGTTGATCGCGTTCTCCAACCGTCATTTCTACGATGGGGAATTGGTAACCTTCCCAAGTGTCGATGACGACGATGGCGTCAGCTTCGAGCACGTCCCGAACGGGCGTTGGGTCGATCGAAAAAATCTGCCCGAAGCGGAACGCGTGGTTGAGATGATCATCGAGCACGTTCGCACGCGACCGGATAAGTCGCTTGGCGTCATCGCGCTCAATTCGACTCAACAGAGGGCGATTGAAGATGCCCTATACGACCTTCGACGAGAACGCCGTGACATCGATGCCTTGTTTCATGGTGCTAGTCAGTTTGGCACCACGGACGAACCCCTGTTCATCAAAAACCTCGAGAACGTTCAAGGAGATGAACGAGATTTCATTTTCCTGTCACTGGGCTATGGCTTCAACAATGCGGGAAAATTCAACAAGAATTTTGGCCCGATTAATAAACAGCACGGAGAACGTCGTCTCAATGTCGCTGTGACTCGGGCTCGCGAGTCGCTGACGTTCGTCGCCTCCGTACGGTCCGCAGACATGGATTTGTCCGGCAGTAAAAGCGAGGGCGCCCACTTGCTGAAGAGCTACCTTAGTTACGCTGAACGAGGCGTTGACACCCTTGATTTGGCGATGCAAGAGATTGCCGGTGGAACAGACAGTCCTTTTGAGGAAGAAGTTGCCAACGCATTGATCCGCCTGGGGCTCGAACCTGTCTCTCAGGTGGGATGTGGAGGTTTCCGGATCGATTTGGCGCTGAAGCACCCGGAACGTCCTGGGCATTTTTGCTTGGCTGTTGAGTGCGATGGTGCGACATACCATTCATCTCATACTGCCCGCGATCGAGACCGCATTCGTCAATCGATTCTGGAGAGCTTGGGCTGGACGATCGTTCGTGTTTGGTCAACCGATTGGGTTCGAAGTCCAGAACGACAGGTAGAGCGCATCTTGCAAGCCTACGAGCAAGCGATTGCTACCCCCACACGAACATCGAATAACGGCCAGGGTGCAACCGAAGAGCTGACCGACGAACAGGATTTAGAGCCAACCGTTATTCACAAAAACAACGGTCATTCCGACCGCGACAAACTGAGTTTCAACTCCATAGACGAGGTGCCAACGGAAACCATCCAGCTAGCCACGAGCTACGTCCTCGGTCAGGCCGGGGCGATGACAATGGACGACTTGGTTCGTCAAACCGCGCGAGAGCTGGGCTTTCGACGTACTGGCCAGAGAATACGTTCACGCATCGAGTCACAGGTGCTTAGCGATGTCAAATCCGAACGCTTGAAGCGATTAGGGGAAAGAATTGCATCTATTGGCTGAGTGAATCTAACAAAGCCAAGAATGGTCCATCCCGGTTTGTCGTGAGAAATCCAAGGATGGTGGATTTTCGAAGGCATGGCGGTGGTGTCCGAATGCTTTGCCTCAGCAAGTCTACAGCCGTCACGCTTAAGTTGCCGCGAGAAACGAAAGCAAGCTCTGCGGGGACGCGGGCACGGCCAGGGATATCGCGGTCGGGGTGCGCCCAGTGGTGTCTCTGGGTGGCGGCAAGCATTGCCTGCCGCCAGCATTTTTGATCCGTTAGACCACACCCTTCGGACACCACCGCGGGTGCCTAAGAAAATCCCGCAGTTAAGATTGGGATGCTCGGACCATCCTGACAGGATGTCGACTAGGCTGGACACTTCGACCGGTTCTTAGCCCGACGAACTCTCGCGGCTGGATGAAAAGACTTCGCAGAATGGCCGAAGAAAACGGCGATTGTCCGACCAATCCGCGATGGCGAAGACCACCTGCCCAAACGTCCCGGCGAATTCGCCTTCCAGAGCGGCTCGGAAGTCGAGCGCCGTTTGCCTTGGGTCGTTAGCGAACACGCCACATCCCCACGCGCCCAAGACCAGGGATTCGTATTCGTAGGCCTGAGCAATCGACAGGACGCGATGAATCCGGTTGCGTAGCATTGGTTCGGCATCGCGACGGCCGATCGTGGGAGCGTACGGTGCCGCACAAGTTAAAAAACTAAGCCGCCAAGGCTGATCGAGTTCCATTCCGGCATCGTCTCGAAAGACCGGTACGTTGGGTGATAGGATCGCCCAGTCACTCGACGCAGCCGGATCATTGCTGCGATGAAACGCATACATCGGATCGGCAACCAACGTCGTGTACAACGCACTGGAGCGGCACAGCGTTTCTTCTTGAGCGGTGGCCCCCCGCAGAAACCCGCCACCGGGCTCAACCCCATTGGCAAAGTTCAGCGCCAACGGCCGATCGCCTCTCTCGGTTAATTCACGTGCCGCCTTAAGGGTGGTCTGATTGATTACCACTACCTGCGTCTCGGGCAGACTTTTGCTGGCGACCTTCGGCAGCGACGAATTCGGCGGTAGAGAAACCTTCGCTGCCTCAGCCGCCCTGATTTCTGCCGACCAGTCCACTAGCCCGTGATCCCCCAGGTACTTTCCTTGCTCAATCGCCTCCAGAGCTGAATGACCAAGTGACTCCGCAAGCTCATACCGAATCTCCAAAACAAGCTGGTTCTGAGCAGCCAGTTCATCGGAATCAACACAACCAGTGAATCGCAAGGTGAACATTGTGTTTACGTCCGCGTAATGGTCCGGACATCGTATCTGCAAGGTTTGTCTATTAGTCGTTGTTTACTGCGCACTCGATCAGTGGCGACGCTGCGTTGGCTAAATGTCAGGTGTTTTGGATTACCGACCGCACTTCGATAACGCCCACGCTCGCACGGTGAGCGGTTCGGCCATCAAGAGGTGCGGCTGGCCTTCGAAGGGAATGCCGATTCCATCGCCCATCCTATTCGTTCGTCGCTCACAGTCCGCCGCCGCGAGTTTCCAGGGTCGATGATCGATCTCGCCGCGATAGATTTGACCACGCCGGTTCGCGGCGTAAAGACAGTACCGGGCGGTCAGCCAATGGGCTAGCGAACCCGGTTCCGCTTCTCGAAACTCGCCGGTCGCACGGTAACTCGCGTCCCACGCAGCCGGCGGCTCGCCGCGATGCGTCCGCCGGCTGCGGTAGTGGATCGTGCCATCCGGGCTGGTTTCCATCGCCATTTTGGCATCCATGTACGGTAGGTGAAACCCCGCCCGAGCCATCCGCACGGCCACTCGACTTTCCGCATCCAGCGAGAAGAACCACACCCCCGGTTTCCCATCAACGGTTACGTACGTCCTCACGTTCAGCTCGAGAAAACGACTCAGCCCGGGGATCGGCGGACAAAAACGAGGCCTCACCGCGGACATCAAGAACGGGACGACGCCTACCCAAGCTTGTCGTTCGTGCTTATCCAGCGTCACTCCGGCGGGCAGCCACCTGGCCACCGCATCCGGTTCTATGGCCCAGTGGGCGAACAACAGTTCAGACCAAGTCATCCGCATCACCCAAGGGCGTCGCGGTAAAGGCCAAGTTCGATCGGATCGATTCTCCATCATGGCTCCTCGACATGGGGTTCCGTCTAGGAGACCGCGATGCACGCCCGAAATTAACTACGGAAAAGAAGGGCCATCAAAGTTAAACGTGAGAAAGCCGAGGATGGAGGATTCTCGGAGGTGGCGCGGATCGCCCCTTTATCAACCCATCCACAATAGGATCAGAGCATAACCTAGGGCCCCGAGGCTGAACGCCCAGAAGCGGCTTTCTCGTTCCTCGGGCAGTTCTTCTTTGAAGGTGTTCAGCAGGATTCCGCCGGCTAAAAATGCGATCACCGAGGCGGTGATGGCTTCGTGGATCTCCGTCGCGATCCCGACCAACCAGCCGAGCATGATCGCAGCGGAAAGCATCCAGCGGCCAAAGCGGCGATACGTCTGCTTGTGATGTTGCCACAGGCCGTGATCGTTGACGACGAAGTGCAATCCGATCCCGACGAAGAACAGCAGCAGGGATCGCAAGCTGCGGTCCTCACGCACCAGCAGGTAACCGATCAGCGCGTTGTAAACGCTGTACGATCCGATGTGCAGCCAAAACACGCCCGCATTCTCTGTGTCGCTGTGTGCCCGGCCCTTCGACTTGGCCGCAAACTTTTCCAAGCCGTAGAAGGCCACCAGGCCGAACAGAGTGAGGACGTAGATAACGTGTTCGCCCGGCAGCGACAAACGGCTGCCTACTTCGCTGAGCGCTTCGTGATACTTCTGCAGTTCCGGCAACAGATGCAGGATCGCGTAGGCCACGGCGACGCCCCCGGCGATCGACAACCATCGGCTCCGCGGAATCACTTCCAGAAAGCGAAGCCGGCTGCTGAACAGATGCACCACCACCAGCGCCAAGGCCGCTAGGAACGAAGAGACGAACAACATGGGGAGTTTCCTTCGAACACGCTAACGCCAGCGGCTTTCACGGCAGGCCGGAGGGTTTCAAGGTAACCCAGCCGGTTTCTGGCTGCGAGTGGCGATAAACGTGGCCATGAATCGCGACAGCGGGTCGTTATCCTCGGGGGGATAACGGCTCAATCGATCGACAGGCCGGGCTGCGGGCGGTGCGGCCACTCGGGCGATCCCGGCGGATCGGGCAGCACGGGCGATTTTCCCAGCCCATAGTCTGCGGGCTGCATGTCATGCCGCTGCCAATAGTCTTTGTCGCGGATGAAGCCGTAGAAGCTGGGGTAGAACGGGTCGACGAAAGCCACATCGGCCTTGGCCGGTACGTCCTGACCGGTCAGATAATAAGCCGCGTTGACGACCAAACGCCGCAGGTCTTCATCGACGAAGTCGACCGATCCGCCGGCCGTGGTGCAGAAGGACTGTCCCATCGCGGCGCCGTCGGGGGCGGTGTAGCTGTGGAGCCAGGCCAGCGGTTGCATCGGGTCGTTCTTGTCGCCCTGGACGTTGGGGCTGGCGGGATCCAGCGATTCGGTGACCGCCCCGCGAAGCAACACTTGGTCTTCGTCGGTCAGGTGCACCACGCCGTAGACGTCCGTAGGAGCGAAGATTTCGTCGACGCCATTTAGAATTGGGTGATCGCGGTGCTCGTCCTGGACGACGCTTCGCGTTCCCTCACGTTTGTGTGCGCCGTGATGGCTGACCCACTGCTCGCCCAGCACTTTGCGGCCGAACTGGCCGTACGGAATCGACTCGCCAAACGTGCCCCCGCCGGTGAAGGCGTGGGTGGCGGTGCGAAGTCCGATAACCGGCTTGCCAGCATTCAGGTACTGCGTCACGTGCTTGGCTTGCTCGGCCGAGGGCCGCCGAAAGCGGGTCGCGATGATCATCAAGTCGGCGTCGTCCAGCGCCTCCAAACCGCGCAGCCCTTGTTGGTTATTTGGATCGATGTAATCCGCTCCGCCGGGACCGAAGGAGAACAGCACCGTGCAGTGGAAACCGTGCTTCTGGCTGAGCAGTTTGGCCAGCATCGGCAGCGACTCTTCGCTGCGGTACTCTTCGTCGCCAGCGATCAACACCACACTCTTGGCCTCACCCTGGCCGTCGGCTGGTTTCAACACCAAAGAATCGGCAGCTTCGGCAGCGGCCAGCGAAGGCAGCATCGCCAGCGTCAGCAAGCCGGCGACCGCCAAAGGCATCTGCAGAACTCGCCGCAGCTGGGCAAACGCAATATTCATAGAGATTCAACTCGTTGGTTAGAAGGTGCCGATTTCAAAACGCTTGACTCCGCAGCCACGCAGTGGCGACGTCAGGTAGCCCCGGGGTGCGAACCTCGAGTTGATACGTCACGTCGCTCTGCGAATGGAGGGACGTTCGTTCCCAAGCAGACGTTCCCATGCATAAATTTCGTTACTAGTTTACTCGTCTCCGGCGGCCTTTCCAACGACCGCTGGGACTCTCGGCAAAGGAGGTTGGCAGGGCAATCTAGGCCCCAGAGTAGCTCGGCTGTCCCAGCCGAGAGCGGACAGGCTCACAGGCTGGAAGCCTATGCCACTGTTCACAGGCTGGAAGCCTATGCCACTGTTCACAGGCTGGAAGCCTGGGCCACTGCTCACAGGCTGGAAGCCTATGCCACTGTTCATAGGCTGGAAGCCTATGCCACTGGTTTTCTCACAGGCTGGAAGCCTATGCCACTGAACTTGCCGACATCTGGTACGATGAACGCGATCACTGCCCGCTTCGTCCCACTAGCCCGTCGAGCGACTGCATTGAGTACTGAAACGACTCCGGAACCGGCCCTAGACAGCGACCAGGAACGCGAGGCCGTCGAACAGCTTCGAGCCAGTCGCGATGCGATCCGCCGCGAGCTGTCGAAAACCATCGTCGGCCAGGACGACGTGATCGAACAATTGCTGATCTGCCTGATGGCCGGCGGCCACTGTCTGATCACCGGAGCACCGGGACTGGCGAAAACCCTGTTGGTCCGCTCGGTCGCTCAGGTGTTTCACTTGGGTTTCCAGCGCATCCAGTTCACGCCCGACCTGATGCCCGCGGACATCACCGGCACGGAGATCCTGGAACAGCAGGACGGCGGACGGCGATCGATGCAGTTCGTCAAAGGGCCGATCTTTTCCAACGTCATTCTCGCCGACGAGATCAACCGCACGCCGCCCAAAACGCAGGCGGCGCTGCTGGAAGCGATGCAGGAGCATCAAATTACCGCGGCCGGAAAACGGTATCCGCTCGAGCAACCCTTCTTTGTGCTGGCCACGCAGAACCCGATTGAGATGGAAGGCACGTATCCGCTGCCCGAAGCCCAGCTCGATCGATTCATGTTCAACGTGATGATCGACTACCTGCCGCGCGAGCAGGAGCGAGCCGTGGTGATGCGGACGACCGCGGCCCGGCCCGAGCCGATCGAGCCGTTGTTCAGCGGCGAAGATGTGCTGCGTTTCCACGAGGTGGTCCGGCGGGTGCCGATTGCCGAGGAGGTGGCCGATTACGCCGTGCGGTTGACCGCGGCCAGCCGTCCGGGTCGCGAGGAAACGCCGGCGTTTGTCGACGACTGGGTCAGCTGGGGAGCCGGTTTGCGGGCGGCTCAAACGCTGGTCCTGGGCGGCAAGGCGCGAGCGTTGTTGGCCGGCCGCGCGCACGTGACCTACGACGACGTCGCCGCCCTCGCTCCGCCGACGCTGCGTCACCGCGTCCTGGTCAGCTACAAAGCCGAGGCCGAAGGCGTGTCGGTGGAAGACGTGATCGCTCGGCTGTTGGAGACGGTTTCGGTGAACGCATGACCGCTGCATCCCATCCTTCCGACACGGGCCAGACGTTCGCAGGCCGCAAGGGCCGAAGACCCGCCGCGGTCGGTGTCGATCCGGCGACCCTGATGCGGATCAAGCACTTGGTGTTGCGAGCCAAAACGGTCGTGGAAGGCTTTTTCAGCGGCTCGCACCGCAGCCCGTTCCACGGTTTTTCGGCGGAGTTCAGCGAGTACCGGCCGTATACGGTGGGAGCCGACCTGAAGAACTTGGACTGGAAACTGTACGCCCGCTCGGACCGCTTCTACGTCAAGCAGTTCGAGGACGAGACCAGCCGCCGCTGTTACTTCGTGGTCGACCAAAGCCGGTCGATGTCGTTCGCCGCCCAGGGCTACAGCAAAGCCGAGTACGCCAAGACCGTGGCCGCGACGCTGGCCTATTACCTGACGCTCAGCCGTGACCTGGTGGGATTGATGACGTTCGATTCGGGCATCGGCGACTACCTGCCGGCACGCCATCGCCACGGTCATTTGCGACAGCTGATGATCTGTCTGGAACGAGCCGAAACGGGACGGGGCACGGACCTGACCTTGCCGCTGGACCGGATCGCGGCGACGATTCGCAAACGTGGAATGATCGTCCTGATCAGCGATATGTTGACGCCGCTGGACGAGATGCGCACGCGGCTGGGCTATCTGCGCAGTCGCGGCCACGAAGTCATCATCCTGCGAGTCTTGGATCCTGCGGAAATCGATTTTCGTTTAACCGGTCCGTCGCTGGTCGTGGATTTGGAAAGCGATCAAGAGATGACCATCGATCCGGCCGGTGCGGCCCAAGGTTACCAGCAACGTTTTGCCCAGCACGAAGCGGAACTGCGTTCGATCTGCAACGACCTGGGCGTGGATTATTACCGGCTGCCCACCGACGCTCCGCTGGACACCGCGCTGTTCGATCTGATCAACGCCCAGTCACGACGCGGCCGCACGGTGATGCGAAACCGGCGGGCGAGTGCGCCGGTCCAATCCGGAGGGGCGAAACGATGAGCTGGCTCGCTCCGGCCTACCTGCTCGGCGCCCTGGCCATCGGATTGCCGATCCTGTTTCATCTGGTTCGTCAGCGACCACGCGAGCGGATGGTGTTCAGTTCGCTGATGTTTCTCCAGCCGACGCCGCCACGACTGACGCGCCGCAGCCGATTGGACGACCTGCTCCTGCTGGCTCTGCGAATCCTGGTTATTTTGCTGTTGGCCTTTGCCTTTACCCGGCCCTTCTTCCGCAGTGATTCCGCGACGCAGTGGAAACCGCCGGGCCGCGACGTGTTGATCCTGGTCGATACCAGTGCCAGCATGCGCCAGACCGGCGTCTGGGACCAGGTGCAGCGGCATGTACGAGAAACACTCGACGACCTCGACACGGACGATCGCGTGGGACTGGTCGCCTTTGATCTTCAACCTCGCACATTGGTGGACCTGGCGTCGGAAGATCCGGAAGCGTCCGCCGGCGAAGCCATCGAGACGGCTATGCGGTCGCTGCGGCCGGGCTGGGCGCGCGGAGATCTACCCCGGGCGCTGACGAGTGCCGCCGATCAACTGGACACGGTGGTCGGCAGCCAAGACGCGAACCACGAGAAACGCCTGGTGGTGATCAGCGACTTGCAGGCCGAGCCCATGTTGCCGGATCTGCAGGGGTTCCCCTGGCCTGCCGACGTGGAAGTGCAATTAAAACGCGTGGCGGCCGAAGCGACCACCAATGCGGCCGTCAGCTTATTATCCGCCCGCGAAGGCGAAGCCGATTCGCAATCCAGACCGGCGGGTCGAAGGGCGCGCGTTTACAACTCGCCACGTTCCCAGCAAGCGCAGTTCGCGCTTCGCTGGATCGACGCCCAAGGCCAACCGCTCGAGCCGCGGCCGATTTCGACCAACGTGCCGCCAGGGCAAACGCGAGTCGTGCGTGTGCCCGAGCCGCCCCGGGACGCGGTCGCACTAGAACTGACCGGCGACCAACAGCCTTTCGATAATCGCTGGTATGTTGCGGAAGCCGAACCGCAACAGCAGACGCTGCTGTTTTTGGGGGAGGATCGCAGCGAGCCGCGAGAGTCGTTGTCGTACTACCTGCAGCGCGCCGCCCTGGACACGCCGCGGCGAAGCATCTCCTTTCAAACCGCGCCTGCCGAATCGAACGATTGGCAGGCATGGGAGGCCGGCGAGCTGGCGATGGTGGTTGTGGCCACGCCGCTCGCTGCGGATGCGGCGGACCCCCTGATCCGCTGGATGGACGAGGGCGTGAACGTGTTGACCGTATTGGCCCAGCCGATCGAAGACCCGCAGGCCGTCGAGCAATTTCTGCACAAGTTGATCGCACGAGAGGAAACCGCCGCGGCGAGCTTGCAGGTTCGCGAAGCCGAAGTGCCGGACTACGCCCTGCTGGGCGACATCGATTTTGGCGATCCGTTGTTTTCGATCTTCGCGGATCCCCGCTTCAGCGACTTCAGCAAAATCCGCTTTTGGTCGCATCGTCAAATTAATATTCCTGAAAGCGACGGAGCGGTTTTTCAGACGCTGGCCCGGTTCGACGACGGGGATCCGGCCCTGCTGCGGTATGCGGGCCGGCGGGGGCAGTTGTGGGTGTTGGCTGCGGGTTGGCAGCCCTCCGCTAGCCAGCTCGCTCTGTCGACCAAGTTTCTGCCGTTGATGGCCAGAATGATGGATGCGAACGCGGGCGAGTCGCGATCGCTGCAACGGCACTTCGTCGGCGATCCCATACCTGCTTCGGCCACCGGGTATCGGCGTTTGCCTGGCCCTGAAGGACGTGGCCCTGAGGGACGTGGGCCTGAGGGACGTGGGCCTGAGGGACGTGAGCTGGACGACAGCGCGGAAGAGCCCAGTCCGGCGGCTTTCGACACACCGGGCCGCTATCAATTCGACTCGAAGGATTCGTCGCGAACCTTGGCTTTCAATGTGGATCCGGCCGAAAGCGAATGGGAACCCATCGACGCCGACGTCCTGGCATCGCTGGATGTGAGGATGGCCGGAGCCGAGCTCACCGTCGAACAACGTGCCCAGCAGGAACGGCAGAAACGCGATGTCGAACTGGAAGCCGGCCAACAATGGTGGCGTTGGTTGGTGGTCGCGGCCCTGGGAGTGCTGTTGGCCGAAAGCGGCTGGGCGGCTTGGCGAACGCGTCGGATGTGACGCGGGCAATACGATCGTTTCTCGAACCCTAGCGGGGACACCTCATGGACGCACGTCTGAAACGTCAGCTGGTTGCGGTGGCACGTCGCCAACGGTCGGTGCGATTGTGGGCCGGCTGGGCTCTGGTCTGGACCGCGTTCGCCGTCGTCGGTTGGGGTGCGTGGTGGTATCGCGGCGCCGCCGACCAGGAACCCGCCGGTGCGACGATGAGTATGCTCTTCCCCTACGCCGGCGGGTGGATCTTGTTGATGGCCGCAGCGGTGGTGGCATTCGTCGTGGCCTTGGTGGTGTGGACGCGACGTGGCGACTGGAACGGCATCGCCCGGCGCGTCGAGGCACGTTTTCCGGCTTTGGATCAACGCTTGTTGACGGCCGTCCAGCAAGATCCTTCCGGCGGCGGCGGGTACTTACAGCAAGCGGTCCTGCAGCAGACGCTGCGCCATGGACGCACCCATTTGTGGGCCGAAGCCTATCCGGCGCGGCGGCTGTGGGCGCTGATCGGACTGAACCTGCCCGCCATGCTGTTGCTGTTGTGGGTGGCATCGCTGTGGGGGTGGTCGCGCGGTGAACCCGAGGTCGCCGCCGGCGGCGCTGCCACCGCGGCAAGTGTTCTGTCCATCGAAGTCCAACCGGGCGACGTAGAAATCGAACGCGGCTCGAGCGTGGTCGTGACGGCTCAGTTGCCCACGGCGATCGAACACGCCGAAGCCAAGCTGCAGACCACGGCGGGGGACGCGAGGCAGACTTATCCCATGCGTCGCACTTTGGACGACCAGTCCGTGGCGGTCCATCTGCCGGCCGTCGAAGAAACGCTGGAATACTTTGTCGAGACGTCCGCCGGAAACAGTCGGTCGTATCAGATCACGGTATTCGAATACCCGGAACTGGTCCGCAGCGATGCTCGGCTGCGGTTTCCCAGTTACACGGGTGAAGCCCCCAAGTCGATCGAGGATACGCGGCGGGTGACAGCCGTGGAAGGAACGGAGCTGACGTGGACGTTTCGGTTGAACAAACCGGTTCGTCAAGCGGTCCTGCGTCCCGAGCAGGGCCAGGACATCACCTTGGACGCCGATCCGGCCGATCCACAGATCGTGACCACGACGCTGACCTTAACCGAATCCCGCCGCTGGACCTTGGTATTGAACGACGATCGCGGGCGGCAGAATAAATTTCCGCCGCGGCTGGTCGCCCGCGTTCTGCCCAACCAACAACCGCAGTTAAAGTTGGTCAGTGCCAGCGATGTGCGCGTCTCGCCGCTGGAGGAGCTGGTCGTCGGGGCGAGCGTTCGCGACGACTTCGGCGTTCGACGCGTGGGACTCAGCTACACCGTCCCGGGCTCGCCGCCGGTCGAAAAGGTTTTGCAGGAACAGATCGGCAAGGGGCAGGCGGCGGAGCTGGCGGAGCAGATTGATTTTGAAAGCCTGCGGGTCGAGCCCGACATGCTGTTGGCCTACCATTTTTGGGCCGAGGACATCGGTCCCGATGGCCAGCCCCGCCGTGTTCGCAGCGACATGTACTTTGCCGAAGTGCGGCCGTTTGAAGAGATCTTTCGCGAAGGCCAGGCTCCGCCGGGCGGGCAATCGTCCTCGCAGGGCCAAGGCGGACAGGGCCAGCAGGCGGAAGAATTAGCGGAGCTACAGAAACAGATCATCAACGCGACCTGGACGCTGGTGCGACGCGAAACCGGTGCTCAGCCCACGGCTACCTTTAAAGAAGACATCCAGCTGACGCTCGAGTCGCAGCAGACGGCTCGGGAGATGCTCGCGGCCATGCAGGCCGAACTGCAGGATCCCCAGTCGTTGGAATACGCCGAGGCCGCCGGGGCCGAAATGGAACGTGCGATTACCGCCTTGACCGAGGCGGCACAGCCGGACCTGTCCGCCCTGCCCGCGGCGCTTGCCGACGAACAATCCGCGTATCAAGCTCTGCTACGACTGCGGGCACGCGAATTCGAAGTGGTCCAGTCCCAGCAGAGTTCTTCCAGCAGCAGTAGTAGCAGTGCCGCGCGCCAGCAGATGCAGCGGCAGCTGGACCAGTTGGAGCTGAAGAATGACGAGAACCGCTACGAGGCCCAGCGGCAGGCGGAGACGCAAGAAGAAGCTGCCGATCGAGAGGCTCGACAAGTCCTGAACCGGCTGGCCGAATTGGCCCAGCGGCAACGGGACATGAACGAACAGATCCAGCAGCTGCAAACCGCCCTGCAAGCCGCCGAGACCGAAGCCGAAAAAGAAGAGATCCAGCGGCAACTGAAACGGCTACGCGAGCAACAACAACAGCTGCTGCGCCAAGCCGATGAACTGGCCCAGCGGATGCAGGAAAACCAGTCATCCAACCCCACCATGCAGCAGACCCAGCAACAGCTGGAGGAGGCTCGCGAGAACGTCCAGCGGGCCGCCGACAGCCTGGCCAACAACAATCCCACTCAGGCCCTGGCCGCGGGTAGCCGAGCCGAAGAACAATTCGAACAGATGCGAGAGGAAGTGCGCCGAGAGACGGCCAACCAGTTCGAAGACGCCATGCGACAGATGCGTTCCGATGCCATCGAGCTGCAGCAGCAACAGGAAGAACTATCGGAGCAGATGCGGCGTCAGGACCGGCCGGCCGAAGCCGCTCCGGGGTTGCGTGCGCCGGAGTCCGAAGCAGCGCTCGGCGATGCGATGCGCGAGCAAAGCGAGCGTGTGGGCGAGCTGCTGGAGGACATGCAGCAGGTGGTCGAGGAAGCCGAGGCCAGTGAGCCGTTGCTGGCCGAACGGCTGTACGAGTCGCACCGTCAGGCTCAGCAGGATCAACTGCGTCGGCGGCTGGAGATGACCGGCGAACTGCTGGATCGAGGCTTGAACGAACAAGCCGACTCCTTCGAACGGATCGCCGGCGAACAAATCTCCGAGCTGCGCGAACAGATCGATTCGGCGGCTGAGACCGTGATCGGTGATGGCACCGAAGGCTTGCGGCGTGCTCGGGAAACGCTGGAAGACTTGAGTAGCGCGGTCGAACAAGAGATTGCCGAAGCCACCGGTCAACCGGCACCGCAAACCGAGTCCGGCGAGCAGTCGTCAACATCCGGGCAGCGCAGCGGCGAACCCTCAGAGGCCGAAACCGGCAACGCCTCGGAGGAGCAGGCCGAACAGGGCCAGCCGGGCGAGCAGGATCAACAGGCCCAGCAAGGTGAACAGCCCCAGCGAGGTGAACAGCCCCAGCGAGGTGAACCGGGCCAGCGAAGTGAACAGAGCCGGCAGGATCAGCCGGGCCGGCCGGGCGAAGCATCGGCACAGCAGCCGAGCCAGGACGGTCAACCGACGCAGCAAGGCCAAGAAGGCCAGCAATCGCAGCAAGGCCAGTCATCGCAGCAAGGCCAGTCATCGCAGCCGGGCCAGCAGTCGCAACCCTCAGCACCGGGCCAACCGGGAGGCCGAGCGTCCGGAGAGCGTGAGCGGATTCTCGACAGCCTTTCGGCTTCGTCCGATACTCGCGGCGGCGGCAATCCGCTGGCAGCGCCGCTGACCGGAGAGGGGTACCGAGAATGGTCCGATCGGTTGCGTGATGTCGAAGAATTGGTCGACGATCCGGAACTGAAAGCCGAAGCCCGGCGGATTCGGGAACGGGCCCGGGAGCTGCGGCGGCAATGGAGCCGGCACAGCGAATCGCCGCAGTGGCCGCTGGTGACGGATATGATCGCCGAGCCGCTGGAGCGACTGGAGATGCGGGTTACGGAAGAATTAATTCGTCGCAGCGCCGAGAAGAACGCGGTCGTTCCGGTGGACCGCGATCCGGTTCCCGAAGCCTTTCGGCATGCCGTCGGCGAGTACTACGAACGGATTGGGAGCGGCCGGTGATCATCGCGACGATCAAACTGGGCGCGCCCGAGTGGTTCGTTCCTTCGATCCTGGTCCTGGTCGTTGCTACCGCCGTCATCACCATCGGCTACTGGCATCGCACGCTGCCGCTGTGGATGAAGCTGGTCGGCGGCGGGCTGAAACTGGTCGCCATCGCGGCTCTGGCGTTCTGTCTGTTGGAGCCCATGCGTCAGGGCGAACGCCCTCGCCCCCAGGCTAACCTGGTGCCCATCGTGGTCGACGAGAGCGAGAGCATGTTGGTCGGGGCGAGCAATCGCGACACGGCTGCGGCGCAGCTGCACGCGATGTTGAAGGACGAGCAACCGTGGCGAGTCCGCTTGGAGCAGGACTTCGCCGTTCGTTCCCACGCCTTCGCCGCCAAGCTGCACGGCGTGGAGTCTTTCGATGCGCTGGACTTCACCGGCACGGCGACCGCTTTGGGCGATGCGTTGGATACCGTCGCAGCCCGCTATCGCAATCGCCCCGTGGCCGGCGTGTTATTGGTGACCGACGGCAATACCAGCGATGGCGGGGACCCGAGCCGACGTTGGCGCGAGCTTGGCGTGCCGGTCTATCCCGTCCTGCTCGAGAGGCCGCCGCTCGGGGACGTGCGGATCGAATCGACGACGATCAGCCAGAGCGATTTCGAAGCGGCACCGGTCACCTTGGACGTGCGGTTGGCCGCAGAGGGCCTAGCGGGCCAAGCCTGTGTGGTGGCACTTCTGGATGGAAAAAACGAACGCGTTGACGAGCGCGACGTCGAGGCGCCGGCCGATGGCGAAGGCTTGGACGTGCGGTTTCGTTTCCGTCCCGAACGCAGCGGCGTGCAGTTCTATACGGTCGCTTGCTACCTGAAATCCGAAGCCGACTCGTTCGAGGAGGGCACGTCGCGGCAGGAAGCAACGCTGGCCAACAATCGGCGGGTCGTGGCCGTCGATCGGCCGCGCGGACCTTTTCGCATCCTGTACATCGCCGGCCGACCGAACTGGGAATTTAAATTCCTGCGTCGCTCTCTGGCTGCGGACGCAGAAGTCGAGCTGACCGGATTGTTGAGGATCGCCAAACGACAACCCAAGTTTAACTTTCGCGATTCTTCTTTGGGGGATACGAATCCATTGTTCGCCGGTGTTGGCGGCACCGAGGAAGAGACGGCCGAGGAATCGGACGAGCCGGTGATCCTACGGCTGGGCGTCGAGCAGGCCGAGCAGTTGCGGGGCGGATTCCCCGCCGACGCGGCCGAGTTGTTTGCCTACGACGCGGTGATCCTGGACGACGTCGAAGCGGAATTCTTTACGACCGACCAACAGTTGTTGCTGCGTCGCTTTGTGGCCGCTCGCGGCGGCGGCCTGATGATGCTCGGTGGTCAGGAATCCTTCGCCAAGGGAGATTACGATCAGACGCCCATCGGCGAGATGCTGCCCGTGTATCTGCGTCAGACAACGGCGGACACAACGCTCCGCTCGGCCGACGCCAGCGAGCCCCGGTTGTACCGCTATCGGTTGACACGAGCCGGGATGCTGCAGCCTTGGCTGCGACTGCGCACCAACGAGGTCGAAGAACGTTTTCGGCTGCAGCAAGCCGTCCCGCTTCACGTGTTAAATCGTGCGCCCGCCATCAAACCGGCCGCCGAAATCCTGGCCACGGTCACCCCCGAAGTCGCCCCTGAGGACGCTCTGCCCGCTGTCGTCGCACAACGTTTCGGCAGCGGACGCACCGCGGCGGTGCTGGTCGGTGACCTGTGGCGTTGGTTCATGCGGCCGCAACCGGCGGGCGAAGCTGCACCCGGCAATCTCCTGGCCTCGGCGGGGCTTCTTCCGGGCGAGTCGGCCGAGGAGCCGGCCCAGCAATGGCGGCAGTGGGTGCGATGGTTGATCAGCGACGTGCCGAGACGAGTAGAGATCCACACGCCGGACGACGTCTCCAACCACCGGCCGCAAACCCTGAATGTTTTGGTCCGCGATGAATCATTCCTGCCCCTGGACAATGCCGCGGTGGAACTGCAGATCACGACGCCTGCCGGAGAACAGCTGACGATTCCCGCATCACAAGACCAGGAACAAGCCGGACGCTACCAAGCCACGTACTGGTCGCCTGAATCCGGCGGGTTCGCGGTACAAGCGGTGGTTCGCGACGAAGATGGATCGCTGCTGGGCGAAACCGAAACCGGCTGGGCCCTCGACCGAGCGGCGGCGGAGTATCGGCAACTGGAAATCAACCAGCCGTTGTTGCAGCGGATCGCGGACGAGACCGGCGGCCAGGTCATCCACCCGGACCACCTGGACGAGTTCGTCGCCGGGCTGTCGACCCGGAAGATGCCGGTGATGGAAACCTGGACCTATCCGCTGTGGCATCGGCCGTGGATGCTGCTGCTGGCCCTGGCCTGCCTGTGTACCGAATGGGGACTGAGACGGTGGAAGGGATGGCCCTGAGCACGCCACAACCTGCTGCCCCCACGAACCATCCCGCCCGAAATCACGAGGGATTAATGAACCGCTTGAAACGCTTGAACCGCTTTCGACGCACGGTTGTCGCCTGGGGATGCAGCGCCGCGCTGGCCACGTCGGTCCTGGCCGATCAGAATCGGCCCGTCGACCGCCCTGCCGCGACAACGAAAAAGATTCCCGAGGCCGAAGCCGACGCAGCCGCCGAGTCCGCCGCGGTCGCCCCCGAGGTCATCGTCGTCGTCGGCGCGGCGGGCGAAGCGACTTACGGAGAACAATTCGAGCGGTGGGCCGCGCACTGGAGAAGCGCGGCCGAAGAGGCTGGCGCGGTATATCACCGTATTGGCGGTGAAGCCACAAGCGGCGAGGCGATAGAAGACCCGGACGATGGCGGTCCGGACGATCGCATTCGCTTGCAACGTTTGCTCGCAAGAGCCTGCCAACCGGCGGAGGAAGCCGCGACGCCGCTGTGGCTGGTGTTGATCGGTCATGGGACGTTCGCCGCCAACGTCGCCAAGTTTAATTTGGCCGGTCCCGATGTCTCGGCCGGCGAACTCGCCCAGTGGCTGGAAGGCTGCCGCCGGCCTTTGGTCGTGGTCAACTGCGCCTCGGCCAGCGGTCCTTTTCTGCAAGCGCTCAAGGGACCGGACCGGGTGGTCGTCACGGCGACACAGAGTGGCGACGAACAGAATTTCGCCCGCTTTGGGCGCTTTCTGGCGGAAGCCATCGGTGACCCGGCAGCCGATCTGGACCACGACAATGCCGTTTCCATTCTGGAAGCTTTCTTGGCCGCCGCTGCCGGCACCCGAGCGTTCTATCGGGCCGAAGGCCGGCTGGCGACCGAACACGCACTGCTGGATGACAACGGCGACGGCGTGGGGACCCCGCCGGAGTTCTTTTCTGGGACTCGAGTTATCAAACGCCCGCAGAGCGATCAAGCGGTCGACGGGGGACGAGCCCGATACCGAGCGCTGGTGGCGCGCGACCAACCTCCGCTGAGCCGTCAAGCGAGGACGCGCCGCGACGCCCTGGAGGGCCAGCTGGAAACGCTGCGGATGCGAAAGACCGAGCTGTCCGAGGACGCGTATTACGAGGCCCTGGAAACGATCGCCATCGAGCTGGCCAAGTTGTACGAAGAGCCCGTTGGGTCCAAGCCGAAAGTCGAGCCGAACGCAGCGTCATCGCGGTGAGGCCCCGCTCCTGCGGACGGCTCAGCAGGACCGGCGACGCCGCTGTCCCTGATTCGCTTGCCCGCATGATCGTTACGCTCGGCACAGCCCTAGACGGCGACCGAAAGACCTTTGGCTCTTAGACGGATTGCAACGATTCGGTGCGTCCGCGCTGTCGATACCGCTGCTATGGCATCAAACGGACTTGAGCCGGAATCGGATAATGGCGTTCACAAACTGTATCTTTCGGCGTTTGGTGCCGGCTGCCCGCGTGCTGATGGCGGTTACCGCAGTCGCACTCATCGCCCGCCCGGCGGATGCTCAATCCTCAGACGGCATCGTCGGGCAAGCAACTCCGCTCGCTCTCGAGGATTCCCCAGCGGACGGCGATAACGAAGCCGGGACGGACGGTACCGGTGCGTCGACATCGCTGCTGCAGCTTCCCCGACCGGTTACCGATGTCGAGCTGTTTGACCGCGGCTCCTTGGGAACTTCCGCGCGACCATCGACGCGGTCGCGATCCGAATCCTTGGCCGCCACCCGATCCAGGACTCGGCAGCGTTCGCGGTTCAGCAGCGTCGCCACCAGCGGTGCGGTCGCCAGCCTCGCGACGATCCCTTTTATGATCGGCGACACCGGGTCGGGCACCTGTTTCTCCCAGCGAGGCATTGTCAACGCGGATATCGGTCATCCCACTTTGACCTGCAGCCGTTTGAATATTTCGGAAAACAACACCGCCCTGCCGGTCGACCGCATCTACTACAGTTATCGCCACTTCCGTAACAGTACCAACCTGAAGGTTTATCAGTTTGAGGAGGTCTACGACCTGGATCGCCATATGCTGGGTTACGAACGCACCTTTTGCGATGGGATCGGCAGCGTCGAAGTGCGTCTGCCAACGGAGTATCGGCTGCGTTCGGATTTCATCAGCATCGTCGATGAGGTAACGGGGATCGCCGATTTGGTAGCGGGCGAAGAACGTGAGGTGGGTCTAGGCAATGTTGCGATCATCACCAAACTGTTACTCCACCATTCCGAGCAAGTGGTGTTCACCGGAGGCCTGGGCGTGACCCTGCCCACGGCCGAAGACGTGCGGTATCGATTGGGAGCACGGACGACCGTAGCGAGCGACCTGATACCGGGGCTGTTCGCCCGCACCACCTCGGTGTTCGACTACAGCTACTCCAACGAGACGGTGTATCTGTCACCGTTCGCGGCTTGGATCATGCGGCCGCAAGCGAGAGATTCGCGGTGGTACCACCAGGGATTCCTGCAGGTCGAAGTCGCCGCAAATCCCTCGACCCTGTCAGCGGTGGGTAGCGGAGCGACGGATTTCACTTTCAACGGGGTCGACGCGGGGTTCCTGGATTTCAACACTCCCAACAACCAGCCGGCCGAGGTCGATGTGTTTGCTCAAACCCTGCTGCGGGTGAATCTGGGCGTCGGGTATCGTCTGACGGACCGCGACACCAGTCGCCCGGTGTCCAATATTCGCTCGTTGTTCGAGCTGCACTACACGACCACGTTGCAACGCGCCAACACGTCGTTCATTCCGCTCGAGCAGGTAGGCGCCGGGGCCGGGACGGTGTTTCCGCAGTTCAGCTCCGTGGGCAACGGTGATCCGCGAACCGATATTCTCAACGCGGCGGCCGGCTTTTCCGCGGATGTCGGTCGAGTGACCATCACCAACGGCGTTATCGCTCCCCTGCGCTCCGGACCCGATCGCGGATTCGATTTCGAATACAACGTCCAAGTGCAATGCCTGCTTTGACCGCCGGAACCGGCGAGCTTCGAACCGAGGGGTCAGTCGAACAAAGGGGCAGGCCTCTTTGATGGTTATCAAGGTTTGGGGATAGAACGGCATCGTCTGCTTTTCGAGGGGCGATCTAATGCCTAGACCACCACGCACCGACGGGGCGAGCAGCCGAATGTTGGTTGATGGTAGCGACCACGGCGAACCGAGCTGGCCGCCCCCGGGAAGCGCAACAGGCGTGGGTGGCGTCCGTAGAGAATCAGTTGGCGAACCATCGTGCCACTCTGCGTCCGTTGAATGCCAACTATTGGCTGCGAGTCGATGAACAGCGTCCCGAGGCCACGGCTTGGCCCGCCCACACGGCCGCATCCCTGGCCGCGTTCTGCATGCCCGTGGGGTTTGAGAGATCCGAACAATTGTCTACCGAGCAAGTCCTGTACAGCAGCATCGGCGCGACGCTGTACCACAATTCGCAGCCCGAGCTCGGCCTCGTAAACTTTAAAAAGGCGGAAGGTTTCGCCAGCGGCGACGACGTGATGTGGCTGCGAATTGCACAGAGCGAATGCTTGGCCGCCTTGGGCCAGGACGAGGCGGCGGCGACACTGTTAGCCGGTCCGGCGTCCAGCAAAAATCCGTCGGTTGCTTCGGCAGCGGCGGCCTCGCTGGGAATCGCCAAGTTGAAGTCCGGAGCCTATGAACAGGGAGCGGCCATGCTGCACAAAGCTCTCCACCAGCCGGGCTCGGCCGATTGGCCGACGCGAGACGAAGCGGAAGCCGACCTCGCTCTGACCCAACTGATCATCGGTGATACCGACCTGCGGCTGAAGGCACTCCATGCGGCCCAGGAAAAGTTCCGCCTGCGCGGCGACAAGGCGTCTCTGCTGCAGTCGCTCGAAAACGAACTTCAGATCCTTCGCCATGAAGGCCGCACCGAAAAAGCCACGGGTATCGAACAGAGAATTCGCGAAATCGAACGCCTGCCTTAACGAGGTGAGGCTCCTGGCTGTCATACCCCACCACGACGCAAACGATTCTGGTAATTCAACCAGTTCACCACCAACAGCGGATCGGTGGGGGTGATCAGACGGTCGTCGTCCACATCGAGAAACCGCGACGGAGCTTCGCTGTCCGTCAAAGGTTGCACGACCGCGAAACTGCTCGTGCGAGCTCGATTCAACGCGTTGATCAGATACAACACGTCGATCGGTTCGACTCTTCCGTTGCCGTCCACGTCGACCGCACGGTAGGGGTTCGACCAGGCGTTATCCGTGGCCACGAACAACTCGACCGTTTGTCCCGCCACCTCGGTATGGCCCCGATGGTACAACCGGCCGCCCGTAAATCGTGGAACCGACGCCTGCCAGGGTTCGAACGTGTTCAGCTCGCCCGCCGCCCCACGGTTGACATACAAACGTCGCGTCAGCGGTTGTTCGGTTAGGATCGAGGCAGCCGATACATCCAGGGTCTGTCCGTCAGAGATGTCGACGTAGCTCTCGAGATCCGGGGCGATCGGTAGCAAGCGGACGGGATTGCGAGCGTAAGTGTAGCGGGTGCGGCCAGCGGCATCGGTCGTCTGGGCGGTAACATAGTACACGCCCGCGGCCACACTGGAGGTCGGCAGCAGGCTTTGATTCATTCGCAGGCGCACAGATGCCTCGACGACGTCTTCGGTCAACGCCACTGCGTTGTCATTCAAGGGATTTTGGTCAACATCCAGTGACAGCGTGATCGTCGCTCCACTGTCGGCGTCGGCATGAAAGTAACGAACCGCCATTGCCTGACCGGCATCGAAGGTCGCTTCCCCGTCGACGTTGCTCAGGTGGTTGACGTTGCTCAGGTGGTTCTCGACGCTCAGCTCCATTACGTTCGGCCAGACAGCTTCGCTCCAATCCAGCCCAATCGTTTCGGCCCTGCCGCCCAGCTCCGGCAACAGGCCTGCCGGCGGCAGCTCGCCGGTCGCTTTCAGCCGGTAAGCGTATCCGGCCTCATCACGCCGTGGATGCGGGCCACCGTACCAGCTGCTGGGCACGGCCTCGAAACCATCGTCGGCCGCCGGGTCGAGCGACTGGTCGATCGTGCCGTGGTACCAGAGGTGAACGTCGGAGTGTTCGTTGTTGTAGCCGCCGGCGGACAGTACGGATTCGGCGAGCTGTAGATCAGCCGCACCGACGACCGGTTCGCCGGTGAAATCCAACGAGCTCTCGCCTTGGGTGCGCCAGTAGTTGTCCCAGAAGGCGACGTTCTCATAGCGCCGCATCGGTGCATCGCCGTAGTCCCGGTCGAACAGTGCCGGTTCGCGGATGCCGTCGACCGGATGCGGGTCCCAGCTGGTCACCTGATCGACCCAGATACCGCGCTGGCCCAGCTGGTGTGCGAGCTGGCCGACCAACGACGCCCCGCGGCTGTGTCCCAGCAGGTGCATCGGCAATTCGACCAGCGGCGCCGACAGGTCGGCCAGGAAGCCAGGCGTGACCAATTGCTCGGCGACCGCGGACGCCACGTCGTCGGTGCTGCGTGCCGATCCAAACAACGACCCGGCCACATCGGACCAATCCAACAGCAGCGTGATCTCCGGGTTTGGCGTCGTCGCGGCAGTGGGATCCGGTCCGCTGTGCTTTGTACTGACGACGTCCAGCGGTCCGCCCTCGCCGCCCGGATCGGTAACCACCACCCGGTAGGTCGCCTGGTCGATATCCAGGTCCTGTCGCTGGCCGATCGCCTTCGCCATGGCCGCCACCCAGCCGTCGGCATCGCTTTTAAAGCCGTGCGTGATCAACGTCACGCCAGCAAGCAAACGTCGCGACTCCAGCGTTTCGACCGCCAACGGACGATGAGAGTTGATGTGCATTGCCCCCCTCGATACGCGTCAGGGGCTCTTCCGGCCAGTGCACCCAGTAGGCACCCCATGGATTGACTCGAACCAGCAAGCCTACACTGCCAATTATCACCTTAACCGAGTCAATCCATCAGATCCAAGGAATGCGGCAAGCCAACGGTCCGAAACCGAACGCGCGAGCGGGATCGTCGATGGAGCCGACAGCGTCGACGCAGCGGTGAGCGGCAAAGCATTCGCCGCCGGTTCGTGGGGCTCGCAGGTGAGGCTGGCGTCTAGCGACCCAGTTCACAGGCTGGAAGCCCATGCCACTAGTTGAGACGGCAAGAGGCTCGAGCCTGGCACCTTGCGGTTCAGCTAAGAGGCTGGAAGCCTATGCCACTACCAGAAAAGAGAGTGGGCGATGAGGGACTCGAACCCCCGACATCTTCGGTGTAAACGAAGCGCTCTAGCCAACTGAGCTAATCGCCCTTGGGTGAGGACCTTGAGTTGCCGGACAGCCTTGGACCGCCACGGGCAACTCAGCGGGTTTTCTCGATGACACTCTGGGGAACCCTTGGGTTCGGTTCCCCGGATCGTTGCTTTCGGTCATGCTGGCCCTGCGACTTGAACATTCAAGCGACTTGAACGTTCCAGGCGGGCTCGGCGGTTAAGACCGGCTTAACCACCAGCTAGCATACGTGTCCGACGACCGCGGCGCTCGGCTCGCAAGCGTGCTCGACGCTTGGTTTCGCTGGGCTTTTCATAATACTCGCGGCGACGCATTTCTTTTTTGATTCCGCTACGCTCGACCAGTTTGCGGAAACGGCGGACGGCCTCCTGAATGCTTTCACGGTCACGGACGACTAACTTAACCATCGATTCTCCAGTGCATAGGTCAGACGATACTCCTCAAAATTTCTAACAAAACAACCGCAAAGCCTGTGCCTGAAACCATCGCTGTGGTCCCTGCGCACCGCTCGCCGTGTAAGGCTGGTAATCTTAGCGGCCCGTAGCCCCCGCCTGCAATGGGAGCCGCTGGCTGGTTCGCGAAAATCCCCAGAAAACAGGGTTTTTCGGCTGTGTCCGGTTTTACCGCTCGCTTTTGGGGCCTTTCCGCACCTTCCTCGGGCGCGACAATCGTTTTCGGGTTCCCAATATCCCTTCGGACCGGCAGAATACCTTGCCAACCACTCATTGTCGAATTGCTTGCGAAAGCTCCCTCTCCCCACTCGGATCGCTCAGCCCGTGGAACGCCGTCTCCTGTCTTGGGTCATCGCCTCGACCGCCTTTCTATTCATCTATATCGCCCTCAACGGCATGTTTGGCCCGCCGCGGAACCAGAACCTGCCCGGCAACGGGGATGCGGATGTGGTCGCCGATGCGGACGCCGACGCCCTGCCCGACGCCGACTTGGCGGTCCCCGATGCGGATCCGGATGCCGAAGATGCGATCGAAGAACCGCCGCGTCCCGAGAAGGCCAGCTACCAGACACTGGGTTCGTTCGACCCCAACAGCGGATTCTTGATGCTGGTGTATCTGAACAGCCGCGGGGCGGGCATCGAACGGGTGGAGCTGACCGAGCGGAAAGAGAACGGTCGGCTGAAATACCGCCGCGTCGACGTGTTGGGTGGCTACGCCGGTTACATGGGCCTGACGAATCTGGACGACCGCGACGGCGCTCGGGTCAACGTGATCGGCCCGGGTACGCCAGTCGCCCTGGCTCGTTCGCTGCAGGACGGCATCGCCGATGGCCTGCAGGCCGGCGATATCATCACCGCCGTCAACGAGGTCTCGGTCGCCGATCGGCTGGCCTACGAAGCGGTCCTGACGGAGATCGAACCCGGCAAACCGGCCACGCTGACGGTCCTGCGGGACGAGCAACCGTTGAAGTATGAAGTTACGCTGACCGAACACCCACTGGACCTGATCCGCATGTCCAGCCGCGGCGGTGCCGACGAGATCGAAGGCAACCTCGATCGCTTGTCCTGCCTGATGACCCTGGCCGGGGTGGGCAACCGCGAGCTGAAAGAGAGCGATCGCGAGATGCCATCGCTGCCCACGCAGCACCGCGAAATCTGGGACGTGGTCGAACAGCCCAGCGCCGATATTGGGCCGCAGACCGCCGCCTACCGCTTGCCGGTCTCGCGCCGAGCCCTGGATCGCATGGAAGCCGCTCCGGTGGATCTGCTGCACAGCTACACGCTCCAGCCGGGCAGCTACATCATCGACATGGAAGTCGGCGTGGAGAACCAGGGTGAAGAGGCTCAGGAGCTGGCCTATCGACTGGAAGGCCCCAACGGAATCACGCTCGAGGGCTGGTGGTATTCCAATAAGATCAGCCCCAACTTTGGCGGTGCCGGCGCTCGCGACGTGATCTACCGCACGGCCGCCGACGGTCACGTGCTGTGGGGCACATACCCGTTGATCAAGGAAGCCCGCGACAAGACGAGCGGGCCCGCCAAGGTGCTATTCGCCCCGCAAGACTCCGAAGCTTCACGAAGCCTGAACTATATCGGCGTCGACGCACAGTACTTTACGGTGGCCTACCTGCCCGAAGGCGAAGCGTCGTTTGATCAATACAAGCGAGCTGGCGCGACGCTGGTGGCCGACGTATCGGACTTGCCCAAACACAAGGAACGAGCCGCCAACACGTCGTTTTTCCTGGACAGCCAAAGCGTCTCGGTCGCTCCGGGAGAGTCGCTGAAACACCGCGTGCGTATGTTCGCCGGCCCCAAACAAGAAGAGCTGCTGGCCACGTACGGGTTGTCCGACGCCATCTACTACGGATGGTTCTCGATGATCGCCCGGCCGCTGCAGCAGTTGCTGCACCTGTTGAAAATGATCGTGCAAAACTACGCCGTGGCGATCGTGCTGCTGACCCTGATGGTGCGTCTGCTGATGTTTCCGCTGGGCCGCCGAGCGGCGGTGCACGCCCAGAAGATGCAGGAGTTGGCGCCGGAGCTGAAGAAGATCGGCGAGAAGTACAAAGACGATATCGAAGCCCGCCTGAAAGCTCAGCGCGAGCTTCAGCAGCGAGCCGGCTTCAATCCGTTGTCCGGTTGCTTGCCGATGTTCATCCAGTTGCCGATCTTCATCGGCTTGTATCGCTGCCTGTCGGTCGACATCGAACTGCGGCAAGCCGCCCTCAGCCCGGCCCTGCAGTGGTGCAGCAACCTGGCCGCCCCGGACATGCTGGCTTACTGGGGCGACTGGATGTGGGAATACTTTGCCGGACGCGGCACCGGATGGCTGGGACCGTACTTCAACATTCTGCCGATGATCGTGATGGTCCTGTTCCTGTTGCAGCAGAAAATGTTCATGCCGCCGGCCACCGACGAACAAACGGCGATGACCCAGAAGGTGATGACCTTCATGACGTTGTTCATGGGCTTTCTGTTCTTCCGCGTGCCCAGCGGCCTGTGTATCTACTTCATCACCAGCAGCCTGTGGGGCATCGCCGAACGGAAGCTGGTCAAGAAGTCGTTGCCGCCCAAGGGAGAAGGGTCTCTGGCATTGGCCGGAGCGGGCGATTCGGTCGCCGCGGGGCCGCAAGGCGCGGGCGGCAGTGGATCCAAAAGCTTTGCCGATCGAGTGCGTGAGCGGATCGCCAACGAACCGCCACCGGCGCCGCGTCCGGCCCAGCGCAAACGTCCGAACCTGAAGAAGAAGCGATAGATAACGTGGCCTCCCTCGGCCACGAACGGTGCTTTGACTCGGCCGCGGTGGCCGAGCGTGTGAGAATCGCCTTTCGCTCCGCAGCAAGCTGTGGAGCGACTGTCCTGGAGTCGGTTGAATGATGCGTTCGTTGTTTATGGGCTTGCTGCTGGTTGCCGGCTTGACATTCGTTGGTTGTGAAGACAAGACCGAGACGCTGCTGGATGTGGAAACGTCCGACGGCAACGTGGAGGTCGAACGCAACGTCGAAACCGGCGAAGTGGATGTTCGAATCGACAGCGATCGCTAGCCGATACTCACGTGCTGCAACGCGTTTAAGGAATCCGTCATGCGTGCCGTTGTGATCATTGTTGTCATTCTATTGGTCCTCGTGCTGCTGGGCTGGCTGAAGTTCAGCACCAATGACGGGAACCCAGCTATCCAGCTGGACACTCAGGAGATTCAGGACGATACGAACCGGGCCGTCGAAGGCGTCAAGGGAGCGGCCGAAAAGGTGGACGAGCAGATCGACATCGAGGTTCGCCGCAAACCCGAAGCGGACGAGAGTGCCACAGAGTAGGACTGTCGTACGCAGAACGCAGGCGTCGCGGTGCGGGCCGATGTTTCTCGTGCTAGGCACGTCGGCATGAATCTTTCGGTGAAACCCCGCGACAACACCCTCCCGCGCAGCGGGAGGGTAAAGCCGAATGAAATGTTGCGACGTGCTTAGTGGCATAGGCTTCCAGCCTGTGAAACCAGTGGTCTCGGCTGGGACAGCCGAGCTACTATGCCTCGTCTCGGCTGGGACAGCCGAGCTACTATGCCTCGTCTCGGCTGGGACAGCCGAGCTACTATTTTTCAGGGCTTTTCGGCTGGGACAGCCGAGCTGCTTTGGGAAAAAAATAGGTGCGTCCCGCCGGTCGGCGGGACGCACCGAATTGCTTCAAAACCGGCCAGCTGGACTAGGAGCGATCGCGGTTGCGACGATCATCTTCCAGCTTCTTGGCCAGCTGCTTGGTCTGCTCCAGGTGCTTTTTGACAGCACTTAGAGCTTTCTGAGCCACCGGCTGCAGCTCTTCGGGGCCCGTGCTTTCGATGGCCTGCAGTTCCGCAACGGCCATCGTGTGAGCGACCGCTTGCTGGCTGAGGAAGGCCATATCGAAATCCTGGCCGTCGTAGTTTTTGAGCATTTCTTTGGTCATCTGCAGCGCGTTGTCGCAAGCCTGCGAAGCGATCTGCTGCAATTCCTGGGGAACCGTTGCCGACGAGGCATCCAGACGCGGACGTTGCGCCTGGTGCGTTTGCGTGCGGTCGTTCGCAGCAAGCAAAGGATCTTCGCTCGAGCGCAGCGGCGGCGTGGTGGTTCGAGGCTGCGTCGGCACGCCGGGCTGCCCCGCGATACCGGGCCGCGTCGTCACGCCGGGCTGGGTCGTCACGCCGGGCCGCGTCGTCGTGCCGGGCTGGGTCGTCGTGCCGGGCTGGGCACTGCTAGTGCGGGAATGGTCGCGGTCACTAGCTCCGTGCGAGGAAAACTGACGCAGCGTCTCATTCAACTGCTGGTGATCGCGAACGATCATCTGCGTCAGCTGTTTGAGTTGCTGGTTGTCGGTCTTGTCCATCGCCATCTTCGCCAGCTCGATCTCGGCTTCGTTGCTTTTGATCAGCTTTTTAACGATCGCTTCTTTGACCGTTAACGCACCGTGTTGGGCGCGATCGCTGGAAACGCGACGAGCTTCATAGGACTCGTTCGCTTCATCCGATGCATCCGCTTGATCGCGTTGCTCGTCTTGACGGCGTTGCTCGTCTTGACGGCGTTGCTCGTCTTGACGGCGTTGCTCGGCGCCGTCCGCCTGATTTCGATCGTCGCCGCGTTGGCGGTCCTGATCGTTTTGCGTTCGCGTCGGTTGGCGATCGTCCTGCTGATTCGCCGCCGGTGGCTGCAATGTCGGCGAGCCGGGCTGCTGGGCGGTCACCGCCGAAGTACCGGCAAAGCTGACTAAAGCCGCCATTGTTGCTAGGAAACCATACTTGGTCATCTCGTGCACTCCTTGGGTCCAATAAAGGTGTTCGACACAGTGCACCCCACTGCATCTCGTCGGACCCGAAGCTGCATTCGTTGTGCCACAATAGTCGCTCGGATGTCCCAACCCAGACCGGGAGGCAACATGACTGGGAGAGTCACACTACGATCCACAGGCGGGAAGCCTATGCCACTTAGGCATTAAGACGATGCGTGGGCTGGGGGGCGCCGGGGCGCAGCGAATGAGCGGACAGACCGGAGGCTTGCAAACCGGTCGAGGCGAGCAATTGCTCGGTCGCCGAGGTGCAGATTGTTTCCAACTGGTCGGGATCCATGGCGACCCGAGCGTTGACGATGATCTGCAGCGGCGCGGCGACCGGCCGGCCCGCTGCCAGACCGATGTCCAGCTGGCCATCGGTGCTGACGATGTTGGCCACGGCCGTGCAGCCGTCGCCGGACAAGGACGCTTTTAGATGCGCAATTTCGCCGCCGGCCAAGGCGATCTGCTGGGCGATATTGGCCACCAAGGATTGACTCAGATAATCCAGGTCGTGCTGTTGGTTGGCCTGAGCCTGCTGGGCCGGCTCGGTCGGTTCCGCGGTGGCGGACAGATTCACCCAGCCCATTTCCGCTTCGCCCGCGGCGTAACGTTCGTAATCGATCGACAGCACGCGGCGGCCGGCCGTCTGCGGCGATTGCAGATAACCGATCACATCGTCCACGCCCTCGCCCGTCTTGGGACTGATCGCCAACACGGGCACGTTCGGCGCCGCTTCGGCCAACAACTCGCGAAACGTTTCAATCTGCTGCGGCGACAGCTGGTCGCTGCGTCCGATCATCAGATAATCGGCTTCGTCCAATTGCTTGCGAAAGATGTACTCCGCGTCGGCCGAAAACCCGCTGCGGCCCGACTGCGGCTGGAGGATGCGCATCCCGTGGCTGGGTTTGAGCAGGACACCGAAGGGAGCCAGTTCGAAGCGGTCGCCGTACATCTGCTGCAGCGGCAGAACGACCGTCGCCACCAGATCGGTACAGCTGCCGACCGGTTCGGCCAGGATCAGATCCGGCGGATTCTCGCCAGCCAAGCTTGCCACGGTTTCGACCAGATTGTCGAAACTGCAGCAAAAGCACGCTCCGGAAACTTCGCCGACGTCGAAACCTTGGTCCTCGAGATGGTGGGTGTCGACCAATCCGGCCGCCTGGTCGTTGGTCACGATCCCGACTCGCTTGCCCGCCGCGGCGTAACGCCGCGCGACCTGAGCGATCAGCGTGGTTTTGCCCGCGCCCAGAAAACCGCCCAATAGTGCAATACGAGTCGTCATAGTCGGTTTCCTACAGGCCTTCAAACAAACGCGAACCGATGCGAACCAGGGTGGCGCCCGCGGCGATCGCCTCCGCAAAATCACCGCTCATCCCCATCGATAATTCCGGCAACAGGATACCGTATTGTGATTGCCAGGTGTCACGCAGTGAACGAATCTTCTCGAATTGACCACGGCTCTGGTCGCCGCTGGTTCCCAGCCCGGCCATGCCCATCACGCCGCACAGCCGGAGGGCATCCTGAGCCTGAATCGCTTCGATCACCGCCGGCGCCTGTTCGGGCGGAATCCCCGTTTTCTCCTCGTCGCCCGTCACGTTAACTTCCAACAGCACGTCCAACGTGCCCCCGGCTCGTGCGGCTTCTTGGCCCACCGTCTCCACCAGTCGCAAACTGTCCAGACTGTGCATCAACGAGAGCAGCGGCACGGTGCGGCGAGCCTTGTTCCGCTGCAGGTGTCCGATCATGTGCCAGCGCACCGCCTCGATGGGCGACTCGGGTTCCCCTGGCGACTCGGGCCCCGCTGGCGACTCGGGCGTAGCCGGCGGCCAGTGCTGTTCGAACCATTGGGCTTTGTCCCACAGGCTTTGCGGCCGGTTCTCGCCCAGATCGGTACAGCCGGCCCAGGCCAGGGCGGCGGCCGTGACCGCATCGACATACTTGGTGACGCCGACGATGCGTACCTGTTCGGGTTGCCGGCCGGCGGCGACGGCGGCGCCGGCGACCTCGTCTCGGACGCGGCGCCAGTTCTCGGCAACCACCTGACGAGTGCGTGAGGGCACCAGGTGCTGGTGTTCCAGTTCGGACATAGCGATTTCGAAAAAGGAATAAAATGAAGGAGGCGGCTGATTCAGATCGACGCCTGCATCATCTTCAACAGTACCGCATCGAAGGGCACATCGGAACAGGCTCGCGTGTGGCTCAGCCCATAGGTGCGACAATACTGCTGGACGTCGGCGTTGAAGGCGGCAAAGCGGCGGCGGTAGGCTTCGCGTTTGCTTTCGGTGATCGTGACCAGTCGTTGGGCTCCGGTTTCCACGTCTTCCAGCTGGACGTCGCCCAGCAGTCCCGGGTCGGCTTCCTGAGCACTGTGGACCTGAAGCACCGAAGGATCGAAACGCTGGTGACGAAGTCGATCGATGCCGCTGCGAAAGCCGTCCTGATCGAACAAGTCGCTGAGGATCAGGACGATGCCGCGCCGCGGAGCCTGTCGTCCGAACTGGCTGGCCACGGCCGCCAAGTCGGTCGAGCGTCCGCTGGTTTTCAAATTCTCCAGAAACCGCAGCAGTCCCAGCACGTTGTCCTTGCCCCGCATGATCGGCAGCGTGTCGACGATCTCGTCCGCGTAAGCCACGATACTGACGCGGTCCAAGTCCGCCAGCGCGATGTAGGCCAGGGCCGCCGCCAATTGCCGGGCAAACAGAAATTTATTTGGCTCGCCCGTATTCATGCTCTCGCTGACATCCAACAGCAAGTACACGTACAGATCCTGCTCCTCTTGGAACCGCTTCAGCAGCAGATCCCCATGACGGGCGTAGACATTCCAGTCCAGGTAACGGAGATCGTCGCCGTGGAGGTAGTCGCGGTGATCGGCGAACTCCACGCCCCCGCCCAGCTGTTTGCTCCGCCGCTGGGCCAGCAGTTGTCCGTTGAACACCCGCTTGGAAAGCAGCGAGAGGTATTCCAGGCGTTTGAGGAACTCGGAGTCGAACATGGGGCGAGTGGCGAGTGATGAGTGGCGAGGGGCGAGGGGCGAGGGTTTCGCGGATGTCGATTGTATCGCAGGTCAGCACGCCGGTCCGCGCAGAGGAGCCGTTTGGGCGAACGCCCCGGTTGTTGGCGTGCGACGAGAACCGTGGGCTAGCGCCCAATGCCATCTACTTTCACCATCGCTTGCGATTGAAGCGTTAGCGGAGCGGCGCAAGCCGCCCGGTGTGTGAAGATTCGCACCGCAAAACCGGACGGCTCGCGCCGTTCCGCTACAAAGGAAGTGGCATTGAGCTAGCGCCCTGGCGGCTGATGGAACCGTGGGCTAGCGCCCTGGCGGCTGATGGGGGTGGGCAACCGCGGGATAGCGCCTGGGCGATTTACGGTTTACCCCAGCCGGCGCCGCCGGGGGTTTCGACGATCAACTGGTCGCCGGGTTGGACGTCCAGGGTACAGCAAGCCGACAGGGCTCGCCGCCGGCCATCGGCAGCGTGCAACCAGTTCGCTCCGCTCGCGCCGCTCTCGCCGCCGGAGAGCGCATACGGGCGGTGCTCGCCGCGACGGCCCGTCAACAACGACAGCGTCAACGGCCGCAGGAACTCCCACTGGCGAATCACGCCGTCGCCGCCACGATGCTGTCCCGATCCGCCGCTGCCGGTGCGAATGGAAAACCGCCACAGCCGCACCGGATACCGGCTCTCCAAGACCTCCGGATCGGTGATGCGCGTATTGGTCATGTGCGTGTGGACGGCGTCGGCGCCGGCGCCTTCACCGGTCGCTCCGGAACCGCCGCAGATGGTTTCGTAATAGCCGAAGGACGGGTCTCCGATCAAAACGTTGTTCATCGTCCCCTGGCTGGCCGAAGCCAATTCCAACGCGCCCAGCAACACGTCGACCACACGCTGGCTGGTTTCCACATTGCCGGCGACCACGGCGGGACAGCGCCGCGGATCCGCCTCGTGCGGCGGGTTCAACAAGCCCGGTGGCAGGACCAGATCGATCGCCTGCATGAAGCCTTCGTTCAATGGCAGCGGTCGATCGATGGCACAGCGGAGCACGTACAGGACGGCCGCGGTGACGATTCCCGGCGTGGCATTGAAACCGTTGGGATGCACGTCGGCCGTGCCGGTAAAGTCGATCGTCATCGCTTTTTCCTCGGCGGCGTCGCCGGCTTGCTGCGACGTCGCTGCGGCAGGCCGCGGGGGGATCGTGATGGTGACCGCGATCGGCGTGCCGTCATCGAGTTGATCCTGAAAGTTCAGGCGGCCGGCGTCGGGGAACCGGGATCGGGCAAAGCGGACGACGGCCTGGCGAGAGATCTCCTGCAACTGCTGCATGCAGGCTTCCAGCACGGCGGCTCCGCCGAGTTTTTCGGCCAGCGCGACGACATCGCCCGCGCCCCGGTGTCCGGCGGCGCGCTGGGCCGCGATGTCGGCCAGGTTTTCGCCGATCGCACGCGTCGGGTACGGGGCCTCGGTCAGCCGTCGCCGCAGTTCCGCTTCGCCGTCGACGCCCCGGCGCATCAGCGCCACATCGCGCAGCCACACGCCTTCTTCGGCCAACGATCCCGCGGCCGGCGGCATGGAACCGGGTGTGACGCCGCCGATCTCGGCGTGGTGAGCGCGGCTGCCCACGAAGAACGCCGGAGCGGTCGCCTGAGGATCGACGAAAACCGGCGCGATGACGGTCACGTCGGGCAGGTGCGAGCCGCCGGCGAAGGGATCGTTGGTCACGTAGCAGTCGCCCGGATACATGGTCGGGTAACGTTCGATCAGATGCCGCACGGTATGGCCCATGGCACCCAGATGCACCGGCACGTGAGGGGCGTTGGCGACCAGCGAGCCGTCACCGCGAAACACCGCGCAGCTGTAATCGCGTCGTTCCTTGACATTGACGCTCTCCGCCGTTCGCCGCAGGACCTCGCCCATCGATTCGGCGATCCCCTGCAGCCGCCGGCCCACGATTTCAACCAGCACCGGATCGACTTCCGGGGCGGCACCCTGTTCATCGCTCACCAGCGGCGCGTCCGACGGCTGGGGTGCGGTACGCTGGGCCAACAGCGAGTGATCCGCTTGCATGGTGGCCGACCAACCGGGATGAACGACCAGGGTGCTGGTATCGGACACGATCAATGCCGGGCCGGCGATGTGTGCGCCGGGCCGCAGCCGCTGGCGATCCAGTCGCGCCGCGCGAATCCAGCGTCCTTCGTAGAACAGCTCGCCGTGGCTCTGCGGTTCGGGCTGGTAAGTCGTTTCGACGGCAGACACCGCCGGCGGTCCGGGCGTCACCAGACGATGCTCCAGCCGCAGACTGACCCATTCCAGCGCATGCTGCGGCCGCTCGTACCCAAAGCGATCGCGATGCTCAGAAGCAAACCGCTGCGGCAAGCTGGTTCGTGGTTCCAGCGGCAGTTCCAGGGACGCTTCGGTGCCCTGGTAGCGCATCTCGACCGTCCACCGCCGCTGGCCGGACTCGTCCGCCGCATCCCGTTTCAACAGTTCGCTGGTCTGCCGCTGGAGGTCGGCTTGCCAGCGGGCCAGCTGTTCCTCGCGGACGTCGTCGAGCGGTTGGTAGACCCCGACCGCTCGAGACACACCCTGATCGGCCATGCCCATGCCCAGAGCGCTCAGCAAACTGGCGTCGGGGTGGTCGAATACGCGTTGCATGTCCAGCGCCGAGGCGACGGCCGTCAGGTGTTGTCCGGCCGCGCCGCCAAAGCCGACCAGGGTCAACGGCCGGGCGTCGACGCCTTCGGCCGTGGTGATGGTGCGTACCGCTTCGGCCATGTGGCCGACGGCGATCTTCCAAAACCCTTCGGCCAGCAACAGGTATTGGGGGCCGTCGCCGGGCAGGGGGCCCGATCCGGATTCCGGACGAGGCAGGCGGTCGACGATTTCCTGCAAGCGGGCAACGGCCGCGTCGCGGTCGAGCGGAAAGGGAAAACGTTCGGGAGCGATCCGGCCGAGGACCAGGTTCAGATCCGTCACGGTCAACGGTCCGCCGCGGCCGTAGCATGCCGGACCGGGGTCCGCGCCGGCGCTGTCCGGCCCGACCAACAACCGGCCACCCTCGGCGCGGCAGATCGAACCGCCGCCGGCGGCCACGGTTTCGATGGCCATCATCGGCGTCAGCATTCGTACGCCGGCTTTGCGCGATTCGAATTGCCGCCGCAGCCGACCGTCGTACAGGCTGACATCCGTACTGGTACCGCCCATGTCCAGCCCGATCACGCCGTCGCGTAGGCGGTGCTGGTGCGCCAGGGACTGGAGGGCCACGACGCCGCCGGCCGGTCCGGACAGGACGCTGTCGGCACCGCGAAAATGCTCGCTGGCGACCAGCGCTCCGCCGCTGGTCATCCACGACAACTCGGCTGTGGCAGGGCCGCCCAGCTGCTGCCAAACGTCCTGCACATAATGCTGCAGGATCGGGCTGAGGTAGGCGTCCAGGGTGGTGGTTTCGGTGCGAGCCACCAGTTTTACCAGCGGCGCTACGCGGCTGGACAAATAAATATCTCGAAAACCAACCTGCCGGGCCAGCCGCTCGAGTGCCACCTCGTGGACGTCATTCTTGTAGGCGTGCAACAGACTGATCGCCAGCGTACGAGCGCCGCGCCGGTAAGCGGACTGGAGCACCGCCGCGGCGGCCGCTTCGTCGATTCTTTCCAGCACGTTGCCTTCCGCATCGAGGCGTTCATCGATCTCCAATACGTCGCGAGTCAGCGGCGGCGGCTTCTGAATGCACAGCTGAAATAATTCCGGCCGATCCTGCTCGCCGATCAGCAATTGGTCGCCGAAGCCGCGAGTGGTCAGCAGCGTGACGGCCGCGCCCTGACGGGTCAGCAGGGCATTGGTGCCGCGTGTGGTTCCCAGCCGAGCCTCCAGTGGCGGCAGCGGTCGATCCAGCGGAAGGCCCAGCAGCTTGCGGACGGCCAGGGCAGGGGAGTGTAACGTCGAAATCAGCTCATAGGGCGAACCGGGCGGCGGGGTGTCCAAGCGGCGATCCAGCACCAAGCGGCCCGTCTGGGCATCGAAATCGCTCACCGTGGCCTCGGCGTGAACCGTACCGTCATCGCCGAGCAGCCGTAGGGTAAAGCCCACCCAGAACCGTTCCGGATCGCTCTGGCGTCGCGGGTCGATGAACCCCGTGCGGCCGTCCACCGCGAACCCTTCGGCGACTTGTCCCTTGGTCACGCCACTGCTGAGCACCTTGGTCGAACGTCGTCCGCGGGCGTCGCTGACAAAGCAATCGGTAAACGTGCCGCCCACGTCCGCCCAGACGCGGACCCGCGCCGAAGAGGGAGTGGAAGCAGGGTTAGTGGAAGTCATGAGGGGGGGTGTCGGTTGTCGGTTGTTGGTTGTTGGTTGTTAGTTGTTAGTTGTTAGTTGTAAGTGGCGAGTTCTTCGTACTCGTGCTCGATCTGAGATTTGAGATTTGCTGACTCCGGCGGTATCTATGTAGGGACCAAATCGTTTTCTCCCCTCTCCCCCGAATCCTGGGGAGCCTAAGCGAGTCAGGATTCGGGGGAGAGGGGTTGGGGGTGAGCGGGGACCAGCAGAGCAGCAACGCCAGTGGCGTGTATCGTGGCGGGACGCGGCGTAGAAACCGTACGCAAACAGTCATTCCGTTGCACCCGAGCTCGCCCCCTCACCCCCGACCCCTCTCCCACCACTGCTTCACTCGCTGACGCTCGCGGCGCCGCGGGGGAGAGGGGAGAGAATGTTGCATTCTATCGCTCCGCGCCATACATAGATTCCGTTAGAGTCAGCAGATTTGAAATGTTCATTTTGCAATTTGCAATTTGCAATCTCAGCTCTCCTGACCCGCATCATTCCGCCAAACTCGCAACTCTGACGAGTTCGGCTACGGCGAGTTCGGCTACGAGCGTTCCAGTTTAGCGCCGGCAGCGATAGACGAACGCTGGCGGCAGATTGCGCCAGACGGTGGCGCTGCGGTGCACGTCGCTGAAGTACTCGTCCAGTTTGCGGCGGAAACGCCACGCGGCCGGCAGCGCCATGCCCTGCCAGTAAGCAAAACTGACGAATTGCCCGCCGGGCCGGAGCACGTCCATCAGGGCCGAAAGGCAGCGGTCCTGTAGCGGTTCTGGAAACGAAGCCCAGGGCAGCCCGCAGAGGACCGCGTCGACCTGTTCGATCTGCTGCTGCCGACACAGCTCGGCGACGTTCTCCACGCTGTCCTCGAAGACCTTGGCCTGAGGGCAGCAGTCGCGGACCACGGCGGCCAGCTCCGGCGAGCGTTCGATCGCAAAGAATTTTGCCTCGGGCGGCAAGCAGTGCAGGATCGAGCGGGTAAAGACTCCGGTGCCAGGACCGTATTCCACTACCGCCTGCACCTTGGGCCACTCGATCCAGTGCACCATTTCGGCGGCCAGGTACCGGGAGGACGGCACGATCGCGCCGACCTGCCCGGGGTGAGATAAAAACGTCTTGATAAACGTGGCAGCACTCAAGGGAGTTCCCCCTCACAGAACGAGGGTTACTCTTGGTTGTTCCACTGCAGCTCCAGGCTGTCGTGGTACTCCTGCTGGTACGCTTGGCTCAACTCGATCGTCTCCTGGGTCATCATGCCCTGGACGGTATCGCGTTCGGTGGCCTGCAGGAATTGCTTTCGCAACTCCTCCTGCGAAGGCGTTCGCTTGGTGGTCTTGACCACGTACAACACCGTGCCCGGCTGGTTGGGCGCCACGCCGCAATGACCGATCGGCTGGGTAAAGACCTGCTGCATGAACTCGTCACCGACCCGGTTCAGCTGTTCCAGGTTGTAGATCATCGGCATCCGCCCCGGCCCGAGCCAGTTCATCCAGGAGAACTCGCCCAGGTCGTCGTAGACGAATTCCTTGCGGTCCTCGGGAACCAACTCCTTCAGGGGCTTGTCCGATTCGTTGGCTTCGGCAGCCAACTCTTCGGCGGCTTGCCGAGCCAACTCACGAGCTTCGCGGTAACGGATCGCGCTGATCACCTCGTCGCGGACCTCGACCAACATCGGCACCTTGTCGGGCGTCTGCTCGGTCTTCCAAGACACAAAGCTCTGGCTGCTGCGGAAGTTGGTGGTTTCGACCGGCGAGTACAAACCTTCGCCGCCGCCGAACATCAGCTGCGGGAAGCTGTCGCCGGCTTGGAACTGACCGGTCATCGACATCGACTGACCGACGGCGGTTTCCTGCAGCGACCCGATGTCGTGAGGCCCGATCTTCTCGTAATCCAGCCCCAACTGCTCGGCCAAAGCTTCGATGTCCGGCCGCTCCGGCGGCGGACCTTCGGCCGTTTCGTCTTCGAGTTCGGCTTGGTAGACGTTGTAGTCGACCGAGTAATCCTGCATGACCTCTTTGACCTTCTCGAGATTCTCACGCACCTGCGTGAACGCCTCGGGGGTCACCAACTGTCGGGCGATCTGGTCACGCACCTCTTCGAAGGGCCGCACATTGGGCTCGTCCGCCGCTTCCGGCTCACCCTCGCCGGGAGTTTCCTCAGCGGGAGTTTCCTCAGCTGCGGGCGTTTCTTCGGCGGGAGTTTCCTCAGCGGGAGTTTCCTCAGCTGCGGGAGTTTCTTCGCTGGCGGGAGCTTCTTCGGGCGTATCCGCATCCGCTTCGGAGGTGTCCTGAGCCCGCATCGCCACGAGCTGGACAGCTGGAGGTTGCGACCGCAAGGCCTGGTCCTCTCCCTCTTCGCCAGCCGGTTCGTCCTCGGCGGGCGACTCTTCCACGACGGGCTCGTCAGCGGCTGGTTCCTCGCTAGCAGGTTCTTCCGAGGCCGGTTCTTCGGTGTCGGGTTCTTCCGCAGCAGGAGCTTCTTCTTCCATCGGCTCGTCACCAGCCGGCTCTTCAGTTGCCGGTTCTTCGCTGGCCGGCTCTTCGGTGACGGGTTCTTCGGCGGCGGGAGCTTCCTCTTCCATCGGCTTGTCACCAGCCGGCTCTTCGCTGGCCGGCTCTTCGCTGGCCGGCTCTTCGCTGGCCGGTTCTTCCGTGGCCGGTTCGTTCGCAGGCGCGTCCTGCATGGGAGCGTCTTCGGCCGGCGTCTGTTCGGCGGGGTCGGCTTGGTTCTCGGGCGTTTCCCCGGGCGGGGCCGTTTCCTCGGCGGGGATCACAAACGCGCCGGCGGCGACCTGTTTCTCGTACTCCGCCCGCAGTTCCTCTTCGGAAACCTCGGCGGCCATGCGTTCGATAAAGGTGTCGAAGTTACCGGAGACGACTTCAAACGTGGCCGTGGGGCGGCGGCGGAAACCGGGGCGGTCGGAGGTATCGTCGGGATAGACCTCTTTGCCTTCCTCGAAGACCTCTTGAATTTCCGCTTCACTGGGTTCGGGATTGGTTTGGTCCAGGTACTCATCGACCAACACCGGATAGGCGACCGCTCCGGCACGCTGGTTCAGACGCAGGTACAGGGCGTACTGTTGGGCGGGCGGGATGGTCGTGCGTCCCGAAGCGAACAGGCCGGCGACCGAGGTTTGCTGGACGGCGTTGGCCAACAGGTGCATCCGCAGCTGTTCGAGCATGTCGTGCTGGCCGAGTTGGCGATCGGTGGCGCGGCGCAGGATCAAATGGATTTGGTCGTCCGACAGTTGGTTGTCGGTGAACTGGCTCAGCCAGACCCGGACGGCCGCGTGATCGAGGTCAAAGCCCAGCTCCTTGGCTCGTTGGGCGTACAGCTGGACCGAGACCGAGGTTTCGGCCGAAGGTTGACTATTGATGCCCCACTGCGAGATCTGTCCGCGCTGCTCGTCGTAGGCAAAGCCCGGCACGTTCAACGTTCCGCCTCGCTCGACCGTCTCCTTGGCCAGCTCCGACAGGAACTGCAGGGTCGCGTAGTGGTTGCGGGTGAAGCGATTGACGCGGTCGTATTCGAAATTCCCCCCGCGGTAACTGGCCACCACCGCACTGTCGCTTCCGCCGGGACCTCGCTGGCGGACCCAGCTGTCGACTGCCGGCAGCACGACGAATGCCAGCATGGCTAAAACCGTCAACGCGATCATCAACGGTTTGAGGTTTCGGCGAAACAGTTCAAAGGGACTGGTGGACATCGTATCCTTATCCAAATCGATCGAAGGGAAGCGAAATCGGGTGGCCCGGGGAACGATTTCGGTCGCCGATCACTTGACAAGCGACTCGACCGCTCCAAACCTAAGGAACCGATTTGCTGAGTAGGTGATAGCCTCGCGGTGCCAGATTGTTTCGCGTCTTGCCCCTGTCCGCTACCACCTTGTACCGCAACCGGCCCGGATTTATGACGATTTTTCTCGCCAGGGGCCGATGGGTAACGTACAGTTGCCGCGTTTTTGCGGTCAAGTCGTTCCTTTCCGCCCGTCTCGATTCCCTCTGCCCGCACGTGAAGGTCCTAGTCTGAACATGGCAAAATCCACCGGTAAAGCGTTGGTGATTGTCGAATCGCCCGCCAAGGCGAGAACGATCTCCAAGTTCCTCGGAAAGAACTACCAAGTGGAAGCCAGCATTGGGCACGTGCGCGACCTGCCTGGCGGCAAGAAGGATGTGCCCGAGAAGTACAAATCGGAAAACTGGGCATACTTGGGGGTTAACGTCGACGACGGCTTCGAGCCGGTTTACATCGTCCCGGACGAAAAGAAAAAACAGGTCAAGAAACTCAAAGACGCCCTCCGGGACGCCGACGAGCTGTACCTGGCGACGGACGAAGACCGCGAGGGAGAAGCGATCAGCTGGCACCTGCAGCAATTGCTCAAACCCAAGGTCCCGGTGCATCGACTGGTCTTTCACGAGATCACTCGCGAAGCGATCGAGGCGGCCCTGGCTTCGCCGCGCACGATCGACGATGGCCTGGTCGACGCCCAGGAAACCCGCCGTATCCTCGACCGCCTGTACGGCTACGACGTGTCGCAGCTGCTGTGGCGCAAGATCGGCCGCGGGCTGTCCGCCGGACGGGTCCAGAGCGTCGCGGTCCGCCTGATCGTCGAACGCGAACGCGAACGAATGGCCTTCCACGCCGCCACCTACTGGGACCTGGAAGGCATCTTCGAAACGGCCCAGCCGCAGAGTTTTCCGGCCACGCTGACGGCCGTCGAGGGCCGCAAGATCCCCACCGGCAAGGACTTCGATCCGGATACGGGACGGCTGAAGAATCCGGACCTGCTGCAGATGAACCAACAGCAGGCCGAGCAACTGGCCGAGCGGCTGCGCGAGGCGACGTTCACCGTCAGCCGAGTGGACAGCAAACCCTTCACCGAACGCCCCAAAGCACCGTTCACGACCAGCACCCTGCAGCAGGAAGCCAACCGCAAACTGGGCCTGACCGCTCGCAACGCCATGCGGGCGGCCCAGAAACTTTACGAAAACGGTTACATCACCTACATGCGTACCGACAGTACCACGCTGTCGGGCGAGGCGGTCAAGGCGGCCCGGGACCTGGTCCGCAGCGAGTACGGCGAGAACTTCCTGCACGGTTCGACACGGACCTATGCCAGCAAAGTCAAAAACGCCCAGGAGGCTCACGAGGCGATCCGTCCGGCGGGCACCGTGTTCCGCAAACCCGAATCCCTCCGCGGCGAACTGAATCGAGACGAGTTCCGCCTGTACGACTTGATCTGGAAACGCACGGTGGCCTGCCAGATGGCCGACGCCCGTAAGCGCCGCACCACGGTCGTGATCGAGGGTGGCGATGCGACGTTTCAGACCAGCGGTACCAGCATCGAATTCGAAGGCTTTCTGCGAGCCTACGTCGAGGGCAGCGACGATCCCGAAGCGGAACTGGCCGACAAGGAAACCCTGCTGCCCTCGGTCGAACAGGGCCAATCGCTGACGGCCCAGCAACTGAACCCCAAAGACCACACCACCAAACCGCCGGCGCGGTACAGCGAAGCCGCTCTGACGCGGATCCTGGAAGAGAAGGGCATCGGCCGGCCCAGTACGTACGCCTCGATCATCGAAACGATCCAGGCTCGCGACTACGTCTACAAAAAGGGCGGCGCCCTGGTTCCCAGCTGGACCGCCTTCAGCGTGGTTCGCTTGCTGGAGACGCACTTTTCGGCCCTGGTCGATTACGAGTTCACCGCCCAGATGGAAGACCTGCTCGACGCGATCAGCCGCAAAGAAGCGGAGCGACTGCGGTACCTGCAGCAATTTTATTTCGGCGAACAGGACGGCATCGGGCTGAAACCCAAACTGGAAGCCAAGATCGACGAGATCGATCCCCGCGAAACGGCCATGTTCTCGCTCGGCACGCCCGACAGCGGCGAACACCGCGAGGAGGTCTTCGTTCGCGTCGGTAAATTCGGCCCCTTCCTCCAGCAGGGCGAACGTCGCGGCAGTATCCCCGATGGCTTGCCCCCGGACGAAATGAACCTGGCCAAGGCGCTGGAGCTGCTGGAATCGTCGTCGCGCGATGACGAACCGCTGGGCATGCACGAGGAAACCGGCAAGCCGATCTACATGAAGGTGGGTCGCTTTGGCCCCTACGTCCAACTGGGCGAGAACGACGACGAGGAAAAGAAGAACAAGTCGATCCCCAAAATGGTCGCGCCGGAGAACGTCACGCTGGAGCTGGCCCATCAGCTGCTCGCCCTGCCGCGAAACCTGGGCCGTTACGACGAACTGGATGCGGACATCGAAGCCAACGACGGCCGCTATGGTCCCTACATCCGCTGCGGCAAAGAAACCCGCTCGCTGCCGGCCGGGATGAGCCCCCTGGACGTTAATCGCGATCAAGCCATCGAACTGCTCAAACAACCCAAGACGCGGGGCCGAGCCGCCCCCAAAGAACCGCTGAAGGTGTTCGACGATCCCTCGCCGGTGAACGAAAACCAGGTGCGCGTCCTGGAAGGTCGCTACGGGCCCTACGTCACCGACGGCGAGACCAACGCCTCGCTGCCCAAGGGGGCGGTCCCCACCGAATTGACCTTCAACGAAGCCCTCGACCTGTTGGCCGAACGGGCTGCGAAGGCGCCGAAAAAGAAAAAGAAAAAGAAGAAGGCCGCCAAGAAGAAGGCTGCCAAGAAAAAAGCCGCGAAGAAGAAGACGGGCAAAAAGAAAGCCGCCAAGAAGACGGCGAAAAAGAAGACCGCGGCGATCAAGAAAAAAGGCGTCCAGAAAAAGCCGTAGCCGAAGTCGCGCGTGCCGTGGACGCGCCGCCCACACCGACCACGCGACCCGCCCGCGGGTCCGTTTGAAATTTCGACGGCATCGGATATGCTGTCGGCCAAACCCGATCTATCGATCCAGTTCCCTATCGATTCATTTCCATCGAACCTCACTTTGTTTTCAGGAATTTTATTCTATGGCCGGAACCGAACGTCGCCGTGAACTTCGTCGTCGCCGTCAACGCGTTGTCAAAACGCGCAAAATCCTCGATCGCGTCAAGAAGGGCAGCATGAGCAAGGACACGGCCGCGCGGAAACTGCGCCGGATGACGACCGGTGCCGACGTGATCATCCAGCGCGAAGGCCTAAACGCCTAGCGATCGGAGGGCGCAGCGGTCGCATAGGCTTCCAGCCCGTGAAGACAGACATTCACAGGCTGGAAGCCTATGCCACTCGCCTAGTGCAGATAGACCGATCGCAGTAGTTTGCGGGGCACTCCGATCGGGATCACGGTGACGTGGCCGGTCCACTGCTTGGACTCGGGTGATTCGAAGCCGCGTTTGCGAGCGACGAAGGTCATCGTCTGATCGGCGCGAAAACATTCGCCCGCGGCCGTGCCGGTATCACAATCGATCCCGCTGGGTAGATCGATCGCAATCCGCAGGGCCGCCGCTCGGTTGGCTGCCGCAGCCGCCCGGCTGTACGGCTCGCGAAGCGCTCCGTGGGCGCCGGTGCCGACCATCGCGTCCACAATCGCGTCGCTGCGGCCAGCGCGCTCGAGCAGTTCCTCGAGCCCCTCTTCTTGAACCGACCAGGTGGGGATCTCGGCCGCTTGGGCGATCCGCCAGTTGACCGCCGCGTCGCCGCGCAGTCCGCTCGGGTCGGTCAACTGGACGATTGCCGGTTCACAGCCCAGCAGCTGCAGGTGACGCGCGATCACGTAGCCGTCGCCGGCGTTGTTTCCGCGGCCAGCCAGGATCACCGGATTGCGGCCCCGGACCAGCGGAGCGATCGCTTCGGCGGCGCCGCGTCCGGCGTTCTCCATCAGCACTAGCCCGGACATGCCGTACTGTTCGATGGCGATTTGGTCGATCTGGCGGACTTGATCCCGCCGCAGCGAAGTCGCAAGCATCGTGATCCATACTCCTGAAAAAAAGCAGCGTGAAACAACACCGTATCTCCGCCGATTGTTTCGGCTGGAAGCGCGTCATGCAATCGTGGCGAAGTCCTTCCCCGGCGGCCAGTTCGGGGTAGGATGAAGCCGTGGGACGCCGGTCTTTCCGGATGTTATATTTTTGAAGTTCACGGTATTTAATTTCTCCGGAGCCAAACGCACATGCCTCTGTACGAGTACGATTGCCAGAGTTGCCAGAAGAGTGTCGAAGTGTTGCTCAGCCACAGCGAGGAAACGCCCGAGTGCCCCGAGTGCGGCGGGAATCGCCTGGAACGGTTGTTGAGCGTGCCGGCGACGCCCAGCGTGCGCAGCGGTGCCGCGCTGCCGACCGCCGCACAGGACTGCGGCGCTCCGCGGTGCTGCGGCGGCGGCGGCTGTCAGATGTAAACTTCGCGGCGATCGATCATGTCGATCGTTCGCCAGCGGCCCTGCAAAAAACGCAGCATCATCGCCACGGCCAACATCCAGATCCAAGCCGTGATCATCCACCACCACCAGCGAAGCGCCTCGCTCGGCGGCTCGAACACATGCCCAATGGTCAGCGCGGCCGCCGAGCAGACGGTGGTCCCGAGCAGCACGAACCAGGTGTCGCCGGCGCCGCGCAGCGCCCCGGCCAGGATCAGCTGGATGGCGTCGAACAACACGTACATGGCGACGAAGCCCAATAGGCCGCGAGCCAGCTGGAGCGATTGCTGCGAGTCGTCGCCCAGGTCGGCCATCCGGTACAGCGACAACAACGTGTCGGGGGCAAACAGATACAGCCCCGCCCAGGCCGCCGAATAGATCAGAGCGACCACCAACGCGCTGCGGACCACACGCTGGGCCAGCTCCGGCCCCGATTCGGTCAGATGCCGTCCCACCAGGACCGAGGCCGCGACCGAGAGCCCCACCAGGGGAATGAAGGCGATCATATTAAAATTGATCGCCATCGTCGTCGCTCGCAGCGGCAACTCGCCCAGCGAGCCAATCTGCAGGACGATCAACGTAAAACCACCAGCTTCGACCACGAACTGCAGGCCGGCCGGCAGCCCGAAGTACAGCAAACGGCGCAGCAGCGGCACGTCCAGCACGCGCCCGCGCACGAAGCCATACACCGACTCGTCGGCCTGTTGCCAGATCAGCAGCACGAACAGCAACGCCTTGAACCAGAAACTGATCGCGCTGGCGATTCCGGCGCCGACGATGCCCATTTCCGGAAAGGGTCCGATGCCGAACACCAGGGCCACATCCAGGATCACATTCAGGATGGCCGTGGCGATGCTGCACCACATGATCGTCTGCGTCTGCTCGGTCCCGCTGAAGAAACCGCTGAGGGCGGTCTCCAGCACCGACCCCACCGCTCCGACCAATAGGATCCGCAGGTACAGCGATTCCATCGGAATCAAACTTTCCGGCTGGGCGGTGACGCGAAACATCCACGGCGCGAGGATGGCGAACAGGACGAACAACGGGATCGTGCCGGCGGTGAACCAAACCGCCTGCCACAGCAAGCGCCCGATCCTCTGACGCTGTCCCGTACCCACGTACTGAGCCACAAAGGCGCCGGTCATCGAAGCGATGCCGAACGGCAGACACAGCAGGCTCCAGAACAGGTTGCCCGCGGCCATCGATGCGCTCATGGCCGACCCGTCGTACCACAGCAACAGCGTGCGATCGATGAACAAGACCAACGAGAACGTGCCGGTGCTGATCATCAACGGCAGCGCCACCCGCAGCACCGCGGCGACGCCCGCCGGACCTGTGTACCAATGGCCCATCGTATTCACATGTTAGAAGCGCAGCTTGACCGCAACGGGAACGGCCACGATTCCCGCGACCAGACCTCCGACGTGAGCCGCGTTGGCTACGTTCGGGATGATGGGAGTCATGCACAATAGACCCCAACCCAGAATCAGCAGCACACTGCTCTGCGGGATCCGAACCGGGTAGGAGGGCTGCATGATCGGACGGATCCACAGGTACCCGAACAACCCGAAGATCACCCCTGACGCCCCCAACTGCAACGGCGTTCCGCCCAGGGCCGGCGGCGCGAACGCCTGGGCCAGTGTGGCGACCACTCCGGTTACCACCACCAAAACCGCCAGAAACCCGCTGCTGTGCAGCCGTTCGATCACACCGCCCAGCGAGAACATCATCAACATGTTAAACGCCAGGTGCATGATGCTGCCGTGCAGGAACGCCGGCGTCAGCAAACGCCAGACTTCACCCCGACCGATCCGATCCAGCGGATCGCGATTACCCTGTCCGTCGTTGCCGTATTGATAGGCCAAGGGGTCGACCATCATCATGCCGCGAAACAGGCGCAGGCCAAACGATTGATCGGGCACCACGATGTCGCCGTCGGGCGTTTCCATGACCTGGCCGTTGATCGGCGGATTGCCGAAGCTGGTCACCAACCCGGCCAGGACGGAAATCACGATCACGGCCATGGTCACCGGGATGGGACGGTTCTGGATGCCCGCGGCGCCACCGGGCATCGCCCCGGCGGGCATCCCGCGTTGCCGACGCGCGTGCTGCTTGGCCGCTGCGCTGATCTGCTTGCGAATCTGATTCGCCTCGGCCGTCGCGTCGAAACGGGGATCGTTCGGAGCGGCTCGAAAGTCTTCCAGAATCCGCCCGGCCGCCTCCATCTGGTCCTCTTCTCGGACCCACAACTCCCACGCGCCGGCCGGCTCGTCCAGGGCGTTGGTGGTGGCGTCGATCCGCTGCGTCAACAGGTAATCCACCAAACGCCGGGCGGTCGGTTCGTCGGGAAGGGTACCGAGTTTGCGCATCGATTCACCGGGGAAAAGGTTGCCGAGAGAAAAAGGTTGCCGAGAAAAACGCGTCGGGAACGAAAGTCAATGGCCAAGCCAGCTTCAGAAAACGTCAGGAAGCATCAGAAAACGTCAGGAAGCACCGCGAAGCGATTCGCGCAGCTGTTCGGCACGGCGATAGTAATCGGCAAAGTCCAGCTCTGCCGCCGCCGCTTCGTCCAGCACGGCGATGCTCTGCGGGTGCAGCTGCAGGGCCGACGCGGTCACTCGTGCCGACACGGCTCCTTCGATCGCCTCGCGCACCGCGGTCGCTTTCTGCTGGCCGGTCGCCAACATCAAACAGACGCGGGATTCCAGAATCGTGCCCACGCCCGTCGTGATCGCCAACTGCGGCACGTCGGCTTCGCTGCCGAAGAACCGCGCGTTATCGCGAATGGTTTCGGCGGTCAGCGATTTTAAACGCGTTCGGCTGGCCAGCGACGAGCCGGGTTCGTTGAAGGCGATGTGGCCGTCGCTGCCAATGCCCAGCAGTTGAATATCGATCCCACCGGCCGACCGGATCTGTTCCTCGTACTGCTGGCACGTGGCGTCTACGTCCTTGGTCAAACCGTCGGGCAGATGCGTGTTCTCCTGCGGCACATTGATGTGCTGGAACAGATGCGACTGCATGAAGTACCGATAGCTCTGCGGGTGGTCCGGAGCCAGCCCCAAGTACTCATCCAAATTAAACGTGTGAACTTGCGAGAAATCCAGCCCCTCTTCGCGGTGCATTCGCACCAGTTCGTGGTAGCACCGCACGGGCGTGCCACCGGTTGCCAAACCCAACACGGCATTGGGCTTGCGACGGACCAGGTCCGCAATTTCCTCAGCCGCACGACGACCGGCTGCCTCGGCGTCCTCGACGATCACAACGCGCACGATTTTCTTTCCTTGCAGAAGGGGGATAGAAGGGAGAGCAAGATTAATGCTGGAGCGTAAGAGCGTAGCAGAGTTGCGTCGATTCGCGGACCACCCTTGACGCGGCCGCGTCGAGCAAAACGCCACCGAGTGGCCCAAACGCGGCCGGGTAGGGCAAAACGCCACCGAGTGGCCCAAACGCGGCTGGGTAGGGCAAAACCCGGCCGGGTAGGGCCAAACGCGGCCGAGGGGCCCCAGACGCGACTGCCTTGCCGGAGGTCGCCGGGTTTTGGTACAGGATCAAACTATGAGTACCGATCCGCCCGCCGACGAAACCGTCCTTTGCATCCACGGAACGTTTGCCGCCAACGCGTCCGATCGCGGGCGGGCCTGGTGGCAGCGGGACAGTGCGTTCTGGCAACGGTTCTCGGCTCGTTTGCCCGCCGGTACGCGTCTGCCGGCGCCCGACACATCCCTGTTTCACTGGTCGGGATCCAACAGCGAGCGGGCCCGAGAACACGCCGCCGCGCGGCTGCTGGAACAATTGCAACAACGTGAACGAGCCGGTGAGCGATACCACTTGGTGGGCCACAGTCACGGTGGGTCGCTGATCTGGGCCGCCCTGCGGATGGCTTGCCGCCGCCAGGTGGTCCTGCACGGTCTCCGCAGCTGGTCGACCGTGGGCACTCCGTTTCTGCACAAACGGTCGCTGCGGCTGTTTCGCTGGACCACCGCCATCCGCTGGTCCGCCGGGCTGGCCGTGGCCCTGCCGGCCGTTGTCCTGGCTTCCGCTTTGGTGGCTTTCGTCTTCGGCCGAGCTCCGGCGTCCTTGGCTCTGCCAGCCATGGCCGCGACAGCCATGGTGGTGGTCGGCTGTTTGTACGTGTGCCTGTGCGTGGCTTCGATGATGGCCACGCCGATCCTGGAATCCTGGCAGATACGACGCGATGAACAGCTCGATCGCCGCGTGATGCAGCTGTACGGCGATCGCTGGCTGGGGTTGTGGTCGCCCGACGACGAAGCGATCAATGGGCTGCGAGCCACCCTGGATATGCCGTTATCTTTTGTAGGACGCTACTCGCCGTCGCCGCAGGTGTTCGCCTCGGACCGCTTGCACGCCCTGGGGCGTCCGCATCAGTGGTTGTTGGGCTGGAGCTTCAACCTGCTGCTCCAGCCGCTGCTCGATCGCGTTGTCACCGCACAGGTTATCAAGACGTTGCAGGGCAACAATCGCCCGGGCGGCAAAATCGTCTCGGTCCATCCGTGGCCGGCCGAAAGCATCCTCCGCCGCGACTATCCGCCGCTGCCCGGTTGGCTGTGCGAACGTTTGGTCCAACGAGCCGACCAGGGAGCACGCAATATGGCGCCGCAGCTGCGCCGCTTGCTGGCCGCTTCGCCCTTGTCGCTCGCCGATCGCCTGGCCACCCAAGTCTCCGGCAGCGAACTGGTTCACACCTCGTACTTCGAGCACGAAGACATCGTCAACCTATTGGCCCTGCACATCGCCTGGGCGACCGACGACCGAAACTATTTGCTCCACGCCTCCCAGCGCTGGCCCCAAGGCGTGATCTGGTTCAGCCGCTTCAAAGCTTCGCTGGGCGTCCGCGTCTCGACCGCTCGCCAGAGCGGAGCTACGTGGGACGTCGCTACGGTCGACCAGGCCCAGCGACGTCAGGACGAAGTCCGCAAACTGTACGCGGAAATCGAAGACCTGGTCCGCGACGCACCCGGCCGCGCCGCCTGAGCCGACGCAGCACGGCGTCGCCTTTTGTCGCCTTTCGCTCCGCCGAAAGTAGCTCCGATAACGTTTACTCTTTCGACGGAGCGAAAGGTGACTCTCTACTTTCGGCGGAGCGAAAGGTGACTCTCTACTTTCGACGGAGCGAAAGGCGACTCTCTACTTTCGGCGGAGCGAAAGGCGACACTCTACTTTCGGCGGAGCGAAAGGCGACTCTCTTTCAATTCGTCTTCCACCGGCCGGTTGCGGTTTGCTAGGGTCCCCAATCGGAATCGAACTGGCCGCCATACATTTCGCGCTCGCTGCGATTCTCCGCTGGTCGGGAATCGCGGCAAGAAGGACAGGTAAAGGAAAACCATGCTTACCGTGAAACATTGGATCCGTCGTCAGGTGGGAATGGTCCTCTGGGGGGCGCTGGCGACTGTGGTGATCACGGCCGCGGGCCCGAGCACCGCGACGGCCGACCCGCCCAGCCTGCTGCGAGTCTTCGGCAAGAAATCTGTCGAGGCCGATCCGGGCCGATCCTACACGTTGACCGAAGAAGATGGTCCCTGGTTGATTCTGGCGGCGACCTTTGCCGGCGAAAGCGGACTGGAAAAAGCGGAGAAGCTGGTCCTGGAGATGCGCAGCGACTACGACTTGCCGGCTTTTATCTACCGCGAGTCGTTCGACTTTTCGGGTCGCGTGCCGGACCTGCACACCACCGGAGCACGCGTCCGCTACGCCAATCCCCAGTCCTACGAAACCTTCTCGGTCCTGGTGGGTGAATTCGACAGCGTCGACCACCCGGCGATCGATCGCACGCTGGAAACGATCAAGACGGCCACGCCCAAGGCCTACAACGGCAAGGGTCAGGACGACAGCCCGCTGGCCGCCGTGCGCCGCTTCCAGCGGCAACTGCTGGGCGAAAAGAAAGAAGGTGGCAAGCCACCGATGGCCACCGCCTTCGTGACCCGCAATCCGCTGCTGCCCGACGATTTCTTCCAACAGCCCGAAGTCGACTCGTTCGTGATGAGCATCAACAAGGAAGTCGAACACAGCCTGTTGGAAAACCCCGGCAAGTTCACGGTCGTCGTGCGCACGTTCGAGGGTTTGTCGACCTTTGTCGATGGCAAACACGACAAGGAATTCAAACCCAGCGCCCAGCGGCTGAACGATTTTGCGCTGCAGGCCCACCGGATGGTCACCGCCCTGCGAGAAAAGGGCGTCGAGGCCTATGAGTTTCACGACCGCCGCCGATCCTTGGTAACGGTCGGCAGTTTCGACGAACTGGGCGTGCGGACGGCCGACGGCGGATTCCAGTACACCCCGGAAATCCTGGCGGTGATGCGCAAGTACTGCGCCGGCAATACCTACACCCGGACCCCCGATGGCCGTCACATGGCGATCAAAGCCAACCACATCGACTGGATTCCCTTCGACGTGAATCCCAAGCCCATCGCCGTGCCGAAAAAGAGCAAGCGCAGCCTGTACACGGCCACGCTGGATGCCCTGGGTCGAAACTAGCGGCCGGAGGACGGATAGATGGGATTCCAGCCGCTGGTGTCGACGCGCGGATCGTAAGGAACGTTGGGATAGTGGGGATAATGGATCGTTCGCTGCGGGGCGAACCGAGTGTTCGCTCGCGTAGCTCCAGCGGGTTGACGCGGGGCTACGGAGCCGGCCGCGGGAACGCTCCGCTGTGTCGCCGCCCTATCGTTGACGTCGCTGCGTAGATTCCTCGGCTGCGGCGCTCCACTGGGCTGGTTCGTCAGACCGTCGTCGCCGCCCGGCGGCACCAAGTCGCGGCGTGGCCGCACCGAGTCGCGGCGTCCGTCCGTGGCCGCACCATTGCCCCGCGGCACGACCGCTGCTGCCGCTCGGTCCACGTCGATGTCCACGTCGACGTCGGGATTGATATCGACGTCCGGAACGACATCGACGTCCGGAACGACACCGACGTTCGGAACAATCGGGGTCGATCCCCCGAGCCCGCGAGGTGCGACAACACCGGTCGAAGGACTGCTCCGCTGCGCCGTCGCGTTTCCGGTGACGTCGCTGGGCGAAAGGTTGCCACCCTCGACGCCGACCACCCCGAGCCGGTTGTCGACGCGCTGCACGCCCGGCTCCAAACTCAACAGCAATTGAGCCATCCGCTGATCGGCGGCCGAGCCCACGCTGCCGTCGATCGTCGCGGTTCGCCCGGCGACGGTGACGTTGGTGCCACGAAACCGCTCGGCCACATTGGCTCCGGCCAACCGCCGCTGGATATTGGCTTGCACCCGAGCGACATCGGCCGGCGGGACCACGATGGACGAGCGCAAACGGGTGCGGATCGCCCGATTCTGCGCACTTTGCGTCTGGTTGTTGAACTGATTAAAAGCGCCGCCGAACAAGCCGCCGAGTCCGCCCATGCCGCCGAAGCCGCCCATCCGGCCGCCAAAGCCGCCGGCTCCCGCTCCGGACGATGCCGCCCCGCCGACGGAGCTGAATCCTCGAACCGTTTCGCTGGACGCCCCGACACTATCGCCCCGTTCGACGCCGAAGACCGCGTCGGAATCCATCGCGCGGCTTTCGATATCGGAGCCCATATCGAGACTGCTATTGGTCTGCCCCGCGCCTTCCCGAGCATTGGTGTTCTGTTGGGCATGCACCGTCGCCGCGGCCCCGCTCGCCAAGGCGACGCAAATCGCCAAGGCGACGCAAACGGCGGATCGGCAGACGATTGCCAATCGCCCCGAACCGGATGGTCGTGGCGAAGCAGTGATCATCTGCAATTGCTTGAAATGCTTGGACCACATGGTATGGCGGTTCCCTGTCAGCGAGAAAAAAGCGGCAAAAAACGGCGTTTGGGCCGTTCGTATCGAAGTGTACGGCGACGTGAAGCCCTCATTTTAACCGCTATGATGAGAACTTGTTCCGCTTTTCCGGCCCAAGCTCGGCATCGCGGCGACGAATCGTCGGGTTGCGCCGCTTGTTTCTCTTCTACAACCTCTGTTCCCAGGTCTCCTCTGATGCGCACGCTGCTCTTTTCGATGCTGGCCACGGCCACAACGTTCGCCTTTGTTTCCGCGGCAAACGCCGACCGTCCGGGTGCGCCGCATCTGTTCCCCCATGACGTGCTGGTGTATGGACGTATCGACGATGCGACCGAGCTGAAAAAGGCTTTCGCCGAATCCTCGATGGGGCGGATGCTGGACGATCCGAAAGTGAAGCCGCTGGCCGGGGACCTGTACTCCGCTGGAGCCGAATTGTTTGAAAGGATCAGCGACCGCGTGGGCGTCTCGCTGGACGAATTACTCAGCATCCCCGAGGGCGAAGTCGCCGTGGCGGTGATTCCCTTTGAACCGGCCGGACAAGCCGAGGATTTGCCGAAGGGCGATTCGCCCGAAGCCCTTCGCGCAAGGATCGAACAGCGGCGGCGACGTAATTCCATGGTGGGAATGATCGCGATTATTGAAACGGGCGATCGGGCGCACGTGATGAAAAACATGCTGGATCGGCTGGGCGACTTGCTGGTCAACCAGGGCTACGTGCTCCGCGACGAAGAAGTTTTTGATACGGAGATCACTGCGTACCGGGCGCCGCAGGTAACCCGTCCAGGGATCGAATTCTGCCAGCGCGACGGCGCGACCATTTTCGGCATTGGCGAAGGGGTGGTCGGCGACGCCCTGCGGCGTTGGGAGGGCCAATCCTCCTCCAAGACGCTGGCCCAAAACGAAGATTTCGCGGCCGTCATGGGCCCCTGCGTGGGGGCGGAAGAAACCGAGCCGCAAATCACGTTCTTTGCCAATCCCTACGGCTTTGGCGAACGCTTCGTCAAAGGCGGTGGCGGTGCCGCCGTGTTCTGGCCCATCCTGGAGGAACTGGGCTTTGACAAATTGAAGGGCGTCGGCGCCAGCATGTTTTCCGGCGGCGACGTGTTCGATGGCATCATGCACGCCCACGTGCTGGTTCAGACGCCACGCGACGGTTTGTTCTCGGTCCTGCGGCCGGCCAGCGGCGACATCACGCCACCGACCTGGGTCGCCGATGACGTGTCCAGCTACACCACGCTGTACTGGGACGTGCCCAATGCCTACAAGGGGCTGGGAAGGATCTTGGATCGCTTTCAAGGCGATGGTGCTCTCGAGCGACTGATCGAAAAGCCCACGGAGCAGCGCTTGGAATTGAACGTCCAAGACGAGATCATCGATCAACTGACCGGCCGCGTGACCTTCGTTCGCTGGTACGAACCGCCGGCCCGGCTGAACAGCCAGTCGCAAATCATCGCCTTCGAATTCAAGGGGGCCGAACAGGCGCAACAGGTCGCCGAAAAACTGGCCGCGGCCGCACCGCGCAGCAGCACGCGAGACGACGAAGGCAACGTGGTCGTGTACGCGATGGGTCGCCCTGGCGGAGATAATTTTCCGCAGAACCTGCGGCGGCCCGAACCGCGATTGGCCGTGCTGGGCAACGAACTGCTGTACTGCGACAGCAAGCAGTTGTTGCAGCGAGCCGTTCGGGCTCGCGGCGGCGCCCTGCCCAGATTGAGCGGGGTGGCGGAATTCGATTTGGTGATCGGCGAAGTCGGCGGCCAGCTCGATGGCCAGCCGCCCTTCCTGATCAGCTTCACTCGCCAACAAGAAATGCTGCGACAGTTCTACGACATGGCGGCGTCGCCCTCGACTCGCCAGCAACTGCAGCAGGCCGGTGAGGGGAATCCGGTGGCCGCGAAACTATCGGAGATCATGCAGCGGCACGAGCTGCCGCCCTTTGATTTGCTTCGCAAGTACTTCGCTCCCTCGGGCTCGTTCGCCTACGACTCGCCCACCGGAATCCACTACACCACCTTTACGCTTCGCGGCGACCGCTAGGCTGCGTCAATTAGGGGATGGCCGTAGCTGAACTCGCCGGACTTTGGACCATGTCGCCGCCGCGGTCCAAGCTCTGGCGAGTTCGGCTGTGCCAAAATCAAACCTGGATGCGGCACTAAGCCTCTTCCAACGCCAGCGGATCGATTTCGGGTTCGTCTTCCCGGCGGCTCCCGCGGATCCGCTGCTGTTCGCGTTCGACGCGAACGGGCGTGGGGATTCGCTGCGGCATCACGATGGGGCCCAGAAAGGCCAGGTGTCCCAGCAGAAACACCAGTCCCGCGCCGAAGACGAACCAGTGGCTGTTCCAACGCCCCGGGCTCTGCACCAACACGCCGATCGTCCACGCCCAATTGGGAAGTTGCCAGTAGCTGTAGTTCGGCTGAGACGGAAAGTCCGCGATCACCATGTACAGCGAGTACGGGACCAGGGCGGCCACCAGCGCCAGGACGACCAGCAGGGCCAGTCCCACGCTGGGCCGGAAATCGGTTACGCGTCGCAGCAGAATCGCCGCCCAGCGCGTGATCACCAGAAAGATGGCGAGGTAACCGAACACGGCCAGCGAAACGGCCGCCAGGCGATCCATCCCGGCCGCATCGCGGGCTTCCAGATACCAGATGCCCCCCCAGACAAACAACAACGCGCTGGCCGCTCCCAGAATCGCCAGCACGACGCCGGTTGATGGTCCGGGCATCAGAAACGTCAGGAAAGCACGTCCCACGAAACTCCGCGGCAATTCGCGGCGAACGCGTGGCGTCAGTACCGGGGACTCGGCCGCCATCATGCTGCCGATCAAGGCCCAGTACACCGCATCGGCGATCCCGATCCAAACCACCAGTTCCAACAAAGACAGCCCCGGGAACTGCGGAATGCTCACGAAACGCCCCGGTTGGTGGATCTCGACGACGGCGTAAGCCAGCAAGCCCAGGAAGACCAATTGCTGGACGAGCAACGCCACACGGACCTTGGTCGAGCGGTTCGCGCAGGCCGGAGCCAACACCGCCGCGGCGGTGGACATCAACAGGTAACTGTTCGTCGCAACCAGGGCCACGCCTCCGAAGGACAGAAAAATGGTCGCCCAGGGCGAAAGCGGATCGGCTTGCAAAATCAACACGATGGCTTGAATCCCGACGACGTACTCGGCCATCGTCAGGGCACCGACCAGGGCGATCAGCGCGGTCAACTGACCTGCGCGACCGGTCGACAGCGGCGCCAGAAACAATCCGAACACGGTCATTTGAACCGCGGCCAATAACACCAATTCCAACAACGCGATCAGGGTCGGCAGGTCCGTCCCACGCAGGGCATAGGCATAGGCGACGCAGGGAATCAGCGTGACGAAATAGAGCATCATCTGCAGCAGCGCACTGCACAGTTTGCCGACCACGACTTGCATCGGCGTGAGGGTCGTCACGCGCAGCAATTCCAGCGTGCCGTCGTCGATCTCTGCGGCCAGCGAACGATAGGCGGCCAGGGGCACCACGAACAACATCGGCACGGCAAGGATCAGGTAATAGCCCACCAACAACTGCGGTGCCGAGGGGCGATAATAAATCGCCGGCATCTGCATCAAACTGCCGGCGACCGACCATCCGAACGAGGCCACCAACAGCAACGAAAACGTGATCAGAAACTGGCGGCTCTTCAGCGCCTGGCGGGTTTCCTTGACGAGGATCGGATTCAGGCTGTCGCCCACCTTTTCCAGCCACGCTTCGACCGCCCGCAATCGCTCGGGCCACGTCCTGGCGTCCTCCGCCGAGCGCGCCTCGGCGCGCTCGTCGACGGGCAGATTGCCGGCGGTCTGGCCGGTGATCGATTCGCTCATTGGACCAGTCCCTCGGTGATGTGCAGAAAGATGTCTTCCAGGCTGCGCTGATGCGAATGCACTTCGGCGATGCGACAGCCCTGTCCGACCAAGGCCGTAATCAATTCGGCTTGGCCGTCAACGTCGCCATGGAAACCGAAGCGCAGCAGTTCGCCATCGCGGATGATGTTTTCGCAGTTCGCCTCTTGCTGCAAAAAGCCGAGGGCAGCATCGATTTCGGCGATGACCCGGATGGTCAATTCACGCGTTTGCTGCTGGGCCTGCTTGATTTCCTCGACCGTTCCGGTCACCAACAGCTCGCCCTGTTCGATGATCCCGACGCGGTCGCAGATCTCGGCCAACTCGGTCAGGATGTGACTGCTGATCAAGACCGTCTTGGATTCCGCAGCCAATGATCCGATCATCCGCCGCAGCTCGATCCGGGCCCGCGGGTCCAGCCCCGCAGCCGGTTCGTCCAGGATCAGGACGGCCGGATCGTGGATCAGGGCACGTCCCAAACACAGCCGTTGTTTCATGCCCTTGCTGAGCCCGCTGATGGGCTTGTCACGCATGCCGCCGATGCCGGTGAAATCGGTCACCCAGTCCAGCCGCCGCTGACGATCGCGGCCGACCAGACCGTAGGCGCGAGCAAAGAAATCCAAGTACTCCGCACAGCTCACATCGCGATAGGTACCGAACGCGTCGGGCATGAAGCCCAGCCGTCGCCGCACCAGTTCCGGATCGTGGATCACCGAGAACCCATCGACAAACGCATCGCCATAGGTCGGCAGATCCAGCGTCGCCAGGATGCGCATGCTGGTCGTCTTGCCGGCTCCGTTGGGCCCGATGTAACCGAACACACTGCCGGCCGGGACGGTGAACGTCACGTCGCGAACGGCAACCGTCTTGCCAAACACGCGGTACAGGCGGTTCAGTTCGATCCCGCCGCCGGATTCGCTGTGCACGCCGACGCCTGTCGCTTGAATCATTCCCACCTCCCAAAACAAAAATGCACGCTGTCCTCTTGGATCCTCGCGTCCAACGCCAGCACATCACGGGTGACGTCGGCCAGCGCGAAATAATGACCGTGTGGGATCTGCCCATCGACCTGCAACATCGCTCGCAAACGCTGTTCGACCACGCCTTCGGTATGCCCGCGATAGGGCTGGGGCAACGTCAGCGTGGCTTCGGATACCAGGTCCATCTCGGAATTGCCCCAGCGACGTCGGTTGCGCGGCCGGTCGAAACCGACTGGGTATTCCAGCACATACTCCGAGTACGTCTCGCGGAGCATTCTGGCGGCTTCCAAATCCGCTAACCGGCGCCCGCTTGCCTTCTGGCCGGCTGCGATTTTCTCGACCAACCAGTAACGTCCCTGAACATCCCGAAACAGCAACGTGCGCAGGGCGAAATCGAAATCATTGCGAACATCGCGCTGTTGAGCGTCGTCGGGCCGAGGCCCCGCCACCTGGATGCCTCCCAGATCAGCCTTGGGCCGGAAGCCGATGAATTGCCGCTGTTGGCGGCTGGGCAGAAAGCCATAGGCCAGCTGCTGGGTGTCGTCCTCCAGGACGATGCGTCCGGCAAAGGTCTGCGTTTCGCTCGGACCGGAAGCGTCCAGATCGGGCTGGGGGTAGGGGTACACGGCGGTCTGGCCATCGAAACGCAGCCCATCGGCCGGCCGAATGCCCGCGAAATACGTCGCCCGCGTCCAACGCAGCCCCGCGCCGCTGGTTGTGTCCACCCAAGTCACTTCGCGGACACGCGTCTGGTAACCAATCCCATCGGAAAGCACCCCGTAACCGAGCATCAGCAACGTGGTCAGTACGGCGAACACCGGAGCCACCAACAACATCAGGTACAGCCGCTTCAGTTTGCTGGTGATGCGATACGCCACCGGACCCACCACCACGGTAAACATTCCCAACAGGGTCAGGAATGCATACACCGGAGGCTTGGCCACATTGGGCAGGACCCATTGCCAGAAGCGGATGTCGCCATAGGCCGGATCGACACCGCGGCGGACCAAAGCCCGCGAGGACGACAGGTTTGCCGTTGTCACCGCGTTCCAGTGCGAGCCGGTTCCGGGGAAAGGATAGGGATCCTGGACGCAGACCAACATGCCGGCCACGTAGGGATGCAGGAAAAAGTCCGCAGCGCCAGCGCCGGTCGAAAACAACCGCCGGTCGCGTCGCGCTCTGGCCAACACCGAATCCGCCGCCGCCGAATCCAATGCCCGAGTGCCCAGCACGCGGTGCACGTGCTCGGCATCGTCGACCGCGTAGAGATACAGCGTACCGCCGGCCGCCGCGAAATCGCGGATCGCCGCCGCCTGCGCCGGTTGCTGGGCTTGCAGCCGCTCCAGCATCGGCAGCGGCATCATCAACACGCTGAGCGATTCGTATCCCAGCCAGTTATCCCACAACTGGTCCTCGTGCAGGACACAGCCCAGCAGCGGAAAGCCGGACAACAATAATTCCTGCTGTGCCGGACTCCAATCGGCAAGCGAGTGCTCGCCGCTGTTGGCACCCAAAAACTGCAAATGTAAATCGGCCCAGCTTTGAATTCCCCCCCGACGGCCGGGCGCAGCAACATTTCTGCTACCGCCCAAAAAGTTGATCAACCGATCCAGTTCGGGCACCCGTTGCCAGGGCAGGGTCGCCGTTTCGTCCCCGTCCGTTTTGCCCCCCTCCGTTTCGCCCCCCTCCGTTTCGCCCCCGTCTTGTTGGTCGGCTTGGTCGGCTTGGTCGGCCCCTTGGATCGCTTCGCGTGGCAACAGCACACCGACGCGATTGCCCATCCATCCGTACCCCGGATTAAAGCCTTCGATACCCACGGTAGCTTGATAACCCGGCAGGGGGCGTCCGCGCTCGGTCACGCGGATCGTGTACAGGGAATCCAAGCTGTACAGCGGCAGGTAGACGTCTTTGCTGACGCTGGACTTTCCTTGTTCCAGTTCCAAGGCGCAGGTGATACGGCTGCGCACCACGCCGGTGTTGTCGCGGCGGTTGGTGACCGGCAAAAAGTGCACCTCCAATCTGCGATCGGCGGCAAAGCGTCCGGGGGCTCGAGCGGTCAGTCGCACCGGTTGGTAACCGGTCCCCAAGGGGGTTTCCGTGTGACAGGCCAGCGTGAACCCATCGATCCGGCGAGCATCGGTGGGCAGTTGGACGTTCCAGAAAAACTGGTCGACCGGGACGCGAGGTTGGGCGTTCTGGACGAACGGAAGGGGCTGCGCCGTGGCGGGGCGGCCGGCCAGAACGTGCCCCACCAACAGCACGCATCCCACGACAAGCGGCGGTAGCAGGCGAGGGCTGGACATTACACTTCCTCCGGGCGATCGGGTCCGTGGGGCGATTTTTCGTCCGCCGCGTCGCTCTCTTCCGCAGCCGCTCCCGCGGGATTTTCGTTCTCGGTGCTCTCGGTGCTCTCGAGCTCGACGGGCGGCGAACGGTCCGCGGGTTCGGAAAGTTCGGTCGATTGCAAGGACAGGTCGACCGGAGCGTGGTGAGGTTGCAGCAGTTCGGCGGGAGGTTGCGGCCCGGGCGTGAAGGGTGAATCTTGGGAACGTAATTTGCGTTCCCCCGACACAAAGGCGGGGAACCAACCGATCAAAAATGCCACGCTGCACAGGGCCATGAACCCCAAGACCAACAGGGCCATGGCGGCGATCGCGACCAGGATCTCGCTGCCGCGCAGCGCCTGGCGGATCACCCATGCCAAGACGATGGCCGCGGTGAAGAGCCACAGGAAGGATCGGATCGAGAACTGAAAAAAGCTGGCCGAACGCGGCGGCTCGGCCCACTGTTTGGAGGATTCGAGAGAAGACAACACAGCGCCCCGGCGAAAAGGTTAGAAAAGCCAGCTTCACCGTTATACACGATATTTGGGCGTCGTTTTCCTCCCTGCTTTCGACTGTTAGACTAGAAACTTGACGAGAGGCGTTTTTCGTCTCTCACACTCCACCCACTTACACGACGAGCTGAACAATGCGAGCTGCATGGTTGTCGGTCCCCTTGATGTTGGGACTGTTGCTACAGATGGGCTGTGATTCCACCACCGAACCGGAGACCGATGTCGACATCGTCCCGGTCACGCCAGGCGACCCGGTGGATACGGTTCCGGCGACGGAGCCGGATCCCGGCGAAGCGGCGGAGAACTCGCTGCAGTTGCCGCCCGCCGATGCGACGCCCGAAGACGCTCCCGCAGCCGAGACCGACGGCCTGCAGGCACCGCCCGTCGAAGAGGGTGCCGCGGCAGCCTCCGATCCTGACGCCATGGTGGCGATCAAACCGGCGACGCCGGACGCCGCCGCCCAGAACGAGCTGGAACCGCAGAGCGAACCCGAACCGCTGTCGATCGGCAGCGAGGCGCCGGCTCTGGATGTCGAACACTGGGTGTCGAAGGATTTCGAGCCGGTCAGTGAATTCGAAGACGGGAAAGTGTATGTGGTCGAGTTTTGGGCCACCTGGTGCGGCCCCTGTGTCGCCAGCATGCCGCACCTGGCCGAAACGCAGGCAAAGTACCAGGACCAAGGCGTGCGGCTGATCAGCATCAGCAACGAAGATCTGGAGACGGTCGAAAAGTTTATGGAGCGTTCGGCTCCCGCCGGTGAAGACGGCGAAGAACGTACCTTCGGCGAGCTGACCAGTGCCTGGAGCGTGACGACCGACCCCGATGGATCCTCCAATGCCGACTACATGGAAGCCGCCAATCAAAACGGCATTCCCACCGCGTTTATCGTCGGCAAAAGTGGGCACATCGAATGGATCGGTCATCCCATGGGTATGGATGAACCGCTGGAGAAGGTCGTCGAGGGCAGCTGGGACCGCGAAGCCTACAAGGCGGAGTACCAGATGCAGGAACAATTGACCGAAGTGCAGATGATGGCCCGCCGCGGTCAATCCGACAAAGCCCTCGAGGCGCTCAACCAGCTGGATACCCAGCAGGTCAGCGATGACATGACCACGCAGATCACCGGAGTCAAAATGCAGATCCTGGCCGGCATGCAGGACAAGACCGAGGAATTTACCCAGGTCGCCAGCCAGTTCCTGGACAAAGCCAGCGATCCGATGCAGATCTATATGGGCACCTACTTCGTCAACCAAGCCGGAGAAGCCCACAAGCTGGATGCCGCCCTGGTCGAAAAGGCGATTGCCAAAGCGGAGACGGGCGTGAAGGATGCCGAGGACCAACTGCGTCCGGCCATGCTCGACACCATTGCTCACCTGCACGAACAAGCGGGCAACCTGGAAGCTGCGATCGCCGCCCAGCAGGAAGCCGTCGACAGCGCCGAAGGCCGCATGAAGGATCGCCTGCAAAGCTACCTTGACGAGCTGAAACAGAACAGCGACTCGGGGGATGCCGAAGCGGCCGCCGAAGCCGAAGCTCAAGAAAGCGCGGACGCCGGTGCGGAACCGGCCGGCGATGCCGAGGACGCGGAACCGGCGGTCGTCGAAGAACAGCCCGCTGGCGAAGAAGCCGCGGAATAGTCGCCCTGATGGGAATCGAAGTTTGGCACGCTGCCGCCGCCGTCGATCAAGGCGGCCCTCTGGAGGCGGCGTGCCAGCGGTGGCTCAGCCGGGAAGAACAGCAGCACGCCGAGCGCTACCGCAAGGCGACCACTCGCAACCAGTTCATCGTTGGCCGCGGGATGGCTCGCCGCTTGCTCGCAGAACGCCTGAACTGCGAACCGCAAGCGATCCGTTTCCGGCATGCCGAGCACGGCAAGCCACATCTGGTGGACGAAGCCGGTATCGAATTCAACGTCGCGCATACCGGCGGTCTGGTGGCCGTCGCCCTGGGCGGATCCGAACCCGTAGGCGTGGACGTCGAGTGCCTCTCGCGAAGGATCGATCTGGGGATTGCCCAGCGATATTTCTCGGCCCCCGAAGTCGACTACCTGCATCGTCAGCCGGCGGCCCAGCAGCCCGAGGTCTTTCTGCGGATTTGGACGCTGAAAGAATCCTTCATCAAAGCCATCGGAACCGGTTTGACCATGCCGCTGGACCGGTTCGCGTTCGCGGCGCTGGACAGCGATCGACCGCAACTGAGTTTTGTCCCCGATGACTCGGAGCAAGCGAGGTTATGGGGCCCGGCCGGCCGTTGGCATTCGCAACTGCTCCGCCCGCAAGCGGATTACTTGATCGCCGTGACCACTCGCCGGGCCGACGCCCCGCCGATCAACCTACAGCCCTTCACAGTGGCATAGGCTTCCAGCCTGTGAGCAGTGGCATAGGCTTCCAGCCTGTGAAGAAAACAGTGGCATAGGCTTCCAGCCTGTGAAGAATACAGTGGCATAGGCTTCCAGCCTGTGAAGATAGTTCCACTCACAGGCTGGAAGCCTATGCCACTGGCGATCAATCTTCGTCGTCATCCTCGTCGCGATCCGGGTGCAGGGGATCGTCGGGATCGAAGAAGAAATCGGCTAGGCCCAGCGGAACGTTGTCGCCGCCCAGCGTCCGCTGTTTGCGTTCGGCCAAGGCTTCCAGATCGATGGCTTCCTCGCCCAAGCACCGCTCGAGGGCTTCGCGCCAGGCTTCGTCGCGCGAGATCGGGTGATCCGGATCCTGGGCCATCCGTTTGAGGGCGAAGCGCAGCAGATTGATGCCATCGCGGGGCGAAAAGTCCAGCTTCAACTCGTGCGCGTGCTGCAAAAACTCCACCGTCATCGCCAGCATCTCCGCCTCGGCAAAGGGCAGGTGGTACTGCAGGATCGCCATCTCATCCTGCTTGTCGGGAAACCCAACCTGCAAGGTCGGCTGCAGACGGCTGAGGATGTAATCGGGAATCTCGAACGTCGATTCGTCCTGGTTCATCGTCACGGCGGCGCGGAAATCGCGATGCGCCGGAATGGAGATACCGGCGACGATCGATTCGACGTACCGCCGCTGGTCGAACAGCGGCGCCAGACTGGCCCAGGACTTTTCGTTCATCCGGTTGCCTTCGTCCAGCACGCACACCCCGCCGCGAATCATCGCCGTGACCAGCGGCGAAGCGTGGTAGGCGATCTTGCCATCCTGGGCCAACACCGGCGTGATCAACAGATCTTCCGGACGGGTATCGGCGGTGCACTGGTAGATGTACAGCGGCAGCTCGCTGGCCTGGGCCGCGGCAATCGCCAATTGGGTCTTGCCGATCCCTGGCGAGCCGACCAACCGCGGCGTCAGGGGCAGGTCGGATTCATCCAACATCACCCAACACGCCAACAACTGGGTCAGGATCTCCCGCTGACCGATCCATTTTCCAGGACTGGAGAATGGTTGGGCAAGTTTGAGCCGAATCCCGTCGATCTCGACGTGTCCATCCACCGGCTCGTTCCCTGTTTCGCTCATCGACAACACCGCTTGACCACAACACTGCTTGACCAGTCGCCACGCCAGCGGTTGCACCTCGCGATGCTACGGACCGCTGCGTGGTGGTGTCTATCGTATCGCGCACCCGGCCGCCTGTCAGTCGCCGGTCAGCGTGCCAACGGAATCGATCCGTCCTGGTACCGCCAATCCTTGACGTAAGTTAACAGATCTCGCATCTGTTCGACGCTGAGCAGTTGTTCGAAGCCCTCGGGCATTAGCGAAACGCCGGCGGTCGAGATGCTTTCGATCTCCTCCCTCGCCAGTTGGACCCGCTGGCCGCCCTGTTGTTGGAGGACGACCGTGTCGCCGGCGTCGGACAACAGCAAGCCATCCAGCAGGCGGCCGTCGACGGTCAGCACACTGTAGCGCAAGAACGCGGCGTCGATCGCGGCGTTGGGATCCAGGACGGCCGCCAGCAAAGCAGCCTTGGTCTTGGTTCGGCTGTCGGAGATATCCGGGCCGACATTGGTTCCCACCCCGCCGACCTGGTGGCACGCCGCACAGTGCTGGGAGAACAGCGCGGCGCCGGCCTGGGCGTTGCCCCGCTGCTCGAGCGCCAGAGCGTATTTGGCGATCACCTCGGAGCGATCCGCCCCGGCGGCCGCAAACGCCTTGGCCGCTCGCTTGCGGACCTCCGCATCGCTGTGCCGTTTCAGGCGATCCACGTTGTTCAGACCCACCAAGGGCATCGTGACCCGGCCGTCCTGAACGCGATCGAGCAACCAGGCGATGGTCTGTTTGTCCCGCAGCAGGGCACCGATCGCCGCTTCGCGCACCGCCGGCGGCAATGCCGTCAGTTCCTCGTCCAACCACTGAAGGGCCCACTCTCGATCGTGCCGGACCAACAAAGCCACGGCGGCTCGCCGCAGTTCGGCCGCTTCGCTCGGCTGCAGCAACCCTCGCACCACCGCAACGTGTTGCTCCGCCGCACCGATCTGCTCGAGCGCCAACTGCCGCAGCGGCAAGGGCTGGGAGGCGTCCGTCACCACCCCTGCGGCCAACTGGCGAGCCTGCTCCAGACGTTGTCCAGCGACTTCGCCCAGGGCCTGCGAACCGCCCGACCAACCGTCGACCAGGGCCAACAGCCGTACCGGATCCTCGGGTGCGTTTCGTAGTAACCGTGAATAAGTATCCGCATCGGACCGGCCGGCCTGCCGTGCCATGGTCTGCCAGAACCGCAGCGGCAAGTCCTTGACCTGCCGGTCCAACAAACGTTCTAGCACCGCGGCGGCGACGGTGGGCGGAGCGGCGGCGAGCACTTTCTCGAACCACTGCTGGTGCCCGTCCTCGGCGGCCAAGCGAGCCAGCGCATCGAGGTCCGGTTGCGGTGCATCCGTTTCGGCCCCTAAGACCAACAGCACGGCGGCGGCCAAGCGAACGCTGGGGTCGGCGTCGTTGGCGGCCTGCCGCGCGAGCGCCGCTGCGTCCTGCCAGCGTTCCGGTTCCGCCGCGACCAACGTCAACGCCAACTCGCGCAGCCGGGGATCGTCCCGCTGGAGCAAGTGTTCCAGATCCGCCGTTTCCAGCCGCTGGTGATAGGCCAAAAACTGAGCCGCCCGCGCGATCGCCTCGGCGGTGGATTCGGCCGAACGCAACACCGCCTGCACCTCCGCGACCAGCGCCGGTGAGAGCGAGCGTTCCAGCAGCAGGCGTGAGGCTACGGCCCGGTGCCAGGGGTTCGGATGGCCTAGCAAGCGGACCGCCGCAGCGGGTTCGAGCGGAGCGATCGCCGCAGCGGGTTGGTGGGCCGCGTCACGCAGCCGCCAGATGCGGCCCTGGAATTCTCCCCAACGCATGTCTCGCCGCGTCTTCAGTTCATCGGGCATCCAGTCCGGGTGCTCGATCACCGCTCGCGACATATCGACGACGTACACACAGCCATCGGGGCCGTGGGCCAAATCCACCGGACGAAACCAATCGTCACGGCTGGCCAAAGCCTCCACGCCCTCGGCTCGCCGGGACCGCAGCAGGCCATGTTCCGAAGCGGTCGTTTGTCGCTGGACAAGGTATCCGGTGGGTTCGCAAATCAGCAGATCCCGCGCCCAGGCCGCGGGCATGCCGGGACCGCAACCGCGGAGCACTCCGCAGGCGGCGCTGAACTGGCCCGCATGCAGATTGCTGGTCGTCCAAGCCTGGGCGATGGGCCGGACCTCGGAATTCGGTCCCACCGCGGCGGCGTCGTGCAGGGCGTCCCGCGGGGTCAACCGCGGACTGCGCTCGACCAACGCGTAGGGCAACACCGCCACGATCGCCGGATTGCGGTTGCTGCAGCCGATGCGGGTGCCAAAGTCGTCGATGGTCAGGCCGTATTGACTGTTGCCGGTCACCGGCCCAAAGAAACCGCCCCGCGGATCAAACGCGAAATCGACGCCGGTTAATTTCAGCGGGGCATCGCTTTGCCAACGCGGGTCCTCGCTGCGGATCTGTCCGCCGCGCAAGCCCCCCGCGACGTACACCAGTCCGTCGGCGGCCAACACCGGATGGTTTGCGCGCAGCTGTTCGTTCTGCTGGGCGAACCCGGTGAACCACACCTCCTGGCGGTCGCAGTGCAAGTCGCCATCGTCGTCGGCGAAAAAGCAGATCTTTCCGGCCAGCGTGACGATCACACCGTTGCGGTACGGCTGCAAACCGGTGGGAAACATCAATCCATCGGCAAAGGTCGTCGCGGTTTCGAATCGTCCATCCGCATCACGATCTTCCAGAACGCGAATGCGTCCCTGCGGCGCTTGGTCGGGGCGGGGCAGGGGATAGTCTCGCATCTCCACAACCCACATCCGACCGGCAGCATCGAAACGGATCGCGATCGGATCCACGACCTGTGGCTCGCGGGCGGCCAGTTCCACGGCCAAGCCATCGGCCGTGACCAACGCCGCTTCGACCTGCTCGACCGAGCGGCTCGGAACGGCCGAATCGGACTCACCGGCCGCCGCGGTTTCCTCCGCCGGTCGCGTCCCGCCATCGGAGTCGTCGGCGGCGGTTAGGTGCGTCGGCGGCAGCCCAGCTAACGCACTCGCCAGAGCCATACACCCCAGCAGGGTTCGCGGTGTTCTCGTCGGTGTTGCGACAGCGCGAGCAGAAGCTTCGAACAACAGATAAAAGAGATTTCGCAGCATGGTATCGACTCGGTGGAACGTGCCGCGGAAAGACCAGCGGCAACGCGATCAAGGCAGGGTATTGGGAAGGGCAGGATGGCAATGGCAAGAAGGAGAGCGACGATTCTAACCGCTCAACCATCGCCGGTGGGAACGGCGAACACCGCGGCGTCCACCATTACTGGGGAACGACCCAAATATTGCGGAACACGACCGGGTTGCCGTGGTCTTGCAAAAACAACGCATCGCCCTCGGGACCTTCTTTGTGACGGCCGGGCGTCGCCGCGGGCAGTTCACGGTTCTCGTGGATGAGGACCCCGTTGTGACGGACCGTGATTCGCGCGTTCTGCGTTTTTTCCCCGGCGTCGTTATAGCGAGCCGCTTGGAAGTCGATGTCATAGGTCTGCCACTGCAGAGGCGGCAAGCACATATTTACTTCCGGTGGCGAAACCTTGTAGATCCCACCGCACTCGTTGTCCTTGCCTTCTAAACCGAACGAGTCCAAGACCTGCACCTCGTATCGGCTCTGCACGTACACGCCACTGTTGCCCCGAGCCTGACCGCGGGCGTGTGGCATAAACGGTGTGCGGAATTCGATGTGCAGGCGGTGATCACCAAACTTCTGCTTGCTCTCGCACCCGCTGGCTGCCAACCATTTGCCCTCGACCAATTTGCCGTTCTTGAAATGTTGTGCGTCCCTGCCGTCGAACAACACCACGGCACCGGCGGGCGGTTCGGCGCCCAGCGTCGGGCTCTTGCGATCCACTTTTTTCAATCGACCCAGCACGTTGTCGTCTCGGATGATTCGCATCTCCTGGCCATCGACCACGATCTCCGCCTTCTTGTGCTGGAAGCGGAGCTGGCCATCGACCAGCTGGGTCTTGATGCGAGTCACTTCATCGCCGCGCTGCCAGCCGTCGCCGGGCAGCCCGCCGGTATAGCCGACGACTTCGAACGTGCCATCGCCCAACGCGATCACCTGGGCGCCGAAGTCTTGCGTCCCGTTCTCCAGTGATACCCCTCCGGCATACTCTCCCTGCATGGCGTAGTCTTCGCCCGCGGCTTGGATCGAGGTGATCGCCTTGCGTTTGTCGGCCGCAGTGGCCGGCAGGAGGATGGCGAACAACAAAGCGGCCGATGCCGTGCCGCGAAGCAGAACGGATAACGCATGGTGCAACATGGGTGGACAACTCAATCGAAGTCGGAAGAAGTAACCAGCCACCGGCGCGGGCAAACGTCCGGAGGCCAAGCCAAAGAAACCGCTAGTATAAACGGCCCGCGAGCCCTGTGCCGGCCGGAGTCCGCCGCGTAGCGGAACGGCCTGTCGATTTATTCGAAAACGCATTGTTTGTGTGAGCCGTTTGGGCGAACGCCCCGGTTCTGTGGTGACGAAACCGTGGCTAGCGCCTAGACGGCTCAGTTAAGGAACCGTTCGGGAATAATTCCGTTGTATACGGAATAGCCCAAGTTGCTCGCTGCAATACCGGCCGACTAGCGATAGACCGCTACGAATGGAAATGCTGGACTCTGAACGGATTCTATGCGTGGAGACGACCTCGGTCGGAATCGCAGAGCGATGGCATGCGGTAGCCCCGGGCGCGAGCCCGGGGGAACACCAAAAAATCATCCGAAAGCCCTGGAAGGGCGACATGAGACCGTGTCAACATGCGCGGGTGGCTACTGCAGTTGATGTCGTCCCTCCGGGACTTGCGCGCGGTGGTGGGGGGCCTTACCCTGGGTTGGCACCCAGGGCTACCACATGTCGCCACTCTGTGGCTGCCGCGCTGCAATTGCATCGGCCCTACAATGCTCCGGCAACCGATAGGAAAAGCCGGAGTTGTTTCCGAACGGTTCCTAATTGACAGGCCGGGAACTCGCCGGAGTTCGAACCGACTCGGCTGGGGACAGCCGAGCTACTATGGCTGCGGTTCTAATGGACCAAGGCCAGGACGGGCGTGGCGGTGGCGGCTACGGGAGCCGGCAGGACGCGGCGGGGCGTCAAGCCGGCAGCCACGAACAACCGGCTGACCGCCGTCATCATGCGGTGCCACTGCTCGATCAATTCGGGCACCTCGATCCGGCCATCCTCGCTCCGCTCCAGCCCCCGCTGGCTGACCGTCACGGTCGTGTCCAGGTGCAGCAGGGCTTCGAGCACCAGGTGGTCGCGGCGATCCTGTTCGCTCAGATCCGGATCGTCGTAGATCCACAGATGCGGCGAGAGCGCTTCGTCGATCAGCCGCATGGCGGCCTGGCGAGCGTTGGGAGCCGAAACGATCAACGACTGCGAACCACAGATGGCGTAATACTTGGGCATCGAACTACCTTCCTTGAGCAAGCGATGGGATGACTTTGCGGCCGGTTTGCCGCCGGGACATCAGGGTTATCGCACGGCCCTGTGACACGTTCGGTCACGACGCTTCGGCAACGCGGCCGATTCCGGCCAGCGGGCTGTCGATCTATCGATCCGCTCAAACGCTAGCCGCGTTTTCGTCAGCATTGGATTTCAGGGTCTGGCCGTAGCTGAAGTCGCCAGACTTTGGACCTTTTCGCCGCTTCCATCCAATCTCTGGCGAGATCAGCTACCCTAAGATTGGGCTTTGACGCACCACGAGGAGATGCGTTGTCGCCTAAACTGATAGCCCGTTAGCATCGCGTGTCAGTCGACCCCAAGCCCGTCCCCGCCCGCCTACCTGTTGAGAAAGCTTTCACACCGATGCGAATTTGGATCGATGCCGACGCGGCTCCCTACGAAGTCAAACAGGTCGTCTTTAAAGCTGCCAAACGGGTGGAGGTCGAGACCCTGTTGGTGGCCAATCAACCGATCGAAACGCCCAAAGCCCTTCCCAACGTCCGCTCGGTGGTCGTCGGTGCCGGAGCGGATGTGGCGGACCGTTACATCGTCGCGCACGCCGAGCCCGGCGATGTGGCCGTGACGGCCGATATTCCGCTGGCCGATCTGTTGGTCCGAAAAGACGTGTATGTGGTCGATCCCCGGGGCGATGAATATTCGCCCAACACGATTGCCTCGCGGTTATCGATGCGCAATTTCGCCGACACCTTGCGCGGCGCGATCGACCTACCCGGCGGCGGGGCTCCCTACAAGGCGACCGATAAAAAAGCTTTCGCCGCCACGTTCGACCGCCTGCTGACCAAAGCCCTCCGCCGAGCCGAGCGGGCAAAGGAGAGGGAGCGGGCAAAGGAGAGGGAGCGGGCAAAGGCCGAGGAGCAGGCAAAGGATGCCGATCAGGCGAAGAGGGACGAGCAGCCCCCGCCGGAGTGAAGCCGCGCCGGCAGGTGATCGTCGCGGAGGTGCTAGACCACGGGGAATCATCCGCGTTACATTAGGGCCGCGCGTCCACTCCGGGACGCCTCGGTATCCCTTCTCCTCGATGAAAGAGCGAAAGTTCATGTCGTCCGAAACGCTCACCGATCCTGCGGAAACCACCAACTCGTACGACGCCATGGCGCGTTCGGTCTTGGCCGGCCAACCGCTCACCAGCGAGCAAGCCCTGTCGATCCTTCAGAGCCCGGACGATGACCTGTTGGAGGTGATGGCCGCGGCCTTCCGCGTCCGCCGACATTATTTCGGCCGCGCCGTCCAGCTGTACTTTTTGATGAACGCCAAGAGCGGCCTATGCCCGGAGGACTGCGGCTACTGCAGCCAGTCGAAAATCTCCACGGCTCCGGTGCCCAAGTACAACATCCTGCAGCGCGACAAGCTGATGGCCGCCGCGGCCCTGGCGGCCGAACGAAACGCCAAAACCTACTGCCTGGTGATCTCCGCCCGCGGTCCCAACGAACGCGAGATGAAAGCGGTCGAGCAGGTCGTTCCCGAGATCAAAGAAAAGTTCGACCTCAAAGTCTGCGCCTGCCTGGGACTGCTCAGCGCCGAACAGGCCCAGCGACTGAAGGACTGCGGCGTGGACCGCGTGAACCACAACGTTAACACCAGCGAGCAGTACTACGAAAAGATCTGCACCACGCACACCCATGCCGACCGCGTCCAGACGCTGAATCACGTGCGCGAGGCGGGCATGGAATTGTGCAGCGGTGGCATCATCGGCATGGGCGAGACGCCCGAGGACGTGGTCGCGATGGCCATCCAGCTGCGCGAGATCGGCGTGGAGTCGATCCCGCTGAACTTCTTGACCTCGATCGATGGCACCCCGCTCGAGCAAGTCGATCGCCTGACGCCGGCCTACTGCCTGAAGGCCCTGGCCATGTTCCGGTTGGTCAATCCGGACCGCGAGCTGCGGATTTCCGGAGGCCGCGAAATCCACCTGCGTTCGCTGCAGCCCCTGGGTCTGTACGCGGCCAACAGCATCTTTGTCGGCGATTACCTAACCACTTCCGGCCAACCGCCGGAAGCCGATTACAAAATGATCGAAGACCTCGGCTTTACGGTCACCAAAGAGGAAGAGCTAGGCGCCAGTTGCTAAAGGAAGCGTTGCCTTTGGCAAGTGTTGCCTTTCGCTCCGCGAAAGTAGCTAACGAATTCTCAACGACTTTCGCGGAGCGAAAGGCGACGCTGCTACTTTCGCGGAGCGAAAGGCGACACTGCTACTTTCGCGGAGCGAAAGGCGACGCTGGCGAATTGTTCTAGGCCGCGACTGGGCGTGATCGCTACACTGGAGGTATGAACCATCCCAGTGCTTTTCCGTTGCGTTTCGCTCGTTCGCTAAGGAATGCGTCCCTCGGGCGTCTCCTGTTGCTTGTCGCCGTCTCGCTGGGCGGCGGCCATTCCGCTCCAGCCCAGGAGTCCTCTCCGGCCCGACGGACCGATGGCCCCGACCTGTTGATCGTCGCTCCCGACGCCTTCCGCGATGCGGCTCAGCCGCTGATCGCGCGGCGCCGCAGCGAGGGGCTGGCCGTTGAAGTGATTCCCAGTGCCGCGGCCGCCGACCGGCTTCGCGACCAGATCCGCCAGGCGGCCGTGCCGGGCAAGACCCGATTTATCCTGCTGCTGGGCGACTGCGGGCTGGGCCGGTCCAACGGCGCGACCGACACGGCTTGGGAGGTGCCGACATTGCATCGCCCGGCCGCGGTCACGGCGGCTTGGGGCACGACCGAGCGGTTACCCGGCGATACCTTCTACGGCGACTTCGACCAGGATGGGCGTCCCGACGCGGTCGTGGGCCGCATCCCCGTCGATACCCCAGCCCAGCTGTCCGCCTACATCACGCGTCTGGTCGCCTACGAGGACTCCAATGATTTCGGTCCGTGGCGCCAGCGAGTTGCCTTGACCGCAGGCGTGGGCGGGTTCGGATTCCTGGCCGACGCGGCCATCGAATCGGTCACACGGAGCATGATCACCGGGTCGCTGCCGGCCTGGACTCGCACGCACGTTACCTATGCCAGTCCGACCAGCCCTTTTAATCCGGGGCTGGAACAGTTCCGCGAAAGTGTGCTCGAGCAGTACGCGAAAGGAGCTCGGTTTTGGGTCTACGCCGGCCACGGCTGGGTCACCGAGCTAGATCGCGTGCCGCCCACCCCCGAGGGACGTCCGGTGTTGTCGGTCGACGATCTGGACCAGTTGCGACTGCAGGGCACCCCACCGCCGATCGCGCTGCTTTTGGCCTGTTACACCGGCGCCTTCGACGCCAAGGAAGACTGTCTGGCCGAGAACATGCTGTTGGCCAAGAACGGGCCGATCGCGGTGCTGGCCGGATCACGAGTGACGTTGCCCTACGGCAACGCCGCGGTCGCCGGCGGGTTGATCCAGGCGGTGTATGAACAGCGGGCACCGCGTCTGGGCGACGCCTGGCTGGCCTCCCTGCAGGAAATGGCCACCGCTTCGGACGCCCAACCGGAACTGGCAAAGCGACGCGCCGTCATCGACACGCTGGCTTCGTTGATCAGCCCGACCGCCGCCGACCTGCCCGGCGAACGTCGTGAACACATGCAGCTGTACAACCTGCTTGGTGATCCGACGCTGCGGCTTCGACATCCCGAACCGCTGGCCGTGGAAGCGCCCGGTAAAGCCGCTGAGGGCAGTGAGATCACGATCCGCGGGAAACTGCCCTTTGCCGGAACGCTCTCTTTGGCAGTGCATCGCGGGGTCGGCAATGTCCCGGCCGGAACCGCTGCCGAGCGGCGTTACCACCGCGCCAACGAAACGCTCGTCACGCAGGTTCAGCTCTCCTTGCCGGCGGGCGAGTTCGCCACCACGGTGTCGATTCCCGCGGGCACCACCGGGACGCTGCACGTGGCGGCGCAATTAAAAAACGCCGACCGCTGGGCGGTCGGCGCTGACAGGGTGCTGGTCTACACGCGTTAGAACGCGTTCGATCAACCGTGCATTGCCCTCGCAGGTCTTATTCGACTTCTTCGACCACTTCGGCGTCGCCATCGGCGTCGGCATCGACGTCGACGTCGACCGGCGCGTCAGCAGGGGGCGTGGCGTCGCCGTCGACAACTTCGGGGGTGGTGGTGTCAACGTTGTCGACCGTTTCCGACTCGCAGCCGCTGAACACGCAAGGGGTGACGACCAACAGAGCAGCAAACATCAAACGCAACAAATGGGTCATGTTCAATCCATAGAACCAAAGGGAAGGGAATTGTTTGCCTGCGATTTTCCTCATAACCAAGCGGATCGGCAATAGCTCGCTAGCAAATATGTGCATTTGCGACCAAATAATTTTTCTCGACCTGTACGTCTGGGAAGTCGGCATAGACGGGGTCGGATACGAAGACTTTGGCGAACCACCTCGGCGGTGCGTGCGCCGTGGTGGCTCGCGCCCGTCCGCTTTTGCGTTACGCTGACAGAACCCATCGTTTTTCGGTCTCCATCCCTCCCTTCTTGGAAACTTCGCTGCTGCAATGTCATCATCCGCGATCAACACTCAAGCTGCGGCCGGTTCGGCCAGCCAATCCGCGTTTCAACGAGCCAGCCGACTGATGCCCGGCGGCGTGAACAGCCCCGCTCGCGCGTTCGGCGCGGTCGGCGGCACGCCGCTGTTCATCCGTCAAGCTCAAGGAGCCTACCTGGAAGACCTCGATGGCCAGCGATTGATCGATTACATCGGCTCCTGGGGGCCAATGATCCTGGGCCACGCCCACGAAGAAGTGCTCGACGCGATCTCGGCCGCGGCCGCTCGGGGCACCAGTTTCGGAGCACCGACCGAAGCGGAGTCGCAACTGGCCGAACAGATCATCGAAGCGGTTCCCAGCATCGAACGGGTGCGGCTGGTGAACTCCGGGACCGAGGCGACGATGAGTGCGATCCGCGTCGCGCGAGGCGTGACCGGACGCGATAAAGTCATCAAGTTTGCCGGCAACTACCACGGCCACGTCGACAGCCTATTGGTGTCCGCCGGCAGCGCGGCCGCCACCTTGGGCGTGCCCGATTCGCCCGGGGTCACGCGCGGGGCCAGCAGTGACACGATCGTGCTGCCCTACAACGACGCCCAAGCGGTCGCCAACGCCTTGGACGAACACGCCGGGCAGGTCGCGGCGGTCATCCTGGAACCGGTCGCGGGCAACATGGGAACGGTGCCGCCTCAGCACGACTACCTCCAACAACTTCGCTCGTTGACCGAACGAGCGGGCACGATCCTGATTTTCGACGAAGTGATGACCGGGTTTCGGCTCGCGTTCGGCGGAGCTCAGCAGTACTACGGCGTGACGCCGGACATGACGACGCTGGGCAAGATCGTCGGCGGCGGCATGCCGCTGGGCGCCTACGGCGGCAAAGAATCGATCATGTCGCAGGTCCTGCCCGCCGGCAAAGTTTTCCAGGCCGGCACGCTGAGCGGCAATCCGCTGGCCGTCGCCGCGGGCAGCACCACGCTGCGACTGTTAAAAGAAGATCCGCCCTACGAACAACTGGACCGCTACGGCGAACAACTGGCGGCCGGGCTGAGCGGTGCGGCAGCCGACGCCGGCTTGCCCCACCAAATGCAACGCGTGGGCAGCATGTTGACGTTGTTCTTCACCGACCAACCGGTGGTCAATTGGGACGACGCCGACCGCTGTGATCGCGAGCGATTCGGCGCTTACTTCTGGGGTATGATCCACCAAGGCGTCTACATGCCCTGCAGCCAGTTCGAAGCCATGTTCTTCAGCCGCCAGCACGGCCCGCGGGAACTGGAGAAAACCATCGACGCCGCCAAAGCGGTGTGCGCCGCCCTGGCCTAAGCCGCATAAGGGACACGAAACCGAGGCTATCGCCTAAACGGCTCAATAAATCGACAGGCGGTTTCCTCCCGCGGCTGCTGTTCCCGCGTCGCAGGAACAGCCGGGGATCCTCACAGGCTGGAAGCCTATGCCACTGGGCATCGACCTCAGCCTTGATCGGCGGCCGAGGCGGTGTTGTAACGGTCCGCCGCGGTGGTCTCGCTGTCGCTGTCGCTTTCACTCTGCCCCGACGGGTCGGCGGCCTGCGACGTGACGTAATTGACGACCGTCATGGCCTGCCGCAGTTCGACGGGCGTGAAGAACGGTACGTTTCCACTGTAGCGGCTTTCCACGCGGTTCTTGGCGGCCAATTCCCGCCACTTCAATCCATCGGTCAGGTGCCAGGTGGCGGCTTGAGCCGTGTTCTGGGCAATCTGGCGACGTCCCAGCATCGAACACAGCGATGCCACGCGTTCATCTTTGGTCACGACGTCCAGCGGGACGATCTTGTAAGCCATTTTGGGCGTCGGGTCGGGCTTGCCGTGCTCCAGGCATACGGTCGTCACGGCCAGCTTGCGGACTTTCTCCGGAGCGATCCGCATCGCACCCATTCCCATGCCCATGCCACCGCCCATGCCGCCCATCCCCATACCGCCGCCCATGCCGCCCATGCCCCCCATGCCGCCGCCCATCGCTTGGCCCATGCCCATGCCACCGCCCATGCCGCCCATGCCGCCCATGCCCATACCGCCGCCCATGCCGCCCATGCCCATGCCACCCATGCCGCCGAACTGGGCGTTGACCGGCACTCCGGCAAACGCGTCAGGCAAACGGATGTGCAGCGGTTTGTCGGTTTTGTTCTTGATGATGACGTTCGCTTCGGCCGCATTGCGGGGGATAAACTTGACGTCGATGTCCCCGTTTTCCATGGCCTGGAAGAATTCCACGTCCCGGGCTTCTTGAGGATCCAGACGTTCCGCCATCGCTGCTGTGCCGAACATCCCGACAAGCAGCCCTGCTGCGACGACGCGGAATGTTACCCAACCAAGTTTCCGAACTGACATGTGCGAACCTTCTGAGCGGTACGTATTAGAAGACTTATTAAAAGACTAGATGGATGGATCGATCCCTCAGCTTCCAGCCTAGTCGATCCCCTGAAAAACGCCAAAAAAAACTTTCCCATCGCGCTTGCTCTCGGCCCGAAGCGGGTTATTTCCCGCATGTTCGCCAAAACCAGTCGCCAAACGACTCCCCCGCGGCCCGCTGGCGACCAAACCTCGCCAGGATCGGACGCAGCAGCAGCGTCAATTCCTCAGGACCGGCGACCGCGCCGACCGCTTGTCCCAGCCGCCGAGAGCTTCCGCCAAGGTAAACGACTCGCCTTCCGGGGGACTCGGCAACCACTCCGACCGGAGCGGTCAAGGGGCGCGAGCAACCGTTCGCACATCCGCTGAGCGCCAGAAAAACTCCGGACGAGCCGCCGGCATCGAACGCTTCCTCGGGTGGGAAAGCCGCTCGCAACGCATCGCTCCACATATCCCACTGGGTTTCGGCCGCGGCAACGGCCAGCGGGCAGGTGGGCAGGGCAGGGCACACCCGACCGGCCGCGTTACCACCGGCCGGCTGGGGCTCGGGTGGTTGGTCGAACTGCTGCGGATCGGCCGTCCGGCCGAACGCGTGCCGCGGCGTCCACTGAGCAAGCCGCCCGGCCCCGGCCGAGCCGGGCGGGTAGGAGACGATCAGGTCGTGGTCCGTGCCCACGCGAACCGTCGCTCCGGCTGCGGCCGCGTCATCCAGCAGCGGCATGTGCTGGGCCGTTAATCGTCCGGCCACCAGCGGCAGCCGAAACCAGAGATGCCCCTCCGCCGTCCGGCCGCCCGGCGGGTGGACAGAGCGGGTTCGAGCCAGATGTCGCTGGGCCGCGTCCGCGTCCCGCCGCACATCCGTTCGCTCGCTGGCTTGCTGGCAGAGTTGTTCGTACAGCGTTTCCACACCGCTGCGAGCGACGACGTACTTCCAGCGTCGAAAGTGCCGCGGACCCGGCGTATCGCGCCGAGAAAACATCCCCAGCAACATCTCCGCCGCCGGCAGGCAGTCGTCATAGGCGACCGTCGCCAGGTACTGGGCGAGCCGCGGAAAGGAGCGTGCGTCGCCCGCCCGATAGGCGGTCGAGCCGCCGACGTACAAATCCACTGCGGCCGGCCGACAGGACGCCTCGGTGCGGACGATGACCGCCAGATCGTTGCTCAACACATCGGCGCAGTCGTGACGATCGCTGGCGACGCCGATCTTGAATTTATGTGGCAGCGGTTCGGCCGCTGGCGGGCCCGATCCGATGGTCTCCTCGCCGTCGGTCGCCGTCCACTCAAAGGCCAATCCCCGCGGCAACATGGCTTGGCCTAGCTGGAGCGCCAGATGCCGTGTTTCGGCCTGTCCCGGCCAACGGTCCGCCGCATCCAACAAGGGCAGCGAACAACACGTCAGATTTCGCACCGCATCGCCGCAGCTGCCGGCCGTGCTGAGCAGACTGGATTCCAAACGCTCGATCACTTGCGGCACGTACTGCGAGTCCACGCCGTGCAACTGGATCGCTTGCCGGATGGTCAATCGCAGCGTGCCATCGCCGAACTCGGCGGCCAAGCGGGCCAGCTGCCGCAGATGCGCCGCGGCCATGCCCCCGGCGGCCGTGCGAACGCGAACCATCCAGCTGCGTCCGGCGGGCAAACGTCGCAGCCGGGGCGACTCGCCGCGGCGTTTCTGTTGGTACCAGCCTCGGTTGCCAGCCGAGACCCGGTAATCCTTGCCCAGCGACATCCCCAGTTCCGGCCCCGGCCTGGTGACGTCGGCAAAGCGTCGCTGGAACGCTTCCTCGTGCAGCTGTTCGGAGGAAGTCGACGACTCGGCCGGCCGCTCCGCTTCCAGCGACACCCACTGCACGCGTCCCAGCCCACACCGCTCGGCCAGCTCGACGGCCCACGGCCCGAGTCGTTCGCTGGCCGGCCCCAGAAACCGCAGCACGCCGACGTCTCCGCCCAGATCGACTTCGGCGGCGGCCAGAACAAGTTGTGCCCCGGCCTGTTGCAGCGTTTGCGACGCGGCATCGAACAGTTCGGCGGCCCGCTGCTGGGCGGCTTGGCCGCGCCGGCGATCTGTCTCGCCGGCTACCCGCAACCACTCTCCGCCCAGCGGTTCGTCGCGACGCCCCTCGCCGGCGGCGGGAATCAGCAGCGTCGCCAGCCACCGGCCGGTCGTCGTCTGGATGACCAGCGTGTCGCCGCGGCCGGCTTGCAGGTTGTGGACCGTGCCGCAGCGGAGCACATGGCCGCTGGGCAATTGACGCACCAACACGCTGCGGATGCCGGGCAAATCATTGCCCGCGGCGGCGGCAGCGTGCTCTCCGGTCATCGCAGCACACCGGCGAACGCTTTATTCAATTGCTGTTTGCCCAGGTCACCCTTATCGCCATCGATCACGGCATTGACCTGCAGTTCGCTGGTGTTGATCATTTCGACGTTGATGTCGGCGTCGGCCAACGAACGGAACATCAGGGTGCCGACATTGGTGTGGCTGCGCAGCCCAATTCCGCTGACGGTTAATTTGGCAATGCCGCCGGCGCCCTGCACGTCGCGGAGTTGGTGTCGTTGGCGAAGGTCGTCGGCGACCTGAAGGCATTTTTCCAAATCGCTGGCGGCGACGGTTACCGTGACGCTGGTACGTCCGTCTTCGCCGTCGATGCCCTGCACGATCATGTCCACGAACACGCCGGCATCCGCGACCGATTCGAACATGTCGGCCGCGATCCCGGGCGAATCGGGGACGCCGCGGAGGGTGACGCGAGCCTGCTCGGGCGTCAGCGCGATGCCCGTCAGCGTCAGCTCTTCCAGCTCGTCGCCATGCAGGCGTGCCACCAGATCGTCGACGTCGGTTTTCTTGCGGCGTTCGGCGCGGATCTGCGCCCAGGATTTCTTGTCGGCCGGTTCCACGTGCAACTCGAACGCTTGATGCACCGCTCGCAGTGCTTTGTCCGCTTGGTCGCGCGAGACCAATACGGAGATTTTAATTTCACTGGTCGTGATCATCTGGATATTCACTCCGGCATCGGCCAGAGCGCGGAACATCCGGTGGGCGACACCCGTCTGCACGGCCATCCCCAATCCGACGACCGACACCTTGGAAACCTGATCGTCGTGAGTGATGCCGGTTGCCCCGATCCGCCGTGCGGCGGCTTGCAGCGCCTGCAACGTCGCATCCAGATCGCTGCGTTGAACCGTAAAGGAGATGTCGGCCCGTTCCTGATTGGCAACGTTCTGCACAATCATGTCGACGGCGACCTTCTGCTCGGCGATTGCCGAAAAAATCTCCAGGCTCGTCCCCGGCACATCGGGCACTCCCAACACCGTCACGCGAGCTTCGTCGCGCGTCAGCGCCGCGCCGCAAACCGCGGCGGCTTCGGACTCCGGTTCGGCGACGATCATCGTGCCGTCGGTGTCACTAAAGCTGCTGCGGACGTGAATCGGGACGCCGAACTTTTTGGCGAACTCGATGCTGCGGCTGTGCATCACGCCCGCGCCTAAACTGGCCAGCTCCAGCATCTCGTCATAACTGATCACATCCACGCGGCGAGCTTCGGGCAACACCCGCGGATCGGTCGTGTACACCCCGTCGACGTCGGTGTAGATCTCACAGGCCTCGGCGCCCAACACCGCGGCCAGGGCCACGGCCGTGGTATCGCTGCCGCCGCGTCCCAAGGTGGTGATGTTCAAATCATCGTCGATGCCCTGAAAACCAGCCGCGATCACGATGTTTCCGGCGTCCAGTTGACGGAGGATCCGGGCCGTATCTATCGACTGGATGCGCGCCTTGGTAAACGTGTTGTCGGTACGGATCCCCATCTGGCCACCGGTCAGACTGACCGCTTTAGCGCCCATGCTGTCGATGGCCATCGCGACCAACGCCACGCTGATCTGTTCGCCGGTGCTGAGCAACATATCCAGTTCGCGTGCCGGCGGTTGCTCGCTGACCTGCGAAGCCAGATCCAACAGTGTGTCCGTATTTTTGCCCATCGCGCTGACGACCATCACGACGCGGTGGCCCTGTTGTTGGGCACGGACGGCTTTGCGTGCGGCCGCGCGAATCTTCTCGGCGTCGGCCACGCTGGTTCCGCCAAACTTCTGAACTATGAGCGTCATCGGAGGAGGGGGTTGTGTGGGGTTGTGCGTGTGGGGTGTCGAAAGCAAAGCGGTGGATCCGAGCACCGCGGTTTCAGGCGAGTTCGGTCGCCGCATCAGCGCCCGTGCTGGATGAACTGGTCCATCAGGTCCCAGCCGGCATCGAGCCGCCGACCGCTGGCCGCCGCCGCGATTTCGTCGTACGTCTGCTGCGAATCGGCTGCGACGCCGCTGCCGGCGATGACAAAGGGCACCATCCCGTGGCTGTGCTTCTTGGTGCCACAGGGAGTCGGATGGTCGGGGGTGACCAGAATACGGTAATCACCGCGGGCGGCGAGCGCCTCGTGCAAGGGCCCGACGATGTGCTGGTCGATCTGTTGCAAGGCTTCGATCTTGGCGTCGTGTCGTCCTTCATGCGAAGCCTCGTCGGGGGCTTCGATATGAACGCACACCAGATCGTATTGATCCAAAGCCTTGACCGCCGCTTGGCCCTTGGCGGCGTAGTCGGTATCGAGGTATCCGGTGGCTCCGGGCACTTCGATTCGCGGCCAGCCCACCAGCGCCGCAATGCCGCGCAGCAGGTCGACGGCCGTGATCATGACGCCACTGACACCGTGTTTTTCGGCAAAAGACGGCAACTGCGGCGCCTTGCCCAAGCCCCACAACCAGAGGTGGGTCGCGGGCCGCTGGCCACGCTGGGTGCGTTGCTCATTGACCGGATGGCCGGCGAAGATCTGTTCGCTGGCATCCATCCACTGCTGCAGCAACGCGCTGCCGGGCCCGCGCGGAAAATCATCGCTGACCACACAATCGGTCAGATCATGCGGGGCGCGGGTGCGGGTTTCGGCCGAGAACGGCGGCGCTTGGCCGGGCTCGCCGCGGTACAGCAGCAGATTCCGGTAGCTGACGCCGGGCACGAATTCGAACCGTCCCGGCCCCTTGTAATCGGCCAACAGGTTTTCCTGAGCCGCTCGCAGCAGTTCGGTAGCGTCTTCGGTGCTGATGTGATCGGCCGTAAAGTCGACCATGACCTGGTCCTGGATCGTCACCAGGTTGCAGCGCACGGCCCAGTCGTCGGGTCCCAGTTCGATGCCCTGTGCGGCCGCTTCCAGCGGAGCTCGCCCGGTGAAGAACTGGTCCGGGTCGTAGCCCAACAGACACAGATTGGCGACTTCGCTGCCCGCGGGCAAATGGGCCGGCGTGTTGTTTGCCAGTCCCAACGAACCGGCCGCCGCCAACGCATCGGTATGGGGCAGCTTCGCAGCCTGCAGCGGCGTCCGCCCGTCCAGCGCCTCGAGCGGTTCGTCGGCACAGCCGTCGGGGATAATGATGGCGTATTTCATCGTGATATCCTGTAAAAGGCTGCAGTGTATCGCTCCACCGCCGCTTGACCAGTAGCCCCGCGACGTCGAGGGGGCCGGGTCCCAAAAGGCCCAGCCTACCGCAAAGCGCCTATCAACTGGACCCAGGGCACGACGACCGCCAACAGGGCCCCCGCCAGCACGAACAGGGCGAGCAAAGCGCTCCCGACGTAGACCCGCCGGCGAGCCCGTCGCCGGTCCACCGCATTGGCGGCAATCACCGTCGCCACCAAAGCGACCAGCGGCAACGCCCTGGCTCCGGGATGCAGGGCCAGCCCAGTGGCTAGCGGCAAGCCGAGCTCGAAATCCTTGACCAGTGGCAAAAACCGGGCTCGGGCGACCGCAAGCACCAAGAAGGTCGCGAGCCACATCGCGACCGTCAACACCCCGATCCAAAGCCCAGGCCGGGGGTTGTCAGTGGAGTTGCTCTGCGGTGGACGATAGGGGTCGGACACAACGCCCCAAGTTATAGCACAAGAACTCCGACGGTCGTACTCCGCAGTTTTCGTACGGAGCGAAGTGGTACTCAGCGAAGCGGTGCTCGTACTCAGCGAAGCGGTGCTCGTACTCAGCGAAGCGGTACTCCCACTCAGCGAAACGGTACTCGTACTCGAACCCGGCATCGATTCGCGTGCGGCGAGTACGAGTACCGGGCTGCGCCCTGAGTACGAGTACAAGTACGAGCCGTTTTATCGTACTCAGCAAAGCGGTACCCGTACTCAGCGTAGCGGTACTCGTACTCGAACCCGGCATCGATTCGCACGCGGCGAGTACGAGTACCGAGCTGCGCCCTGAGTACGAGTACGAGTACGAGTACGAGCTGTCTTCGTACTCAGCGAAGCGGTGCTCGTACTCAGCGAAGCGGTACTCGTACTCGATCCCGGCGGTCCGGCGCGCGAAGCGGGTCCGGTTGCGCTCCCCCGACCGTTCCGGTTACAGCGGGGCGGGAAGATCGCGGCGGCGGAAGACCTGAAAGGCCGCCAGATACGCTGCCAGTCCCAGGGCGAACAGGATCAGCGGATACATCATCGGTCCCAGCGCCTCATCACCCGCTGGGAACAGCCGCCACACGCCTGGCACATCCGGATCCATCATCGTCACGGTTAATTGCTGCGGCCGATAACAGGTCAGAAACGTCAGATGTTCCAGCCACGCCAGCGGCTCGGCGGCTTTGGCCAACCCAAACATCACCGTCTGCAAAACGTAAAACGCGATCACCAGTCCGATCGTCCGCCAGCGATACCGGTCCCAGCTGCTCATCAACGTGCTCAGCCCCAGCAGAAAGAAACCAAACGTGAACAGGTTCACCACGCTCGGTGCAAAAATCCCCGCCTCTACGCGTTCCGACATGCGCACCGTCACCGTCTCCGGCTCGGCACTGGACAGGGGGATCGGAATGTTGAAGAAGGGAATGTTCAACGTCGGCGGCTGGACCGTCTCCTCGAACACCGTCAACTGGATGCCGATCCACATCCCCAGCCAAACCAACAGACACAGCCCCAGCAGGCCGATCGTCGAGACCACCGCGTGGGACAACAACAACCGCGAACGGCTGATCGGCTGGGCCAACAACATTTCCAGCGTCCCCCGGCCCAGTTCACCGCTGACCACGTCCGACCCTCGAGCCACGCACCAAACCACCACGCAGATAATGATCAACGGCTCGTCAAACGTCGCGCCCACCCGGCCGGTATAGGTGACCAACTGGTCGAAGGCGATCGGCGAAAACTTTTCGAAGTCGCGAAACTGTTCGATGATCGTCGTGAACTGCTGCATGTCCAGCAGACTGACCACCCATACTCGCATCCAGGAAAACGCAAATAACGCCAGGCCACAGGCCAACCACAACAGCATCGACTGGTTGACGTACTTCTTGCACAACACGCGATCGATCACGACGTCTCCTCGTCGCTGGCGGGTTCGCTGCGGACCAAGTCGTGGACGTTGTCATAGATCGCCCGCAAACCCAACGGTTCGATCCGCATCCGCTTCAGCCGCAGCGAATCCAACCACGATAACAACGGCGCCAGATCGCCTGCGGTGTCCATCCGCACCCAGCGGGTGCCCGGGGCCGCGGCCGGAGTAAAGGGCTGGATCTCGACCAGACCTCTGAGGGCGTCGGGAACCGGTACGCCATCGATCTGGTCATCGATCTGGTCATCGATTTGGGCGAAGATACGATGCCGCTGTTTGAGCGTATCCAGTCGCAAGCCTCTCGCCAAAATACCGCGACGCAAGAAGATCACCCGCGTGCATACCTCCTCGATCTCCGCCAGGACGTGCGACGAAAAGATCACCGTCCGGCCTTCGTTCTGGGCATCGGAAACCATCTCCAGAATCGCACTGCGAACGGTGGGATCCAGATTGGCCGTGGGTTCGTCCAGGATCAACAGCGGCGTACGAGCCCCCAGGACCACGGCCACCGCCAACTTCTGCCGCATCCCCGTGCTCATGAAGGCGACGCGGCGGTCGAGGTCCAGTTCCAGTCGCTCGGCTACTCGACGGGACCGCACCAGATCGCCATCGGGCTGCATCTCGGCAAAGAACTGCAGTACATCGCTGCCCCGCATGTGCCGCGGCAGCCGAGCTTCACCCGGCAGGTACGAAACCAATCGCCGGACCGCCACGCTGTCGTGCGTGACGTCCAAACCGGCGATCGTGGCCGTGCCGGAGGTCGGAAACAGGTACCCCAGCAACAAGCGCAGCAACGTCGTCTTGCCGGCTCCGTTGGGCCCCAGCAACCCGAACACCTCACCGGCGGGAACCGACACCGTACAGTCGCGCAGGGCGTAGAAGTCGCCATAGCGTTTGGTCAGCTTCGTAGCCTGAACCAACGCTCCCCCGTCGGCGTCCTCAGCACCGGCCACCGCAGCGTCTCCGGCGGGACGAGCATCGCTGTGCGGTACGGAAGCTGGGTCTGGCGACATCGAGACAGCGACAACGAAAGCGGAAAGAAGTGGGGGAACGAACGATCTTAGCAGGCGGTCCAGCGCCCGGTGCCGCGGGGAGGGACCAGAAAACAATCTTTATTTGATTCGCTAATCTTCCTATCCTAAGGCTCGGCCCTCCCCTCGCTTCCTTCGCAACCGCATGACTGTGTTCCATGAGTAGTCTGTGTCACGGTACCGTCTCGAGCTTTCTGTTGGCTTCGCTCGTGTTGGCTCTCTGCCCCCTCCAAGCAACGGGACAGGATTGGGCACGCAAGATGTTCGCCGAAACGAACCACAATTTTCGCGTCGTGGCCCGCGGTGCCAAGGTGGAACACCACTTCGAATTCGAAAACCTGTACGAAGAAGCCGTGCACGTGTCGGCCGTCCGCAGCAGCTGTGGCTGTACCACCCCCAGCGTGACCCGCTCGACCGTGAAGAGCCGCGAGAAATCCGCCATCGTCGCGACCTTCAACACGACCGCCTTTACCGGCCCCAAAAGCGCCACGATCACGGTCGTCTTCGATCGCCCCTACTACGCCGAAGTGCAACTGACCGTCTCCGGCGAGATCCGTACCGATGTGGTCTTCGATCCGCCCGAAGCCAACTTCGGCCAGTTCAAGGAAGGCGAAACCAAACAACTGAAAGTCTCGGTCACACGGCTGAAACGCAGCGACTGGAAAATCACCGACGTCCGCAGCCACTGCACCGACATGCAGGTCAAGCTGTCGCCGCCGATTCGCATCACCAACGGCGTCCGCTACGACCTGCTGCTGGAGACCAAAGCTTCGATGCCCGCCGGCGAGATCCACGAGCAACTGACCCTGTTGACCAACGATCCTCAGGCTCCGACCATTGAAATGTGTGTCAGCGGCCGCGTGCGACCGGCCCTAACCGTCAGCCCGGCCTCGCTGGGCATGGGCAATCTGCCGGCCGATGGCCAATTCGAACGCCGCCTGGTGGTCCGCGCCGACGAACCCTTCGAGATCCTCGACGTGCTGTGCGGCGACGAGCGATTCGTGTTCGACAAACCCACTGGCAAAAAGAAAGTCCATTTCCTGCCGCTGAGCTTTTCCGCTGATCAACAGCCCGGCCGGATCGCCCAAACCATCCGCATCGTCTCCGACCTGCCGAATCGACGATCCGCCGAAGTGCTGGTCACCGGCAACGTCCCAACGCCCTAGCGACCCCACCACAGCGGGGGCAGCGGAAGAATTCTGCCGAATTCTCTTACGGCACTTTCCGTACCCTTAAAGCCCGTAAGACCCAGCGTTTCTTGCTTCGCTCGGCTTGTAGTGCTGCCTTTGCCACCGCTGGCTGGGGCCAAAGCGTTTGCTCGCGAATTGACAAGGCGAGTCGCGGTAATGACAACGGTCGGACTTGCGGGAAACACCCGATACCGACCGCGGCCGGCACGGCTCCTCAGCGGTGGCCGTAACGGGCCCCACACGGACTGGGTTTCCTCTGCAAAACAGTTTTGCTTTACCCCTGTTTTGATGGAACGATGCACCAGGAACGTTTGTCCAAGTTGCGCAGCGCCTCGCCGGCCGTACTGCCCAGTTTGTTGCAGTGCGACTTCGGTGATCTGCGCCGCGAAGTGCGGCAGCTCGAGGCGGCCGACGTCAAAGTCCTGCATCTGGATGTGATGGACGGGCATTTCGTCCCGAACCTGACCTATGGCATGCCGATCGTCGCGGGCCTGCGCCGCCTGACGGACTTGCCGCTGGATGTTCATCTGATGATTTCCGATCCGGCGGCTTACGTCGACGCGTTTGCCGAAGCCGGAGCGGACATGCTGACGTTTCACATCGAAGCGGTCCCCCAGCCGCAATCGTTGATCGATCAAATCCACAGCCATGGCATCGTCGCCGGCGTGGCCCTGAACCCGAAAACGCCCTTGAGTGCTTTGGACGGTTGCCTGGACGCGGTGGATGCGGTTCTAGTGATGAGCGTCGAAGCCGGGTTCGGAGGCCAGTCCTTCGACCCCGGAGCCCCCGAACGGATCGCAGAACTCCGCAAGCGGAGGGGCGACCTATTGTTGGAAGTTGACGGGGGCATTAAACCAGACACAATCGGACTTTGCCGCAAGGCGGGTTGCGATTTATTTGTGGTCGGTTCGGCCATCTTCGGCCAAAACGACTACGCGGCTGCCGTGCGTCAATTACGCGACGCGCTCTAGCCGGTCCTTTACTCGTTTGTCAAAGTTGCAGATGTTACGAGTCGTGTTGGTGCGCCCCGGCGCTACCGAATTCGATGAGCAGAAGCGGATCAAGGGTTCGCTGGATATGCCGCTGTCCGATCAGGGCCGGGAACAGGCCGCTCGGACCGCCAAAGCCCTGCAATCGGTGCAGTTTGGCGGTATCTATTCGGCCCCCTGCGAATCGGCTCAGGAGACGGCCCAGTTGCTGGCCGCCGGTCGCGGCAGCAAGAGCAAGACCAAGGTGATCGAGAGCTTCCGCAATCTGGACCATGGTCTGTGGCACGGCAAGTTGATCGACGATGTGCGTCGGCAATTGCCGCGGGTCTACCGCGAAGGGCTGGAGAGTCCGGAGAATATTTGTCCGCCCTGCGGCGAGACGATCGACGACGCCCGCGAACGGATCGAGGGCGCCCTGCGGAAGATCGTCCGCAAGCACCGCGACGGGGCGATCGCCATGGTGATTCCAGACCCCCTGGCCAGCATCGTGGGCTCATTGCTCTCCGGCGAAGAGCTGCGTGACCTCTGGAAGTCGGAAACCGATGCCGGCACCTGGGAATTGATCGAACCGCTGACCCCGGTCCGCCGCCTGCACCACCTGCTGGCCTAACCGCCACGGAACCTTAACCAACTGTTGGCTGAACCGCCGCGGAACCCTCACCTCCGCGGAACAGCGTTCTTCGACCGCGGCGACACAGCCATGAAAACCGATAACTGGTACGACTACCCCCAGTATTTCGACTTGGTTTTTCGAGACGAAACGGCGGCGGAAGTCCGGTTCTTCGAGGCGGCTTTCAAAGAATTCGCCGAGGGCTCGGTCCGCCGACTGCTCGAACCCGGCTGCGGCGGTGGCCGCCTGATCGTCGACCTGGCCGCTCGCGGCTACGACATGACGGGGCTGGATCTCAGCAAACCCTCGCTGACCTACCTGCGCAGGCGCCTGCGGCGCCGTGGCCTGCAAGCCGACCTGCGACATGAAGACATGGCGTCTTTCCGGTTGGAACAACCGGTCGACGCGGCGTTCTGTACCTTCAACACCTTCCGGCACCTGCTGTCCGAACAGGACGCGGTCAACCACCTGCACTGCGTGGCCCATTCGCTGCGACCCGGCGGGATCTACATCCTGGGTTTCCACATCATTCCGCTCGATGCCGACGAAGACTGCACCGAACGCTGGAAGGCGCGGCACGGCGGGACGGAGGTCAGCGTGACGTTGTCGGTCCGGGATTTTAATCGCGCCCAGCGGCGCGAGCAGATGCGGGCCACGCTCACGGCCCGCCGCGCAGCCACCTCCCGCGTCGCGGCCCGCAAGATCCGCTGCCAAAGCGATTTCGACCTGCGGCTGTACACGGCCCCGCAAGTGGAACGCATGTTCAGAAAGGTCGAAGCGTTCGAACTGGTCGAAACGTTCGATTTCGATTACGACATCGAACACCCCCGCGACATAGACGACGACCTCATCGACGCCCTGTTCGTCCTCCGCCGCGTCCCCTGAGCGACCCCGGTGCGGAACGCCGCACGGGCGCGTTAGATGATGACTATGTTCGCAGACCGTCCCAACTTGAAGTGGGCCTGGCCCCCTCGGCACGACGCCCGCGAATCGTGCCAATGGACGCGCGAATCGCACCGATGGACGCGAGAATCGTGCCGATGGACGCGAATCGAATCCGCCAAACGCTACCGGCGACGAACCGGCGCAGCGTCCTGACCGCGGAAGCCTGGCGACAGTAACGTGGGAATGCACGGGGTGGCGACCATCCGGTCTCTAGTCACCCAAACGCGTTGTCCATTGCGGCCGTGCAGTTGTCTGTTCACCGGCGGTATTCTGTCAGGATGCGGACGACTTCGGCATGATTTCCTGTCTTCACAAGTTCATTGGAACTGTCGATGTAGGCCTGCGTCGCGTCGGTATTCGCGATGGCCTGTTTAATCATTTCCAACTGATCGGCGGACAGCTCCGTGTCGCCGAATAACTCGTCAACGTCGATCTGGATGTTTTCCGCCTCGAGGCAGTCAACGACGTCAGGACCAGGGCCTTTTCCAGCGTGCTGGGCTATTTCCAGCGGAGTTCGGTCGTTGACTGTGTCTCGCATGGATGGATCGGCGCCGTGCTCTAGCAGTAAGCGCACCGTCGAAGGTTGCCCCCTGAACGCTGCTTCCATCAACGGAGTTTCCGATGCATCGATCTCCGTCCGGCGATTCACATCCGCACCCGCGTCGATCAAGAGCCGGGCCTTTTCCACTTGTCCACGGGCGGCTGCCATGTGCAGCGGAGTCCAACCGTTTGTACCGGTCGCATGAATATCGGCGCCGGCCCGGATTAGTTCAGCAACAATCAGCGACGATTGGTCTGCCTCAAATTCGATGGCAGTCAGAAGGCATGTGTAACCATCGTCGACCTCGACGTTCGGATCCGCTCCATGTTTGATCAGGAACCGCACCAACTCGAGATTGTCAAGCGCGATAGCGGTCAGTAGCGGAGTGTCACCAAGATAGTCTCGCTCGTGTACATAGCTCGGGTTCTCGAGAACCCTATTGCGAATCGCGTCCGTGTCGCCCCGCTCGAAGGCATCCGAGGTCCAAGTGTTGTCTGCGTTGCGGGGTGCCATTTTCGTGACCTTCGGCTCCGAGTCATTTGTGCATCCTGCTACCAATACGAATGACAGCAAACAGGTGAAAAGGGTTCGCATTTTTGTGCCTGACCAATGCTCGCCCTTGACCACCCAGTCACGGCAAAAGACTTTCGCATGCCAAGCCGGCCGGCATCACGACTTGGGTGCATCGCATGCTTCGTCCGTCATTCGTGTTGTCCTCGGTGGTGTCAATCGTCCTGAGCCCATCGAAAAGTGATGAACGCAAAGTATCCGGTCAGTGCAATTCGCAATGCCCGGTATGCTCGTTCGGTCAAAGTATCATCGACAGCGACGATTGCGATGAGGGCAAGCGGTATCGTCAAGGCCATCAGCCCAGCAAACACGTAGCCACACCATCGCTGTTGGAACCACATCCCAAGAGCCGGCAGTCCGACGCATGCGCCGAGAACATAGTATCCGGTAAGACCCGTTGTCGCCGCAACGATGATTGCTGCCACACCGAAAAGGATCCATATCGCTGACCAGGCGGTTAGTTCTCCTCCTGGTGGTTTGAAAGCCATTCTGTGTTCCAATCAGTGTGGGTGTCTTTTGTTCCCATGGAATTCCCGTGGTTTTATTCAGACTGCCCGATTTTTCCAGGCATAGCGGTGGTGTCCGAAGGGTGTAATCTAACGGATCAAATAGGCTGGCGGCAAGCAGTGCTTGCCGCCAGCCAAGAACATCAACGGACGCACCCCGACGCAGATATCCCTGACAAGCTCGCGTCCCCGCAGAGCTGGCTTCCGTTTCACGTGGCATCTTGAACGTAAAGGATCAAAACTCCTGAAGCAAGTCATTCGAACACCACCGCGAGTGCCTCCCAATATCCATCATCCTTGGCTTTCCTAAGACGAACCTGGAGGGACCAAACAACTTCCGCCGTCACGAAGTGGCGGAGCTCAGCCTTCCACTCCGAAGTATGACATGGTTCGTTGGTCATTTCGGTCCGGAGCCAAACCGTGCGATGAATTCATCAAGTCTCTTCAAGTAAGCGTCCGTCAACCAGTTGTTGTGACCAGCATTGTCGATTGCGACAAATTGCTTGGGTCCGTTGGCTGCTTGGAAGAGCTTCTCACCGGCCGCGACATAAACACGGATACGCTTGCTCGAGTCTGTAAGTACCGCAACCAACGCGCCCGTGAAGCAACGTGTCCGGCATTCCCATGTGCGACAAGCACCACGGCACGAGGTGTGTCAGCGGGGCAATACCACCCATGTAGCTTCGTTCCGTCTTCAGCGGCGAAGAAGACGTCTTGGAATCGCAAGCCCGACGGGTCCCAGTCGCCATCCGGGAACTTCGAAGGAAAGAAGAGCAGTAGCTCGTCGATTGAGGGGGTCGACCGCTCGATTGTCGAATCGGTCCCCGCTGCTTGCTGTGCGCGGCAACGGCACGCCCCGGCGATTACGAGAATAGCAAGCAGCAGAGGAATGGTCGCGTGTGTCATGTGATACGCTTACCGGACTGGACCTACGAACGATTTAAACAAGGTGGCACGGACACAGGACCAGCAGGTAGCCGATTGGGTTTGGATCGCCCTCGGACGTCAGGGACCTGGGAACGATGAGTGGAATTGCCAACACTGCACCAGCAATTCCCGCCAACGCGAAATAGACTAGCCGTCCACGGTGCTGCCTTGGTCCATTTGCCAGCGGCTCAAACGCTGATTCGCGGCCTCCGTTGCACCGATAGTTATCCACCATCCTGGTTCTGAGGAGTTTTCGCAGTGTATGTATCAACGATTATCGTGGGCTTAGCGAACCCCGCATCCTCGACAGATTTGACAAGTGGTAGAAATCTTGTACGAAGATCAGCGTTGAGCACCCAACTCTTGTCACAGCAGATATCAGCGTGTGGGTTTCGATGCCAAACGGAAAGCCATAGCCGACGTCGTTTGAGGCGGGATCGAAGCTGCTCCGGCTCAACGCCCACACCATCAACCGAGACCATTCCATCCTCATCTATTCGGATGCGAACACAGTTTTCCGGCGGATTGACCCAGACGATGGCGAGCAATGCACAGATCGTTGTGCCTATCAGCATCGAGCGGATGGAGTACCTTAGCTTCGGCATGGAAGCACTTCAATAATGGCATTGATTCGATGACGTGGTTGACCACCCAGCGGCGGCGAATGGCCTACTCCTTCAGCACACCGCGACTTCGTCACGCGTATGCACTGCATGCTTTCTGGGTCGCAGATCGTCCCAACCCGAAATGGTCTCGGTCATTCTAAACTGCCGTCTGCCCAGCGGGCAAACAAGATCGCGAGATAGCGGACCATCGGCGGGAGTAGACAGCCGGCTGACCAGGAGCCACGAAGAAAACAAGCGGCTCGGCGCGAACATGTCGTGTACCATCGGACAGACAGGACCGCGACGACCGTTGCCGCCAGGAAATATAAGCACGTCGCAACATCTAATTCGGCTTTACTCTCCCGCTGCGCGGGAGGGTGTTGTCGCGGGTTTCACCGAAAGATTTATGCCGACGTGCTTAACGCAAGAAGTTAGCAGAACACGCAAAAACTACCCATGACCGACCGGCGAATTGATCGCGCCGCAGAACACAAGCGATAGTAACGGTACCCCTCACCCGGGGACGGCGATTTGATTTTCCATTTGTGAACGTGCGATGCCGTCCTCCGGTGGTCGGCATTGTTATCCGCCGTCACCGCCATCGCAACAGTGATCGAGGCAACCACCGCACCGAGAATTCGACTGTCGCCGGCTTGCGGCATCGGATCGATGCTGAGTAGGCGAACGCTAACCAACTTACGCAATGCACCAGTCCCATTGGCAAAGCTGACTTGATGTAAACGGTGCCCGCCACGACCAATCCTGCGCTTGAACCAATCAGCGACGTTGAAACCACACAGATCATCCATCGTGGAAGCAAGTAAGCAAAGTGTGGGAAACCGGCGTCCGAAAAGAACCACCGGGCACGAAAGTGTGGCAAGGCCAACGAGAAAGCGACCCCAATCGGTACCATGGCGAAGATCACGATTCGCAGCTCCGGTCCGCTGGAAACGGCAGGCCCGCGGTTCGTCTCCAGCATCGTCGCGACCAGAAAGCACAGCGGTGCCAAAAGGACCGCACCAATCAGCGAAAACGGATGCTTCAGGAACATATAGTGTCGAATAACGGCCGCCGTGACCGGCCGGCGAGGGAAAAACAAACCATCAGGAAACGCGTTGACACCGCTCCACTGCACGACATGGTTCGCCGCGATGCCAGTGCAGCAAAGAGCTCGTAGCGACGCTCGACGACGTAGCCTCCGGAGATGACCGGTTGGTAGCCCAGCACCGGATGGCGATATTCAACGTTGGCATGTATGTCACACCCCATCGCAGCAACTTAAGGAACGAACGTTTGCGATAACCGAGTCGCGGCAATTGATTGTCCACTGCGAAATCGCTCGGCTACCGCGACTTCGGTTCATCGCTTGGTTCGCTGCTATTCCTTCACGACTTTGAATCGAAATTCCAGTTTACCGGGCTGTACCTGTTCCACCCTGTTTTTCGGCTCTTCTCCCCGGAGCAGCGAGAACTTATCCATTCCATGCTGGAGAATAAAATCTGCATTCTGCCATTTGCTCCAGTCGGACGGATGTGGCTTGACAGGATGGTTGACTTTAAACACCAGAGCCTCGCCTTTATGGTTTTCAACTGTCACCCAGCGATGTCGGTTTGCGTAGATCAGAAACTCATCTTCGTAAAGGAGGTGGCCGCCCTGGTCTTGCAGCTTCTTTTTGGAAATGGGGCTTGACCCCATGCCTTGATCGGTGATGACGTCACAAGAGCGATATTGGTCTACGGAATCCTTGGAGAACTTAACTTGAAACACCAGTGTGTGTTGCAGGGCTTTTATCGCCATCTCCCGCTGTCTAGCTGCCTCCTCTCGCGCTTTCTTCTCCTCTTCTGTCGGTGGTCCAAATATGGAATCAAGTTCGCCGTCCAGCCACCAGTCAAGGTCTTTGAGTGCCGGATTATCTTTGGACGGTCTATGTTCGTCCGGGATACCCTTCATCTTCCCCTTTGCCTTTAGGTACGCCGATAGGTAGCCGAGGGTGTAATTCGAGAGACACTCCTTGATATCGTCTTTTGAAACATCGTTCAGAATCTTTCGCAAACAACCGTTCGCGCGAAGCTGCGTGGACTGGGAACCCAGACCGTTCATGTGGGTTGTTAAGAAGATACAATACGCGATCTTTCTGTTTTGCGGGACGGCATGACCGTCACGGTGCATGACACCGAGATTCACAAATGCGTCAGCATTCTGTTTGGCGAAAGCTTCTAGCCACCAATCCATGGCTTTCGTGTAGTCCTGCTTTACGCCAATCCCTTCGTAATAATAGATGCCAAGTTGCACCATGGCCTTGTCATCGCCTTCGGAAGCAAGATCCTCGAAGATGCTGATAGCTTCCTTTGTCTTTCCCTGATTCATGAGCCGAACTGCGTCCGCTCCGCTTTTGTCGTCACCCAAACTAGTTGTCGGGGCACAGACTGTCACAAGCGCAACCAGGAGAAGGATTAGGTGGTGTTTCACATTGTTTCCTTTCAGCAAACGTCGGTGGTCACCCGGCGGCGACCCAGGATTCGGTGAACACGACACGACGTTGCCGCCCCTCGAGTGCACCACATGGTTCTTGCGAGGCGACGGGACCAGCTATGCATTGGCCAACCCGATCGACTCGGCAAGCTCCCAAGATACCGGCGGGAAGGGGACCGAGCAACAATCGAGCGCGCAACCTGCGAACCATTACGTCAATGTTCCTACCTCCATTCTCCTACCATCTGCTCGCGAGGGACAGGTAGGAACATGGAGGTAGGAAGATAGGTGGAGGTCGACATTTGTGACCGGTTCTCGCCCGACGGCAGGAACGAGGGTGAACGGGAATGCCAGCAACCATCAGCAAGTCTGGCAATCGACCGCGCATCCGTCGCGGACCTGGGCTTTCCGGGGTTTGGCGCCCGCGGATTGGGCCTTTCGACCGCGCAACGACAGTCAGCAAGAACGTCGGTGGTCACCCGGCGGCGACCCAGGATTTGGTGAACACGAAAAGATGCTGCCGCCGCTCGTGTGCACCACATGGTTCTTGCGCGGCGATTGCATCGGCGGACGGTTCGCCAAGGCTGCCGATCTAGCCCAACTTCAGGATACCGGCCGGATCGGGACCTAGCAACCATTGACCGCGCAACCTGCAAGTCACTGAATGCATTTTCCTACCTCCATTTTCCTACCATCTGCTCGCTAGGGACAGGTAGGAACATGGAGGTAGGAAGATAGGTGGGGGTCGACATTTGTGACCGGTTCTCGCCCGACGGCAGGAACGAGGGTGAACGGGAATGCCAGCAACCATCAGCAAGTCTGGCAATCGACCGCGCATCCGTCGCGGACCTGGGCTTTCCGGGGTTTGGCGCCCGCGGATTGGGCCTTTCGACCGCGCAACGACAGTCAGCAAGAACGGCCGACATCACCGAGGACGAACGAAAGAGTCACCATCAGGAAAACCGTTTTCGAGTCCTTCGGTGGATGTCATGGTTCTGCCTTCCGTTCGCTTGCGGAAATCTGTGCGATCGTCTTGCCGCGTTCGATCGCTTCGGCAACGCCCTCCGGTGTCTGCCCTCGCCGCATCATATCGCGCATGTGTTGCAATTGTCGATCAGGGATCGCATCAGCCGCAATATGTACGACAGAACCGTTCCAATGTTGCACGGTCCAAACGTCGTGGCAAAATCGCGAGATCGAAATGATTCCATCAAGAAAAAGATAGTACCGCTGCGATCCAAGCATGATGCCCATCGCCTTATCCTCGATTGTGATATCCATTTCGCGGCGAGGGTACAGCAGAACATCGATGAGGCCAATGAATAGCCCACGAAAGAGATACGATACCGAAACCGCAAGCAAACCAAACACGACCATCCCCATCGGATCAAAGGATATGGTCATTGCGATCATCCGCGACGTGAAAAAGGCGACCAGGATGATGATAAATGGAGTGAAGAAATAGCCCCAAATGTGAAGATGTGGGATCAAGCGTTGCCGCCGATTCAGCGTGTATCGAATTGCGGTTGAGTCGGCCATCGAGTCTTCTATTGATTGGCAGAACGTCGGTGGTCAGTGGGTACGGCCGATTGATTTTCAATTCCTAAACGCCTGATGCCGTACTCCACTGCACGACATGGTTACCCGCCGTCGGGGCGAGGAACGAGGCGTTGCAGTTTAGAGCGACCGGCACGCGACACGACAATCGTATCAGGGTTCAATGCAGCAGCAAGTTGCGGATGAATTTTAGCTCCGCCCGGCAAAATCAATGCAAGCGGGTTCTCTTTGAGACGCTCTTTTGCCTTTTCGACATCAATGTCATCGCCATTCACAGTTCGGAACTTCAGTTGACGAACATTAAAAATCACAAGTTTGGACTGAAGGAGCGCGACATCTTGAGACCGATTCGCTAGGCTTGGCTGATCGCGCTGCATTTCGACATGGTAAGCGGATTGCACCGTTTCGAAATAGAGTAGCGCACCGGTGAATACCATGTGCCCGCCGCTACGAGACGGTTCAATCGTCGCGTTCACAATCGTCTGAGGAGATGTAAACATGTCGTCAGCGATTGCGGGGCCAAAAGAGAACAAAGCAACCATGAATGCAAATGTTTGACGTGTCAATGTGGTCTCCAGTTCTGTCGGGTAACGTCACGCGTCACCCGGTACGCGCGAAAGATTTTCTACTTCAAAACCGCCCGGCTCGCGTACTCGGGTGCACGCGATGGTTACCGGCACCTGCAAAGTCACTCGATTAGGTCGAAATCATTGAGATCGATCATATCAAGAGAGTAAAGAAGATAGAACGTCGGGTAGAAAAACAAAATCATTACGACAAATAAGCCCACTACATTGACCACCCAATATCCAACACCCGGAATGCCCCGGGTCCAAATCAGGTACAGCAACGAAGCTAAGGGCCACGTAAGGAAGAAAAGTAGCCAAACCGTCGATGGGACACTTCGAGCGTGCATCTTTGAATCACTGATAGCCCATGTAGTCGCGGCAGTCGCAAACGCGATCGCTGCGAGCGCGTATGCAGAACCACTGTTTGGCAAAACCACCTGACTGAAGCCCCAGAATCCGGCCAAACCAAACAGGGTGTAGACGCTCAACCGTCGCAGGCGTTCAGTCGGCGTGATGATTGGGTTCGGCAGGGTGGCGTCAGTGGTCAATGTCCAATCCGGT
>NZ_WIAD01000030.1 GCF_009618275.1 Roseimaritima sediminicola
TGCTGACTCCGGCGGAATCTGTGTACGGCTCGGAGCGATAAAAGACAACGTTTTCTCCCCTCTCCCCCGCTGCGCCGCGAGCGTCAGCGAGTGAAGCAGTGGTGGGAGAGGGGCCGGGGGTGAGGGGGCTCGGGTGCAACAGAATGACTGTTTGTGTACGCCTTTCCGATTCCCGCACCGCATCGAGATACGGAAATGGTGCTGCTCTGCTGGTCCCCCTCACCCCCAACCCCTCTCCCCCGAATCCTGACTCGCTTAGGCTCGCCAGGCTTCGGGGGAGAGGGGAGTAAACGTCTTTTTTTATGCATAGATTCCGCCGGAGCCAGCAAATCTCAAATCTCAAATCTCAAATCTCAAATCTCGACTCACCCCAAACTCTGGCGCGTTCGGCTACCGCAACTACCCATGGGGGCTCAGGCACCAGACGCTTTGGCCCTGCTCGATGCCCAGGGCGGCGGCCGTGGCGGGCGCGATCGCCAAATGCTCCGCCTCCTCCGGCTCGGCGACCGGAGCCAAAACGGCCCGGAACCCGTCTTGCATGCTGCTGACGATGTGCTGCGGCGCCGACGGATCGACGGCCCCGTCCAGCACGGCGGTGCGGCGGCGGCAGCGACGCACCGCGGCGATCTGGTCCACCGGACACTGCAGCACCGGGCCGGCGTCGAAGATGTCGATCAGATCGGTGGTCGCGAATCCTTCCTGTTCGAGCAGCGCGACGGCCGGCCGCGTCTCCTCGTGCACCTGCCCCACGGTCTCTCGAGCCTCCGCGGGCAGCAGATCCAGATACAGCGGGTAACGCGGCATCAGGTCTTCGATAAACGTCTTGGAAACGGTGCTGAGCGCGTCGGCTTGGGGAAAGTCGATGCCGAAGAAGGGACGCATCACGTGTTCCCAGAACGGACTGTAGCCGTGCACATCACAGCGGCCTCGCATTTCGGCGATGACGCGGTTGGAGAATCGATGGGGCCGCTGGGCCAATAGCGCGAAGCGCGACAGCGATAGCAACCGCCCGCGGCCCCGGCCCCGGTACGCCCTCAGCAGAAACAGGCTGCCGATCTCGCTGGGCCCGTCGTAGATGCGTTCCAGGTGCAGGGCCGTGTGCTCGCGCACCGTGTGCTGGAGGCCCGGCCGCTGCAGGCCAGCCGTACTGTGGTAATCGGTTCGCAGCCGGTAAGCGTAAAACGGTTCGTAGCCGCCGGTCTTGGCGTACAGCGTGGCCGTGCCCACCAATTGCCCGCTCTCGCTGTCCTCCATCACCAACACGTACGGCTCCCCCGAGGGCGACTCGCTGCGGCGGGTAAACGCGAAATGCGAGCGTTCGATGCGCTCGAGCAACTGAGCCTTGTTCAGCTGCAAACTGGTCAATCCCAGCGTGGCTTGGCCGGTCAACGCCGACAGCGCCGGCAAGTCGCTCAACTGGACGGCGCGAACGATTTCCATAACCGTAGCTGCTGACAGAAAAGGATGGTCTGGGACGACAAACGAAGGCGACCGGGCGAGGCCGCCCTGGCGAGGCACAAAATGCCCGTTTTGGCTCTGTCTGAAAACGCGAGCCTAGCGATACTATAGAACAGTTCTGGCCGCCGCTGGCCGTCCCGCAGCTCCGCGTACCTCCGAACCGCTATGTCGCCCGCTGAATCGCCCTCGCCTGAATCGCCCACGCCTGAATCGCCCACGGCCAAACTGCCCAGACCCGAGCTGCCCAGGCCCGAGCTGCTCGCCCCGGCAGGCCAGTGGGATTGTTTGACGGCGGCCATCGAGAACGGTGCCGACGCGGTGTACTTTGGGCTGGACTGCGGCTTCAACGCCCGGGCCCGCGCCAGCAACTTTCACGTCGACGAACTGGACCGCGTGGTCGAAACCCTGCATCGTCGCGGCGTGGCGGGCTATGTGACGGTCAACACGCTGGTCTTTGCCGATGAACTGCCGCAGTTGGAAAAGGTCCTGCGGCGCATCGCTCGCTCGGGCGTCGACGCGATCCTGGTGCAGGATTTTGGTGTGGCTCGGCTGGCTCGCGAGGTGTGTCCGGATCTGGACATCCACGCATCGACTCAGATGACGCTGACCAGTGCGGAAACCATCGCCGTGGCCCAGCGGCTGGGAATCAAGCGTGTCGTGTTGGCTCGCGAAATGTCGCTCAAGGAAATTCGACAGGTCCGCGGGGCGACCGAGATGCCGCTGGAGGTCTTCATCCATGGTGCGTTGTGCGTGGCCTATTCCGGGCAGTGTCTGACCAGCGAATCGCTGGGCGGCCGCAGCGCCAATCGCGGCCAGTGCGCCCAGGCCTGCCGCTTGCCGTACGAATTAATTTGTGACGGCGAGGATCGCGATTTGGGCGACGTCCGCTACCTGCTCAGCCCCCAAGACCTGGCCGGCTATGCGGCGATCCCCGACCTGATCGATGCCGGCGTATGCTCTCTGAAGATCGAAGGACGACTAAAAACACCGGAGTACGTTGCCAACATCACGTCGCACTATCGCGACGCCATCGACCAGGCCATGCAGTCGCGTGCGGTCAACCTGTCGCCGCAGGCCGTGGACGAGATGGAGCTTTCCTTTTCCCGTGGTTTTTCACTCGGTTGGTTGAACGGTTGCGATCACAAGATGCTGGTACCCGGCGAAGATTCGGCAAAACGCGGTATCCTTCTGGGCGTTGTCAAACGCGTTACCAATCGTTCGGTGGTGCTGGAGTTGTGGCGTCCGCTGTCGTTGGGGGACGGCTTGGGGTTCGAAGGCGGGCGCGAAGACGGCACGCAGCAAGGCGGTCGTGTGTTCGGTTTGCAGCGCGGTGGCAAAGCGGTCCAGCGGGCCGACGGTCAGGATCGCGAGGTCGAAGTGTTGTTCGGCAAGGGCGGCATCGATTTCAACCAGCTGTACGTCGGACAACGGGTGTGGAAGTCGGACGATCCGGATCTGAACCGGCGGCTGCGCAAGTCGTATCAGAATGAGGATCCGCAAACCCGCCGCCCGATCGATCTGGAAGTCCACGCGGTCGCCGGGGAACCGCTGCGAGTGACGGCCCGCGACGCTTTTGGACGCACCGCCACGGCGGTCGGTGACGCGGCTCTGGAGGTCGCGCGCAACCGAGCGGCCGACGAAGCCGCGCTGGAAGAAAAACTGGGGCGGCTGGGCGGCACGCCGTATCGTCTGGGCCGGCTGGCCGCTCGCATTCAGGGCGGTCCGATGGTTCCGGTCAGCCTGCTGAATCAACTTCGCCGCGCCCTGGTCGCCGATCTGCAGCAGCAAGCCGCGACGCCGCCCCCGCGGCAAGTCCGCGAGGGCGTGCTGGCAGACCTGCGGGCGACCGCCGAACCGACGCGGCAGGCAACGGATGCGTCGGCCGAGAGAGGGCCGCGGCTGGCGGTGATGTGCCGCAATCTGGAACAGTTGGCCGCGGTCGCCCAAGCGGGGATCGAAACCCTGTACGTCGACTTTCACGACGTCCGGCAGTACGGCGAAGCGGTCAGCATCGCGCACGCCAACAACGCTCGACTGGCCATCGGTTCGGTGCGAATCCAGAAGCCCGGCGAGATGGGGCTGCTGAAAGTCCTGCGTCGTCACCAGCCCGATGGCATCCTGTGTCGCAATCTAGCAGCGATTCAATTTTGTCAGGATGAAGGCATCGAAGCGATCGCCGATTTTTCGATGAACATCGTCAATGATTTGTCGGCTCGTTGGATGCGGTCGTTGGGCGTCAGCCGGATCACGCCGTCCTACGATTTGAACCGCGAACAATTGATGGACTTGGTCGACGCCGTACCGGCGGAGTGGTTGGAGATCGTGATCCACCAGCACATGCCGATGTTTCATATGGAGCACTGCGTGTTTTGTTCGGTGATGTCGCCGGGAACCAACAAGACGAATTGCGGTCGTCCCTGTGACCGGCACGTGGTGCAGCTTCGCGATCGGATCGGCACCGAACATCCCCTGCATGCCGACGTGGCCTGCCGCAATACGCTGTACAACGCTGTGCCTCAGAGTGCGGCGGAAGCCACCGGCGAGTTGGTCGCCGGCGGCGTGCGGCAGTTCCGTATCGAGTTGCTGGAACAGTCACCGGCCGAAGCCGTTTCGATCGTCAATACCTATCGTCAGCTGTTGGCCGGCGAGAAGAGCGGATCGAATGTGTGGCAAGAATTAAAAGCGCTCAACCGAGTCGGCGTCACCCGCGGCACGCTGGAAGCCAAACGCAATCCCCTGGCGATCATCTAAGCACGTCGGAAAGATGGAACCGTGGGCTAGCGCCCTTCGGCTGATGGGAAAAACCGTGGACTGGTGCCCAGACACATAATGCGATCCTTTCGCTGATCGGCGAGTTCTACTGCGAGGGGGCGCTGGCGTGACCGCTTTCGAGTTTTTCCTTCAGGCTTCGCAGTTCCTTGGCAACAGCGTCACAGCCCTGTTTGTTCATGAGCCAGCCGAACAAAAAGAACACGATCCTGAGGAAGCCCTTGCCCGTGACGGTGGATTCCTGAGTCACTCGCGTGCGACCGTTTAAGTCGTCGAAGCGATACTCGGCCTCGATGTCGAAGCTCTTTCCGGTTAGGTGGATCGCGGATTTGGTGGGCGGTTCCCAAACCGTGATGACGCCGTCGAATTCCATCCGGCGTCCTCTCTCTTCGGTGACGCAGCGAAACGTCGTGCCAACGCCATCGTGGTCCTCGAGCACTTCACTCTCGACGACCGTCAGGCTCCACTCCGCGACCTTGTCGTTGGTGTAGGCGAAGACTTCATCGATGGGCCGATCGATCTCGATACTGGCTAGACTGTGCATGTGCCAATGGACCTTAGCGTTTTTGGTGGACTTGGATGTCGTAGGGGCCGCGGAAGCTGACCAAGAGCGCTCCGGCGGCGGCGTGCCGCAGAAACACCTGTTCAAAAAAATCCGCTTCGCCGGGCCAAGGATACGCGAAGACGACGTCGAAGTCGTCCAGCGCCAGGTCCAAGCGATCGTAGAGGGACTCGGCGGCGTGCCCCAGCGAGGGCAGATAGGGATCGTCCGCCAGGCGTTCGGCGCGGCGGGGCAGAAAATTGCCGTGCTGCAGTTCGACCGGTTGTTGCCAGAGGGCGACGATCTGGCGGGCTTCTTCGAGCAGAGCCGCTTCGGCTTCCACGGCCACGACGTCCCAGCCCAAGCTGGCGGCCACGCAGGCGTTGACCGCCAAGCCGCAGCCCCACTCGATAAATCGGTTGCCCTGGGGCAAGCGAGCTTCGGCGATCCAGTGCAGCGTTTGATAGACCAGACGATGGTCGCTGGCAACAAACTGTTCGACCTTGGTCGAATCCAGCCGGTCGTGAAAGGCTTGGGTGACCGCAAACGACCGATCGAGCAATCGCCCGACTTCCGAAGAAATCGGGCGATCGGCCAGGTTCTCCGGCACTTCGATACGATGCAGTCGCGGCCTCACCGAATCAGGCGGCGCGCAGTTCGCGATGGTGGCCGGCGTACTCGATCCACGCGGTGATCTCCTCGAGGTCCGGGGCATCGGAGCCGCGGAGGATTCGTTTGCCGGCGGTGGTATCGACCACGGCGGTGATCTCCGAGAGCAGGGTCTGCGGATCGTAGCCGATCAATTGTTCCGGTTCGTAGATCCCGGCGGCGACCAACAACTGGGCGTCGTGCCCACGCAGCATCGGGATCCGGCAAACCAGCGCGGACTGACGTTGCCACGAGCGGACTTCTTCGCCATCGATGCGACGATTGTTCAATTCCATCGCCACCTGTTCGGCGTCGGCTGTGAGCAGGTCGTCGACCGTGTACAGGCCGATCTTTTCCAGCTTGTTCGCCGTGCGTGGTCCGATCGTCGGAGCGTCGACGATGGGGCTTTTGCGTTCCAGATAGAAACGCCATTGCCGCTCGGTGCCCGACGTCGCCGAGGCGACCTCGGTTTCTTCCGTCGCCCGCGGCGACATGCTGACGACGTCCTGAGCGATCTCGTGGCGCTGGCCGGATTCGCTGCTGCGGCGTCGACGGCGTTGGCTGCGGAGACGTTCTTTGCGCGAACGTGACGAGCCCGCAGGGCGGTCCTGCGTACCGTCGTAACCGCTGCGGTCAAAGCCTTCGGCGTCCCGCGCGGCCGGGGCGAAGCGGTCGGCTTCGGCGGCCGGACGCGGCGCTCCGCTCAGCGATGCCGACGCGCGGTTGTTGTTCGTGCTCGGCGAGTTCTGGTGCCGCGGGGCGCGGCGACCATGCCGACCTTCGCGAGCCACCGAACGGTTCGCTGCGGCGATCCAGCTGGTGATCCGCGACAGTTCGCTGCTGCTGCCGCTGCGGAGGATCTGACGACCTCGCTCGGTCGCGAAGAACGCTTCGACTTTCTCGAGCAGTTCGCCCGGATGCATGCCGGCCAGGCGTTTGGGATCGGTGATGCCGCAGCCGACCAGCACGCGAGCGTCGAAGGCGCGCAGCTGGGGCACGCGGCACATCAGTCGAGCTTCATTCTGCCAGCGCCGCACGGCGTGTTCGTCCACCTGTGGCATTCCCAGCGAGTCGGCCAAGCGAGCCGGATCGGCCGCCATCAGTTGGCCGATTCGCGACATACCGACGTCGCGCAGACGGGCCGCCGCGACGGCATCGACCGATGGGGCCTGATCGACGGGGCTGTCGGCAGTCAGGAAGAACGGACTGGGAGCCGCATCGCGGCGCGGCGACGTATCGGCGGGCCCGGCGGAAGCGGCCGGTTCGTAGCGGCGAGCCGAGAAGTTTTCGGGATTGGGATACGCCGAGTAGACTTCCAGCGGCGGTGTGGTCGTGCGAGGCGCCGGATCGGCGGCGAAGCCGATGTAGGCTTCGCGCCAAGCCATGTCCAGATCGCGGTTGATGTCCAGCGGGGCGTACCGCGGCGCCGACGGCTGGATGACGGTGCGGTGTCCCTGCGAGCGCAGGTGGTGGATCGTGCCGCCGCGAAGCGACACGCGGTCGGCCACTTGGCGGCTCCGCGTCAGCAGGATCGTTTGATGCCCGGCATCGGCAAAGTCCAAGACGGTTTCCAACCAACGCGGCAACGCGGCACTGTACTCGTGCCGGTACTCGCCATAACCGTCGTCGTAACGGACGGTCGTCTGAGAAAGCGAATCGAGCAGGCTGGGCGTTTCGATCAACAGCGGTACGCCGTGGCCGCGGCGGGCCAGTTCGTCGACGGCGGCCAGCCGAATCGCCAAGGCGGCGATGTAACGATCGTCGTTGGGCAGGTAGTTGTCGCTGCGGCCGTCGATCGAGATGCCCTGGCCGATCGCCGGTTCGTAATGCGTCCCGGCGACCGTCGGTTCGGCGCCGCGCCAACGGATGTCCTGGTAACGACCGCCGGACAGTCGCTGCAGCCAATGGCTGGCACGCGGGGCGAGCGACGATTGATGCGTGGTGACCGGACGACGCAGGCGGGCGATCTGCTGCAAGCAGGTTTCCCGCTGACGCAGGTAGTCGCCGCGGCGGGTGTCGCGGGCCAGCAGGTCGCGGACGTGATCCAGTTCCCGCACGATCGCGGCACGCTCTCGCAGCTGCGGCCGCGGGGTTCGTTCCGGCAACCGGGCACGCTCCGAACGCAGCCGGCGCAGTTCGGTGAGGCTGGTTTCCAGGCGGTTGAGCGTACCGTCCAGCTCGCGGGCGGTCTCCGTGCGGTCGTTCTCCAGGCGTGCGATCCGCCGCTCGTGGGCGTCCCGATCACACCACTGCGCGGAGCAGCCTTCGCTGAGCAACCACTCGTACAGGTGCGGATGGTCCTGGCACTGCCGCCAGTCGCCGAAGGTGGCCTCGATCTGCTCGTGCGAGACGTGGTGTTCGGTGGCGATCCGCTTGAGCATCTCGCTGCGATGGCGGACCAGGTGATCGATCTCCCGCTGGGTCGCTTCCAGTCTCGCTTCCAGGGCATGCAGCGATTCTTGTTCAGGCGTCGCGCCACAGCGGCAGCCCGATTCGTGCTGGAGGTCCGCGTCGAGGCGATCGCGGAGCTGGCGGATGTCCCGCAGGGTGCGTCCCCAGCGGAGCAGTTGACCGTCCAGGTCTTCCAGTTGCCGGCGATGGGTTTCGGCGATCGCCCGGCGGGTGGAATCGACGCGAGGGACGCCCGCGTCGGCCTTCAGTTCGGCGTCGATCTCGGCCAGAACGCGTCGCAATTCGACCTCCTGCTCACGCAGCCGCCGGATATCGCTGTCGACATCGGCTTCGCACTCCAGCAGCCGCAGCCGCTGGGCGTCGTGTTCGGCGCACTGTTCCTGCTCGGCGGCCAAGCGATCGATCTGGGCCAGTTCGGCAATCAATTCCGTTCGGCGTCGCTCCAGGCCGGGAATCGGTTCGGCGTCCGGTTCCAGGTCGGCCAGCAGGCGATCGAGTTCGGCGATACGACGTTCGAGACGGGTGATTTCGCCGTAGTGCGTCGGCGCGGCCATCACGGTCGTGTCCAAGCCGGCTCGCTGGGCCGCGACGACGGCCGAGAGGATCGACTGATGGTTGCTGGTGGTGACGATTCCGTCGATGATCGCCGGCGACCAGGTTTCGAAACCGGTGTGGGAGGCCGGCTGGGACGAGAGCGAACGGCCGCCTCGCGGTTCCAGTTGGGTGCTGTAGCGTCCATCGGAATCGCGAACGCAGTGCCAGAGGCCATCGCGGGCGGCCCACACGACGCGTCCCCGCTGGGGGTCGGCCAGATTGCTCAACCGACGATCGCCCTGCATCATCTCGCGCAGGAAACGCAGGACCGTGGTTTTACCCGAGCCGGAGGGGCCGAGAACGGCGTTCAGTTTGGGAGAGAAGGGTCCCAACTGCACTCGCTGCAGCGGTCCCTGTTGGTCGATATCGATCCGTTCCAAATACATGTGTCTGGCTCCTCCTTGGCCGACAAAGGACTGGGGTGCCACCCGAAACGTCGCAGCCAGCGGCGACCGGGGGGCGGTCGAGTCAGCTAGCACGCGGGAAGGCGGCCTCATGCGGGTCTGGAACGGAACCGTTCGTTGGGTCGATGGCATCGGAATCCATTCCGTCGGGGTAGGCTAGCGAAAGCGCCAACGGCGGGGATAGAGCGATCCGGGAAAATTTTGTCATTTTGATTCAAGTCGTCCGAGCGGACTTGCGCCGTAGCTGAAGTCGCCAGACTTTGGATGGTTGCTGGTGTCTGGTTGCGGTATAAAACACCGATTCCCTTCGCCGCTCTTTCGTTGACTGCGATGTCCGAACACTCCACTGCCCCGCCGGCTGACTCGTCCGATTCCGCGGCACCGCTGCAGCTGTCCAGCGACTTGCAGTACTTGCCGGGCGTTGGGCGCGATCGAGCTCGCTTGCTCGCCCGGCTCGGCTTGCGGGCCGCCGGCGATGCCCTGTTCTTTTTTCCTCGCGACTACGAGTTTCCCTCGGCCCTGACGCCCCTGAACCAGCTCCGCGAGGGCGTTCCGGCAGCGATCGTCGGGACGATCGCCGAGATGGAAATGCGGACCGCGGCGGGCGGACGCACGACGCTGGGCATCCTGATCGAGAACGAACTGGGCGCGGTGCGAGTGATGTACTTCAACCAGCCCTATCGCCGCGAAAACCTCCAGCGCGGCATGCGCGTGTTGGTTTCCGGGACGCCAAAACTGTCGGGATTGCGGATGCAGTTCACGCATCCCCAGCTGACGCCGCTGGCCCTGGACGAGCCGCCTCCGGCAGGCCAGATCCTGCCCCTGTACCCGTTGACCGAAGGCATCAAGCAGCCGCAGCTGCGACGCGTGATCGCCGCGGTGGCCGGCGAGCTGGCCGGTCAGGTCCCGGAGGTGCTGCCGGAGGAGCTACGCCGAGACGCGGGAGAACGGCTGGGAACGCCGCTGCCGGAGATCGGCGAAGCCCTGCGCCAGATCCATGTGCCGGACAACCGCGAGCGTTTGACGGCCGCTCGCATGCGGCTGGTGTTCCAGGAATTGTTCGTGCTGCAGTTGGCGCTGGCGCTGCGCCGGCGGCGGCTGACCACCGACTTGGCCGCTCCGCCCCTGTCGCCCAGCCCCGCCATCGACACCCGCATCCGTAAACGCTTTCCCTTCGCCCTGACCGGCGACCAACAGCGGACGATCGACGAGGTGGGGCGCGACATGGCGCGGCAGTTCCCGATGAACCGCTTGGTGCAAGGCGACGTCGGCAGCGGCAAAACCGTGATCGCGCAGTACGCCATGCTGTTGGCCGTGGCCCACGGGCATCAAGCCGTCATGATGGCCCCGACCGAGATCCTGGCTCGCCAACACTTCGCGACGCTACAGAGAGCGATGGCGGGCAGCCGCGTGCGGTTGGGTTTGTTGACCGGGACGCTGCGCTCCGCCGAGCGACAGCAGGTTTTGGACGCGATCGCCGCCGGCGACGTCGATGTGGTCGTGGGCACCCAAGCCCTGCTGTACGGCGACCTGCAGGCGGCGAAGCTGGGGTTGGTGGTGATCGACGAACAGCACAAGTTCGGTGTGGGCCAGCGGGCGGCGCTTCGCAGCGGTGGGCTCGACCCCCATTACCTGGTCCTGTCCGCCACGCCGATTCCCCGCACCATGGCGATGACCCTGTTCGGCGACCTGGACGTCAGCACGCTCCGCGAAAAACCGCCGGGACGCAAAGCCGTCAACACCTACCTCGCCCGCGACGGTTGGCGCGACCGCTGGTGGCAGTTCGTGCGGCAGCGGCTGGACGAAGGCCGCCAGGTGTACGTCGTGACGCCACGGGTGCGCGACGGTGGCGATGAGCAGACGTCCGACGAAGAAACGCTCGGAGCGGATGACTTCGCCGGCGACAATGGTGCTGCGGATAACGTTTCGGCGGCCGAGGTGGTGTACGACCAGCTTCGCGAAGGACCGCTGGCCGATTACCGCGTGGGGCTGCTGCACGGGCGGATGAGCGCTGCCGAGAAGGAAGCCGCGATGCAGCGGTTTGCCGAGGGCCGGACCCAGGTATTGGTCAGCACGACGGTGATCGAAGTGGGGATCGATATCGCCAATGCCACGGTGATGACGATTCTGGGCGCCGAACATTTTGGGCTGGCCCAGCTGCATCAGCTCCGCGGACGCGTCTCGCGGGGGCCGGTGGCCGGGCACGTGTGCGTGTTCACCGACGCCGAAGGATCGCCCGAGGAGAACGAGCGGTTGCAGGTATTTGCCGACACGTCCGACGGATTCGATTTGGCCGAAGCCGATTTTCGGCTCCGCGGTCCCGGCGACTTGCTGGGCACGCGGCAAAGCGGGATGCCACCGATGCGAATCGCCGATCTGCAGCGCGACCAGGCCATCCTGCAGGTGGCTCGGCAATTGGCTCAGGAGATCATCGACGCCGATGGCGACCTGTCCGACCCCGCCTATGCGGCGCTAAAGAAACAAGTCCTGCGCCGCTACGGCAAAGTGCTGGAACTGGGCGACGTGGCGTAGGGTTGTTGGTTGTTGGTTGTTGGTTGTTGGTTGTTGGTTGTTGGTTGTTGGTTGTTGGTTGTTGGTTGCCGTAGCTGAACTCGCCAGAGTTTGGAAGTTCGAGTTTGAGTGGCGAGTGGCGGTTTAAATCGTGCTCGTGCTCGTGCTCGTGCTCGTGCTCGTGCTCGTGCTCGATTTGCGATTTGCGATTTGCGATTTGAGATTTCCTGGTTCTAACGGAATCTATGTAAGGGGTGCGAAGCTCGGGCGCAGCAGCCACGCCAGTGGCGACATGTGGTAGCCCCAGACGCGAGCCTGGGGTGCCGCCCCCACACCCGCGCGCCAGTCCCAGAGGGACGACACGAATTCCAGGGCCAGACTTCCTGTCGCCCTTCCAGGGCTTTTGTTCGTGGTGTTTACGTTTCCCCAGGCTCGCGCTTTGGGGCTACCACAATCAATCGCTCCGCGATTTAGGAACATTCGTTCCCATACATCGAATCAGCAAATTGACAATTGGCGGTTTGCAATCAGCGTTTGGGACGCTTGCTGTCCAAACTCGGGCGAGTTCGGCTACGGCTCGCTGAGCAGGGCTTCGGCGGCGGCTTGGATCGCCTCGGGTTCGCTCATCCGGCCCGCGCCGCGCTCGCGGCAGCTCAGCCAGCCCTCGTCGGGACCGACGAAGTGGACGCCGTCGGCGCGGAGCTGGGCGACGTTGCGCTGGACGGCCGGCTTTTCCCACATCACGTTGCTCATCGCCGGCGCCAGCAGCGCCGGGCACGCGGCCTGCAGCCAAAGGGTGGACAGCAGGTTGTCGGCGATCCCGTGGGCGAATTTCGCCATCAGATCGGCCGTGGCCGGGGCGACGATCAACAGGTCGGCGTCCTGGACGACTTCGATGTGGGCGCCCAGGGGATAGCGAGCCGGATCGAAGCTTTCGCCGGCCACCGCAGCGCCGCTGAGGGCCGAGAGCGTCGAGGCGCCGATGAAGTGCTGGGCCGCGGGCGTCATGACGACGCGAACCCGATGCCCGGACTGGACCAATTGGCTGACCAGCGTGGCCGTTTTAAACGCGGCAATCCCCGCGCCCACGCCCACGACCAGTTTGCCAACGCGGCTCATAAGTCCATCGATTCCAGATCCGGACCTTCGCTGGCGGAAGCCATCTCTTCCAGCGAAATCACTTGGTTGTCCATGTTCAGCATGATTTTGTCCTGCATGATTTCTTGCAGCACGATGGACATTTTGTCATGCGTGTCCACGTTGACCAGGGCGCGGCTGCCCTGATTCAGCTGGACCATCCGCTTTTGGATCAGCGTGCTCAGCTTGAAGCGGCCGCCGACTTTCTTGACGATCTCTTCTTCTTTCAGTTCTTCCAGCATGGCGTCAGCCGTCCTGATATTGTTTGAGAATGGTGCAGATCTCGTCGACCGCCCGTTCGACTTGATCGTTGATGACGAGGTGTTGGTAGTACGGCAGGGCTTCGTATTCGGCGTCGGCGGTGGCCAGTCGAGCCGCGATCTGAGCGTCGGTTTCGGTCTTGCGAGTCCGCAGACGTCGCTCCAGTTCCTGGCGGTCGCCGGGGTGGATGAACAGCGTAATCGGATCCAAGTCGCAGCGCATCACCTCGAGAGCGCCTTCGACGTCAATCTCCAAAATTACCCAGTTGCCGGCTTTTAGGCCAGAGGCAACCGGCTGGCGGAGGGTTCCATACCAACGGCCGAGGCCGAAAACCTCCTTGCATTCCAGGAAGGCGCCCTCGCTGCGCAGCTGGGCAAAACGCTCGGGCGTCAGGAACTGGTACTCGCGTCCGTCGACTTCGCCGGGCCGCGGATGACGCGTGGTCGCCGAGACGCTCAACTCCAGCGGCAGCGGGCACTTCTGCAGCAAGCGCCGGACAACCGTCGATTTTCCAGCACCGCTGGGGCCGGATATGACAATTAAACGGCCCAGGGCGGTCTGCCGCACCTGCTCGGGTTTACTCAATGTTTTGGGCCAATTCACGCATCCGCTCCAAAGCGCATTTCATTTCAACGACGTGTGCGGAAATTTCGCTGTCCGAGGCTTTGCTGCCGATCGTATTGGTTTCGCGAAACATTTCCTGAATAACAAAGTCTAGCTTACGGCCGTTGGCGCCCGGGGCCCCCAGATGAGCGGTGAAAGCGTCCAGGTGCGCCTCCAGACGAGTGGCTTCCTCGCTGATATCGCTGCGATCGACAAACAGCTGGACCTCGCGAAGAATATCCAGCTGGGCGACTTCCAGGCCCTTTTCGGCCAGGTAAGCGTCGACGCGGCTCTGCAAGCGATCGCGATAGGCGGCCACAACCTGGGGAGAGCGAGCGACGATGCCCTGGAGGTGTTGGGCGATCGTGCGGCAATCGGCCTCCAGCGATCCCTGCATCGCCTGGCCTTCTTGGTCGCGCATCTCATTGAGGTTCTCGATCGCCGCTTCGAGCACCGTCTGCAGCTCCGACCACAGCGCCTGCTGGTCGTCCTCTTCCGCGTCCCGTTCGCGCACCGCCCCGGGCAGGAGCGCCAATTGGGTCAGGTCGATGGGCGCCGCGGCGTACAGTTCGCCGTGCAGCTTGTCCAGTTGCTGGTAGTAGCCTTTGACGACCGACGCATCGATCTCGTAGCGACTGGCCTGGTCGGTGCGCTCGCGTCCGGCTCGGCACTGCACCGACCCGCGGTGCAGACGCCGCCGCAGCAGCGCTTCAACGCGCGCCTCCAGCCCGCCGAGCGTCTCGTCGAGTCGCGTGGTCAGTTTCAAGCCGCGGTTATTGACCGTTCGCAATTCGACACTGATCAGGCCGAACTCGCCGCTTTGGCGGGCCTGACCCTGGCCGGTCATGCTGCGTGGCATCGCGTTGCCTCGTCGTCCGCTGGGGGGCTCGTTGCCTGGATCACGACTCAGGGTTCGGAGGTTTCGCTTTCGGGGGCTTCGTCGGCCTCCGCGGCGTCGTCACCCGCGGCGTCGTCACCCGCAGCATCGTCGCTAGCGGCGGGGGTCAGCGTGACGTCGTCGGCATCGCCCGCCGCGTCGGCGTCGTCCGTTTCGAGAGCGCCGAGGCCGGGTTCGCCGAGGTCGGTATCGGTGGGTGAGGGGAACGAGAGGGTCGTCGCGTCTTCGGGTTCACGGCTGATCAGCCCGGGAACGTCCTCATCGAGGTCGTCTTCGGTCAACTGCGGTTCGCCCAGCGAGGCGGTTGCCACGGCGCACAGTCCGATCCAGACCAGGGCCACGACGCTGGTGATCTTGGTGAACATGTCGCCGGCTTTGCTGCCGAAGGCGCTCTGGCCGCCGGGGCCGCCGAGGGCGCCGGTCAGACCGCCCCCGCGTCCGCGTTGGACCAGGACCAATAGAATCAGGAAAATCGACAACAGCGACATGGTCCATCCCAGGAACATGCCGACGAATCCGAAAACAGGCGTCATGACGAAAGGGCTCCCCTGTGGCAGGGATCGATGGGATGCGGGACGGTTTGGTTTAAACGTTAGGCTGCAGCAATGATTTGCAGGAAGTCTTCGGCTTTCAAGCTGGCGCCGCCGACCAGGGCACCGTCGATGTTCTCTTGGCCGAGCAATTCCTTGGCGTTGGCCGGTTTGACGCTGCCGCCGTACTGTAACCGGATTTGGCCGGCCACGTCTTCGCCAAAATCTTCGGCCAGCAGTTTGCGGATGAAGGCGTGCACGGCTTCGGCCTGTTCGGGGGTGGCGGTCAGCCCCGTGCCGATGGCCCAGACCGGTTCGTAGGCGATCACGATGCCGGCGGCCCGAGCTTCGTCCAGTCCGGCCAGCGAGCCCTTGACCTGCTCGCGGACGACCTGTTCGGTTTCGCCCGTTTCGCGTTGCTGCTGGGTTTCGCCCACGCACACGATCGGAATCAGGTTGCCGGCCAGGGCGGCGTGCAGTTTCTTGCTGACGTCCGCATCGGTTTCGCCGAACAACTGACGGCGTTCGCTGTGGCCGAGGATCACATAGCCGCAGCCGATATCGGTCAGCATTGCCGCGTTGACTTCGCCGGTGAAGGCTCCGTCGCCTTCGGCGCACAGGTTCTGGCCGCCCAGGGCGACATGGGTGCCGACGACGCATTCTTCCACCGCGGCCAGGTACACCGACGGCGGGCAAAGGACGACTTCGACATCGGTCGAATCGCTCAATCCGTCGACGACGCCTTTCGCCAGGGCGGCGGCGGAGTCGCGGCGGGTGTTCATTTTCCAGTTTCCGGCGATCAGGGTGCGACGGGTCACGCGGCGGCCTCGGGGTTAGGTGGTGAGATGGTTTTGCCAAGCAGTTCGGCCATGCTGCGCATGCGCTGGGCCAGTTCGGCGTATTGATCCGGCAGCAGCGCCTGGGGGCCGTCACTCTTGGCGACTTCGGGTTGGTCGTGAACTTCGATATGAACCCCATCGGCACCGGCGGCCAATCCGGCCAGGGCACAGGGCGGAATCAGGTCCGGTCGCCCGGTGGCGTGGCTGGGGTCGACGATCACCGGCAGGTGGGTCAGCCCGGCCAGGACCGGAACGGCGGCCACATCGAATAGGTTGCGAGTGCAACTGTCAAAACTCTTGATCCCCCGCTCGCAGAGGATCACGTTGGGATTGCCCTGGGAAAGCACGTATTCGGCGCTCATCAGCAGGTCTTGGATCGTGGCGCTCATGCCCCGCTTGAGCAGGACCGGCCGCGACGATTTGCCGACCTCGGTCAGGAGCACAAAATTCTGCATGTTTCGGGCTCCCACCTGCAACACGTCGGCGTACTCGCTGACGACCTCGACGTTGCGGGGGTCGGTGACTTCGGTGACGACGGGCATGCCGTATTTCTGGCCGACGTCGCGAAGGATTTTCAGGCCCTCAACGCCCAGCCCCTGAAAGGCGTAAGGGCTGGTGCGGGGTTTGTAGGCGCCGCCGCGAAACAGATTCGCTCCGGCCGCGCGGGTGGCTTTGGCGATCCGGTCCATCCGCTCCGGTTCCTCGACCGAGCAGGGGCCGGCGATCATGCCCAAGTGACCACCGCCCACCTTCACGCCGCTGATGTCGATCACCGAGCGCTGCGGATGGGCTTCCAGGGAAGCCAATTTGTAGGGCGGCAGGACGGGAATCACCTGAGCGACCCCGGGGATCGAACGCAGGGAATCTTCGGAAATCTTGTCTTCGTCACCGATAATGCCAACAATCGTGCGGTAGGTGCCACGGCTGAGGTGCGCCTGCAGCCCTAACGCTTCGACGCGTTCGACGACGTGGTCGACCTGTTCTGTAGAGGCACCGGTTTTGAGGATCAGGATCACGGCGTTTTTGGGCGGATTAGGGGAGTGTTTGCGATAATGCTCGGGCGGATATAATGACGCCTTGGCCATCGATGTCATAGGTTCCCGCGGCACGGTGGGGAGCCTAGTGGGTCGTATAAACGGCGTAATGTAGCAGCGCAGCGGTAAATCCGTCGAGGCCGCCGCCGGCTGGCCGTCACAACCGGCCGCAGACCACCTTTGTCCCGTGTCCGATTTTTTTCTTTCCGCCAACGAGGACCCCTCCCATGCGTCTTGCCGCCTATATCGTGGCCATCCTGGTCGCCGCCGGACTGATCTATTACGTCAGCCAGAGGCCCCAAGGGCCACCGGTCGCCGAGAGTTCACCAGCCGAAGTGGCGGTCGACGCCGCGGATCAAGCCATGGTCGACCAAGTTGACGGCGAAGCCTCCGCCGCAGCCGGTCCGACCCAGTTGGTGACCCTCAGCGTGCCCAAGATGCACTGTGCCGTGGGTTGCTACCCGACCGTCAAGGAAACGCTGGAAAACGAGGCCGGCGTGGTCGAAGTCGAATTGGCCGAGCAGAAGGAAGAAGGCGTGATCGACAATCGCCAGGTCAACGTCAAGGTCGCCGACGGGTTTGACCCCCAGTCCGCGATCGAGGCCCTGGCCGAAGCCGGCTTTGGCGACTCCAGCAAAGTTAATTAGGTCCTGCCGAGTAGCTTTCGGCGGGCCGTCGACCCCCCAGTCGCAGACCTCTTCCATGAACGCTCGCCACGCTGACTCGCCCGGCGGTCTGTTGATCGTCGGGCACGGAACCCGCTGTGAGCAGGGGGCCGCGCAGTTCGCTCAGCTGATCGAACGGCTGCGGGGGCGGCTGCGGCAGCGGATCGATGACCGCCCGGTCGAAGGCTGCTTTCTCGAGCTGCGGCCTCCCGATATCGCCGAGGCGTGGCAGCGGCTGGTCGCGCAGGGCGTCCGGCGCATCCACGCGGTGCCGCTGCTGTTGTTTTCCGCCGGGCATGCCAAGCGAGATATCCCCGCGGAGCTGCATCGTTGTGCGTCCGCAACGCCCGGCGTCGCGTTGGACTTTGGCCGCGCCCTCTCGCGGCGTCCCCAGGTGATCCGCCGCAGTTGCCAGCGGGTGCTGCAGGCGGCTGAGAGATTCGCCGGCGCAGCGGGCTCGGGCCGCGAGGGCGAGTCCGGCAAGGCGGGGCGTTCGGTGCTGGTGATGGTCGGCCGCGGGACCCCGGATGTGTGTGCCCAGGCCGATATGCGACTGTTTTCGGAGTGCGTCTTTCGCACGCTCCGCGATCACCATGCCGCCGGCAATCGCGGCGGATTCGCGGCGGTTCGTACGGCGTTTTATGCGATGGCCCAGCCCGCCCTGCCGGGCGTGCTGGACGCGGTCTGCCGCCGGTATCCGGACGCCTCGGTCGTGGTCCAGCCGCATCTGTTGTTCGCCGGTCAGCTCGAGCGAGCGATCGAAGGCCAGGTCGCCGAAGCGCGGCGGCGCCATCCCGGCTGTCGCCTGGTGGTCGGCCGTCCGCTGGGGCCGCACCGCCTGATCGTCGACGCGCTCAGCTCATGTGGTTGTTAGTTGTCGGTTTTTGGTTGATGATCGTCGTAGCTGAACTCGCCAGAGTTTGGGGATAGGTTTTAGTGGCGAGTGGCGAGTAGATTTGAGACCCAGCAACCAGCTTGAGGCTAGAGAACATTGAGCCCTTCCAAACCCAAAGTCTTGATCATCATCGGCGATGCGGCCGAGACGCTGGACACGATGTACCCGTTTTACCGTTTGCAAGAAGCCGGGTTTCAGCCGGTCGTGGCCGCGCCGCAGCGGCGGCGGTATCAGATGGTCATGCACGAGGTCAAACCGGGCTGGACGATCACCAAGGAGTGGGAGGGCTACACGATCGAAGCCGATATCGCCTTCGCCGACGTGGATCCCGAACAGTACGCCGGAATCCTGTTCTCCGGCGGTCGCGCTCCGGAGTACATCCGTTACGACGAGGATCTGGTGCGGATCACCAAACATTTCTTTGCCGCGGACAAACCCATCGCCAGCGTGTGTCACGGCGTCGAGATCCCAGCCTATGCCGATTGTGTGCGCGGCCGGCGGATGGCGACGGTCGCCAAGTGCCGGTTCGACTTGGAGGTCTGCGGCGGCGTGTTCGTCGACGAGCCCTGCGTGGTCGACGGCAACCTGGTCTCCGGGCGAACATTCCACGACAACGGACACTACGTCGGGCCCTGGATCAAGTTGTTGGAGAAAGCCTGTCAGCCAGTGGCATAGGCTTCCAGCCTGTGAAAGTAGCACGGCTGTCTCAGCCGTAAAAAAACCGCTTCTCGGCTGGGACAGCCGAGCTACTCTGTGGCATAGGCTTCCAGCCTGTGAAGAAACCAGTGGCATAGGCTACCGTCCTTGAAAGGCGCCCCCGGGGCGGTCAGAATGCAGCGGCTGGGCCAATCAACCTTTCAATGGAGTTTCACGCCATGCCACGTCCGGTCACCTTGTTCACTGGTCAATGGGCCGATCTGCCGTTCAGCGAGATGGCTCAGATGACCAAGGATTTCGGCTACGACGGAATTGAGTTAGCCTGCTGGGGCGACCACTTCGAAGTCCAGCGAGCCAACGAAGAGGACGGGTACTGCCAACAGAAACGCGAAGCCCTGGACCAACTGGGACTGCAGTGCCACGCGATCAGTGCTCACTTGGTCGGCCAGGCGGTGCTGGACAATATCGACCAGCGGCACAAGGCCATCCTGCCGGATTACGTCTGGGGCGACGGCGACCCGGCGGGCGTCAACGAGCGGGCGATCGAGGAGCTGAAGGCGACCGCTCGGGCGGCTCAGAAGTTCAACGTCGACGTCGTCAACGGCTTTACCGGCAGCAGCATCTGGCACCTGCTGTACTCCTTCCCGCCGGTGCCCGAGTCGATGCTCGAGGCCGGTTTCGAGCTGTTGGCCGAGCGTTTCAATCCGATCCTGGATGTGTTCGGTGAGTGCGGGGTGAAGTTCGCTCTGGAGGTGCATCCCACCGAGATCGCCTTCGACATCCACACCGCGCGGCGAGCTCTCGAGGCGCTGGACAATCGTCCGGAGTTCGGCTTTAACTTCGACCCCAGTCACCTGATCTGGCAGGGTGTCGACCCGGTGCAATTCATCCGCGAATTCCCCGACCGGATCTATCACGTGCACATCAAAGACGCCAGCGTGACCCTGGACGGCCGCAGCGGCATCCTGGCCAGCCACTTGAATTTCGGGGATCCTCGGCGCGGTTGGGATTTCCGATCGCCCGGTCGTGGCGACGTGAACTTCGAAGAGATCATCCGCGCCTTGAACGTGATCGACTACCAGGGGCCGCTGTCGATCGAATGGGAAGACAGTGGCATGGAGCGAACCTTTGGGGCCCGGGAGGCTTGCGAGTTCACCAAGAAACTGGACTTTGCTCCCAGCGGTCGCGCTTTCGATTCCGCTTTTGACGACGGTACTTGAGCCCTTCGTACTGAATGGGACAGCGTAATGAATGTGACAGTAAACGGCGTGGCGGCCGAGTATCCCGACGGCGTGACCATCGAGCGACTGGTCCAGTTGGCCGATGTGCCGCCGAATTACTTGGCTGTGGAAGTCAACAAGGACGTGGTGCCGCGTGAGCAGCACGGCACGCATAGGCTGCGCGACGGAGACACCGTGGAAGTCGTGACCCTGGTGGGCGGGGGCTGATTTTGAATTCGCACCCCCCCCGGCCGGACTCTTCAGCCTGCGACGCGGCGACGCCCGGCGAAAGCGGCAGCGGCGACGACGGTTTCGAAGTCGCCGGCCGGCGGCTCGACAGCCGACTGATCGTGGGCACCGGCCGCTACGACACGATGCCCGCCATGCGGGATTCGCTGGCGGCCTCCGGCGCCCACTGTGTGACGGTCGCCGTGCGACGGGAAAAATTGTACGACCGCAGCGGTCAGAACATCTTGGACTTCCTGGATCTGGATCGCTACATCCTGCTGCCCAACACGGCCGGCTGTTACAGCGCGACCGATGCTGTCCGGGCCGCTCGCCTGGGCCGCGAGATCCTGCGGACGCTGGAAAACCCCGGCCAGGACTGGGTCAAGCTGGAGGTGCTGGGCGACAGTAAAACGCTGCTGCCCGATCCGGTGGAAACGCTGCGAGCCTGCGAGCAACTGGCCGCCGATGGCTTTGATGTGCTGTGCTATACCAGCGACGACCCGGTCACCGCGCGGCGATTAAAAGCCGCCGGTGCGGCCAGCGTGATGCCGGCGGGCAGCCCCATCGGTTCCGGCCAGGGGCTGCTGAACCCGAACAACCTGCGGATCATCCTGGAGTATTTGAAGGACGACGATCCGGATTACCCGGTGATCGTCGACGCCGGGGTGGGAACGGCCAGCGACGTGGCCGAAGCGTTCGAGTTGGGCGCCGACGCGGTGCTCCTCAATACGGCCATCGCGCACGCTCGCGATCCGGTGCGGATGGCCCGGGCGATGGGTGCGGCCGCGGCGGCCGGCCGCGACGCGTATCTCGCCGGCCGGATCCCCAAGCGGTTGTACGCCACGGCCAGCAGCCCCGAAGAGGGCGTCATCAGCAGTCGGCCCTACGGCAGCCAGCCCGTGGGCGAATGAGATTTGAGATTTGCTGACTGCGGCGGATTCTATGTAGGGCGTGCGAAGCTCGGGGCGCAGCAGCCACGGCAGCGGCGACATGCGGGAGCCCCAGGCGCGAGCCTGGGGTGTCGCTCACTCCTCTTCTTGTTCGCCGCTGTGGCGGTGTTTGATCATCGTGATCTCGTTGCCCCGCTCGTTGTGGTGGACTTCGTCCATGAAGCTGTAGATCAGCATTAGGCCGCGACCGTTTTCCCGCATCAAGTTCTCGGGATCGGTCGGGTCGGGGATGATCGAAGGGTCGAAGCCGCGACCTTCATCGGCGACGATCATCTTGATCTGATCGGTGGTCAGCTCCACGGTCAGCGTCACGCGGCGGTCGCGGTAGGGCGGCGTTTCGCAGCGCTCCTGACGCAGTTTCATGTACGCCTCGTGATCGGTGCGAAGGTCCGAGGACAGTTCCAGGTTGCCGTGGTCCATGGCGTTGAGCACCGCTTCGGTCAGCCCCATCGAGATCTGAAACAGGCCGGTTTCGTCGCCATAGTCGAACGTCCGCAGGTCGGTCTCGAGGTGCTGGACGAGGATCGGGACCAGGTCCTGGTTGTTGCCCAGCACGAATTTCGAGCGCGACTCGACCAGCGTGTTAAGGATCTGCTGGCGGGACTTTTGGGCTTCGAGCAATTCGACGATGCCCTGCAGGGTCGACAGCAGGGCGGTTTCCATAAAGCGTTTGGGGATGTAGCTCGCCGCGCCTTTCTGTAAGGCTTCGGCCGCGATCGTCTCGGTCCCGTCGTGGGTGATCAGGATGACCGGGATCGATTCGTACCGGCGACGCATTTCCTCGACCAACTGCAGCCCGTTCATGTTGGGCATATGCAGGTCGGTCAGGACGACGTCGCATCGCTGTCGCTCGAGCGCCTCGAGGGCGAGCAGCCCATCGGCAGCCGTGACCGCTTCGTAGCCCGCGTCCTCCAGCATGATGCGGATTTGCGTGGCTTGGGTGGGGCTGTCCTCGGCGATCAGGATTGAAGTCATGGGGATCCGTCGCGGTGAAGCAGAAACAATCAACCGTGCGCGGCGTTGGCCGGCCGCAAACACGATTCTAATTCATGCGTCGAGCTGTTACTTGCCTTGTTTCTTGCGAGCGGCATTTTCTCGTGGTCGTTTGTCGTTGGCTTCGGCGTCTTCGACGCGGATCGTAGCCTGGAAGGATTCTTGTTCCAGTCGTTCCAGATCGCGCTGACGCTTTCGCAATTCCTCGGCCAGCTCCCGCGCGCGGTTGTTCGCTTCGTTTTCCATCGCTCGTTCGCGGTCACGAAATTCCTTTTCCATCGCTCGTTCGCGGTCACGGAATTCCCTTTCCATGGCTTCGAGGCGGTTGCGTAGTTCCTCGCTTTGCGTTTCGGCTTGCCGCCGCGCCTGCTGGGCGGCTTCTTGCTGCTCGCGGAGCTTTTCAAGGAAAGCGCGCTGGTGTTCGCCAATCTCGGCGTGCATCCTGCGTTCGTGTTCTTCCCGCTCGCGCTGGATGCGCGTCTGGCGTTCCTGCTGGGGGCCCGGGGGGCGATGCGAGCCGCGGACCTGGTCGAGCAGTTGTTCGGTGCGTTGTTGCAACGAGCGCTGGACCATGTGCAGTTGCTTGTGAACTTCGCGCAGCCGTTGCTCGGTCGCCTCAAGCTGCTCTTGCAACCGGGCTTCGCGTTGCTCTGCGACTTCCAAACGCAAGTCGCAGATCTCTTCCTGCTTTTCCACGGTGGCTTGCAGATGGGCGTTCTCGCGGATCAGTTCGACCATCCGCTGCCAGTGTTCGCTGCCCGGTTGCAGCCATCCGCTGGGATCACCATCGTCGTCGGTGGCGTTGGCGGGCGCCACCGGCCGGAGAGCCTGCTGGATGGGCGCCGCCGCGACGAAGGGCACGCCCGGCGCGGGCACTGCAAGGGCGTGCGAAGGTGCGCGGGACAGCGGCGGAGCGGAATAGTTTTGCGCGGTCGCGGTGGACAAACCCGGCCCGTCCGGCGGCAACCCGACCAGCAGCGCCCAGCTCACCAGTGCCCAGCCAACATTGCGAAGCAGATTCGTCATCGGACCCATCCAGTACGAAAGAGGGAAAGCACAGCGGTGGTACGAAACATGCAGCCCGCTACGGCCGCTATTGTGGCGCTTCCGGCGGAGGGAAGCAAACACGGGAGCGGATACGGCGAATTTGCGAAATGCGGCGATTTTTGGAAAAAAAGAGAATCCCTGCTGGTCCGGCGAAACTCCGGCCGTCGGATCTGGTTCAATAATCAGTCGTGCCCAGCAAATTCCCGTTGGTTATCGGGGGTGCTGGGACCGCACGCTGTCTTCTAGTCTGACTGTTCTTGTTGGGAATGAATGTAATGAAACGAATGATTCTTGCTGCTGCGGTGGTGTGCTTGGCGGTCCTGGCGACGACTCCGGTATTGGCCCAACGCGGCGGGCGCGGCGGTGGCGGCCGCGGGATGCAGCCCAACGCCGACATGATCATGTTCGGCCTGCTGCGCAGCGAGGCCGTTCAAGAAGAGGTCGAGATCATGCCCGACCAGTTCGAGGCGCTGCAAAAGATCGGCGAGAACATGCGGGGCGAGCGGCCGGACATGAGCCGGATTCGCGAAGCCAGCGAAGAGGAACGCGAAGAGATGTTTGCCGAGATGCGCGCCAAGGTGGAAGAGCGCATGAAGCAAGCTCGCGAGGACGTCCAACAAGTCCTCCTGCCCGAACAGCTCGAGCGGCTGAATGAAATCGCCCTGCAGCTGATGGGCCCGGCCGCTCTGGCCGACCCCAAGGTCGCCCAGGAACTGAAGATCACCGACGAACAGAAAGAAGAGATGGAGGCGATCCGGGAAGCGACGCGGGATTCGTTCCGTGAACTGTTCCGCAGTGGCGATCGCGATCAGATCCGCGAAAAGATGACCGAAGCGCGCGAGCAGGAACAGGAAAAGATCCTGGCCGTGCTCTCCTCCGAACAGAAAGAGAAATTCGAAGCGATGAAGGGCAAACCGTCCGAAGCCGTGACGCAGATGCGCGAGCAACGCGGCCGCGGTGGTTTTGGCGGACGCGGCGGTGATGGAGAGCGCGGCGGTCGAGGCGGTCGCGGTGGCCGCGGTGGACGAGGCGGCGATGGCGGTGGCGAACGCTCGCGTCCCGAAGCCGAATAGCACGCGCGGCGTGCGGCCTGTCGATTCAATGAGCCGTTTGGAACGCTGGTCTTTGGTTTGGTCAGCAGAGAACCGAGCCTAGCGCCTAAACGGCTCCATTTCTTTTCACAGGCTGGAAGCCTATGCCACTGGTTCTTTCACAGGCTGGAAGCCTATGCCACAGGTTCTTTCACAGGCTGGAAGCCTATGCCACAGGTTCTTTCACAGGCTGGAAGCCTATGCCACTGGTTTAGGCGGCGCGGACGAATTCTTCTTGGACCGCTTCGATCAGCTGGGCGCCGATTTCGCGGACGCCGTGCGATGCGGCGGCCGACATCGCCAACTCGGCCAAGTGGCTGATCACGCCCACGCTGCCGTCGCCCAGCTCATGCAGACGCACCAGGGCGCTGTCGCTGAAGATCGGCTCGCGAGCTTGAGCTTCGTTCAAGCGGTGCCGAATGAACTGCATCGTATCGCTGAGGGCAAACGGAGGCAGGTCGATCCGCAGCGGGCACAGCCCTAGTTCCGCCGCGACGCTGCGAGCTCGCTCGGGTTCGGTGGCCGCGATCACGGTCATCCAGCGACAATCCGAGACCAGCGACGCGGCCAGGCGAGCGACTTCGGTCGTGGCGTCGTCGATCAACCACAGCGTGCGCACTTTCTGCCGCGCCGAAGCCAGGACGCGTTCGCTGATCGCACGCCATAGATCGCCCGCCGGACTGGCGCCCAACTGGGTGGCCAAGGATCGCAGAACCGGTTCGCTGCCGCGTTGGCCACAGCCGGTCAGCGCCACCTCCACGGCCGTGTCGCCGAACCCGCGGCTGGAGGCGACCTGTTTGAGCAGCACGGTCCGGCCGCTGCCCATCGCGCCGAACAACAGTCCCGCCGCGTGCCCGTTTTCGACCACATAGTGCAGCCGCGCAAAGGCCTCTCGTTGTGGACGCGCCGCAAAGAACTGTTGCCCCAGTTCGCTGGCGCCAAACGGGACGCTGCGAAGCGACCAGAAGGAGTGATACGACATAGCACCTGTCACCGCGTTGGTTTTGCTGTACAAACTGCCGAAAAATCAGCTTATCCCTTACTATCGTCTCCTCCATCACGACTCTTCAGCGAATCCTCCATGACCCAACGTTACTATGTCCCCGACTTGCCGGCCGCCGGAGGCGTCTTGGAATTGCCCGAAGCCGAAGGCCATCATGCGCGCACCGTGATGCGACTTCGCGTGGGCGACGCGGTGGAACTATTCGATGGACGCGGCACCGTCGCCACGGCCGAGATCACCGCGGTGAGCAAACGCCAGGTGACCTGCGAAGCCCAGCCCTGCCGGAGACGGGGCGAAACGCCGCGCCGCAGCGTTACGGTGGCGGTGGGAATGCCCAAGGGTGACCGAGCGAAATTCCTGATCGAGAAACTGACCGAGCTGGGTGTCACGCGCTGTGTGCCCCTGCGCTGCCAGCGTTCGCAGTGGACCGTCTCCAGCGGCGCTCTGCAGAAATGGCAACGGGCGATGATCGAAGCCTGCAAACAGTCCGGCCGCAACGACCTGATGGAGATCGCGGCGCCGGTCGCGGCCGAGACGTGGTTGGCGGCCGCTGGCGAAGCTGCCGCGTGGCGATTGTTGGCGCATCCGGCCGCGGCCGAAGGCGGTCAGTTGGCCGTGGGATTCACCCAGGCGGGTCAGCCGTCCTCGCCGGAGCAAGGTGTCGCAATCGCCGTGGGGCCCGAAGGTGGGTTTGTCGAAGAAGAAGTTCGGCTAGCGACGCAGGCCGGTTGGCAAGCGGTCAGTCTGGGCGAGTTGGTGTACCGCATCGAAACGGCGGCGATCGTCCTGGCCGCTCTGGCGATGCACCGCTGAGGCGCCGGGCTAGTGGATTCGTCTAGGTTCATTTTAGGGGCAGCTGATCTCGCCAGAGATGGGACTGAAGCGGCGCGACGGTCCAATCTCTGGCGACTTCAGCTACGGCCAGACCCTAAGATCAAATCATGACGCAGCTCTAGCGGTCGGCGACCAGAATTTGTCCCACAAGAACCCAGATGCTCATGAAGGCGAGGCCCAGAGCGGCGTGGATGACGTCGACAGACATAGCAGGTATCCAGAAAAGGGATGGCGTCCACATGCGTTGGCCGACATCCCTGGCCCGAATTGCTAGGAATTAAGACCGCCGTTGCGGACGTAATCCCTCCCTGCTTCGTCCCTTATCGGCTGGACCTTCCGCTCTGCTGCAGCTAAAACGCGAACTTTTTCGCATCCTTTTTAGAGAACCAACGAACATGGCTGTGCGCTACTGGTTGATGAAGACCGAACCGGGGACCTACTCGATCGACGACCTGGTCGCCGAACGCGACCAGACCACGTGCTGGGAGGGCGTTCGCAACTACCAGGCTCGCAATCTGCTGCGCGACGAGATCCACGAGGGCGACCGTGTCCTGTTCTACCACAGCGCTTGTGCCCAGCCCGCGGTGGTGGGCACGGCGACGGTCGTCCGCGGCGGCTACCCCGATCACTTCTCCTGGGATCGCCGCAGCAAGTACTTTGACGAGAAAAGCACGCCGGAGAATCCGCGCTGGTTCATGGTCGACATCCGCCTGGACAAGGTGTTCGACGCGCCGGTCACGCTGGCCGAGCTGCGCGGCCGCGCCGACCTCGAAGGCATGGAACTGCTCCGCAAGGGCAGCCGCTTGAGCGTCCAGCCGGTGCGAAAAAAGGAGTTCGATACGGTGCTGAAGATGGCCGCCGCCGCCGAAGCGTAGCCGGTTTGCGCTCAAGTGCTGGTCCGGCCGTGCCGATTGTTCCGATTACAGGGGGGCTCGAATGCGTCGAGCCGAAAGTCCTTTCAGCACGGGTCAATCGAAGATGAAGCGGTTTGCGGTTCTCGCCGGTACGGCGTTGCTAACGATTACCATCTCCTCGGCACAAAACGCGGCCGAGGCCCAGCGTCCGGTGGTTCCCGGAACCGGGACGTTGCTCTCGGGCGTCGGAGACGACTTCGAGGACCCGAACTGGAACTACGTTCCACGGAATCCCAAAAGCACCGAAGACATCGACGAGAACCAGCGGGGGCCGATGGGCCGGACCACCAATGGCCGCTGGTACGAAGGTGTCAAACGAGGCCATCCGGACATCGTCGAACGCGTTCCGGTGCCCGCCGGTGCCCTGCCCGGCAGCACCCACGGAATGCTGCTGCGATCAAAGTTCACCGGCATTCCAGGCCGGCCCAGCGGCAAAATGCACCAGGACGATTTCGTCGCCAACGTCCAGTACCGCCTGAAGCGGCGCTTGAGCGTCGACGAGGTGCCCAGCGTGGTGACCCGCGTGTTCCTGCCGCCGGTCGACGAGTGGGAGAACCGCAGCGGACCGCATTTCGGCTTCCGCCTGGCCCTGGAAACCACCGCCATGGTCGAGAAGGAGATGCTGTTCGGGCTGAAGAAAGAAGAGATGGGCAACGAGATCTACTGGCCCGGCCTGTTCGTGGAATTTGAAAGCAAACACGCCAGCGGCAAGGAACACGATTACGCCTACTGGCGGATCCGCAGCAACCGCCGGGGCGGCGATTTTCGCGGGCCGCAAATTACCACGACCGGTTGGTGGACACTTGGGATGTCGGTCACGCCCGACGGCATGGTGCACTACTACGCGCGTCCCGGTGTGGAAGATTTGACCGAGGAGGACTACATCTCCAGCCAGCTGCCCTACGGGTACCGCGCCGAACGGTTCCGCACGTTCTTCTTCAACGTCTGCAGCGCCGACGACGGCCGCCGCTGGAGCACCAGCTTCATCGTGGACGATTCGCACGTCTACGCGGCTCGTCCCCGCGGTAGTCTGGCCCGGCAAAACGGCCAGAACACGCGGCGACGATAGCGGTCGTTGGCAGACAGATTCGTAGCCGAAGTCGCCGAAATTTGGGACTCCAGCGCGGGGGCGCTGGAGTGTAGCCTTTAGGCGATTCGGGGACTCGCGAAAACGCAAATTGCAAATTGCAAATTTTCAATTTCAAGTTTGCATTGTTCATTTTGCAATTTTCACCACCGCCAAGCGGTTAGGCTCGCGACGGCTCGCGTCGAGGCCACCAAACTCTGGCGACTTCCGCTACTTTGGGCCGCACCCCTACGCGGCTTTGAGAAAGCCGGCCAGGCGGTCGCTGCGGTTGGGGCTTTGCAGCTTCTTGACCGCCTTGGCTTCGATCTGCCGGACGCGTTCGCGGGTGACTTTGAAGATCCGGCCGACTTCTTCCAGCGTGTAGCTGTAGCCGTCGACCAGGCCGTAACGCAGGCGGATGATTTCGCGTTCGCGGAAGGTCAGCGTTTTCAGCAGGTCATCGATGCTCTGCCGCAAGATACCGTTGCCGGCGGCGCGGACCGGGTTGTCGTGGTCCCCGTCCTCGATGAACTCGCCAAAGCTGCTCTCTTCGCCCTCGCCCACCGGACGGTCCAGGCTGACCGGGTGCCGGCCGATGTCCATCACCCGGCGGACCTCTTCGATCGAGACGTCGGTGGCCTGAGCGATTTCTTCGTACGTGGGCTCGCGGCGCAGTTCCTGAACCAGGCGTTTCTGAGCCTGACGCAGCTTGCTCAGCACGTCGATCATGTGGACCGGGATCCGGATCGTGCGAGCCTGGTCGGCGATCGCCCGCGTGATGGCTTGACGAATCCACCAGGTGGCGTAGGTGCTGAACTTGAATCCGCGGCGGTACTCGTACTTGTCGACCGCTCGCATCAGGCCGGTGTTGCCTTCCTGGATCAGGTCCAGGAAGGACAGTCCGCGGTTGCGATACTTCTTGGCGATCGACACGACCAGCCGCAGGTTTCCGCTGCTCAACTGGCGTTTGACCGCTTCGTGCTCTTCGAAGTGTTTGCGGAATTTGCGGCAGCGGTTGGCCAGGCTGGTGGGGCTTTCCTGGGTCAGCACCATCAACTCGCGCAGCTCCTGCTTCAGGTCCGCCCGTTCGTCTTCGCTGACGCTGTCATTGCCCAGTTCGACCAGCCGCGAGCGGATGAAGGTCATGCGAGCGGAGATTTCCTCCAGCTGTTTCATCAGCGGCACGACGCGGCGGCTGCGGAGGCTCAGCTCTTCAACCAATTGCAGGCATTTGCGGCGCGAGCGGATAAAACGCTGGCGGGCCGCGGCGCGTTGTTCGTCGCTGCTGCTGCGGCGGATCAGGGTGGCGAAGTCCTGTTTGTTCTGCAGGACCAGCACGTCCAGGGTCCGCAGGTTGTGCGGCATGCGGGCGGAGATTTGTTCTTTGGTCAACCGTTCGGTCAACGAGACTTTGATCGTGCGGTCAAAGGGCAGGCGTCCTTCGTGAACCTTGTGCAAGCAGTCCACGGTGGCTCGCAGGGCGTAGTCCGATTCCAGGATCGCTCGGCGGAAACGGCGGCGGGTGATTTCGATCTTCTTGGCCAGCGAGATCTCTTGTTCGCGGGTCAGCAGCGGGATCTCGGCCATTTGGCTGAGGTACATCCGGATCGGGTCGTCGCTGGCCTTGGGCAGTTCGCTGGCGACCACTTCGGGCGCCGGTTTGGCCGCCGCGCCGGGGTCATCGGGAGCTTCTTCGACCAGTTCGATGCCGGTCGCTTCGATTGCCTGCAGCAGGTTGTCCAGCTTTTCAGGATTGGTGTCTTCGTCGGGCAGATAAGTGTTGACCTGGTCGTAGGTCAGGTAGCCCTGCCCTTTGCCGAGTACGACCAGGGCCTTCAGATCCGTATCCATCAATTGCAGATTCATGACAAACCTCCTTTTTGTCACAGGCATCGATGAACCGTCTCGACCGGTTCTGGGAAAATCGATACCGTGCGTCCTTGCACTGGTTCCATGGCCACTGTGCATGCGGGAAAAAGCAAGCGGCCATACGACTTCAATTCAATTGCGTTTGGTTAAGCGGACTCCGACGAGGTCGGCGCTTGGTCACCGGCATCTAGCATGCTGGGGGGCGGATCCGAAGACTCCGCAGGTGGACGATTGAGCAATCCTTTGCGTTCTTTCTCACCTTCGAATAAGTTTCGCAACAACTCGGTTGCTTCGTCGTCGGACACTCCGGCCGCATCCAATGTGGCCAAGTGCCGTTGACGCTGGACATTCCATTGTCGTTGTTGAAAGCGGTCGTGGACGTCGCGGTATCGCTGTTCGGGCGAAGCGGTCAATTGACCGGCCCGCCGCTGCACACGTTCGTCCATCGTGACGATCATGTTTCGCAGGGCGTCTTCCTCCACTGTCAACAGCAAAGATTGTACGTCTAGCGCCCGGCCCGCCAAGTCCAATTCTTGATACGCTTCCAAGATTTTTCGGGCAGAATCCGTTTCTAAGCTATCAATGTCGAAGGTCTCGATCGCCATCGGCGCCAGGTCCGGCTGCTCGATCAGGATCTCAAACAGCTCGCGGTCGATGCCTTCGATCGGTGCCCAACGCGGGCCCGCCGGCGCCGCCGGCACGTCGACCGCTCCGCTGGCCGCGCCGGCCGACGGCGGCAAACCAAAATCGTCGTAGGCTTCGGCCGATTCGGCAAACGCGGCGTTGGGGTCCCCGCCCGGACTGGGCCCACCCCGATTCGGCCCACCTCGATTCGGCCCGCCTCGATTCGGCCCACCCCGATTCGGCCCGCCCTGCGAACCGGTGCGGGCCGGCGAACCCGCTGGGCCGCCGCCGCCGGGGCCGCGCCGAACGGCGCCTCGGGCTGCGGAGCCGCCGGGGATCGAAGCCGTCGCGGGAGGACGAGAGCGTTTGGGACGGCGCCGCGATTGTTCGATGCGGATCTGTTTCAGCCGCGCCGCCAGCGAGTCCTTGGCCGTGCCAAAAACGCGGGACAAGCGCAGCAGGATCTGGTCGATCCGCAGGTCGCCCGCCCCCTGCGGCGCTTTGGCAATGATCGACAGCATCGTTTCGATCGCCGACGCCGCCCGGTGCGTGTCGGTGTGCAGGTCGACGCCGTCGAGCAGTCCGGCCAGTTTGTGTTCGATCGCATCGGGCGCCTCGCCGGCCAGCGTCTCGAAGCTTTCGCGGCCGTGGGCGTTCAGGTAATCCGCCGGGTCCATGCCATCGGGCAAGGTCAGCACGCGGAGGTCGAGATCGGCGCGAATAAATAATTCCAGGACTTCGTCGGCTCGCGTCCTGCCCGCTTGATCGCCGTCCAGGACCAGGATCACGCGTTCGGCAAAGCGTTTGATCAAGCGCAGGTGGCCTTCGCCCAGGGCCGTGCCGAGCACGGCCACGACCGGTTCGATGCCGTGCTGGCGGGCGGCCACGACGTCGGTATAGCCTTCCATGACCATCACCTGACGCGATTTGACGACCGCCTCGCGGGCCAGGTTCAATCCGTACAGCTGGTGCGATTTCGAATACAGCAGCGTGTCGGGGCCGTTGAAATACTTGGCCCCGGCGTACTGGTCGGCGATCGCCGGCAGCAACCGGCCGCCGGCGGAAATGGGCCGGCCCTGCAGGTCGAAGATGGGAAACATGATCCGCCCGCGGAAGAAGTCGTAGGGCGGCCGCTGGGGCTCCTTGCGACGCGCCAGCCCCGCCGCTTCGATCACCTCGGGTTTGAAACCCGCCGCGGCCGCTTTATTCAGCAACCACTTGAAATCATTGGGGGCATAGCCGATGCGAAACCGCTGGCGGCTCTCGTCGTCGATCTGACGCTCGGCCAGGTAGCGCCGAGCCGTTTCGGCTTCCTCGCCCCGGCCACTCTCCAAGAATTCATAGAACGCATCGGCGGCGAATTTCATCGCGGCAAACAGCGTCGCGCGGTCGTCGGGCGAGCCCGGTTCGGTTCGCTTGCCTCCGCGCTCGGGCATCTCGATGCCGGCTCGCTCGGCCAAGATCCGGACCGCTTCGGGAAACGAGACGCCGTCGCGCTGCTGGACAAAGGAGAACACGTCGCCGCCCTTGTCGCAGGGCCAACATTTCCAGGTCTGACGCTCGGGGTTGACCTCAAAGGACGGCCGTTTGTCGGCGTGAAAGGGACACAGGGCCACGAACTTGCGACCCTTGGGCCGCAGCTCCAGCGACTGGCCGATCACATCCACGATGTCGACGGCCGCACGCACCTGCTCTTTGACATCAAAATCCCCGGGCAACGACAATGCTATGGCTCCATTTCGAAATAACCGCGGGCGGTTTCGCCCTCGGGCTGATCCTACCGCCGAACCCCCAAGCTAGCAAATATGCATTGGGGAAACGGGTTGATTCTAGGGGGAATAGGTTGTTTGTGATGCGGGGTGGTCGAGAGGATCAAGCGGGTTCTAACGATTCGCTGGTCCGCGGCGGGACCGCCCGCCGATGCTCAGTTGCGAAGAGCCCCGGAGGGTGTGCATGCACAAGCATCAGGGGCGTCACATGGACGCAAACTTCAACCATTGTCTGCGGCGTACCAGACCGCTGAAGGGTAACCTCGATGAAACCTATTATGACGATCGCCCTGTTCGCGGGGCTGCTTGCTTTCACCGGTTGCGCGACGCATCGAGCCGGCGGCAACTGTAACCAATGCCACGCTCACCACGGCCACGCGGCTTGCCAGGACGACTGCCACGGCCATCGCGGGGGTTTGCTCTCGCGCTTGAAAGGCCCCGGCGCGGTCTGTGAAAGTTGCCAGGGCGGCGTCCCGGTGGGCTGCCGTCCCGGGCCCCTGCACTGGCAACAGGGCGGGTTGGATTACAGCGCCGGACTGGCGACCGGTTTGGCCGGACACCGTGCGGGCCGGGTGATGGCGGCCCAGCCGGTCGCTCCGGGACCGCCCTCGGGCACCGTCGGCTATCCCTATTATACGACTCGCGGCCCCCGGGACTTCCTGCTGGACAATCCGCCGTCGATCGGACGCTAGATCGGAAGTGTTCGGGGCAACTGAACCACTTCACCCGCGCTGCGGACGGTTTGGGGGGGACTCGCCCGACCGGCCGCTGCGTTGTTCGACGAGGACCGTCTGCGTAGGATACGTTGCGCAGACTCGCTGGTTTGGGCCTATCGGCCTTTCGTTCACTCGTTCCCAGGATCCGCTTCGATGGCCTCCGATTTCAGGCTGAAGCAACAGCTGCCGGAATTGACCGAGCAGATCGTCGCTACCTACACCCCCGACGACGTGATCAACCACCTGGGCCACTGTCCGCTGCCCAGCTACGACGCGGTCATCAACATCCTGGCCGACCTGAAGGACGTGTTGTATCCGGGCTACCGCCGCAAGGTGGGACTGCATTCGGGGAACATCCGTTATCACGTCGGGGGAACGATCGACCAGTTGCACGATTCGCTGACCACGCAGATCGGTCGGGCCCTCGAGCACGAGGACCGCGTGCGCAACAATCACAACGATTGTGAAAGCCAGATCGATTTCGAAGCCAAGGGGCAAGCCATGGCGATCGAACTGCTGCGGCGGATTCCGCAGCTCCGCGAGGTGCTGTCGACCGACGTCAAAGCGGCGTTCGAGGGAGACCCGGCCTGCCAGACGACCGACGAGATCGTGTTCTGCTATCCCGGTTTCGAAGCGATCACGGTGTACCGCATCGCCCACGAGCTTTTGCATCTGGGCGTGCCGTTCATCCCCCGGATGATGACCGAATGGGCGCATCAGACCACCGGGATCGACATCCACCCCGGCGCCACGGTCGGGAACCACTTCTTCATCGACCACGGCACCGGCGTGGTGATCGGCGAAACCTGCCAGATCGGCAACCACGTCAAGCTGTACCAAGGCGTGACGCTCGGTGCGCTCAGCTTTCCCACCGATGCCGACGGGCAATTGATCCGCGGCCGCAAACGTCATCCGACGATCGAAGACAACGTGGTGGTCTATGCCAATGCGACGATCCTGGGCGGTAAGACGACCGTCGGTCACGACAGCGTGATCGGGTCGAGCGTCTGGATCACGCGGTCGGTTTCGCCGTTCACGACCGTGACGCTGGAAAAGCCCCAGTTGCGGGTTCGCGGATCGGCCGTGGCCAATAGCCAGCAGGACCACGAGCTGAATTTTCAGATCTAAGCTGCGCTCCCCCGTAGCTGAAGTCGCCAGACGTTGGGGGGAATCGGGTAGCTGAAGTCGCCAGACTTTGGGGGGGAATTTGCAATTTGCTGACTTTAACGGATTCTATGTACAGAGACGAACGTCCTCGAATCGCGGAGCGATGGCATGTGGTAGCCCCAGGCGCGAGCCTGGGGACACGGAATACATACAAGCGAAAGCCCTGGAAGGGCGACATGAAGTCTGGCACCGGATTTCGTGTCGTCCCTCTGGGACTGGCGCGCGGGTGTGGGGCGGCACCCCAGGCTCGCGCCTGGGGCTACCACATGTCGCCACTCCGTGGCTGCTGCAAACGAATATCACAAGCCGTACATAGATTCCGTTAGAGTCAGCAAATTGCAATCGAATCTTCCGCGGATCGCCGCCCCGCCAACCACACTCTGGCGAATTCGGCTACGGCGAGTTCGGCTACGGCTTAGCTATCCAGATCTTCGAAGGCTGCGGTCAGCAGGTCTTCCTGTTCCAGTTTGTGGGCGCTATGGCTGCCGGTGCTGGGGCTGGCCGATTCGGCTCGCGTCACGGCGCTCAACTGGAACCGTTCGATCAGGGCGTCGACGAACTTCATCTTCAGGTAGGGCCACACGCCCATGTTCATCGGTTCTTCCTGGATCCAAATCAGCTCGGTGCCCGAGGCGTACTGCTCGAGCGCCGCCATCAACTCTTCGACGCTCAGTGGATACAGTTGCTCGATGCGGACGATGGCGACGTTGTTCAGTTCGAGGTGCTGGCGTTTTTCCAGCAGGTCGTAGTAGACCTTGCCGGTGCACAGCAGGATCCGGGTGGTGTCCTCGGGCCGCACGTCTTGGTCGGGAAGGATTTTGACGAAGCCGCCCTGGGTAAAGGCTTCCAGCGGGCTGGTCACCAGCGGATGCCGCAGCAGGCTCTTCGGGGTCAGCGTCACCAGGGGTTTTCGCCAGCGTCGCTTGACCTGTCGCCGCAGCAGGTGGAAGAACTGGGCCGGGGTGGAGGGCTGGCAGACCTGGATATTGTGTTCGGCCGCCATGGCCAGAAAGCGTTCGACGCGGGCGCTGCAGTGTTCGGGCCCCTGGCCTTCGAAGCCGTGGGGCAGCAACATCACCAGGCCGCTGAGCCGTTTCCATTTGTCTTCGGCGCTGGCGATGAACTGGTCGACGATCACTTGCGCGACGTTCCAGAAATCCCCGAACTGCGCCTCCCAGACGATCAGGCCTTCGGGACAATCCAGTGAGTAGCCGTATTCAAAACCCAACACGCCGGCTTCGCTGAGCGGGCTGTTGTAGATTTCGACCAGGGTATCGGTATCGGGCAGGTGTTTCAGCGGCGTGTAGGTTTCGCCGGTCTTGGAATCATGCAGGACAGCATGCCGATGGCTGAACGTGCCGCGTTCGCAGTCCTGGCCGGACATTCGCAGCGGGTGGCCTTCGTGGAGCAGCGTTGCGAACGCGGCGGCTTCGGCGGCGGCCCAGTCCAGGGGACGTTTGCCGGCGGCCATCTCGCGGCGGAACTTCATCGGCCGCTTGAGTTTCTTGTGGGCCGCAAAGCCTTCGGGCAACCGGGTCAGGCTGTCCAGCAGCGTGCTGAGCGTTTCGCCGTCGACCCCCGTTTCGGCTCGGCCCGCATCGGGTTCGGGGCCCCCGAAGTAGTCCGACCAGGTGCCCTCGAGGGTTTGCACATCGGGAACGAACTGTTCGGTGTGGCTGGCTTCGAATTCCCGCTCCAATTTCTCGGTCCGCACGGTCTGGATGTCCTGAGCTTCTTCGACCGTCATCTGCCCCAGCTTCAGCAGCCGTTTCAGGTAATTGTCGCGGACGCTCTGGCGGCGATCGATTTCGGCGTACAGGCGGGGTTGGGTGAACCGCGGTTCGTCGCCCTCGTTGTGGCCCCAGCGGCGGTAGGCGTACAGGTCCACGACCACGTCGCGGCGGAATTCTTTGCGGAAGTCCATGGCCAGCGAAACGACTTGGGCCACCGCCTCGGGGTCTTCGCCGTTGACGTGGAAGATCGGAACCTGCAGCATTTTGGCGATGTCGGTGGCGTAGGTCGTGCTGCGGCCGTCCTCCGGTTCGGTGGTGAACCCGACCTGGTTGTTCAGGACGATGTGCAGCGTGCCGCCGGTCTTGTAGCCTTCCAGTTGGCTGAGGTTCAAGGTTTCCTGCACGATGCCTTCGCCGGCGAACGCGGCGTCGCCGTGGATCAGGATCGTCATCACTTCCTTGCGCTGGCCATCGCCGCGACGATCCTGTTTGCTGCGGCAGCGTCCCAGGGCCACGGTATTGACGAATTCCAGGTGGCTGGGGTTGAAGCACAGGGAGATATGCAGGTGTTCGCCCGAAGCGGTTTTCCAGTCGCTGCTGTAGCCCAGGTGGTAGCGGACGTCGCCGCGGCCACGGTTCAGTTCGGGATTGGGGTCGTCGAAGGACCAGAAGATGTTCATGGCCCGTTTCTTCATGATGTTCGCCAAGACGTTCAACCGGCCGCGGTGAGCCATCGCCAGGACGACCTCGCGAACCTTGTGCTGGCAGGCTTTCTCAAGCGCCAAGTCCAACATCGGGATCAGGCTCTCGGCCCCCTCGAGCGAGAAGGTTTTCGCGCCGACGAACTTGCGCCGCACGAACTCTTCGAAGATTGACGCGTCGGCCAACCGCGTGTAGATCCGCCGCTGGACCTCGTGGGCCAATTCCAGACGGTTCTCGGTCATCTCCATCCGCCGCTGCAACCAGTCGCGGATGTTGCGGTTGTCGATGTGCATGAACTGGGCCCCGATGCTGCGGCAATAGGTATTGCGCAGCCGGCGGAGCACGTCGCCGATGGTTCGGTTGGTCGCCTCGGGGACGTTGGTGGCGGTGTAGGGCCGCGTCAGGTCGCTGTCGGTGACGCCGTAGATCTCCGGGTTCAGTTCCGGACAGGCCGGGCGAGCCAAACCCAGCGGGTCCAGTTGGGCGATCAAGTGCCCTCGGACGCGGTATTCGCGAACCAGTTGGTCGACCCGCGCCTGGACGTTGGCCACGTGTCGCAGTTGATCCGGGTCGCCGATCGTGACCGGAGGTCCGGCGGCGGTGTGCGGCCGCCCGTTGTCGCCGTCCTGATCCTCCTGGCCGCCGGTCGCCCCCTGCCCGCCGGTCGCCGCTCCGTCGCCCTGCGGACCCAATTCCAAGGCGGCGTCGGTAGAGACGAGAAACTGTTCGAAGTAACGCCGCCAGGTTTCCGACACGCTGTTCGGTTCCTTGACGTATTGCGCGTAGAGGTCGTCGATGTAATCGAGGCTGTAGGTATTCATTACGTGCTTTAAGGGCGACAGCGCTAGGTGCCGAGAGAGCAGGAGAATCGGCGGGTCGGGGTCGACGTCGAGTCCAGCCGATAAGGCGTGTCTTCAATTCTATCGCGTCTGGAAACCCTGCATACATCCAGGTGCGACTTTTCCCGACAGCTTTTGAGCGGGCGTCCTCGCCCGTCGCTCTGCTCGTCACCGTTCGGTGGGCGAGTGGGCGAGTGGCGAGTGGCGAGTGGCGAATTTGAGATTTGCTGACTCCGGCGGATTCTATGGTTGGCGTGCGAAGTTCCGGGCGCAGCAGCCACGCCAGTGGCGACATGCGGTAGCCCCAGCCGCGAGCCTGGGGTGCCGCCTACGGGGTGGGCGGCTTCGGCGGGCCAGCTTGCAGGTCTCGACCGGAGAAGCCGTGCGGGTACAGCTGCTGCAGCTGGTAGCGATGGGGCGGGGCCGTGGGGCGATCGGTGTCGATCGCCAGGATCAGCAGGTCCTCGGCAAACTCGCTCAGGAATTGGCGACAGATCCCGCAGGGGGTGCCGCCACCGGGAAGCGCGATCGCCAGGGCCTGCCAACGCCGGTGGCCGGCGGCCACCGCCGCGGCGGCGGCTACGCGTTCGGCACAGAGGCAGCCGCCGTAGGAGGCGTTCTCTACGTTGCAGCCGGTGAACAGCTGGCCGTCGGCGGTGGCGACAGCCGCGCCGACCGCAAAGCCGCTGTAGGGGGCGTAGGCCATCCGCCGGGCCGCCACGGCGGCGTCGGCCAGGTGAATTAATTTTTCGGGACGCATCGCCTGTCTCCTTCGCTGGGCATGTCTCCTCCACTGGGCATGTCTCTTCTTCGCTTGGCAGGGCCCTCTATAATGCACCATTGCCCGTGCTGTGTCCGCTAGGCCAGCCCCCTTGTGATCGCCCGAACCAGCAGGAAACACCATGATCCTCCGCACCCTCTGTTGTCTCACTGTGGCCTTCGTTTCTTTTGCGGCCATCCCGCCGGCGGTTCTGGCCGACGAGGCGTTGACCGGCCCCAAGGCGCTCTCGCGAGCGTTTCGTGATGCTGCCCGGCAAGCGACTCCCTCGGTCGTCACGGTGGTCGCGTACGGTCAGGTGGACGATCCCGACGAGACGCCGCGGCTGCTGGCGCCCTCGCCGGCCGAGCCGATGCCGCGCACGCGCCCCGACGGCGATGGCGAATCGCTCCGCGCCACCGGCCTGGGCTCCGGCGTGGTGCTGTCGGCCGACGGGACGGTCGTGACCAACAACCATGTGATCGCCGGGGCGGACAAGGTGATCGTGCGGCTGCAGGACGGTCGCGAGCTGACCGCCGGCGAAGTGCATGGCGACTCCGACAACGATATCGCTACGTTGCGGCTGGAGGTGGGGGACGTGGAACTGCAAGCGATCGAGCTGGGCGATAGCGACGCCCTGGAGATCGGCGATTGGGTCCTGGCCATCGGCAGCCCGTTTCGTTTGGAGGCGACCGTCAGCGCAGGGATCATCAGCGCCAAGGGGCGGACCCTGGACCGGATCCGTCGCGGCAGCCTGCTGCAGACCGATGCGGCAATCAATCCCGGCAACTCCGGCGGCGCCCTGATCGATCTGGATGGCCGCCTGGTGGGGATCAACACGGCGATCGCCACCCGCAACGGCAGCTACCAAGGCATCGGCTTTGCCATCCCCATCGCCCAGGCGCGGTGGGTCGCCGACGAATTGCTCCATCACGGGCGGGTCCGCCGGGCCGCCTTGGGGATTCGCCTGGCGGAGCTGAACGCGTCGGTCGCCGCCCGTTTGGACTTGCCCGTCGGGCTGGGCGTGTTGGTTTATCAGGTCATCAAGGATTCGGCTGCCGAAAAAGGCGGCATCCAGCCGCTGGATGTGATCCTGGAGTTCGCCGGAACCCGGGTGCGGGAACCGATCGAGCTGCAGAATGCCGTCGAACGCATGCCCATCGGTTCCACGCAACAGGTCAAGGTGTACCGCAAGGGCGAAGAGGTCGAACTGGAGATCGTCCTGGCGCCGCTGGATGACCCGACCCAGGTTCCCGCCGAAGAGCAGGAAGCCGAAGACGGTGGGGACGCCGAAGCGGGTGAAGAAGCCGAAGCGGGCGAAGAAGCCGAAGCGGGTGAAGAAGCCGAAGCGGGCGAAGAGGCCGAAGCGGGCGAGGACGAGGGCGCCGCGGACCAGGGTCAAGCAAGCGGCGACGGTCGTTCGTAGCCGAGCTCGCCGGAGATTGGATCGAGGCGGCGAAGAGGTCCCAAGTCTGGCGACTTCAGCTACGGCCAGACCCTGAGCTCAAATGTTGGCCCAGCACTAGTCTTCGGTCTTGGCAAAGATCATCCGGCCGGCGTTGGTTTGCAGCGTGCTGGTGACCACGACGCTCTTGTGTTTGCCGATCGCGTGGCGGCCGCCTTCGATCACGACCATCGTGCCGTCGTCCAGGTAACCGACGCCCTGGTCGGCCCCTTCGCCGGGTTTGATGACCTGCACCTGGAAGGTCTCGCCGGGCAGGTACAGCGGTTTCAGGGCGTTGGAGATCTCGTTGAGGTTGATCACCGGGACGTTGTGCAGCTTGGCGACTTTGTTCAGGTTGAAGTCGCCCGTGACGACCTTGCCTTCGAGGTGCTTGGCCAACAGCACCAGTTTCAGGTCCACCGTCTGCCCGGTCATTTCGGGCAGTTCGCGGTCGTAGATCTGCAGGTCCACACCGTCGTTGCCGCGGAGCCGGTTCAGGACATCCAGGCCGCGACGACCGCGGGCTCGGCGGAGTTTGTCGTTGCTGTCGGCAATCGCTTGCAATTCGGTCAGGGCGAACCGCGGGATGATCAGTTGGTTGTCAAAGATGCCCGTGTTGACCAGGTCCTCGATGCGGCCATCGATCACGACGCTGGTGTCCAGTACCAGTGGTTTAAACCCTTTCACCTCGCGGACAAATTCCACGTAGGGAATCAGAAAGCGAAAGTCGTCTTTGGTTTGCAGCAGAAAACTGGTGCAGATATAGCACAGCACCATCGCCCCGACCAATTGCCACCAGATCGCGTCGGCGCTGCGCATCAGGGGCGCCGCGGCGATCGACAGGATATAGGTCAGCAGCAACCCGATCAGCAACCCAAAGTACACCGACGAGATCGTGCTGAGGTCTTTCTTGGCGATAAAGATGTCGCCCAACAGCACGGCGACCGAGATGCCCAGGGTGGACAGAAAAACCCCCCAAGGAACCCAGGTGTCGACCTTGTCAGCCGTCAGATTGTGGTTAATTAATTGGCTGATTCCCAGCGCACAGGCCAGAAACAAACACCGTAGAATGATCAGTGCCATATTTGCTGCAGTAAAAACAGAATCGGTAGGGCGATCCTAAACATGGTAGTCTAGACAACGCCGCTGCAGCTCCCCAGGGGGCGGGGACGGTTTTCGCTGCGGACTCTGCACCGGTTTCTACTGTTCGGCCGGTTCGGGCTGCTGGCGGGGCCGCAGGACGTTGCCCGACTGGACGATGTTGACGCATTCGCCCTGTTGCCGGACCGCTTCGGTCGAGAGCCGTGAGAAGACGTTGCCGGTGATCGCGACGCTCTCGCACCGCTCCAACAGGATCCCGGCGGCTTCGTTGGGGTTCTCTTCGATCCGGCTGGGCTCGTTGCCGCGCCGCTGTTGGGGCTGGCCGTCCGCATCGTCGCCGATCCAGGTGTCGCTGAAATTGTTTCCGGTCAGGGTGATACTGCCCGAGTCGGGCCGTACGGCCACCGCGATGTTCTTGACGATCGTGAACGTATTGGCCGAAACAGCACAGCCGTGGGCGTCGCGCAAATCGATCCCGCCGGCGAAATCGTGGGCGATCACGTTGGCCGAAATCGTGATCCCATAGCAGTCGCGATCCAGCACCACGCCCCAGCCCTGGCACTCCTCGATCATGTTCCCGGCCAACACGCTGCCGTAGGTGTTTTCGATGACCACGCCATCGCCCAGATGGTCGTCCAGGTTGTTGCCGTTCATGGTCAGGTTGTAGGCGTCGATGCAGCGAAGCCCGTCCTGGTTTTCTTCGAAATGGTTGGCCGCGACGATGATGTCGTGACAGCCGTAGATATGGACGCCGGAGGCCTTGTTGTAGGTGAACAGGTTGTCACAGATTCGCGGGTCTTCGTTGCAGTAGACCAGATGCAGCCCGTCGCCGCCGTGGTAGCTGCTCGAAACGCCGTCGATCATGATTTCCTGGATGTAGCGAGCGTCGATGCCGGAGCCGCTTTGCTCGTTGCCCGTAACCCGCAGGTCGGCCAGACAGATTCGCCACAGCCGCTCCTCGCGCGGTGGGGCTTGGTCGTGGTAGTCCGCGTGCTCGATCAGGATGGCGGGTTGGCCATCGGTGTTCTTGTTCACCAGGTGGGACGCGGTGCCGGCGCCGACGATTCGCGTGTCGCCGGTATGGATCCGCAGCGGTTCGGTCAATTCGTAGGTTCCCGGTGGGATCCGCAGTTCGCCGCCGGAGGCCGGGATGGCGTCGGCCGCGGCTTGCAGGTTGGGGTAGTCGCCGGCGTCGATGATCGCGTCCTGGGCGTGGGCGGCGACCGCAAGCAGGCTGGTGAGGCTGAGGGCGCAGAGCAGGCGTTTCATGCTGGGAGGGCTCGCGGGTTTGGTGGGAGAGAAACAGGGGGAGGGGGAAACCGAGGCAGACCAACTTAGCAGCGCCGCCGCAGCGAGGCGGAAATCAAGCGTTCTCGGTCGTGTCCGAAGTCCCGCCCGATCGCTGGCGGCGAGCCAGGAAGTCTCGCAGGGCCTGGGCCATCGCGCCGGCGCTCTGGTAGCGCTGGTCGGGATCTTCGTGCAGCGCCTTCATGATAATCGCTTCCAGAGTGCGGCTGAACTTTGGGTTCAGCGACGTCGGCGGCTGGACGTGTCCCTCGGCGATCTGTTTGATGGTTTCCCAGCGTTCTTTGGAAACCAGTTTCTGGGGATGGCGGCGGAGCAGCATCATGTACAGCACCACGCCGACGCTGTAGATGTCCGAGCGCTCGTCCAGGCGTTCGTTCTCGCCGCGGGCTTGTTCGGGAGCCATGAACAGGGGCGAACCGATGACCGCGCCGTCGAGCGTCTCGGCGGAATCCTCCGAAGCCGGCGGCCAGAACATGGTTTTGCTGAGCCCGAAGTCGACCAGTTTGGCCCGCCGATCCCGGTCGACCATGATGTTGGAGGGTTTGAGGTCGCGGTGGATGACGCCCTGGCCGTGGGCGTGGTGCAGCCCGTCGCAGACGTCGGCGATGATCGCGATCACGTCCAGCCCCGGCGGCTTGTGCTTTTTGATATAGCGGTCCAGCGTGTCGCCGTGGATCAAGTCCATCGCATAGTAGCCCAGCCGTTGGTCGATCCGGCTGTCGTAGATATGGGCGATATGGGGATGGTCCAGCCGTTTCATGACTTCGATCTCGCGGGCGAAGCGGCCGAAGACGTCTTCGGTGGCCAGATCGACCCGCAACACCTTTAGTGCCACCCTCGGCGGATCGCCCTCGCGGGTGGCCTCCCAGACGGTCGCAAAGGCTCCCTTGCCGATCAACCGTTCGACCTGGTAGCCGGGCACCTGGGGCTTGGTCCATTCCTTGGGCGGGACGGCTTCGACGATCCGCTTGGCGGCTCGCAGGCGGCTGCCCAACACCGCGGCGTCGACGGGTTTGGTCAGGTAGTCGTCGGCGCCGGCGTCCAGCCCGGCCACCATGTCCTCCTTGGCGTCGCGACTGGTCAGCAGGATGACGTAGGTGAAACCGCGGTTCTCGTCCCGCTTGATCCGCTGGCACACCTCCAACCCATCCATCTCGGGCATCTGCCAGTCCAACAGGACCAGCCGCGGGGCGTCGTCGCGGCAGAGGATTTCCCAAGCTTCTCGGCCGTTGTCCGCAACCACACAATCAAAGCCGAACCGCTGGAGATTCTTCACCAGCAGGTCTCGCCAAACTTGATTGTCTTCTGCGATCAAGACCTTCATCACGCGTTCCTAGATCGGCTGAAGGGCATCGTAGTACGGCTGGTAGACGCGCATCAACATGTTGATGATCATCCCCACGAACACCACGATGATGACCAACCAGATCAGCACCGAGAGGATCCCGCTGAGCGTCTTGACGGCCAGCTTGGCTTGCTGCTCGTACTCTAACGCCAGCGCCTGCAGCGATTCGGCATCGGTCCCCGACAACTCGGCGACTTCCATCTGGACCAGGAAATCATCGGGCAGCACCTCGGTCGCGCGCAGCGATTCGGTCAGGCTCTGTCCCTGCTCGATCGCGGCGGTCGCCGGCCGGATTCCGCCGCGATAGTAATCGCTGCCGGTGCTGTCCAGGGCCAGCGTCACGGCGCGAATCGCATCCAGGCCGGTGTCCAAGGTCAACGCCAGGACCCAGGTAAAGCGGGCCAGGGTGATCGTGCGAATCGCCGGCCCCAGTTTGGGAAGCATGTAGAACAGCGGGATCAGGTTGTGGCATCCCAGCACGTTCCGGCGGAGGCCCACGACCACACCCGCGAGCGCCGCAAAGCACAGTCCGACCAGCAACAGAAAGATCAACGCCCCGCTCGGGCCTCGCAGGCCGAAACCGGTGATGTCCATCATCTCCTGGCCACCGGGTTTCAGCAGCCCCAGGATCAGGATCAGCAGGGCGATCACGAGAATGCCGGCGACCAACTGCAGCAGCGGCCAGGCGATGCTGATCCAGAACGCCCGCCGCACCGAAACGCGATGGTCGTAGTGATCGGCCAACAGATACATCGTGCGCTCAAAACGCCCGGTGGTCTCGCCCACGCGGGTCATGCCGACCAACAGCGGCGGAAAGTAATCCCCGTACTGCTGCATCGACTTCGATAACGGGACGCCCTGTTTGACCCCGTCGATCAAAGCCTCGATGGCTTCGCGATGACGGATCGATCCGCTCTTGACCTCGGCGCCGAGCAGCATCAACAGGTCCGCTCCGGCGTTGTGCCCAGTCGCCAGTCGGCGCGTCAATCCGGCGGCGGTGCCGATGTCCATCTGTCGTGCCACAGCAAGTCCACCCGGAAAAACGCAGGAAATCATAGTAGCTCGGCTGTCCCAGCCGAGTCGCATTCCACATCGTAGCTCGGCTGTCCCAGCCGAGGCGAACTCTGCAGTATCACCCTTCGCTTCCAGCCGAGCGAAAGCCAGCCCGGGCCAGCGGCCGCTATTACTCTTTTTCCGCGGCTTCCTCTGCCGGCTTCTCCTCTGCCGGCTTCTCTTCCTCCGCGGCTTTCTCCTCCTCTGTCTCTGGCTCGGGGGCCAGCCGCTGGCCTTTGACCAGGGCGGTCAATTCCTCGGTCAGGGTTTTCTCCATTTCCTCGGCGCCGCCGAAGCCGACGTGGACGACTTCCACGCGTCCGTCCTTGCCGATCAGGACGGTCTGGGGGATGGCGTTTGCGCCATAGGCCGAGGCGATCTGGCCTTCGGGGTCCAGCAACACCGGCAGGTCCAGTTCCTGTTGCTTCAAAAACTCTTGAATCCGCGCCTTCTCTTCGCCCACGTTGACGGCATAGAACACGACGCCTTGGTCAGCGAACTGGGCGGCGGTCTTGGAGATCAGCGGCAAAGCTTCGATGCAGGGTCCGCACCAGGTGGCCCAGAAATCCAGCACGACCACGTGCTTGCCGCGATGCTTTTCGAGGGCCACGTCGCTGCCGTCCAGCTGTTTGGTTTCCAGCGGCGGTGCACTCTGGCCCACCAGCGGATGCGGCCCCTCGCTTTCGTCGGCCAGCGAATCGATGAACGCGTCCAGCGAAGTAAATTTCTCCGCGTCGGCTTTGGGTTCGTAATGAAAGACCTCTTCGTCGATTTCCGTGTTGGTTTCCCAGTTCTTGAAATCCAGCTCCATCACATAGGTGAAACCTTCGGGCAGTTGCACCTGGTTCATGCGGACCAGCATGCCGGTCAGGTCGACGGCCAGCCGCACCGGAGCCGGGCTGTCGCCGCCGCGGACCCACAGATCCCAGACCACCCCGTCACCGCGGCGAACGTGAATCCGCGTCGTGCCGGGCAGCTCCTCTCGCTCGCCATCGCTGACGCCCATTCCGGTTGCGGTGCGAAAGTAAGCCGGGTACGCGTCGACGCCGGCCAGGGACAGCGAAAGGATGTATTCGGGAAACGGACCGAAGGGCGTCTCCAGGTCTCCGGACAGGGCTTCCAGTCGCTGTGGGGCGGGCAGCTCGATATAGGTGCCCGGGATCAGCGAGTAGAATAAATGTTCGCCGTCGGAGACCATCTGGGATTCCTGGTCGGCACCTTTCAATAGCGCCGAGACGCGGTTCGGGGTGGCGGAAACCACGCGGTACGTCCCGGTCTGCTCCTGCATCGTTTCGCCCTGGACCGCGGCGGTCAGCCGCATTTCGGCGGTCACGCGCAGGCTGTCGGCCTGGTGGATCGCCTTGAACAGCGGCGCGACGGCGGACTTGACCTCGTCGGTCATCGCGATCGCGTCCCCGCCCGGAGCCAAAACGCCAACCGGCGGGTCCGCCGCCGACAGCCGGCCGGTGGACAGGGGCGTTACCAACAACAGGGCCAATGCCCAGTGGCAAACGGAAACGGCAGGGAAGGTGCGAAGCACAGAAAGATCTCCTGGAAGGTGAGCGGGAGGCAGACAGCGTTTTATCATAGGTCGCGGGCCCGCACGGGTCGACAAGGCTGATCTTGACCGCTCGCTCGCTTCCGACCTACTCTCCCCACGCCCAATGTCACCTCGCGCCCGATGTCGCTCGACGACCGGTGTCGCGTTCCCGGAAAGCCGACTTTTCGGGGAACATTTGAGCACAACTCAAACCCACCAATTCGTTCGCTACGTCGTTAGCGGTAAAGGAATCGACAGTTATGAGCGATGGATCGTCTTCGGTGCCGTTGTTGGATGTCGCGCGCGGAAATGACCCCCTGCGCGACGCCTTTATGGAAGCTCTCGAGCAGGTGGTCGACAGCGGCCGCTTTCTGTTCGGCCCCGATGTAGCTCACCTGGAACAAGAAGTCGCCGCCTTCTCGCAGGTCGACAATGCCGTGGGCTGTGCCAGCGGCAGCGATGCCCTGCTGTTGGCCCTGATGGCGCTGGACATCGGGCCGGGCGACGAAGTGATCGTGCCCAGCTTTACGTTCTTCGCCTCGGTCAGCTGCATCACCCGCGTCGGCGCCACGCCCGTGTTCGTCGACATCTGTCCCGACACGTTCAATGTCGATCCCGCGGCCATCGAAGCGGCCATCACCGACAACACCAAAGCGATCATTCCGGTACATCTGTTCGGCCAGTGCGCGGCGATGGATCGGATCTGCCGCATCGCAGCCCAGCGGGATATCCCGGTCATCGAAGACGCCTGCCAATCGATCGGCGCGGCCTACCACAGCCGTCCGGCCGGCAGCTGGGGCCAAGTCGGTTGCTTCAGTTTCTATCCCACCAAGAACCTTGGCGGGATGGGCGACGGTGGGATGATGGCCGTCCGCGACGCCGGCCTGGCCGATCGCCTGCGTCTGTTTGCCGGCCACGGCATGCGACCCCGCTACTATCACCAAGTCGTGGGCATCAACAGCCGCTTGGATTCGTTCCAAGCCGCGGTGCTGCGAGTCAAGTTCCAGCGGCTGCCCGAAGCGATCGCCGGACGTCAAGAGAACGCCGCTCGCTACGACCGGCTGTTGGCCGACGTCGCCGACGATGGCCGCATCGCCTTGCCGCAAGCCGATCCCGACGCGTACCACGTCTGGAATCAGTACAGCATCCGCGTTCGCGACGGCCAGCGTGATGAACTGCGCGCCTTCCTCGGCGAGCATGGCGTGGGCACGGAAATCTATTATCCGATTCCGGTCCACAAACAGCAGTGTTATCGCGACGAGCCGTTTGCGAGAGTATCGCTGCCCGAAACCGACGCCGCCTGTGCCGAAATCCTGAACCTGCCGATGTTCCCGGAACTGACCGAACAGGAACAGGAAACCGTGGCAGAGAAGCTCCAGCAGTTCTACGCCCAGTCCTCACGCTCGGCCGCGTAGCCGGGGTTGGTTGCCGTAGCTGAACTCGCCTTCGTAGCTCGCGTCTTAGTCCCGAAGGGACGGCAGGATGTAGCCACGGGCGTCAGCCCGTGGTGGCGTTTCCGTACCATGGGCTTGAGTCTGCGTGCGAGGACTCGCACGCGAGTAGGCCCAAGGGGCCGGCCCTAGGTCAGCCCAGGGCAACGCCCTGGGATAGGTCTCCAGGCTCGCCTTTTGCGTTACAACATGCCATCTCGCCGCGATTCGGGAACGTCCGTTCCCGTACATAGAATCCGTTAGAGTCCAGCGAATCTCAAATCTCGCTACTCGCTACTCGCCACTCGCTACTCGCTACTCGCCACTCGCCACTAACCACGACCCACCAACTCCCGCATCAGCGTTCGCCCTAGAAAGGCGGCGTTGCCGGCGTAGCGGGGCAGCAGTCGCCGGGGGTCGTGGGCCATGCGGTACGCCCATTCCATACCGGTTCGCTGGATCAGCCGCGGGGCGCGCCGAGCGGCTCCGGCGACGAAATCAAAGGACGCGCCCAACTGGATGCTGACCGGCACGCCCAACTGGCGGTAGTGTCGGTGGATCCAGCGTTCGCCTTTGGGTTGACCAAACGCGACCAACAAAATGTCCGGCGCCGCGTCGCGGATCCGCTGGTGCAGCCCAGCCTCTTCCTCGCTCGACAACGCCCGGAACGGCGGCGATTCGACGCCGGCGATCTGACAGCCCGGGTACAGCTGGCTCAGCCGTTTCGCGCAGCGCTGGGCCACGCCGGGAGCGGCGCCAAGAAAAAAGATCCGCCAGCCTCGCTGGGCCGACCGCTCGGCCAGACGATAAATCATCTCACTGCCGGCGACGCGCTCGGGCAGCCGCTCGGCGTGCAGCTGCGAGCGCCACACGATCGGCTGGCCATCGGCCAGGATCAGAGCGGCATCGCGATTAATCGCAGCCATTTCTTCGGCTCCGTGCGACAGCATCACGTAGTTCAAGTTCGCGGTGATCACATACCGCGGCTGGCCGTCGCGAATCATCGCATCGATCGCGTCGAGCGAACCGTCGAGGGTCAGCTGGGAAAACGGCAGCCCCCAAACCGGGACCGTGGCCGGCGGCCGGAAGCGGGCGGGTTGCTGGGCGGGTGCCGAGGCGCCGGTTGCGGAAGCCTCGGCCGCGCCGGACCCCGGCACCGTGGGCGACGGATCGGCCAGCGAAGAAAGCGGCGATGCGGGCGGCGTGGAGGAAGCAAACGACATGGTGGGCAACTCGGTACGCAGTGTCGGTACGCAGGGGGGCAAGACGGCTCACCGCAACCCTATCTCTCCGTTAAACTTGCGGGCGGAAGGTCGACGCGGGTTCGGCCGGCAAACAGACTCGCCACGCATCGGTCGTAGCGGATAGCACGGAAAATCATGCAACCTCGCTCTGTCGTTCTCTCTCTGGAAGGCTTCGCCACCGCCGCCCTCGGGCCCTACGGATGTTCCTGGAATCAAACGCCGATGTTGGACATGCTCTCCGCCACCGGAACGACCTTCGATCGCTGCATCGTCCCCAGCGATGATCCGGCCGTGGTGCTCGAGCGTTGCCTGGGTGCCCTGCCGGCCGCCCGACCGCTGTACTGGCTCAGCGACAGTCGGCCGGCGATCGACGTGGCCGCCGCGCATCGGCCGCGCCATCTCCAGCACCTGGACTTCGGCGGCTCCGGCGAGGTGGCCGCCGACGTGGTCGACACCGCGCTGGCCCAAGCGGTCGCCGCCCTGCTGGATGTCCTGCAGGACGAATCGACGACCGCCGACGACGCCGCCAACGAATCAACCTCCGCCGCCGCCCCGCTGTTCTGGCTGCACAGCGACGTCTTGCTGCGCCGCTGGGACGCCCCCCGTGATCTGGTGCCCGAGGAAGCTTGGGAGGAGGAGCCGTGGGAGGAGGAACCCGAAGCGGAAGAAGCGTGGAGCGAAGCGCCGTGGCAGGAGGATTCCTGGGAGCCCGAAGCGGAGGACGGCCCGGCTTGGCAGGAAAGCGACTCGACCCCTGAGGCTCAAACCGCCGGATCCGACTCGACCGCTTCCACTGGCGTCCAGCCGCCGGCCATTGAATTGCCTCCGGACCACGACCCCGACGTCACGCTGGCTTGGATGCAGGCCTACGCCGCTCAGGTGCTGTTGGTCGACCAGTTGGTGGCCGTGCTGCGCGACGCCACGGCCGACCGGCCCACGCGGATCATCGTGCTGGGCACCAGCGGTCTGGCGCTGGGCGAACGGCGTCACATCGGCGCGGTGGGGCCGCTGTACAGCCCCCGCATTCAGGTGCCGTTGATGGCCGGCGGGCCCGGCCTGCCGATCACTCGCTGTGCCCTGCCCTCGACGCCCGAAGCGGCCCTGGCGGCCGTCCTCCAGCCAACCCCCGCAGCCGCTGGGCTGCTCTCGCCTGCCCAGTGGGCCGCCGACGCCCAGCCGTTCGAATCGGCCGTTCGCACCGAGGGCCGCGATGGCTCCCTGGGACTTACCACGCCCCACTGGTATTACCACCGCCGCGGCGAGGCGGAACAGTTGTTTGTTAAACCGGACGATCGTAACGACATTAACGATGTTTCCAGCCGCGTCCCCGAAGTGCAGCAGAGCATGCGGGCAAAGCTATGACCCCTGTCGAACTTGGCCGAAGGAAAAAGGAAAGGGAATGGCCACGCAAAAAACAAAAGCCAATCGCGACCTTTTTTTCGTTAAACTCGCCCGTCGTCTGGGCTCGGTAGAAGCCTGGGAGGATGAAACACTGTGATGTTGTTTGCGCTCAGTTCCGTGACGTGGACCATCCTGGCTGTCGCCGCGGCAGTCGTGTTGGGGCTGTTGATTCTGGCGGTGGTCAGCCCGCGGCGATTCGTCCGCGGCATCGTGCGACCGGTTCTAGAGGTCCTGTATCGCAAACGCGTCATCGGGGGTGAAAACCTGCCCGAGCAGGGTGCGGCGGTGCTGGTCTGCAACCACGCTTCCTGGCTGGACGGCATTCTGATTCTGTGGATGCTGCCGCGCAACGCCCGGTTCATCGTCGACGGCGGTAACTTCGATACCCGCTTTACCCGTTACCTGGCCGGCGCCTTCGACACGATCCTGATGTCGCCCAATCCCAAGAGCATCGCGCGGGCGCTGAAGAGCGGCCGCCAGGGGTTGAAGAGCGGCGACCTGATCGCGATCTTTCCCGAGGGCACGATCTCGCGCAACGGACAACTGCAAGCGTTTCGGCCGGGCGTGACGAAAGTCTTAAAAGGTACCGACGCCCCGGTCATCCCGATGTGGCTCGACGGCATGTGGGGCAGCATCTTCAGTTTCTCCAAAGGGCGTTTCTTCTGGAAATGGCCCTCGCTGCGACGCCGGCAATTGACCCTGTACATCGGCAAACCGCTGTCCCACGACGTGCCCCTGGAGCGGATGCGCAGCGAGGTTCAACGGTTGGGCGCTCGGGCGATGATCGAAAGCCGCCAGCAGATGCCCGTGTTGCCGCGCCGCATCATCCGCGTGTGGAAGCGTCGCGGCGGGCGGCTCAAGTGCGCCGACTCCAGCGGCGCCGAGGTCGGTGGCCGGCAGATGTTGATGCGCACGGTGATCCTGCGGCGGCTGTTGCTGCGCGAGGTCTTGGGCGATCGAGCCGGCGAATCCACGGTCGGGATCCTGCTGCCGCCCAGCGTCGCGGCGGTGGCGACCAATGTCGCCCTGGCCTTCGACCGCCGTACCTCGGCCAATCTGAACTACACCGTCAGCAGCCCGGTCCTGAACCAGTGCATCCAGGCCGCGGGCATCCGCCACGTACTGACCAGCGAAAAGTTCATGGACAAAATGGACTTCCAGCTCGACGCCGACGTGGTGCTGTTGGAACACTTAAGGGACAAGGTCCGGCTGGCGGACAAGATCATCGGCGTCGTGGCGGCTTACCTCACCCCGGCTTGGCTGCTCGACCGCCTGATGGGGCTGCACAAGATCTCCTGCGACGACCTGCTGACGGTGATCTTCACCAGCGGTTCGACGGGCACCCCCAAAGGCGTGATGCTGACCCACGCCAATATCAGCCACAACGTGGAATCGATCGACAAGGCGGTCCGCCTGAATCGCGACGACGTCGTGCTGGGCGTGCTGCCGTTCTTCCATTCTTTTGGTTATTCGGTGACCTTGTGGGCGGTGCAAACCCTGGGACCGGCCGGCGTCTATCACTTCAATCCGCTGGACGCCCGGCAAGTGGGCAAACTGGCCGAGAAGTACGGGGCGACGGTGTTGTTGGGGACGCCCACGTTCTTGCGCGGGTACCTGCGACGGATCGAACCGCATCAGTTCGCCAAACTGGACGTGGTGGTTGCGGGCGCGGAAAAGATGCCGGCCGACCTGTTCGACGCCTTTGAAAACCGCTTTGGCGTGCGGCCCGTCGAAGGCTATGGGACGACGGAGCTGAGTCCGTTGGTGTCGGTGAACATCCCGCCGACCCGCTCGGCCGCCAAATTCCAACGCGACCGCTTCGAGGGTTCCGTCGGACGTCCCTTTCCCGGCATCAGCGCCAAGGTGGTCTCGCCCGACGACGGAACGGAGCTGGCCGCGGGCGAAGACGGGATGCTGTTGATCACCGGTCCCAACGTGATGAAGGGCTACATGGGACGCGAGGATCTGACGGCCGAAGCGGTCAAGGAAGGCTGGTACATCACCGGCGATATCGCGCATGTCGACAAAGAAGGTTTCCTGCACATCACCGGTCGGCTCAGCCGGTTCTCGAAAATCGGCGGCGAGATGGTCCCGCACATCCGCATCGAAGAAGAACTGGCGCGGATGCTGCAGAGCGATGAAGACGACGACGTGTTGCGGGTCTGTGTGACGGCCGTGCCGGACGCCAAGAAAGGCGAACGCTTGATCGTGCTGCATCTGCCCACCGATCGCGATCCCGACCAGCTGCGTCAGGGCCTGGTCGAAGCCGGTTTGCCCAACCTGTTCATTCCGGCAAGCAGCTCGTTCATCGAAGTCGAAGAGATCCCGCTGCTGGGCACCGGGAAACTGGACCTGAAAGGCGTAAGGGACCTGGCGGCGGAGAAGGTTGCTCTTTGAGGGCTGCCGTAGCTGAACTCGCCAGAGTTTGGTTCGAGTGGCGAGTGGCGAGTTTATGGTGCTCGTGCTCGTGCTCGTGCTCGATTGAAGATCTGCTGGCCGTAACGGAATCTATGCGCGGCTCGGAGCAATAGAAAGCAATGTTTTCTCCCCTCTCCCCCGCGGCGCCGCGAGCGTCAGCGAGTGAAGCAGTGGTGGGAGAGGGGCCGGGGGTGAGGGGGCTCCGGTGCAACGGAATGACTCATAACGGACGATCCCCAGGGCCGTGCACCGCATCAAGATACGGCCATGGTGCTGCTGCTCTGCTGGTCCCCCTCACCCCCCACCCCCTCTCCCCCGAAGCCTGGCTCGCTTAGGCTCGCCAGGCTTCGGGGGAGAGGGGAGTGAACGATTCTATGTATGGCGTGCGAGGCTCAGAACGCAGCAGCCGCGGCAGTGGCGACATGTGGTAGCCCCAGACGCAAGCCTGGGGTGCCGCTCCCCTCTCCCCCGCGGCGCCGCGAGCGTCAGCGAGTGAAGCAGTGGTGGGAGAGGGGCCGGGGGGTGAGGGGGCTCCGGTGCAACGAAATGACTCATAACGGACGATCCCCAGGGCCGTGCACCGCATCAAGACACGGCCATGCTGCTGCTGCTCTGCTGGTCCCCCTCACCCCCACCCCCTCTCCCCCGAAGCCTGGCTCGCTTAGGCTCGCCAGGCTTCGGGGGAGAGGGGAGTAAACGATTCTATGTGCGGAAACGTCCGTTCCCGTACATAGAATCCGCCGGAGTCAGCAATCTCAAATCTCAAATCTCAGATCTCAGATCTCCGCTCCGCTCGCAGCCACCATCCGGCGGCCAGGACGACAAAGGCGGCCGTGAGGATCACCCAGGGGGCGGCGTGCGTTCCAGGCCAGTACGTCTGGGCGTCGAGCACGCGCCACAGCAACAGCTGGATCGTCAGCGCGACCGGCATCGCCACCGCTAACGCCCCCAGGGCGTCGCCCGTGGGCAACCGCCGCCGCAGTCCGATGGCCAACGCGCAGGCCAGCACCAGGACGCTCAGTAACGCCTGCCAGCCGACGACGATGCCCGCCAGGGCCGTGATCGCGATCAAGTCCATCAGCCGTCCGGTGTCTTTGCCCAGCGGATCCAGTTTGATGTTCGCCGTGGGGAACAGCGAAACGGCCAGGGCACGCGCCAACACGCCGGCGGCCGCGGCGCCGGTCACCACGCGCAGCACGGCCGAGAGATGGCTACGGGGCTGCCAATCCGCGGCCGCTCGCACCTCCCACGGCACGACCTGCAGCGGTGGCCACAGCAGCATCGGCACGATCACCAGGCCCAAACACCACCACACCAACCGCCGCGGAAGACGCACGCCATCGACGCGGACCAGACCCAGCGCCCAGCTGCACGCCAGCGCGATCACGTGGTAAATCCCGATCGCAAACCCAGCCGTCCAGATATGCGGCATGTGCAGGGCGCCCCAGGTGATCGGCCGAGAAGCCACGTAGGGCAGATTCACCCCGGCCAAATACAACTCCGCCACGCCGACCAGCGTCAGCGACAACCCCACGGCCAGCTCCACCAGGGGATAGCGGGGCGAGATCGGCAGCCGGCACCTCCGGCAGCGACCTCGCAGCGCCAACCAGCCGAACACCGGAACATTGTCCCGCCCCGCGATCGGCGTCGCACAAAATGGGCAGGCCGAGAAACCACCCACGCCCCGGCCCAGCGGCAAACGGTAGGCGACCACGTTCAAAAAGCTGCCGATCGCCGATCCGACCCAGAACAACCATGCCACCACGATCAGGTCGACCAGACGCGGGACGAGCAGATCCGTAAACGGCATCGCGTACCGCTGCGACAGCCACAGACTCGTGCCCACGGCATACAGGGCGGCAACCGCCGCGATGGCAAACAGTGCCGTCCACAGCGGCCGATTCCAACGACGTCGCTTGGTCATAAAAGGACTCGTCTACTCCCCTCTCCCTGCCGCTCCTGGGCAAGTGGAGCTTGCCCAGGACGGCGGGGAGAGGGGTTGGGGGTGAGGGGCCTCCGGCGCAATGACCTGATTCCTTGCATCGGATTCAACTGCCGCGTCCAGCATCAAAGTGAGGAAAGATGATAGGGGCGTTGCTGCTCTGCTGGGCCCCCTCACCCCCAACCCCTCTCCCCCGAAGCCTGACTCGCTTAGGCTCGCCAGGCTTCGGGGGAGAGGGGAGAAAACGTCTTTGTCGAACCATCGATTCCGCCGGAGTCAGCAAATCGCAAATCTCAATCTTTCCCGACTTCGGCTACGGTTTTGGGCGACGCTCTCGCTAACGGGCGGCGATCAATTGATCCAGTTCCTGCTTCAGCCGCGGCAGGATCTGGTCGTAGGGAAAGGCGCCCACGGTTTCTTCGCCGCGCTTCAGGTTCACGACTTTCGGGCCGCACCACAGTCCCAGGTCGGCGTCGTCGGTTTCGCCCGGGCCGTTCACGCGGCAGCCCATCACGGCGATCGTGATCGCGTGTTGTTGGGCGTAGCGGGTCAGTTCCTTGACGTCGGCGGCCAGTTCCACAAAGGCTTCGTTCTCCACCCGGCTGCAGCTCGGGCAACTGATGATGTTCAGCTGGTCGCGGTTGAGCCGCACGACGCTGCGGACGCGGCCCGCGGCGATGTCTTCGATGATCTGGCGACCGGCGGCGATCTCTTCGGGTTTGCGGTCATTGGGCACGGTCAACGACACGCGGACCGTGTCGCCGATGCCTTCGCCGATCAACTGCTCGAAGGCGATCCGGGTCTTGATGATCCCGTCGGGCGGCATCCCGGCTTCGGTTACGCCCAGGTGCAGCGGCACGTCGGGTCGCTGGGCCGCGAACCGCCGGTTGACCTCGATCACCTTGTCGGGGTCGCTGTCTTTGAGGGAAACGACGTAGCGATCGAAGCCCAGCGAATCGACGAACTCACAGTGCTCCAGAGCGCTTTCCAGCATCGGCGTGATCGAATCCGCCGCGTCGTATTTCTCCTTCTTGGCCGGGTCGACGCTGCCGCAGTTCACGCCGATGCGGAGGGCGCAGTCGTGCCGGACCGCCTGATCGACGATGAAGCGGACCTTGTCCTGCCAGGGTCGATCCTTCTGGTGGTGGTACAGGTGCCCGGGGTTGTAGCGGATCTTGTTGACGTGCGGAGCGACCCGCTCGGCCAGACGAAAGTTTTCCTGCAGGTCCACCGCCAGATTGGCCGGCGTATGGCGGCGCAGCTCCGCCAGCGCTTCGGCGTCTTTGACGCTGTCCACGGCCACGCGGACGACCCCCGCACCGGCCTGGTGCAGGGCGTTGGCCTGAGCGGCGGTGGCGGCCACGTCCTGGGTCTTGGTGGCCGTCATGCTCTGCACGGCGATCGGATGCCCGTGGCCCACCTGGATCGTCCCGATAGCGACGCTGCGAGTCGGATTACGCTGTATGGTCATTGTGGCGGTGGGGTTGCTGTTTTTATAAGTGTTCTGATGGGGTCTAGTGCGTTTTCGTGCTTTGCGTCTCGGGGCGATCGCGAAGCCGGTCGCTGACGCGTTTCAGGACAGCTTTATCGGCGGCCGACAGCGAGTCTAGTCCATGCTCGTGGAGCCGCGTCAAGATAGCGTCCAGCTGTCCCTCATCGGCTGCTTCGCGAAGCTCTCGCTGCCGCACCGCTCGCAGCCGTCGGCGGCGGCGCCAAGCCTGCCACGATTGGAGCGGAGAAACCGGCCGAGCGAAAGGCGGCTTGCCGGGAAAGTCCGCGGCGGCAGGTCGATCCGCGGCGGCAGGTCGATCCGCGGCGGCAGGTAAATCCGAGGGGCTGTATCCATCCGGCGGCGCGGCCGCCAACGGGACCGCTTCGGCTTCGCTGCGCCGCGACAGCCAACAGGCCACGCCCACCAGGAACATCAGCGGCCACCAGGGGTCGAAGGCCGGGGCGTGCAGAGCCAACCCGATCAGGGCCGCCATCATCCAGCCCACCGCGATTCCGCCCAGGGTCCAGCGTACCGCTTGGGCGCGTCCCCGCCGCCCCTGTCCTTCGCACCACCAGTCGACCACGGCCACGATGGCTTCGCGCCCGTGGCATCCGGGCAGCGGCAGGGTTTGCACGGCCGCTTGCAGGGTCAGGATCCAGGCACAGGCAACCAGGACCGACACTCCGGTCAACTGGCCGGTCAGTTCCGGCGGCAACAGCGAAAGTCCTCGCCAGCCCTGGCCGTGGGGCGGCATCGCGGCCAGCGCGGCCGCCAGCGCCAGGCAGAGCAGCGGCACCGAGACCCCCAGCGTGAACCGCTGGGCGCTGGACCCCCGGCAGCGTCCCCAGCTGCCGAAGGCGCGCATCGTGATCTCCTCGCACTGGCCCCCCGCACCCTGGCCACCGGCCAAGCGTCCGATCCACAGCCGCAGGATCACTTGGTACATCGCACCCCCGACCAGCGAGACGCCCAGGATGCCCGCCAGCACCGGCAGGTCGGCGTTTCCGGGCCGCGTCTGCCAGAACCAGCCGGCGGCCAGCAGCACCGCGACGGCCACCGGCAGGCTGTAACCGATGCGGATCCGGGACCCGCCCCAGTAGCCCACCGACAAGGGGTGCATCAGCGCGGCCAGGCGCACCGGCAGCGGGGAATCGGAAAAGGAATCGTCGCGATTGCTGACACGAGCCATACAAGTGGGCGGCCCGGCAAGACTCGGGCATCGCCTGAGTCGAAGCCGACAGAGGAAAACGGGTGAAGGCACGGTCCATTGTACGCAGCCTGCCACCGTTGGTCCGTCAATCCTCGCGGTGCCGGCGCAGTTGGCCGCAGGCCGCATTGATCTCGCTGCCCTTTCGCTGGCGAAATTGCACGTTCACCCCGGCCGACTCCAGCGTCTGCCGAAACGTTTTTATTTGGGCGTCCGAAGGCGTTTGGTAGGGCAGACCGGCCACGGGGTTGTAGGGAATCACGTTCAACAGCACCGGCCGCCCACGCAGCAGCGCCGCCAACTGCGCGGCGCAGGTCTTGCTATCGTTCACGCCGCCCAGCAGAACGTACTCGAAGGTCAGCCGCCGGCCGCTGGACTGGAAGTAGCGATCGGCCGCGTCCAGCACGGGTTGCAGCCCGATCTTGCGGTTGACCGGAACCAGCCGGCTCCGCAGTTCGTTGTTCGGCGCATGCAGGCTGACCGCCAGGTTGTAGGGCACCGCGTGACGGCTCAAGCGGTCGATCGCCACCGGCAGGCCGACCGTACTGATCGTGATCCGCCGGGCGCTGATCCCCAGCCCGTCGGGACTGCGGGCCACGTCCAACGACTGCAGGACGTTTTCCAGGTTCGCCAGCGGCTCGCCCATGCCCATCATCACGATATGGCTCAGCCGCTGCTCGGCCGGCAGCCGCCGCTGCAGCCTCAGCATCTGTTCCAGAATCTCGCCGCGGCGGAGGTTGCGGTCGACGCCGTCGAGCCCGCTGGCGCAGAACACGCACCCCATCGCACAGCCCACCTGGCTGCTGACACAGATGCTGCGGCGATCGCCGTCGCGGAGCAGCACGCATTCGATCTCGCCGCCATCGGCCAGCCGAATCAGCAGCTTTTCCGTTCCGTCGGGCGAGGTCTCTTCTTTGGCGATCGAGCTGCGAAAGATCACGAATCGCTCGGCGAGCGCTCGTCGCAGGCTCGCCGGCAGGTCCGTCATCTCGCCGAACTCCACCGCCCGCTGGCGGTAGATCCACTGCCAGATCTGCTTGCCGCGAAACGCCCGCTCGCCGCAGTCCGACAGCCACGTCGTCAATTGCTGAGGCGTCCAGTCCAGCAGGTGGTCCCGGGCGTCGTCAGGGGGCGATTGGTCGGCGAGCGGAAGCGAATGGATCATCGGCAGCACGAAAAAGAGGAATCTCCTAAACTGTAACCATAGTTGCTCGGCTGTCCCAGCCGAGAGCCCCGTGTGGCATAGGCTTCTCAGCCTGTGAAGATTCGATCACAGGCTGGAAGCCTATGCCACTGCCACAACACCCATCTACTTTGTTGGTTTTTCCATGACGGATACGGCGGTTTCGATCGACTCTGACGCGGCTCTAGACCGCTTTTTAAAACTGACGGCCATCCCCGGCATCAGCGGCCAAGAGAACGCCGTGGCCCTGGAAATCGTTCGCCAGCTGCAGGCGGCGGGCTTGCCGAAAACCGCGATCGAGTTCGACGACGCCAACGAGCGGACGCCGGGCGGGGGCGAAGTCGGTAACCTGATCGTCCACCTGCCCGGCAGCGGCGAGGGGCCCACCACGCTGTTGACCGCTCACCTCGACACCGTCCCGGTGTGCGTCGGCAGCCAGCCGGCGGTCGAGGACGACGAGGTCTTCAGCACGGCGCAGGGCACCGGTCTGGGGGCGGACAATCGGGCCGGATGCGCGGCCTTGCTGACCGCAGCCTGCGAGCTGCTCCGCGGCGACGCTCCGCACCCGCCTCTGATATTATGCTGGTTTGTCCAGGAAGAGATCGGCTTGCAGGGCTCGCGAGCCATGGATGCCTCGCGCATCGGAGCTCACGACCGGGCGATTAATTTCGACGGAGGCACGGTCGAAAAACTGACCATCGGCGCGATCGGCGGCGAACGCATGACGATCGACGTCCACGGCCTGGCCTCCCATGCCGGGGTCGCTCCGGAGCTGGGTGCGAGCGCCATCGTGATGGCTTCGCGGGCGATCGATGCCCTCTACCGCGACGGCTGGCTGGGCGACGTCCGGCGGCCTGAGGGAGTCGAGGGGCGGTCCAATGTCGGCGTCTTTCAAGGCGGCGACGCCACCAACGTGGTCACGCCCCACGTGCATGTCCGCGCCGAAGCTCGCAGCCACGACCCCGAGGCTCGCACGGCCATCGTCCGGGCGATCCGCGAGGCGTTCGAGCGAGCGGCCGCGGAGGTGACCAACGTCGATGGCCAGGCCGGACGCGTCGAGTTCGAATCACGCGTGGACTACGAAGCCTTTCGCTTGGAAGCATCCCACCCCAGCGTGCAGGCGGCCGAAGCGGCCGTGCGCGCCGTCGGCCGACAGCCCCAGCAGACGATCAGCAACGGCGGAGTAGACGCGAACTGGATGTTCCGTCACGGGATCGCCGCGGTCACGATCGGCTGTGGCCAACGCAACGTGCACACGGCCAGTGAGCGGTTGTTTATCCCGGATTACCTGGACGCCTGTCGCATCGCAACCTCGCTGGCCCGAGGAGAATTCGCGGCGGCCAGTTCGTAAATCCAGTGACCTTGTAGCGCGGGGACTGCGCGGATGATGAACGACGACGACGAACTGTGCCTGTGTTTTCACGTCAGCAAACGCAAGGTGATCAATTACATTCGCATCCACCGCCCGCGGGTGCCGAGTCAGTTGAGCGAGTGTTACGGAGCCGGCACGGGCTGCGGTTGGTGCCGGCCGTTTCTCCGGCGGTTGCTCGAAGAAGCCCAGCCCGAGCAGGCCGAGTTGCCCAGCCCCGAAGCGTACGCCCAGCAACGCCAACAGTACCGCGACAAGAGAAAGACGTAGCCGAACTCGCCCCTTCCGTAGCCCAACTCGCCAGAGTTTGGAGGAAAGAGTGGCGAGTGGCGAGTGGCGAGTGGCGAGTTTGGATCGTGCTCGATTTGAGATTTGCTGACTCCGGCGGAATCGATGGTTCGGCAAAAACGTTTACTCCCCTCTCCCCCGAATCCTGGCGAGCCTAAGCGAGCCAGGATTCGGGGGAGAGGGGAGTAAACGCTACATTTTATCGCTCCGAACCGTACACAGAATCCGTTTAGAATCAGGAGATTTGAGATTTGGGGTGCCATCAACCAACCACCACCGGTCCAATGCTCGCGGCGATGCGTTTAGAATACGTCCTTCGTTTCGACTCGGCACCGTTTTTTGAGGACGTCTTGGCATGGCTCGCGTACGCATTGCTGCGATCAGTTTCGAACACTTTCACATGGGTGATCTGTTGCGGATGGCGGCCGAACATCCCGATGCCGAGGTGGTCGGGATCTGCGACCCGCAGCCCGAGCGGATGCAGGAAGCGATCGCCAACTTCGGCTTCACCGACGACCAGGTCTTCACCGATTACCGCCAGTGCTTCGAAACCACCAAGCCCGACGTGGTGATGATGTGCCCGGCGGCCGCCGATCACGGGCTGTGGACCGAGCGGGCGATGGAGTACGGCGTGGACGCGATGGTGGAAAAGCCCATGGCCGCCTCGCTGGCCGAAGCCGACCAGATGATCGCCGCGGCCGAGAAAGCCGGTCGCCGGCTGATGATCAATTGGCCGCTGGCCTGGAGCCTGCCGCATCAGACCGCCTACCGCTTGATCGGGCAGGGCCGCATCGGCCAGGTGATCGAAGTGCATTACTACGGCGGCAACCGCGGGCCGCTGTACCACGGGGCGGACAAACGCGAAACGACGCCCGAGGAAATCGCTCGCGAGAAACCGACCAGCTGGTTCTATAAGAAAGCTTCCGGCGGTGGTTCGGCTCTGGACTACATGGGTTACGGGACCACGCTGGGTACCTGGTACTTCGGCGGCCAGAAACCCATCGAGGTCACCGCTACGGTGGACGAGCCCGAGGGGCTGGAGGTCGACGAGCACTGCATCGCCGTGGCTCGCTACGCCAGTGGGCTGAGCAAATTCGAGACGCGCTGGGGAACGTTTACCGATCCCTGGACGCACCAGCCCCAGCCCCAGTGCGGGTTCGTGATCGTCGGCACCGAAGGCACGATCGCCTGCTACGACTACACCTCCAGCATCACCGTACAGACGCGCGAGCAACCCGAAGTGACGCCCGTGCCCTGCGAGGGGCTGGGCGAAGTCTGGCAGGATCCGATCCGGTATTTCCTGGACTGCCGCCGCCGCGACGCGGCCCTCGAGGGGCCCTCGTGTCCCAAGATCTCCCGCATCGGCCAGCAGATCGTCGACACCGCCATGCAGAGCGCCCAGCAGAAACGAACGGTGCGGTTGCTGGGGGAGTGACCGGGGGGCTGAGATTTGAGATTTGAGATTTGAGATTTGAGATTTGAGAATCGTTTACCCCCCTCTCCCCCGATAGCCTGGCGAGCCTAAGCGAGTCAGGCTATCGGGGGAGAGGGGCTGGGGGTGAGGGGGATTGCAGAGCAGGACCGCACACCGTCCAGCGTCGCGTTTCGAGGATCTTTACCCACACACGTCTCGTCGTTCTGCGTATCGATCCCGGAGGCCCCTCACCCCCGACCCCTCTCCCCGCCGGCCCCGGGCAAGCTCCACTTGCCCAGGGCCGGCGGGGAGAGGGGGGTAAACGTCAAGATATATAAAATCTACCGCTCTACCGCTCTACCGCTCCACCGCTCCACCGCTCCACCGCCTTACTGCTCCACCGCCTCGCCGCTCGCCTCCGCGGAAGATTCTTGCGTTTTTCCGAAACCGGGCTTGACGAGCTGGTTTCTTCCTTGGTACTCCCCGCCCACCGACTCGTATTTCCGGTCAGGGACGATCGGACAGTGTAAACGGACGAGAAAGGGCATCTTTGCTGCATCGCGATTGTCGTGAGCGCAGTGAAATGCACCACCACAATCGCGAAGAAGGAGAGTCGCGTTGACAAGGACCACAGAGAAGAAACTTTGGTTGGTGGCGGCCGCCTGGGTGGCGTCGCTCGCCTTCCACTGCCCGCCATCGCAGGCAGAAGAGCCGCGAGGTTCGGCGCTGTCGATGCCATCCTCGTCCGACAACGAGTCGCTGGCTCGCGGAGAGCAGTTGCTCAGCACCGCGCAGGCCGCCCTCAAGAAACGCGATCTGGCGACCGCCGTCGGCAGCTATCGCGAAATCGCCTCGTTGGCGGCCAAACAGCCCGGCCTGCAAGCCGGCGCCGGTCAGCTCCGCGAGGCGCTGATCAAACATGGCATCGAAGCCCAATTGCTGCCGGCCGTGGCGACCGCCCCCCAGCGGCTGCCCTCCGGCTCCGGTGCCCAACAGGTCAAACAGCTGTTGGCGCAGGCTCAGGTCGCACTGGACAAGGATGACGTCCAGGCCGCCGTGAACCTGACGCGTCAAGCTCAAGCCGTGCCGCTGGGCGACGACGATCGCCCAGCCGTGCAAACCCAGCTGTGGCAGATGACGCTGCAGCTCGATTCGTTGGCTCGCCGCCGCGGACTGCCCGGCGTCAGCCAGCCAGGCGCCAGCCAGCCAGGCGCCAGCCAACCGGCCGGCGCCTACCCGGTCGCTCAAGCCGCTGCGGTCATGCCCGCCGGCGGATCGAGCAAGACGGCCAGCGTGGGCGACATCCGCCGGGCCGACTACGCCAGTGCCGGCGGCGGCCCCGCCGCGGTCACCCCAGCCCAGGCAACCGCCGCGGCTGCCGGAGCCACCGGCGATGGCGAAGGCGATCGCCTGTTCCGCGAGGGCTTGGAAGCCCTCTCGGCCGGCCACTCCGCACAGGCCCGCGAGCTGTTCGTGGCCGCTTGGCGGTACGAAGCCGAACTGGATTCGGAAACTCGGCGCCAGCTGCAAGCCAAACTGCAACTGATGCAGCCCACCGTGGCTCCGGCCCCGGCCGGCGAACTGTCCGCGCTGGCACAGGTCGATCAGGAAACCCTTCGCAATCGCCAACGCTTGTATCGCGAAGTCACGGCCGAACTGGGCGTGGCCTACAACGACCGCATCACCAAACCCATGGACGCCCTGGACCGCATCAACAAACTGCGCGTTACGGTGCTGGATTCGGACGTCGATGAATCGGCCAAAAAAGCCCTCTTGGCGATGGTCGATCGCGCGGTCAGCGAACAACAAAAGTACGTCGACGAGAATCGCGCCGACATCGAGCTGGACATCCGCAACGACCAGATCCGCCTGGATCTGGAAAACGAACGCAAGATGCAGCTCGAAACCGACAACATGATCGCCGAAAAGGTCGAACTGTTCGACCAATTGATGCAGGAGCGTCGCTATGCCGAAGCGCTGGTCGTGGCCAAGCAGGTCCAGACGCTGGCCCCTAACAAAGCCATCGGCACGCAGATGATGCTGACCAGCCGCACCGCCGTGCGTCGACATATCGCCGAAGAGGTCATCGCCGAAAACGAAGACAGCTACATTCGCTACCTGCAGGACGCTCAGCGCCTGGACATGGTCGATCCGACTCAGACGGTCGAGTTTCCGGACGCCGAATCCTGGCGCGACCTGACCGACGTCCGGGCCGGTCTGAATCAGCCCAACGATTCGCTCAGCGCCGCCGAGCGTGAAATCAAACGCCTGCTGGAAACCCCGGTCGACGTCAAGTTCCGCAACCAGCCTTTGGGTGAAGTTCTGAAGACGCTGGAAATGGTCACCGGCGTGCCTCTGTTCATCGACCAGAAGGCCCTGGCCGACGCCCGTATCGACAGCAGCACCCCGGTCACGCTGGACCTGACCAGCCAGATCTCGCTGAAGAACGCGCTGAACCTGATCCTGGGCCAGTTCGATCTGACTTACACGATCGGCAACGATGTGTTGCAGGTGACGACCAACGAAGTCAAACGCGGCAAGCTGCAGCGACGGATCTACAAGGTGTCCGACCTGGTCACCCCGATCCCGAACTTCACGACCAGCTACGAAGACGGTTTGGCGGGAGCTCTGAAGGCCGCCTACCAGATGAACACCGCTTCGAACTCCATCCAGTACGCTCCGGTTTCGGCCGTTGGACTGGCCGGTGGACCCGCTCCGGTGGCCGCCAACACCGACCCCAACATGTTGGCTCAGTACGGCGACCCGATGGCCGCCATGTCGCCGATGATGGGCGGACCGACCGGCCAGATGCGAGGCGCCGCCGGCGGTGGCTCGCTGGCCGACTTCTCGTCCATCATGCAATTGATCGAAACCACCATCGCTCCGGAGACCTGGGAAGCGCTCGGCGGGCCCAGCACGATGGCTCCCTACGCTCAGAACCTGAGTCTGGTGGTCAGCACGACCAGCGATGTCCACGACCAGATCGCCGACCTGCTGGCCAACCTGCGTCGGCTGCAGAACCTGCAGGTGACGATCGAAGTCCGCTTCATCTCGCTGTCCGATTCGTTCTTCGAACAGATCGGCGTCGACTTTGACGTGGCCTTCGACGACAACGTGACCGATCTGCCGGCCGACGACAGCGGCAACAGTGTCGCGGTGGGTCTGAGCGGACCGGGCCGGACGTTCACGACCGACCTGGACCTGCGGTTTGAAAACAACAACTTCAACGTGGCTCCCATTTTCGGCGGCGTCGACCCCGGGGCGCTCAGCACCTTCGGGTTTGCGATCCTCAGCGACATCGAAGCCTTCTTCTTTGTCCAAGCCGCTCAGGGTGACAACCGTACCAACGTGATGCAGGCACCCAAGGTGACCCTGTTCGACGGCCAGTCGGCGTCCATCCAGGACGTTTCGCAGCGGCCGTTCGTGACCAGCATTCGGCCGGTCGTCGGCGACTTTGCCGTCTCCCAGCAGCCGATTATCGTGGTCCTGAACGAAGGTACGGAGTTGAACGTGCAGGCGGTCGTCAGCGACGACAAACGCTTCGTCCGCTTGACCCTGGTGCCGTTCTTCAGCCAGATCGGGGACGTCGATACGTTCACCTTTACCGGCAGCACCACCAGCCAGTCGAAAAGCCAAAAAGTCGATCCCAATACCGGCGAAACCGTCGAAGAGGACGACCAGGAGGTCACCACGCAGGGTTCGACCGTCCAGTTGCCCACGTTCGCCTTCACCAGTGTCAACACGACCGTCAGCGTGCCTGACGGCGGTACGATCCTGTTGGGCGGCATCAAGCGACTGCGGGAGGGCCGTGGCGAACGCGGCCTGCCGATCCTCAGCAAACTGCCCTACATCAACCGCTTGTTCCGCAACACGGCCATCGGCCGCGACGCGTCGAGTTTGATGTTGATGGTCACGCCGCGAATCATCATCCAGGAAGAGGAAGAGATCGCGCAGACCGGATTCGATCCGAACCGTTAAGCCGCCTCAGGCGACGATCGTCCCTAGACCGGAAAGTACCAACGCCCCGCGGCCTCCGCCGCGGGGCGTTTTTTTTGGTCAGTGGCATAGGCTTCCAGCCTGTGAAACCATTCTTACTCGTACTCAGCGCAGCGGTACTCGTACTCGAAGACTCTTGCGGATTGGTAAACGGTTCGGGGCGAGTACGAGTACCGGGCTGCGCCCTGAGTACGAGTACGAGTACGAGTAAAAGTACGAGTACGAGTGGGAGAGGGTACAAGGGCGAGAGAACACCAGTCGGAACCGCCCCACTGGCTGGAATCCGATGCCGCTGTGCTATAGTGGACTTGGTTGCGGGGCTGTTCGAAATCGCAACAGCGAGTCTTGTTTTTCTGCCGGGATGATTGGCCGTTTCCTTCATGATCGTTTTTACTTGTCAACAATGCGGCACGCGGCTGCAGGCCTACGATGAGAACGTCGGCAAGAAAGCTCGCTGCGTGTGCGGCGAGGTGATGCGGGTTCCGGAAGTTAGCGAAACGGAACAGCCAATTCCCGCGGCCTTCGATCCCGCGCCCTACCAGCCCACCGATCCGCATCCTACCGACAGCCTGCCCACGACCACGGAGGAGATGGCCGAGCAGGCGCAAGAAGGAATGAACTTTGGGTCCATGGCCTGGGGCTTCATCCTGATGATCATCAGCGCGATCTGGTTCGTGGCCGCTCTGGCCAATGGACGAACCTCCGGCTCGGCCGCCGTCCTATTCTTTATCGGGCTGTTCCGCGTTATCAGCTCGTTCCAAGGCGAATCCTGAATCCCCCCCGCTCTCGTCATGCCCCAGCCCGTCTCTTCTGCCGCTACGGTGGCCTGCGAACTCACCGGCGTCGGACGCGGCGGCGTGGCGACCGTGGGCCTGTGGACGCCCGTCGGCGACGCATCGAGCCTGTACCAGGACCACGTCCGGCCCTTCTTTCGGCCGGCCAACCCGGCCGCGCACCCCGAACCCGGACGGATCGTGTACGGCACCTGGTACGGCGACGGCGTGCCGCCCGAAACCCCTGCGGCCGGCGACGCTGCCGCCGGCGACGCTGCCGGGGGTGACGCGGCTGCCACCTCCGCGGGCGAATCCGTCGTGGTGACCGCCGCCGACCAGCGAACCGTGCACGTCCACTGCCACGGCGGCCGAGCGGCCGTCGAAGCGATTCTGCAGGCTGTGGAGTCGAGCGGCGCGGTGCGCTGCCCGTGGCCCGAATGGTTGGCCTCCACCGGTATGCCGCTGTTGGAAGTCGAAGCTCGCGAAGTGCTGGCCGCCGCCACCACCCGCGCCACCGCCGCGATCGCCTACGATCAAGTTCGCGGAGCCCTCCGGGATGCGGCTCGCCGCTGGCAGCAAGGATTGCATGAAGATGCAGAGCAGCTGGACGCCGTCCGCCAGGAGGTTCGGTCCGTCCTGGGTTGGAAACGCGTTGGCCAACACCTGCAGACGCCCTGGCAAGTCGTCTTGGCCGGCGAACCCAACGTCGGCAAGAGCAGCCTGATGAACGCCCTGGTCGGATACGACCGCGCGATCACGTTCGATTCGCCGGGAACCACGCGAGACATCCTTTCGGCCGACACCGTCCTGGACGGCTGGCCGGTGCAACTGTCCGATACCGCGGGGCTCCGCCGAGCCGCCGACAGCATCGAAGACGAAGGTGTGCGGCGCGCTCGCCAGAGGATCGAGGATGCGGATCTGACGCTCTGGATCCAAGACGCCCGGCACGAGGAGGGCCCGCAAACGGCCGCTGCGGAAGCCGAATCGCAACATTTAATCGTCCGCAACAAAGTCGACCTCCTGCCCGCCGATCATGACGAACGCCGCCGAGCGTGTGAGCCGGAACGGTCCGGCGGCGACGACGCGGTCATCTGCATCTCGGCCACCGCTGGCTGGAACCTGGACGGATTGATTGCGGCGATCGTGCGGCGACTGGTCCCGCAAACGCCGCCGCCCGGCCAGCCCATGCCGGTCAACGCACGGCAAGAAGCCTGCCTCGAAGCCGCCGCGGCGGCCGACACGGCCAAGGAGATAACCACAGCGCTGGAGCGGTTGATTGATGGTTCGCTCTCGCGAGTAAATTAGGGGGCCGGCGCGACCCGAAAGCATCTATACTCCCCTCTCCCCCGAAAGCCTGGCGAGCCTAAGCGAGTCAGGCTTTCGGGGGAGAGGGGAGTAAAATGTCATGGAATATGGTTTGCTCTACAATCAACAGGTTTGGAAGCCACGCACCATGACCGTCCGACCGCTTTACGCTGCCGTGATGCTGTTGGCCGTGATGGTCGGCGTCGTCTTGCTGCGCCTGCGCCAGCGACCGCTGGGCCTCGACGCCGAACAGCGGTGGATGTTGGGCATCGGTGCGTTTACCGGAGGAATGATAGCGGCCAAGCTGCCGTACTTGGTCAGCGGTGGGCTGCAGTCCGGGTGGGTACCCGGGATGTGGCTGGCCGACGGCAAGACGATCCTGGCCGGTATCGTCGGCGCCTACTTCGGCGTCGAGGTCGCCAAATGGGCCTGCTCGATTCGTATCAAAACCGGGGACTCCTTCGCCCTACCCGCCGCCGTGGCCGTCGGCATCGGCCGGATCGGTTGCTACGTCGGCGGCTGCTGTTTCGGCACCGTGACCGCCCTGCCGTGGGGTCAACCGTTCGCCGCCGCCGGCGATTCGCTGCCGCGTCACCCCACCCAGCTGTACGAGGCCGCCTTCCATTTCGGCTTTGCTATCATTCTTTGGCAATTGGGGCGTCGCGGTTGGTTGCGGCTACAGCACATGAAGCTGTATCTGATCGGCTACCTCGTCTACCGCTTTGCCACGGAATTTATTCGTCCCGAGCCGCATGTGCTGGCCGGTCTGACGGCGTATCAGCTAGCAACGGTACCTCTACTGGTGCTTTTTTCGTGGCTTTGGTGGCGGGACCGGCAAGACGCGGCGATTCATCTTTCGCGGCAAGCGACAGTTCGGTAAAACCGGCCAAGCCCTCCTTCTGCGAGGGCGGCTCCCGTTTCCCTGTCGCTCACTTGCTCGCACATCATGCATGACTTTCGTCGCGTTCTGCGTTTGGTTGCCAAGCGTCGCTGGACGTTAACTGGATGTCTGGGAACCTCGTTGATTGTCGCCATGCTGTGGGGGCTGAACATCGGCGCGCTCTACCCCATGGTCGAGATCGTCTTCAAAGGCGACGGCGTGCCCGGATACGTTGCCCAAGAACTGGAGAACAGCCGCGAGCGGATCGTCGAAAGCGAAGGGGAAATCGCCGAGCTGAACGAACAACTGGCCCAGAATCCATCGGTCAAACAACGCAATCGGCTGGAGGTGGCCCGCGATCTGGCCATCGCCCGGCGGACCGCATACGAGAAGTCCGAAGCCACGCTGACCCGCTTCCAGCCCTACGCGGAGTACTTGCCCGAGACCGCCTTTGGCACGCTGTCGCTGATGATCTCGCTGTTGATCCTCGGCACGGTGCTGAAGCTGTTGGCCCTGGGGGCGAACATGATGCTGGTGCAGGACCTGGCCATGCAGGCGGCCAATGAAGTCCGCAGCCTGTTCTTCCGCAAAGCCCTGCGATTGGATTTAGACGAATTCGGCGACAACGGTTCGGCCGGGCTGACCAGCCGCTTGACCAACGACATCGGCCATCTGAACGGCGGCATCACGGTACTGCTGGGACGCCTGGTTCGCGAACCGCTGAAGATGATCGTCTGCTTTGCCGGCGCGGCGTGGGTTTGTCCGCGGTTGTTGATGCTGGTCATGGTGGTCGCGCCGCTGATGGTCCTGGTCATGCACTCGCTGAGCCGCAGTATCCGCCGGGCCAGCCGCCGGGTGATGGATGAAATGACCCAGCTGTACGGTACCCTCAACGACGCCTTCGCCGGGATTCGCGTGATCAAAGCCTACAACACGCAGGCCTTCGAACGAGCTCGCTTTGAACGCAGCGTCCAGGCCTACTACGGCCGCTCGATGAAGATGGCCCTGTACAACACGCTGGCCCGTTCGGTGTCCGAATTCCTGGGACTGGGCATGGTCTGTCTGGCGATCCTGGCCGGCGGTTATCTGGTGATCAATCGCCAGACGGAACTGCTGGGACTGCACATGAGCGACAAGCCGCTGGATCCGGGCGCGATGTTGATGTTCTTTGGATTCCTGATCGGGGCCTCGGACCCGGCGCGGAAACTGTCCGACGTGTGGAGCAGTTTGCAGCGGGGCATCGCGGCGGCGTCGCGCGTCTACGAAGTGATCGACCGGCCGGTGCGAGTGACCGAACCGGTGCGGCCGCAATCGATCGCGCGGCCCCATCAGAAAATCGTGTTCTCCGACGTCTCGTTCCGCTATCCCAGCGGCCCGAAGGTGCTCAGCGGAATTGATTTGGAGATCCCCCACGGCCAGACCCTGGCCGTCGTCGGTCCCAACGGTTCGGGCAAAAGCACGTTGATCAGCCTGCTGTGTCGGTTTGACGATCCGCAGGGCGGCGAAGTCCGGCTGGACGACGTCAACGTCACCAAAATGTCGCTGCGAAACCTGCGTCGCCGCATCGGCCTGGTGACCCAGCGCACGGTCCTGTTCGACGACACGATCCTCAATAATATCCGCTACGGAATGCCTCGCGTTTCCCGCGAGGAAGTGATCGAAGCGGCCCAGCGAGCCCACGCCGACGAATTCATTCGTGAGAAAACCGAACACGGCTACGACACCGTCCTGGGGCAATCCGGCACCCGGCTCAGCGGCGGCCAGATGCAGCGATTGGCCCTGGCCCGGGCCTTTCTGCGAAATCCCGACATCCTGATCCTGGACGAAGCGACCAGCCAAATCGATATGGAAAGCGAAGCCCTGATCCACCAGGCGCTGCGGAAATTCCTGGTCGGCCGAACGGGCCTGATGATCACCCATCGCCCGACGACGCTAGCACTGGCCGATCAAATCGCGGTCATGGATCAGGGAGAAATCCGCGATCTGGGCGATCACAATTCGCTGTTGGCTCGTAATGCCTTCTATGGCAGCCTGTGTGGCGCCGACACGGCGGAAGCCGCCTGAGTGTTGCGTCCAGGTTGAATTTTTAGGGTAGCCGATCTCGCAAGCGATTGGACTGAAGCGGCAAAAAAGCCCTGAGGTCGGGCGGATTTAGCTACGCCCGAACGAGGGGAAAGGGGCGGGTTTTCTCGTTTTGCGGGCCGTTTGGGCTCGTTTTACGGGCACGTTCTCGTCGCTCGAGCGTCCAAGAGGCGGATAATTTTCCCTTTTGCTCGCGATCTGACCGAAACTTTCGCTTTGGCGGGTTGTTAGATCGGCAGCAGAAGATATCAACAGAAGGTGGGCAGCGAGGTGGCGATGGCGGTCGGCCGCCTAGGGTGTCCATTATCCATACCGGACTTCCACCAATCAGAAGGACGATAATTTTTATGGTTGCGTTCTCGCAAGCGAACAGTGACGAGCAGGGCATGATCGATCCGACTCCGGAGGAGATTCGCGATCGTTCCCGGGCGATTCGCCAGCGCTGGAGCGAGCGGACTCGTAAACGGCGTCGCGTACTCTCTCGGGATCCCAACGCTTGGTCGGTCCCCACCGTCACCCTCGACGACATCGCCGCCGCCGCCTCGTAGGGGGGGTGTTGGTTGATGGTTGATGGTTGTTAGTTGTTAGTTGTTAGTTGTTAGTTGTTAGTTGTTAGTTGATGGTTGATGGTTGTTGGTTGATGGTTGTTGGTTGATGGTTCGAGCGTAGCTGAAGTCGCCAGACTTTGGATGGCGAGCCCGCGAGTTTATCGTGCTCGATCGAAGATCTGAGCTTTGCTAACTCCGGCGGATTCTATGGTTGGAGAAGAATCGTTTTCTCCCCTCTCCCCCGAAGCCTGGCGAGCCCAAGCGAGTCAGGCTTCGGGGGAGAGGGGTTGGGGGTGAGGGGGACCAGCAGAGCAGCACCACCCGTGCGGTGTCTCGGTACGGTACGGGGATCGGAAAGGCGTACGCAAACAGTCATTGTGTTGCACCCGAGCCCCCTCACCCCCGGCCCCTCTCCCACCACTGCTTCACTCGCTGACGCTCGCGGCGCAGCGGGGGAGAGGGGAGAAAATGTTGTCTTCTATCGCTCCGAGCAATACATAGATTCCGCCGGAG
>NZ_WIAD01000031.1 GCF_009618275.1 Roseimaritima sediminicola
AAGCTTTCGAGCGACGCCGGTCGCGCTGGAGTCCAGGCTTCAGCCGCTCAAAGAGAACCGACCCGGGACAGTGCACGAAGGATCCGGCCGGGGACAGTGCACGAAGGGGGGAGGAACAGGGACGGAGCCGACCTCGGCGCGCCGATGCTAGCTGCACCGAATCGCGAAGCGATGGCAGTTGATAGCCTCGGATGCCAATCCGAGGTAGAAGCCCCCAAGATACGCCGGAAGTCGCGGAGCGACGGCACCAACCGTGCGGGGACAGTGCACGACCGTGCGGGGACAGTGCACCAACCGGCCGGGGACAGTGCACGAACCGGCCGGGGACAGTGCACGAACCGGCCGGGGACAGTGCACGAAGAGGGGAGGGACAGGGACGGAGCCGACCTCGGCGTGCCGATGCTAGCTGCATCGAATCGCGAAGCGATGGCAGTTGATAGCCTCGGATGCCAATCCGAGGTAGGAGACCCCCAAAATACGCCGGAAGTCGCGGAGCGACGGCATAGACCGTGCGGGGACAGTGCATGAACCGGCCGGGGACAGTGCACGAAGGCCGGGGACAGTGCACGAAGAGGGGAGGAACAGGGACAGAGCCGACCTCGGCGTGCCGATGCTAGCTGCACCGAATCGCGAAGCGATGGCAGTTGATAGCCTCGGATGCCAATCCGCGGTAGGAGCCCCCGAAGATACGTCGGAAGTCGCGGAGCGACGGCATAGGGGACGGGGAACCGACCGTGCGGGGACAGTGCACGAAGAGGGGAGGAACAGGGACGGAGCCGACCTCGGCGTGCCGATGCTAGCTGCATCGAATCGCGAAGCGATGGCAGTTGATAGCCTCGGATGCCAATCCGAGGTAGAAGCCCCCAAGATACGCCGGAAGTCGCGGAGCGACGGCATAGGGGACGAGGAACAGGGACAGAGCTTGCCCCGACGTAACGTGCTAGCAACCAACTCGTGCGATGACTGTCCCCGACCGCAGTTGGTAAAGCCTTGTCCCTGTCGCCCCTCCAGGGCTTTGCGGATGGTTTGATTGCGTTTCCCCAGGCTCGCGCCTGGGGCTACCACCTGCCGTCGCTCCGCGACTCCGGAACGGAACCGGCCAGGCGCGGACGGGGACAGAGCTAGCCGCGACGTAACGTGCTAGCAACCAACTCGTGCGATGACTGTCCCCGCCCGCTTCCGTGGGAGCCCGGTCATGGATTGGCGCGGACTCGAGAGCAGGACAAGATTCAACTATTTCAATTGATCAAGAACGCGCATCCGGGCGATCTGCCAACGTTCGACACCCCGCTCGAGATGGCCTTGGATTCGCTCAGCAAAGTCGACGCGGCAGGACGCAGGTTGATCGTCCTGACCGACGGCGACCCGGTCTTGCAAGACACCGCGATCCTGGACAGGTATGAACAGGCGGGAATCCAGATCGACGTTGTCCACGCGGAAATTCACGCTCCCAAGTACCGCGAGACGCCACAACGGATGGCCCGCCGAACCGGTGGCAAGTACATCCAAATCGGGCGGGATAAGCTCGATCAGGCGATTCCCAGAGTTCTTGCCCAGCGGACACGCGATTGCATCGCCTCGCTGGCCAGTGGACAGGATGATTAAGCAAGCGACGACAGCCACACAGAGCCACGCAGAGAGCTACGCAGGGACAGTGACCGCATCCCTGGCGCCCCGTATCAAACAACGTCCGCGTCAGCTAGCTGCTAGCAGTCCGACCTGCAAGCACGGCCACGCAGGGACAGTGACGAGAGCTACGCGGGGACAGTGACAGCCACACAGGGACAGAGCCACACAGGGACAGTGACCGCATTACTAGCATCCCGTATTAACGGCGTCCGCCTCAGCTAGCTGCTAGCAGTTCCGATCTGCAAGCACGGAAAGCGACCGGGGGACAGTGCAAGCGACACACGGGGACAGCGACACACGGGGACAGCGACACACGGGGACAGCGACACACGGGGACAGTGCAGCGATCGGGATAGCTGCTAGCAGGCTGATGTGCGTGCCCTGTCCCTGGACGCGCGACGACCGGGGACAGTGCAGTGAGCAGCGACGCGAGGGACGGCCACGCGGGGACGGCCACGCGGGGACAGTGACCGAACTACTGGCGCCAGTACTGCCAGCGTCCACCTCAGCTAGCTGCTAGCAGTCCCGACCTGCAAGCACTGTCCCCGGCCGAGTCGCTCTCGGAGGAGACAATCCTCACGTTCAAGATTCGTTCTCGACCAGGACTGATAGGAACGGAAAATTCCTATTCGATCGTGTTCCCCCCCCATTCCATCCTCGTTATCTCCCGTCGTTTCCGTCTGGCAGAAAACACGATTAAGTTCGAGTGAAAACGTGCCGCTCGACTTGCAGCCCGGTCAAACGCACACAGTCGATTTCGGCACCGGCGTCGTGGTCCGGGGACGAGTCAAACCATCGGGCAAAGTGGCTTCGAGTTTGGACATGAACTATTGTCTCAACTTTTTCTTGAAGCGGGCTTCCGGTATCGATCCTCCCGAACCGATTCGACGCGCAGGATTTGACTGGCGTCACGGTTGGTCGTTTAATCTCCGAAACTCGGAAGAAGGACGAAGGTTTCTTTCGACGCTTCCATATCATTTCGTCAAATTTCAATCAGACGGATCATTCGAAATTCACGGGGTTGAGCCGGGGGATTACCAATTTGCAATCTCAATCTATGAACCGCCAGAGGGTTGCTTGATTGATCCGGTCGGTCTCGATGTCGTCGACGTATCGGTCGGTAACCAGGATCTCGACTTGGGCGAAATCGAAGTCGAAGTGAAACTTGGTCCGCAAGTCGGCGAACGGTTTCCGAACTTTCGCTTTGCCAAAATGTCCCGGGACGAATCAGGTTCGATCGCAGATTTCACCGGCCGTTATCTGCTGATCGATTTTTGGGCAACGTGGTGCGCACCATGCATCAAGCAACTGCCCGACGTCCGGACGGCCGCCAATCGATGGGATTCAGAGAAAGTGGCCGTGCTTAGCGTCAGTCTTGATGAGGATTCCGATCACGCGAGAAAGTTCATTTTGGAAAAGCAGGTGGATTGGCCGCAGGCACTTTTGGCAGGTCGCGACACACCCGTGGTTCGACAGCAACTTGGCATCAGTTCCGTGCCAATACACTACGTGCTCGATCCCGAAGGCACTATTTTACTCCGCACCTTTAAGCTTGACGAAGCTGTCACCTTCATCGATAAGAAGCTAGACTCATCTGATTCGGAGTAGGTCTTAAACCCAGCGTTCGATAACCCAGCGTTCGATGAACGCTGTCGATCTATTGCGGGCGATTCCCCGCACGAGGTCGATCCGTTCGCGTTGTCAGCTTGTGCGGTAGCGCGACGTTCCTTGCGGGACCTCGAACAGAAAGTGGTTGTCTTCCTCGGCGCTAACCTCCGCCTGCTTGTAATACTCAGGCGCCGGCGCTTGGCGCGCCGGACGGGATCCGGCCTCCGGGGGTGGCGGTTCTTCGCCACTGACGCTAATCACCACACGGTGGCTCCCCAGCAACGCGCCCGGGGAACCGTCGGAATGGGTTAACCGGAACTCGCCATTGTTATCGGTGACGGCTCCCGACGGCGCTCCTTGGCCGTCCTGTGGGATAAACATCACGTTGACACCTTCGAGGGGTTCTCCGCCGCGAGTCACCTGGCCCGTAACTTCGGCCAACGGCCCGCTGACGCTGCCGCCGCATCCGGTCAGCAGGAGCGAGCCGACACAGAGGGCTGCAAGTCGCGCCAGCGATCGGATTGGCTGATTCTGACCGGCCGTAGGTCGCTTGTGCAGGCGGGTCGAGCGTCCTGGTGCAGACTGGGTAGCGAGGTGAGGCAAGGCGGGGTTCCTGAGTGCGTGGAAAGGTGGAGGTAGGTCGAGTGGAATAACGGGAATCGCTGCTTAGAACGATTCGGTGACCATCCCGTCGTTGCGAGCCGACAACCGAGTGAACAAGGAAAAGTCCATGGTCTCCTGAGCGAAGCGGACCGCGCCGTCGCTGAGCAGCACCTGGGCCCCGCCCGGATGATTCGAACGAGTGATCGTGTGCTTCTGATAACCCGGGCAGGCATTGGAGGTCGCCAAATTCCAGTTGATCGGATAGCGGACGACCGACACGTTCAGCCACCAATCGGAATCGCCCCCCGGGCCGCTGGCCCACATCCCGCCGGCGTGATTGCTGGCCCGACAGTCGGTCCTCTGGTTCGATGCATTGGTGTAAAACGACGACTGCTCGGTGATGCAGATCGTGTTGCTGGTGCCGTCGGTGATACTCGCAAAGCGGACGGGTCCGCCTTGAGCAGAACCGCCGACCGAGGCCATCACACCATTGAACGTCGCACGTCCGTAGTTGCTGAAGTTCGGTTGGGGAGCCGACGCCATGTCGTTGGGATCAAAATACGTGCCGGCCACACCGGCGTAGGAGGCCAGCTGGACCTCGATCGTGCCCGGAGCACCCAACGCTTGGGTGTCGCCGTTGGGCGTTTCGGTGCGGCGCCGTGGCATGTCGGACGACGGGCAGATGTACGTCTCGACTTCAACGGTGTTTTTCAGCTCCCAGTTGCGGTCCACGCTGTCCTGGCCCGTCCAGTCGGTGCCGACAAACACCGCCCGGTCGAAGACGGTGTTCTGTTCCATATAGGGAAACGTACGCACGATCCAGGAGGCTTGCCGCTGGCGACCCACGTCCTGCGGAAGAACTCCCGGGGGAATGCAACCGTGGGTGTCGTGATAGTTGTGCAGCGACAATCCAATCTGCTTCAGATTATTGGAGCATTGCATCCGCCGCGCCGCTTCGCGAGCCGCTTGAACGGCAGGAAGTAGCAAGCCGACCAAAACGCCGATAATCGCGATAACGACCAATAATTCGACTAGCGTAAATCCTTTTCTCTGAACGCCCATCAGGGACTTCGACATCATATTTCTCAAGCAGACTTAAAGGTAGTTAAACGACTTTGCAAAGATATTCCCAGCACATTGACAATGCACGGGAAAAAAGAGAATGCAATTTTAGGTGGGATTAATCAAGGGGCGGGCAGTATGCCAGATGGGAGACGTAGGCGATAGCCGTGATGTGTAGGATTAAGGCAAGGCCGATTCTCGAGCTGACCGAATCGCTGCAATGATTAATAATAGGCATTCATCGCTCTTATCCGCCGGAAACGATGGGTGGTCTCCGCCGGTCAGAGGTAGGGTGTGGAGGCCATGGCCACGCTAAAGTGTGCTTAGGAATGAATCTCCCTCGGGGAGAGCCGGCTCGTCGGGCCCGGAAAGGGGGCTGTCAATCGCGTCCTGAGCTGCTGCCGATTTGCACCTTGATCGAACCCAGCACGCGAGTCAGCTCGCGTTCCTTCTGCCCGACAAACAACACGTTGTCGAGCACGATCGCCCGCTTCTCGCTGCTCGGATGCAGGATCAATCGGCCCGCGCCGAGCAACATGTACTCGAACACGTCGTTGATCTCTTTGTCGACGCGCAGGTTCGGTGCCGGATACCGTTTCAAATCGCTCAGCACCCCATGGTGATGAAGCAGTTCGTTGTTGCGGACTTCCCAATAATCAAACCGCACGCATAAAAACACGAACGCATACAACAACGTCATTACCACGGCGATGCAGCCGAAGAAGGTGGCATTGGCGGCCGGACGAATGGCGGCAAAGATCGATTCCATCGACGGCAGAATGCCCGGCTGGAATACGGTCAGCAGCCAGAGGGCCATCACGGCTGTGGTGACCACAAACACCATCGTCAGCGACGTGGCTCGGGGGAAGTCGAAAATGATGACCAGCATGTTGGCCATCGTCACGCCCAAGAAAATAGCCGTGACCGCGACCGGCACCGAATCGGTTGCCGGGTCGATCGTGTGGTAACCGCCGAAATACAGTACCAACGCCGCAATCGCCGAAGCCAACAGCGTGGGGTACATGAATACGAACTTGGGGTAGGGCACCAGCAGGATCGAATTGCTGTCCTTGCCGGCGGACTTCGTACGCTCGGACGTCTCGCCGGGCTGGGTCGCCTCGGGGGACGCCTGCGCAGGGTTCTCAGCAGGGCTCGATGGGTCGCTCATGAACGGATTCCTGAAAGGGCTGGTGGAGGCGAACAGGGAAGGGCAGCTTTGAGGCAAGGCCCAAGTTTACTGAATCGAGGGCGCGCCGGTCAGCGGCCGAGCCCGCGATCGATCAGTACAACCGAGTGCCCAGCGGTACCGGCCAATCGGGCTGGACCAACACGACGTTGCCCTCGCCATCGTCGACGCCCAGCGTCAAAACCTCGGAAAGGTGCTTGCCGATCTGCCGCGGTGCGAAATTGACCACGCACAGCACTTGGCGATCGAGCAGTTCGGCGCACTGGTAATGCGGCTGCAGACGGGCCAGCGACTTTTTCACCCCCAGCGCCTCACCCAGATCGATCCGCAGGATGTGCGTGGAGTACTTGCCTTCGGGAAACGGATCCGCCTGGACGACGCGGCCCACGCGAATGGCCACTTTCTCAAAATCCGCCAGCGTCGCCAGCGAAGCGGTATCAATCATGAGGTTTCCTACTGGGTTGCCCGCCCGGATCGCAAGAGTTTCAGAGGCTCGGCGCGGCCGGTCTTGAAGGCGGGCCAGAGTCCGGCCAGCAAGCACAGCAGTAGCGTAAAGGAAAAACCGATGGACAGCTGCGCCCAGGGGATATGGAAGGTCGGCGGGCCGGCGAACCAGCCACCAAACCGCGCCATGCCCACCCCGCACCAACCGGCTACCAACCCGAAGATCAGGCTGAGCACGCAGGCGGCCAGCCCCAGCAACACGGACTCGGCAAAGACCAAACGGACCAGTTGGCTGCGGTTTACGCCGATCGCTCGCATCACACCGAATTCCCAGGTCCGCGAACGCACCGAAGCGATCACCGTATTAACCATCGCCAACGACATGATGGTCAGCGTGACCAGCGGCAGATAGCTCATCCTCCAGATTATCCCATCGGCATGCATGCGGATCGCTCGCCGCACCGTCTCGGTCGCCGTCAGGCGAGCAAACGGACGATAGGCCTCGACGCGACCTACGCCTGCCGCCGCAAACGATCCCTCACCGTGTTGTTCGGCGAGCGTCTGACAGCGTGCTTCGACTGCGGCGATGTCTGCACCCGGTTGAAGGTTCACCCAAAAGAACTCGGTCCGTTGCAGGTGAAAGTCCGCTTGCACTTCGGCGCGGTTGGCAAACAGCAGCGTTCCGGTGCGAACATAATGCCGCCGAACTCCTGAGAATTTCGTGATCCATTGCCAGCCGGGCAATCGGACCACCGCAGCAATGCGGTATGTGATCCGGTCGCCATCGTCGGCCGGAGGCGTGAAATGCACCGGATCTCCCACCTCTAGTCCGGTGGCCATGACAAAATCTTCCGACACGATGCAGGCACCGTCGCCCGCGGCCAGTGCGCCGATCGCGGACTGCCGGTCTCCGGAAACAAACTCGACCGGCAACATGGCTCGTTCCCCGCCAAAGGCCGCCTGGGGATCGAGCCCGCAGAGCACCGCATTGTCGCCAAACTTCAGTCGGGGCGGTGGGCCTTCCTCGCCCCAAGCGAACTTGGCCTGTTCGATCGCCAACGGTAACACCTGGTCGGACCGCACGCCCTCGACCTCGCCCAGCAATGATTCCTCTTCAGCGTCCAAGCCCGCCGGATGGATGGCCACTAGGCCATCGGGCAACCAGTCACCGGGAGTAAAGGGAATCAGCATCGAGTATCCCCAGGTTTGTGTCGAGGCATACAGTCCCAAGCCGATCGAAAGCGCCAAGGTCGCGCCCACACTGCGCCATAGATTGGTGGAAAGCTGCGTTCGCATCATTCGCTGATCCAGCCGCCAGACCCGACTCAGCAGGGGGGCGAAGCAGCGTTCGCAAAGCACGACTACGGCGGGCGCCATCAGGATCATGCCCAGCAGCAAGCTGGGATAGGAAACGTAGGTGTAAGCCCAGCGACGCCACTCGTCGGACATCGGCAACCCGAACACCAGTACCGGTGTGGCTGCGGATAGCACGAGGCCGACAACGCCCCACGACGCCCACGATCTGAATGGCGGCGCCGGATGATAGGTCGACATGGCGTCCAGCGGGCGGATCCGGATGGCTCTGAGGGCCGGCAGGATCGCCGCACCCAAGGCGCCGACCAACACCGTCACGCCCGTTAACGCAAGGCAAGCCCAGCCGAGCACCGCCGTGCCGCTGAACAAACCCGGCAACACCCGGCTGCCGACCAGTACCATGGCCCAGCCGGCGACCAATCCGCCGACCCATCCCAGCACCGCCAACGCCAAGCTCTCTACGGCCACCATGACGGCGATTTGCGTGCGTGTCATCGCTACGGCCCGCAGCATTGCCAATTCGCGAATCCGCTCGCCGACACCCATGCTGAGGGTCGAAAAGATAATGAAGACCGCGGCCAGGGAAGCCATTCCAGTGGCGGCAAGTGCCTGGGCTTGTTGGCTTCCCACACTTCGGCTCTGCTGCATCCCGCCTCGAACGGCAGCAAAATCCACGATCTGTAGAGGCGGTTCAGTGCTGGCCAAAGGTTGCTGCCAGAGCTCGCGGAATTGTTCGACGCTCACGTTGTCTCGCATCGCGACCTGTAAAATCTGCGGCTCGGCCGCATAGCCGTTGATGTTCGATGCCGTTTCGGGTCGTACGTACACCGCGTCGATGGCCACGCCTGACGCGGCTCCACGTGGCAAGCCGATCGGCTGGCCACCGGCTCGGCGATCGGCTGGCTCGTGGCTTGACGACGAGACGCTGAGCGACGACTTATTGCCAGGTCCGGGTACCGACGGTTTGGCGCGGGGTTTGCGCTGCTGGGAGGGACCGCGACCGTCGCTTCCACGCAGGGCAGGCGCTTCGGTTGCTTGCTCGACGATGCCGACAACCCGCAAACGAACCTGATTGCCAAAGGTCGTGACCAACACCGCGTCACCCACCGCGATCTTTAAGGCTTCCGCCACCTGCTCTGTGACAACAGTCGATTCGCCGTCGTCTCGGCTGCCCAGCCAGTGGCCCTGGATCATTTCATAGGGAGGCTCGGCCGCCGGCGTGCTGACCAGCGTCGGACCGACCGGAGGCGCGCCGTTGACCGGCGGACGATCGCCGATGAGTAACCCCAACGTCGATTCCGTCTCCTCGCTGCGGGCGTCCGCCCGCGAGACCGTCGCCCGATAGTTGCCGATGGCATTGACTTCCCTCACGCCCGCATCCGCCTGCAAGCGTTGGATCAAGGCTGCATCGATCGATGCCGACGGCGACGCCAACAGACCTCCACTAGTGGGAAGTATCAACAAATCGTAGCGGCCGAGATACTTGTCCGCGTTCTCGTCAAACTGCGACACCAACGCATCGTAGCCGCTGACCACCCATACCAACGCACAGGTCGAAGCCACGATGGCCAGAGTCGTTGTCAGCCATCGTCCCGGATGCATGCGCATCTGCGAGATGACAAGTTTGGAGATGAATCGCATGGGTTGCCTCGAGTGGTTCTGAAAAAAAGCCTCGGAGTGGATCAATCGCTAGTTGTCTTGGTGGGTTCGCCCAGCAACCCAACGATTCCGTCGGCAAAACGGTGTCGCCAATAAAAGTAACCATGGCCCCCAACAAATTCTTGATACTCCACCGCATATCCTTTGGCTCGTAGGCAATCCCGCAGGTGTCGAGTCGTTTGGAGGATTTCGCTGGGCTGCTCGAACGTGCCGGCCTGCAGGTAGTAGCGAACCGGTTGCGGCGGAGCAGCGACAAACTGGCGGGTCAACCACTGAGTCTCCTCCGTACGGTCAGCTTGGAATCCACCAGGGGACCACCAAAACGAGCCCGATTGACTGAAGACGTTGCCGAAAATCTCTGGATGCTTGAAACCCAGAAAGGCGGCGGCGAGTCCACCGTAGCTGGCGCCGGCGACGATGGTTCGCTCGCGTCGCGTGTTCAGTCCCCGGCGCCGGATCCAGGGCATCAATTCGTCTGCGATGAAAGCAGCGAAATGCTCGTTGCACGGCAACTCCGCCGATCGACTGCTTGGGCTGGGATTACCGACGAGGACCGCCGCGATCGGCGGTATCTTTTTTTCTGCCACCAAATGATCGAGAATCGTGGCGACCTTGACCTCGTCCAAGTAGCGTTCACCATCGAAGATCACCGCCAACGCGTTGCCCTCGGCGCCGGGAACATAGCCGGGCGAGCGAGCGATGTGGATGTCGCGTGTGTTACCCAGGATCTCGCTGGTCAATGAGAAAGTCTCCACCACGCCGGAGGGATGTTTGGGGTTAGGCTGCAGTCCCAGCGGAGCGTCCGCCTCAGGCAACGCCACCACTGAGAACCCTTCATAGGCATCGACGGGAGCTGTTGGTTCGTAGTGTGGGTTCAGCGGGTCTCGTTGAAGCGTGGCCAAAATGGCTCGACGCTGCTGTCTGGCTGTGGTGTTCAAGTGCGGAACATCCGGTGCCACTCGATAGGCAATGCGGGCACTTTTCGGCACGCGATAGCTGCGATACCAGACGTCGCTTTCGCCCAGCCGATGCAGTTCGTCGTGATCTCCTGAAGGCGCTCCAAACAACCGGACGTTCCGCTTCGCACCGCGCCACAAAAAAGTCACTAAGGCTTCGTGGTCGCCCAGCGCCGGAAGCACGTCTTCCATTTCAACCAGAGGCGTGCCTTGTTGTTGCATTCGTTGCCAGAACGCTGCGGTGTCGCCGCCGTCAGCGAGGGTTTGCTGGAGTCGCCGGAGCAGGGGACTGGCCAAGGGAGTTTCGGGGGCGACCTGGTTGGCTAGCGAAACGACGGCTTCGGTGCGCAGCGTATAACCGGTTGATGCCGAACCGCCGACCTCCAGCCGATAGGGACCCTCGTCGCCAGCGACGAACATGAATGGCTGCTGCGAACCGACACCCGCGGCAAGCCTTCGCACAGGTGCCCCGCTGCCATTGACCAACCATAGCGTCAGCTTCTCGCCCTCCAGGCTGCCGCGGACGAAATCGCCCGGTGAAAGAAGGATTTCGATAGGCTGGCGTTGTGCACCCGACTGAATCACTCCCGACACAGGACGGTCAGGCTCGACCGAGGGCTGAGGCGAAGCCTGTGCCAGAGCCAATGAGCTGCAGCAGGCGGATAGCAACAACGCAGAGTGGATGATGGCGTGGTTCATTCGCCCATTTGAACCATCTCTGTTGGCGATTGCGACCCTGGGCGGGATTTTGATCGCTGGCGTCGGATTAATCACCACAGCCGGTGATTGCCCGCTCGCGGGTACCGAAACCCAGTCCGCCTGTAAGCGGCATTTCCCCCGGGCTTTGCTTGACAGCGACGGCCATAAGTGAGTTTGAACCGCATTGGTATGCTCTGTGCACAGGGCGTCGGCGATCTGTCACGCTGTCCCACCCACCTTGCTACTACTGGGTTGCTCATGAATCGTTCCACAGAAACTCCCGCTGCAGCGGTCCAAAACGCGGCCAAGCAGTACAAGCAAGGACACCGCCGCGTAGAGGCCCTACAGGGTGTCGACCTCGAAATCGAAGCCGGTAGATTCGTTGCCGTGATGGGGGCCAGCGGTTCTGGCAAGAGCACGCTGTTGCATCTGCTGGGCGGTTTGACGCGACCCTCTTCCGGAACCATCTCGATCGGCGGACAAAACCTGGCCGAACTATCCGATCGCCGGCTGACCCAATTTCGTCGAGATCGGATCGGTTTGGTCTTCCAAGACTTCAACCTGATCCCTTCATTGACGGCCTACGATAATGTCCTGTTCCCACTGTATGCCGCCGGGATCAATTCCCCCGATTCGTCCAGGGTTCAGGACATGGCCGTGCGGCTTGGTATTCACGACCGCCTGGAGCATCGACCGGATTCGCTCAGTGGTGGCGAGCAACAACGTGTGGCCATCGCTCGGGCGCTCGTCGCCGATCCTGCCATCGTGCTGGCCGACGAACCCACCGGTAGCCTGGATTCGGTTTCGAGCGAGGCGATCTGTAAGCTGCTTCGCGAGTTGTGCGATCGCCACGACCGCACCTTGGTGGTGGTTACGCACGAACCCAGTGTGGCGGTGTGGGCCGACGAGATAGTGGTGCTGAAAGACGGGCGGCTGGTCGAGCGTTTCCTCACCGCCGACTATGCGGACGCCCAGTCCCTGGCGACCCACTATCAATCCCTCATCAGCCGCGGCGAGCCGGCGGTTGTGTGAGTTGTTTTCATCCTGCAACCCCCGTATCGGTATCGATCGTGCTGCACTCTCAAAATCAACAGGAACATGGTCCGCCCTATCAGGATCCTCGCAAGGGTCCTTCCCTGGCGTTGCTGTTGGTCGATGTGATCAACGACTTGGAATTCGATGAGGGCGACCAATTACTACAGTTCGCCCGGCCGGCCGCTCCCAAGCTGCGCGCCCTGGCCGAGCGGTTTCGCGGGCTCGGCCTGCCGGTGATCTACGCCAACGATAACTTCGGCAAGTGGCAAAGCGACTTCAATGCCCAAGTCCAACACTGTCTCGAAGAAGGCGTCCGCGGCAAACCGATCGTCGAGCAACTGGTGCCCCACGACGAAGATTACTTCGTGCTCAAACCCAAACACTCTGCGTTCTACGGCACGACGCTCGAAATCCTGCTCCGCTCGCTGACCGTCGAAACGCTGGTGATCACCGGCTTTGCGACCGATATCTGCGTGCTGTTCACCGCTAACGATGCCTACATGCGGGATTACAAAGTCGTCATCCCGGGTGACTGTGTCGCAGCTAATTCGGCCCAGCGCACCGATAGTGCTTTGCAACTGATGCAGCAGGTCTTGAAAGCCGACATTCACCCCAGCACGGAGGTTCGCTTGCCTGGGACCACCGCGCCGCCGCACTAACCCCTCTTGCATCCGTCCCGCCAGCGGTTACGCTTGGTGCAACTGATTCTCAATATCAGTTTCTGTAGCGCAGCAAGCGACGAGCCTTCTTTGCTCTAGCCAGCCACGTTCACGTTGTGTCTTCGCCGTCTTCCGCAGCTATGCCGCGGAGGGGAAACGGCTGCAGGCACGGAACCCCTGAACATCCTTGGTTTGAAGAAAGAAGGTGTCTTGATGTCGCTGTCCTCGTTGGCGTGTTCTCAGGTTCGTGAATCCCAGACCGAGATACGGTCCCGGCGTCGCCAAGCCTCCCCGGGGCGCAATGGTTTTACGCTGGTCGAACTGCTGGTCGTGATCGCGATCATTGGGGTCTTGGTCGGTCTGTTGTTGCCTGCGGTGCAGGCCGCTCGAGAAGCTGCCCGCCGGATGCAGTGCAGCAACAACCTCAAACAATTGGGGCTGGCGATGCACAACTACGCGGGTACCTACAGCGAGGCGCTGCCGAACAACGGTTATCCTTGGCCCGGCGGCTACCCCAACGATTTCTCGCCGCATGCCAAGCTGCTGCCCTTCATGGAGCAGAAAAATTTGCAGGACCTGGTGGATTTCAGCATCTACATGGGTCATCCGGCCGTTGCGGATCTGCCCGCGGCATTGCAACCTGCCGCCGGTACGCGGGTGCCCAGCTTCGAGTGTCCCAGTGACGTCGGTGCCGAACTGCATCGCTTGGAAATGCCCTCGGGCGCGGTCATCGACATTGCCGGTACGAGCTATTCGATGAACATGGGCAGCGGTTTGGACGGTGTTTTCCATCCCGGCCGTGGCACCCCTTCCGATGGTCTGTGTTGGGTCGGAGCGCGCACAAAGCTGAGGGATATCGTCGATGGCACCAGCAACACGATCGCGTTTGCCGAAACCACAATCGGCATCGGCGGCAACATCACCTCACCCACCCCGCTGCAAGACCCTCTACGCTACCGGGCATTCGCCAATGCGGTGGACGAAACCACCGCAGCGGCTGCGGAGACCGGGGGCGTCGCCGCTGTGCAGGGCGGGATTACCGGCTGGGCTGGCGACCGCAACCACTACTGGTTGCGGGGCAGCGTTCCCAACGGCCCGTTGATCAACGGGCGCTTGACGCCCAACAGCGAAGTTCCGGATCTGCAACGTGGATCCTCGAAGATTACGGCCGCTCGCAGCTATCACCCGGGCGTGGTGGAGGTGTTGCTGTGCGATGGCAGCGTCCGCGCCGTGGCGGACACGATCGACCGAAACATTTGGCTGGCCAGCTGGACCCGTCATGGTGGCGAAGTCAAAACGGTTTCTTCAAATTAGACAATGTCATGGTTTCTCCTGGCGAAATTTCTGCTGGCAAGCGGATTGTTGACAGGCCCACCCGCAATCGCAAGCGACGCGGCTGGTGGTTGCGGTTCCTGATCCATTCGCATTGGATGAGTTCAGCGATCGCTTTGGTGGGCATGGTGCTATTTGCCATCACCGGCATCACCCTGAATCATGCTGCCCAAATCGAAACCGAACCGGTCGTCGAGACGCGCTCGGCGCAATTGCCCCAGGGGCTGCTTCGAATGTGCCTGGAACAGCCTTCTGCCAGCGAATCGCAGGAACCCAGCGAGGAGCCGTTGCCGGCAGAAGTGACGACCTGGTTAAGTAAGCGGTTCTCACGTTCGGTTTCGAAAGCGACGGTCGAACGCAACGAGTACGAGATCTATCTGTCGATGCCGGCCCCCGGTGCAGACGCTTGGTTGGCGATCGATTGCGAAACGGGAGCGGTGGAGTACGAGTCAACCACCCGAGGCGTGATCGCTTACCTCAACGATCTTCACAAAGGACGCCATACAGGCACCGCGTGGAGTTGGTTCTTGGATCTGTTCTCGATCGCCACTTTGGTGTTCTGTCTCACCGGTTTGTTGTTGTTGTACGAACGGGCCAAACGCCGCATTCTGACTTGGCCGCTGGTCGCCATCGGCTTGATTGCTCCTTGGATCTTGCTGGTCCTGTGGGTTCACTGACGCCATGTTCGACTGACAAACTTTCCCCCTCTCTCCTTTCCTTTGCAGACGGTCTCGACGATGAGCAAGTACGGTTGGTTTGGTTTTCTGGTTTGCGGTGCCGTATGGTTTGGCGACATCCTCCATCCGGCTTCGATTGCCGTGGCCACTTCGTCGGTACACGCGGCAGAGCCGGCGGCGCACTTGGAGGCCACGGTCGAAATACCGCGACTGAACGTATCGGAATACCATCGTCCCTACGTGGCGTTGTGGATCGCTGATCAAGATCGCCAGGTCGCGGCGAATATCACTGTTTGGTATCAGCTCGCCGGTTCGCGCGAGGGCGAAGGAACCAAATGGCTGCCGGATTTGCGACAGTGGTGGCGACGCAGTGGGCGCGGGTTGGAAATGCCCGTCGATGGTGTCTCTGCCGCCACGCGACCGCCCGGCGAACACACAGTCAAACTCGCCGCCGACGACAAACGCTTGGCTGAATTGGCGCCTGGTCAGTATGACTTGATGATCGAAGCCTCTCGCGAAGTGGGAGGGCGAGAGCTGTTAACGATCCCCTTTACTTGGCCTCCCAGAAAAACTCAGACCCACGATGTCCAGGGAACGACGGAACTTGGCAAAGTCTCCCTCACGCTGACGCCCTAGTGGACCCTGCGACCAACTCTTTTCATTTCCTTTCACGTTAGGATCAAGTTGATGTTACGCGTTCTGATCATTCCCGCCGTGTTGGCCGCCCTGTGCTGTTCGTCCGCTGAAGCGCACCGGATTTGGCTTCGTCCTTCCCAAACCGTGCTCTCCGGGGCCGAGCCTTGGGTCACGGTCGATGCAGCGGTTTCCAACGATCTGTTCTATTTCAACCACTTTCCGCTGGGCTTGGACAACCTTGTGATTACCGCTCCGGACGGTTCGAAGGTTGAAGCCCAGAACCAAGCCGTGGGTAAGTACCGCAGTGTGTTCGACCTGCCGCTTGAGCAAACCGGAACGTACCGGATCGCGGTGGTCAATCAGGGCTTGTTCGCCAGCTGGACCGAGGACGGCGAGCGGCGTCGCTTCCGGGGCAGCGTTGACAGTTTTTCCGAAGCGGTTCCGGCCGATGCGAAGAACTTGCAGGTCACCGAAAGCTACGGCCGCGTCGAGACCTTTGTCACCAACGGCCAGCCCAACGGTACCGCCCTGAAGCCCACTGGGAAGGGCGTTGAACTGGTTCCCCTGACGCATCCCAACGACCTGTACGCCGGTGAAAAAGCGACGTTTCAGTTGTTGGTCAACGGCCAACCGGCAGAGGGTTTGGAGATTGAGTTGATTCGCGGCGAGACCCGCTATCGTGACGCCCACGACGCTCAGACGCTCTCGACCGATAACAACGGCGAATTCACCGTTACCTGGCCCGAGGCGGGAATGTACTGGTTCGAAACCAGCGTCCAGGACAAGGACACTCAGATCGAACAGGCCCAGCAACGCCGGATGAGCTACGCCGTCACGCTCGAAGTCCTGCCCCAATAGGCAGCGATTACGCCACTGGGTCGGGACGGGTGGGTCGCGGCTGAAACGGCGGCGGGGCGTAACGCACCAGATGCCAACCGCGGCCGATTTCAGTGGCTGCGACCAGGCGGTGCCGGTCGCCCAACCCACCGACAAAGGATCGAGGTTGGCTGCCGGGCGGATGCCATTCGGCCCAGTCGTCGTGGGCGGTGCCGGTCAGCTGCAGTTTGATCGCGCCCTGATCAGATCGTTCGACCGCGGCGACACGCAATCGCTCGCCCAACAACGATGGCGTTTGCAACAGTACCAGCGTCTTGGGTTGGCCAAAGGGATAAGCCATGAACGGCCCCAGTCGGGGCAGCTGGCCATCCTGCACGGGCCAATCCTCGCGCAACGGCCGGGCGATCGTTTCTAGTTCTTCTACGTCCAGCAGCAATTGCAGTCGTTGTCCTTGCCATGCCAACGATTTGCGGTTGACCGCCAGGCCACACCACAGCGCGGCCACCGTTGCCAGGGCCAACAACGAGGCCAACGAGCGGGAGGCCGATGGCGAGTTGCGACGAAACCGATCGGCGACCAACAGCAAGACGCTTGATCCGGCCGTCAGGACAACTGCCCCCAGGGCGAGAAAGCGCGCCAGTTCAGCGTGCTGATAAAGCGTTTGGGCCTTCGTCATCACGGACGAATCGCCGACCGCCAGCGACTGGAATATCGCTTGGGAACGCAGGTCCAATAACGCCCACCCGGCCACCGAAGTCAGGGCCAACAGGTGAGCGGTCCACAGCAGTTTGCGGTGCATGCTGAATTCCGTACCCGTAGTGGAAAACTTATTGACAGTACGACAAGGCCATCAGCGCAAAGGCCGTGGCCAGGTTCTTGTCGTTCTCGAACCACCGCCGGTTGTCGTTGCTCCAGGAACCATCTTCGTTCTGTCGCTCGGCCAGCTCTGCCACCAAGTCCGCCTTCCAATCATGCTCGACACCTTCGGCATCGGTCAGCGTTTTGACCCCTGCGGCGTTCAAACCGGCGGCAAAGGTGTGGTAGTAATAGTACAACCCGGCCGAACCCATACCGGGATTGTTGTCCAGGTCGTAGTGATCGGTGACCCACTGCATGGCGGCTTTGACGCGAGGGTCTTCGGCCGTCAGCCCAGCAAAGATCATGCTCTTCAGCCCGGTATAGGTCATCGACCCGTAGCTGCGGAGTCCGCCGTTGGGGGTGTAGCGTTCGTCGGAGGTGCTGGGATCGATCTTGGTGACAGGGATCTCGTAATAAAAACCGCCATCGTCGACCTTCGCAGCAAAGGCCGTGTCGTTGTAGCCGGCGTCCAGGTTCTGGCAACGCGACACGAATTTCAGAGCTTGCTGGATGGCTGGATCACTGGCCTCCGTTTCCATGGCTCGCAATGCTTCGATCATATAGCCGGTGTTGGAAAGATCCGGCCGGCTTGTCCCACCGTAGCCCACGCCACCGTACCAGGGATCCGACTCGGCGCGTTTGCCTTGGCCGTATTGCATGTCGGTGACAAAAGCTTTGGCGTCGCGAAGGATGGCGTTGTAGCGGCCGTCCTTGTTGGCTTGGGCAAAGCAGAGAATGGCCACGCAGGTCTCGTAGTTCTTCAAGCGACCGTTGCCGTAGATGCCACCATCGGGTTTGACAAAGTCCTCCAACGCCCGCAAGCCTTGGACAACCATGGGATCGTCTACGGTGCGGCCATTACGCAGGGCAGCTGTGATCGACAACGCCGTAACCCCTGGCCCTACTTGGTCCGAGAACGTGCCGGCGTCCGATTGGCCTTCCTCGGTTAGATAAGCTAGGCCGCGGGCGACAATCTGATCGCGTTTGGTCGGCGGCTCGTTCCCGCTGGCTTTCTCCTCCGCGGTCAGTGGCAGCGGCAATGCCAGACTGGTGGCGAGGACAAAAAAGCGACAGGAGCGGCGGAAAAAGCAGCGTCGAAGCATACGGAAAGTCCTTTCGAACAAGCGAGGCGTGGGGGCACGGATCGGAGAAATCATTGTGTTTTGCAGGGGTTCGTCACATTCGCCCCCGCCGAAACGCAACCGGCTCCAGTGGTGGCGTGGAAAACCCTCTGCCCCCTAACGCACAGTCTGTGCCAAGACCCTACACCGGCGCAACGCGGAATCTGCTAGTGCTCAACGCGACATCCGCGCGCCCGGACGGACCAGTTCGTTGAAGCGGTCCACCGGTTGGTCGGCCGTCCAAGCGATCCCGCGCAGCAGCAGCGTGCGGAACAGCGGGTCGTCGAAGGTCCAGCTGTAGTGACCGGGGATGCTGACGAAGACGCGGCCCTTGCTCACCTGGTAGGCCCAGATCTGCGGCCGCGGCCGACCCTCTTCCAGGCTGCTGGCGAACAACGTGACCTTGTCGGCGTCGCCCGTCAGACGCCAGTAGCTCTCGTCGTACAGCTCGAGCCGCGGCATGTCTTGCAGGTCTTGCAGGTTGCGCATAATCGGATGCTCGGTGTTGTGCAGCTGCAGCGACAGCGGCCCGTGCCGGTAACCGATATTGCCGGCCTGCGACGCCAACCCGATCCGCCGGGCAAAGTCGGCCGCCCGGCGATCGCCATTGACCGCCCAGTGGATGTAGACCGCGCCGCCGCCGCGGCCGAAGTACGCGTCCATACTGGCTTGACGGCGGTCGTTCCAGGTGCCCTTTTGAAAGAACACCAGCACATCGGCGGTGGCCAGTTGTTGGCCGTCGGGAAAGTCCCAGGCGGTGTCGACGGTGACGTTCTCGGCCGCTCCCAGCAACCGGCTCCAGCGCTCCTGCCAAGCCGGGTAATCGTGCTCGCCCGGTCCATGATCCTTCTTGCCGGCAACGAGAACCATCTTGATCGGCGGCAGCACTTCGGGCCGTGACGCCGCCCCGGCCAGCACCGCGTCGACCTCCTCGGGCGAACGCACCGGCGGGGCCTCTAGCGGCGAATCCAGCGGCATCTGGATGGACTGCGGCGATAGTCCAGACGGCGAAGCTTCCTGCTGGGCCGCGGCGCGAACCGAAAACAAGGCTGCTGCGCACAGCGTCAGTCCAGCGAATCGAAGGACACGAATAGATTTCATCTTAATCGTCCCACTCATGCCGACTCGCTTTTACTGCGCCGCTTGGCCAGCTTTTTCATTTTTTTGACCTGCGATTTATCGACGACCCAGCCGCGGCAATTCCTGGCCTGACAGGCACACTCGGGGATCCAGTCGGCCGCTTCCCAGCCGTAGTCAAACGTCAATTGGCTTTCCGCTTCGATATTGCAGATCGCCACCAGAGCCATCGTGGTTTTCGTTAGCTGGACCAGTTCGCAATTGGGGCTGCAGGAGTGGTTCACGAACGCGGCGGGAATCGCCGGTTCCAAATACCACTCCGAATCCATCTCCATCACATAGGACGAGCCATCGTAGCGGTCCTGTGGTATCAGTTGGCCCTGAACCTCCATGACCAACTCAGCCGGCAGGAATTGCCGCTGGGCAAACACCCCGACGCCATAGGGTTTGACTTCGCGGACCGCGATGTCGTCGTCGGCGTAATGGCGATAGTCGTACAGCTTGTCCAGTTTGGCTTGCAGCTGTCGCCGCCGTTTCTTGCTCAGTGCCATGTAAGATGTCGGGACTCTTTTTCGGGATTTGGACAGGGCCGCTCGGGGTCGCTCGGGGCCGGTCGGGGCCGGTCTAGAGGCCGCCGGACGGAGTACAATCCGTGGACTCCGTCACGCCGTCCCATCCTAACCTCAACCTTTCCCCAGACCAAACCCATGAAGCGTTTTGCTTTTGTTATCTGCCTTTGCTTTGTCGCCAGCGGGCTTGCCGACGAGCCGCCGAGGTCAGGCCGCTCCTTCGACGTGCCAGCCGACACGCCCGCGATCCTGTTGGCCGACCAAGCCGACAATCGGATCCGGCTGTTCGATCCCCTGGCCACCGATGCTGACCAAGCGACGCTGTGGTGCTACCCCGCCGATGACCAACCGCCAGATCGCCACGTGCCGACCGATGCCAAACGCGTCACCAGCGAGGGGGTGGTCTACATCCTGGCCGCCTATCATGGCCGCGTCCGGCTGATCCGTTTCCGCGATCAGGCGGTGATCAAAGACTTTCCCTCCCTGGGCAGTTGTCATTCGGCGGAGCTACTGCCCGACGGTGCGATCGTGACGGCCAACAGCAACCACGGCAAGTTGCGGCTGCACCGGTCCGCGGAAGAATTTGTCGATCTGGAACTACCCTACGCCCACGGAGTGACCTGGGACAGAACCCGCAACTGCTTGTGGGCTCTGGGGGATTACCTGTACCGGATCGATTACACCGCCGGCGATCTGGTCATCGACAAAAAGTTCGCCCTGCCGATCAGCCCCACCGGGCACGATCTGTTCCCCTTGCGAACCGAAGCAAAGTTATTGGTCAGCAACAACGACGCCCTGTTCCTGTTTGAGATTGCCACGGAGAGCTTCTCGACGATTTCGGAGCTGGAGCACATCAAAAGCGCCAGCCAGCACGGGGACGGTTCGATCTGGATCAGCGACCCGCAGGAAATCGCTGGTGCCCGGCCGTGGCAAAGCGATTCGGTACTGGCCGTGCGGCCGCCTTCCAACAACAAGCGGTACACTCGCGACGGCTCGCGCTTCTACAAAGCCCGTTGGTGGCAACCGGTCGTGTTCAGTTATCCCGAAGCCAATTAATTCTGGCGGCCAGGCCGTCAACTCGCGCCGTTCGCCGGTGCCGTCGAAGAACGATTCGGTCTCCCTGCCCAGCCCGCATCGGCTCGCGGTATCATGACAGCTGCCAGCGATTGAACTTGTACGCTGCGATGCTCGGCTGTTGCCCGGCTGCGGTCAACCGAGGGCGAGTTCGCGAACTGAAAAGGAGATCTGGATGAGCGTTTCCCCGACGAAGCGGAGCAAACGTACGGAGAAAGCCAAGAAGCCCAAGCGGAACATCTTTCACGAACGCCTCGGTACGCTGACGTACTACCAAGCCTGCCAGTTGCTGGGCGACGATGCAGCCAACCTGATTCGGGCCGCTCAGAAGTACGAGATTCAACCCGACCGCGATGTTTATCTCGGTGGGGATCTGTTTCGCGTTCGTGTCGAAGATGCGGAGCTGGGCGACGAGGAGGTCGACCGTACCGACATGACGGAGGCAGAGCGACACGCCGGTTCCGGTCGCACGGCTAACGTGGCCATTGTCACGATGACTTTGCAGAGTGGCCGCAAGAAGCAATTGCAACTGAACTGCGACCGCTGTGATCTGCCCTGCGAACATCTCGGTGCCGCGGTCGAGTTTTTGTTAGACGCCAAGAGCGTACTGGGACTTGCGCATCCGCCCGATGAATCGGTGCCATTAGAGAATCTGACGGCGGAGGAGCTGCATCTGCGAGCGATTGCCGAACGTCAACAGCGGGCCGACAGCGAAGCGATGATGGTGCGGGCGACCGACAAGCGGAATCCTTGGGCCGATTATGTCGTGACCAGTCGTCGTTCGGGACGCAGCTACCGCGTCGCCGTGCGCAGCCTGGCTAACGACGGCGGATCGGACAACGGGGACGTCTTTTGCACCTGTCCGGATTTTCGGACCAACCATCTGGGCACCTGCAAGCACGTGCTTCACGTACAGGCCAAAATGCGCAAGCGTTTCATGGCCAAGCAGCTGCAGAAACCTTATCGTCGTCGCCGAGTTTCGCTACGCGTGGACTATGGCGAAACGCGCGGCTTATTGTTCGGTTTGCCAGATCCGTGCGACGAGAAAGTTCGCGAGATCATTGGTACCGCTGACCACCAGCCGCTGACTGATCCCCGGGATGTTCTCGTACGCATCCAGTCGTTGGAAGAGAACGGTTGCCCAGTCACGATCTTTCCAGATGCCGAGCGGTTGGTGCAGCGGCGGTTGACCCAACAACGGCTGGCTCAGCAGTGCGAAAAAATCCGTCAAGACCCGGCCACTCATCCGCTGCGCGAGGACTTGCTGCGGGCAAAACTCCTTCCATATCAGCTGGACGGAATCGCGTTCGCCGCGGGAGCAGGTCGGGCGATCCTGGCCGACGACATGGGGTTGGGAAAAACCATTCAGGGCATCGGCGTGGCTGAATTGCTGGCCCGGTTAGCCGACATCCGCCGCGTGCTGGTCGTGTGCCCGGCGTCGCTGAAAAGTCAATGGCGGAGCGAGATCGCTCGGTTCTGCGAGCGAGACAGCCAGATCATCATCGGCTCGGGAAGCGAACGGGCCGAGCAGTATCGCGGCGCGGCGTTCTTCACGATCTGCAACTACGAGCAAGTCCTCCGCGATGTGACGGCGATCGAAACTGTCGACTGGGATTTGATCATCTTGGACGAAGGCCAGCGAATTAAAAACTGGGAGTCCAAAACCAGCCGCGTAATCGGCCAACTGGACAGCCCCTTCCGGTTGGTGCTGTCCGGGACACCGCTGGAAAATCGTCTGGGTGAATTGTACACGGTGACAAAATTCGTCGACGAAGCTTTGTTGGGGCCCGCTTACCAATTCTTCAATCGACATCACATCGTCGATGACCGAGGAAAAACCCAGGGGTATCGTCAGCTGGACGAGCTGCGGCAACGGCTTTCGAAGGTCTTGCTGCGTCGGACCCGTGCCGAAATTGCGGACCAGTTGCCCGAACGCACCGACGAGATTCTTCGCATCGAAGCGACGCAGGAACAGCTGGACATCCAAAACGCCAACGTGACCAAGGCCGCTCGCATCGCTGCCAAGAAGTTCTTGACCGAGATGGATCGGCTGTTGCTGATGAGCTGTTTGAGCAACGCTCGGATGGCTTGCGACAGCACGTACCTGCTGGACCAGAATACGCAGGAATATAGCAGCAAACTGGAACGTCTGGCCGACTTGCTGGAAGGCCTGCTGAAGGATCCAACGCGAAAAATCGTGATCTTCAGCGAATGGCGGAAGATGCTCGATCGCGTCGAGTCGCGGATCGAGGATCTGGGCGCGGAGTACGTGCGTCTGGATGGGCAGATTCCCCAAAAGAAGCGAGCGGCGATTGTCGATCGGTTTCAGCAGGATCCGCGTTGTCGAGTCATCACGATGACCAACGCCGGTTCGACCGGACTGAACCTGCAAGCCGCCAACACGGTGATCAACGTCGATCTGCCCTGGAATCCGGCGGTGCTCGAACAGCGGATCGCTCGGGCTCATCGCATGGGGCAAAAGAACCACGTCCATGTCTACAAGCTCGTCACCGTCGCGCCGGGGACCGACGAAACGATCGAGGAACGCTTGCTAGACACGCTGGCCAGCAAACAGGAATTAGCCGACGCCTCGCTGAACATCGATAGTGACGTGTCGGAAGTGGCCATGGTCAGTGGCATGGAAGACTTGAAGCGGCGCTTAGAAGTCATCCTCGCCCCGCCCCATGCCGCGGTGGACCAGAGCCAACAGCAAGCGGTGCAGGCCGAAGCCGAGCGGCTGGCTGCGAAACGCGAGAAAGTCTCCGTGGCCAGCGGACAACTGGTCGCTGCCGCGTTGTCCCTCGCCGGCGAATTGATCGACGGTGCGAATTCCTCGCCGCCAAACCCCGAGCACGTAGCACAGCTGTCGCAGAAGCTGGGTGAATGCGTCCAGCGGGACAGCGAGGGGCGGCCTCAGCTGACGATCCGCCTGCCCGACGAAGCCTCCCTCCAAGGCCTCGCCCAAACCCTCGCCAAGCTCCTCCAGGACTGAGACGGCCGATTTGAGGGTGTCAGGACTCTCTTTCACTGCGCGCCGTGCGGCCGCCTTCGCCCGAGTTTGGACAGGGTACCGACCATCCGCGATGATAACGAGCAATTGCAGGTAGGTAGGATAGAGGAGACGCTTGCCGCGTTGTTTGACGAACCGCGAATTCTTGTTTTGGAGTGACACACATGACTCGATGGATTCTTTTGGGTTTGCTGGCCGCGATGCTTATCGCCGACAATCGCGCGCATGCGCAGTCGGTGGAGCAGTGGTATGAGGCTCACTGCGAAGCGGGATACGACCTGTATAAATGGCTGCACGCCAATCCCGAGTTGTCGTTTGAGGAAGAGCAGACCGCGGCCAAACTGGCCGCTCTGTGGCGGGATGCAGGCTATGAAGTCACCACCGGCATCGGTGGTCATGGCATCGTCGGGATCCTACGCAATGGCGACGGGCCGGTGCTGATGCTGCGTACGGACCTGGATGCTTTGCCGGTCACCGAACAGACTCCGCTGGAATTCGCTTCGCAGAAAACGACCACGCTCGCCGGTGGCGGCCAGTCAGGCATCATGCATGCTTGCGGCCACGACCTGCATATGACCAACCTGACGATGACCGCCCAGTACTTGGCCGCCAATCCGTCGCGATGGTCGGGCACGTTGATGTTGGTCGGACAACCCGCCGAAGAACGCGGGGCGGGAGCCAAGGCGATGCTGGAGGACGGTCTGTTCGAGCGGTTTCCCAAACCCGATTATGCCGTCGCGCTGCACGTGGAGAGTTCCACGCCGGCGGGCAGCGTGCGGATTCGTTCGGGCTTTGTGTTGGCCAACGTCGACAGTGTGGATATCACGGTCAAGGGCCGCGGCGGACACGGGGCAACCCCGCACGATACCATCGACCCGATCACGCAAGCCGCGGAGTTGGTGATGTCGCTGCAATTGATTGTCAGCCGCGAAGTGAAACCGATCGAACCGGCGGTGGTGACCGTGGGGTCGATTCAAGGCGGGACCAAACACAACATCATCGGCAATGAGTGCAAGTTGCAGATCACCGTACGCAGCTATTCCGATGAAGTCCGGCAGCAGGTTCTCGACGCGATTCGCCGCCGGGCACTGGCGATTGCCGAAGCCAACCGAGCACCCGCCCCGGAGGTTCGGATCAGCGAAGGCACGCCGTCGCTGGAAAACGACGCGGAGCTGGCCGCACGACTCGCGACCGTGTTCCGGAAAACGTTGGGCGAGGACCATGTGCTGGAGGCGGAACCGGCGATGGGCGGCGAAGACTTCAGCCGCTACGGCCGCGCCGGTGTGCCGATTGTGATGTACCGCCTGGGAACCATCCGTCCACAGCGGCTGGAACGTTTCGCGGAGTTGGGCGTCCGTCCGCCATCGCTCCATTCTTCTTCCTTCTATCCGGACCTGGAACCCACCCTAAGCACCGGAGTGCGTTCCCTGACTGCCGCGGCGCTCGACTTGTTGTCGCGTGAAGCAGATAGGAAGGAATGACCGGGTAAACAGTTGGAGCTGTGGGCCTATCAGTGGAACGCCGAGGCGAAGGCTTGGGAATTTCTTTCGAAAGTCTACGACAACGCCATCAACAACTTCCCGTCACAGAAGCTACCTTCGGGCGATTGGATTCTGACTCGCCGGGACGCACGCTTCAACGTGACGATTCTGATCGGCGGCCGCACTTCGCTGGACGCATGGCAAGCGTTCCCTGTCGTCGAGGTCGGTGAAGTCAACGGCTTCCGGCCCGATGAGCCGATCTTTTGGCTCGGGGAAGACAACCGTTTGAACGCTTTGTTTCGCGACAACGGCGGCTCTCAACGATTGTTTCATCCCACGTCCCGGGACCTTGGCGAAACATGGACTACGCCCGTCCTGACGAACTTTCCCAATGCGTCCAGCAAGATTTTCTCGATGGCCCCAGTCGTGGCTGCCGCGTCATGGTATCCAACTCCAAATCGGCAGTTTGCAGTATCCGCACATGATCGAGCACGACGAACATCTCTGGATCGCCTTGTCGCGATGCAAACTACAAACCGAGATGTTCCGCGTATCGCTCGACGCCCTCGACGAGGTGCTGGAGTAGCACAACGCGTTCGAGGCGGCAGGGAATCTTTCTCGTAGTGGACAGCGTTTTTGAGGGGAATTTGGTTTGCTGAGGGGACGGGGCTGCTATGATGAGGCGAAAGCGGGGCACTGTGCCTTTGTATCGTAGGACCCACGCCAATGGTTGCCTCTCAGAAGCCTTCTTGGTTCGTTCATTGGCTTCGCCACGGCAGATGCTGGTCCGTTGGCCTTACCTTGGCCTTGGCCTTGGCCTTGGCTCTCGCTCCGGCGGCGAGTTCCCAGGAGCTGACGCCGCAGCAGGTCGAGCTGCTTCATTCGTTGGATCAGCAGCAGATCGATCAAGCTTTAGAGATCGCCCAGCAGGCGGCTGAGTGGCGCCAGCGACTGCAGGCCGATGCCGATGCCGCCGCTCGTGAAGAGCTCGTCCGGGCCATCGCTCAAGAAGCCCAGGCCCTGCAGGCCCGGTACCCGGAACTGACCGCTCCGATCGACTACGCCAGCCGCATCGCTCCCATTCTTCGGCAAGCCGATCAGGCGTGGCGACAGGCGGAGTACGTGGCGGAAGAGTACGAAGGCTTCAGCGAAGAAAACTTCCGCGAGGAAGCCAAGCGGCGAGCCTGGGCCGAGGCGGCCGAGCGACTCGAGGAGGCGTTGGGAGCGGGCGTATTGGACCAGCTGGAAAGCCTCCGCGATCCGGCCGCCTATGCCAAACGGTTTGCCGAGGGCGAGCTGCAGAAGTGGATCTCCCAGCCGGTCGCGCTGGGCGGTGACGATTCGCTGCAGGCACGGATTCGTCCGCCGCCCGCCGGTGCGCCTTTGTTTGGACCCGAAGCCGAGTACGGCGCGGAGATCGTCTATATGGATGACCTGACCGTCGCGGCAACGGGAATCCACGTCGAGTACCAGCCCGGTCAGGTACCTCGCATCAACATCGATAACATGCGGGCCGAAACCAATCTGAAAGACATGGTGCTGGACAACGTCGCGGCGCTGGGCAACGAGTTTTCCGGCCAGCTGGATCTGCCGATCAAGGTGACGCTGAATGGCCAGCCGGAATTCGCAGCGGCCTCGGGCGGTGCTCGCGGCGGGATTTCGTTCGATGTCCAAATCGGCTTGCTGGGCGGGGACAGTGTTCAGGCCACCGCTGAGGATCTGGTCCTGTACCCGGGCAACCGCGTGGACTGGAAAGGCGGTTCGCTGACCGTGGCGGTGCGAACCGATTCGCCGGTCCCGATTGGGACCACGCCGTTTGGGATGTGGAAGATCGTCGGCAAGATGAACCCGCAGACCAAGGAGATCACGATCCGCACCCAGATCAGCACGATGGCCAGCCCGCCGGAAATGGTCGGTCTGGATGTGGGGCTGACCACCCAGATGCCGATCAAGTCGCTGAAGCTGGACGGGCACCTGATCGTCGGCACGCTCAAGTTCCTGCAGGCCGAAGGCTTGATCGACTTCGAGAAAGGCGAGATCGCGGGCAGGTTTCAATCGTCCGAGCAGGGTTCGCCGCTGGCACAGTTAGCCTTTGCGGACGGCTCGTTCCGTCTCCAGCGGGAACGCTTTCTCGCCGATGGACAGGTCGAACTGTTCGGCAAATCCTTCACCGACATGCACTGTGAGATCGATTTTGAGGACGGCAGCGGCCAGCTGTACGCGACCGGCGGATTTGAATTGTTTGGAGCCGACTTCGCCAGTACGCTGGCCGCGCAAATCGATCCCGGTTTCGGCCGCGTGCGGCTCGAGGCGATGCAATCGTTGACCGTCGCCGGAGTCGCACCCTATGGCGAGATCGGGGTCATCGTGACGGTGAGTGCCGATTCGGATCAGCCGGAAACCGTGCACGTGGTCGCCGAAGCGTTCGGACCTGGATTGAAAGCGGAATTCGACGTCCCTACGTTGACCGGGTGCACCGTGGCCGTGCTGCAAAAGCAACTGCAAAAGCAAGCCGTCGCCAGCTACCACCAATTACTGAAATCGCTGGCCAGTGGCGAGGAAGACGTGCGCAAGTTCGGGGCCAAACTGGACCAGAAAACTCGTGATTATGTCGACGAGAAACTGGGTGTCACGGTCGACTGGGGCAACGAAGATCTGAACCGGTTGGGGGGCGACCTATCCCGCGAGTTCAAGAATGCGGGCGGAGCGGCCAGCGACGCTCGCGAACAGATCGGCGGAGGGCTGACCGATGCCCGTGAAGGCGTTCAAGGATTCGGCCGCCGCGCCGATGAGGGTGCGCGGGAATTCTTTGGGTTGTGAGCAATATGATTCGTCAACGTATTCGCAGATGGATGGCTCGGTCGATACTGCTCGGTGCTGCCGCGCTGTTGGTCGCTGGTTCCCCCTCCATCGGCCAGGAGCTGAGCAAGCGGGATCAGAGCCGAGTGGATCGCTTGGACAAGATGGCCGCATCGATGGACGAGGTGGACGTGACCAAGAAGGAAACGTCCGGAGACCGTCAATCCGACGGCCGTCGCCAGAGCAAGGTCTCCGAGCTGAAGTTTCGCTTCCTGCTGTGCACCAGCGGCCTGATCAACGACGACAAAGATGGGATGCTGTTGTTTCCGATGCAGGTCAGCGGCTTCACCAGCACGCTGTCGCCGGGCGTCAAACCGCGTCGCCGCAGCGGGGCTGACTTGGTCGAAATCCGCGTCGTGTTTACCGGACTGGTCGGCCAGGATACCCCGCAGGCCGAAATCAAGCTGCCGTCGTTCAAGCAGGGCTCGACCTTTCCCGCGGCCGACCTGGTCCGCGAAGAAATCCAAAAGCGAATCGAACGCTTTCTTCCCGAAGCGGAAATCCAAGGTCGACAACGACGCCGCGAAAAATACTTGCGCGTGACCAACCAGACCGAGCAGATCCTGAAAGTGTTCGTGCACCGCCGCACCAACCGCTTCGATCCAGAAACCGGGTACCGGTGGCTGTGGAAGCCTGCGGAACCGGGCCAGCAGCCGCAGGTCGTGTCGATCGATCCCGGCAAGTCCGTGCGTCTGAAGGCCGACGGCGAAAACAGCGAACCGGACAGCGAGCAGGACGCCTCGCCGGTGACCGCCCAACGAGTGCGGATCTGGGCCGAGAACGAGGCAGGGCAGCGTTGGCCGAAGCATCGTGAGACCGACCTGTGGTTGGTCGATAAGAATCCTGATTTCGACGACGCTCGCGTTTATTACTCCGAACAAATCGAAACGTTCGAACGCGTTTTCGATCCCCAACCCGGACCCCACGTCTTCACCGAACGTGTGTTGCGGATGGCGAACAAGGCTCCCCAGCCGCTATCGGTTTCCCTGCAGTACCGCACCACCGAGCGCGGGCTCGCCGCGTGGCGAGAGGCCGAGTTTACGATCCCGGCCAATAGCGCCTTCGAACCCAAAGATGATTATGGAATGCGGATTCGCGCGTCCCGCATCCGCTTTTCGGCCGAGAGCGAAGACCGGCGCTATCGCACTTACCAAACCGATGATCTGTGGCTGGTGGAGCGTGTGGACGGGCGGCGAGCCTACCAGGCCGATGCGATTGGCCAGTTCCAGTACGTGTTCCAACCTCTTGCCGCGGGCGTCGACGTCGCCACCGTCACCACCGACAGTGCCGAGGTCAAAGACGGCAGCAAGACGATCGGCCGAGTCCGCAAGGGCGAACAATACGACGTGCTGCAGCGTCGCGGTCCCTGGACCCGGATCGCGTTCGCCTCCGATGGCAAACCCGTATCCGGTTGGGTGCTGCAAAAGCATCTGAAGGCCGGGCGTGACGCCCCCGGCGCTCCGCCGAGCGATTCGCGACAACGGTTTCGTACCACGCGTACCAACACCGAACTGAAGGTCGGCGGAGCGATCATCGCCAGCATCCCCAAAGGACAAGCCTACGACGTGCTGGAGCAACGCGATGGTTGGTTGCGTATTGAAGTGCAGCTGGACGGCGAAACCCGTCATGGCTGGGTGCGAAGCAGCGACGGTACGGTCGGTCCACCGGAATGATCCGCACCAAAGAATCGCGAACAGACTCTGGAGATCCACATGGTGAAAACGCATGCGACCTGGCTGCTGCCTCTGCTGGTCGGGCTGTTGTCCGTCGAGGCGTTGCGGGCGGACGATGTAGGGGATTACGCGGAAGTCACCGTCGAGGAAGCTCCGGTTCGCTCCGGGGAAGAGACGCTGATGCGTGCGAAGAAGGGCGAAAAGTTTGAGATCATCGAAATCCGCGAACCCTTCTTCGGCGTTCAAGTGACGCTGGCCGATGGCCAGCGGCGAAAGGGTTACCTATGGAATCAACATGCGCAGGCCGTGCCGCCACCGCTGGCCCCGCTGTACACGCCGCCGCCGCCCGAGCCGTACGTGCGGGTCACGGCCGGCGAAGCGACTATCCGCGTCGGTAAAACGGCTCTCGGTTCGGTACGCGCCGGCCGAGTCCTGCGGGTGGAAAAACAACAGCCCGGCTGGTTCTGGGTTCAACCCACTGCCGACGCCGCGTCGGCCGGTTGGCTGCAGGCCAAAGCCGTCGAGCCGCTGCCGCACCACGGTCCCTCGCAGGACGGCGTGTGGCCGACCAGTATCCAACAGGCCCGCGTCACCTGGAGCAAAGATGGATTCGTGATCAGTAGTCCTTTGTCCGCTGCAGACGAAACGCCTTTGGTACTTGCGGCAGCGGACCGAGCAGTCGACGAGGTCGAACGCAGCGGCAACCGTATCGAGGTCCGGCTTGCCGACGAATCACCGCTGGCACCGGGAACAAAGAGTCTGTGGATCGCCGAGCAGAACGGCCGGCAACACCGCGTCGATCTGCCGACGCCAGAGCTCGCCAGCACGGCCAGCAGCACGCGCTACGATTCCTCGCCCGAGCTTCAGTATCTGTCGATCGAGGTGACGGACGCTGCACCGGGCATGTGGCTGGAAGGCTGTCAGGTGCGGCCCGATCGCGAAAAACCCCGCCTGCGACCCCTGGACCGCAAGGGTTCAGCGGAGCTGTCGTTCACCGACCTCTACGAGTTCCAGGGAAAGACCTACGTCCGGATCGGCCTTCGCGATGTGTCCGATGATTTCAATCGATGGGTCTACCTGCGGGCCCATACTCCGTGGGGCGGTCGCAGCCGTACGGTCGCGCTGCGGCGTGTGGGCAACAAGGTGGAACCGAAAGCGACGCGGTTCGAAGATCACAAGTCCGGCTTTGTCGACGCCGTGGCCGAGGTTCCCAATGTCGAACTGATGCCCGTCGACTTGGCCGAGCAGGTTTTGAAGGAGGCCGGTTTGCAGGTTGAAATCGTTTCGGCGGCCGACCTGACCAAGGTGGCGAGTCCGGATCCGCGGGCACTGGTCAGCCGGCAGGGCGTGGCGGCTGGCGCGACGATGCTGTTGGGCAAGACCTTGTTGCTGTCGATCGGAAACACGCCCGAAGTAGCTCGGCCGGAATCGGCCAGCGGATTGACGATCGATGTGCTCGATGCGTTCGCCCTGGCGTCGCTGAAACCGCATTCTGCCGCGGACTTTGCTCCGGACGAAAACGGCTTGCAGTGGCTGACCGCCCAGCCCAACGCGACCGGCGTGTTGAGTCTGGGTGCCGACGGCGGTGTCTCCCTGGATCCCGACCGTTCCGCAACCCGGACCAACCAGGCTGCGTTCCTGAAACTGATGCTGTTGGCCACCCTGAACAATCCACCCGAGGCGATGCCCGGTTCGATCGGTGAAGTGTTTCGACAATTAATTTCTGTGGAAGACCGGATTCAACAACGCATACGTTCCGATCGAAGTTTGGAAATCGGGCGCGTCGCGGAGCGCGTCGCCCAACTGTTGGCCGCGGAGCTCAGTGCCGCCGATCGCAGTGCTCTGGAAGACGATTGGCAGCGGTACCGGCAACACCGGACCACGCCTGCCGACTATGACCTGCAGGGCAATCAGTTCGTCGGCGATGACCTGGCGCTGTGGACGATTCAGTGGTTGTTCGACCACGGCAAATACGATCCGCTGGAATCGACGGTTCCGGCCGCCGATACGCGCGGCCGGCCGCTAGCGGTGTTGTTCCAGCCGGGCCGGGCGCCGCAGTGGAGCCGCGAGGTGGGGATGCCGATCACGCCGCCCGGACAGACCGCGCCGACCCAAGAACAGCTGTCCGGTTTGATCGCTTCGCTGAACCAACAGGCTCCCTCGTCGGCCCCGCCGGAACAACTCATCCCGGACTCGCCGTCCCGCAGCGAACCGCCGCGTGGTGAACCGCTGGTTTACGCCGGCGACGGTCCCACCCACGTCCGCGTACCGCCGGTGGTCCGCCAGCCGGTTTCCACAGCCGACGAAGAACTCCGGAAGTTGGGGCTGCGCATCGCTCGCGCGGACCGCTTGCTGGACACCGATCGCGTTATCGCTAGCCGTCCCGAAGCTCGCGCCTGGGTGGATTCGGGCAGCGGCGTCGAACTGCAAGCCGAACGACGTGTGCCCGATGTCTTGGGATACACGCCCGACCGAGTCGACCGGGAACTGGAGCGGTGGAATTTTCAGGCCCGTCGGGACGGTCCCGCCGGCAGCAGTGATGTGGCTGTCGACCAGCAGCCCGCAGCCGGGCAGTTCGCCTCGGTGGACGATCCTATCGTGGTGCGTTTTCGTGTGCTGATGCCGGACTTGGTCGGCAAATTCGCGAAGGACGGGCTCGACCTGTTGCAGCAGCGTGATCTCCGCTATCGCGTGCAGACCAAGATTTTTCTGCGCGACCGGATCGTCGCTCAGGAACCTGCGGCCGGAACCTTGTTGGATCATGGCGACACGGCCGATCTAGTGGTCCACGCCCAGGTCCCTTCACTTGTCGGACGCACCCTCGCCCAGGCCCAGGCAAAGCTGGAGGAGTATGACCTTCGCGCCGAAACGCCCAACCGGTTGGCCCGCGACGGCGATACCGTTCGCGGCCAGCGTCCCCTGGCTGGCCAGTATGTGCCGCACGGATCCGACGTCCGCCTAGCCCCGATCGTTACCTTCGTGCCCAACGTCGTGGGACTCAGTCTGGGCGAAGCCGAAACGGTGCTCCAGCAACAGAACGATCTGGGCGTTCGTCCGATCGGCCCCTTGCTCGCTCGCGATCGCATCACCAATCAAACGCCGCGTCAGGGTACCGAGATTGAACGCGGCCAGACCGTGGTGTTGGATGGTCGTGTACCGATTCCGGATGTTCGCGGCGACAACCTGTATTCGGCAACCAATCGGATCCGCAGCGCCGGCGGTGAACTGGCGGTCGATGTGGAGGGATCCGGGCAGAATACCGATGTTGTTTACTCGCAGAATCCCAACCCTGGCGTGCTGGCGATGCCTCGTAGCACCGTGTCACTGACGCCGGGGGTCATGATCCCATCGGTCAGCGGCCTGTCGGTCAATGAGGCCCGTCAGCGTTTGGCAAGGGTCAACGTCGACAGCCGTGTGACGTCCAGCGGGACACAGGAGACCCGAGATCGCGGGATGGCCGGTCAGACGGTCGTCAGCGGTCAGAGCCACCAAGGACTGCATCCGCGCCGCGGCATCGGGCAGGTCCGATTGGGCGTCACCGAATACGTTCTACCTGTTCGGATTGTTCCCCGCGTGGTTGAGATGACTCCGGCGGCCGCGATCGCTGCCATCGAACGAGAGGATCTACGGGTCGACACGGTGGTCGTTACGATCGTGCCTCGCGGAGGAACGCGCCGTATGAGCGTCGGAGAGTTCCGCACGTTTATGTTCGGTCAAGCGTTGGCTTCGTTGATCGGAGGTAATAGCAGCGAGCAAGCGCGGATCGAATCTGCTTACGCCTCGCATACGCAAGCCAGAGCGGGAACGCGTCTGGTCGCCGGAGACAGCGTCGATCTGTTCGTGGACGTGAGGGTCAGCTATGGCGAGGGCAACGGTGAGAGACCGAACCGGTAGCGTGTTTTTAGTTTCCAGCCAATGGAGAGAGTCGTGATTGCTTGCCTAGTGTTGCTTTCGGCCATCGCCGCGGATCCCGGGTCCGGTGTGGCGACGCCCGATCTGAAGGGCGAATCGATGCAGCGAGGTGTCCAGCTGCTGCGGCTGCGCGGTCTCGAGCCGCTGCCGGGCGTCTACTTCATCTCGCCTGACAACTGGCGAGCCGATATCAAGCCGCAGACGGTGTATCTACAGTTTCCCCGCGCCGGTGCCACCGTTGATGCGGGCAGTCCCGTGGCCGTCTGGAGGTTCGAGCGAGCCCGGCGGCGGCAGGCCAAGTTGAAAGTTCCGGATTTGGTCGGGAAGACTTGGCAAGCGGCTCAAGAGGCGTTGGATGCCGCCGAGTTGCCGCTGATGAACGCGACCGAAGCGGCCGGCGCGACCGATACGGTTACGGACCAGTACCCCAAAGCCGGCCGCCAAGTCTATCGTGGAACGTCCGTGTTTCTCAAAGTCCTACCCAATCCACATTAAGCACGTCGGCATGAATCTTTCGGTGAAACCCCGCGACAACACCCTCCCGCGCAGCGGGAGGGTCGGGCTCTTAGGCCCGGGGAGCCCGACCCTCCCAGAGGGAGAGTAAAGCCGAATGAAATGTTGCGACGTGCTTAGAGGTGTCACCACAATCAAGGTGGCCCTCCGAGAACCCCGGATGCACCCTTTAGAGGTCGAGGGCTAGGATCGACAGGTCGTCGTTCAGGCGGCCCGCGTGACTCCAGGCCAGCACGGCGGCTTCGATCCCCTCGAGCACTTCGGCCAGGGGCCGCGTTTGCGTTTCGATCAAGTGTTTGCCGAGCCGCTGTTCGCTGAACTCCTCGTCGTGCTCGTCCAGTTGTTCGACCACGCCGTCGGAATAGGCCACCAATCGATCGCCGGGATTCAGCTGGATTTCGCAGTCGTCGAATTCGTAGTCATCGATCACGCCGATCAACATCCCGGACGCGTCCAGAGGCACGGCGCCGGCGGTCGGGCTGACGCGCAAGACCGGCGGGTGGCCCGCCGAAGCGAGCTTCAGTTTCCGGGTCCGCGGGTCGAGGATCCCGTAGCACATGGAAAAGAACCGTCCGCCGCATTGTTCGATCTGGAATCGGCGGTTCAGCTCGCGGAGCACGTCGCTGGGGGCGCGGACCCGGAGGGCGTCGTCGCCGTTATCGGCGTCGTACAACAGGGAAGTTCGTGAGGGCGTGGGGTCCATCATGCGGCTGATGCTGACCGACAGCAGGGACGCCGCAACGCCGTGGCCGCTGACGTCGGCGACGTAGAAACCCACCTGATCGTCGCCCAGTTTGAACGCGCCCAGGATATCTCCGGCCAATTCGTCACAGGGACGAAACTTCCAAGCGAACTCCACGCCCGTGACCTCGGGTGCATGGGCCGGAAGCATCGAGAACTGGAGATCCGCTGCCGCGTCCAGGTCGGTTTTCATGCGTTGGTTCTGCAGCGACAGTGTCTGCTCGAGTTCCAGGATGCGTTTGCCGGCGCCCACGCGAACGCGGAGTTCGTTGCGGTCGAAGGGTTTGGTTACGAAATCGTCCGCGCCCGCTTCCATGCCCTGGACGATCTCGTGCTTCTCGCTCTTGGCGGTCAGCATGATCACGTAGGTGTAGGGTTGCTGGGCGGCCGAGCGGATTTTCTGGACCAGTTCCAGCCCGTCCATCTCGGGCATCATCCAGTCGGTCAGCACCAGCGGGAACGCGTTTTCCTGGAATCGTTGCCAAGCCTCCGCGCCGTCGGCCGCCGCGGTGACCTGGAACCCCAGTTTTTCCAGGTTCCGCTGTAGTCGGATTCGGGTGGCCGATTCGTCTTCCGCGATCAATACGTTCAAGGCAGGATTCCAGTCAGGGAGGGATAGTTTTCGAGGCTTGGCTTCGGCGGTCCGCGATGGCGCCGGACTCAGGCTTGCAGGCAGCGTCGCAGTTCGCTTTCCAGACGCGTCAGTTCGGCGCGCAAGCGTCGGCAGAGGGACTCCGCCTCGGCCAGCGCCGCGTCCTTGCCCGCCTGTTCGAGCCGTTGTGCGGTTTCGAAGGCGGCCTTGGCAAAGAAGTTGCCGCTGCCACCCTTGATCGTGTGGGCGTGTTGACACACCCCGGCGGCGTCATCGGCCGCGATGGCTTGTTCGAGGCTCTCGATCAACTGCGGGACCAGGTCGAAGAACGATTGGATCATCTCCTCCAACAGCTCCTCGTCGTCCTCGTACTCCGCCGCCAGTTCTTCCTCGTCGAACACCTCCTCGACCGGCTGCTGGTTCGCCAGCCGGTCGGCATCGGCCGCAGCACTTGCGCCGCGGTCGGCCCCGCCGGCAGCATTCGGTTCCGCCGCAGCATTCGGTTCCGCCGCGGCTTTTAATTCCGCCTCGGCATTCGGTTCCACCTCGGCATTCGGTTCCACCTCAGCTTTTAATTCCGCCTCGGCTTTTGGTTCCGCCTCGGCTTTTGGTTCCGCCTCGGCTTTTGGTTCCGCCGCGGCTTTGGGTTCGCCTTCGCCGGGTGGCACGCCGGGCGGGGCGGCGGCTGCGTTGGTTTTCTGGATAACCTGCTCGATAGTGGTATACAGTGCTTTGCGGCGGACGGGTTTGGAGACGTAGCCATCCATACCGGCGTCCAAGCAGCGTTGGGCGTCGCCCTTCATGGCATGAGCGGTCATGGCGATGATGGGCAGGTGTCGGCCGCTGGCCTCTTCCGCCTCGCGAATCGCTTTGGTGGCTGCAAACCCATCCATTTCCGGCATCTGGATATCGGTCAGTAACAGGTCGAAATCTTCTTTCCCGAGGACTTCGATGGCTTCGCGGCCGTTGTTGGCGACCACCACGGTGTGGCCTCGTTTTTCCAGCAGACGCACGGCCAATTGCTGATTGGGCGGGTGGTCCTCGGCCAACAGGATTCGCAGCGGCGCGGTCGTGGCCGAGTCCTCGTTGTCGGCGGCCGGCGGTTTGGGCAACAGGGATCCACTCGCGCCCATCGCCATGCCGATTTCCTCCAGCAGCTGCGATTGTTTGACCGGTTTGGTCAGCAACGCGGCCACGTTGATGGCTTTTGCACGGGCGGAGTCACCGCTGCTGCGCGACGAGGTCAGCATCATCGCGGTCACGTCCTGCAGTTTGGATTGCGTCCGCACCCAGCCCAGGAAATCAAAACCGTCCATGCCCGGCATGTTGACGTCGGACAGAATCAGCTGAAACGGCGGCGGATCGGACTCACCCAGCATCGCAATGGCTCGCTGAGGGCTGTCGACGATCGTCGGAACCAGGCCCCACTGCGACAGCATTTCATTCAGGATTTTGAGGTTCGTGTGGTTGTCGTCGACCACCAGTACTCGCAGCCCCTGCAACTCGCTCAGCTCGGCGGCCACCGGTATCGTGGCCGGATCTTGAACGGCAAATCGAGCTGTAAAGTGGAACGTCGTGCCGATCCCGACGGTGCTTTCGGCCCAGATTCGCCCATCCATCAAGGCCACCAATTGACTGGAGATCGACAGTCCCAGTCCGGTCCCGCCGAACTTGCGGCTGGTCGAGGTATCGGCCTGGTCGAAGGCCCCGAATACCTTGTCGATCAAATGTTCTGGAATCCCGATGCCGGTGTCCGAAACGGCGAAGTGCAAAAGCACCGTTTCTTGGTCGCGAGATTCGATATCGACTTTGAGAACGACTTCACCCTCCTCGGTAAATTTGACGGCGTTGCCGATCAGGTTCACGACGATTTGTCGAAGTCGGCCCGGATCGCCGAGCAGGTAATCCGGAACATCGGGCAAGACGTGGCAGGCCAGTTCCAGACCCTTCTTGTGAGCGCGGACGGCCAAGGTATGCGTGGCATCGCCCAGCACGTCGCGGAGCCGAAAGCTGACCGTATCCAGATCCAGTTTGCCGGCTTCGATCTTAGAAAAGTCCAGGATGTCATTGATCAACATCAAGAGGGCTTCGCCGGAGGACAACACGGTCTGCAGGTATTCGCGTTGTTCGCGATTTAGGTCGGTGTCGAGCGCCAACTCGCTCATGCCGATGATCGCGTTCATCGGCGTGCGAATTTCGTGGCTCATATTGGCCAGGAAATCGCCTTTGGCCTGACTGGCCGATTCGGCTGCCAACCGGGCTTCGTTCAGTTCGGCGGTGCGCTGTTGAACGGTTTCCTCCAGCGTATCGCGGTGTCGCCGCAGCTCTTCGGTGCGCTGCATGACCAGACGTTTCAGCGAACGGTTCCAGGCGACAATCGCGCCGATCAACGCCAGGGTGGACAGGACCACGATCCAGAATCCACGCTGTTGGTACAGCGGTGTCGGTGGGGGCAGAGGCGTCACCCAACGATTGGTGATCACTTTGCGCTGTTCCGGAGAAATCGTATCCAGACCTTTTTGCAGAATCCCTACCAGTTCCGGCCAGTCGCTGCGGACGCAGCATCCCATGTGGTAGACAAAGCCGCTTTCGCCCGCGACGCGCACATTGGCGATGCCTTCGCTCTCGATCACGTAGGAAGCCGAAGCGTAGTCACTGATGAAGGCGGTGACGGCTCCGGAAGAAACCGCGAACAAGCCCTCGCGAGCCGTCAGCACGGGGACCAGTTCGAGGTCCGGGTGATTGGCTTGCAGGTAGCGATGGGTCGCGTACCCTTCGGCTACCGCCACGCGTTGCCCCTTGAGGGCCTGCATGTCCAAGGTTTCGTCGCCGTGGCGAACCAGGATCACCGCCGGAAAATGAATGTATGCTTCGGTAAAGCGAGCGTACTCCAAACGGTCGGGCGTTTCGGCGGCCAGCGGGAACATGTCGACTTCGCGCTCGCGCAGCATGCGCAGGTTTTCCGACCAGGAATCCGTCTGCACAATTTCAAATTGGATGCCCAGGATTCGCTCCAATTCGCGCATGTAATCGGAGGTGATTCCCACGTAGTTGCCCTCCTCGTCAAACCACTCGGCGGGCCGGTAATCGGGCGTGGGAGCCAGGCGAATGACCGGATGGGCTGCCAGCCAAGCACGCTCCTCGGCCGTCAGCAGATCGTCCGTTGGCTGCTGGGCAGAGCCCCCTCGGACCGACAGCAGGCAGACGACCAGAATGAATAAACAGCGGTGAAAAGACAGGTGAAAAGACATGGGCTCGAGGGGTTGTTATGGCAGGCCGACGCGGACCCTCTCGGAAAAGCGGTGGTAAGGGTGGATCGACGTCGGCGACGAGCATCTGTGGGGACCGAGTATAACCGTCGGCGAGCCGAGCATCGAACGCGTGAACCCCGTCCACATCGAAGCATCCACGCTGCGGGACGGTCCCGCGGCCTGGAGGGGCTGGACGTTTTGTGAAGGCATCGCGCGGGCGCGGAGCACAACCCTGTTAATTGTGAGAGTTTCGCCGTGCGGCGTTCGCGTCACCGCTCTGCGTGAATTCTGACTGGTGTTTGCTTTTTTGTTCAGCCCGCCCCCGCGCGGTGGGCGATCTCCTTTGCACAACAGATTCTGTACCGTGGTGCGCTGGTCAGTCGTGGTGCGCCGGTCCCTCCAACACCGCGAGAGGAAACACGATGCAATATCGGGTCGAACACAAGGGCTTCGCAGCGACGCTGCTGCGCCGCTTTCTCTCGCTGCTGATTCCCGCGGTTTGCGCCCCCCTGGCCGCGGTCCCCGCGATCGATGTCCAGGCCGCCGAGCCCTGCGATGGGTACCCGTCGATGGCTGCCTGCCTCGCACCGGTAGACATCCCTCCGGGTTTGCTGGGCGACTGTTGCGGGTTTCGCAGTGGTTTCGCCCAGCATGGCATTACTGTCGATGCCGATGCGACGTTGTTCTACATGGGCGTGGCCGATGGTGGGGTCGACCGAGAGTTCCGCTTTGCCGGCCACAACGACTACGTCGTGAACATGGACATGGGCAAGCTGGGTGTCCAGGAAGGGTTGTTCGTCAAGTTGCGAGCGGAACATCGTTATGGAGAGCCGCTGGGTGGGGCGACCGGTGCGCTGCTGCCTTCCAACGTCGTGGCCAGTCTTCCCGTGCTCGACAGCGAAGAGGTCTATCTGACCAACGTGTTGTTCACCCAGATGTTTTCGGAACAGTTCGGAGTCTTCTTCGGAAAACTGGACACCTTCGATGGCGACCTTAACGCCTTCGCGCACGGTCGCGGCAAGACGCAGTTTTCCAACCTGGGATTTGTCGTCAATCCGACACTGCTGCGGACGGTGCCTTACTCCACCCTGGGCGTCGGCTTTGTGGTTCTGGGCGAGGGAGCCCAGCCGCTGTTTCAGTTCAGCGTTCTGAACCCCACCGATACGGCGCGGACGAGCGGGATCAGCGAGCTGTACAGCGAAGGAGTCACGTTGGCTGCGGAGTTGCGTTTGCCAACGCAGTTGTTCGGGATGCCCGGGCATCAGCTGGTGGGCGGCACCTGGAGCAGTCGCGACGTGGCCAGCCTGGGCCAGGATCCGCGGATCGTTCTGCCGAATGTCCCGATTGCTCGGCAAAGCGATTCGTGGGCATTGTACTGGAACTTCGACCAATACCTGGTCACCGATGCATGCAACCCGCAGCAGGGCTGGGGCGTGTTCGGTCGCGCCGGCTTGGCCGACGACCAGACCAACCCGCTGTCCTGGTTCCTCAGTTTTGGGGTGGGCGGCAACAGCCAGCTTCGCGGTCGCCAGAGCGACACGTTCGGCGTGGGCTGGTACTACGCGGGCACCAGCGACGAATTGGGACCGCTGCTGCAGGCGGCCGTGGGCCCGGTGGGCGACGGGCAGGGCGTCGAAATGTTTTACAATGTGGCCGTCACCCCGTGGCTGCACATCACCCCGGACTTGCAATTCATCGTACCGGCCCGCGAGAATGTCGACACGGCCACCGTTGCCGGTCTTCGCGCCCAGCTGATCTTCTAGCGTCGGCTGAATTGAAGGCGCCAGGATTCTTTGTCTGTGTCGATCTACTTGCTGTTCAACGAGGATGCTCATGCGCCGGTTACTTTGTCTCCTTACGACCCTCCTGCTCGCCGTACCCGCCGCTGTCGCTGACGACGCTGCGGGGGACGATGGCAAACTGCGAATCATCGTCTTCGGGGCGCATCCCGACGACGCGGAGTATCGCGCGGGCGGTACCGCAGTGAAATGGTCGCGACTGGGGCACCACGTGAAACTGGTGTCTGTCACCAATGGCGACATCGGACACTGGGAAATGGCCGGCGGGGCACTGGCCAAACGCCGTACCGAGGAGGTTCGCAAAGCCTCCGAGATTCTGGGCACGACTTCGGAAGTGCTGGACATCCACGATGGCGAATTGATGCCCACGCTGGAGAATCGCAAAAAGATCACCCGCTTGATCCGCGACTGGAAAGCCGACGTCGTGATCGCCCATCGTCCCTGGGACTACCATCCGGACCATCGCTACGTGGGTGTTCTGGTGCAGGACGCTTCCTTCATGGTGGCCGTCCCGTTTTTCTGCCCCGACGTCCCGGCGTTGGAAAAGAATCCCGTCTTCCTGTACTCCAGCGACCGTTTTACGAAACCGTATCCCTTCAACGCCGACATCGCCGTTTCGATCGATGACGCCTTCGAAACCAAGGTCGAGGCGATCGCCGAACTGGAATCGCAAGTCTTCGACGGCGGTGCCCTGAGCAACGCCGAGAAAGCCGCTCAGGCCCCACCGGCACGCTTGAAGGAAGCGCGGCTGGAGCACGTTCGTCAGGTATGGGACAATCGCGCCGGAGGCGAAGCAAGGAAATACCGTGATGCCCTGATCCGCCGGTACGGTGAGGAACGTGGCAAAGCGGTGCAGTACGCCGAAGCCTTCGAGATCTGCGAATACGGCCACCAGCCCAGCGAAGCCGAAATCCGCGAGCTGTTTCCGTTCTTCGGCGAAGCGAACCAAGGCGAGAAATAAACGTCCTGATCCCAGGGCGTTTCCCAGAGCACGCCCAGTGCCGGCACGTGGGCCCGAACAAACCGTTCCGGCTCAGGTTTTCCGACGCAACTTAGGCTGTCCGGTCGGCGAGCTTGTATTCACAGGCTGGAAGCCTATGCCACTCATTCGCCGGTCTCGGGCTGCTCGATCTCCAGCGTGATGGTTTTCACGACGTAGTGGATCAACGAGGCGACCTGTTCGACCGACAGGCCTTCCTCCAGGCCGACCGGCATCATCGACTCGCCCGAGCTCTGCAGCATCTCGAGTTCGCTGCGCAGCAGCTCGTGCGTCTTGCCATCGGAGGCCGCGAGGGTCACGCTGTGATCCGACTCCGATGTGAGCACGCCGGTATAGATGATCCCGTCGAGGGTGACGGCTTGGTACTGCAGGTATTTGTCCTCTACCGCACGGTTGGGATCCAGCACCGCGGTCAGAATCGCTTTGGGCGTGCGGTTGGTCAGCAGTTCCAGTTGGGGGCCGACCACGTGTCCGCGGTCCTCCAGCCGGTGGCAACTGGCGCACTTGGTCGCAAACAGGGCCCGTCCCTGATCGAGATCGGTCTTGCCCTGGTCGAACAACGCGATCGCCGGCGAGTAGGCCTCGACGACGGCTTGGCGATCGCGGCTGTGCTGCTTGAGAACCTCGGTCGCCAGCTGCCGAATCGCTTCGGAGCGATGATTCAGCAGCTGCACCCGTTGCTCGGCGGACAGGCTGGTTCGGGCAATGCTTCCCTCGCCGATGCTGGTCAACAGATCTTGAGTCGACTGTTGGTTCTGCAGGATGATCGACAGCGCGTGCGAGCGAACTTGCGGACTGAGGGATTTCCAGTGACGGGCCAGCCGCGAAACAGTCTGCGGGCGATCCAGTTGGGCCAGCCGGTCGATCGCCGCAATCTGTAGGGCGGACGGATGAGCCGGCGCGAGCAGCGATTCGAGCCGCTCGACGTCCTGTTCGGTTTGCTCGCGCCGGTAACCCAGCAATTCCACGGCGACCGTCTTTTCGGCGGTGCTGCTTTCATTCGTTTCCAGCAACGACGTCGCACGGTCGAGAATGCGGCCCAGCGCGGCGGTCGCTTGCTGAGACAAACCGAATTGTTCGATGGGCTCGGTCGGACCGATCGTGCGGAACCAGGCGTGGATGGTCTGCCAAGCCCGCGGTTCGGTGGACAACTGTGAAAGAATGGTTTCCAGCGTCTGCGGCTGGTCGATCCGAGACGCCATGACCAGCAATGAAGCAAGCGAGACGGACGGGCCGGCGCGGTCGGCGAGGAAGGACTCCACGACGGACGGCAGATTGTCTCGATGGACGCTGCTGAGGATCGCAGCCCGCAGCCACGGATCATCGCCGTCGGCGGCCAGCAGGGCACCGAGCAGTTTACCTGTCCCCGGCGCATCGATCTCGCCCAAGCTGTACGCGACCTGCATTCGCACCATCGGGTCCTCATCGGCGGCCCGTGATTCCAGCAGGCGGCGGCCGGCCGTTTGCCGGTCACCGGACCAACCGTCCCAGTGGAACTCGAGCATTCGAACGGCATGACGCCGGACGCCGGGATGGGGATCGTCCAGGGCCGAGAGCACCGTCTGCGGTTGCAGCGAGCCGAGGCCCGCCAGCGTGCACAACGCGTGCAGCCTGGCCAGTGGCCGCGAACTGGTCTCGTAAAGCCGTCGGAGGTGCGGGGCGGCTTGCGGATCAGCCTGCCACAGCAGCATCCGCTGGGCCAGATCCCGTTGCCAACCGTTGGAGCTCTCCAGTACTCGAACCAGTTCCGCCGTGTTCATGCGGTCCAGCCGTGGGACGTCACGCGGCTGGACGTTCTCGGGCACGATGCGATAGATACGACCCAGATGCGATCCGGAGCGAACGTCCAGCGTCTTTTCCAGTTCGTCGTCGATCCACTCGGGATGCTCGATCACTTCCCGCACCATGTCGGCGAGGTACAACGCGCCGTCCGGTCCAGTGTGGATGCATGCTGGCCGCGACCACGGATCAGCCGACCGGAAGAACTCTTCGGTCTCCGCGTGCAGCTTGTGGCTTTCGAACGTTACGCCTTGGGGCAGCAGTTTGCGGGCGTGAACGATGTTGTAGACCGGTTCGCTGGTGAAGCTGACGTGTTCGTAATCCGGTCCGAACAAGTTGTCGCGATAGATCATCGTTCCGCAGGCGGAGGTAAACCGCGGCGTGGCTCCGATCGCTCGGTACTGCGGATCACAGTGGCTGATGATCGGGCCGATCGGATAAACGCGTGTGTCGCCACGACGGATGTCATGTCGCGCTGCCGGAAAGGTCAGGTGTGGGTTCCGCGCCAAATACTGTTCATCCAGCACATAATGAAAGATGGGATTGGGATTGTTACAGCCAAACCAGTTGCCCCAGTCGTCGCGGTTGCGGCCGTACTGCGTCTGTCCCGATTGCACCTCCAGCTCGCCGGTGTCGGGACGGATTCGCAGGTCGCGACCGCGGAGCTGGACCGTTTCGCCGGTCTTGGTCGAGGTGATCGTCCCGCCGCTGTCGCCGTTGGCCAGATAGACCCAGTTATCCAGACCCCAGCGCAGCCCATTAACGCGGTGCTGTTCATTGCCCTCGCCAAAGCCGGTGTACAGCACGTCGCGGCGATCGGCGCGGCCATCGCCGGTGGTGTCCTCCAGATAAACCACGTCCGGCGCGGCGGTTACCAGCACGCCCCCTCGCCAACAGAGGATTCCGTTGGGCGTGCTCAGACGCTGGGCGAACAGCGTGCTATGGTCGTAGACTCCGTCGCCATCACGGTCCTCCAGTACGCGGACGCGGCCGCCCGGTTTTCGGTCGCCATCGATGCCCAGCGGATAGTCGGCCATTTCCACAACCCACAGCCTGCCGTCGGGACCCCAGTCGAAATCCACTGGATCCTGCACCAACGGTTCGGCGGCCACGGTCTCGACGCGAAAACCGGCGGCGACTTCGATCTGGTCCAGACGCTGGTCGGCCCAAAGGTGCGAAGCGGCGCCGGCCAGCAGAACCCAGCCGAGAGCGAGCGACGTCCAGGGTCGACTGAGAAGCGGACTGCGAATCATGGTTTCGATCCTGTTTCCTGACGTTTCGCAAGTCGGTCGAGCACGTTCTTGGTGATCTGGACGACGGCCGGGTCCTGACCCTTCAAGCCGTGCGCCCAGTCCGTGGTGCCGCTGGTCACGACGGTCCCGCCACGGGTGTAGGTGCCCAGCACGGCAGCCCCCACGCGATCTTTGGGAAAGCGGTCGTACCAGTAGCTGTCTCCGGGAGCCCAGCGGGCAGGGCAGGTGGCCAGCACGGTGAACGATTCCGGTGTGCCGTCGCGATGCGTCGGGAAAGGCAGGTCGTCCTTCCACTCCAGTTCGCAACCATCGCACTCATAGCCGACGATGGTGTCTTTCGAGCCGAACTTGTCGTTGCGTTTCAGGTCCGTGCCCTCAAACAGCCAGTGATCCGGACGATGGACTTTGAACGCCGCGTCCCCGTCCATGAACTGGCCGTGACTCTTGTGGTAGCCGCCCCACAAAAATCCAACGCCGGTCAATTCATTCTCCGGACGCCCGATCAAGTGATGGCTCCACAGCGTACTGAGCAAACCCTGGTCGCCCACGCGGTACAGCGGATCCATGTTGTAGGCCTGCTTCCAACACGTCAGCGCCTGGCCGTCGTCTTCGCTGCGGACCTGCCAACAACAGGTGTTGCCGCTGAAGAAGGCGACGTTTCCGCCGTCAGAGATGAATTGTTCCAAGTTGTCTCGCATCGCTGACGACCAGTATTCGTCGTGACCGACGCTCAGCACCAGGTTGTAGTGCTGGAGGATTTCCGGATGGCGTTCCAGATCCAGGTTGACGGCGTAATCGATCTGGTAGCCGTTGTTTTCGGCCCACTGCACAAAGGGCAGTTCCCAGTTGTTGAACTGGGGATAGATCGGACGCTCAAACGAGACGCGATGCCCCTGCAGGCCGTCGCGATCGTGGTAGCCGTAAAGGCTGTGCCCGCCCCAGTTGGTGTAGGCGTTGTAGGTGTTGGTCGCCAATTGCAACAGGATCTTGGTGTCCTGCCCCGGTCGAGCGGAACGGACCACAAACAGGATCGAGGTGCTGGCGGTCTGGTCGTCGCCGGTCAAACGGACCGTGGCGATGTAACAACCGCTTCGCCACTGCTCGGGGACCGGCATGCTGAAGGCGGCCGGCCAGTCACAACCGTGGGACGAGGCGCGGTCGGGAATCGGGTAGGCCTGGCACGCAATATCGGTCTTCTCGAAAACCCGTTCGCGCGTTGTTCCCACGCGATCGATGGAAATGGCAACTTCCTCGCCACTGCAAGACAGATGGAATGCGAGTGTGTCCCCGGCGACGCGGCTGTTCTCATTGACGTATCCGAACACGAAGGGTCCGTCGGGCTGCTTCTGCTCCGCCTGGGCACGGGGTGAGCCGCAGAGGAGGATGGCCAGAGCCAGCAGGAACCAAGAGGGTTTTCGAAAGCGCATCAGGATGCTCGATCTGTGGAGGAGGGAATTTCTGCAGGTGGGATTGACCGCTTTGGTCGGCGGGGTCGCCAGCTTCGATATTAACACGAAGTCGGGCCGCAGGGGCCGAACATTGACCACTTTGCCAATGCAGTGCGACTTTCGTTACACTTCGGACCGTTCGTTACACTTTAAGCAGAACGCTCGCCGCGGCAAAATGAAGACTGTGGCGAACAAAGTGATTCGTCTGGTAGTCGGCCTTCGAGAGGGGCAGCGATGCAGAAACAAGCCGTGCTGTCAGCCATCCGCAAACGACACATCAACCGGCAACCGCTGAATCTGGCCCCGGTCAAACGCGAGCAACCGGAATTGGTCCGCGCGGTGTATGCGGTGGAGCCGTACTGGGGTTGGAAACAGGCTCTCGAGGACGCGGGGTTATCGTACAAAACAATTCGCATCCACGTTCGCGAGACCGTCCGCTGTCGGCTGTGCGGCAAAGCGTATCGCATGCTGAACACGCATCTGCTCGCCCATCAGCTGAGCGGCGAAGACTACCGCGAACAGTTTCCAGATGCCGACCTGATCAGCGAAGCGAGGCGGGCGGCGATGATGGGTCCCAAGGAAACGCCGCCCCCGGGCTGGCTGCCGCACTGGGAACCCTTTCTCTCGCCGGAGTACATCCTGGACCGGATCAAAGAGTACGCCAATCAAGGCACCTGGATGGAGGCGTCGACGATCGGTGAAATCGATGTCGCACTGATGAGTGCGGTGCATCATCATCTAGGGATCAGCAATTGGGATCACGCCCTGCGACGCGTCGGTTTGAATCCGGCGGTCTATCGCGGTTGCAGCCGCGCCCAGGATTTCGATCTGGCGGACCTGCAGGCGTTTCTCCAGCAACGCCACGCCGCCGGTCTGCTTAGCACCGCCGAAGCGGTGCTGGCAGTCCGCGACGAACACGATCGCCGTCCGCGCGTGGTGGCCTGGGCGCTGCAACGCTACGGCGACTGGACGGCCGCCCTGGATGCAGCGGGCGTGGACCGGTCGGATCCGCTGTTCGGCGGCGATCGGTACCTGACCAAGGACAGCGTGATCCGGGACCTGCGGCGCTTGCAGGACGAACTATCGGATTTGCCGCACGTCTCGGTTAGTCGGTTGCCCGATGGTGCGCAATTGAGCGGAGCGGCGTCGCTGTACTTTGGCAGTTGGGAAGCGGCCTTGGATGCAGCCGACGTCCCTGCAGATCTGCGTCATCGCATCACCCGTTACGAATCCGCCGAGGAAGTCCTCGCCGGCATTGCCCAGCACCGGCGGTACGGCTTCAGTGTCGCCCCGTTGGATGTCTACTTCGGTACGCACAACAATATCCAGCTGTGGAAAGCCGCCTTTCGCTTCTTTCCCAGTTGGCACGCCGCAGTGGCCAAGGCGGGCGGCACGTCGAGCCAAATCAAACAAGCGTCCAAGACGCCGCTGGGAACCCGCGACGAGGTGCTCGACGAACTCCGCCGCCGCAGCGCCGACGTGACGCAGTTGTCCGTGACCACGCTGACCAGTGCCGAAGCGGATAAATACTTGTACCTCATGGCCAGCGGTTTCTTCGGCGACTGGCAATCCGCGATCCGGGCGATCGGCGTCGATCCCAAGAGCTACAACCAGAAGAACCTCAATCCCCAGCGAAAGTACTTGGACGAAGCCGACTTGTTGGAAGAGATTCAGCGGCGACAAAAGGCCGGCGAGCCGCTGCACACTCGCGGCGTAACCGGGGGCCAGCACGTCGACGCACCGCTGCTGTATACCGCTCGCAAGCTGTTCGGCAGCTGGGAAGCGGCCATCCGCGCGGCAGGCATCGACTACAACCAGATCGTCCGCAAACACCAAGACTACGAAGCGTTACGCGACCGCCAGTACAAATCCTACTCAGCGGCCGAAGAGGTAACGGCCGAGCTGCGAAGGCGTCAGGCGGAAGGGTTGCCCTTGAATTCCCGCGCGATGACGCATGGCAAAGTCTACGAGCATCGTGATCACGCGCTGTACAAGGCGGCCCGAGAGTTTTTCGGTTCGTGGGACGCAGCCCTAACCCAAGCCGGTATCGATCTCGATGCCATCCGCCCCGCCTGGGTCACCGGCCGAAACCAACGTCTGGCTTCCCAGGATTAAACGTGGCATAGGCTTCCAGCCCAGTGGCATAGGCTTCCAGCCTGTGAAAACCCAGTGGCATAGGCTTCCAGCCTGTGAAAACCCAGTGGCATAGGCTTCCAGCCTGTGAAACCCAGTGGCATAGGCTTCCAGCCTGTGAAAGCCAGTGGCATAGGCTTCCAGCCTGTGAAAACCCAGTGGCATAGGCTTCCAGCCTGTGAAACCCAGTGGCATAGGCTTCCAGCCTGTGAAGGAAAACGCCTAAAAAAATTCCCGTCACCGAAGGTTGTCGGCGCCAATTCGCCGTGACACTGAGTACTTGAGCGCTGGACGCCTCTGCAGTGCCGCCGAGCGACGGCCGAGCTGGCTGCATCGCGACGGTGGTCGTCTCGGCCGCCATGGCTCGCCGGTCCGCCAACCGCCTGCGACGCTACCGCCCGCGCCGCGTGTCGATTTGCCGCGACCAAACAGCGACGAAACCGAGCTTCCTGGCACCGTGATTGCGGCATATGCCCCGAACTGATCCACCGATTTGGAGGGAAGCACCACATGTCCACGTCAAAACGTACGCACTGGGAGGACGCCTCGCTGACCGAACTGTGCAATCATATCGAAACGACGCACCACGTATTCTTGAAGGCAGACCTACTGTTTCCGCGGGCGATCGAGATCGAGCGAGCGTGGCACAGTCAGAAGCCTCGGCACAGCCTGCACGCTCCGAGCAGGGACGGACATGGATCTTCCGGTACTGCTTGAACAGATCCGCGAGTGCCGGGAATGCGAGGAACAGCTTCCTGCCGGTCCACGGCCGGTGCTCCAAGCCGCCGCGGGAGCCAAGATTCTCGTCATCGGTCAGGCGCCCGGGCGCCGCGTGCACCAGTCGGGGATCCCCTGGGACGATGCCAGCGGGGCTCGCCTGCGAGACTGGACGGGCCTGAACCATGATACGTTCTATGACCCGGACTTCGTCGCCATCATGCCGATGGGATTCTGCTATCCCGGCCGCGGCACCTCGGGCGATCTTCCTCCGCGAAAAGAATGCGCACGGCTGTGGCACGCGTCCTTGCTCGAACGGTTGCCGGCGGTTGAGCTGACGCTGCTGATCGGCACTTACGCACAAACGCATTATCTGCCCGAGGGTCGCCGCCGCACGTTGACCGAGAACGTCGCGGCCTGGCGTGATTTTGCGCCCGCCCTTTTTCCGCTGCCCCATCCGAGTCCGCGAAACAACGGCTGGTTGAAGCACAATCCTTGGTTCGTCCGCGATCTGTTGCCGGCGCTGCGGCAGCGAATCGCCGGCCTACTGGCCTCCTCGGGATGATTAGCCTGCTGGCCTCCTCGGGTTGATTACACGCTCACTGCGATGAGCCGTCCGCATCCTCGTCGGCCAGCTTTTCGAGAGCCAGCGCCGAATGGGCGTAAGCCGCTCCGGCGCGCATTTCGGCCGCGACCCAGATCGCTTCCATGATCTCCTCGGCGTCGGCGCCACTTTGCAGAGCACCTTTGGTGTGACCCTTGATGCAGTAGGGACACTGGGTCACATGGGCGACGGCGACGGCGATCAGCTGTTTGGTTTTGGCCGGCAGCGCTCCGTCCGCGAACACGGCTTTGCTGAACGCTTTGAAGGCTTCGGTTTGGTTCGGCGTCAAGCGTTTGCGCTTCGCACCGTGCTGTGGGTTTGGCTGGGGATAGACGCTTTCATCCGACATCGTGTTTCTCGATCCATTCTTTAAGGGCGACGGCTTGGTTGTGTTCTTCGTCTTTGGTTCCGTAGATCAAAAGGACTGTGCGTTTGCCGGCCTCCTCGATCATCTCGGACACTTGATCGCCGACGTCGTCGAGTTCCTTGAAATACCGCTCGCGGAATTCGTCCCATTTCTCCGGATCGTGGTCGAACCACTGACGAAGCTCCTCGCTGGGGGCGAGCTCCTTGGGCCAAGCGTCGACCGACAGGTCCTCCTTCTTCACGCCGCGCGGCCACACGCGATCGATCAAGACGCGGTAGTGACGGTTGTCCTGCGGGATGTCGTCGTAGGCGCGGACGAGTTCGAGCTCGGTTTTCTGCTTACGTTTACTCATGCGGATGGCTTGCGGAACGCGGCGTTGACGGATGCGACGCTGTCGCGGGAACCGCCGAAATTTGCTGCACTTCGCATGCCAATCACCTGCCGCCGAGGACCGTCTGCAGCATGCCCTTGCCAGCGTCCTGTTCGGGCTTCACCATTTCGGTAACAGCCGGAACAAGACAATATCAACAAGACAATATCGATGACGCCAAACGCAAGGGAGCGAACAATGAAGATTGCACTGACCGGGGCGACGGGTTTTATTGGTCACTACTTGGCCGAACATCTCGTCAGCCAGGGACACTCCCTCCGGTGCTGGTATCGGCCGTCGAGCGATCGCAGCGGCCTGCAGCATCTGGACGATATCGACTGGGTCGAAGGCGAGCTGGACGAGTCCGCGGATTCGCAGCGGTTGGTCGAGGGTTGTGAAGCCGTCGTGCATGCCGCGCTGTACCGACCGGGCAAGGGCTTTGGCGGCGCCGAGGGCGACGTCGTGGAGTTCGTCGACAAGAACGTGCTGGGCACATTGAAGTTGATCGAAGCGGCTCGCGCGGCCGGGGTAGGGCGGTTTGTGTGTTTCTCCACCTGCGCCGTGCACGACAAAATCCTCACCGACCGGCCCCTGGACGAAACCCATCCGCTGTGGGCCAAGTCCCACTACGGTGCCCACAAAGCAGCCATCGAAAAGTTCGTGCACAGCTACGGCCTGGGCGAGGGCTACCCGATCTGTGCGCTGCGGCCCACCGGCGTCTATGGGACGGCCTCGCCGGCGGAACGCAGCAAGTGGTACGACTTGGTGGCCGCGGTCGTGCGCGGCGAACCGGTCGATTGCAGCGGCGGCGGCAAGGAAGTCCACGCGGCCGATGTGGCTCGTGCGGCCGGGTTGTTGCTGACGGCCGACGGGATCACCGGCGAAGCGTTCAACTGCTACGACCGCTACGTCTCGCAGTACGAGGTCGCCCAAATCGCCAAAGAGCTGAGCGGAAGCAGCAGTGAGATTCGCGGCGAACCCAAACAACCCAAGCACCAGATCGCGGTCGACAAAATCCAATCGCTGGGGATGCGGTTCGGCGGCGAAGAACGCCTGCGCCAAACCATCGCCGAACTGGTCGACCACGCCAAATAAGTCCGCCCCGCCAGATACGTCGACCCTGCCGCACCTATGCCGCCCAGCGGGCTGAGCCAGTGGCATAGGCTTCCAGCCCGTGGTGTTAAGGAGCCGTGCTGGGTGTTGGAACCGGCTGGGCTGCGGCCGGATCGATCGGGATGAGACCCGAGGCTCGCGCCTACGGCTAATTGGGTTACCGTCGCCGCCAGCCCGAAGGGCGACACAGCCCCTGCCGGGGACGTGAGTCCCCGGTTGCCAGCCCCCCCAAAGAATCTCAAGCCCCGGAGGGGCGACACAGCGGCCCGCCTGCGGAGCGACTATACTTTGGGCTCCCACCGAAACCATCTCCCCGGCCTTTGCTAAGCCTCGAGCAGGCTTCGTCGCTGGCCGAGCCGGCCCCTACCTCGTTTTTGCCCGGAGTCCACCGTGCCTCGTACCAAGCACCGTTCCCAGAATCTCGACCGCCGACAGTTTCTCGTGGCCGGCGGCGTCGCCTCCGCAGCGGCCCTGACGATGCACCGGCCGGCCCTGGCGGCCGCCAATGACCGCATGCGGGTCGCCTTCATCGGCGTCGGCGGTCGCGGCGGCGCGAACCTGGCGGCGATCACCGGCACCGGGGCGGTCGATGTGGCGGCCATCTGCGACATCGACTCGCGAACCCTGGGCCGGATCGGTGAAGCCTTTCCGAAAGCCAAGCGGTTCAGCGACTTTCGTAAACTGTACGACGAACTCGGCAACGATATCGATGCGGCGGTGGTCAGCACCACCGAACACACGCACGCCTACGCCACCATGCCGGCCCTGCAGCTGGGCAAGCATGTGTACTGCGAAAAACCGCTGGCCTACAACGTCGACGAAACGCGTCGCATCACCGAAGCCGCTGCCGAGGCCGGTGTGGTCACCCAGATGGGCACCCAGATCCACGCCGGCAACAACTACCACCGCGTGGTGGAACTGATCCAGTCCGGCGCGATCGGCGACGTGCGCGAAGCCCATGTGTGGGTCTCCCGCGCCTGGGGCCTGCAGACGCAGGCCGAAGCGACCGCTCACAAAGACCGCCTGTACGTCGCCGCCCGGCCCGAGCAAGCGATGACGCCGCCGGACTACCTGGACTGGGACCTGTGGCTGGGTCCGGCGCCGTATCGGCCCTACCACGACGTGTATTTCCCAGGCCCCAACTGGTATCGCTGGTGGGACTTCGCCAATGGCACGATGAGCGACTTGGGCAGCCACTGGAACGACTTGCCCTACTGGGCGCTGCAGCTCGACGCACCGCGAACGGTCGAAGCCTTTGGGATCCCGCCGCATCCGGAGATCGCCCCGGCTTCGATGACCGCGGTCTACGAGTACGGAGCTCGCGGCGACCTGCCACCGGTGAAGATGAGTTGGTACCAGGGCACCCATAAACCGCAGATCTGGACCGATGGCGGGATCCCACAGTGGGGCAGCGGCGTGCTGTTCGTGGGCAGCCGAGGCATGCTGCTGTCGGACTACGGCAAACACGTGTTGCTGCCCGAAGACAAGTTTGTCGACTTCCAGCCACCCGAGCCATTTGTTCCCGATTCGCCCGGACACCACAAGGAATGGGTGCTTGCTTGCGGCGGCGAAGGCCAGACGGCCAGCCCGTTCTCTTACGCCGGCCCGCTGACCGAGGCCAATCACTTGGGCAACGTGGCTTACCGCGTCGGCAAGAAAATCCATTGGGACGCGGCCAAGATGGAATGCACCGGCTGTCCCGAAGCGGAACCCTTCCTGCGCCGCGAACCGCGCGAAGGCTGGTCGTTGGGCTAGCCCGAGCCGATACTCGTACCGCGTTCGACGGGCGGGAGCGTAGCCAGCGTGGTGTGGTTCCCATAAAGACACCTCGCTCGTTCCCGCCGATAGCTTTTGTCGGCAGTTCTTGTCGACTTTTGCGAGTCTTCTTTTTTGAGGTTTCGAATGAAGTTCCCCAGCCTGGTCGCGATTGCTGGCCTGCTTGTAATGGCCGTGGCGACTTCCGCAGCCGCCGACGATTGGCTCTCCCTGTACGGCGCGGCTCGCGGCGATGCCCGGCGGCTCTCCGGCAGTGCGCTGGCTGAACCGCTCGGTCCAGTCCAGTGGCAGGAGACCGAGGACGAGCGCCGCGAACAGTGTCGCGAAATGCTGGGCCTGTCACCGCTGCCCGAACGGACGCCGATGCAGGCGACGGTGACCGGTACGCTGGACCGTGGCGATTATGTCGTCGAAAAGATCCACTTTCAAAGTTCGCCCGGCGCCTATGTCGCCGGCAATCTGTACCGGCCGGCCAAGGTCGAGGGTCCGCTGCCGGCAGTCCTCTACCTGTGTGGTCACAGCACGGGCAAGGTGAATCCTCCCTATCAACAGAATGCCAGGTGGTTCGGTCAACACGGCTACATCGCGTTGATTCTCGATCCGATTCAGGTCGGCGAATCCCAGGGGTTGCATCACGGTACTTATCGTGAAGGACGTTGGGACTGGCCCAGCCGTGGCTACACGCCGGCCGGAACCGAGGTCTGGAACGCCATGCGGGCACTGGACTATCTCGAAACCCGCGACGATGTCGATCCCGAGCGTTTCGGAGTGACGGGCCTCAGCGGTGGCGGCGTGATCTCGTGGTGCCTGGCCGCTGCCGATAAACGGATCCGCTGCGTCGCCCCGGTTTGCCAGTCGGGAAGCATCGAGCAGGCGGTGGTCGACCAAAGCGTGCAAGGCCACTGCGACTGCGCCTTCTGGATCAATTACTACCGCTGGGATTGGTCCAATCTGGGCGCCCTGATCGCTCCGCGCCCCTTGCTGATCGCCTCCGGTTCCGAAGATGTCCTCTGGCGGCCCAGCGGTTACCTGCACGTCGCCGAACGGATCCGGCGTCAATACGGCGCGCTCGACGCTGTGGAGAATTTTCAGGTCGTCGAAGACCTCTCCCGGCATGGCTACACGCCCAAACTGCGGTTGGCCGTGTTCAGCTGGTTCGACAAGCACCTCAAGGGTGACGACACGCCGGCGACCGAAGACATCACCGACTACGTCGAACCGGCTCGCAACCTGCTGGTCTTCGATGGCCAGTTGCCCGAGGACGACACGATGAGCGAGATCGACAAGACGCTGGTCGTCCGCTCACGCCTGCCCGAGTTGACCGATAAAGCCAGTTGGGAGAAGCACCAACAGGAGGCGCTCGAGCGTTTGCGGGCCACGACGTTCCGCAACACCGTCCAACCGCCGCGGTACAGCGACTTTCGCACCGCCGGCCGCGATCGTTCCGAGGGCCAGTACGGCACGCACGAGTTCGCCCACGCCGACGGCATCAAGCTGTCGGTCAAGACGCGCCGCGATGTCCGCGCCCAAGCGGCCAATCCGACCCTGGTTTTTGCCGTTCCCAGCAGCGTGGACAAAACGTTCGCCGGCGGCGGAACGGCTCGCCCGCGGATGGGTAACCAGGTGACGACCGCCGCGGTGCTGGTACGAAACAGCGGTCCGACGTCGGTCGGTGAGGGTTACCTGTGGACGGTCCGCCGGACCCTGCCGCTACTGGGACACACTCTGCCGGAACGACAGGTCAGCGATTTGCTTTCGGGCGTCGCCGTGATGCGACGGCAGCCCACGACCGGACCGATCTCGCTGTACGGCGAAGGCGACGCGGCCGTGTTGGCGATCTACGCCGCCCTGCTGGATCCGGAGGTCGAGCAGATCGTGATCGCCGATCCGCCGACCACCCACGAGGACCCGGCGACGCCCGAGTTCCTGGGCGTCCTGCGGGTCGGCGATCTACCGCATAACCTGGCGCTGCTGTTCCCCCGCCCGATCACCTTTGTGGGAGAGGTTCCGCAGGAATTCCAGTGGACGCGAAAGGTTTATCAGCGGTTCGGTGCCGGCGATCGTTTCCGGGTCGTCGATCGCCCCCGCGATTGGCAACCGCAATAATCGTGAGCGTCGTGCTTGCGATTTTGCCCCGAAACAAATGCAAACGGGTCGTGGGGTGGCACGGCATGTGCACGTTGGCAGCTCCTTTCTGGATACTGCGCCGATGAGCAATGCCGAAGATTCGCCGGACGAGCACGCCGTCACGCCCCACGATGGCGGCCGCGCAACGCTTCACCAAATTCACGAGACCGTGCGGCAGGAAGGCGATCACGAACTGCAGCGCAGCTCGTCCGCCCTCGCATGGTCTGGTCTCGCCGCGGGACTGGCGATGGGCTTTTCCTTGATCGCCGAGGGGTTGCTGCATCACGCCCTACCCAAGCAGTCGTGGAGCGGCGCGGTCAGCAACTTTGGCTACAGCCTGGGATTCGTGATCGTGATTCTCGGACGCCAGCAGCTGTTCACCGAAAATACGATCACCGTGGTGATTCCCTTTCTGCACAACAAGTCCTGGCAGCGGTTCGTGAATCTGGCGCGCGTGTGGGGCATCGTTCTGACGACGAATCTGATCGGTGGGCTGGCGATCGCCCTGTGTTTGGCTCATACCTCGCTGTTCGACCCGCCCGTACGTGAATCCTTTCTGAAGATCGGCAAACAGGCTCTCGCCCCGGCGGCCGGGACCGTTTTGTTGCGAGGCGTGATGGCAGGTTGGTTGATTGCGCTGCTCGTGTGGCTGCTGCCCGCGGCGCAATCGGCTCGACTATGGGTGATCATGTTGATCGCCTACGTCGTGGGCTTGGCTCACCTGGCCCACGTGATCGCCGGATCGGTCGAAGTTTTCTACGTCGCCGCCGCCGGAGAGCGCGGCTGGGGTGAGGTCCTCCTCGGCTACGTCGCTCCCGCGCTGGCAGGAAACATTGTGGGAGGTGTCGTGCTGGCGGCCCTGATCAACCACGGTCAATTCCATGCCAACCGCTAGCGAAGCGTGATCGTTTGCCTTGGTACTGTGTTTGGCCATCGCGGCCGATCCGGGCCAGGCGGTGACCGACTCCGTCGCGTGTGTGTATCTTGCCGCTGCGAATTGGAGTACGATCGGGGTTCGGTAATCAACACCATTCTTGGGCAGATCGAGGTGCTGTGATGTTTCTACGCTGGTTGGCTGTGGGCTGCATATGCTTGATCGTTTCGGTTGGCACGTCGCAAGATGCGACCGAAGCGGAAGACAATCCGAAAGAGTCCTCCGGTTTGGTCGATCGACTATTCGAGATGGCCGAGCACGACAGTGTCCAAGAAGTCCGCCGGATAGCACTCGGCGCGTGCGCGACGATGCCGGATCAGCAATCACGCTTCGCCGCGACCATCGATCGAATGCTGGATTCATCGGACCGAGCAACGCGGTTCGACGCCGTGTTGCACCTGGACAGCGTCGACCTGCCTGCCGAGCGCGAGGTGGCGGCAGCGATTCGTCACTTGCGGGACCTGTATGCCGAAGGGAAAACCCTTTTCCGGGAACCCGACGTCCTACCCGCCTTGCGAGCGCATCCCGAGGTGGCACTCGGGATGATTGTCGAGCACCTGCAAAACGACGGTGACTTTCCCTTGCTGTATTGGGACTTGGCGGACAAGTGCGGATTGGATGTCGAGGAGTATCCGTCCCTGCTGGTCAAGTACTCGCAGTCGCAGGACGCGGAGGTCCGGCAGCGCGTGGCACGATTAATTTCACAACGCTTGCAGGTAAAACAAGCGAGACGCAAGCGGGCAAACGAACAGCGGTCAGCCGAAGGAAATGGCGGGACAATCCCCGAGAGGTACTACGACTATGCAAAACGCGTTATCGCCCGCTACGACCGAGACGACTCGGGCAGTTTGCAGGCCGCCGAATGGGAGACAATGCTGATCAGTCCGGTGCCGGCGGACGCCAATCACGATGGCGAAATCACCGCCCGGGAGTACGCCGATTACCTGATCAAGAGGTCAAATCGCTAAACCATCAAACCTTCAAACCATCCTGATGCGTCGAATGTTGCGGCTCCCCACCCGGCCACGCCGAATCGAGCTCTGCGTCTAAGCGTCCAGCCAAACCCTTGAAACGAATGATGACTGAACGCCCGATTGTGGGTATTGACCTGGGGACAACCCATTCCCTGTGCGCGGTGTTTCGCGACGGCCAACCGGAATTGATTCCCAATGCCCTAGCGCACACGCTGACGCCCTCGGTGGTCGGCGTACTGCCCGATGGCCACATCGTTGTCGGGCAGGCCGCTCGTGAATTACAGGTCGCCCACCCGGATCGCGCGGTTGCCTGTTTCAAACGGTGGATGGGAACCGAGCGGCGAGTGGAGATTGGCGGGCAGTCGTTCGACAGCCAGGAATTGTCCAGTTTGGTTTTGCGGTCGCTGCGCGAAGACGCCGAAAACTATTTGGACACCGCCGTGGTCGATGCCGTCATTACCGTGCCCGCGTACTTCAACGACCATCAACGCAAAGCGACGAAGTTGGCCGGCCGCATGGCGGGACTGAACGTGCGGCGGATCATCAACGAACCCACCGCCGCGGCCCTCACGTACGGCTTTCATGATCGTCAAGCTGAGAAAAAGCTGATCGTCATCGACCTGGGCGGTGGCACCTTCGACGTGACGGTGATGGATGTTTTCGAAGGCGCGCTGGAAATCGTTTCCACGGCCGGAGAAACGCAGCTCGGCGGCGAAGATTTCACCACGCGGTTGATGGCCCAAGTGCTGAAGACGCAGTCACGGCAGCTGGAAAACTGCGAGATGCAACACCCCCTGTTCGTGTCGCGGCTGAGAGAGAAGTGCGAAGCGGCCAAACGAGCACTGGGCCGACAAACCTCGACCTCGGTCGCTATCCCGGAAGACGACGGACGGTTCCGCGATCCCGCCCCCACGATCACCATCTCCCGGGAGGACGCCGGGCAATGGTTTCAGCCGTTGGTCCAGCGGCTGGCCCGACCGATATCGCGTGCTTTACGAGACGCGCGTTTGGAAGCGGCCGAGATCACAGAGGTCATCCTGGTGGGTGGCGCGACGAGGGACCGGACGGTTCGAGAGTTTGTCAGCCAGTTTTTCGACTGCCAGCCGCACGCTACCGTGAACCCCGACGAAGTGGTTGCCTTGGGCGCAGCCGTTCAAGCGGCTTTGATCACCGATGATCGCGCCGTGGAAGACATGGTGATGACCGACGTCTGTCCGTTTACGTTGGGCGTCCAGGTCGTCAAACAATTTGGCAACAAAGAAGTCCCCGGTTACTACCTGCCGGTCATCCATCGCAACACCACCATTCCCGTCTCCCGCGAAGAGGTGGTGGCCACCACGCGAGCCAACCAACGCGAGGTGGAGGTGCAGATCTATCAAGGCGAATCTCGCAAAGTCAGTGACAATCTTCGCCTGGGAGCATTGTCGGTCCCCGACATACCCGCCGGTCCTGCCGGACAACCCGTCCATATCCGCTTCACCTACGACCTGAACGGCATCTTGGAGGTCGAAGCTTACTTGCCCCAGACCGGCAAGAAATTCAATACCGTTTTGACCAACCATGTGGAGGGACTGTCGCCGCAAGAACTCTCGTCAGCTCTCGTCCGTATGCAGCAAATCAAGTTTTATCCGCGCGACAACGTGCGACATCAGCGACTGTTGCGGTTTGCCGAAAAAGCGATCGGCGAAGTCAGTCCGTTTCAGCGCGACGAATTGGAGGCCGCCGTGGATGGTTTCGAACATGCGATGGAAGCGGGCGATCGGGAGCTGTTCGAGCAGATGCGGGAAAGCTTGCTGTTGACCTTGTCGGCCCTGGGACTACCGATGCAGGACGTTGATGATGAACGATGATGTCCCCGAAGGTACGCCGACGGAAACCGACGACGACCGCCAGTACCTGCAGACGATGCTCAGGATGCAGCCGACGGTCGAGGCGGATGCGATGTTGGTACGCCGCAGGCAGTATCTGGCCTCGCGAGCTCTGGCAGATGACGAAGTCCTCGCAGTGCAGCTGGACGACCAATCGCTGCGGCCGCAGATGTTGCAAGCCCTGGCCGAGATTCGGCACCATTTTTGGACCCTGCCCGCGTATCAGATGCACCAGGATTTGAAGCAGCTGGCCACGGCTCGCCATCCGGAAGTGGCTGCCGGGGCAGGGCGGTTGATCGCCGTGTCCGAACAACGCGAAGCTTTCGCTCGATTAGCGCAGGACGAAGCGGTGCACCCCGCCTTTGCCGAATCGCTGCAGAAGATCGTCGTCGCCACGCCGGCCCAAGCCAATCGCCTGCGTGAGCGACAGTTCGGATTCATCCGTCCCAGTCGCAATCCGCAATACCTGCAGGCCCAACAAGCCATTCAAGCTTCCATCCGACGATTGATGCAGGCATACCCCGGAATCTATGCGTTGGAACAAACTTGGCTGAATGAATTGGTGAACTACGACCCCCAGTGGGATATCGTTCGCGATGGCGAGAACAATGGATTCGATACGATCGCCGGGTTGATCGTACTGGCTGTGCTTCCCGTCTGTGCGTTCGTGGTCTGGGCGATTTTGTTCTGAGTTACTCTGCGTGTGACACCTGCTATGAACGCCCCCAACAATCCGAATCCACCGGCCGAGCCCGCCTGGCAGCGTTTGCCACACGACCCGCTGGGCTTTTTCGATTTATCGGCCGAGGACGATATACGCTCGTTGAAACGCGCCTACAACCGACTGCTGCGGCGTTACAAGCCGGAGAAGTTCCCGGCCGAGTTCCAACGGATTCGTGAAGCCTACGAGCAGCTCAGCGAGCAAATGCGGTACGGCGTATCGGACTCCGCCTCGGCGGCGGCTTCGATCAGGCGAGATCACTCACGCAGCGAAGCCGAAGCTTTCGCGTTGCCGACCAACGCTCCCGCCGACGCTTCGGAGCACCTGGACGGCGAGCGCGATTTGCTGGAGCAGATCCCGCAGGATGAAGAATCCTTGGTGCAGTGGCAGGCCCGCCTGTTGAACAAGGACCGCCGATCGCCGCGAGACGATCTGGCTCTCGCGGTGCTTTCGGACATCTTGCCCGCCTCGCCCTCGCGCGACGCCGACCAACGCTCGTTCATCGACTGGGTGTTGGAATCGCTGGACCGTCACCGTGATGAGCCGGGATTCTGCGAGTTGCTGAGGGAGTACTTGGCCGGGGATCTGGAGGGCGAAGAGCGTTCGCGGTTGTTGATCAAAGCGGCAGGCGTGTTGTCACCGAATCGGTTTTATCTGCTGACCGAACGCGCCTGGGATCGGCTGCTGCAACAGCTTCCCTTCGAACAGTTCAAACACACTTTGGCCAGTTGCCAGACGACCCAAGGGCTCGCTACCACAGACCGACTGGTGTTCTACGTGCACCTGTTGCGAAGAGCTGTCTGGAAAGCTGATGAGGACTGGATCGAGGACATCCGCGCCGAACTGGAAGACAGCTACTTCCAACTGCCTCGCTGGACCCAGCACGAGATGGAATGCCTGGATGCATTGATTACCTATCAACGAACACGAAGCCGCTTTGCCGAGCTATCTGAAACGGCGAAGAAGATCGATCAAGCCATCGTAACCTTCTACAGCGCGGCGGAATCGGAAGGCGATTGGGCGGTGTTGGAATGTCAGTATGCGATCGCCGAACGAGGACTGTTCTTGGCCCAGGACTTTCCCCTGGAAGACGACCTCCAAGACATCCGCGAGAACCTCTTGCTGGTTTGGCAAACGATCACCAATGAAGTCGAAGACCGATTGGGAGTCGAATCGTTGGAAGTCCAGCCTGCAGAGCTGACCGAACCGGTCCAACAACTGATGGTGCGGATGCAAAAGCGAGCCAGCAAGACCACGCAGTATTCCTTCGGCAATATGATGCTGCACGCCGGGCTCGGTGTGGCGGTGGTCGCTTTGGTGGCGGCGGTCAGTTTACTGATTCGCAGCGTCATGGATTTCATCAACGTCGGGATCGTCGCCGGGATGATTGATTTGGTGCTGTCGGTGGTGGCCCTGTTCGTCGGCGTAATCGGAGGGCTGATCCTGATCCTCATCGGCGGCCAGCGCGTGAAACTGCAGTACCGCGACGTACGCCTGGAGTTGTTGCATCTGTTTCGCATCCAGCCGCTGACCGTGTCGCAAATGGTTACGGTAATCGAATCCACCGAAGGCACCACTCACGACGACCAATCGATCAGTGGCACGGCCGTCGTTGCCGAAGGAATGGCTGATGATCTGGCCACAAATCTTTTCTCCGGATCCCTGCGAACGCTCGCCGCGGCAGGGTAGGCGGCATTGCACTTGGGCTGAACCCACGAGAATCCCGAATGGACCGATTTTTTGTTGTGCTCTTCGTCTGGATTCCTATTCATATCGCCTCGGCCCAAAGTGCGTTAACGCCTAAAGAAGTCGTTGCCAGAATCGTTGAGTCCCGCGAGAAGCTTTATGCCGGTGATGTGGTTATCCGTGGGATCGAACGCAGGGCGTTCCCGAACCAGCCGAACCCGGTAAGGTCCACGCGGCAAATCTTCGAGCGGCAGCTATTTGATCTTCCAAGGGAGCGGCTTTGGCATGAGCAACGAAAAGGTGCTCTGACAACTGAAGCGGATCCGGACGCACCTCATGAGGTAAGGCTTTTTGGTGCCGAGGGGTATTACCAGTGCAGTGTCTACGCCAAGCACATCAACGTATTCCGGCCGGCTTTGCCTGTCGATTTTTGGGATTGCCGAGCATTCGGTATTTGCACTTTTGGTGATCTAAACAGTTTCGCGCGTTTCGAAGAGCACGTCGGAAATTTTGAAGCAGCGATTGCCGGTTCACTGGCAAAGGTTGAGAGCACTGATGCGGATGGAATAATCGTCCTTGTCGTGGATTCGCCGAAATCCTCGCAAAAGCCGGGCGACATAAATAGAAGGACGCGATATTGGGTTGATACGAATCAGGATTTCGTCGTGGTTCGTATGGAGCAGCAATACAAGAGCCAGTCGTCTCAGAAAGGAACTGGCGATGCGGTTTGGATGCCTCCAACTACGAAGTCTGCGACGGAATGGACATTTGTCAATCACGTATGGGTGCCTAAGTCAACGAACGTAAGTTTTCGACTTAATGAGGAGGGTAACACAGTACTCTCGGTCCAATTCGAACTGGCATTCGACTGGCACGCGGTGAATCAAGTTTTCGATGAGTCGAACTACAGCTTGGCGAAACTTGATGTGCCCGAGGGATCGCATTATATCCTTGACATGCAGCGGGACCCCGCCAATCCCCTTGTCGTTCAGCATCCAAATATTTCTAACGCCGAAGTTTTGGAGAAGTTTGCGAAGGCCTCGAGAGATATGCAGTCTTCAGAGCCTCAGCTCGAGACGCGCACACCTCTGCATTGGATCCTGATGGCGACCCCGCTTGTGCTTTTCGCGTTGTGGTTAGTGCTTCGTTATCGTGAGCACCCGAGCAGGAAACATTTGTAGCCACCTGGAAGCCTTCGCCGGGGTCAGGCCTTGTGTTCGGTGTTCAGGTGGAGTTGCCAAGGACTATCGTCGGCAAAGCCCGGCCGTCATGTCACGGCTTGCTTTGGCGCTATGAAAGACGGCGTAGTCGGTCAGGTTCAGTCTGGGAAATCAAAGGGGGCAGGCCTCTTTGATGTCCGTCTTGGGAAAGCGGACGCGCTGTCGGCCTCTTGGACGCATGGTTGATTCCAAGTGAAGTCGACGTGCCGTCGACTCGACCCAGCCTTCGTCACCCAGGGGTTTGCCACGCTGGGCGGAAAGACGCACCGCTGCCAGTTCGCCCTCTGACAACGGCGTGTTGACACGCTCGGCGCAACCCGGAAGCCGCGCGGGCGGCCGAGGAGACAGCAGCGGCGGCGGGGGCTCGGGCTTGCGAAGCCAACGCCACAACGAACTCCACCGCCAGTCTTCGGCTCGATCGACCAGTCCCGCCCGCAGGGCATTTTGCTCGACGCGATCGACAAGCCACAAAGAAATGGTCGTCGGCCTGGATGGGGAAGCTTTTGTAGCGTTGCTGATAAACATGTCCCATTCCGCTGGTGTGGTAGTGCGCGTGGTATCGCATTGTGTGCGTGCCTCCCACCCAGCCCATAAAGCGACTCATCTCCCCGTCAACCAGTGGGCGGAGCACCAGATGATAGTGATTGGGCATCAGTTGAAACGAGTACAACTCGATTTGATGAATCTGTAAGGCTTCGTACAGGATTCGCTCAAACGCCTCGTAATCAGCGTCTTTGTGGAAGATGGTCGCGCGCAAGTTGCCTCGATTAAGGGCGTGGTACAGTCCGCCCGCCTCGTCGGCTAGTGGTGGTCTCGGCATTGGCTCGGTCCCCTCCAAGAACAGGAAACCCCGTTCTACAGCGATCCTAGATAGTCATCAAAGAGACCTGACCCCTTTGATTTGTCAGGCGGCGTGGTCCGTCGGCGCCGCTTCGGGTCGAGCGATCAGAGGCGGAGAATCGCTTGAGTGAAACCTACCTGTTGCGCTCCGCCGCATCGAGCTGCTTGTGGAGAAGCTCCACTTCTGTCGCAAGCGTTGGCTCAAGTTCTGCCAATCGCCCTGGTATGTCTTGTGAGGCGTGGATCACGGCCAGCACGATGATCGATGCTTTCTGAAGATCGCAAACGAGCAGATGTTTGTTGACGCGGTAGAAACAGAGGTCTGAGGGAAACTCCGGGTGTGGGCGAAGCAGATCTGGCTGCGCTTGAATCCTGATCAGCCCAGACTGGAGATCGTTGATGTAGCGCGCAGCAACTTTCTTGCCCCAGTGGCTAATCGAGTACCGCTCAATATCGCTGATGGACGCCAGGGCGGATTGGGTGAGGGCAAGCCTGCGGGTTTTCTTGGAACTCACGACTTGAGTTGCTTCATTGCCTTTCGAAGATCCCCGGTGAACTCCACCGTGCGGCCGTCAACCGCGTCGCGGTATCCGGCAAGAATGCTGTCGCGAGCGTCAGCGGCTTCCTTCTTGAGTTTCATCTGCCGCAGCACATCACGCACGAACTCACTGGGCGTGGCGTAGAGCGTGCCGTCGCCGCAGTTTTCGTCGATGAAGGCGCGAAGTTCGTCTGTGAGCGATAGATTGAGTGAATTGGCCACTGGCTAGGTCTCCCTGAGGTCACCAAAGAAGGATATCGCGAGTGACGTTATTTGTCAATATTTGCCATCGCCGCGGTGCTAAGTCTCGCAGCGTTGCCGAAGGCCATCATCGGCAAAGCCAAACTGCCATGTCGCGGTGCTGCGAAATGCAGCGTCGGCGGTCGGCGCTGCCCACGTGGTTGGTGGGACGCGAGCGGATGAACGACTGCGGACAGCACGTGCGGTTCTCACGCCGCTTGCCGGATTGTTCCCGCTTGTCGGTTCTGCGTTCGTTGCTTAGTGGTTCCAAAGTCTGGCGACTTCGGCTACGGGCGACTTCGGCTACGGGCGGGATGGGCACGAAAAAAGCCCCGCGGAACGCTGGGTTCGGCGGGGCTTTTCGAGTTGTCTCGGGAGTGGGCGATACAGAATTCGAATCTGTGACCTCCACGATGTCAACGCCGGTGAGATGACCGAAATTCGTTGTTTTTCTAGCGTTTTTGGCACTTTCCCGATTCAGGGAATGCACGAAATGGCACCGCTCTGCACCCGTTTCGTGCACAATTTCGTGCATGTTGAGTCGACAACGACTGGCAAGCTGGCAACGACACTTGGGGCACCGCCTGGGCGTTAGACCGCCCCGTTGCCTGCCGTCTTCGGCGGCACATTCTCGTGTGGGTAGCATGGAACCGTCGCTTACCGAGTAAGGGAGTTTACCACGATGCTCACGACGGTTGGCGCGCCGCTGCGATGGGCCGAGAGCATTGCGATGCTTCGGCTTCCGGAGCACGCCGACGAACGATTGCAGGAATTAATGGACCGCAACAACGAAGGCCAGTTGAGCGACAGCGAGCGAGAGGATTTGGCGGCACTCGCCGAATTGAGCGAGCGTTTAGCACTTGTGCGAGCCGAAGCGCTACATCTTCTCGGTCGCAAGCCTTCCTAGCGTTGTGGTTTCGTCCGATCGGATGGCCGTTGCTGTATCGGGGTCGACGGAACCAGTTGCTCTTTTCAACCCACGCCAGCACGTTTGGTCGGACCACTTTGAGTGGGACGAGTACGCAATCGCCGCCAAAACACTCATCGGGCGAGTGACGATTGAGACGCTGCATTTAAATGACGAACGTCGTCGAAAGATTCGGCAAGCCGAACAGTTGTTCGGGTTGTTTCCACCTGAAACGTGAACCACAATTGGTGCCAAAAAACGGTCCATCTGGGTTTATCGTGGGTAGAGATCGAGTCCGCTGCAGTAGAAGTAGATCGCTGTCTTGAAGTTCTCCGGGTTGCGGTACCCACCGACGCGACGCTTGATCGACATGATCTTGCTGTTCATTCCTTCGGCGACCGCGTTAGGGATCCTGTGCGTGCAGTAGCTGACAACATTGGGTAGTCGCTCCCGGATGGTTCGGGCAACTTTCTTCATCGGAGTCAACTTGGTGTGGATGACCCGCTTGTACCAGTCCTTGAAGTAGGCGGTAGCTGAGGCAGCGTCCTCGTGGTGCCAAAGGTCTCTGAGCATCTCCATGTAAGCCCATGCCTTGCCCGTTTTGAGCTCCTGAGAATAAATCGCTTCAAACCGCTCTTGCTGCGCGTCCGTCAGATTCTCCTGGCCACTTAGCCATAAGTATCGAGAGCGAGCAAGCCGATTATCGCCGTCAGCTTTGAGTTTGCGGTGTTCGCGACGCCGAACCTTGTCGACCGCCTCACTGGCTAGCTTCATCACGTGGAAGCGATCGTGAACAATCTTCTCATCCGCAAGCGGGATATTCGCTTTCGCGGATTTGACTGAATCAAAGGGGGCAGGCCTCTTTGATGTCCGTCTTGGGAAAGCGGACGCGCTGTCGGCCTCTTGGACGCATGGTTGATTCCAAGCGAAGTCGACGTGCAGTCGTCTCGACCCAGCCTTCGTCACCCAGGGGTTTGCCACGCTGGGCGGAAAGACGCACGGCTGCCAGTTCGCCCTCTGACAACGGCGTGTTGACACGCTCGGCGCAACCCGGAAGCCGCGCGGGCGGCCAACGAGACAGCAGCGGCGGCGGGGGCTCGGGCTTGCGAAGCCAACGCCACAACGAACTCCACCGCCAGTCTTCGGCGCGATCGACCAGTCCCGCCCGCAGGGCATTTCGCTCAACGCGATCGACAAACCACAAAGAAATGGTCGTCGTCCTGGATGGGGAAGCTTTTGTAGCGTTGCTGATAAACATGTCCCATTCCGCTGGTGTGGTAGTGCGCGTGGTATCGCATTGTGTGCGTGCCTCCCACCCAGCCCATAAAGCGACTCATCTCCCCGTCAACCAGTGGGCGGAGCACCAGATGATAGTGATTGGGCATCAGTTGAAACGAGTACAACTCGATTTGATGAATCTGTAAGGCTTCGTGCAGGATTCGCTCAAACGCTTCGTAATCAGCGTCTTTGTGGAAGATGGTCGCGCGCAAGTTGCCTCGATTAAGGGCGTGGTACAGTCCGCCCGCCTCGTCGGCTAGTGGTGGTCTCGGCATTGGCTCGGTCCCCTCCAAGAACAGGAAACCCCGTTCTACAGCGATCCTAGATAGTCATCAAAGAGACCTAACCCCTTTGGTTTGTCGCCGGCTAACGTACATGATGCTCGATGCGGATATCGTTGCCGTCAGTCCGGCAACCGTCTATCGCGTACTCAGCAAGGCAGAGCTGCTTGGCCGCAAAACAAAAACGAAAGGCACTGGGTTCAAGCAACACAGTGGCCCCCATCGTCACTGGCATGTGGACGTTTCTTACCTCAATACTTGCGGTACGCTTTACTACATGACGAGTGTACTCGATGGCTACTCGCGATTGGTCATCCACTGAGAGATTCGCGAGCAGATGAAGGAGTTGGATATCGAGACGATTCTGCAACGCGCCAAGGAGATGCATCCAGGCGTGACGCCGCGAATCATCACCGATAACGGTCCACAGTTTATTAGCAACGATTTCAAACAGTTCATCCGTGTCAGCGGGATGACGCACGTCCGCACGAGCCCGTTCTATCCGCAAAGCAACGGTAAGCTTGAACGCTATCACCGGACGATCAAATCCGAGGGTGTCCGCCCGAACACACCCCTGTCGTTAGACGATGCACGTCGCATCGTGGCAAAGTACAACAACGAACGCCTACACAGCGCCATCGGATACGTGACGCCAGCAGACATGCTGGCTGGTCGAGCGACGGCGATCCATGCAGCCCGCGATCGAAAGTTAGCCGACGCGCGCGAGCGTCGCAGCGAATCACGTCGCCAAGCTCGCGAATGCGAAGCGGTGGCGTATACTGAAGATGCCCGGCCGGAGGATAAGGCAATGCTGAGGAGCAACCTGAGCGCCGCGTCGGGTGCTTAAGCCGAGGGGTGGCGGTCGTCGCTCACTGATGACCGCCACAACTCCCTCTCGGATATGCCGTAAAACGCAAAACCTTCTGGGCACGATGCCCAGACTTTCCCGACAGGAAGTCGGGCACGCTGGGCTACGAACCGTTCGCAGCCCGACATTTCACCACCGCCGAGTAGCTTAACTCAACACCCGGAAACTAGTCGTTCCGCTGAACCATTACAAGGCACCTCCTTGTAGATTGCCTAATTAGAATCTCCAGTTTGACTCGACAATTGACAGCAAAAAGCTGCCAAACGCCGTAAGGCCGTCAGGGAAATTTTAATGTCAGGCGGCGAGCTGATACAAGCTCGTTCTTAATACGCATTCCGCTTGGGAGGCTTCGATCGACCAACGGCCATAAACCGTTTGCAGGATTGCTTCCACGCTCATCGACACATCGGTGCTGATGTACGCCGCCCAGTTTCCCCTTGCATGCTCGAACAGTACGACGCGAACTGCACCACCGGCAAGCTGTGCGGCATACTTTCGAACGGGTGTCAGCTTGGATGCACAGCCGATCCCGCCAATTGCTCGCAAGAAAGGAGCAAGTCCATCCAATATTTGCTTGACTCGCCATTTGGCATCGATACACTGAGCGACCGATGGGGAACGCTGGTGCCGGGGCGTAGTTGACAGAAACGCAACTTTACACCGTGATCACATCGTCAATACTCAACTACCCCATAGCAACATCCTGCCAGGAGAAGCTCGCAATGTTTCAAAGGTTTGCTTTGTTGAATTCGAGGGCTGTGATCCAG
>NZ_WIAD01000032.1 GCF_009618275.1 Roseimaritima sediminicola
AAGTTCCGAAGTTGATCCGACGGTTCCGTTCGGTGAAATCTCCCTGTGGTGTAACCCGCACCATCGCTACGGCTCAGACAAGAGTGGGTCGGAACTTGAAGCCCTTCTTCTTGCGGACACGATGCGAGAGTTCATCAGCTACGCGGTGGGCTGCATGTTGGGACGCTACTCGCTGGACAAACCGGGCCTGATCCTTGCCAATCAAGGCGAAACGGCGGACGACTATCGCCAGCAGATTCCCGAGCCGACCTTCGCGCCCGATGAAGACAACGTCATCCCCCTGCTCGATGGCGACTGGTTCACCGACGATATCACCGAACGCTTCAAAGAGTTTCTCAAAGTCACCTTCGGCACCGAGCACTACGAAGAGAATCTCACGTTTCTGGAAAACGCTCTTTATCCCGAGAACGAAACCGCGAGGAAGCGGAAAACCATCCGCGACTATTTCCTGAAAGAGTTCTACAACCACCACGTAAGGCTCTACAAAAAGCGGCCCATCTACTGGCTCTTCAGCAGCCCCAAGGGCACCTTCAACGCCCTGATCTACATGCACCGTTACCGCCCCGACACGGTCAGCACCGTGCTGCAGTACCTCCGCGACTTCCGCGACAAGCTGGCCCATCGCCGCGACCACCGGCAAGCCGTCGCCGACAGCGGCTCGGCCAGCCAATCGGAAAAGACCAAAGCTCTCAAAGAAGTCGCCACGCTGAAGAAGCAGCTCAAAGAGCTGGAAGATTACGAAACCGAAACCCTTTTCCCTCTAGCCCAAAAACGCATCGAAATCGACCTCGACGACGGCGTAAAACACAACTACCCGCTCTTCGGCAAGGCATTGAAGAAGGTGCCCGGACTCTCGGGGAAGTAAAGCATGTCACGGATCACCAAAGCACTTGAAAAGCTGTTCCAGAAACACCGGATCGTCTTCTGGTACGACGACGAAAGCCATCTTCGAGACGATTTTGAGGCCGTCGAGATTGACGACGTCGCCAAGGTTGAGCTGGATAACAACCAGTTCGGCCTGAAGTATCGATTGCTGCGGCAGGAGCCGGAGCAAAAGTTCTTGCTCTTCCACGACGGCCCCCAGCCGGAGGACAAAAACAATTGGCTGCTCGATGTCCAGCTAGCTCACACCGACTTCCGGACCGACAAGGCGTCGCTGTGGCTTACCGAACTCGAATTGCCGTATGAGTTCAAACCGATTGTCGCCAAGCATGAACATTTCTTCGGGCTGGCGCGTCGTCGGGATAGATTGCGAGCAAGCGTCACAAAGACGGATACTCCGTCACAAATTCTGTTGAAGATGCTGGGCATCTGCGCAGATGCCGATCTACGGCTGGATAGCGTCTGGGAGAACTTGCTAGAGGAGTTGTCCGAGGGCGAATCGAAGCGGCTGACTTTGATTCAGAAGTGCGGGCTCGAAGAGTTTCTGTGGGAGAGCGTCAAGCGTGCCTACGGCTACAAGTCGTCCAGCCCGTCGGTGAAGGACTTCGCGATTGAACTATTCAAATCCTGTTATCGAAGCGAGGTCGAGGGCGATTCCAAGTTGGCCACGGAGTCGCTGGTCTTCCTGAAGCGATGGAAAGATTCTCGGACGCATGAACAGGCGTTTGAAACGCTTTCGAACCAGTGCGCCGAGGTTCTTGCGATCCAGTCGGATCTTGAACAGCGGCCGCTGAAACAACTCGCGGAGGTGGATTACTTCCGACTGATCGACTTGAAGGTACTTAGCGAACTTGCGGCGGCGGTGCTGAACAAGACGATGACCGCAGGGGAAGTCACGCAAGTTATCCGCTCCCGCCGGCGCGGTCACTGGTTTCGTGAATTCGAACATCTCTATGAGGCGGTCGAGCACGCGGCTGCCCTGTCGGGACTGCTGGATACGCTTTCGCTTCAGTTCGATTCGCTGAGCCAGGGGATCGAAGTTTACAAAGAGACACTGTTCCGGGTGGATCAGGTTTACCGCAAGTTCGTCTATCACAGCGAACGAGCTGGGAATGCAACGTTCTTCCAGAAGCTTACGGAGACGATATGCGGACGCTACACGAATTCGTTCTTGATGCCGCTCGGTGATCGCTGGCAAGAGTTCATTGACGCGTTGGACCGATGGAAGATCCCTGGCACGCAGCCGCAATCGGGCTTTTTCGATCGCTACATCAAACGCGTGTTGGACAAGAACAACAAAGTTTTTGTGATCATTTCGGACGCGATGCGCTACGAGATTGGCGAAGAACTTTCTCGCCGGATCCGCGGCGAGGACAAGTTCGATGCGAACCTGGACGCGATGGCGACTTGTCTGCCCAGCTATACCCAGTTGGGAATGGCTTCATTGCTGCCCCACAAGAAGCTGAGCATCAACGGCGACAAAGGAATGACGGTGACTTGCGATGGCGTTTCTTCTTCGGGCACGGCAGGCAGGGACAAGATCTTGAAATCGGCAGTGAAGGGCGACGCTTTGGCCGTTCAAGCAGACGAAATCCTCGGCAAGAACAAAGAGGAAGTCCGGACACTCGTCCGCGACCACGATGTCATCTACATCTACCACAACCGCATCGATAAGACGGGACACACTCGCGATACGGAGCGTCAAGCATTTCGAGCGGCTGAAGAGGCGATGGACGATATTCTGCGGTTGGTCAAGAAGCTAACGAGCGCGAATGCGAGCAATGTAGTCATCACTGCCGATCATGGATTTCTGTACCAGGACGAAGTCACCGAAAGCGATTTCAGCCAAGCCGAGGTCACCGGGGAGATTTCCGGTACCGATCGCCGCTTCGTAGTCGGCCGCAACTTGAAGGTTGAAGGGGCAGCGTTGCTGTATTCGGCCGAATCACTCGGGCTCGACGGTGACTTCCAAATAGCCATCCCAAAGTCAATCAACCGCTTTCGCAAGAGTGGCAGCGGGACGCGTTTCTTACACGGCGGAAGCACGTTACAAGAGATTCTGGTCCCAGTACTACAGGTCAAGAAACGGCGGGAAACCGATGTGAGCGCGGTGAACGTCGACATCATGCCAACGACGACGAGTGTGATTTCGACGGGCCAGCTTTCGGTCGCCTTCTATCAGTCGGAACCGGTCACGGAAAAGGTTCAGGCCAGGACACTGCGAGTCGGCATCTACGCGGGCGACGGCGAATTGATTTCCGATAGTCACGAGCTTGTTTTCGATCTCTCGAGCGAGAACGCTCGAGAACGAGAGCTCAAAGTCCGACTTGTCCTGTCGAAACAAGCGGACGAATACAACCAACAGCCGGTCACGCTGAAGCTCGAGGAGCCTGTTGCCGGGACAAATCATTTCAAGGAATACAAGTCAGCACAATTTACGCTCCGGCGTTCATTCACCAGTGATTTTGACTAGGGATTTTCGATTGGCGATTTCGGATTTTGGATTGGGAAAGGGAGATGGATGAGCAAGCCTTCAAGCAGCGGACCAAGGCCATCGCATTGCGGGTAATCAAACTCGTTGAGGCATTGCCTGCTTCGTCGACAAGCGATGTCATCGGAAGGCAGCTACTTCGGTCGGCAACCAGCGTTGGCGCCAACTATCGCGCTGTTTGCCGGGCGAAGTCGTCCGCAGACATGATCAACAAACTTCGGATTGTTGAGGAGGAGGCAGACGAGTCCGGATACTGGCTGGAGCTGATCGGTGAATCCGGTCTCATGCCACGCGAGAGACTATCTGAACTGCTCAAAGAATTTGACGAAATCACGGCAATGGTCGTTGCGTCCCAAAAGACTATCCGAGCCAACAATCCAAAATCGCAAACCGAAAATCCGAAATCAATTCGATGAAGCCTCTGGACAAAAAAATCACCGAACACTTCGCGGGACTAGTCGTCCGCAAGGATCTCGTTAAGGCAGTCAAGGGAAACGCGATCGTCCCTTCTTACGTGCTGGAGTATCTGCTAGGTCAGTACTGCGCGACTTCCGACGAAGACTCGATCCAGACCGGGATCCAGACGGTGAAGGAGATCCTGGCAAAACACTACGTGCATCGCAGCGAAGCGGGCTTAGTCCGGTCACAAATCCGAGAGAAGAAGCTTCGAAAGATCATCGACCGCATCAGCGTCGACCTGAACGACAAGGAAGACATCTACCAGGCGACATTCGCCAACCTTGGTATCAACAAGGTCGCTGTACCCGCCAGCACGGTGAAGAAGCATCAGAAGCTGTTAACGGGCGGAGTGTGGTGCATCGCCGATATCGAATACCAGCACGATGAGGACGAAAAGTCAGTTCCGTGGATTCTTGAGTCGTTGAAGCCGATTCAGCTGTCAAGCTTTGATTTCGACGGCTACCTCGAAGCCAGAAAGCGTTTCACTACCGACGAATGGATCGACACGCTGATTCAGAGCATCGGATTCAACCCCGAATCCTTTGGCAAGCGAAGCAAGTTGCTTCAGCTGGTCCGACTGATCCCTTTTTGCGAACGCAACTACAACCTGATCGAACTGGGGCCGAAGGGCACCGGTAAGTCGCATGTCTACAGCGAGTTCTCTCCGCACGGGATGCTGATTTCCGGTGGTGAGGTCACCGTCCCGAAGCTGTTTGTTGAGAATCGGGCACCTTACAAAATCGGTTTGGTGGGTTACTGGGACTGCGTTGCTTTCGACGAGTTCGCTGGCAAGAACAAACGCGTCGACAAAGCGCTTGTCGACATCATGAAGAACTACATGGCGAACAAATCGTTCTCGCGAGGTATCGAGACGCTCGGGGCAGAGGCGTCGATGGCGTTCGTCGGCAATACCCAGCACACCGTGGCCCACATGCTGCGGCACAGCGATCTATTCGATGAACTGCCGGCCAAGTACCACGACTCGGCGTTTCTGGACCGGATCCACTTCTTCATTCCTGGCTGGGAAGTCGACATCATTCGCGGCGACATGTTCACGGCCGACTTCGGCTTCGTCGTCGACTACTTCGCGGAGATCTTGAAGCAGCAACGGAACTTCGATTACTCGCACCTGTACACGCCCTACTTCCAGCTTTCCGAGCAGATTTCGACACGCGACCGAGATGCAATCAACAAGACGTTCTCCGGCTTGGTGAAGATCATTTTCCCGAACCAAGATGCCACTGAAGAAGAACTCGAGGAGTTGCTCGCCTTTGCGATCGAAGGACGAAAACGCGTCAAAGATCAACTGATGCGAATTGACCAGACCTACGCGGACGTGCGATTCGCGTATGTCCGGCCAGACGGGAAGGAAGTGCTGGTTAAGACGCTCGAAGAAGAGACCTATCCGGCGATCTACTACAAGAGTGGGGATCCAGAAGAGGAGCAGGAATCTGCGCCTTCGCAGCCGGAGACAGCTCCAGCGGCGTCTCAGCCAGCGGCGAGCGGCCCTGAGGCAGGACATGTCACAGTCAAAGAGAACCAGCGTGGCGTCGACTTCGACACCTTGTTCGGTCCCTACGTACAGGGGGCGACGAAGATCGTGCTGACAGATCCCTATATCCGGCTGTTCCATCAGGCCCGAAATCTGATGGAGTTCATCGAGACTGTCGCGAGGGTCAAGCCGGACGATCAGCGGGTGGAGGTGGAGCTTATTACGTCTGAAGAAGAGTTCAGCCCGGAAAAGCAACAGGAGTTCTTTGGGCAGATCCAAAAAAACTGCTTGCCCAGCGGAATTCTGTTTTCCTGGAAATTCGAAGACGGCATCCACGCCCGCCACATCGTCACGGACACCGGCTGGAAAGTCCTGCTCGATCGAGGCCTGGATGTTTTCCAAAAGTACGAAATGAATGACGCGTTCACACTGGCCAACCGTTTGCAGAAACACCGAGCGTGCAAGGCGTTCGAGGTGACTTACATCCGGCAATAGCAGCAGCACTGAAATTTAAAGGTCCATCTGGGATTCTCGTGGGTTCAGCCCAACTGCCAAAGGAACAGAACATTCGGACGCGTCCGCATCACTCGGCCCAGTTCAGCAAGCTTATCGCAAGCGACGCTGGGGGCATGCTGGACTTTCGATCGTTTCTTCGAATCGCTATCCTCGGGGTCGAACAATGGAGGCCGCGGTCGCTTCCGATTCCGCGCATTGAATGGATGCGGTACGCGAAAGTGGAGCGTCGAAGCAGCGATGAAAACTTGGTTGCCATGGTGTCTGTTGAGCGTTGTGCTGCTGCCCGCGGGTTGTCGTTCTACCGCGTCTCCTCTCCCGACCGATCCTGCCACGCTGGCAACTTCAGAGACGCCACGCGCGACCTGGAAACCTGTCACGTTTGTCGATAAACCCGAGCTTCAAGCCGGAACTGGTGCCATGGATGTCGGTGCCGCGACCAAGTTTTCGAAGACCGATTCAGGACTGCGGTATCGGGTTTTGCGACAATCCGACGGCAAGAAGCCGACGGCCTCGAGTACCGTGTCGGTCCATTATCGAGGTTGGCTCGACAACGGAAACGTGTTTGACAGTTCCTATGAGCGAGGTGAGCCGGCGACATTTCCGTTGCAGAATGTCATCGCGGGTTGGACCGAAGGCATGCAGCTGGTCGGTCAAGGCGGAATGATCGAACTGTGGGTGCCTTCCCGGCTTGGCTACGGCGAACGCGGTTCTCCAGGCTCCATTCCGCCTCACTCGAGCCTTCATTTCGTCGTCGAGCTCGTGTCGGTCGATTAGACCTGGTCACCGCTAGAGGCTATGCCGCCCTTCGGACTTACTTTCAGCTAAGCACGTCGCAACATCTAATTCGGCTTTACCCTCCCGCTGCGCGGGAGGGTGTTGTCGCCGGCTTTCACCGAAAGATTCATGCCGACGTGCTTAGTTCATCCAAGAGCCAAACAGTCACGGCGCGCCAATTGTTACGACGCGCAGGTCGCACACGTTGGTGTGGGTGGGGCCGGTCCGGATCAGGCCTCCGGTCGCTTCGAAAAACGTGTACGCGTCGTTGCGCCGGAGGTGGTCGCCGATGTCCAGCGACCGCTCCTCAAAGGCTTGCCAGACCGCCGCGTCGAGAACGGCTCCGGCGGCATCGGTGGGTCCGTCTTCGCCGTCGGTTCCGCCGGACAGCAAGACAATGCGGTGGCGATCCTCGCGCGACAGGTGCTCGTGCTCCAGCAACCGCTGCATCGCGGCCAGCACCAGTTGTTGGTTGCGCCCACCGCGACCGCGTTTTTCCGGCGGTGCCAAGCGCACGACCGGTTCGCCTCCGGTAATCAAACAATTGGGTCCCGGAGCGATCGGCTTCTGAACGGCCGTCGCCGCATGGGCGTTGGAATCGTTCAGCATGCTGACCGCCATGTCGGCCAGATGCCGGCCCACCTCTTCGGCCGTGTCCTCGCTGGCATGGGCACAGTGCATGGCATGGTTGTAGCCCAGCCGCTCGGCCGCAATACCCGCCTCGTCGACGGCCATCGCATTATTGGCCAGCACAAAGGCTTCGCAGACCGGTGGAAAATTTTTGCCAGCCCGCTCAGCACCTTCCGGGGTGTCGGCAACCGAGTGCAGGTGTTCGTAGATGTTTGCCGGGAGGCTGACGCCGGGATCGAACTGAGCCAGAACCCGCAGGGCGTCGGCGGCGGTGGAGCGGTCGCGAACCGTGGGCCCCGAGGCGATCAGGTCCAGGGGATCGCCCAGGACGTCGGAGATGATCACGGTCAGGAGCGTGCCCGCGCCGCAGGCGGCCGCCAGTCCGCCGCCTTTGACTCTACTGAGATGTTTGCGGACGGTGTTCAGTTGTTCGATGTTCGCACCGGCGCCGCTGAGCAAGCGGATGGTCTCGAGTTTCTGTTGGAGCGAGACCGCACCGGCCGGCGCGGCCAACAGCGCCGAACCACCTCCCGAAATCAATGCGATACAGACATCGTCCGGCGTCAGTTGCGAGACCCGCCGAAGGATTTCGTCGGTGCCGGCGATGGCGGCTTCGGTCGGTTCGTTCACCGTGGCGGGGCGGCCGACGTGCACCTCGAAACCGGCAACCGCGGCCTGCGTCTGGTCGGGAACGTTCACCCAGCCTCGCAGCGGAGCCTCGAATGCCTGCTGCGCCGCATAGGCCCGGGCCAGACCCTGTGCCATAGCCGTCGCCGCTTTGCCTGCGCCGACGACTTCCACGCGCCCGCCGGGCGGCACCGCAAACCGCTGCTCTTCGATCTCCACCGCGGCGTCGACAAAGCGAACCTGTTCGGCGACCACGCGGTCGGCTCGTACCGCGTCGACGCCGGCCTGCCAAATCTTCAAAGCGTCGTGTCGCTTGACCATGGATTCCTCAGGGGGTGATCGGCCGCAGCCGCGGCACATCCAACGGGCGTTCGTCCCACATCCGGATCGAGACGTCTTCGATTACCGCTTCGCCCGCACCGATCACCTCGAACATCACCTGCAACGGACCGGCTGCGCCGGTGTGGCGATACAGTTCGACCGACTGCCAGCGGTCGCCGCTGCGAACCAACACACCCATCTCCGGGCCGCCCAGTGAATCATACACCAGCACCCCCTGAAACGGGCCGCCGAAGCCCAGCGTGCGGACGCGCGTCGCGATGCGCATCAGCCGATCCGGTGGGCAATCCACCGCGGGGCTGCGCACTCGGAGCGCCGTCCCGGCATAGCCACCGGGCATGTCTCGACCCGCCGACGGCACCACCTCCATGCGAAGCCGCTGCGGCCCTTCCTCGGGACCGTCAGCTGTGACCTGGACCTGCGCCTCGCCGCCGGCTTCCATCCGCCGGTCGTGCAACCATCCCGAATGCGCTAGCGCCGCAGGCGAGGAAAAGGCATCGTGCGGCAAGAGGTTGCGCGACCAATGGCCGTTTTGCAATTGAGCCATCAGCGCGACCTGCAAGGACACGCCGCCGGGAACCATCAGGGGCGGCACACTGGTGCGTCCGTCGACGCGAGGCCGCAGGACCTCTAGCAGGGGACGGCGCGACCGAGCGGTCCAGGCGTCGGCCCGGCGAGCCAGTCGCAGGGTGCCCGGCCCGTCGCCACCACGGTACAACGGTTCGCCCTGCACCAGGGTGTTGGCCGCTGCGACCAAAGCCTCGGTGGGCACCGCACTGGGCGGAACCATTCGCGCGGCCACGACCGATTCCCAATCCAGACGCGTTTGCAGCACCGACTCGGTCGTCAATTGCCAGCGGTCCAGCGCAGCGGGCATCGCCGATTGTCCCAGCCGTGCGGCGATGCGGTGGCCCAAACCGGGATCGTCCGAGACCAACAGGATTTCGACCGTATCCGGACGAGCTATTTCGATCGTCGTGCCGGCCGGAGCATCCCGAAAGTCCAGCCGCTCGATGGTCATCCCCGTCAACCGCCAGACCAGCCGGTTGGCCATCGTCGGCGGCAATTCGATGCCGAGTGTTTCGTCGGCTGCGACATCTCTGGTGGCGGCCCGATCGCTCACGTCCGCGTCTTCCGGCGGTGCCGCAGCGGTGGCCAGCAGCAGTTCGGTGCCGCCCCACTGGATCCGCCGTACATGGTACTCACGCCCCTGAGACCGCAGCACGCCAGCGGGCCGGCCGCGTACGGCCAACGGTCCGATCGCTTCGATCCAACGATTGACGTACCCCAATGCCAGGGCTCGCTTCTGATCCACCGGTTGGCCGCTGGCCAGCGAGCTGGCACTGCGAAACAGGATCGCTTGCGGGCACTGCTGCAGGGCTTGCAGAGACTGTTTCCAGAGCGGTTGCCAGCCGTAATCATCGACGGATGCAGCCCCCACGTGATTGGCAAACGCGTTCAATTGAGCCACCAAGCCGCGTGGCGGTGAGGACTGGACACCGATGACCCGCTGCACCGGATGCTGGGTTCGTGTCGAAATGTCCTGCAGGTAGTCGTACTGTTCGGCGGCCGACAGACCCAGTGTCGTCGGCGGCAGGTCGTAGACCAAGGCCGGTGACAGCGATCCGTACCGCGACCAATCTTCGGCCGGAGCGGCCAGTGTGCCACGTTGCCAGCGAGCGGGAAGACGCTCGATCCGGCGAGCCTCCTGCTGGACGCGAGCGAACGTCGCCCGGTCCAGCGATGTGCCCAGGTACCAACCGGCAACCGGCTCTAACAACGCTTCGTAGTCGGGGTCTGGAGCCGAGGGCGGCGGCGCGTACAGCCGCATCCGAGCGCGACTGGCCTCGCGGAGGATCTCGTCGGTCGGCGGCGCGGGCAGCAGCACCGCATCGAACCCCAGATTCCGCAGGTAGGCCAGCGGTTCACCGTTGTGCTCGAGAATTTTGGTAACCCGGTCCTGCGGCAGCGGTGTCTGGACCAGGCGCTGCGGGACGGGCTCCGCGGCTCGATCCGCGTTTTGCCCCGGCGCCGCGGTGCGTGACGAAGCGACCGACACGCTGCCGACCGGCACCATGCGTTCGACAGCCACGTCGTCGAGGCCGACCGTCATGGCGCCTGGCCGGCTGTACACATCGACGACCACGGCGTCAACGAATGCGCCGCGCAGGTCCGCCCGGGCACCGTACTGGACGCGCAGGGCCACCTCTTTGCTTCGCAGCAGCCGCGGCAGATTGCCGATCCGCAGCTGTTCCCACTTGCCGGCCTTGCGGTGTTCACTGCCAAACACCAAGACCGTAACGGTTTGGTCGGTATGCGGATCGCGCAGGTACGGGTAACGCACACGCATTCCGATGCGGCCCCCTTCGCGGGCGTGACGCAGCCACAGCGTCGCGTACAGTTCGTCGATCACGTGACAGGGCGTGATCCGGTATTCCAGCAACAGTCGCGTCCCGTGCCCCGCGGCCAGCGTCATCGCTTCGCAGGGCCGGCGATCGTGACCGCCCGTGGGCTCGATCTGGTGGTTCAGCAGTTTTGCACCGCAGTCGTTCTCGGCGATCTGCCAGCGAACCGGCAAACGTTCCAGTCCATCGAACAATTGTCCGGTGGCCGGCGTGGGCCACAGCAGGCCGAACAGCAGGACAGCGGCCATCACCGCCCCAGTCGACACGGTGTTCCCGGTACGGCTCGGGCTACCGCCGGCAAACGGACCACCGGAGACAAATTGGCTGCTTCCACGGCATGCCGCCGCTCGTCGCGGCGGCAAACTCGCCGCAGGCCGGAGCGTTTTCGCAGGCCGCTCGGGCGACCGGCGAGGCGACCGAATTCGCTTCGGCCACAACGGTTTGCGTTGACCCACAGTCACGACGGCTGAACAATACACCTGATTGTTGCGAAAACGAAACGTCGGGTGTTTTCCCGAGAAATGACGTAAGTCGCTGGAAATACGTGATTTACGGCACCCGGTCAAGATCGATCGCGTTGCTTTTTGGCAACCTTGCCAAAACGCATCACACCCAGCAGATTTTTCGTAAACCCCAGCGTGCGTTTGAGTTACGTTCGCTCTCGACAGTCATCGCAGGGATGCGGCATCGGAGGTGCATTTGCACCTAGTCAAGAAACGCCAACGGTTCGACGTGGGCGTCAACGCGTGTTCCCTGTGGAGTTAGCTGTTATGCAGAAATCGGTCCAACCTGCTTCCGCCCAAGTCACCGAAGAATTGCCCAACGAGCTGAAGGAGTTGGTCCGTGCGATGGAGGGGCTGCCGGCCGCCCAACGCGAAGCCCTGCGGCCCTGCGTCGAACGGGTCGTCCAGTGCAGCACTCGCCGGCGTCGAATCCTGAACCTGGTTCAGGAAGCCCTCTCGCAATTGCGGCTGGACATGAAATACTTGATCTTTGATCTGGAAGCGACTCGCCGCGAACGCGAGAGCCTGCAAGCCGAACTGGACGAACTCCGCGGCTAGGAGAGCCAAGAAGGCGAGGAAGGCCAGGAAAAGGTTCCGGGCCGGAACTATCCTTGTTCTGACGGTCATGGCCTAGGCTTCCCGATGCGTGTTTTGCATTCCCGGGCAGAAAGCCTATGTCACCTATGGATCCCACGACGTTCAAGTCATCGCAGGCATGAGTCTTCCGACCCCCGAACAGTTTATGCAACGTATCGTCGACGTCGGCCTGGCCGAACGTCGGCAGGTGGAGCAGGCGCGTGGCGAACTGGACGCCGGCGAACTGAACCTGGACGATTTGATTCGCGTGATGCAGCGGCGCGGCGTGCTGACGACCCTGCAGACCGAGAAGATCCTCCGCGGCGACCGGCAGGGGTTTTTCTACGGCGATTACAAGGTCCTGTACCTGATCGGCGCCGGTACGTTTGCGCGGGTTTATCGAGCGGAGAAAATCGCCAATGTGAAAAGCGGCGACGACGAGACCAGCGGCCAGGCCATTTTTGCGGTCAAGGTGCTGCGAAAACGCTTCCGCGACGAAGTGGCCCAGTTGGACCAGTTCCTGCGGGAGGGCCGCATGGGGCTGAAACTGCGGCACCCCAACATCGTCAGCATCTACGAGATCAACGCCGACACCTACAATCCGTTCCTGACGATGGAGTTCGTCGAGGGGCAGACGCTGCGCGACCTGATGAAGCTTCGCGATGCCCTGCCGCCCAAGACGGCGGTCAAGCTGATGCACGACGTCGCCTCGGGGCTCGCGCACGCGGCCTCGATGGGCATTTCGCACCGCGACATGAAGCTGTCGAACGTCCTGGTCAGCTCCGAGGGCGTGGCCAAACTGGTGGACTTTGGCCTGGCCGCCTTGGCCGATCGCAACAACCCCGAAAAGATCGCCGACTGCCCCAACGCCCGGGCCATCGACTACGCGGCGCTGGAACGTGGCACAAATGTCCGCAAAGACGACCCTCGCAGCGATATTTATTTTGCTGGGGCCATGATGTACCAGTTGCTCAGCGGCAAACCGGCCCTGACCGAGACGCGCGACCGCCTGCAACGCTTGAACGTCAGTCGTTTCGAGCAGGTCAAACCGATCCAACAGGTGGTCCCCGGCCTACCGCCGCCGGTGATCCAGGTTTGCAACAAGGCGATGGAGCTGAAACCGGACAAACGGTATCAGACGGCCTCCGAGTTCCAGGCCGATCTCAAGAAATGCATGCAACGGCTGGAAGCCGGCCCGGTGCAGAAAATCCGTGCCGATGGCAAGGTCGAAGTCACTTACGGCGAGGACGAAGAAGAAGCGGCCAGCGAAGGCGAAGGTTTGGTGGTGATGGTCGTCGAGTCGATCGTCAAGATGCAGGACGTGATCCGGGCCAAACTGAAAAATCGCGGTTATCGCGTCCTGATGATTTCCGATCCCGAGCGAGCGCTGCGGCGATTCGATCCGCTGGACGACTCGCCGGCCGACTGCGTGGTCTTCAGCACCCTGGAACTGGGAGCCCAGGCGGTGGAGGCCTTCAATCGCTTTGGCGAGGACGAGCACACGGCCGAGGTCCCGGCCATCATGTTGGTCGACCGCCGCCAGGAGAATATGATTAGTGCAGCCAAGCAGGCACCTCATCGACGCCTGTTGCCGCTGCCCCTGAAAGTCCGGCAGCTGCGCAGCGCCTTGGCACAACTGTTGGCCGACACGCCTCGCCGCTGAGGCAAGCCCCGGTGCAGGGCTCGGCACTGTTTCGTGTAGAGGAGAAGATCGACTATGTCCGTGTTCGCTGAGCAGTTGTGTGCCTACCTGGATCAATCCGGCCTACAGTTCCAGCAAAGCGACGATGGCACGGCTTTTCAGATGTGCTTCGACAGCGATCACGGCATCAACCGCGTGTTGGTGCTGGTCTCGGACGACCTGCTGCAGATCCTGACCTATCCGCCCAACAAGGTCGTCGACCGCCAGCGGCTGAGCATCGCTCATGCGGTCGTGCGGGCCAACTTTGGCCTCCGCATCGGACAGTTCGAGCTGGACATGGACGATGGCGAGCTGCGGTACCGCATCGCGGTGCCCCTGTCCGACCAGTTTCCCGCCGACGAAACGCTCGACTGCCTGCTGCCGCTGGGCGGAGCCATGATCGAACGCTACCACCCGGCGTTCCTGTCGATCATCTACGGCAACGAAGACGTCGAGCTAGCGATCAAAGCCGCCGAGCTGTGAACGGCAAAGTAGCACGGCTGTCCAGAGTAGCTCGGCTGGGACAGCCGAGCTAAGCACGACGGCATGAATCTTTCGGTGAAACCCCGCAACAACACCCTCCCGCGCAGCGGGAGGGTCGGGCTCTTAGGCCCGGGGAGGGCCCTGCGAAAACCCTCTCCGGGCCTAAGAGCCCGACTCTCCCAGAGGGCGAGTATTGCCGAAGTAAATGTTGCGACGTACTTACTATGGGAAAAACCCGTATTGACGCGGCGTGCGGCTTGCCTACGCTTTAGGAAAGCGAGCCCTTCCCACCCGGCCGTCCTTGCCGAGCACTTCGATGACGTTGCAAGCTGTCTCCAATCTGTCGACACGTCGCGACTGGGTCGCGGTGCTGTTCATCGGATTGGTGCTCAGCCTACCCGGAACCCTGGTCCTGGGTGGATCGCTGAATCGGTTGGCCACCGAAAAAGGCTCGTGGAGCCAAGCCGAGGAGGAAATCCACGCTTCGGCTCCTTCGCAAAAGGCCCGTTCGCGCCGTTTGCAGCGCTCCCCCAGGATGCTCCGCATCGGGGCTCCGCTCTCTTTGCCAAAACGAAACGACCTGGGTGCGCGGCATCCGGTCGTCGGCCACTGTTGGTATAACGGCCTCCGAGCACCGCTGTTGGTCTAGCGGGTTGCTGCGCGCTCGGTGGCGTTGTGTCGTCGAGTGATCGAGGTGCGATCCGCCGGTGACGCGTGCTTGTTTGGTTGGTTCGGCCAGCCGGCTCCGCGGTCGCCGCTGCGACTCGGCTCGATCGCTTTGGCAGTCGCGCTGCCGAGATGCTTGTCTTTTTCGGCGCTGCGTTTCCCCGCCCGGGTCCTTTACGGGACCGTCGACCCTCTGGTCGACTCGGTCCTCATGGCCCAGGCGGCTGCAGCAACCCCTGTTCTCATGCGACCAACAGCGATCACAAACCTATGACTTCAACCACAACCTCTCCCACCACAAAAAACGAATTCTCGTTACTTTCACCATCGAACTGGGTCCGTGACCTGGTATCCGGCACGGTCGTCTTTCTGGTCGCCTTGCCGCTGTGTTTAGGCATCGCGCTGGCGTCCGGGGCGCCGCTGTTCAGCGGCCTCGTAACCGGCATCGTGGGCGGCTTAATCGTCGGCGTGCTCAGCGGTTCGCACACCAGCGTCAGCGGTCCGGCGGCGGGTTTGACGGCGATCGTCGCCGCTCAGATCGCCTTGCTGGGTTCCTTCGAGGCCTTCCTTGCCGCGGTATTCATCGGGGGCCTGATCCAGATCGGTTTCGGGATCGCTCGCGGCGGCGCCCTTTCGGCGTTCTTTCCTTCCAGCGTGGTCAAGGGTCTGCTGGCCGCGATCGGGGTGATCCTGATCTTGAAGCAGACGCCCCATCTGGTCGGTCATGATTCCGATCCGGAAGGCGAAATGTCCTTCAACCAACCCGATCAGGAAAACACTTTTTCCGAATTGTGGACGGTCTTTCAGACCTTAATTCAAGGTGACGTTCAGCTCGGGGCGATCGTGATTGGTCTGCTGTCGGTCGCCGTACTGGTGACCTGGAACCGCAGCAAATTCCTGCAGAAACTGGTCATCCCCGGTCCCCTGGTCGTCGTCCTGATGGGCGTCGGACTGACGATTCTTTTCCGGGCCCTGGGCGGACAGTGGTTCCTCGGTGGCGATCATTTGGTCCAGGTCCCGGTCGCCGAGAGCGTACGGGAGTTCCTGAACTTTCGAGAGCAACCGGATTTCTCGGTTTGGAACCGTCCCGAGGTCTATATCGCCGGCTTTACGATCGCGATCGTGGCTTCGCTGGAAACCCTATTGAATCTGGAAGCGGTCGACAAACTGGACAAGTTCCAGCGCAAATCGCCAGCCAGCCGCGAGCTGATTGCCCAAGGCGTCGGCAACACGGTGTGCGGTCTGATCGGTGGTCTGCCGATGACCTCGGTGATCATCCGCAGCTCGGTCAATGTCAACTCCGGCAGCCGAACCAAGTTGTCGGCCATCTTCCACGGATTCTTGCTGCTGGTTTGCGTCGCCTTCTTTCCCTACTACCTGAATCTAATTCCCCTGTCGGCCTTGGCGGCCATCCTGATCGTCACCGGCTTTAAACTGGCCAGCCCGCAGCTGTTCAAGCAGATGTGGAACGAAGGTCGTTATCAATTCATTCCGTTCATCGTCACCCTGGTCAGTATCGTCTTTACGGACCTGTTGATCGGGATCCTGATCGGACTGGCCGTCAGCGTGTTGTTTATCTTGAACAGCAACCTGCGTCGCCCGATTCGCCGGATCGTGGAAACCCACATCGACGGCGATGTCACGCACATCGAACTATCGAATCAGGTCAGCTTCCTGAACCGGGCCGCCCTGGACCGCTTGTTTCACTCCATGCCACGCGGTTCGAGTTTATTGATCGACGCGACGCAGTCGGATTACATCGACCCGGACGTCTTGAGCTTGATTCGCAATTTCAAAGAAAACGTCGGACCGGCTCATGACATCAAGGTCAGTCTCCGTGGTTTCCGCGACAAGTACTCCCTGCAAGACGAAGTCCAGTTCGCCGATTACTGCACTCGCGAACTGCAAGACAAGTTGACCCCGGACGAGGCGCTGAGAATCCTGCAAGAAGGCAACCGGCGTTTCGTCAGTGGCGACCGTCTCTCACGCGACTTCGGCACACAGGTGCACGCCACGGCTCAGGAACAGAATCCCCTGGCCGTCGTGCTCAGCTGTATCGATTCCCGAGTGCCCGCGGAATTGGTCTTCGACGTCGGCCTGGGTGACATCTTCAGCGTCCGGGTGGCCGGCAATGTGGTCGGCACCAAATCGCTGGGCAGCATCGAGTACGGCGTGGGCGTGGCCGGCGTGAAGCTGGTCGTCGTGCTGGGGCACACTCGCTGCGGTGCCGTGACGTCTTCGGTCGAACTGGTTTCAAAGAACCTTTCTGCCAACGGGGAAACCGGGTGCCAGCACCTGCAAGCGATTGTCGAAGAGATCGCACCGAGCGTCCCCGAACTGGCCGATGGTCAACTGGATCGGCTGAGCGCCAGTGAGCGTGAGGACGTGGTCGACGAAGTGGCCAGACGCAATGTCGAACACACCGTCGAAGCGATCGTCAATCGCAGCAATGTGATTCGCAGCGCGGTCGAGGCCGGAAGGTTGCGCGTCGTCGGCGCGCTGTACGACGTCAAGAACGGCCAAATCGAGTTCTTCGAAACCGCGGCGGTGGAAACCGCCGACACGCTCACCGGCAACTGACCGGGCCATCTGTTCCCAGGGCCCTGCCCTTTCCAGGGCCCTGGCCCGTCCCATCGACGCCGCCCGGTAGCGTACAATCGTCAAGGTAGTTGTGGCATTGGCTTCCAGCCTATGCCACGCGGGCACGACTCGGCGAGTCATGCTGCCACCATTGCTTTGGAGACACACCGTGTTGCGTATTTGTCGGTTTGGATTGACCTCGTTCTTGCTCTGCCTCGCGGCCGGGGACGTTTCGTCTGCTGCTGTAGCCACCGAGGCCGCACAGCCCAACGTCGTGATCATCTACACCGACGATCAGGGCAGCTTGGATGCGAACTGCTACGGTTCGACGGACCTGCATACACCGCATCTGGATCGGTTGGCCCAGCAAGGCATTCGCTTTACTCAGATGTATGCGCCGTCGGCCATCTGTTCGGCGTCCCGAGCCGGCCTGTTGACCGGACGCTTTCCCGCTCGGGCCGGCGTACCCGGCAACGTTTCCAGTGCACGGGGGCACGCTGGCATGCCCAGCGAGCAACGAACCATCGCCGAAATGCTGGGCTCCGCCGGCTACGCCACCGGACACGTCGGCAAATGGCATCTGGGCTACACTCCCGAGACGATGCCGGGCGGCCAAGGCTTCGACCGCTCCTTCGGACACATGGGCGGTTGCATCGACAACTACTCGCATTTCTTCTACTGGAATGGTCCCAACCGGCACGACCTGTGGCGCGACGGCAAAGAGGTTTTTCGCGACGGTGAATTCTTCTTGGACATGATGGTCAGCGAAGGCCAGCAGTTCATCGAAGATCATCAAGGACAACCCTTCTTTCTGTACTGGGCCATCAACGCGCCGCACTACCCGATGCAGGGCACGGCCAAGTGGCGGGAACACTACAAGGACTTGGACGCACCGCGGCGACAGTACGCGGAGTTCGTTTCGACGGTTGACGAGGCGATCGGCCATCTGGTCGACACCCTGGACCGTTTGCAGCTGCGCGAGCGAACCCTGATCATCGTCCAGTCGGATCACGGCCATTCGACCGAGGAACGGGCGTTTTGGGGCGGCGGCAATGCCGGTCCCTACCGCGGCGCCAAGGGTTGTCTGTTCGAAGGCGGCATCCGCGTGCCCTCGATCGTATCGATGCCCGGAACATTGGCCGAGAACGAAGTCCGCGACCAACTGGCCACCGGCTGCGACTGGTACCCGACCATCGCCCAGCTGTGCGGCGTGGATCTGGCGACAAGTGCGCAGCCGTCGCTGGACGGCAAGAGCCTGGTGCCGGTCCTGAAGCAAGCCGGTGCCCCCAGTCCCCACGATCATTTCTACTGGTTGCTGGGCGGTGGAAAATCCGCTCAGTGGGCGGTCCGCAAGGGTCCCTGGAAACTGCTCGGCAACGGCCGCGACCTCAGCGACCGTCGCTCGCCCGAGCGGGTCGAGAAGCGGTTCCTGGTCAACTTGCAGGAGGACATCGGCGAAACGACAAATCTGGCCGAAAAACATCCCGGCATCGTCGCCGAACTCGAAGCCATCCACCAGCGTCACAGCCGGGACCTGCAGGGTAGCTGATCTCGCCAGAGATTGGGCCGAAGCGATAAAACGTCCAAAAGTCTGGCGACTTCAGCTACGGGTCCAAAGGAGCTACTGCGCCCCGCCCAGACAGTTCGTACAGCACGACCGCCGCGGCGGCGGCGACGTTCAAACTGTTCGTCGCTTGAATCGGAATCGTGACCGCGTCGGTTGCCAATGCCTGCACCGGAGTGGGCAAGCCGTGGCCTTCGTTGCCCAGCAGCACCAGGTAGGGCGAGCGGTCGTGGGCCAAGGCGCCGATACTTTGCGCCTGCGGCGAGAGCGTGGTGGCGATCACGCGGCAACCATGCCGGTCGACCAACTCCGGCAGGGCCGCGGTCCAATCATCATAGAACCAGAACCGCTGCTGTAGCGCCGTGCCCATGCTGACTCGCAACACGCGTCGTGACAACGGATCCGCACAGGTTCGGTCCAGCAGGACATCCTTCACGCCGAAGGCCGTCGCGGTGCGGATGATCGCGCCCACGTTTTCCGGATCGGTGACATTACACAATCCAATCATCGTCTGCTCCGGGCCCGCGGCCGGAAAGCGATTCTTTCCGCTGGCACCTTTGCGGACTCCGCAGGCCATGATGCCACGGTGAAAGTCGTAGCCGACCAGTTCGCATAGCCGCGTTTTGCTCATCCGCAGCACCGGCGTTCCGGCAGGAATCGGCTGGCCATCGAGCCAATCCAGGCAATCGACGCAAGTCAGGATCGACGTCACGCGGTAATCGCTGTGCAATAATCGCTGGACGACCGTGCGGCCCTCGGCGATGAAACATCCCTCGGGGCTGCCGGCCGCGACGCGGCGGAGATCGCGATAGGCGTCCAGCCGCGAATCGTCGAGCCGCTCGACCCACTGGACAGGTTCTCTCAAAGTCATCGATTCGTGTGTCGCTTGATCGGCAAAGGCGTGTTCAGTCGGCAAACAGCGTGCTGCGAACTTCTTGATCCAACGAAGCTCGTTCGTTCATGGCTTCCTGGAACGATTTTGCATCCAGCGTGTACAGCACGCAGTCGGTCTTGGCATCGACGTGAGCGTTCCGAGGTTCGCCGGTCAGGAGTGCTGTTTCGCCAAAAAAGTCGCCCGGGCCGATTTCGGCGACCCATTGCTCGCCCGGTTCGCGACGCACCTCCATCTGTCCGTCGCGAATCAGATAGAACGTGTCGCCGGGGTCACCTTGACGGATCACGCGGGTGCCTGCGGAATGCTGCTGGACCGACATCCGATCGGCCAACTGCGTCATGGTTCGAATCGTCACGCCATCAAAGATGCTGCAGCCCGACAACATCTCGCCGATCTTCGACGCTTCGCTGACCCGGGTATCGCGAGCGATCGTGCCGAAGTCCATTTTCACGATGCGGTCGGCCACGTCCAGGATACGGTTGTCGTGCGTGACGATCACAATGGCGGTGCCCCGCTGGCGTGCTTGTTCCTGAAACAAGGTCACCACCTTGCGGCCGGAGGCTTCGTCCAAGGCGGCTGTAGGCTCGTCGGCCAGCAGGATGTCGGGTTGGTGCACCAGACCTCGAGCGACCGCGACCCGCTGCTTCTGACCGCCGGATAATCCGCGAGGCTTGTAATGCACGCGGTCGCCCAGCCCGACGGCTTCCAGCATCTGCTGGCAGCGACGGTTTTCTTCCGCCCGCGATGACCGCTGTGGCTGCAACTCCAGCGCCATCCGCACATTCTGCAGGGCCGTTAAAGACGAAAACAGATTGTGGGCTTGGAACACGAATCCCAACCGTCGCCGCAAACGGTTGATCTCTGGCGGTGAAGCGGTGTGCAGCGGATGGCCCAGCACGAACAGTTCGCCTTCCTGCACGCGGCGAAGGGTCCCGATCAGCGTCAGCAAGGTGGTTTTCCCGGAACCGCTCTGTCCGGTCATGATCACAATTTCCCCTGGCCGTACGATCAGATTATTATCGTACAGGACCTGCTTGCGCGCATCGCCCTGGCCGTAGAAGTGTTGCACGCCGCAGACTTCGATCGCGGCGGACCGGCCAGACTGCGAATCGAATTGCGTCGCGGGCACGCTTTCTGTCGAACTGGCGGCAGCAGGCATTGGACGATGACCTACCCTTTGGCGGGAGACGGTTTTCTTTCGATTGACTTCGACTTTCCATTCACTGTTCTGACGATCGACCAGCGATTCCTCACACAGCAAGTCTAATGCCTGCAAACCGACAATCGATGATCCGCCTGAGAAATCTTGCAGGGCTTGTCCTGACCGGACCGGTGGTCGCACTTACAACGATCGGATGCGATTCAACGCCTGCTCCGCCACCGCCGGCCGATGCGCCCACCCGGGTGCCGGCGCTGGCCGCCCTGGGCACCGAGATCGATCAGGCCGTGTTGGCACAGGGCCAACTAAAACCCGCCGGCGGTGTACTGGCGATTCCCGGCCCACCCGGCGACCGTCTGGAATCCTTGGAGGTCCAACAAGGCGACCAGGTCCAAGCCGGTCAGGTGCTGGGCCGGTTGGCCAGCCAGGCCGCCCGCGAAGGCGAACTGGCCGTGGCCCGGGCGAAACGCCAAGAAGCCGAAACCACGGCCGAGGCGGAACAGCGGGTGGCCATGGCCAAATTGGACGTCGCCAAGATCGAACTGGAAAAAGCTCGGTTGAAACTCCAACAGGCCAAAGATGAACTGCGCATCGCCGAAGAGAACGGTGGCCGGCTGGGCCTACTGCAGCAAGAGCTGCAGCTGGCCGAAAACAAACTACAACAGATGCGTTCTGCCGCCGAGGACCCGACCGGGGGCCGCCTGATCACCAGCTCCAATCTGGAACAACAACAGTTGGCGGTCGATCAGGCCCGTGCGGACCTGGCCGCGGCGCGAGCCGAGGCACGCTCGGCGATCGACGCCGGCGAGCTGGCTGTGCGAGCGGCCGAGCAGGAACTGCGGGCCGCCGAAGTCGCCATCGAGTCGGGCAAAGCGGCACTTCCCCTCGCTTCGCTGGACGAACAACTCAAGCTTCTGGAACTGCAGCTCGCCAGCAGCCGCTTGGTCAGCCCCAGCGACGGGACGGTCGTGGCCGTGCACCAATCTCCCGGCCAACCGACGACCGGCCAGCCGATCCTGCAGATCGCCGATCTATCGGAGATGATCTGCGAGGCCGAAGTCAATGTGTCGCAGCTGGCCAAGATCCGCACCGGCGCTCGCGCCACGATCACCAGCCCCGCGTTCGAAGGTGCCCTGGAGGGGACCGTCCAGTCGATCAGTCGCCTGATCGGATCGCCCCAATTGCCCAACGCCAACCCCATGGCTCGCGTCGACTATCGCAGCGGAAGGGTAACCATTCAAATCAAACCCGAGGATGTCGCCCGGGCCGCCCAGCTGATTCACTTGCAGGTCGACGTTGCGATCGCTCGCGAAGATTAGGCCATGAACCGTACGCCTCTGGCATGGAAGAACCTGACCCACCAGCCCGCGCGGACGATCGTCTCGATCGGCGGCATCGCGTTCGCCGTCCTTTTGATGTTCATGCAACTGGGTTTTTTGGGCGCCGTCGGCGATACCGCCAACAACGTCTACCAGCGGCTGGACAGCGATCTGGTGCTGCGGTCTCCCGAATACCTGCACGTGTACGACCCGCGTTCGATTCCCCGCGACGTGCTCCGGCAGGTTGCCGTCCTGGATGAGGTGGCCTCGGTCAAACCGCTGGACCTGGGCATGTCCTCGTGGCAGAACCCGCACAATCATGAGTTTCGCGTGGTCGCGGTGATCGGCGTGGACATCCACAACAACCCGTTGCGTTTGCCTGAGGTCGAATCCCAGCTGCCGCTGTTGATGCACCCCGATCACGTCTTGATCGATCGCACCAGCAGCGCGGATCTCGGCCCGGTCGACGGCCGCCGCTTCGGCGCTGCCGATGTGGGCCGCACCACCACCGCCCTCGGCCAGACGGTTCGCATCGTCGGCACCTTTGCCATGGGCACCGGGCTGGCGGCCAACGGCCAGATTCTGACCAGCCGTGACGGGTTCCTGGAAATCTCGCCGACGGCCGAACCGGATCGCGTCTCGATGCTGTTGGTGCGAACGCCGCAAGGTGTGACCGCACAGCGAGCGAGACGCAGCATCCAAACGGCGCTGGCCGCGCGCGGCGACGAAGCGGCCTCGATCGACGTTTTGACCGTACAGGAAGCCATGCAAGCCGAACGTCGGCGCTGGTATCAAGAAACGCCGATCGGAATTATCTTCGCGATGGGAGTCGCCCTGGCGGTGATCGTCGGTGGTGTGATCTGTTACATGGTCTTGGCCGCCGACGTGTTGGCTCATCTGCCCGAGTACGCCACGTTGAAAGCGATCGGCTATTCCAATGGATTTCTGGGCCGCGTCCTCTTGGTCCAGGCCGGCCTGTTGGCCCTCTTTGCTCTGCCGCCGGCCTTGTTGGCGGCACTGGCCCTGTACGAAGTGACGTCGTACTTTGCCGGCGTGCCGATTCGCATGACCGGACTGCGGATCGCCCTGATCGCCTGCCTGAGCATCCTGATGTGCAGCGCGGCCGGAATCATCGCGCTGCGAAAACTATCCAAAGCCGAACCGGCAAACCTGTTCTAAAAAGATCGCCTGATCCCGCTATCGTCGCCCTTCGTCCTTGATCGATTCCCCTATGCGAACTCCCCTGGCCTGGAAGAATTTGACCGCCGACTGGCGGCGTCTGTCGCTGGGCGTCGCGGGCGTGGGGTTTGCCGTGGTCTTGATGTTCATGCAGAACGGGTTTCGCAACGCCCTGCTGGACAGCCCCGTACAAATGGTGCGGATGTTGGATGCCGACTTGGTCGCGATCAGTCCCGCTCGGTACTCCCTGCCTAGCGAACATCGTTTTCCCTTGAACCTGCTGCAGCGGGCGGCGACCGATCCGGACGTCACCGACGTCATTCCGCTGTACATCGAACGCCAGCGAGCCCAGCTCCGCGTGCAGGAAAACGCCCGCCGTCCGATCCGCGTCCTGGGCGTATCGCTCGAGTCCACCGTGTTCACCGATCCCGAGATCGAGGCCGCCCTGCCCGCCTTGCGCCGGCCTCGGACAGCGCTTTTGGACCGCAGTACGCGGCGTGAGTACGCACTGGCGACCAGGGACTGGGAGCGTTTATCCAACCAGGCTATTGAGCTGTCCAATCGCGACCTGGATATCGTCGGCACGGTCCGAATCGGAACCGACTTTGCCAACGAAGGCACGTTGATCATGAGCGAAGACAATTTCGCCGATTACTTTCCCTTTCGTGGCGACGGTGCTCCGCTGCAAACGGTTGATCTCGGCTTGATCCGGCTGCGTCCGGGCGCGGACCCAAGAACCGTCGCCAGCCGGCTGCGAGAACAGGGCGCCGGCGAGTGGGAAGTGATGCCGCGCGGCGCATTGATTCAGCGGGAGATCAATTTCTGGAGCAACCAAACCCCGATCGGCATGATCTTCTTGGTCGGTTCGTTGATGGGCTTCGCCGTCGGCGTCATCATCTGTTACCAGATCCTGTTCACCAGCATTCACGACGCAATGCCCGAGTTCGCAACGCTGAAGGCGATGGGCTATTCGAACCGCTTCTTTTTGACGTTGGTCATCCGCCAATCGCTCTACCTGTCGCTGATCGGATTCGTGCCCGCCCTGCTGGCCAGTTGGGGGCTGTTTCAGTTGCTCGAGGCCGTCGTGGGGCTGCCGATGATTTTAGATCCGCTGCGGATCGGCATCGTTTTGTTGTGGACGGTCGCCATGTGTCTGATCAGCGGACTGCTAGCCCTAAGAAAGCTGCTGCACGCCGACCCCGCAAGCCTCTTCTAAAACGCGGCACTGATGAGTGTCGCCTTTCGCTCCGCCGAAAGTTCCCCACCCCCGTAGCTGAACTCGCCAGTGTTTAGAGGAGTGTCGCCTTTCGCTCCGCCGAAAGTTCCCCACCCCCGTAGCTGAACTCGCCAGAGTTTGGACCGGTTATTACCTCTTCCGATCAACCATCAACCATCAACCATCAACCATCAACCATCAACCATCAACCATCAACCATCAACCATCAACCATCAACCATCAACCATCAACCATCAACCCTGCCCCGTCCAAAGTCTGGCGACTTCAGCCGCGGGCGGCTAGCGTCTGGACTCCAGCACGGACTGCAACTCCCCGGCACCTCCGAGGCCTAGTATGATGGGACGAAACCTGGCCGCGCGGCGGGTCGCCCCTTGAACGAGCAACCGGAGTAAAGGTGTCAGTAATGAGTGTGAATCGGCGAAGGTTTATCGCAGCCAGTGCGGCTGGTTTGATGATCAGCTCCGGCGGCGTAGAGGCTGCCGACGCTGAACCCAAAAGAATCCGCATCGGACAGATTGGTGTGGGGCACGCGCACGCGAGCAAACTGGCCGTCTATCGCGATTCGCCCGACTACGAAGTGGTCGGCATCGTCGAACCGGACGATGCGCTGTGGCAGCGTGCAAAGTCCCAGCCGGCTTATCGAGGCCTGCCGCGAATGACCCGCCAACAGCTGCTTGACACCGCGGGTGTGCAAGCGGTGCTGGTTGAAACCCGGGTTCGCGACTTGCTCGACAACGCCGAAGCCTGCATCGCCGCCGGCAAACATATTCACTTGGATAAACCCGCCGGGGAGTCCCTTCCGCAGTTCGAACGCATTCTCGCCGCGGCCGAGCGGCAGGGGCTGCTGGTGCAGCTGGGATACATGTACCGGTACAACCCCGCGATACTGTTGCTGCATGATTTTCTACAGCGCGGTTGGCTGGGCGAGGTCTTCGAAATCCACACGGTGATGAGCAAAGTGATCCCGGCCGCATCACGGCGATCGCTGGCCGAGTACCGCGGCGGGACGATGTTCGAACTGGGCTGCCACATCCTCGATCTGGTCGTCGGGGTGCTGGGCGAGCCGGCGAATGTCACACCGTTTATCCAGCACGCTTCCAGCGAGCACGACGACAGTTTGAAAGACAACATGCTGGCGGTTTTGCAGTATCCGCAAGCCCTGGCGACCGTCAAATCCAGCGCCCAAGAAGTCGCGGGATTTGGAAGGCGACATTTTGTCGTCTGTGGCAGCGAAGGCACGTTCCACATCCAACCGCTCGATAACCCGTCCGCCCGGGTCGCGCTTTCGAAGCCACGTGGCCCCTACAAGGCCGGTTACCAGGACGTAACATTCCCCAAGTTCACCCGTTACGTTGCCGATGCGGCCGATATGGCCCAGATCATCCGCGGTGAGAAAGCGTCGGATTTCTCCTACGCCCACGACCTGGCCGTGCAGCGGACCTTGCTGAAAGCATCGGGGCTGCCGCTCGGCGAGTAGCCGCAGTGTCGCCTTTCGCTCCGCCGCAAGTAGCCACAGTGTCGCCTTTCGCTCCGCCGAAAGTTGCCGCAGAGTCGCCTTTCGCTCCGCCGAAAGTTGCCACAGTGTCGCCTTTCGCTCCGCCGAAAGTAGCCACAGTGTCGCCTTTCGCTCCGCCGAAAGTAGCCGCAGTGTCGCCTTTCGCTCCGCCGAAAGTAGCCGCAGTGTCGCCTTTCGCTCCGCCGCAAGTAGCCGACGGCGTCAGACTCAAACACTACGACCCATCACCCGCCGGCGCGATTCAGATCCAGAAAGGTGATCATCGAGGGGTTGCCCACCGGGGTGTAATGGCCGGTGAAACTTAGCCGGCCGGTCTTGCGATCCACTTTGAACACGGCGAGGTTGTCGGCCCGCTGGTTGCAGGAATACAGGAACTGGCCCGTGGGATCGAAGTTGAAGCTGCGGGGGTAGTCGCCCCGCGTCCACTCCTCGCCGACGTACGTCAGCTCGCCGGTCGGGCCGACGGCGAAGATCCCGATGCTGTCGTGCAAACGATTGCCGACGTAGACGAAGCGGCCATCGCCGGAGACCACGATCGCCGAACAGAAATTGCTGCCGGCGTATCCGGGCGGCAAGGTCGAGACGGTCTGCCGTGGAGTGAGCCGGCCCGCCGTGGCGTTGTAATCAAACAGGACGACCGTCGAGCCTTCCTCCTGGATGGAGTAGAACCAGTTGCCGTTGGGATGGAAGTCGAAGTGGCGTGGCCCGTCACCGGGCGGCAACGACACGTCGGCCGGATCGTTAGCGACCAGCTTGCCGCTCTGGGCATCGAACCGCCAGATATAGATCTTGTCCAGGCCCAGGTCGACATGCAGCACAAAGCGTCCCGACGGATCGGCTGCGATCATATGGGCGTGCGTGCGGTCATGTCCGCTGATCGCAAAGCTGCCGGGCGGAGCGTTGGTCGCGGTGGTCGGACCGATCGTGCCTTGATCGACTTTCACGTCGGTCGCTGGCCCCAGTTCGCCGTCCTCACCGATGGGCAGCACGGCGACCGATCCGCCAAAGTAATTGGCGACCAACAGATAGCGGCCGCTGGGATGAATGCTCACATAGGTCGGGCCAGCACCACCGGACGCCACGGTGTTAAGTTTACGGAGCTGGCCGTTGGCGGGATCGATCGCAAAGGAAGTCACGGTCCCGTGGTTGTCGTCGCCCACGCGGTCGGTTTCATTGGCGCTGTACAGCCGTGTGCCAGCGGCATTGATCGTCAAGCAGCTGGGACTATTGCCCATCCGCACGTTCCCGGCGTCCGTCAGCGCCCCGCTGTCGCGATCCACCTCGAAGATGTGAATGCCCCGGCCATTGCCCGGCGGCAGGTCGACCTGCGTCGGCAAAACGTCACGCAGCGGAGAGCTGAACGTGCCGACGTAGGCCATCATCGGCCGAGGGCCGGCTGGGGACTGCGCCCGCAGCGGCGAAGACAGCAGCGCGGTCGAAGAAGCGAGGACGGCGGAATGCCGCAAGAACGAGCGACGCGAGGTGGGATCAATGGACATGGGGCAGTGGAACGCGCGGTTGGTGGGAGCAGGGAAAGGTTGGTGCGAAGCAAATCGGCGGGAGTGATCGGGGCAAGGCTAGGTAGCGGCTTGCCCACACTATAACCGCTGGCCGAACGAGGCGGCATCACGGCTTCCGCAGTTCGTCACCGGTGATTCGAATTTGGATCGGCACCGAGCCGTCCACGCAGACGATGCTGGCCATCACCGTGGGGTGCGGTGCCGACCAATCGATCTGCAAGATTCCAAAGTTCGGAACGTGGCAGGTCGTGTCGTGAATGCGATTACGATTGTCGGTCGGAGTGCCCCGCGGATGGATCTGGTTCAAACTGCTGGACGTGATGTCGTACAGAACGTAGGGAGCCCCATCGCGAACCGCCGAGACTTCGGACCAGTGACGGTCCCCGCTCAGGAACAACACGCCCTCGGCGCCGGTGCGTCGGATCAGCTGGATCATCCGCTGGCGTTCGGCCGGCAGGTTCGACCAGGTTTCTTGGCCAGCGGCTTCGGCGGCGAACTGGATGCCCGTCGCAATAATCCGCAGCTCCGCCGGCTCGCGTAGTTGTTTTTCGAGCCATTGCCACTGAGCCTCTCCCAGCATCGTCTTGTTTGGATCGGGATCGGCGACGTAAGGTCCACCCGTTCGCCGCTCGCCCCGCTGCAGCGGCGAGCGGAAGTATCGCGTATCCAGCAGGATCACCTGCAGCCGTTGGCCCGCCGGACCGAACAGGTGGGCGTCATACACGCCCGGCCGCTTGCGGCGCGGCGAATCGGGCGGATCGCCCCAGAAGTCGACAAACACTTCCTGTGCGGCCGCGCGCTGTTCAAAGTCGGCGCCGCCATCGTTTTGGCCATAGTCATGATCATCCCAGATGGCCAGCACCGGACAATGCTGCCGAAGTTCTTCAAACCGCGGCAGGGCGGCCAGTTGCTGGTACTTGTCCCGCATGACCTGCATGCCCGCGGTATCGGCGTAGACATTATCACCCAGGAAGATCAGCAGCTCGGGATCCGCTTGCAGCATCCGTTCGAAGATGGGGGCGGGCAGGTTCTGGTTCACGCAGGATCCGAACAGCACGCGTGAGACGGCTGGCGGTTCGGCATGCGCCGGCTCCCCCCAGCCTGCAACCAGGCAACTCAGCAAGCAACCGATCCAGCGAACAGACATCACGATCCCAGAAAAAGCAACGGACAAAGCGGTAGGCAGGCGTCTTCCGGCGTAGCAGCCGTTTTGGCGTTAGCCCTGGGAAACCGTAGCACACCGATCCTAATCGTCCGTAGCCGAACTCGCCAGAGTCGCCTTTCGCTCCGCCGCGAAAGTTGCTGGCGGAGTCGCTCAAAGACGTCCCAAGCCTGTCGGCGTCCGGATTCCCCCAGTCGCGTCTTGCGGCCCAGCCGTCGGAAGTCGCGATACTCGGCCCAGTCATCTAAATTCCACCCGTCGACGACGTTGTTTCATTCATCCAGCAGGAAACGCGAGGACAGCGAAACGCTTTTATCTTCGTTGGCAATCGTTTCGATCATCTCCAGCAGTTCGGCATCTGTGACCGTCCTCTGCTGACCGGCTTCACGTGTCATCAGCTGCGTCGCGATCCCCTCAAGGGACGCGACCACCAGCGTGGAGGGACTGTCGAACTCGGGCAAACGATCGGTTAAGCGGTCTGCGGGAATCAGCAGCTGTGTCTTCTTCCGCAAGGACTTGGCCAACTCATCTGAAAACGTCGTCAGCAGGACGCGGCCTTGGGCCGCCGTCAGCGCGGCGACCGCGCGATGGATGGCAACGATCGTCTTGCCGGTGCCGGCGCTTCCCGAGACGCGAGTCGGTCCGTTGAAGCGGCGATCCACGAAGCCGCGCTGAGAGGGATGCAGGAACACGATCGACTTTTCCCACGGCGCCTCGAGGGCCGCCGCAAGCTCGTCGGCGTTGTCCAGGACTCGAAACCGCCGCTACGCATCGGGGTGGCTGAAAGGATCGGCGTCCGTTGCAGCAACGCTTCCCGGTTCGGGTCGACCTAGCACAGTAGCAGACTCGCATCCGTTTTATGGACGATCACGCGAATGTCCCGCCCAGCGAGGATTGACCAGAAGTGCTTGTCCTTGCAGCGCTCGATGCGATGGAACTGCAGCCCGGGATTCGCCGGATTAACCTGCAAGTCAAACGCCGTCGTCTTCACCGCCTTTTGCTCGTCCGCGGTCAGGCGGGTAAGGCTATCGGTGAAGGTGCCCGAGATTCGGAATTGCATCGTCGGCAAACCTAAAAAATCGCATCGACGCCAATTCGCCGCGCGACCGATTTTTCCAATTGTCGCAGATGATGGTCGATCAGTTGTTTCCGAGCGTTCTCCGCGCCCACGGACAAACGGATCTGGTCTTCGGCGCTGCCTTCATCCGTCGTCAGGTAGCGGGCTCTCAGCGGCGCACGCGGTGCGGCCAAGAAATAAATTCGCAACGAGCAGTCAATGCGTGCGTAACCTGTGTCGCAGCCATCACTTAGGGCTGCAAGTGTGAGCAGAAGGTTCCGCGATTCGCCAGCAACTGGTCAGGAACTCCGTGCATCGGCGAATCTGCTTGAACGACATCGTTGAGGCCGACTTCGGCTGCGGAGCCGCTTCGACGTGGCTGGCACTACCATTTGACGAACCGTCTTGCGGATCTCGCTCAACTGAGCCGCGCCGCTCTGGGTGCTAGGCGATCCCTTCCGGCCAGCGAGCGATCAAAGGCGTGCGGGTATTGGCTTCGTCGGCGGTTCGAACCAACGGTAAATCGTCGGCAGGACCAACAATGTCAGGGTGGTCGACGTTATCAGACCTCCGATGACCACCGTTGCTAATGGGCGCTGGACTTCGGCACCGGAACTTGAAGAGAGGGCCATCGGAATGAATCCCAAAGCCCCACACATGGCTGTCATCAGAACCGGTCGCACGCGATCCATCGCTCCCTTGATAACCGCATCGCGCTGCGAATCGCCACCCTGACGCAGGTGCCGGACATGCTCGATCAGTACCACCCCATTCATGACGGCGATCCCAAACAAGGCAATGAACCCGACACCGGCAGAAATTGAAAATGACAGGTCGCGAATCCACAGCGCCAGTACACCGCCAGTAGCCGCGATGGGGACATTCAGATAGATCAGCATGGCCAACTTGACGGAGTGGAACGTCAGGTACAACAACGCAAAGATCAACACCAAAGCGACAGGAACAGCGATGGCTAACCGTCCCGTGGCTTGTTGAAGATTCTCAAACTGTCCGCCCCATCGGAGCATGTATCCCGGGGGCAAATCCACGCTACGTTCGACTACGTCCTGCGCTTCGGCGACAAAACCCGCCAAGTCACGTCCCCGGACGTTGCACTGAACGAGCAATCGGCGGCGGACCGCGTCTCGACTGATCTCAACCGGCCCATCTTCCACGACAATATCAGCAAGTTGAGAGATGGGAATGGGACGGCCCTGCGAGTCATCCACCTTAAGGGCGAGCAGCTGCGAAGTGTTCATCCGCGCCTCGGGACGTAATCGAATCTGCAAAGGGAAGCGACGCTGTCCCTCGAACACTTGGCCTACCGTAATCCCTCCGACCGAACTGACGGCGTCGAGCACGTCTCGAGTGCTGATACCGTATCGAGCCAGGTCCTGTCGTCGAACCCTAACCCGCAAGTACGACAATCCGGCAATTTGCTGAGCCGCCACGTCGGCCGCTCCATCCACCTGATTGAGCGCACGGACCAACTCATCGCCTTTGGCCTTGAGCACATCCAGATCGTCACCGTACAGGCTCAACCCGATATCGCTCCGAACGCCTGCCACCAACTCTTGGACTCGCAGTTCGATCGGCTGGGTAAAACTGTACGCGTTACCAGGCACCTCCCTAACCAGCGCGGCTTGCATCTCTTCGATCAGGTCGGCCTTGGTTTTCCCCCTACCGTATTCGGCATCGGGGGCGAGCCCTACAAAGATATCTGTTTGATAGACGCCCATAGGATCGTTGGCGATCTCCGGACGACCGGTCTTGGACACGACGGTGTCGACTTGAGGAAACTTCAACAATGTTCGCTCCATCGCTTTGGTCATGTCGATCGAAGTCTCTAGTGAAACGCTAGGCAACCGCGTCGCTTGAATCGCAATGTCTCCTTCATCCAACTTGGGAACGAACTCGACGCCGAAACCGCTAGCCAGGAAAACACTGCTCACGAAGGAGACGACCGAAACGACCAACATCAACAGAGGGCGTTCCATGGCGAACATCAGCATCGGACGATAGGCCGACTTTAAACGGCGCACCACAACCGTCTCGCGCTGCTTGACCCGACGCGCCAAAAACAATGACGCCAAGACGGGCATCACGGTCACCGACAGAACCAGCGCCGAAGAGAGGGCGGTCATGAAAGTGAACGCCATCGGTCGAAACATCTTGCCTTCCATTCCTTGCAAACTGAGGATCGGAAGAAACACGATGATCACGATCAGGCCTGCGAAAAGGATGGGTTTGCCAACCTCCTTCGCCGACTCGCGAAAAACGCCTTGGGGCACCCGTTCGCCGTCGTGTTCCTTTTGGTACTGCATCGCGCGTCGCACACAGTTTTCGATCATCACGACCGCACCATCGACGATCACACCGAAGTCGACCGCGCCCAGACTCATCAGGTTGGCTGAAATCCCGGCGTAGCGCATCGCGATCAAAGCACACATCGCCGATAAAGGAATTGCAGCCGCCACGATCAACCCAGCGCGGACATCGCCCAGCAGAACAAACAGAGTAAGAATCACAAGGATCACGCCCAGCCCGATATTCTCGCCGACGGTATGAATCGTTTTGGCGACCAGTTGTGTGCGATCATAGAAGGTGTCAATCACGATGCCTTCGGGCAGTGTCTTCTGGATTTCCGCGATCTTGGCTTTCACGTCGCTCACGACCTGACGGGAGTTGCCCCCCATCAACATCATCACCATGCCGACCACGGCCTCACGGTCGCCATCTCGCGTCACCGCCCCCTGGCGGAGCATCGGAGCGAACTCGACTTCCGCGAGATCGGCAATGCGAATGGGCGTCCCTTCACGACTGTCTAAAACAATCATCCGAATGTCATCCAGCGAGCTCACCAAGCCTTCACCGCGAATGAGTCGCTGCTCGGCATTATGTGCGATGTATCCGCCACCGGTGTTCGCATTGTTCTGTTGCAGGGCATCCATGATCTGCGTTAATGAGATGCCGTAGTTCTGCAGCTTGGCAGGGTCGATCTGCACCTCGTACGTCTTCAGGGATCCGCCGAACGTGTTGACTTCAATCACGCCGGGGACGCTACGGAGCTGGAACGCAATCTGCCAATCCAAAACCGTGCGAAGATCGGTCAGCGAATGCTCGAACCCGGGTTCGGCGCGAACCTCGAATTGATAGATTTCGCTCATGCCGGTGGCAATCGGCCCCAGTTCAGGCGTCCCCATTCCAGGCGGAATCTCATCGCGAGCTTGCAGCAACCTCTCGCTGATCAGGTTTCTGGCCCAGTAAATATCCGTACCGTCTTCGAAGGCCACGGTAACGGCGGACAGCCCAAAACGGCTGATCGACCGGATTTCCTCTACCTTGGGGATCCCGCTCATCGCATTCTCAATGGGGAACGTAATGAACTGTTCAACTTCGACCGGCCCGAGAGCTGGCGAATCCGTTAGCACCTGCACTTGAACATTCGTCAGGTCCGGAACCGCGTCGAGCGGTATTGTTGCCACGGCGAGGCCCCCAATCCCCAGGATCGCTAACGACAAGAGGATCACGATGAACCGATTGTTGAGCGAAAAATCGATCAAGGCGTTGACCATCTTATTCCTCCCCCAGCAAATCGGCGAGCAACTGCGACTTCAAGACAAAACCGCCCGCCGTAACTACCTGCTCGTCTTTCTGCAGTCCCGAGTGGATAACCACCGAATCACCACTGATTGGTCCGATGCGGACGTCGCGCCGCTGGAATTGATTCTTTGCATTCAATACGAAAACGAAATCCTTCCCTTCGTGTTGCTGCACTGCGGTCGCGGGAACAACCACTGCCTCCGCTTGGCGAATGGGCAACTCGATGTTCACAAACATGCCGGGTTTCAGTTGGTGGTCCGGATTGTCGGCAACCGCCCGCAGTGAGATTGTCCTGGTGCTCTCATCCATGATTTCCCCGGTATAGAAAACCTGGGCCTGGAAAACGCGATCCGGCAAGGCGGCGTTGCGAAGGGTGATCGTTTGGTCTTTGAAAGAATCCAGGAATGGTAAGTGTTCTTCGTAAACGTCGGCCGTGACCCACACGGTGGACAGATCGGCAATACTGAGCAACATCCCGTCGGTCCGCACCTGCTCGCGGAGCACCACGTCCTTGGTCAAAACCGTTCCGTCGAAGGGGGCACGAATGGCGTAATGGGACAGGGTTTCGCCGTGGGCGGCGGGATCGATCTTGGCGATGTCCTCGGCAGCGACATTCAGGATTCGCAGGTTGGTCGCCGCGACCAGCACCTTGGCTTCGGCCTCCTTAACCGCTTGGCTTGACATCAGGGTGCCGGTCTGCAACTCGTGTTGAATCTGTTCCAGGCGTGCTTGGAAGGTCGCTTGATCCGCGTTGCGTTTTGCGATTGCGGCGAGCAAAGTTTTTCCGGACACGGCACCCGATTGGGACACCCCTTCCAGCCGTTCGACGTCCGCTGCGGACTTTAGGAAGGCGGCATAGGATGCCAGTGCCCGTTCGCGATAATCCCCCATGGGACGGTTGCGAAACCTCGTCTCAATCTCCTGGATATCGACGTGGTCTCGTAACGCTTCTAGCAACTCCGCGGCGTTCTCAGCAATCGTCCTTTGCAGTTCGTTCTTGGTGCGGGCGAGCTCGAGTTGGAGCCGAGCTTGATATAGCTCCAATTTGGCGGAACCCACTTCGCGGCTATGAACTAACACCAACAGGTCGTTGGCTTTCACAGTCTGTCCAAGCCGCGCCGATACGTCGTCGACCGTTCCCTCCACCATCGAGTAAATGTGAGCCACGCGATCCTGGTTGAGAGCCACTTTTCCGGTCAGCCGCAAAATCCGCTCGAGCGATTCGCGACGTGCCGGCTCGATTCGAATACCAGACGCCTGCCACTGCGCCGGTGGCAAACTGACCACAGCGGTATCCGCGGGGTCGACCCTATGGACCGAGGGGCCTCCTGACTGGGCCGAAGCTACCATCCCAGGCGAGCCCAGCAGTAATACGAATGACAAGGTCAACATCCAACGGTCAAGCCTGCGACGCCTGTGGATAGCTAGGTGGGCGTAACGATTCATTATCGGGATTCCGGAAGCCAACGTTTTCTAAAGACAGCAGGGACACAACAACACTCGTGTCCGCAACAAAGCCACACCGCTTTGCAGGCCCGCGCATGCACGACCACAGCGGCCAAATTGCAGGAGGCATCAATGCCCGGTAAGGGCGGATCTCAAGGCGATCAGAAGAATCGTTGCGTTAACAACGAATAACGCCGAGAAGTTCGGGAAGCGAATGGCGGCTTGCCAATAACCCAATCGTCGTGAAAGAGTGACGACGGTGCATGGGGACGGACGGTGAGATCGAAGGGTCCTCCCCGAGCCACGTATCCAAAGGTTCTTTTAATGGATGACAGCAGACATCACGGTTTGTCCTTTCAACCAGCGGTTCACACTGGATCCTGGAAACCGCATCATTGCCCCCCAAGCCGCTTTCTAGTTGCATGACCCAGTGCCAATGCCAGCCCGTCGGCCAGTTGCATACATTGCCAAACCCGCCATGACAGGTTTGCAAATGAAGCATCATCTGCTGCTCTGACCAGTCCAGACCGCCGTCACTATGACAGTGTCCCACCGGAAGCGGCGCAGGCCACGTCAGGGCCGTGAGCAGCAACAGCACGGTGAGGGGCGTCGAGATGTGTTTCTGCAAGCCAGCTGGCATTGGGCTTTACGGAAGCAAAGTAACGGGAACGGCAGCTGAAGAGCCGGGCGGCTTTAAGATAGTCGCGTTTTTTTCACCGGTCAACCGCCACGCTCGCTGGATGCTCGTCAGCAGCCGGCAGCGCCCGCGTCGCCATCGCTTTTCGCGTTCGGCTGCTCCGTTTGCAGCGTCGGTTGTGGGCCGAGCACAGACGTCGAAATCGAACACGGCGGATTCCCCTTGATGACCACATCGATGACCTCGGCGTACGCCATCAGCGAGAGGTAAGCTTTGGACGAGTCACCGAAGGTTCTGTTCGTGATCCGCAACGCTTCCGTGAGCGACATCATTGGTTCCGAACATGATGATCGCGACCTCGGGATTTAGCGTTTCCACCCAGCGGTCGACATGTTCCAGAGCCCAAGCGGCCGTCTGGCTTCCCTGGTTTCCTTTGTCGGCGCCCTTCCAGCGTTAGCATTCCGGTTGGATGTGCGAATGGACCGTGGCCAGGGCGCTGCGGACCGGCGCCGGCAGATCATCCCCTTCGAGGTACTGCAGCGGAGCGAAGTAGGCCATCGAATAGGTAATCGAATCTCCGACGTTCAGGACTACGCCGGCCTCGCCGCTGCCCCGAGCGTGCACCTCTCGCATCGCCGCGATCCAGGCCGGCTGCTCGGCCGCGATGCTGGAGACGGAAAAGAACAGAACAAGCACCAACGGTGCGGCGAGTCTGCATTGACAGAACCTGTTTTGATCGGTGAGTTCCATCAGGTAGCATCCGTTAGAGTCGGCAAGTCTTGATTGATGGGGTGCAGCGAGGTAAACCACCGGGGCTGCCATGATAACACACGAACGCGCCGTAGCCGAACTCGCCAGAGTTTGGAGAGATTGTTACCCGGTTCCAAAGTCTGGCGACTTCCGCTACGGGAGGGCAACTTCCGCTACGGGAGGGCGCGGGAGTTGCAGCGTTTGTCGGTGAGGAACCGTGATCGTTTGGGAGGCATGCTCGATGGACGACGCTTTGATTGAGTTAACGGAACGGGGCGTGCGCTTCTCGTTCGTCGGCGATCCGTTTCGAGGTCGGCCCAGGATCCCGAATGACGACATTGTCGAAATCGACTTCAGCCGGGCGGAGATCACCGATGGAGATGTCGCGGCGCTGCGGCCGCTGCGCAATCTGGAAGGGATCAGCTTCTGGAAGACCGGCGTTTCGGATCGCGCGATCGAACTGATCTCCGAGCTTCGTCAACTGACACGGCTGAACCTGTGCGGGACGCGAGTCACGGATGCATCGGTGTCGACGCTGATCGCGATGGAGCTGAACTACATCGACGTCGCCGACACAGAGCTTTCCGAAGAGGGAGTTGAACGGCTGCGCACCGGCCTGTCCAGTGCTGAGATTCTGGTTTAGCGGTGATACGAGGAACCGTCGCGCCGGCTTGCCTCGACCGAATGTGCAGGTCCGCAGGTTGTAAACCGCTCTCACCCTGAGCATGGTGAAAACAATCCGTGCCGACGGCTGTGCGTGGTGTGGCAAACCGCCACAGATTGTTGCAAAGCGTTGCTCGGCCAGGAGCCTCTGTCTATACTGCTGTGCGTGAGGAACGAGTGGCTGTCATCTCTTTCGATTGTCCACTTTGATTAATCTAAAACGAATCTGTATTCGCGATTGCACAGCGAGACGGAGCCTGTCCTGGCTGTTGCTGCTGGCGGTTGTCTTTGCGCTCTCGGGAATCATCGCCGCTCCGGCGGTCCGGTCGTCGGCCGAACGGAGTGCCGAGCGATATCCGTGCGAGAACTGCCCGTGCGGTTGTTCCAGCGCCCAATACTGCTGGGACCGCTGCTGTTGCCACAGCGATCGCGAAAAGCTGGACTGGGCGGAACGCAACGGCGTGACTCCGCCGGAGTTCCTCGTCGCAAGAGTCCACCGAACCGGTGACACATCCGCGACGGTCGACACGCCACAGTGTTCTCATTGTCCAGGTGGGCAATCGCAATCGTGCCAGATCGCCGCTTCTGAGGCTCCGCCGGAATCCACAACGCTCGCCACTCAGAACACTCAGTTCGTCCTGTTGTGGAAAGCCGCACAGTGTCGCGGTGTTGATTACCTGTGGACGTTGGTAGGCTCGGTTTACGTACCGTTGACCTCGGCCGTTCCTCTCCCGGATCCTCCGTTCTTGGGTTGGATTCCTATGCATGACGAGCGTGCCGGCTCGTACATTCCGGAGTCGGAACCCCCGATTCCGTAGCTCGCTGGATTGCGGCAGTTCTATCTGCCTAAGCACGTCGGCATGAATCTTTCGGTGAAACCCCGCGACAACACCCTCCCGCGCAGCGGGAGGGTGATGCCGAATTAAAGGTTGCGACGTGCTTAGCAGCTTTTTTCCAGGTCTCTCAGTGCGCCAGGCCGTTGATAGCGGCCACGGCCAGCCGGTGCGCACTTGCGCCCTCGATACCGCTTCCATCGCCAAGGATCGACGACGGCTCGTTCCTCACACCAACGTGGTTTTCGTCCCTTTGGCGTGGAAGCGACCTCGACCTGCGCGCACGCATTGCCCCGCAGAACTCACCTTCTGTCGGACCTGGCTATCGGTACGCACATTTCCTCCCCCTCACCTCAGCGCATGAAGATGAAGGACCACCAGAATACAACGTCACTACCCGGAACGACTCGCACCGCGTTTACTCTGATCGAACTGCTCGTCGTGATTGCAATCATCGGGCTCCTCGTCGGTCTGTTGCTGCCGGCAGTCCAGGCGGCGAGAGAAGCCGCAAGACGGATGAGCTGTAGCAACAATCTCAAACAGATCGTGCTGGCGATGCACAACTATGAAAGTGCTCACCAACGGCTTCCAACGAACTATACAACCGCAGCCAATATATCGGGGAATTTCTCCGTCTTTGCGCAGTTGGCCCCCTACTACGAACAAGGCAACGTGGTCGACTTGATCGACTTTGGCCAGCCACTCACGACCGGTTGCTGTCCCGGCACGCTGGTGCCACCGCATGATGTCGCCGCCGCCACGCCGCTGCCGCTGCTTTCGTGCCCGAGCGAGTCGAACAGCCGCTTATTTCCAGTCACAACGCTCTCAGGCAGCGGCCCCACCGAAACCTACGCCGGAACAAACTATGTGATGAACTTCGGCACCGGGGTCGGGTCGTTGTACGACACGCGAGTTCCCACCGATGGCATTCACTGGATCAACGCCGGCGTCGGATTCAATGCGATCACCGACGGATTAAGCAACACCGCGGCGTTTTCCGAGTCGTTACTGGGGGTGGTCGAGCAGAGTCCATCCGCACCGACCAGTGACGGTCTTCGCCGTCGAACGATGATGAATGTCCGCTGTGCCTTCATCGATCGTGCGCGGCGTCCCACAACCGCAGGCATGGCCGGTTACAGTTTGCCCGATGATCCAACCCAGCTGGAAGCTTATACGCGGGGAAGTTCCCTGTTTCGCGGATGGTCTGGCCAGCGCGGCGCTGGCTGGATCAATGGCCGTGAATACTGGACCGGATACACACACTATCACCGGCCCCAGAGCGCGGTGCCCGATATGCAGACCTGCGGCTGGGGCGTCTTTGCGGCGAGAAGCAATCATCCGGGCGGACTTCATGTCGCGATGTGCGATGGCAGCGTCAAGTTCGTTACCGAAAGCATCGACCTCCAGACGTGGCGTGCCGCCGGGACGCGCAGCGGCAACGAAACGCCGGGGGAATGGTGAGACCGCAGCAAGCAACCTTTTTCGTTTACAACCTTTTTGAAATCACGAGAGGATCTTCATGAAAACCGCCTATTCAACGCTTCTGTTCGCTTTCGTCGTGTCTTTTGCCGCAGCGACCGCGTACGCTCACGACACCTGGATCGAGACCGGATCCGGGACGGTGCCGGTCGAGCGATCAGCGAACGCTAAGCACGTCGGCATGAATCTTTCGGTGAAACTCCGCGACAACACCCTCCCGCGCAGCGGGAGGGTCGGGCTCTTAGGCCCGGGGAGGGCCCTGCGAAAACCCTCTCCGGGCCTAAGAGCCCGACTCTCCCAAAGGGAGAGTGATGCCGAATTAAAGGTTGCGACGTGCTTAATGTTGCATCGACGAAGTCGTTTACCGCGAACCAGGTCCGCCGGGCCGGGGTCTATACGACCAGAACCGTGGCATTGGCTTTGAACTCGTGAATCACAAATGGCACAGCTGGAAGCCTAGGCTGCGGTGGCACTCCCCCCTTTCCATCACATGCGTTATGGAAGCCTTCCTCAACCGTCGAACGATCCCATGGCAACCACGACCGGAACCGAATTCGAGACTCGCGTAGCCGCACGCGTCGCTGGCGAAGACATCCGCCGCGGCGACTTTGTGACGGTCTTGAACGAGATTGTCGAGCTGCCCTCGTTCCTCTGGAGCTGCTCGGGCGCTTCGTTTGCCCCCGATGAGCCGGTTCGCATGCGACTGATGCCCGGCGAGGCGGGGCAGCCCTTCAAAGTCATCGAGGTGTGTCTGCCGTTCGTCTACGCCGAACGTCCCAAAGGCGGAACGGAGATCTTCGACACTCGCCAGAAACAACTCGTCCGGCTCGACGGCGACAGCGGCCGGGCGGTATGGCAACGGCTGCGCAAGCCCTCGAAGAAGAAGCGGAAGTAGCAAGGGATCGACGCGGAGATCGGGGTAGGTCCGTAGCTGAAGTCGCCAGACTTTGGACGGGCATCAAAGTACAACCGTTCGCCCTAATTCAGGCGAGTTCGGTTTCGAAGCGGCGGATCGGTCCAAACTCTGGCGACTTCAGCTACGGCTTGATCGGTCCCTGACTCCGGCGGATTCTATGTATCCTGATGTTTACTCCCCTCTCCCCGCCAACCTGAGCGAGTGGAGCTCGCTCAGGTTGGCGGGGAGAGGGGTTGGGGGTGAGGGGCCTCCGGCGCAATGGCCTGACTCCTTGCATCGGCTCCAACTGCCGCGTCCGGCATCAAAGCGAGGAAAGATGATGCGGGCGTTGCCGCTCTGCTGTCCCCCTCACCCCCGGCCCCTCTCCCCCGAAGCCTGACTCGCTTAGGCTCGCCAGGCTTCGGGGGAGAGGGGAGTAAGAGATTCTTTTCGTCCATAGAATCCGTGAGAGTCAGAAGGCGGTCCAAACTCTGGCGAGTTCGGCTACGATGGCGAGCTGGAAGCTTTTGCCAAGGCCGTGGCCGCGGCCTGAAGAACTTTTGGAGACGCTATGACGACGTTGGGAAATCGCTGGCCTTGGTTGTTGATCGTTGCGGTATGGGGGCTTGCTTTCTCGCCACCGGTTACGGCTGAGCAAAGACCGAACGTGGTTTTTATTTTGGTCGACGACCTGCGCTACGACACGTTTGGATTCATGGGCCACCCCTTCGTCGAAACGCCTCACATCGATCGCCTGGCGGAGCGGGGACTGCAGTTTACCAATGCCTTCGTTACCACCTCGCTGTGCTCGCCCTCGCGGGCTTCGTTTTTGACCGGCCAGTACACGCATCATCACAAAGTCGTCGACAACCAGGATTTGATGCCGGCGGATACCGTCACCTTCCCCCAGCACCTTCGACAAGCGGGCTACGAAACGGCATTTATCGGCAAATGGCACATGGGCGGTTCCAGCGATGCGGCTCGCCCCGGTTTCGATCATTGGATCAGCTTCCGGGGCCAGGGCACGTACTGGCCCGAGCAACAGACGCTGAACGTCAACGGTCGGCAGGTCCCGCGGAAAAAGTACATGACCGATGAGTTGACCGACTACGCCGCCGAGTGGTTGCAGGGCCGCAGCTCCGACCAACCCTTCATGTTGTATCTATCGCACAAGGGCGTGCACGGGTTGTACGATCCGGCACCGCGGCATCTGGACCGCTACAAAGACGAACCTCTGCCGCCGCAGGCCAATCGCGGCGACGACCGTTCGGACGGCAAACCGATGTGGGTGCATGACCAAAAGAACAGCTGGCACGGTACGGAGTTCCCCTATCACGGACGCGCCAAGCAAACGATCGCCGAGATGTATCGGCACTACTGCGAAATGATCCTCTCGATCGACGACAGCGTGGGCCGTGTCATGCAGGTGCTCGGTGATCGCGGTCTGGACCAGAACACCTTGGTCATCTTCACCAGCGATGGCGGCCACCTATGGGGCGAGCACGGATTGATCGACAAACGCTGTGCCTACGAAGAATCGATCCGGATTCCGCTGGTGGTCTACGGCCCCCGCCACGTTCAACCCGGCGTGCGCTGCGACGCATTGGTGGCCAACATCGATGTCGCACCGACCCTGCTAGAACTGGCGGGGATCGGGGTTCCCAACACGATGGACGGAGCAAGCTTTGCGGAGTTACTGAACGCACCGGAGGCCGTCCGGCCCAGTCGCAGCCGTTTGCTGTACGAGTACTACTGGGAACCCAATTTCCCGCAAACACCGACCACCTTCGCACTGCGGACGCCGCGTTACAAACTGATCCAGTACCACGGCATCTGGGACACCGACGAGCTGTACGACATCGTTACCGATCCGCAGGAAACGAACAATCTGATCCATGATCCCGAGCATCAGGGCCGAGTCCAGCGGATGCGGAAACAACTGCACGAAAAGCTGCGGTCCACCGGCGGATTGGCGATTCCTTTGGGATTCAAACGCGGACACGGGGCGAACAAACGCAGCGCTGCCGGATCAAGTCGCGCCGAATTCCCGGAACGAATGCTGGCCACCCCGCCCGCGGAATAGACGGTCCTGGAGTATGCGACTGCCGTTTGCTGTTAACGCCGATGGCATGGTAAATGCACCGCCGTTTGCGGCAGCCTGAGACCTGAGCGGCGTGTCGATTGCTCGGCAAGGTTCGCTTTCGGGTCCGCGATGCTCGGTATCATTCGGAGGTGATTGGGATGCGTTGGTTTGGTGTGGTGGTGGTGTGCGTTGGGCTGCTGGTCTCTTCAGTTGCTGTGTCGCAGCAGCCCGGAGCTGCGGAGTCTGCCGAGAAGGTTGCCGAAGTCAAGAACGGCCTGGCGGCGACAATCGAGCTGGGGGAGGCGATCGTGGAGAACACGCGGACGCATCCGCTATCCAAACCCTATGTTGGCAATGCGTTGAACTGCACGTCATGCCATCTGGACAATGGGCGGCATGAGGAAGCAGCCAGTTTTATCGGCATCGCCACGGCGTATCCCGCCTGGTCGCCTCGCGAAAAGCGGGTGATCACGTTGCAGGATCGCGTGTTGAACTGTTTTATGCGGAGCGAAAACGGGGTTCGGCCACCGATCGGCGGCAAGGTCGCCACGGCGGTTACGACGTACATCACGTCTTTGTCCGAAGGCCAGCCGATAAAAATGAACCACCAACGTCCGCTGGGACCAAACGCCGTTGTGATGCTGGATCCGGGACAGCACAGGCCGAACGTCGATCACGGCCGCGTGTTGTACGCAGATCACTGTGCGTCGTGCCATGGCGAGGACGGACAGGGACTGGTCGACGGGCCGCCGGTTTGGGGACCGGACTCTTACAACGACGGCGCGGGGTTGAGCCGCGTACCGAAACTGGCTTCGTGGCTGAAGGTCGCCATGCCGCTGGACGATCCCTTCCTGTCGGAGGAAGAAGCGTTCGACATCGCGGCGTTCGTCAACAGTCACCAGCGGCCAAAGTTCAAACTGAGCGAGCACCTACCGGCCGAGGAAAAGCTGGGGGAATACAACGCCGAATCATCGGAAACAATCTCGGGAGAACCAGGTAGCTGAACTCGCCAGAGTTTGGACAGCATCAGCGAAAACACGTAGCTGAAGGGGCCGGTCCTCAGACGAGTTACCCTAGCCCACTTCCCGCAGAAACTGGTCCAGAAACGTTCGCATGAAGGCTTCGCGCTCGCTGGCCAGCCGACGGCCGGCGTCGGTGTTCATCAACGACTTCAGCTTGAACAGTTTCTCGTGGAAGTGCCCGACACCAGTTTTTCGCTCGCCGGCGTCCGGCAAGTAGAACGGCTGGCCAAACGCCGCTCCGTATTCGATGGTCCGGACGATTCCGACCGCGCCCAGAGCGTCCAGCCGATCGGCATCCTGCACGACTTGGCCTTCCAAGGACAAAGCCTCTGCGGTCTGGGTCTTGCGAAACGAAAGGTTATCCACAATGTGCGCGACGTGCTGGATCACCCGATCGGGAGCCTTCAACTGTGAAAGGATCTTCCGGGAAAACTCAGCACTTCGTTCGACGCCGTCGTGGAATTTGGCGTCCCCCACGTCATGCAGCAAGGCGGCCAATTCGACGATCGTCCGATCGCCGCCGACTTCGGACTGAATCGTCCGAGCGGCAGCGAGCACACGCAGGACGTGGTCGAAATCGTGGCCGGCCCCCTGGCCGGTCATCCGCTGGCGAACGATTTCCTGGGTTTGCGAAACGAGCAAACTCGGCCGGGTTTCTTCCACTGGGGAGCTTTCCTGCTGGGGCATAATGGACTGGGCCAGGGTGTGGCTGCTGCTGTGTGTCGCAAGTCTTACAACGATTCCGTGGGAAAAGCAAAACCGTGTCCACCGAGCATTCGTCTGACCGCGAGAAACCGCCGTACCCGACCACCCCGGACGGACGCTATTTTGTCCACAAAGGACGCCTGTGGCGATGTAGCGATCCGACTTTGGATCCGGAGCAGCGCTCGCGTTTGGTCCGCCAGTTGATGGCAGCTCGCCGCGATGTCGCCGCGGCGCGGCGAGCCGGTGACGATGACGCGGTGGCGGACGCTCGCCGGCGGGTCCACGCCGCCAAGGTCGCCCTCGGGGAACGCGGCCCCACGTGGTGGGACGATGCCCCCGACTATAACCGATACCTGGTCAAGAATACGCCCTACGCAAGCTGGTGGCGAGAATGGGCTAGCGCGGGTGGTTGATGGTGGATGGGATGCTGGAGTCCAGGCTTTAGCCGTCCGCAACCGGAACGCGAACCGGCTGGAGGCTCGGCCCTATCTCTCATGCCCCCGATCAAAACTCTGGCGAGTTCAGCTGCGGGGACTTTTGTGTGGTTTGCAAACGGTGTGGCGGCCGCGACAATCGCTCGGATGATGGAACCGGTTCAGCAGCAGATCGAGCAAATCTTTCACGAAGCGTCCGGCCAGGCCTTCGCTTCGCTGGCGCGCTTCCTGCGGGACCTTGATCTTGCTGAAGACGCGCTGCAGGAAGCTTTTGCCACAGCTGCCGTGCAGTGGCCTCGCGAGGGCATCCCGGCAAATCCGATCGCGTGGCTGATTACGACCGGGCGTTACAAAGCGGTCGACGCGATTCGCCGCCGCGAAAAGTTCAAGCAGATCCGCAGCGACGTTGCCCTGCGAATGCACGAAATCGCGAGAACCAACGCGACCCGCGCGGCGACCGAAATTGAAGACGATCGGTTGCGGTTAATTTTTGCCTGCTGTCATCCTGCGATCGATGTCAAGATTCAAGTCCCGCTGACCCTTCGGGAAGTCTGCGGATTGAGCACTGACGAAATCGCTCGAGCCTTTCTCACGACGCCGGCAACGATGGCCCAACGTATCGTGCGCGGCAAGGCCAAGATCCGTGATGCGGGGATCCCGTTTGTGATCCCTGAACTGGGCGAGCTGCCCACGCGTCTCGCCTCGGTGCTTTCGGTGATCTATCTGATCTTCAACGAGGGGTATTCGGCGTCCAGCGGCGAATCCGTGACGCGAGCCGATCTGTCACAAGAGGCCATTCGGCTGTGTCGCCTGGTCCTCCAGCTGACCGAAGACGCCGAAGTGATGGGCCTGTTGGCGCTGATGCTGCTGCACGATTCGCGTCGTGAAACTCGCCAAACGCCCGAGGGCGACGTCGTCCTGCTGGAGGATCAAGACCGCAGCCGCTGGGACCGCCGATTGATCGCCGAGGGTCAGCAATTAATCGAACGATCGCTGGCGTCGCGGCGGTTTGGTTCCTATACGGTCCAGGCCGCCATTTCCGCGGTTCATGCGGAGGCGGCCGCCGCGGAGGACACCGACTGGGGACAAATCGTTGCACTCTACGACGTGCTGCTCCGCCTGCAACCGACGCCGGTCGTCGAGCTGAACCGCGCCGTCGCGGTGGCGATGCGGGACGGAGCCGAACCCGGACTGAAGCTGATCGCCGCGATTCTCGAACGCGGCGACCTCGCCAATTACCCCCTGGCCCACGCCGCTCGCGGAGAGCTGCTTCGCCGGGCGGGCCGCACCGAGGATGCGATCGCTGCTCTCGAAACGGCTCTCGGGCTTACCGAACAGATTGCCGAACAGCGTTTGTTGCGGAAAAAGTTAGCGGAATTGCAGGCCAATTAAGTTTCCCAGGCATCGCTGGGAGGAATAATTCCCGAAAACTTTCTGCGCGGTTGTCGATGCTAGGCTTCGCCGATCGACGAAGCAGGTAGACGGGAATGATCAAGTGATCTCCCGCCAGCCGAAGAACCTCGACAACAAGAAGAGAACGCTATGAAAGTTATGGTCATCGTCAAGGCTACACCGAGTTCCGAAGCGGGCGAATTGCCCAGCACCGAGTTGCTCGAAGCGATGGGCAAGTACAACGAGGAACTTGTCAAAGCCGGCATCATGCAGGCGGGCGAAGGATTAAAACCGACGGCGGAGGGCAAACGAGTGGTGTTCCGCGGCAGCGAGCGGACGGTTGTCGATGGTCCGTTCGCGGAAACCAAAGAATTGATCGCCGGTTACTGGTTGTGGCAAGTTGATTCCATGGAGCAGGCCGTCGAGTGGGTCAAGCGATGTCCGAATCCGATGCCGGAGGAATCGGGAATCGAAATCCGGCTGGTGTATCAGATGGAGGACTTTGCCGAAAACGACCCCGACGGATCGGTGGCGGCAAGCGAAGACGCGCTCCGGACCACGCTGGCCCTGCAGTCCACGGTCGTCCAGCCCTATCTGTTCTTCTCCGGTCGCTGCGAAGAGGCACTGGAGTTCTACCAGGAATCGCTCGGCGCGGTCGTCACGATGTTGATGCGCTTTAAGGATAGTCCCGCCCCCCTTCCCGAAGACGTGGTCCCGCCGGGATCCGAAGATAAGGTGATGCACGCCGCGTTCCGAGTCGGCGAGATGACGCTGATGGCATCCGATGGATGCGGCGACCGCGCGAACTTTGCAGGTTTTCGACTTTCGCTGTCGGTCCAGTCCGAAGCGGAATGCGACCGTGTCTTCGCCGCCCTTGCCGAGGGCGGAAACATCGACATGCCGCTGGACAGAACCTTCTGGTCGCCACGCTACGGCATGGTCACCGACAAGTTCGGTGTGGGCTGGATGGTCATGGTGCCCTGCGCGGAGCCGCAAGGTTGAACCGCCACAGCGGGAAACAGCTGGAGGCAAGCAAGGAAGAGAACACTAAAGGAATTTACTTATGCGAACAGCGATGCCGCAAATGGTCGAGCTGGACGTTGCGAAACAGACGCAAGCTTACGAGGGCTAGGACGATGAAGTATATGCTGTTGATCTACGGTGCCGAGGACAGTTGGACGGAGGACGAACGCGAAGGGTGCATGCGCGAATCGATGGCGATTTGCAAGGAACTGGCAGCCGAAGGCAAATGGATCGCCTCCTCGCCGCTGCACCCGGTCGATACGGCGACCAGCGTACGCGTCCGCGAAGGCCGGCGGCAGATCACCGATGGACCTTTCGCGGAAACGACGGAACAACTGGGCGGTTATTACATCATCGATGTCGAGGACCTGGACGAAGCCATCGCCATCGCTGGCAGGCTTCCGCCTGCTCACAAGGGGACCGTTGAGATTCGGCCGATCTATCCGCTGCCAGAGCCCTCCGGGAGCTGCTACGATCATGAGTAGGCCTAACTACTCGCAAGCCAAGATCACGGTGCTGCCAATCGCCGTGCTGGGCGGATCGGAATGTTTCTATGACGACCGAATCAAGAAGGAACTCTGGCGACCGAAAGCCGACCGGCCGAAAAGAGCGGGAAGAAACCGAAGACCCGGAATCCCTTCTGCAAGGCGGTGAAAGCGACGAGTATTCCGACGTCACTCAGCTGAAGGGCCTCCGCAAGCCGATCTCGATATCGGCCGTGATGCTGACCGGGCTGTTCACCCTGGCGCTGCTCGGTTTTCTTTATCTCGCCAAGCAACTGATTCTGCCGATCGTCGTTGCGGTCCTCGTCAATTTCTTGCTCTCGCCGATCGTACGTTGGACGCACCGCCGCGGCATTCCACGTCCGGTCAGCGGTCTGATTCTGATTGTGCTGTTGGTCAGCGGCCTGGGCTTCGGACTGTATACCTTGAGTATCCCGGCGACGAGTTTTGCCCAGGACGCTCGGCAACGCATCGGCAGCTTGAAAGAGAAACTGCGAGAAGCGTCGCAGCCGATCGAGCAGGTGCAGGAGACGGCTCGGGAGGTCGAACAGGTGACCGCCGACACCGAAGCCCCGCCCGCGGTGACGATCCGCGGGCCCGGGCTGTTGGAATCGGCGATTGGTTATGTGCAATCGACCAGCGCGGGATTGTTGGCCGCCTTTATCCTGCTGTTGTTCCTGGTATGTTCCGACGAACTGTTCCTGCACAAATTGGTGCGGGTCCTACCGACGCTGCATGACAAGCGTCTGGCGGTGGAGATTTTTCGGCAGATCGAATGCGACGTTTCCTATTACTTGGGAACGATCACGTTGATCAATATGGGCCTCGGTGCCACCGCCAGCCTGTTGCTGTGGATGGTGGGCGTGCCCAGTCCCATCTTGTGGGGCGTGCTGGTCGGCACCTTGAATTTCATCCCGTATCTGGGTCCGGGGATGGCGATGATCGTCCTGGCCCTCGTCGGGCTGCTGTCCTTTGACGAACTGTGGATGGCCGCGGTGCCGCCGCTGGTCGTCCTCGGATTGAACATCGTCGAAGCGAATATCGTCACCCCGTTGACGATCGGCAACCGTTTGAACCTCAACCCGGTAGTGATTTTTCTATCCCTGGCGTTCTGGGGATTTTTGTGGGGGATCGCGGGAATGATCATCGCCGTTCCGATTCTGGTGACGGTCAAGACGCTGTGCGACCACGTCGAACCGTTGGAACCGATCAGCGAGTTTCTTGCCGGCGGCGAGCCTCCCCCGGCCGGTGAAGAACGGGGCGCCGAGGCAAAGAATTAACTTCGCTGTCGACGATCGGGAGAAACCACACGTTTGAGAACCATCCACGCGTTGGAATGCTGGTCTTGCCAGAGATCTTCGGACGTGCCCCATCGCCGGGAAACCCGTCACCGGAAATCCCGTCACCGGCTGCCATTTGCGTTAACACCCAGCCGTTTGTTTAAGGACCCCGGCCATGTTTTCTCGCATCATTCTGATCGCCGCCCTGGCCGGTCTTGCCTTTCTTTCGGCCGGTTCGCTGCTGAACCTCAGCTCCAGCGCTCATTGGTTCGTCCGCGGTTGGGATTTTCCTCGGGTCCAAATCGTGGCGGTGGCGTATCTGCTGTTCGGCGTCGTCCTGATCGTCCAGTATTTCTCGCAAACCTGGTCGCGGTGGATCAGCGGCGTCGCCCTGGGGATGACTCTGTTCCTCAGCGTTTGGCATGGCTACCGGATCTACCCGTATACCGTGTTGGCGGCGACTCAAGCCAAAGCGACCGAGACCGCTCTACTGCCGATCGATGCCGGCGATCCCAACGTAGTCCGGATCGTCTTTTCGAATGTCAAAATGGAGAACCAAGAGTTCGAACGTTGGACGCGGGCGATCCAGGACGCCGCTCCGGATCTGGTGGTCGCTCTGGAAGTGAATCAGGATTGGATGCGAGGCATGGCACCGTTGTTTGAAACATTCCAGCACCGTGTGGAGGTGCCTCAGGACAACTGGTATGGGATGACGCTGCTGTCCAGTTTGCCGATCGAATCACAGGAAGTACGGTATCTGGTCCAGGAGGATATCCCGTCAATCGATACCATCATCCGGCTCGAGAACGGAGAAGCTTTCCGCTTCGTCGCGGTGCATCCGCGACCGCCAGTGCCGATCCGCGACACGTCTGCTACGGCTCGCGACGCGGAACTGATTCTGTGGGGTCGTGAATTAGACGATGAGAGACGGCCGGTCGTTATCGGCGGTGATTTGAACGACGTGGCTTGGTCGCGTACCACGCGTCTGTTCCTGCGGACCAGCCAATTATTGGATCCCCGACGCGGTCGCGGCATGTACAACTCCTTCGATGCAACGCGTCCGTACCTGCGGTTTCCGTTGGATCACGTTTTCTTTTCGACTCACTTCACGCTAAACCGGTTGGAACGGTTGCCGGATGTCGGCTCGGATCACTTTCCGATCCTCGTTGAACTACGACTTGCGCCGTCCGCCTCCCAACGGCACGATCCCCTGCAGCAGCAAGCCGGGGACAAAAGAAAAGCCAACCGACGAATTGAACGAGCGGAGGAAAGTGAGAATACCCAGGGAAGCGCCGTCGACGACCAGGGTGAAGAGATCGAGCAGGAAGACCCCATATAACACGGTTTACGCGTCGTAACACGGTTTACGCGTCGTAGTTCAACTGTTCCGAGCCGCGTACGCCGGCGAACAGCGAGGGGTCAATCTGATCGGAGTTCTTCAGGACAGCGACGTCGCCGGTGGATTCCATCACCACCGCAAAAACCTGCTTGGGGTGCGTGACGCCGGCGATCCGCAGGTGAGACAGTAAATCCTTATTCGTCACCCGAGCCCGCGTTAGATTGTCTTCCAAAATCCGCTCTCCGGCCATCAGCAACATCGGCTCGTTGTCGACGACGGCCTCGACGAATCCCGCCAGTCGTCGGCTCCGCGAAACGATGAACTGAATCAAAAACAGCACGGCCAGTCCGAAACAACCGGCGGCCAAGGAGGGCGATTTGGTCAGCAACGTCGAAGCGATCACGGACCCGAAGGCGATGGTGATCGCGAAGTCGAAACTGGACATCTTCGAAAAACTTCGCAGTCCGGACAGCCTCGTCAGCAGCAGCAGCGTCACATAGATGCCCAGTCCTGACAGCAGGACCATGAGCAGCTCTTTCCAAGTAGTTGATAGCCAGGTCCAGTCGATCATGATCGGCTCGTGGTAATGCGGAAGAAGAGAGAGTGCTGTTTTCTGACGCGTCATTCCTCTGCTTCGGTTTTCGCCTTTACGTCGGCGTCCCCATCTGCGGCCGCATCAGACTTCACCCTGATCAAGATCTCGTTGCGGCGCTGCTGTGGCGGTGTGAAGGGTGGATCGTAACCGGCGGCTTCGGCCGACGGTTCTGCTTGCAACTCGCGGGATTTCATCCACTGGCGAAGTTTGGCTTCTTGCTTCTTCGCAAGTTCTGCATCGAGCCGACCCGAGAAGCGGATGACCGCGAACCGTCCGCCTTTGCGTTTTCGCAGTTTCACTTGATCGTTGTTCGGGTCGGGTGGCCCCTGCGCCGCGACTTCGGCAGGCATGACGAACCCCATCGAGCCGCTGGACTGGCCGAGTTCGCCTTCCATGAAGACGGGGGTCGTCATGGCGATTTTCTGTTCGGCCTCGTTGGCTCCGCTGATGTACTGAAACAGTCGCATGAAGCTGCCGTCGCGGTCTGTGGCGTCCGATTTGGAATCCGTTGCCGCGAGCATCAGGTCGGGATACTCGCGGATTTCGATAGCACCATCGGATTCGATGACCTTGTAACCGGCTGACTCATACCCCTCGCGTTCGGTCTGTGCCCACGCGCACGCCCCGATCGCGGCAAGCCCGATCAAGCTTGCAAAATAGCGTGTGTATCTCGTCATCCGAACCGGCTCCAGCGTGTAAGTTGCCGTTCATGAAGAGGCTGCCACGCCAACGGCCCAAGCGAGACGACTGTGCTTTAAAGCAACTACTGTGCCATCACCGGGACGGAAACGGCTACAATCGGTCTGTTCACCTCCCGTTGCGAATAGCCGTCGAAAGGATGTTGCCGTGCGAAGTGTTCCTGACATCGATCGAAGCGAACGGACCTGCTCGGCCGCGGCCCGGCCGATTGCCTTTTCGCCGATCGCCTTTCCGCGGGCTGTGTTTTCGCGGGCCGCGATCTCTCTGACGGTCCTTCTTCTGCCCGGCGGCTTCGGTGCACCGGCTCCCGCCTCCGCTCAAACGGGGCCCGAAATCGAACAGGTCGACGAAAGTCCCCTGCCCGCGGGCACAGGGTTGGCGGCCAACTATTCCGGCGATGAAAAGATTGCCGAGCACCCGGCGGTGATCTTCGCCGACAACTTCGAAACCGGAGGCCTCGGAGAACGCTGGGATGAAGTGCGCGACCGAGGCGGTGTGCTGGCCTACGTCGATCCGGCGTCCGCCAAGCGCCCGACGTCCCAGAACGTTCCGACGTCCCAGAACGTTCCGACGTCCCAGAACGTTCTGACGTCCCAGAACGTATTGGGCAAACGATCGCTGCAGGTGACCGCGACGTTGGGCAAGAATACCGGCGGTGGGTTCACCAAATGGTTCGAGTCGGCCGACCGTCTGTTCATCCGTTTCTACACCAAATTCGATGAAGACTGCGACTACGTGCATCATTTCTGTACGCTGCGAGCCAACAAGTCGCTGCAGGGTGCGGACAGGTGGAGCGGTTTCGGCGGAGCGGGCGAGCGTCCCAACGGAGACGAACGCTTCTCGACCGCGATCGAGCCTTGGGGCAACTGGGGCCGGTGGGCTCCGCCGGGTCGCTGGAATTTCTACAGTTACTGGCACACAATGAAGGCTAGCGGTGATGGCAAGTACTGGGGCAATGGCTTTCGGCCGGCCTCCCAACCGAACATCCCGCGAGGCACTTGGATTTGTGTCGAGTTTATGCTCCAGCACAACACGTCCGGAGAGAGCGACGGCGAACAGGCCTACTGGATCGACGGCCAGCTGCGTGGTCACTGGAGTGGGATTAATTGGCGAACCAGCCCCAATCTGTTCGCCAATGCGTTTACCTTGGAAAGCTACGTCACCGATCGCTGGACGAAGCAGACCAAGAACATCGTCAGCTTTGATAACGTGGTCATCGCGAAGGAGTACATCGGACCGTCGGGCAAAGAGCCTCGCTGAGCACGTCGAACGTGCATCTCTCGGTGCAACCCTGCGACAAACGCGGCAGAGAATCGCCGGCAAAATTTGGTATTACGGCTGGGGCGATTCCTCTCGTGGCCTTTCCGGGGTACCAAAGAGGTGCAATTCCGAATGCTCGACGCGATCGGCGGCCGTCACCAGCACGCGGTTGTCAGGAGCGAACGCGAGCGTCTCGTAGCGTTTCCATTCGTACTTGGGTCCCAAGTGAATCAACATGCGGCCGGTGGGCACATGCCAAAGTTTCAGTTGGTTACCGCCCGTGGCCAAATGCCTGCCATCGTTTGAGAAACACAGCGAAACGATCTGTTCGCCGGCCTCTATGCTGCCGGCGGGTTCTCGTGTGGAGACGTCCCAAAGCAGAATCCGACCGTAATAGCCGGCTGCGGCCAGCGTCGTTCCGTCCGGTGAAAAGTCGAGCGTATAGAGTCCGTGCTGGGTCTGGTGAAACAATGGCTGCTGAAGCGATGGATGATCGCCGTCCTTTAAGAAAATGTCGCTGTAGCCTTTGTCACCCGCCCGACAAGCGATCGCGAGGCAATTCGCGTCGGTCGGCGAGAAGGCCACATCGTTGACCTTGTCGGGGGTGTGGAACGAAGTGATCGCGGTGAACGAGTGGAGGTCCCAGAGGGTCAAGCGGCGATTCGTTTCAACGCTCACACCAAGTCGCCCATTGGCGCTGAGAAAGAAACGTTCCAGATCGGCGTCGAAATGAAGTTCGTGAGACTGTCTCTGGCCTTGGTCGATCGTCATGACCAGCACCGCACGATAGTCATTTCGAATGGCTGAGATGCGAAGCCGACCGTCGGGTAGATAGCTGACCTGCCGGACCTTGTCGATCAGTCCTTCCCATTGCGGGTCCAATCGAATGGGCGTTGCCCGCTGTGGGGCGGACGCTTCGTAAACCGCAAAGCCGCCGTCGTACTCGGCGGCCGCGAATTGCTTTCCGTCTGGCGAGAAGCGGATCTGGCGGACGGTTGGCGTGGCGAACCGGCGATGGACGGGAGCCACCGGCCCTTTGAAAAGCTGGATGCTGCCATCCTGCGCCGTGGTCGCCAGCAGGTCTTGACCTTCTAGCCACGACAAGGACCGCACCCAACCGGACTCCGCGTGAATTTCGCGGCTCAGCTCCGGCTGGCGAGGATTGTCTAAATCGAACAAGCAGACGGTGCCAAAGTTGGTGCCGACCGCCAAAACGTTTTCGTCATGCAGAAACTCCAAGCACCAAGTTTGTTCGTCTATCGACACACGCGCCAACTGCTCTTTGGATTCTCGGTCCCAGATGACGACGCGATCGTCGTAACCGCCGCTGGCAATCAGGCGGCCATCGCGGGAAATCGCCGTCTTGAGAACCGTTTGCTCGTGCTGGCAGAAGTCGCCATCAAGTTCGCCGGTGGCGATCTTCCAAACCCTGGTCCGGCAATCGCTGCCGGAGGTGACCAACCACATTCCGTCGCCCGAGACGCTGACGTCATACACCTTATCGTGGGCGTCGGTGGTGCGTGTTGGTCGCCAAGTCGTGGTATCCCAGAAAATCACCCGGCCGTCCCTCGCACCGGAGATCAGCTGCCTGCCATCGGGCGTGAACGCGATGCCCTGGATCGCGTCTTGGTGTTCGACCATCCCGTGGACCAGTTGCCAATCGTCGCATCGGAAAATCCGCAACTCTCCACCGCTGCCGGCGGCGACCAGCAGATTTTGATCGGGCGAAAACTCCAGGTCCCGGACCTCGCCGGGAAAAGCCATCTCCGCAATCACCTGCCAGGAACGAGTGTCCCACACCAAGATCCGATCGTTCTTATCGCCTGTGACCAGAACCGACCGCCTCTGGCAATAGGCCGACGAGAGAACCGGATCGTCATGCGCACGTAACGTTTGCACGGATGGATTGACAAACGAGCGCAGATAACGGGCGAGGAAGCCATGCGAAGTCTGCCGGCCAGGGCGGAGCCGGCGATCCTGTTCGAGTTGCCTCGCTAGGGCCGAAAACTGCTTGTTCTGGACCAGTCGGCCCAGCGACTCCATCTCGGCCGCGTAATAGTGGGACTCCAGCTCGCTGCGCTGCTGCTCGAGCACCAACGACTCCCGCCGCTTCTTTTCCAGCAGGTCCTGCAACTGGACGTTCTTCGTCGACAGTTCTCGTACAAATCGTGAACGCTGGAGATTCAGGACAATTAATTCCCCCAGGACGGTCAACAACAACAACACCGCCAGCAGGACCGTCATGCCGTAAAGCGGATTGCGGCGAAACCAATGGAGCCCCAGGCGGATTGCCGATGGTGGTCGAGCGAGAATGGGTTCGTGATTGACGAAACGCTGCAGGTCCGCGGCCAGTTCGGCGGCGCTGGCATAGCGGTCCCGCGGGCGTTTGCTCATCGCTTTGAGGATGATGCATTCCAGGTCCGCCGGCACGCTCGGATCCAACACTCGGGGTGCGACCGGTGACCGTTCGATGATCTGGTGCAGCATCGCCACGGGACTCAGCTGCAGATAGGGAGGACGGAGCGTAGCCAGTTCGTAAAGGGTTGCACCCAAGGAATAGATGTCCGTCGCGGCGGTGATCTCGCGGTCGCCGACCGCCTGTTCGGGACTGCTGTATCGCAGCGTGCCCAGCGGTTGGCCGGTCGCCGTCAGCGCGTCGCTGGAGTCCATCAGGGCCAGACCGAAATCCGCAATGGAAAGGTTTCCATCACGATCCAAGATCAGATTCGAGGGTTTGATGTCCCGGTGGATGATGCCCTGCCCGTGCGCGTAGGCGATCGCATCGGCGGCTTGATAGCCCATCGTCGCGACCGCCGCAAAATACTCCGTCGGCGATGCCTGGCGATTGATTTCCGGTCGCCGGACACTCGCTGGGTCGACCGCCGCAGGCTCGCTGTGCGATCTCTCCGCCACGGTGTCTCGGTCGCTGGTCGGTCGCTCCGATCCGCTGAGCAAGCGTCGTTGCCGCGACACAAATCGAGAGAGATTCTCGCCGTCGATATACTGCATCGCCAAGCAGTACACGCCTTCGAGTTTTCCGTGCGTGTACGCGCTGGCGATGCGCGGATGTTCCAGATGCGCGACCGCCAGGGCTTCGCGTTCAAAGCGTTCGATTCGCGTGGGACTGGTCTCGCACCCCAGCGGCAGGACCTTCAGGGCCACGCGGCGATTCAACGACAACTGAATCGCCTCGAAGACGATGCCCATTCCGCCCCGGCCGATTTCCCGGACGATCTTGTAGTCCCCGAGACGACTTCTGGGGGCGGTTGCCCGCATCACTTCCGGGCCGGTTTCAGGACTGGTCGCCGCCGCCGTGTCCGCGTGAAGAGAAAAATCCAGCCGGCCATTGTCCTGCGCGACCCTGCCGGCGATGGTCGAGCCCGAATCGATTGTGGGTTCGTCTGCCATCGTTTTTTTTCGGTAGACAAGTTCAAAGCGCGGCAGCCGACGCCGCCACTGCGGCGAACGACGCTTCGGGACTAAAGTCTACCCGTCCTTTGGGGGCCTGTCAAAACGCACCCGCGGCGGTTCGGAGCGGTTTTACAGTGCGAGCTAAAACGTGGCAGAAGCAGGATTGACCGCCGGGCCGCTGCAGCCTATCGTCCATCGTAGATCAACGAACGAGAGGATCCGATGGCGAAGAAAAGGACGACCGCGACGACGACCCCGGAAAAAGCCGCTGCGAAGCGCTGCGACTCGGCTCCGGTTCACCTGCAAGCGGACGCGACGGCAGAGGAGCTCGCCGGGCTGGCTTGGGCGATCGCTCATCCGGCTCGGGTGCAAATCGTTCGGCTCCTGATCGGTCGCCAAGCCTGCATGTGCGGCGAGATCGTCGACTGCTTGCCGCTGGCGCAGTCGACCGTGTCGCAGCACCTGAAGATCCTCAAGAAGTCGGGGCTGATTCAGGGCGAAGTCGATGGCCCCAAGGTCTGCTACTGCATCCACCCCGAGCGGCTGGAGAGATTGAAAGGTCTGATTGCGGAACTGTAATCGGTCTTTTTTTCTTGGCCCGACCTATCGTTGATCGTCGATAGACGTTTTTAGAGTTTTCGATTCCGTTACCCCCAAAGGATGACCCGATGACCCGAGTCCAAGTATTCGATAAAGCCCTGTGCTGTTCTACCGGCGTGTGCGGCCCCCAAGTCGATCCGGTGTTGCCGCGTTTCGCCGCCGACCTGGATTGGTTGCGATCGCAGGGCCACGACGTGGAGCGTTTGAATCTCGCCCAGGACCCGGCCCGGTTCGCCCAGAACCCGACCGTCCAACGCTTGTTGGACGAGGAGGGCGTCGAGTGTCTGCCGCTGGTGATCGTGGAGGATCGCGTGGTCAGCCGCAGCGAGTATCCCTCGCGAGAAAACCTCGCGTTGTGGACCGGGACCACCATGAAAGCCAAAACCTCGCTGCCCACCGCTGCCGACTCGGGTTGCTGCGGGGGCACGCCAGGGTGCTGTTGATCTCGCTCGTTCATCGTTCAACACCTTCGCAACGTCCAACACCCGACACCACGTTTAACCCCCGGCACCACGTTTAAGCACGTCGGCATGAATCTTTCGGTGAAACCCCGCGACAACACCCTCCCGCGCAGCGGGAGAGTAAAGCCGAATGAAATGTTGCGACGTGCTTAACACCCGACACCACGTTTAACACCCGACACCTTCGCAACGTTCAGGCCCTTCGCAATGAGTTTTCTTGATTCTCCCACACGCAACCTGTTCTTCACCGGAAAAGGCGGAGTCGGCAAGACGTCGATGGCCTGTGCGACGGCGGTACGGTTGGCGGATCGCGGCCGGCGGGTACTGTTGGTTTCGACCGATCCGGCTTCGAACCTGGACGAGGTGTTGGGCACCGAGCTGGGTACGCAGCCCACGCCGGTCGAATCGGTACCGAACCTGCTCGCCTTGAACCTCGACCCGGAGGCGGCCGCGGCGGAGTATCGAGAGCGGATGGTCGGACCGTATCGCGGGGTGTTGCCCGAAGCGGCCGTGCAAAGCATGGAAGAGCAATTTTCCGGCTCGTGCACGATTGAGATTGCGGCCTTTGACGAGTTTGCCAAGCTGCTCGGTGACGAGCAGGCGACGGCACAGTTCGACCATGTGGTGTTTGACACCGCACCCACCGGGCATACCCTGCGGCTGTTGACATTGCCGTCGGCCTGGACCGGTTACATCGAGGCCAACACGACCGGTACGTCCTGTCTGGGGCCCTTGGCGGGACTGCAGGCCCAGGCTGCGGTCTATCGCCAGACGGTCGAGACGCTCGCCGACGCCCGGGCGACCACGCTGGTCTTGGTCGCCCGGCCGGAACCCTCAGCGTTTCGCGAAGCCGACCGAACGAGTTCGGAGCTGCGGAATCTGGGTGTCGCCAACCAGCACCTGATCGTCAACGGCGTTTTCGAGGCCCAGTCGACGTCGGACCGGGTTGCGGTGGCGATGCAGGAGCGTACCGACAACGCCATCGGCGGCATGCCGGAGACGCTGCGGGGGCTGCAGCGATCGACCGTTCCGCTGGCCGGCCACAGCCTGATCGGCATCGAGGCGCTGCGAAGCGTGCACACCGACGGTCCGTCGCCGGCGAGCGGTTCGCAGCTTCCATCACCAACCGGAACGGGAGGCGACCAGCACCGCGACCTCCAGGGCGAGCGTGTTAGCGAATTGATCGATGACCTGGCGGACGCCGGCCATGGCGTCATCCTGACGATGGGCAAAGGCGGGGTCGGCAAGACAACCATTGCCGCGGCCGTTGCCGTGGCCCTGGCCGAGCGCGGATTTGAGGTTCACCTTTCCACCACAGACCCCGCAGCGCATGTTGCCGCGACGATCGCCGCGGACGACTTCGCCGGCCTGACCGTCGGACGCATCGATCCGGTGCAGGAAACCGCGGACTACCGCGACGAAGTGTTGCGGACGGCCGCGGCGGATCTGGATGCCGATGGACGGGCGCTGCTGGAAGAGGATTTGCGGTCACCGTGCACCGAAGAGATCGCGGTGTTTCGCGCCTTTGCCAAAGCGGTCGACCAGGGGCGGGGCCGGTTTGTCGTCTTGGATACCGCCCCGACCGGACACACGATTCTGCTGCTGGATTCCGCTCTGGCCTACCATCGCGAAGTTACCCGGCAATCGGCCGAGATGCCCGAGGCGGTACAGCACCTGTTGCCCCGTCTCCGCGACTCGGATTTTACGCGTGTGTTGGTCGTTACCTTGCCCGAAGCGACCCCCGTGCACGAGGCTGCCAGACTGCAAGAGGATTTGCGGCGTGCCTCGATCGAACCGTACGCCTGGGTGATCAACCAGAGCCTGGTGCCACTGGACGTTGCGGACGCGACGCTCCGCAGTCGCCAGGACAACGAACTGGCGTTTGTCGAAGAGGTGACGCAGTCGCTGGCCAGCCGCGTTGCCCTGGTGCCTTGGCAGACCCATCCACCGACGGGCCTCACCGGCTTGCGGAGGATCACCGCTGACGCGGCGACGGAAGTGTCCGGGCGCTGAGACGAACCGGCTGAGTCAGAGGTTCCAGAGAGGATCAGAGCAAAGCCCGCGTGTTCGGTTCTCCTTCCGCCGGTTAGATTAAGTCGATCACCCACTCGAACCTGGCCCTGGCGATGCAGACTGAAGCGACCGGAACCGAATCATCGGAGACAGAAGCGTCGCAGACCGGTTCGCCGGATGCGAACGGCGAGCGGACGGACCGCGGGAAGGGTGTTCGTTGGGGCGGCCTCTTGTTGTTGCTCGTCGCGGCGGTGCTACTGATGCGGATGCTGCCACTGGATCAGCTTACCGATTCGCTGGAGAGTTGGATCGGCGGGCTGGGGATGTGGGGTCCGGTCGTGCTGGCCGGGTTATACGTGGTGGCGACGGTCCTGTTTGTGCCGGGAACGATTTTGACGTTCGTCGCCGGTGCGATGTTTGGATTGGGTGTGGGCACCGCGACGGTGTCTGTAGGCTCGACCCTCGGGGCCGCCATAGCGTTTTTAATTGCGCGCTATGGAGCGCGAGAAAAGGTTGCTCGAATGGCTCAGAGTAATCGCCATTTTGGGGCCATCGATCAGGCGATCGCCGAGGGCGGCTGGAAGATTGTGGCCTTGCTTCGTCTGTCACCGGCGATCCCGTTCAATCTGCAAAACTACCTGTACGGCCTGACGCCGGTCGCCTTCTGGCCCTATGTGTTGGCCAGCTGGATAGCGATGCTTCCCGGCACGTTCATGTACGTCTACCTCGGGCATTTGGCCGGGTCTGCGATTGCGGGGGATCGCCAGCGTTCGCCATTGCAGTGGGCCCTGTTGGTCGTGGGACTGTTGGCTACCGTCGCCGTCACCGTGTACGTCACGCGACTGGCAAAACGAAAGCTGAACGAACAGGTCGAGGACGCACAACCACGCTGACTCCGCCCCAGGGGAACGCCCAGAGGAACGCCCAGGGGAACGCCCCAGGATGAACGCTTTGCTTGTCGACGATTGTGACGGCCAGCGGAATAAGAATTGCAGTCCAGAACAAGTAAATTTCCGTAACCTCGAACCTGATCCGTAACCTCGAACCTGACCGGAGCCCCCCGATGTCGAGCAACACTGCCCAAACGACCAAGTCTCAACAGATCGAATTGGTTTCGCGTCCGGAAGGAAAGCCGGAGACCGCCAACTTTCGCGTTCGGACGGTGGAGCTGTCGCCGATCGAAGAGGGACAGTTCCTGGTCAAGAACCACTGGATGAGTGTCGACCCGTACATGCGGGGACGGATGGAGGCGGGCGAAAGCTATGTTCCGCCGTTCGAGATCGACCAGCCGCTCGAGGGCGGATGCGTGGGCGAAGTCGTGGCCTCTCGGAACTCGGATTTCAAGGAGGGCAAGTATGTACTGGGCAACCTGGGCTGGCGCGAGTACTGGAAGTCCGACGGCGAAGGCGTTCGGATCGTTGATCCGGATATCGCTCCCTTGCAGTCCTACCTAGGTGTGCTGGGGATGCCGGGCCTGACTGCCTGGGCAGGACTGAACCGGATTGCGAAGCTGAAAGAGCGGAAACCAAACAGCACCGTTTTCGTTTCCGCGGCTTCGGGTGCCGTCGGTTCGCTCGTCTGCCAACTGGCCAAGGCTCATGGTTGCCGGGTCGTCGGCAGCGCGGGCAGACCGGAAAAGATCGAATGGCTGAAGGACAAAGCCGGTATCGATGCGGTCATCAACTACAAACAGGTCGACAACCTGACGGAAGAACTCCAATCGCTCGCCCCCGATGGCATCGATGTGTACTTCGACAACGTGGGTGCCGAGCATCTGGAGGCCGCGATCGAGTGCATGAACGTGTTCGGCGTTTGCGTCGAATGTGGAATGATCGCGACGTACAACGCGACCGAGCCGCCTGCGGGTCCGCGCAATCTGTTCAAACTGATCGCCAAACGCATCCGCATGGAGGGCTTCCTCGTTTTCGATCACGACGATGCCCAAGACGAATTCATCGCGGAGATGGCGCCGCTGATCAAGGACGGCAGCATCGTCTGGGAGGAAACCGTCACCGAAGGCCTTGAAAACGCACCGGACGCGTTCCTCGGTTTGTTCGAAGGCAGCAATCTGGGCAAATCGTTGGTCCGCATCGAAGCGTCGTAATGGCCGGGTTCGGTGACGCCCATGCTGCAGAGCAGGCCGCCGTGCCGTAGAATTACCCGAGACGAGGTAGGCGTTTGGCGGTACCAGTTTCCAGTGTTATGGAGCGGACGATGCCCAGAACCAAAAAGGTGATCCGGCGGTACAAAGAGGTCTGCCGAGCTGCGATCGAGGCCGAAGAGGTGGCCGCGCCCGAACCCTACACGCCGCCCTCGAAAGCACAGATCGCGACAATTGAAGAGTCGCTCGGAATCCGCTTGCCCGCCGATTACTTGCAGTTCCACGCCGAGTGTGAAGGATACCAGTTGCCGTTCTGGGACCTCTACGTCCTGACCGGGGACGTGGACGAATCGGAGCATCTTGTCGAAGCCAACCGAGGGCATCGCCGCACCCCGCCCCACGGCGTCGCCTTGCCGGAACAGCTGGTCGCCTTCTTTGACGATGGCACGATGACCCTGCACTGTTTCAATACGTCGGAGCGGGACAAAAAGGGCAACTACGCCATCGTCACTTGGGACCACGAGACGGAGGAACAGGACCCGGATGATCTGGAAATCTGGGCCGAATCCTTCACTGAGTGGCTTGAGGAACAGATCGACGAAGCCGAAGCGGAACTGGATGCTTGAGGTTGCTGCGGTTACGCATCCGCCGGGTCCAGCAGCGCGTTGGTGCCTGCCGCCAAGCCGGCGGCCAGTTTCACCGCGGCGACCATCAATAGGAAAAGGAAGGCCCACAGCCAGTCGCCACGATAGTCGAACAGGGCTCCGAAAATCGGCGGGCCACAGGCGGCGATCGAATAGCCGATCGACTGCGCCATCCCGGACAGCTCGGTCGCGGTTTCGGTATGGTGAGCTCGGACCACGATAAACAAGAGTGCCAAACCGAAGGAACCACCCAGGACAAAGCCGATCAGCGAGACCCACAGTGGCGACCAGAACGGGTTTCCGATCATCAAACCGACCAGGGACGCAATTTCCATCCCGGTCAGAATCAAGACAAAACCGCGCTGGCCGGCGTAGCGTCCCGCCCAGGTGGGCAAGATCAACGAACCCAAAATCCCCATCGCTTGCGAAAGGGACAGCATCCAGCCGGCGTGCGAGGCGTCCGCCCCTCGACTGATCAGAATCGCGGGCAACCACGCCAGAACCACATAGAATGTCATCGACTGTAGGCCCATAAACAGCGCCACGCTCCACGCCAGCTTGGAGCCACCCAGATGCCGCACCGCGGCGGCAAAGCTGCGACCGGCCGGAGATCTCGCAAAGCGCGGAGCCAACGGGATCCAGGCGATACAGGCCAGGGCCGCGGGCGCCGCCCAGACCGCCAGGGAACCTCGCCATCCCAGGCCCAGATCAACGGCCAAGGGGACACTGACGCCGGCTGCTAAGGCAGCGCCCAGTCCCATCACGCTGGAATACAAGCTGGTTACCAGGCCGGAGCGGGCCGCGAAATTGCGTTTGGTCAACGTCGGCAACAAGACGTTTCCGAGGGCGATCGCGATGCCGACCAGCAGGGTTCCGGCAAACAGGGCCACCAGGGAATCCGTCCCGCGAAGGGCCGCACCGGCGGCCAACAGGCCCATCGCGCCGACCAGGGTCCTTCCGATCCCAAAGCGGCGCGTCAGCAAGGGCGTCAATGTGGAGATCACGCCAAAGGCCAACAGAGGCAGCGTTGTCAGCAGCCCCAGCCGGGAACTGCTCAGCCCCGTCGCCGCGCGGATATCCTCGACCAGCGGTCCCACGCTGGCAAGCGCGGGCCGAAGATTCAAGGCGATCAGCAAAACGGCGACCAGCAGCAGTATACGGAACAGTCGAGATGGGTCTTGCATGCGAGTAGAGTCTTATAACCACCACTCGCCTTCAAGCCCACGACGAAGCGCGGGCTTCCAGCCTGCCTAAAAGGCCACAGACTGGAAGCCGAAACCGTGTCCGCTGTTCGCCCTACGCGCCCAATCCTAACCGGACGCGCGATCCGAGCCGGCGACCTTGACCACTTTGTTGTACAAGCCGAGCAGCAGGAACGTCGGCGCCCATTGGCCGACGAACAGGCTCTCGTTCTTGCGGTCCATGCTCTGCAGCAGCAGCGAGCCGCCGATCGAGGCGAACGCCGCCCACAGAAACGCATCCGAGGGAATCTTTGCCGTCTGCTGTTCGATGCTGTAGGCGACGGTTCCTTCGGAATGTTTTTCGGCTTCGTGTTGCCGGGAATCGTAGCCCATCCGAGTTGCGGTATCTGCCATGGTCGTATCTCCCAAAATCAAACGTCCAGTTAATCGAGGCCGTCCATCGACCTCAAGAGACGACCATACACTGCAAGTGATGTACCAGCCTTTCATAGCGCAGCGATCCCGCACCCTCCAAACGGTTCTTTCGAATGAGCATGGTCCGCAAACGGGCCGGCTCAGGCCGACACGGGCGCGGCCAGTTCTTCCTTGGGACCGAAGAACTCGTATCGAACTCGGTGCTCGTCCACACCCAGTTCTGCCAAGGACGCATGGACGTTCTGCATGAACGCTTTGGGGCCGCAGAAGTAAAATTCGGCGTCGGCAAAGGGAGTGAAGTCCCGCAACAGATCGGTCGTCACAAAACCGTCGAGATTGCCGTTGTCGGTATCGCCTGGTAGTGGTGCGTCGTAAACCAACTTGATCCGCACATTCGGTCCGGTTTCGGCCAACCGGGCGAGCTCGGTAGCGAATGCTTGCACTTTGCTGTTGCGAGCGGCCTGGATGATGTAGAGCTCCGCGTCGGGCTTGGCATGGATGATCGATTTGGCCATCGACAGCAGCGGGGTGATGCCGATGCCGCCGGCAATCAAGACGACCGGCCGGGCAACGCGGTCCGGATCGACCGTGAATTCGCCGCAGGGCGGCCCCAGTTCGATGCGGTGACCTTCGTCGATGCTATCGTGCAAATGGCTGGAAATCAGCCCGTCGGGCGCGTCGGCGGTGAGACTTGCTTCACGCTTGACGCTGATCCGGTAGTGCGGCTGACTCGGGCAATCCGACAGGCTGTAGTTGCGGGGTGATGTCGGCGTCTGAGGATGGTCGATGTGAACGGTGATATATTGGCCCGGTTTAAACGGCGGCAGGGGGCCTTCGTCTTCGGGTTTCAGATAGAACGAAGTCACCACGTCGCTCTCGGGCACCTTCTTGGCGACAACAAAGGTTCGCGTCCCGTTCCAGCCGCCCGGTACGGAAGCTTGTTCGTCGTAGATCGCCTGTTCGCGTTCGATGAAGATGTTGGCCAGAAATCCGTAGGCCTCCGCCACCGCGTCGACGATCTCGTCGGTCGCCGCTTCGCCTATCACGTCCTTGATCGCCCCGAGCAGATTGCTGCCCACGATCGGATAATGCTCCGCTTTGATGCCCAAGGACACGTGTTTCTGAGCGATCAATTCGACCGCCGGCATCAGCACGGCCGGGTTGTCGATGTGGGCAAAGTAGGCGCAGATCGCTCCGGCCAACGCCTTCTGCTGGCCGCCGGAGTGTTGGTGAGCTTGATTGAAGAAGGCCTTGACCTCTGGATTGGCCGTGAACATCCGCTCATAGAACCGTCGCGTGATGGTCTCCGCATTGGCCGCCACCACGGGCGTGATCTCTTTGACAATCCGGATCGTTTGTTCGCTCAGCATCGAAGAAGACTCTTGTCTATAAAAGGGGGCAGGGCGAGAGGACGGTGAATCGGACACCGCCCGTTACTGCACCCAAAGGTACACATTTATTCGTGCACGTCAAGATGCACTTTCCCGGGATGTCGATCGTGTTCACAGACACCGTCGGGGCGCAACCGCGAGCGGGGCGGAAACGCGGACGGAAACGCGGGCCGTCGCAGGGCCATTCACCTTGGTGTTGGCCCGGCGTGCGCGCACCATTGGCCGGGGTTTAGATGAGGCGGGCCCGGCCGCGAGAGACTTCCGCGCTGCCCTGCAGCGCGGAAGGATTACCTAGAAACGCGTTTAGCCGGCTTTGGTGTCGCCCAGTTCGCTCTGCGTGGCCGGCGTGTCGCGGAGCAGTTTGGTGTACTCGTCGACGCCTTCCTGCTCTTCCTTGAGGATGTCTTCCAGGAAGACGACCAGAGCGCGATTGCCTTCGGCCAGCTCCAGGGCCTGGGTGTACATCTCCACGGCTTTGGCTTCGAAGGCCAAGCTGAATTCGAGGACTTCTTTCAAGTCGCGCGACTGCTTGATTTCGTTGCGAGTGGCGACCGGAACGCCCCCGAGGGCGACGATCTTGTTGCCGACCAACTGGGCATGTCCGAAGGACTCTTTGGCGTCGTCGAGGAAATGATCCGCGTAGACTTCGCGCCAGACGCCTTCCAGGATGAATGCGGCCTGCGAGTACTGTGCCACGCCGGTCCATTCGTGTTTGAGGATCTCATTCAGCGCGTCGATAACTGCCTTGTTGTCCATTTCGTATCTATCCTGATTGTTGGGGGGTGCAGGGGATGGCATTCAACAGTTCATCTTAGCCTTTTGGTCAAGAGGCGACGAGGGCAGCGGCGGCCTGGAAGCCCTTCAAAAAGCGACTTTGTAGCTACCCGGAGGCTTCCACCACGGGGTATAATGAACCTGTCGCGGGTAAGATGTCTCTAGGAAAGAGGCAGAACGTGCTGGCCGAGCAAAACGAAGCTCCGACGCGGGGCACGTCTTGCTGGCCAAACCTGCAACCTCAATCTCAATTGCTGAACCATCCCGGTCGGAGGCCGCCAATACCATCGTGCTCGATGAAACCAGTTTGACGCGTGTGGAAAACGAACGCAGTATCCTCGCACGCTTGATCCAGCCCGAGCAGACGGTCGACGGTGACCCTTTGGCCGAGCTGGAGGGGTTGGCCATCACGGCCGGCACCGATGTCGTGGGACAATTGATCCAAAGACGCAATCGTCCCGATCAGAAAACGTTCTTCGGCAAAGGCAAGGTCGAGGAGTTGCTCGATACGGTCAAACTGCGAGACGCGGATTTGGTGATCGTCGACAACGACCTCTCGCCGGCGCAGGTGCGCAACCTGGAAAAAGCGATCGATACCAAAGTGATCGATCGGACCGAGTTAATCCTCGATATCTTCGCCGCCGGGGCCCGCACCTACGAAGCCCGTCTGGCCGTGGAACTGGCCCAGCTGGAGTACTCGCTGCCGCGGCTGAAACGCATGTGGACCCACTTGTCGCGACAATCGATGGGGGTGGGCATGCGTGGACCGGGTGAGAAGCAGTTGGAGGTCGACCGCCGGCTAGCAACCAAACGCATCCACGACCTGAAGACGGAGCTGAAGAAGGTGGAACGCCGCCGCGAACGGCAGGTCGCCTCTCGCAGCGACACCGCCACCGTATCCTTGGTCGGCTATACCAATGCCGGCAAGAGCACCCTGATGAACGCCTTGACCGACGCCGAGGTGCTGGCGGCCGACAAACTGTTCGCGACGCTGGACACCCGCACGCGGCGTTGGCACATCAACCACTGGGGCTCGGTCTTGTTGAGCGATACGGTGGGATTCATTCGCGACTTGCCCCACGGCTTGGTCGCCAGCTTTAAAGCCACGCTGGAAGAAACCCGGCAAGCCGACTTGTTGTTGCACGTCGCCGATGCCAGCAACCCGCAGGTCTTCGATCAGATCACCGCGGTCTACAAGGTGCTGGAGGAGATCGGTATCGAGCAGAAAGACACGCTGTTGGTGTTGAACAAAATCGACCAGATCGATTCGCCGGAACAGCTGCAGCGGGTTCGCGAGCGGTACCCCAATGCCGTGGAGGTCAGCGCCAAGACGGGCGAAGGCTTTGCCACCCTTCGCGACGCCGTCGGAAACGCTCTGGGCAGTGAGTTCCTGGACCTGGAAGTCGAGGTCGATCCCAGCAACGGCAAACTGCTGGCCCACCTCGCGGCGCACGGCGAAGTGCTTTCGCGAATGGTCGAAGAGGACCGCATCACGGTCCATGTGCGGATGCCCGCCCGCGCCATGGGCGAAGTCAAACGCGGAGCGCTCGCCGTCCGCGAAGTTGACGCACGCGACATCGCCGCCGAAGACGCCGCGGACGATTCCCGAGGATCCGAATCCAGCGAAGTCGCTTAAGACTGGGCCACAGAGATAGGGGTAGGGAAGCCCGGTTGAGCCGGGCTCCCCTCCCTCCGAACCGTGCGTGCGGTTCTCCCGCACACGGCTCTCCGGTTAATGGGTACCCCGAAGGGATC
>NZ_WIAD01000033.1 GCF_009618275.1 Roseimaritima sediminicola
AAACACCGTCGCTCTCCCCCACGGCTTCACTCGCTAAAGCTCGCGGCGCCGCGGGGGAGAGGGGAGAAAACACTGAATTCGACCGCTCCGAAAGCCGTACATAGATTCCGCTAGAGTCAGCAGTTCTGGAACCGGGGCTATCGCCCAAACGGCTCAGGACTTCGTTGCTTACCGCTGGGGGTGCTTCTTGAACGCTTAGGGATTCGGGATACGCTAGGGTTTTCGACCGCCGCGTCGACCTTGCTTGGCCGATGCTCCCCCCCCCGCAGAGCACCCCCACACAATGCGTATCGCGCTTTTTGCCGCGCTGGCATGCGTCTTTTCCTCGACTCCGCTTCTCGGCCAGAACGCTTCACCCGACTCGGCGTCTTCCTCCCAGCCGTCCGCGGTCCGCCGCGCCAACGATGATCGTCCGATCCAAGCGTTGCTCGTGACCGGTGGATGCTGTCACGATTACGAACGGCAGAAACGCATCCTGACTCGCGGGATCAGCGCCCGGGCCAATGTTCGCTGGACCGTCGTCCATCAGGGCGGCACGACCACCGACACGGCGATCCCACTGTACAACGATCCCGATTGGGCCGAGGGCTTTGACATCGTGGTCCACAACGAATGCTTCGCCAAAGTTCGCGACGCCGCCTTCGTCGACCGCATCCTGGCCCCGCATCGCAAGGGCACGCCGGCCATCCTGATCCACTGTGCGATGCACTGCTACCGCGTGGGCGACGATCGCTGGTTCGATTTCGTAGGCCTTCGCTCGCCCGGTCACGGACCGCATTACTCCTTCATCGTGGATAACCTGCGTCCGGATCATCCGATCATGGCCGGCGTGGGCGATTCGTTTGTGGCAGGTAAAGGAGAGCTGTATCACACGGTTGAAGTCTTCGATTCTGCGACGCCTCTGGCCCACGCCAAACGCAACAAGGACGGCGAGCCGCAAGTCTGCGTGTGGACCAACGACTATCACGGCACGCGAGTGTTCGCCACGACGATCGGGCATTACAACGAAACGATGGCCCAGCCCAATTATTTGGACATGGTGACCCGAGGCCTGTTGTGGGCGGTGGGTCGCGACCCGGCGGAACATTTTAAAGCGACCGATGCGGAAACCGACGCGGAAATCGAAGCCCTGGCAACAGCACCAACCGCCGACCAAGATTCGGCGGTGCTGCCGCAAAACTGCTGTGGCGATGGCAACGTGGCCTACGAAAAACCCGTCGTCGCCAAATCGACGCAGAACGGGCGCGATGCCAAGTACCTGACCGATGGGCGGCTGGACACGCGTTGGTGCCCTTCGGGTGCGCAAACCGGCGAATGGGTCGTGGTCGATCTGCAACAACCCTATCACTTGCGGGATCTGCGGCTGCACTGGGAACGCCGCGAAGGCGTGGCCTACCGCTACACCGTCGAAGGCTCGGCCGATCGAGAGCACTGGGAAACCCTGGTCGATGCGTCCGACAACGACACGCCCGGCGGCGTTCGCCAGCACACCGTCGACGCGGCCGACGTGCGATACCTGCGCGTCAACTTCCTGGGCGCAGCCAACGGCCTGTGGGGATCGCTGTGGGAACTGGAAGCAGGTACGGACGGACTTGCAGACCTCTCGTCGCTGACGCTGCCGGTTGATCGGCCGGTCAGCGTCACCGACGTCAAAGCTCCCGAAGGTTTCGAAGTGCGAATGTTCGCCCAGCCGCCGGAGGTGAATTATCCGGTTTGCTTGACCACGGCCGCTGGTGGCGAAGTCTTTGTGGGCGTCGACGAACAGGGGTCGCTGGGCAAACAGAGCGGGGGAGGGCGGGTGCTGCGCTGCATCGATACCGACGGCGACGGGCACGCCGACCAGGTAAACACCTTTGCCACCATGGATCATCCGCGCGGCCTGGTCTACGACAACGGTTCACTGTGGGTGCTGCATCCGCCGTACCTGACCGTTTACCACGACACCGACGGCGATGGCGTGGCGGACGAAAGCCGCCGCTTGATCGAAGGCATCAGTACGGACGAAGTGGCTCGCCGCGGCGCCGACCACACGACCAACGGCATCCGCATGGGAATCGACGGCTGGATCTACATCGCCGTGGGCGACTTCGGCTTTACCAAAGCCGCCGCCGCCGACGGCACGACGCTTTCTCGCCGCGGTGGCGGGATCGTGCGGATTCGCCCCGATGGCAGCAACATGGAGATTTTTGCTTGGGGCCTGCGAAACATTTTGGACGTTTCGATCGATCCCTTCATGAACATCTTCACCCGGGACAACACCAACGACGGCGGCGGCTGGGACATCCGCGTCTCGCACATCCTGCAATCGGCCGATTACGGGTATCCGTCGCTGTACAAGAATTTCACCAGCGAAGCGATGCCGCCGCTGGCCGATTACGGCGGCGGCTCCGGATGCGGGACCATGTACTTCCAGGACAGCCGCTGGCCGGCCGATTACAACGATCTGCTGCTGACCTGCGACTGGGGAACCAGTGAAGTCTACGCCCATCGGCTGCCCAGTAACGGCCCCACCTTCGAAGCCCATCAAGAAACCTTCCTCAAGCTGCCGCGACCGACCGACATCGACGTGGACGCCAGCGGCCGGATGGTGGTCAGCAGCTGGAAGAACGGCGGCTTCAGCTACTCCAATCCCAACGTCGGTTTTGTCGCTCAGATCCTGCCCGAAAACTACGTCCCCCATCCGCTCCCTCCGGTGCAAACGCTCGACGACGAAGCTCTGTTGTCGGCTTACGGGCACGAGAGCGCCGCGTGGCGTCTGACCGTCCAGCGGGAGTTGCTGCGTCGGGCCGCCGACCGTCCGGAACCTTTCGTCTCAGGACTGGCCGGTATCGCTGGCGACGACGACGCGGCGGGCACGGCACGCGCCGCGGCGGTGTTCACGCTGGGCCAGATCGAGCATCCCGCCGCCGCGGATCAGCTGCATCGCTTGCTCGGCGAGGATGCCGTGCGGGCTTGGGTGATTCGAGCGGCAACGGACAGTCGTTATCATCTGAACCTCGCTCCCGCCGAAGCCATCATCGCCGCGATGGACGATGAGAATCCACAGGTTCAAGCCGCCGCAGCGATCGCGCTGGGCCGTTTGTTCGCCGCCGGAGCGGAGTTCGCCGAAGAGGCCGATGGCGATGGCGATGGCGAACGCAGCTTACACCGCGGAGCCGCCGAGGCCCTGCTGTCGCGTTCGGTGCTGCCCGAGGCGCGGCCCACCGGCGAGGGCGACGATTGGCGCATCGCCCACCCCGAACGCGTCCTTCCCCACTTGGCCGTCAAAGCCCTGGTCAGCATGCGAGCGATCGACGCCTGCCTGGACGCGCTGGGCGGTCCGTACCAGAGCGGTGCCCTGTGGGCGCTGAAAGGCATGCACGACGCGAAAGCCGTCGACGGGTTGTTCGCCCAGCTGGGCACGGTGCGCGACGAACCGCTGCGCCGCGAGATCTGGACGACGTTGATCCGGTTGTACTACCGCGAAGCTCCGTTCGAGAAAGGTTGGTGGGGCACGCGTCCCGATACGACCGGCCCGTACTACGACCGGGCGACGTGGAGCGAATCGGAGCGGATCGCAAAAGCCGTGACCGTGGCGCTTCGCGAAGCCGACGAGTCGATGACGGACCACCTGCAGGAACAACTCCAGCGGCATCTGGTCAAGCTGGGCGAAGACGCGGGTGACGAGGCGATGGTAGCCGAAGAAAAAGCGATCGAGCTGCCGCCGGTGGATCCCAACAATCCGAACCAGATCGCCAACCTTCCATACGAGGACGTGCTTGCTCGAGCTTTGAGGGCTACTGGCGACGCCGACTCCGGACGGGACCTGTTTCGTTCGCAGTCCTGCATCAATTGCCACAGTTTCGCCAACGGCCAGCAGCCCAAGGGGCCACACCTGGTGGACATCGGCAAACGATACACGGCGGAGGAATTAATTGAATCGATGGTCCTGCCCAGCAAGAAGATCGCCCAGGGCTTCGACACCTGGGGATTTCTGATGGTCGACGGCCACGTGTACACCGGCTTTGTAGTCTTGGAGAGTGCCGAGACGGTGACGATTCGCCAGAACGACGGCGTGGCGATCGAACTGCTGCAGGACGACATCGAAGAGCGGTTCAAGCGAGAGGAATCGATGATGCCCAAAGGCGTCGTCGACAACCTCACCCCCAAGCAACTGGCCGACCTGGTGACGTACCTCCAGTCGCTGCATTAACAGTGGCATAGGCTTCCAGCCTGTGAGGCACGCCACCACCACCGGCCCAGGGCCCGCGACCGGTTGAGGTAGCGCCGCGGCGACCGGTGAGGTCGGAATCGTGGGGATGCGGACCAGCCGTGTTGGAACGGGCGGCGGCGATAGGCTCGGCGGTTCGAGGCCCGAGGCTAGCGCCTGCGGCTCAGGTGGTTATCGGCCTGCGAACATCGGCGGTGCCGCCGAGACCCTGAGCCGAACGCGCGCTTCGTCGGGTTTCATCCCGATCGCCTGCAGGAACCGTGGGCTAGCGCCCGAACGGCTGATGGCTGCAGGAACCGTGGGCTAGCACCCGAACGGCTGATGATTGCCGGAACCGGGGGCTAGCGCCCGAACGGCTGATGGCTGCCGGAACCGTGGGCTAGCGCCCGAACGGCTGATGGCTGCCGGGACCGTGGGCTAGCGCCCGAACGGCTGATGGTTGCCGGAACCGTGGGCTAGCGCCCGAACGGCTGATGGCTGCAGGAACCGTGGGCTAGCGCCCGAACGGCTGATGGCTGCCGGAACCGTGGGCTAGCGCCCGAACGGCTGATGGCTGCAGGAACCGTGGGCTAGCGCCCGAACGGCTGATGGCTGCCGGAACCGTGGGCTAGCGTCCGAACGGCTGATGGTTGCCGGAACCGGGGGCTAGCGCCCGAACGGCTGATGGCTGCAGGAACCGTGGGCTAGCGCCCGAACGGCTGATGGCTGCCGGAACCGTGGGCTAGTGCCCGAACGGCTGATGGCTGCCGGGACCGTGGGCTAGCGCCCGAACGGCTGATGATTGCCGGAACCGTGGGCTAGCGCCCGAACGGCTGATGATTGCCGGAACCGTGGGCTAGCGCCCGAACGGCTGATGGTTGCAGGAACCGGGGGCTAGCGCCCGAACGGCTGATGGTTGTAGGAACCGGGGCTAGCGCCCAAACGGCTCATGTGGGGCGGCCGCGGGAAAACTACAGCCGGCAGTTGGCGATGGCGGTTTCCAGGATCGCCGAGGCGCCGAGGGCTTCGAGCTGTTCCATCGAGGGGATGACGTCGCTGCGTTTGACCATCGCTCGGACCGAACACCACCGCTCGTCTTCCAGCGAGACGATGGTCGGCGAGTTGTAGCCCGGCGTGATCCGCTCGGCTTCGGGCAACTGATCCCGCGGGATGTTGTATTCCAGCAGCGAGTAGTCGCGGGCGATCGTGACGCCTTCGAGCCGCCGCACGATCCGGTCCGCGGTCTCGCTGTCGCGGCAGCTGTTGCTCTGGATCAGAACCGTTTCGTACCAATCGATTTCTTCCAGAATCCGCAACCGATTGGCCGCCAAGGTGCTGCCGGTTTCCACCAGGTCGACGATCGCGTCGGCCACGCCCAACTGGATCATCACCTCCACGCTGCCCGAGAGCGACACGAGATGCGCTTCGGCACCGAAGGATTCCAGGTAGCGGCGGGTCACGACCGGGAAACTGGTCGCGATCCGGGCGCCGTCCAGGTCGGCGGCCGACTTGAACGGGGATTCCTCCGGGACGCAGATGGCCAGCCGGCAACGGCCGACGCCCAGCGGCATGCGGATCAAGTCCTCGGCATCGGCTTCGGCCGCCAGGTCGCTGCCGGTGATCCCCATATCGATGGCGCCTTCGGCGCACAGCGTGGGGATGTCGTCGGTGCGGAGGAACGTCAGGTCCACGGGCAACCCGCTGACCCGCGCGAACAGGCCGCGGTTCTGGCGGCGGAATCGCAGACCGGCCTGGCGGAGCAGGTCGCCGGCCAATTCGCTCAGCCGCCCCTTGCTGGGCAAACCGATACGCAGATTCTCTCGGGACTCCGCGGGATTCGCGGAGCTCGCCGCCCCAGCGGAGGGACTCGGTACAGTAGGATTCGTCATTCGGTGGATTCTTTCTTGGCTCGGTTAGCTTTCTCGACCAGTCCCGATGTGCCTTCGCGTCGCTCTAGTTCCTTGGCCACGTCGTCGATGTCAACGCCTCGCCAGGCCAGCAGGACCATGGTGTGAAACAGCAGGTCGGCCGCTTCGTAAACAAAGTGCGCCCGTCCCTCGGCGGTGTCTGCTTCGCCGCCCGCTTCGATCAACTCTTCGGCTTCTTCGCGGATCTTGCCGGCGATCTTCTCCAGGCCGCCGTCGAGCAGTTTGGTGGTGTAGGAGCCCGGCGGCCGCTCGTGGGCTCGCCGGGCCAGCGTATCCATCAGGCGCCGCAGGGCCAGCACGTGTTGGGAGTCGGATTCGGATTCAGAGGAAGCACCCATTAAAATTCGCCGCCTCCCATCCCGCCAGCGTCCATATCGCCATACCAGCGATTCAGGGCGTCGATCAGGCGGTCGCGTTCTTCGCGGTTGGCCCACAGGGAATCATCGGCTTCCAGACGAACCTCGTAACGGCCTTCGCACATACAGTCCTCTTCACCACAGAAGTGGGGCGTGTCGGACACCCACAGGATCCGGTACAGCGGTAGATGTTTATCGTCGATCAGACACAGCGGCGAATCCACGGCATTGACTCCCTCGGGAAAAATCACTTTTCTGGCGGGACACGACCCGATCAAGTGTCCAGGCCCAGGGCTTTGCTGCGCGCCGCGGTGGCTTGGACGGCTTGGATCATCGCGTTCCTGATCCCATTCTGCTCCAAGCTCGCCAAGCCAGCAATGGTTGTTCCTCCGGGACTGGCCACGGCGTCTTTGAGGGCCGCGGGATGCTCGCCGGTTTCCTGCACCAACTTGGCGGCCCCCAGCACCGTCTGGACGGCCAATTGTTGGGCCAGCGGACGCGGCAGCCCGGCGGCCACGCCCCCATCGGCCAGGGCTTCGATGATCACGAACACATAGGCCGGCCCGCTGCCGCTGACCCCCGTGACGGCGTCCAGCAGTTTCTCGTCCACCTGGTCCGCCACGCCGATGGCGCCAAAGATCTTGGCCACGGTGTCGGCCTGTTGCTTGCTGACGCCTTGGGCACAGCTGTAGGCCGACGCTCCGGCCGCGACCAGGCAGGGCGTATTGGGCATGACCCGCACCACGCAGTCGCTGTCCAACACCTCTTTCAGCGTTTTCAGCTGGACGCCGGCGGCCACCGAAATCACCAACCGCCCCTTCCACAGCCCCGCACACTGCCGGGCCAGGTCGGCGATGCCGGCGGGTTTGACCGCGATAATCACGGTCTGCGCGTTTTCCACGGCCGCCGCAGGCTCCTCGGTGACCGACACCTCGGGCAACCGTTCGCCCCACCACTGGCGGTTGTTCACGTTGCGGTCGACCACGGTGACGTCGGCGGCGTCGATCACGCCCGCGGCCAACATCCCCTCGATCATCGCCCGACCCATCTTGCCGCCACCGACCAGGGTGAGCTTGCCTTCGATTTTATTCATGCTCATCCAATCTCAATCGCAGCCACGATCGTGATCGCCGCTGCGCATCCCAAGGTTCCAAGGTTTTCCAGTTCGACTGAGGTTTTCCAGTTCGACTGACTCCAGAGCTGATTCGGCCGCTCCGGCGGCATCGCTGCGATCAGCCGTACATGATTGACAATAGGCCTTCTGTGCTCCTAGATTGATCGGTTTTTCCGATCTCGAACAGTCCCCCCAAATCTCGTCTCTGTGGTTCACGCAAGTCCATCGGAACTGTTCCAATCTCCTCCTTTCGTCCGTGGGAGCACCCGCAACGTGGAAGAAGCCATTCAGAAAGCCAACACGTTGATCGAGGCGATGGGATGGATTCGTCGATTCCGCGGCAAGACCACCGTCATCAAACTCGGCGGCAGCCTGCTGGACGATGAACAGGCGCTGCAGCACATCCTGGTCGATGTGATCTTTATGGAAACCGTGGGTATGCGTCCGGTGCTGGTCCACGGCGGGGGCAAAGCCATCACTCGAGCGCTGCAAAAAGCCGGCATCGAACCGCACTTCGTCAAAGGACGCCGGGTCACCGACGAACCCACCCGCGACATCGTCCGCACGGTCCTGGCCGGCGAGTTGAACGAGTACCTGACCCAGCAGATCGAATACCTGGGCGGCCGCGGGATGAACCTCTCGGTGCACACGACCAACGTGCTGTTCGGCCGTCGCCTGCAACTGGATACCGGCGACGACCTGGGATACGTGGGCGAAGTGACCCGCGTCGAACGGCAGGTCATCGAAGGGCTGTCCTACACCGACCAGGTTCCCGTGATCCCCTCGATGTGCGTCGACGAAGCGGACGGCCAGCATCTGAACGTCAACGCCGATACCGCGGCGATGGCCGTGGCCGAAGCGTTGGGAGCGGAGAAATTAATCTTTCTCAGCGACGTCAACGGCGTCCGCCGCGACAAGGACGATCCCGAATCGATCATCAACAGCCTGACCGCTGGCGAAGCCCGCGAATTGATCGCCCAGGAAGTGATCGAGGGCGGGATGATCCCCAAAGTCGAAGCCTGCCTGGCGACGCTGAATCGCGGCGTTGGCAAAGTCCACATCATCGACGGCAGCCTGCGACACTCCTTGCTGTTGGAAATCTATACTACCAGCGGCGTCGGTACCCAGATCGTGCCGTAAGCCCAAAAGTAGCACGGCCGTCCCCGGCCGTGACCCACACCGCCCTCGGCTGGGGACAGTCGAGCTACGATCCCGTCATTCCCTCCTGAACGCTCCCGACGATGAACGCAGCCCCTCGCGACGACGAAGCGTTTGCAGATGACCCCGACGGCGAGTTGCCGGAGGAGGCCGAGGCACCGGCCGCCGAGGATGCTCCGGCCGCCGAGGATTTGCACAGCGAGGAAGCGAGCGAGTGGGCTGACGAGCAAGCGGAGTCCGACGTGACGGACGACGAGTACGCCGACGAAGCGGACGAAGAGTACGCGTACGAGCCGGACGAAGAGTACGCCGGTGAGCACGACGACGACGAGCACGAGCACGAGCACGAGCACGAGCACGAGCACGAGCACGAGCACGAGCACGAGCAGGAGCAGGAGCAGGAGCACGACGACGACGAGCAGGAGCTGCACGAGTTCGCCGAAGCCGATCCCGACACCACGTCTGCCGACGAAGCCGCCGGGCAAGCCGAAGCCGCGGCGGAAGCCGAAGCGGCTGGGGAAGATGGCGATTTCGACGAACCGGTCGCGGACGATGCCGCGGACGAAGCCGCGGACGAAGGGTCAGCCGAGGACGCGTCCGGCGCCGGCCAAGCCGCCCCGGTCCCGGCGGTCGAGCGGGCGGCGGGGCTCGCACGCATCCTGCCAGCCGGTCAGACCATCGACCTGTTTCCCGATCCCGCCCGGTCGCTCCTCGGGGATGCGGTACGCTTTGTGGCCGACGCCCTGCAGGAACAACTGCCGGCTTTGCTTGTCCAGCCTGCGGCGAACTCCGAGCTTCAGCGGTCGCTCGTCGCCCAGCTGACCGAGCGGACGTTTGGCGAGACCGCCGTGCTGACCGCCGCAGCGGATTTAGCCGTCGAATGGGCGATCGCCGCGGCACGGGTTTACGGGTCGGGGCAAAAGTACAAGATCATCACCTTTGTCGGCGACGATCATGGGCGAACCCTGGCGGGTCTGGCCGCCGGCGGCGAGCCGCAGCGTCAGTCCGGTCTGGGACCGCTGGTAGCCGGATTCTCGCACTGTCCGCTGGGCAATGCGGCGGCCGTCGCCGAAGCGATCGACGAGGAAACCGCCGCGATCCTGCTCCAGCCGCTGCAGGCCGGCGACGGTTTGCGTGCCGCCGACACTGCGCTGCTCGTTCGCTTGCGTCAGTTGGCCGACGAGCACGGACTGTTGTTGATCTTTGACGAAAGCCAATTGCCGGTCGGGCTGAGCGGTCGCTTCAGCTACGCTCTGAACGAGCACACCCAGCCCGACATGCTGGTCCTGGGCCAGGGGTTGGCCGCCGGCTTGCCGCTGGGCGCGGTCGTCCTTTCGACTTCGCTGGCGTCCTCGCTGCCGTCGCATCCCGCCCTGGTCACCCCGCCGCTCAGTCCCGTCGTCGCCGCTGCGGCGATGGCCACGCTGCAGTGCCTGGACCAGCGAGGTTTGCTGGACCAGGCCGCTGTGACCGGCGAAGCCTGGGGCGAGGACCTGAACAAGCTGGCCGAAGACTTCGAATTCGTTCGCCAGGCTCGCGGTCGAGGTCTGCTGCGAAGCCTGGAGCTGGACATCCCGGCCGAACCGCTGCAGAGGGTGCTCGCCGAACAGGGCATCCGCGTCGGCACGGCGGGTCCTCAACACCTACGGATGCAACCCGCCCTGGATGTCGACGCCGCGGCGCTCGAGCAGTCCGTCCAGATCCTGCACACGCTTTTCCAAACCATCGAACGCGAACCCGCTCTCGGCTGACGCGTCTCTGTCACTTTTCCTTCCACCCCGACCGACCATGCGACACCTGCTCACCCTTTTCGATCTGACGCCCACCGAAGTCCGCACCGTGTTGTCCACCGCGGTGCACCTCAAACGCTTGCTGCGCGACGGTCATCGTCCGCCGATCCTGGCCGGCCAAACCGTGGGACTGCTGTTCGAAAAACCCAGCTTGCGAACCCGCGTCAGTTTCGAAGCCGGGATGAATCAGTTGGGCGGCGGCAGCCTGTTTCTGGGCGAGGACGTGGGCTGGGGCAAGCGTGAGTCCCCGGCGGACTTCACCCGTGTCCTGGGTCAATTCCTGGACGCCGTGATCTGTCGCGCCAAGAGCCACGACCGCGTCGAGGAACTGGCTCGCTTCGAAGCGGTTTCGGTGATCAACGGCCTGACCGACCTGTCGCATCCCTGCCAGGCGTTGGCCGACATCCTGACCGTCGGCGAAGTGTTCAGCGGTGGCGACGACTTTCATTTCGACGCCCTCCGCGGCCGGCACGTGATGTTCGTCGGCGACGGCAACAACGTCGCTCGATCGCTGGCTCTGCACTGCGCGATTCTGGACATGCCCTTCACGCTGGCTTGCCCCGACGGCTATGCGATCGACGACATCTGGCTGCAGCGCGTTCGCAACGCGTATCCCAATGCCCAGATTTCGCGAGTCGAAGATCCGGGCGATGCGATTTCCGATGTCGACGTCATCTACACCGACGTCTGGACCAGCATGGGGCAGGAAGCCGAGGCCGCCGAGCGGCGAAAGATTTTCGCGCCCTATCGCGTCGATGCCAAGCTGATGAGCAAAGCCCCCAAGACCGCCTGCGTCCTGCACTGCTTGCCCGCGGTCCGCGGCGAGGAGATCACGCAGGAGGTGATCGATGGCCCGCAAAGCCAGATCATCCGTCAGGCCGGCAACCGCATGCACGCCCAGAAAGGCCTGCTGGTCTGGATGCTGGCCCCGAACTGGGTCAGCGAACACGTCAAGTAAACCAGCGGCATAGGCTTCCAGCCTGTGAAACGTAGTGGCATAGGCTTCCAGCCTGTGAAACGTAGTGGCATAGGCTTCCAGCCTGTGAAACGCATCATCTCGTACTTGTACTCGTACTCAGGGCGCAGCCCGGTACTCGTACTCGCCCCAAAGCTATTGCCAGATTGAGCCGGTCACGGCGAGTACGAGCACCGCTGTGCTAAGGACGAACTGAAGAGCCGCCTGGCGGAAACAACCGGGGCTATCGCCCAAACGGCTCAGGGGGCCAGCTCACACGTCTTCCCATTCCTCTTCGGCTTCCTGCTCGTCGATGCTTTCTTCTTCCTCGTCCTCTTCCTCCGGGCGGTCGTCGTCGGCGGTGGTGGAAGGTTCGATGCCCTGCATCGCTTCCCATTCGGCCAGGGTCATGATCACATCGCGGGCCTTGGAGCCGTTGTAGTGTCCGACGATGCCATCTTCGGCCATGAAATCGATCAGCCGAGCGGCTCGCCCATAGCCGATCCCGAGGTTTCGCTGCAGCAGTGAGCAACTGCCGCGACCTTCGCGGATCACGACGTCGACGGCGCTTTCGTACAGCTCGTCGCGAGCCCGGATCGCATCCGCCGTCACCGCTTCGCCGCTGCCTTCCTGGTCGACCTTCAACGTCATCAGCTCGCCCACGAAGTTCTGTTCGCTGCCGTCGCTACAGTGGCTGCAGACGGTGTCGATTTCCTCGTCGGAAAGGAACGTCCCCTGGCCGCGGATCAGGGTGCTGGTCCCGGGCCACAGGAACAGCATGTCGCCGTTGCCGAGCAATTTATCGGCGCCGTTCTCATCCAGCACGACGCGGCTGTCGGTCTTGCTGGCCACCTGGAAGGACAACCGGGCGGGCAGGTTACTTTTGATCAAACCGGTGATCACGTCCACGGTGGGTTTCTGCGTAGCCAGAATCAAGTGGATCCCGACGGCGCGAGATTTCTGTGCCAACCGGATGATGTGTTGTTCGACGTCCTTGCCGGCGGTCATCATCAGGTCGGCCATTTCGTCGGCCACGATCACGATAAAGGGCAGGTGATCGGGTACGTCGTTCATGTGGTCGGGATCGTCGATCTCCAGCCGCCGCGCCAGTTCCTCGCGGCCCAGGGCGTTGTAGCTGTTGATGTGCCGCACGCCGACCTTGGCCAACAGCGAGTAACGTTCCTCCATCTTGTCCACAGCCCACGCGAGGATCGCTTCGGCCTTCTTCATGTCGGTGATCACCGGATGCATCAGGTGCGGCAGTCGCCCGTAGCCGCTCAGCTCGACCATCTTGGGGTCGATCATCAACATCCGCACTTCATCGGGCCGGCAGGTCATCAGGATCGAAGCGATGATGGCGTTCAAACACACGGATTTACCGGTACCGGTTCGCCCGGCGATCAACAGGTGCGGCATCTTGGCCAAGTCGACCGTCATGGCGTTGCCCGAGACGTCCTTGCCCAGGAAGATCGGGATGTTCATCTTGCCGGTCGACTGCCCGGCTTCTTCGATCACTTCGCGCAGGCGGACGACCTGGCGAGTTTCATTGGGCACCTCGACACCGACGGTGTTCTTACCGGGAATCGGCGCCACGATCCGCACGCTGGGCACACGCAGGGCGATGGCGACATCGTCGGCCAAGCCCGTGATCTTGCTCAGCCGCAGCCCGGCCTCCAGGGAGATTTCGTACTGCGCGATCACCGGTCCGGTTTCGATCTCCACGACGCGGACTTCGAATCCGAAACTCTTGAAAGTTTCCTCCAGGATCTGGGCCTTGCGACGGACTTCGCGGAGCTGGTCGTCGTAGCAGATATCGTCGGATTCGGTCAGCAGCTCCAGGCTGGGCAAGCGGTACTCGTCGACGCCATCGGGCAGGGCTTCGCTGACGTTGTCGAAGACCTGTTGGCGTTCATCGGCCGCGCGTTTGGGTTTGCGGACTTTAACCTTCGGGACCGGGTGGGCCGCGTCGGCCCGCACGGCGACTTCTTCGTCGTCCATCTCCAGGACGCGCACCGACGTGGGGACCTCTTCGACCTCGCCCCCTTCTTCGTCGTAGTCGCTGGCCAAGGCCGCCTCGTCGTCTTCTTCCGGCACGGCGTCTTCGTGCTCGTCCATCTCGTCCACTTCGTCCGCCGAGCTCGTCCGCTCGTCCAGCTGGCGTCCGCGGATTTTGATGGCCGGTTCGCCCGTCTCGCCCGCCTCGCCTGCTCGCCCCTTCGAATCCAGGGGTTCGACCGCATCCAGCGGCGCAGTTGCTTCGCCATCGGCCAGCTCGACTTCGCCGGCGTTCTCCGCGCCATCGGTAAAGGGTTTGCGCCGCCGCGCCGGCAACACCCCGCGCACCCGCCGCAGCCCGCCGCGCGAGGCCGCTGCGCTGCCGACCAGAGCCACGCGTCCGGCCTGCAGCAACACATAATCGGTCGTCAGCAGCGTGCCGAACGCCAACAGGGTCAGCGTCAGGATCCAGGTTCCGAAGACCGCAAAGTGCTCGCTCAACCAAGTACTGGTCATCGCTCCCAGATACCCGCCGGGCCCTACCACGGGCATTCCGGCCGGTCGCCACGGCGACAGCGTGGCGGCGGTTACCAGAGCGACCAACACGATGGTCCCGCCCAGACTGCGCATCGCCGGGGCGTGGACGCCGCCGCGTACGAGCAGATTCCCCGCCAGGGCACCCAGTCCCAGCACCAACAAACTGGCACCGATCCCGGTCGCCTGCAGCAGGGCCGACGACACCAATGCCCCCCAGTAACCACAGGCGTTGTGGATCGTCGGGTTGGTGGGGTGCACGCTATTGGTGGGCGAATAGATCAGGCTGAGCGGCCACACCGGGGTATCGACATGGTCCGCCGGATCATGCGTCAGCAGCGAGACGGTCAGGAACAGCGTTAACGCCGACAGCGCGATGGCCGTCAGATCGCGTCCCATGTGGCGTGGATTCTCTGACATCGGTCCTTCGAGGTAGGCAGAAGATGCACTGTCCTCCTCTTATCGGCTACGACCAGCCTCTGAATTGACGCCGCCGGCACGCCGTCCCTACAACCGCTACCGACCGGTTGTTCGTAGCGAACCAGGCCTGGCCCCGAAGAGCTTTTGGTCGCTTCCGACCTGCGTTCACCGTCGCTGCCGGTCCATTGCTGCCATCGGATCCGCGAAATCGCTTGCGACTTGAGTCAGCGACCCGTTACAATTTCCCAGAGATGTGCCGCTGGCTACTCTGCGGCTCAGTTCAACTTCGTTCCTCAGGGCAAATATCTAACGATGGCCGATTCGGCCGAAACGGTCGTGCGACGATCAGTTGTTCGGAAAACGACGCTCTCAAAACAGGGTCGCGATCAGGACTATTACGCCTCGTTGACACCCGAGCAACGGGTTGCAATGGTCTGGCCGTTGACAGTCACGGCTTGGAAGTTTGCGTATCCCGATGGATTTGAATCCCGATTTTCGCGACATGTTGCACGCGTTGAACGACGCTGATGCAGATTTCCTGGTCGTCGGCGCCTACGCGGTAGCGGCTCATGGATATCCGCGTGCTACTGGCGATTTGGATATTTGGGTGCGGGCGGATGTGGGCAACGCTCCGAGGGTCATCGCGGCACTTTCCGCGTTTGGGGCTCCAATGGATCAGATCTCGGAGAAGGATTTCGCGTCACCCTCGCTTGTCTTTCAGATCGGCGTCCCGCCTAGCCGAATCGATATCATGACCGACATTTCAGGTGTGGATTTTGGGGCCGCGTGGGATTCGCGAATATCGATCACAATCGATGATATTACATTTTCCGTTCTTGGCCGTGCTGATTTGCTTGCTAACAAGCGAGCATCTGGTCGCCCGAAAGACTTGGCTGACCTTGACGCGTTGGGCGAATGAAAAACCGGAGAAAGATTAAACCAATCGTTCAAGTACACGACTACGAGTACGAGATCAGGTCGAAGCGTTGGCCGGGACTACGCGCCATGAAAGCTGCGTTTGGCTCGCCAGCCACCGCCCCGCGGCACCAACACGGCTCGCAGGTTCTGCTCCGCATCGATCGCGGCGACCTCGCCGCCGTCCTTTGCCGGACGAGACAATTCGACCACCTGCCCCTGTTCGATGCGTTTCAGGGTGTCCTCATCGCACTCGACGCGGGGCATGTGCGGCACCGCTCGCAGCGGCGACAGCAACAGCTGGTCGATGTCACCCTCGCGCAGCTCTTCCAGCGAACACGCTTCCGGCAACGTAAAGTCTCCGATTGCCGTTCGCACCAACGACGTCATCACGGCCACCGTGTCGCAGGCCGCCGCTAGATCGACACCGATGCTGCGGACGTACGTCCCGGAGCCACAGCAGATTTCCAGCCGCACGTCGGGGTAACGGTAGTGCAGGACTTTCAGTTCATGGATCATCACGGTGCGCGGCTTCATCGTCACCTGCTTGCCCTGACGGACCAGGTCGTAGGCTCGGCGGCCGTCGATCTTGATGGCCGAATGGGCGGGCGGAACCTGCTGGATTCGTCCGGTCAACTGCTGGGCGGCCGCGGCGATTCTGGCGTCGGTGGGCTGGGGCGCATCGGGCAGGGCCACGGGTTGCTCCTCGAGATCTCCCGAGGGCGTGTGGACTCCCAAGCGAAACTCCGCCACGTACCGCTTGGGCAATGCGTGCAGGTATTCGGTCAACCGCGAAGCCTGCCCCACGGGCAACAACAGCACGCCGCTAGCCAACGGATCCAGCGTCCCGGCATGGCCCACCTTGGCCGGCCGCAAACGTCGATACAGATTGTTCACCGCCACGCGCGAGGTCACGCCCACCGGCTTGTTGCAATTCACGATCCCAAACGTCACGTCGACTCTTTATCCTTTCTTTCTTCGGAAGGCTTCGTCCCCAATCCCACAAACACGACGCCGACCAGCACGGCCACCGCGGCGGCCGTCAGCACCACCGCCGGCAGATGCTCTCCGTCGCTGACGTCCCAGCCCCACCGCTTCAGCGTCTCCTCATAGCGAATCACCATCATCAACAACGCGTCGTGCGTAAAGTGCAGGATGATGGCCGGATACAACGAACCGGCTCGCCACGAAACCCATCCCAGCACGATCCCCACCAGGGTCGACGGGATCATGCGTTCGATCTTCAGGACGTTGCCGGTCAACACATGGAACAGCCCGAACAGCAGCGCGCACAACAGGATCGTTCGCCAGGGGCCGAGCCGACGTCCGAAGGCCGAAAACAAATATCCGCGGTAACACAGCTCTTCGATCACGCCGGGCGTGACCGCGAACGTTACCAACAACAGCAGCGGAGACAGCCGCTGCATTTCTTGCTTGGTATCGTCGGCTCGCTGCAACAGGTCGGGATCCAGCGAACCGATGCCGATCATCTCGCCCAGCAACGTGGCTTCAAAGGCAAATGCCCACAGCCCCAATCCGACGGCGAATGCCCCGAACAGGGCGAGCGGCGAACAGGCGCGCAACCGGAACGTGCTCTTCAGTCGATCGCGGCTGAGCAGGGCGACGGCCAGCGGAATTCCGCCGAACAACACGATCAGGGCCAGAGCGTTGACCACCAACCGGCCGCCCATCGACGCCGGACCGAATTGAGCCAAAACGTTGGACGTGACGAAGTAGATGGGAAACAGCAACGCCATCGTCATCGCGGCTTCGCTGACGCTGGGCACCGCCCGGGGCCGTTCGGGCCGGGCGAACAGCGACCCGATCGACAGCTCGCTGCTGCGCAGCACGGCATCGGAACCGAACAGGCGAGCGGCCAGGGTGAGCGCTGCGGCGGCATAGATGATCGTGGACACCACCGCCGCCGCGGCCGGCATCACCGCCGCTTCGCCGGCCAGAACGTCGCGGGTCAACAGAATAATATTCACCAACGGCATCACCGCCAGCGGACCGGCCAGCTGGATCCCGGGCAACAAACTCATCATGGCCGGGGCGAGCGACAACAGCATCAGCGGCACGAGATAAGCCTGAGCCTCTTTGAAGCTGCGAGCGAAACTGGTCAGCGCCAACAGCACGGCCGAGAAGAACCCGCTGAACAGAACCAACAGCACCAACGTCTGCAGGATCGCGACCCAGGGAAACGCCGCGTCGGCTCCCAGCAGATGATGCAGCAAGCCGCTGGCCCACAGGGTCAGGAACATCGCGAACAGGTTGATCACCGCGGTCAACAGCGCCACGGTCACCACGGCGGTGTACTTGGCGAACAGCACCGCACCGCGCGGCACCGGCGACGCGATCACCGCTTCGATGGTTCCGCGTTCGCGTTCCCCGGCGGTCAAGTCGATGGCCGGATACACCGCTCCGGTGATCGTCATCAGGACCAACATCAACGGCACGACGGTCGCCAGCAGCGGCGCGTCCGCCTCGCCCTCGATCTCACTTGTTTCGACCACCAGCGGCGGCTCGGCGGCCTCGGCCCGCACCTGTTCGAGCCGTTCCCGATACACCGACGCGTTGTACCACTGCATCCGTTCGATCAGGATCCGTCGGGCTTGCTGGCTGGCCGCGTCGCCCTCCAGCGCAACAAACCGCACCTGTTTGGGCAGGTCCCCGGTGGCACTCGCCGCGACTTGAACATTTCCGGCCAACAACGCTTCGGCCGGCGGACGGTCATCGGTGCTGACATAGAATTCGAACCTCGCCAGCGGCAGATCGCCCGCGGCGTCACGGATCGCCTGTGGCGGATGGCTCCGCGGGTCGTGCAGCAACATCTGCAGAAACTCCGCTTCGTCGGCCGTCGCGGTTTGCACGCGGAAACTGGGCGCCGTCCCGGACTGGGCCGAAAGCAGGAACCGGTTCAGCGTCATGCTCAACAGCGGATAGATCAACAGCGGCATCAGGACCAGCGTGATGATCGTGCGCCGGTCGCGCAGCGTCTCGCGCAGTTCCTTGCGGCACAGTCGGACCAGTCGGCCGGTAGATAGATTCATGGTGCGGGCCACGTTCACGCGGGAGCGGCGGGGTCGAACGCCTGCGGGTCGGCCGCGTCGGGCTCGTCCAACAGGTCCACAAACATTTCCACCAGCGACCGTTTGCCGCTGTGCTGCCGGATCTGCTCCAGCGTCCCTTCGTATCGCAACCGGCCGCGGTGCAACAAACCGAAACGGTCGCACAACCGCTCGGCTTCGTCCAGGCGATGCGTGCAGACCACGACCGCTTTGCCCAGCGAGCGCAGGTGGTCGATGTAGCGGAAGATCGTCTGGCTGCCCACCACGTCCAGTCCCCGCGTGGGTTCATCGAGCAGCATCACCGGCGGGTCGTGAATCAAGCCACGCACCAGCGTCACCCGTTGCCGCTGGCCCGTACTGAGGGCGCCGGCGCGGCGGTCCAACAGGTCTTCGATGTCCATGACCTGGGCGAGGGCGGCGAGGTTCTGTTCGGCTTGCGAGGGCCGGACGTCATACAGGTCGGCAAAGTACAGCAGCATCTCGCGGACGGTCAGCCAGGGATAGACGCCGTCGCTGGCCGAGACGAATCCCAGCCGAGATTTGACCGCATCGGGATCGGCATCGGTGCGGAAGCCGTCGACCTGGGCGTACCCGCGATCCGGGTCCAGCAACCCCAGGATCATCCGCAGGGTGGTCGTCTTGCCGGCTCCGTTGGGCCCCATCAACCCGTACACCTCGCCCGGCGAAACGGCGAAGGACAGCCCTTCGACCGCCGTCAGAACGCCTCGTTCCAACTGGAATCGCTTGTGCAGATCACAGGTTTCCAGCATGACAGGGCCGCGGAAGAAGAACACGTAGAGGAAAAGCTCACGTTATCTTAACGTCCTGGCAGGGCCATCGGACAGGGCCGGCCCGGCCCCCACGCCGGCCCACCCCCCACGCCGGCGCCCGCACGCCGACGCGGGCTGCGAATCGGCCGGGCGGCGATGCCGGAGGCTGTTTTTGTCAGGCATTCACGCCCTGGCCACCTTGTCTATTCGGGGACCGTCTTCTACCCTCTGTTGCTTGGTTTCTTTCCAACAAAAACGGCTGACCGGAGAATTGCTGGTGCCCGGAACATGTGTGATTGGTTTGCAGTGGGGCGACGAGGCCAAAGGGAAACTCGTCGATCTGCTGGCGAACGAGTTCGAATTGGTCGTCCGTTATCAGGGCGGGGCCAATGCAGGCCATACCGTGGTCGCTGGCGATGAAGTCTACAAACTGCACCACATTCCCAGTGGAATCCTGCACCCCCAAGTCCAAAACCTGATCACGCCGGGCGTGGTGATCAATCCCGCCACGTTGCTGGACGAGGTGGATGGGTTGGCCGGCCGCGGGGTGATCGTGGAAAACAACCTGCGGATCAGCGAGCGGGCGCATCTGGTGATGCCCTGGCACATCGCCGAAGACCGCCTGATCAATCAACAACGCGTCGGCAACGAATCGATCGGCACCACCAATCGTGGGATCGGCCCTTGTTACCGCGACAAGGTGGGCCGCACCCACGCGATCCGCGCCATCGATTTGATCGAAGCCGGACGCGACGAGCGGATTGCGGCGGTCGCCGAACAGAAATTGACCGTTCTGCGAGCCCTGGGCGGCACCGACGAGGAACTCGCCCAGGTCGCACCCGAGCGCGTGGTCGAGATGGCCACCGGCTGGGCCCAGCGTCTAGAGCCGATGATCGGTGACACCACCTACACCCTGCTGGACGCCGCCGAGCAGGATCGCCGGATTCTGTTCGAAGGAGCGCAAGGGGCGCTGCTGGATATCGACCACGGCACCTATCCCTTTGTCACCAGCAGCAACAGCAGCGGCGTGGGCATCAGCGCCGGTGCCGGCGTGCCGCCGCGTTGGATCGGCGAAGTGATCGGCGTCTGCAAGGCCTACAGTACGCGTGTGGGTGGCGGACCGTTTCCCACCGAATTGGAAGACGAAGTCGGCGACAAGATCCGCAAACTGGGTAACGAGTTCGGCACCACGACCGGTCGTCCGCGACGCTGTGGCTGGATCGATGCGGTGGCCCTTCGCTACACCGCCCGCCTGAGCGGTGCAACGCGTTTGGCGCTGATGATGATGGACGTGCTGAGCCACCTGGAAGAGATCAAGATCTGCGTGGCCTACGAGCTGGACGGCAAACGCATCGACCAACTGCCCTGCCACGCCGAGGCGCTGCGTCGTTGCCGTCCGATTTACGAAACCGTTCCCGGCTGGATGCAACCGGTCGACGACGCCCGCGCGGTCAGCGATTTTCCGTCCGGCGCGATGGACTATGTCCGCCGCATCGAGGAGCTGGTCGGCGTGCCGGTGGGCATCCTCTCGGTCGGTCCGGATCGCATTCAGACCATCTTTGTCGACCGCACGCCCGCCGCGATTGCCGCCGCAGCATCCGCCTAAAGTGGCATAGGCTTCCAGCCTGTGATAGTAGCACGGCTGTCTCAGCCGTAGCAAAACAGACTTTCGGCTGGGACAGCCGAGCTACTCTGTGGCACAGGCTTCCAGCCCGTGTCTCCCTCCCAAACATCGATCGTGGCATCGGCCGCCAGCCCTGGGGTTTCCTCACAGGCCGGAAGCCGATGCTACTGGAAGAGCAAACGATGCCCGAGCGACCGGCCTCCGCACCGCAACCGCTGACCTGGGACCTGCCGTCGGCAGCCCTGCCGCGGCACATTGCAATGATCATGGACGGCAACGGTCGTTGGGCCCAGCGTCAGGGCCGACCCCGGATCGAAGGCCATCGCCACGGCGTGCGGACGGTGCGGATGGTCAGCGAAACCTGCACCCAACTGGGCATCGATGCGGTCACGCTGTACTGCCTGTCCAGCGAGAACTGGAAACGTCCTCCCGAAGAGCTGGACTTTCTGATGCACCTGCTCGAGCAGTACATGATCGAAGAGCGACGCTTGATCATGGAGCAGGGGATTCGCTTGAAAGTGATCGGTCGCCGCGACCGCCTGCCCGCGAGTGTGCTGGCGGAGATGAACAAGACGCTGGCGATGAGCCGCGAGAATCCGGGCACGCAATTGGTCCTGGCGATCGACTACGGCGGCCGCGACGAGATCGTCCGCGCGGTCCGCGAGCTGGGCGGCGAAATCGCCCGGGGCCAGCTTGCCCCCGAGGACATCGACGAAGCCCGCTTCGCCGAGGCCTTGGATACTCGCGGGCTGCCCGAACCGGATCTTTTGATTCGCACCGGCGGCGACATGCGGATCAGCAACTACCTGCTGTGGCAGATCAGCTACGCCGAGCTGTGGGTGACCGAGGCCTGTTGGCCCGAGTTCACGCAGGAAGGCTTTCTGCAAGCCCTCCGCGACTTCGCTACCCGCGACCGCCGCTTCGGCGGCCTCAACTGAGCAAGTGGCAACGCGTTTATTCCAGATGAAATTCCAGCATATTTTCACCTTCGACGATCGTTGCCGACAGGCCCGACGTGTTGGCGTTGCCATACTTGGGCGGAACCAACTCTTTGGGGGCTGAGTTGATATCTTCCGGTGATCCGTCGCCGATGTCCAAGGCGGTGATCGTAACCCCGTGATCGCCCAGGACCGCACCGTCGTCCTCGCCGTAGGTCTTCAGGACGAAAGTGCCGTCTTCGGCGATGTTGCCCGTCGCAGGCGGACCGTTGCCCTCCGGCGTCAACATGACCGTACCCATCGGGACCGGAGCCCCATCGTAGGTCACGATCCCTTTCGCCGGAGCCGTGGGAAATTCATTGGCAGGAGGCCCGCAGCCTACCGACGCCAACATCAGGGCCGCGGAAACCGAGGCGGTAAAGCAATGTGCCGTAGCAGCACGTACGGAAAAATAATTCAAGACAGTCATTGGGTCGGTACAAATGAAGGAAGCTAGGTCGGACATTACGGCAATTCAACAACTTCGCCTTCACCGGCTGTGGCCAGGGCGTGCAGGACGTTCAGATTCATCGTTTCCGTCAGGAAGTGCGTACTGCCATCGGCAAAGGTGAACTGAGCTCCGCCCGGGTGAGCACTGCGATAAGGCGTCGCATTATGGGTGAAGGATCCCGAGTAGTTGATCGGGAACTGAACGTATTTGTTGTCGATCTGTAGGAAACCGTTACCAGCACCGTAGTAGTAATACCCCCAGGTCCAGGGACGAATTCCACCCCAGCCGTTCATCTGGGAATCGGTCCAGTCCAACTTGGCCGACGTTTCCCCGAACAACAACGTCGTGCTGGTGCCGTCGGTGATCGAGGCAAACCGCGTATCGCTGAGCGGATAGACGACGCCCGAGGTGCTGTAATTGCGGAAGGCCGCCGAACCGGAAACCATGCCTACGTTGACCGAACCCGCATTGGCTCGGTAATGCAGCGCCGCCTGCTTGATCCCGATCTGGCCGGCAGCGTTCGCTTGGTCCCCGTCGGGCGAGGACGGACACAGGTAGCTGGGGATTGGGTCCACGAATATATCGTGTCCGCCGTTGTGAGGTGCCCCCAACTGGCGATACGGAGCGATCGTCACCAACGCGTCCGGGGCGAACGTGTTCATCATATCCAGGCGATTACCCTGCTCGATGTAGTCGAACAAGCGAGCCGGCCATCCCATTTTATAATAGCTGACCGCCATCGCGCCGGTAGGAAACTTCTGATAGGTGTCGTGATAGTTGTGCATTGCCAAGCCCAACTGTTTCAGGTTGTTGCCGCACTGCATCCGGCGAGCTGCCTCACGGGCCGCCTGAACCGCTGGCAACAACAATCCGACGAGGACTCCAATGATCGCGATGACGACCAACAATTCCACCAACGTAAATGCATGACGTCGCGACTTCGGGGAGCGGGTACGTGTCGGCATTGAGTCTGACCTTTTCGAGTCTCAGAGAAAAAACAGTGGTACTTCTAAAACGGACACACGTCCGTTCCGTTGGGGCTCTCGGTGCGAGCCTAGTATAGATCACCATGGAGCGCTTCGCAGCGTTCGGATCGGGGCGAGCAGACGCCTACCGGTGCGGCTGGGTCCAGGCCGCGGGATGGGATTGCCAGTCTGTCTGGGAGTCGTCACCGACCTTGACGATCTTTGCTCGCACGTACAGGTCTTCGGGCTTTAAAGTATAGGCGCCTTCGGTGCCCTCAACCGTCTCGAGCACGACGCCGATCGAGTCGGAGAAAACGTCGATCTTCCGGGCTGGATTTCGCGAGCCTTTCGGCACGTCGATCTGTTGGCTTGAGGGGTCGTAGTCTTTTCTCGTTCCGATGAACTCGATCCGGTAACGACCTTCCTCGCGGACATCGATCTTGACCGAAAGCGTCTTTCCAGCGAACTGGATGTCTTCGAAATCCAGTCCGTTGGAGGCGTAGAAATCGCCTTCACGAATGGCGGCCAACAGGTCCGGCACCGCGAGACTTTCTGCCCGGACAACGCTCCACGCTTTGGCGGGTTTGGTGTAATCGTGCCGGTCGTCCGAGCCGATGCCAAGCAACAACGGTTGGTCGTGGGCCGCACGATGGGCATTGACCACGTCCCAAAACTCTTCGGGCTTCCAGCCCTCGGGATGGGCATCGTAACGGCCATCGATGCTGTTGTTGTTTAACTCGAACAGCCGAATCCGCGGCAAGGCGATCAGATCGCGGGGCGAAAAATCATAGTACCGCCACAACGGATGGTCCGCGATGAACAGATAGTCCTGTCCGCGGTAGACCTCTTTGCCCTTGGTAAAGTTCTGATCGAAAATCTCCGCCGGAGTCTCGGCTTGGATGTAGGAAAAGACTTCGCGGACGTTGATGAAGTTCATGTGAACTTGTTGTCCGTTGGGACAACCGCCGGTTTGTTCATAGCCCGGAATCATCAGGAACTTCCCCGGCTCGACGAACTGCGATTCCAGTTCTGCAAACGTCGCCATGCGAACATAGGTCTGGCCACCGACGGTGATCGTGCGAACCGCGTCCTCGCCATACTTCTCCCGCGATTCATCGACGTATCGCTCGGTCAGCTTGGGCCAGCCCTCGATCGGCGAGATGACTTTCCAAAGAGACGTTTCGTCCTTGAAAGCTGCCAGATCCGAGGGCTGGTTGTTGAACCCAAAACCGTGGAAACGCAGTTCGTCGGACTGGAAGATGTTGTGGTCGGTGGGGCAGATAAAGTCGTAGCCGTGCGTCTTGTACCAATCGATGGCCCAGGGCGCAAGCGGTTTGCCATCGGACCACTGGTTGTGCATGTGCAGATTGCCTTTGAACCAGCGTTTCTGTCGCCCGGCGGCGCGTTTGGCGGAGAACGCCGACGAGGTCCCGAGCAGGCTGGCGGCGGCCGCTGCAGTACCGCAGGTCTTCACAAAGTCGCGGCGCGAGGGGTGATGGGTCATGGCTGGCTTTCCGATGGGTGAGGAGGGGTCGCCGGGAGCCGCGATGGCAGGGCCAGTACGAAGGGAGGTCAGTCTGGCGGGATGGCGGGATGGCGGGATGGCGGGTGGGACAAAGAAGACGAGCTCGGTTGGGGCAGCATTCTATCATAGCCGCGGGCGCTCGGCGGGTCGGCGTGCGTGAATACCAGCGACGAAAAAAACCGCCAAAAAAACCGCGGCTATCGCCCTAACGGCTCAGGATCGTCCACCGGCACGTGCGTCTGTGAGCGGGCGGGCTTGCGAACCGGACAGCCCTTACGTCGCCGGAGTTTAGGTCGCCGAAGTGTCGGGCGCGGGGACGAAGCGGTAACCGGCATCGCGGATGGTTAACAGATGCACCGGAGCGGCCGGGTTGGGCTCGATCGCTTTGCGCAGCCGGGCGATGAACTGATCGACGGCGCGGGTTTGCAGATTGCCCGTCATCTCCCAGACTTCGCGCAGCAACTCCTGCCGGCTGATCACGCGGTTGGGGTTTTCGACGAAATAGTTCAACAGCCGCAGTTCCTTGGGCGTCATCCGAAACGGCTCGCCGGCTTTGCGCACCTCGTGCGTCTCGAAATCCACTACCATCTCGCCGAACTCGGTCCGCTTGACCACCTGGTTCGGCGACGCGGCCGCTGGCACCTCGGTGGTCCGAGCATTGCCCAGCAGATTCTTGATCCGGCTGATCAATTCCACCAGTTCGAAAGGTTTGGACAAGTATTGATTCGCTCCCACGTCGAAGCCTCGCGAGCGATCTTCGGCCAGGGTCCGGGCCGAGAGCATCAGGATCGGCATACCCGACCCGGCGGCGCGGATCTGTTCGCACACCGCATAGCCGCTCATCCCCGGCAACATCAAGTCCAGGATAATCAGATCAACCGCGTCGCTGCCTTTGCCCACCAACCGCAGGGCCGTGGGGCCGTCCTCGACCAGGGTCACGCGAAACCCTTCCGCTTCCAGGTTGTACTTGATGCCGATGCCAAGATGTTTTTCGTCTTCGACAACCAGGATGTGTTGCCGCATACTCAGACTCCTCTGCCAGTCGAAGTAGATTGCTCGCGGTTTTCCCGCCCCGGGTGCTGGTTGCCAGACTGTTGGCTGACAGGTCGCTGGTTATCGGGCCGCTTGAGTTCCGGATCTCGCGAAATCACCCCCTTCAGCGTCACTTCGAACACGGTGCCCTCGGCGTCCGGCCGATCATGAACCCGCACCGAACCGCCCAGCGCACGAACGATGTTATGCACCAGGTACAGGCCCAGACCGGTGCCCGGTCGCGAGCGTTCCAGTTCGCTGCCCAAGCGAACGAAACGTCCAAACACTTTTCGTTGTTGATCCACTGGAATGCCGGGTCCGTTGTCGATCACTTGCACCGACACTTGATCCGGATCGCCGGGCGGCGCGGTCACGGTGACCTGTGGCGGCGAGCCGCCGTACTTGACGGCGTTGTCGATCAGGTTGCGAAACAGGATCTCCAGCTGAATCGGTTGGCTCCACACCGTCGTCTGCGGCACGGCCACCTGCACCGTTTCCACCGGCACGCGGTACCGCGCACAAACAACTTCGGCGCACTGTTTGAGCAATTCGTCCAGCTGCAGCTTTGCCTCTTCGGCGGCCAATCCGCCTCGCTGTACGCGGCCGGCGTCCAGTAGATGATTGATCAATTGGTCCAAGCGCTCGACGTCTTCCAGCATCGAACGATGAAAGTCGGCGCGTTGCTCGGCATCCACCTCGCGCATCGTCAACGTCTGCAGGTACAGCTTCAACGAGGCGATCGGGCTTTTCAGTTCGTGGGTGACACTGTCGAGAAAGTTGGACTGCCGTCGACTGAGGTTGACCGCTTTGACCGAAAGCGTCAGGTAGGCGATCACGCCCCCGAGGATGCAGATCAACAACACGCTGCCGACCGGCAACAGCGTCCAGTACACCCCCGAGGGAATGCTTTCTTTGCTGGCCGCGATGATGTTGACCAGGATCCAGGCAACGGTCAGGACCACGACCAGGACGATCATGGCGACGCCCAGCGTGATGGGCACCTTGAGACTGCGGCGTTCAAACATGGGGCAGGGCAGCGACCTTTAACACTGATTCAGCAAAGCTTTACGCAGGTCAAGCATAGCGATCTTCCGGGGCCGGCGGGAGGCCGCCCCGAGACGACACACCCCCCCCGCAGACTGGCCCGGTGAAGCGATGTTTTTATCGGGAAATGCCCATGACGTGGCCGCGACCCGCAAGATAGAATGAAGGAACTCCGTTGCCATCCTGCCGAAGGAAGTGTGAGCGATGCGGTCCGAAACCGGGACACGACGTTTTGACAAACGAACCATGCAACAGGTGCGCGCCGATGCGACGCGGGCCCTCGCGCGGGCGATGTATTGCCCGCAGCGTTCGATGGTCGAACAATTTCGCTGCGTCGACTTCCAACCGGAAACCGAAACCAGCTTTGGTCGCCAGCTGTGGTACTTCGACGCCTTGGCGGTCGACGAATCCCAGCAGGAAATGCACGTGTACGGCGTGATCGAGTACAGCGTGCAGTACGACCTTTACGAGTTGGCCGAGGACGGCGTGTTCCTGGACGCCGACCAACGCGACCGGTTTGAAACGGTGTATCGCCGGCAACCGCTGCGGCCGTCCTGGCGACACCCCGGCCACCGTTGGTTGCTTGTGGCGATGCTGTTGGTATCGATCGGATGGTTGACGGTGCTGTTGCTGCAGAAGTGGATGCCGTAGACACCTCGACCATGCTTGCAACATCACCGGCTGTCAGCCCCCCGATCGTCACGGTCGAAGACCTGCGAAAAACTTATCGTTCGGGCTTGCTCGGCCGTCCCCTATCGGCCCTTCGCGGCGTTTCGCTGGAAGTGCACGCCGGTGAAGTTTTCGGGTTGCTGGGCCCCAACGGTGCCGGCAAAACCACCTTGATCAAGACCCTGCTGGGGATCGTGCGCAAGAGTGGTGGCCGGGCCCGCGTCTTTGGCCAACCGGTGGGCACTTGGCGGTCGCGAAATCGCGTAGGATACCTGCCGGAGAACCTTCGCGTGGAAAAACACCACACCGCCCGTTCGGCCCTGCACCTGTATGGACGGCTGAGCCGGATGTCGGGCGCGGAGATCCATCGGCGCAGCGAAGAGCTGCTGGGAAAAGTCGGGCTGGCCGGCCGCGATCGCGAATCGGTGCGGCGGTTCAGCAAAGGCATGTACCAGCGGCTGGGACTCGCTCAGGCTCTGATGCATGACCCGGACCTGTTGATCCTGGACGAACCCACCGATGGCCTGGATCCGGTGGGCCGCTCGGAGATCCGGCAATTGCTGCTGCAGTTGCGTGGCGAAGGCAAGACGATCTTTCTGAACAGCCACATCATGCAGGAAGTCGAAGCGGTGTGCGACCGCGTGGCGGTGATGGCTCGCGGCACGCTCCGCGGTGTGGGCTCGATCGAAGAGCTGACCGCGCACAGCGGACCGGAGCGGTTCGAATTGGTCGTCTTGGGCGATGTGGAGCGGGTCCGTGCGGCCCTGCCCGATACGCTAGCCTCGACCGCAACCCTGTCCATCGACCCGGCCTCGACCACTCACCCGACGCCGACCTGTTTCCTGCAGATCCAGTGCAGCGATGCCGCTCAGATCGATGCCTGCGTCGATGCCCTTCGCCACGCGGGGCTCTCCATCCGCCGCCTGCAGCCTCCGGTGCAAACGCTGGAAGACGCGTTCTTCGCTTTGGTTGACGAAGCCCACCCCGGCGAAGCCCTCCCCGGCGAAGCCACTGGCGCGGAGGTTCGCTGATGGGACCGTACCTGGCGGTGATCGTCGATTCTTTCCGCGCGGCTTCCGCCTCGCGGGTGCTGTGGATCGCTTTGGCGGCCGTGATATTGTTTCTGATTGCGCTCGCCCCAGTGGGCTACCGCGAGAACGTGGTGACTCGCGTGTCGCCACGGGACATCGTCGATGCCCAGCGGCTTGCCCAGCGGCTGCGGACCGATCTCAAAAACCCCAGCGACAGGCCCTCGGCGCGGATCGCGGCGGCCCTACCTGAAACGATCCAACAACAGATCCGCCGCAGCGACCAGCCGCAGAGCGAAACGCGGCTGGACGAGCAGGCGTTTGCCGATGCTTTCAGCGAACTGCTGCAAAACGACGACGCCTGGTACGACGCCGAGGCCTGGCAGTCCACGACTCGGCTGCGGGAACTGCGCCAGTTGGACGACCTGTCGGCGTCGCAGCTGAGCGAGGATCAGCGGCTGCGGCGGGCCCGCCTGCGACTGGAAGCGGGTCTCCGCGGCGCGATCCGTCCACGTCCCGAAAAAACCCTCTCGCTGACCTATGCGACGTTTTCCACGCCGGCCGAATGGCCTTTGTCGCAGTACCTGTTCCGGCAAACCCTGACCTCGCTGGTGCTGCCGCCGATCCTGAACGGTTTGCTGGGCATCATCGGCATCGTGCTAGGCATCCTGGTCACCGCGCCGATTCTGCCGGAGATGCTGCAGCCCGGTTCACTGCACCTGCTGCTCAGCAAGCCGGTTTCGCGTCCGCTGTTGTACCTGGCCAAATTCCTCGGTGGCTGTGCCTTCATGCTGATGTGTGTCGGGCCGCTGTTGGTCGGCGTGTGGCTGATCCTGGGTTGGCGTTTCGACCTCTGGCTGGGCAGATTGTTCTACTGCATCCCGGTGTACCTGCTGCTGTTCATGGTCTACTACAGCGTTTCCTGCCTGGCCGCGCTGCAGTGGAAATCACCCATCGTAGCCGCGTTGGTGGCGATGGGATTCTGGGTGGCCTGCGGAGCGATCGGGATCGCCAGTTCGTACATGGATGAATGGGTCAGTGAGCCGGCCCGGCTGACGGGTGTTACGCTGACGGGCGTTACGCTGACGGGCGTTTCGACCGGGTCCCTCGACGAGATTGACACAAGCGAAAGGGAGTCAGGCGAGCAGGTCGCGGCTGGCCAGCGGGTCGTGTTTGGCAACACCCGCGGGGGCGAGCTGCAGTACTGGGACCAGACAAACCGCCGCTGGCAAACGGTCGCCTTGGAGGACTATCCCGGCGAGGTCATCCTGGGTCCGGTCCCCATCGGGAACCAACAGTTTGCCGCAACACGCAAATCGCTCCGGCCCTTCGGTGTCAGCGGCGAAGGCGTGTTGGCGTTGGTCGATGCGGACGAGCAATTCGCCGTGCGACGCGGCGGCAAGCTGCCCGGCGGAGCCTCTCGGATCTTGTCGACCTCCGACGGGGCCGTGTTGGCGTTCGGTTCGGGCGGCGTGGCGGTCGCCACGGCAGAACGGCTGCGCGAAGGTCCCGCGGCCGAGGTCAGCGGCGGCGGTCTGTTCGGCAGCCTGACCCGTCTGCTGAACTCCGGCACCAAAGACTTTCAAAGCGTCCTGCCCGGCGAAGTGTTTTTACAGGAACCGTTTCAGGTGGCCCTGTTGGCCTCCGATGACGTGATCCTCTACTCGGCCGGCACGCTGAAGCGGATCGATCGTCAGGCCGACTCGTTGCAGTGGGACCTGGTCGCCAGCGCGGAAGTCCAGGGCGATGTGTCGCGAGAAGCGGTCCTGGGCGCCAGCGCCACCACGGTGGCCGTCGTGCGCAAAGACGAACCCATTCAACTGTTTGACGCTGATACACTGGAAGCGATCGGCGAGCTGCAGCCGCCGGGCGACCGCACGATCGTGTCGCTCTCGGGCGACCCCCACAGCGACACGCTGGCCGTCCGTTTCAGCGATCGCAGTGGGGCGTTGTTAAAGACCGGTCCCACACCGCGGTTGGCGGACTTGCCCGACAGCCTGTCCGGTGAATCGCTGGAGCTGCTTCGCTACGACCATCAGGGGCGGCTATTGGCGGTGTACGACCACGACAGCGTGCGACTGCTCGGCGACCTCGCCGGCCCGCCCGAGCTGGAGCTGGAGCCGCGTCTGTCGAGCTGGCGAATGATCAACGAGTACCTCGTCCAGCCGCTGCGGTACGTGATCCCGCAAACGGGCGAGCTGCGCGCCGAAACGGTTCGCGCGGCCCTCAGCGGCGAGGACACGCAGGAATTTGGTCAGGGCATGTTCGCCGAACAAGTCCGTCGACAACTGAACGTCAAACGTCCGGTCTTCACCTGCCTGGGCTTTACCGCCGTCATGCTCCTGATCGGCGGAATCATCTTTACGCGGCAGGATTATTAGCGTCCGCTGATCCGCAGCATCTGCTTGGGGGTTCGCAGCAGCAGGTCCTGTTCGATCGGGACCAGGCTGGAGACGGTAAAGGGGTCCTGGTCGGCCGCTTCGTTGGTCTGCACCACCTCGTGGCTCTGCCGATCGATGACGAACGTGGTGCCGTCTTCCTGGGTGGCGTAGACGTAGCGGTCGGTCACAAGCGGCGAGGCGGTAAAGGAATGTCGCGAGCGGGGCAGTTCGGTCTGCCACAGGTCCTTGCCCGTTTTGGCATCCACACACACCAGAGCACTTTTGTCTCGCAGCACGAAGAACTTGCCCTCGTGCGCGGCCGGCGTGGGCACGTCGGCCCCCAGATCGTCGCGGAACCAAGCGATCGCGTCCTGACCCTTGCCAGCCAACAGGTCCGACGCTCGCACCGCGGTCAGGGTTTCACCACGAGCATAGGGGCAGAGGATGATGCCGTCGGTGGCAACCGGTGACGCGATCGAACGGAAGAATTGTTCGCCGGCGGGATTGAATCCGCCCAGCTTGCCCAGGGTCTGCCCGTCGTCGACGCTGTGCAGGGTCAGGTGATCCGCCCCCAAGACGGCGATTGTCTGCCGGCCATCGACCTCCAACAGCAGCGGGGTCGTGTAACTGTGTTCGGCTTCGACCGGTGCCCCCAGGTTTCGGGCCACCTTCCAAACCTCGTCGCCACTGTTCTTATCCAGGGCGGCCAGGTAACTGTTGTCGCTCTGCATCACCGCCACCACGATCGCCTTGTCGGTCGGGATGGGCGAGGTACCGAGGTTCCACCACAGGGTGTCTTCGCCATAGCGATCCTGCAGGTTGACGTGCCAGCGAACTTCGCCATCGGGACTCACCGACGCCAGATCGCCGCTGCGGTAGTAGGCGTACAACTGGCCCTGATCGATCACCACCGACGGGTTGCTGCCGCTGCCCTTGCGATGGTTCTTGCCGTGCTTGCTGACGCGTTCCTCGCCCAGCTGGCGGTCCCACAGCGGTTTCCCGTTGGCCGCGTCGTAGGCCAGCAGATGGTTGACGCCGTCGACGCCGGCGGTGATATAGATTTTGCCCTCGGCGTGGACGGGCGTACTGCCTCCCCGTCCGGGTGGATCGATACGCCACTCGAACCCGGCATCGGCCGACCACTGAACCGGAAACGGACCACCTGCGGCATAGCCATTTTGTTCACTGCCACGCCACTGCGGCCAACGTTCGGCCGCCGCGGCATCCACCGCGGCAACGGCAACCAATGCCAGGGAAGCAATCCAACCGAGCTTGTTCATTTCTGGATCCTACCAAAGGGTGAAAACACGACGCACTGGGGCGACTCCATTACACTGAAGCGATAGATTTTAGTCTTTGTCGGCACGTTCGTGGGACGTGTCTCTCCGGCAAGCCCACCATCTTTTCGGCGTTTAAACACACTATGCCTCTTCCTGCTCGCCTTCCGACATCCACGATTCACCGTCGTTCGCATCCTCGGGGGCTTCCGCATGCGATCACGGCCGCTGTGGGTTTGATGATCGCCATGACGACCGCCCCGCTGCTGCGGGCTCAATCGGTCGCCGCCGGCGACGATCCACGGTCGCTGGCCAGGGTCGGAGCGGACGAGCTGGGCGAGGGCGATTACGCCCGGCGTCAAAGTGCGATGCGTCGGCTGTGGAGCGAACGAGAGACGATGCGCGAAGCGGTCCAGCGCGCGGCTCGCCATTCCGACCCGGAAGTCGCCTCGCGGGCCCGCTGGATCCTCCAACAATGGCAACAAGGCGTACTGCCGGACATACCGCCGGAGGTGCTCAAGCGGTTGGCCGACAGCGAAGGCATCGAGCGACTGCAGAGGCTGCTGGAAGCGGGTCAGTTTCACGCCGTGATCGTGGCGGCCGAACAAGCGGCAGCGACCGCCGAAGGTCCTTCCCTGCGAGACGACATCAGCGATCTACTGCAGCGACGGTTCGCGTTCTTTGTCCGCACCGCCGAGCAGACCAATCAGTTCGATGCGTTTTGCGATCTGCTGGACGTGGCCACCGAATCGCCGGCGTTGGCCGTCGCGCGAGCCGAATTGTTGACGCGACTGGGTTTCGATCTCGCGGAGCGCGGCGAGCTGCCCGAATCGGCGCGGCGTTGGAGCGAAACGCAGCGGGCGCGGACGACGGTTCTGATCCGCGCCACCCGGGGTGACGTGCCGGCGGCCCTGGAAGCGGCTCGCCAAGCCGACCAGGAAGACATGGTTCGCGCCTGCCTCCTGCTGCTGGGCGATTGGGAAGCATTGATTGGCGAGCCCCGGCGTCAGGCCGAGGCGGCTCCGCCGGGATCGCTGCTGGCCTACCGCAGTTGGTCGGACGTGCTGGTTGCCGCGGCCCGCGCCGGCCAGGACAGCCTGGCCGATCAAGCCGCAGAGCATCTGGCAGAACCCGCTCCCACCGAAGCGGTTTCCGCTGCCGACCGGCCCGCGCTGGAACTTCGCTGGCGCAGCCTCTTGATCCACGGCTACGTCGAACCCGCCCTGCGTCTGCTCCGCAGCCACGACCCGGCCGACGCCGCCGAAGTCCTCGGCTATCTGGGCCGCTTCGACGAAGCTTTCGAGGTGCTGGGAATTCGGCGAGAGTCTTTCGAACAAGATCTGCGCAGTCTCGCCGCCGAGGTCCAGAAACAGGTCACCGCTGGCGAGCCCAAGGGCGAGGACGGCAGCGCTATCAGCCGCCAGCGTCGGTTGCCCGCGATGGATCGAGCCTTGATGGCGGCCAAGTTGTTGCTGCGCGTCGGCGAAGACCTCCGCGCCAAAGCTCTGCTCGAAGAGGTGGCCGGGTTCAGCGGCGGTGACGGGGACACCCGCACTCGCGACCAAGCCGTTGTGACGTTGTGGCAGATGGGACAGAGCGAAGAAGCGTTCGCCCTGGCCGTTCCGCCGGACAATGAGCATCTCAAGCCGATGCTGCTGTACGAACTGCTGCGTTGGATGACCGGCCGCGATGAACCGCAGGCCCGCGCCTTGGCATCGGTCTGGGAAGCTCTGCTGCAACTGCATCCCGAGATTTCCGTGGCGGAGCGTCTGCAGTGGATCGCTGAATTGCAACGCGGCGAGATCCCGTGGGATACCGACCGTGACGGCCGCTTCCGGCGACTGTTCGATCAACTGCAGAGCGGTAAACCCACGGTCCGTCGCTTCAACGGACGGCTGGTCGTCACCGGTCGCGGTTACGCCAGCGCCGAACTCGGCGATTTCTTCCTGCGCCTCGGGCAAACCGAACTCGCCCGACAAATCTACCAACAACGCTCCGCCGCAGGCGACTCCGCCGCCGACCTGCAGCTGGCCCGCTTGGAATTGTCCAGCGGCAGTGCGGCCGACGCCTACGAGATCTATCGCCGGGTCTGGCTGCGCCACAGCAGCGGACGGGGCGAGTCGCAAGAGAGCAACGCCAGCGATGGCGATCTGCTGGTCGCGTTGAAAGCCATGATCGGCGAAATCATCGCTCTGGAACGAACCGGCGACCAAGCCGAAAGCGAGCGACAGCGGCGACTGCTCGGGCGGATGCTGTGCGGTTGCCCGGCGCCGGTGAAGAAAGAATTCTGCGACTACCTGGACGACATCGGCGAAGACGAACTGGCACGCGATACGTTGGAGCGACTGTTACGCTTTAGCGCCTTCGGCGCCGACGAGGAAATCGACTTTGGCCGCGTCGCCATCGGCTACGGTTCGTTGCTGGAAGCGGATTCGCCGGCCGAAGCGGCCCGCTGGCAGGATCTGGCGCTCGCCGGCACACTGGAAACCATGGCGTACTACGCTCGCGGCTATCTGATCTTGCCTGCTCAGCACCTCGGACTGCGAGCCCGGGCGGCGGCCGCAAGAGGCGACGCCGCAGCGGTCGGCGAGTATGTCCGGCGCTCGCTGCGGCTGTACCCGATGAACATCAATATGGCCGAAGACCTGTTTACGGAGCTGCGCGAAGCGGGCCTGGACCAGCAAGCCGACGAGGGACTGACGCAGATTTTCGCGGTCGGCCGCGCGCACCTCGCCCGGTTTCCGCAGGATGCCGAAGACGCCAACAACCTGGCTTGGACCGCGGCGATGTCCGGGCGCCGCTTGGACGAGGCGCTCGAACTGGCTCGCCGTGCCTGCTTCCTCCGGCCCGACAGCGTGTCCTACCGCGACACGTTGGCCGAAGTGCTGTACCAACGCGGCAACCGACGCGAAGCGTTGATCATCGAGCGTCACTGCCTGCTGGACGACCCCGACATGTGGCACCTGCACGAGCAGATCGAGAAATTCGAGGAGGGAGAAGAATGATCTCAAATCTCCTGGTAGGAATAAAATCGTTTACCCCCCTCTCCCCCGAAGCCTGGCGAGCCCAAGCGAGTCAGGCTTCGGGGGAGAGGGGTTGGGGGTGAGGGGGATGCAGAGTTGGAGCGCAAACGATCCAGCGTAGTTTTTAGAGGCACTCTAGCAACACGGTCTCGTCGTTCCGCATATCGACGCCAGACGTGGCAATCCTATCCGATGCAACAAGCCAGGAAGTTGCGTCGGAGGCCCCTCACCCCCAACCCCTCTCCCCGCCGGCCCGGGCAAGCTCCACTTGCCCGAGGCCGGCGGGGAGAGGGGAGTAAACGATTCTTCTTATCCATAGATTCCGCCGGAGTCAGCAAATCTCAAATCGCCCTCACACACACTGATCCCGGATCAGCTTGGCGTACACCTCGACGCCCCGATCTAATTGTTGGCGACTGATCCATTCGTCGTCGGTGTGCGCCTGTTCGATATCGCCGGGCCCGATCACGACGCGTTTTTCCAGCTGGGTGAATTGGCCGCCGTCGGTGCCGTAGCAAACCGTTTCGGCGGCGGGCCGATCGGCCAGACGACACACGGTTTGAACACACTCACTGTCAGGATCCACCCACAACGGTTCACCGCCGGCCATCGGCTGGATCTCCAAACCGTGCTCCGCCGCACACCGGAGCACCGACTGAACCAGTCCGTCGCCGTCGATTCCCGGCATCGGCCGATAGAACAACCAGGCGTGACTGCTGGCCGGCGTCACGTTGACGGCCGTCGCATGGTCGCTGATCCCAAAGTTCCAGCTGAGCGTCGGTGGGTCAAAGGCGTCGTGCTGCCACTGGCCGTCGTTCTCACTGGCGTCGTAACACCGTTTCAATTCCACCAACAGCGGCACCATGGCCAGGTTCGCGTTGACGCCCTGGCGAGTGCTGCTGTGGGCGGCGCGACCGCGGCTGGCGAAGCGATACCCGGCGATGCCTTTGTGAGCGTGTACGACTCGCATTTGCGTCGGTTCGCCGATGATCGCCAACGGTTGCTCCGCGACCAACTGCTGATACAAGCGGGACTGGGCGACGACTTGTCGAGCTCCCTCGAAACCGACCTCTTCGTCGGCCGTACAGCAAATCGTCAGCGGACGCGTCTGTTCTCGAGCATCGATCTGGCTGGCGGCGGCCAACATACAAGCCAGCGACCCCTTCATGTCGCAACTGCCCCGGCCGTACAGACGCTGCTGGTCGGCGACCAAGGTAAACGCGGCGGCGGCACCGACGGCGCCGGCGGCCTGACCGGCGGGCCCGGTCCAGCGGGGCGCCGGGACCACGTCGGTGTGGGCAAAGTAGGCGAGTCCGGCCGAGCCCCGCGGACCGCGGCGAGCGATGACGTTCACTTTGGGGACGCCGGCGGGGTCGGTGTAGGGAACCGTCTCGATTTGAAACCCCAACGCATCGAGCCGCTCGGCCACCCACTGGGATACCTCGCGGTTGCTGGTATTGCTGACCGAAGCAAAACGGACCAGGGGCGCTAACAGTTCAGCGGCATTCCAGGCGGTGGTGAGCATCTACGAGGCGGTGGGGAGGAGGCGTTGGAGCGTTTCGGCGATCCGCTGTGGATCGTTCTCGGCACTCGGCTCGGGCAGCTCTTCCAGCCACTGCAACGCTTCCGCGCGGTCGCCTGCTTGCGCCTGCGGTGCCAGGTACTGGAAGATCGCTTTGGCCGCGGCGACGCTTGGATCTTGAGTGTCCATCGTAAAGGAGCCCAGGCGATGCACCAAGATGAAGGGCATCTCGTCAAAGGGAAAAGTTTTGGAGCGGCCTTGAACCTGCAGCACCAATCGTTCGGGTGAGGCTTCGACGACCGCGACCTCGATGTCTTCGGTCAACGTAAACGTGTTGCCCGATGGCAGATCATTGATCGCTTTGACGATGCCGTGGTAATAGTAATCGGCCAGGTCAGCCACTTCGAACAGCGCGTCGGCCGCGGCGCGTTGCTCCTCATCTGCGGCGGCTTGCTGCGCCGCTTCGGCCGCCGCCTTCATCTGGTTCCATTGCCGGGACTGGATCGCCTGCGTGGCCGCGACCAACGCCGCTTCACCGGCTTGCAGTTGTTCGGCCGTGGGTGCTGTGGGCGTTTCCATCATCGCGGCATCGCCGTCGCCATCTGGGTCGGCCGCGTCGCTTTGCATGTTGTCGCCGTCCTGCATGCTGCCGTCCTGCATGCTGTTGCCTTGCGCGCCATCATTGGCGGGCAGGGCGGTGGGCAGCGGCATATTGACGTCGGCGGTCAACGGCGGCAACGAATCCAAGTCTCGGGGCCTGGTTTCCCGGCCCACGTTCCCCATCACCGGATCGGCCGGCCGATTGGCCCGCGGACGACTTGCTGGCGGGTGCGGCCGAGCCGCTGGTTTCGCTGCGTTGCCCTGTGCCGCGGCAACCGCTCCGCCCGAGCCGCTGCGCTGCGCCAGTGTGTAGATGCCCATGCCGATCCCCACCAACATCCCCAGCATCAACAGCGCGAATGCGATCAACAGCAGCGGGCTGGAACGTCGCCGGCGCCGGCGTGGGCGAGCTGTGCCCGTGGACGGGTCGTCGGCCACGGTGAACGGCAAAGCATCGCTCGAGATGGCGGCCGACGGTTCCGCAGGCGGTTCCTCGGCGGGCAAAAGCTCTTCCGGCACAAACGCTGGCGGCGGCGTTTCGACACGCGGCGGAGCGATCTGTGGCGGAGCGGGTGGCGGGGGTTCGACCAGCGAAGATTCGATCTGAGGCGGAGCGGGCGGCGACGCGGCGGGCAGGGGTGGGGGCTGGTAGGGTTTCGAGCCGGCCGCCCGCGCGGCGGCGGCATCAACGTCGAAGGGCGCGAACGGGTCCACCTCGGGCAATAGGCCGCGGAGCGGATCCACGGCCGCCTCGCCGCCGCGGGCAACCGCCGATTGATCGGCGCCGGACCTACCGGCCGCTCGCCGCCGCAGTTTGGCGTCGTAGGCGGCTTTCGACTGGGGATCGATCAGTAGTTTGCGGGCCTTGCTGACGGCCGACGCCGCCTGCTTCCACACGGTCGCATCGGTCTCGGCCTGCTTGCTCTTCAGCTGCCGGACCGTGCCGTCGATGGCTTGCTGGATTCGCTCCGGATCGGATTCTCCGGCGGCCAGGCCAAACAATTCGTAGGCGTTTGGTTTGTCGTTCTCCGGGGCGATCCCCAGGACTTCCGCCAGCGATAAAGTCATACCCGAACCACGCAAAGGACTGCCGTAAAATGTTCCCGCGGCGTCGCGTCGGCGCCGCTGCTGCCATCATATCTGCTGGCCGCCCAAACGGCCAATTCCGCACGTCAATCCAGCTGCGCACTCAATCGCCGCAGGGCTTCGGGCATCAGGTCCGGAACCACCTGGTGCGGGCCGTCGATCCAGGGGGCCAGCTGGTGGGCGTCGCCGCCGGTCAGCAGCACGGTCAACGGCTGGCCGGATTGTTTGCGCAGCCGGGCGACCGTGGCGTTGACCGCGGCGCTGCAGGCGGTGTACACGCCGGTCAGGATCGCGGCGGCCGTATCGGTGCCGGGGTAGGCGATCGGCGGAGCGGCCGCCTGCCAATCCGCTTGCAGCAGGGGCTGTACCGCTGGCGTCAGTCCGGCGGTGTACTGTCCCAGAGCTCGAACCTGCATCCTCAGCCCGGGCAGGATCGCACCGCCGCGAAACACACCCTGACAATCGGTCCAGTCGATCGTCAGTGCGGAACCGGCGTCGGCCACGATCGTCGCGGCTCGCTGTCGCTGCCAGCCGGCCCAACTGGTCAGCAACCGATCGACGCCCACGGCGCCGCGGTCGGGCAGGGCGGTGTCGATGGGCACGTCACCAGCGACGAGCGAACGCAGCCGATCCTCGCTGAATCGCAGCCGCAGGAATTCCGTCAGGCGGAGGTAGGCCGGGCGGTGCACACTGGCGATCAACCAGCCGATTTCGGCGTCGCTGCCCAGAAGGTCGCGAGCATCCTGCAGACGCTGGACCCGCCACGACTCCAGAACCTGCAGGCAGGCGGTCTGGGCGATGGGCAAGTGCAGCCCAGGATCGTGGGGTCGCTGCAAGGCCCAGCACTTGATCGCGGTGTTGCCCACGTCGACCCCGATCCAAAACCGCTTCACCGCCGCTTCTCTCCCTCAACATCCTTGGCTTGGTGTTCGTCCGACAAACCGGCGGTGGGTCCGGCCAAATGCGGTGGCAAACGGCGGGGCGTTTTTACAGCGGTGTCCGCGTCCGTAGCGCCCGAACCGCTTCCAGAGGGTTCAGCGGCCCCTGGCTGGGCTGGGGATGACGGCGCGTCGGACGATGCGTCGTGCCGCGGCGCGTCGGCCTGCGATTGCTTGACCGCCTCGGCCACCTCCTGCAACAACTGCCGCAGGCCGTCGCCGGTCACGGCGCTGATCCGGTGAACCGGACGCCCGATGTGCTCGCCGAGTGCCGCCTGGACTTCGTCGCTGCCGGGTAGTTCGGCCTTGGTCACCGCGACGATCTCGGGGCGGGCGGCCAACTGCTGGCTGTACGCCTCCAGTTCGCCGCGGATGGAAATATAATTCTGCAGCGGATCCGTCTGGTCGGTGGGCTGGGGTTCGACCAAGTGCAGCAGGATGCCGGCTCGTTCGACGTGTCGCAGGAACTCGTGTCCCAGGCCCACGCCCTGGCTGGCCCCGTCGATCAGTCCCGGGATATCGGCCAGGACGAAAGAACGCTGGGCATCGACTCGCACCATTCCCAGGTTCGGGAACTTGGTGGTAAACGGATAATCGGCGATCTCCGGCCGCGCCTTGCTCAACCGGCTCAGCAGCGTGCTCTTGCCGGCGTTGGGTTTACCGACCAGCCCCACGTCGGCGATCGACTTCAGTTCCAGAATCACCGCTCGGGTCTCGCCGGGTTCGCCGGGTGTGGCTTGCCGCGGGGCCTGGTTGGTGGAGCTTTTGAAATGCGTATTGCCGTATCCGCCTTTGCCACCGCGGGCGATCACGATCGAATCGCCGGGCTGAATCAGGTCTTTGATCACAAACCCCTGTTCGGCATCGATCACGGCGGTCCCCGGCGGAACGCTCAGATCCAGGTCTTTGCCGTTGCGGCCGTGACGTCCGGAACCCTGGCCGGGGGTGCCCTTGGTGGCTTTCCAGAAATGGCGTCCGCCGAATTCCGCCAAGCTGTTGACGCCCTTGCGAGCGGTCAGGATCACGCTGCCGCCACGGCCCCCGTTGCCGCCATCGGGGCCGCCTTTGGGCACGTACATCTCGCGGCGAAAACTCACGCAACCATCACCGCCCTTGCCGGCCTGCAGCTCGATCTTGACTCTGTCGACAAACATGTCTCGTTCCACCAATGACAAAAGGCCGTTCCGCGCGAATGCTGACGCGCGAACCGGCCCGGTGATTTCAGCCTCGCAGGCTTGTTTTGTTCTCGATCGCAGCGTCGGCCGCTGCGGCCTCGAGCTCGAGACCGCCGCCTAGGCGACGTCGACGTTCACGCGGCGACCCTTGCGATCGAACCGCACCACGCCTTCGGTCAAAGCAAACAGGGTGTAATCGTTGCCGATTCCCACGTTGCGACCGGCGTGGAATTTCGTGCCTACCTGGCGAACCAGGATGCTGCCGGGGGTCACCGCTTGGCCACCAAAACGCTTCACTCCACGACGCTGGGCGTTACTGTCGCGACCGTTGCGGCTGGAGCCCTGTCCTTTCTTATGTGCCATCTTTCTGCCGTATCTCTCTTTTGCCGAACTGCTTCGATCTAAATGTATTAAATATCTTGATTGCGTTGAACGTCTTGCCCGTTCCAGCCAACGTCCTGCGACAGAGGCCGGAAACAAACGTTTCCCCGATGGGAAGCTCGTGCTTCGTACCGTTCCGCAGCAACGCGACTCGCGGTATCGGGTGTAGCAGACTAGCGATAAACCCACTGATAATCAAGCCGCTTGTCCAGACCGTACTGGTCCAAAATGTACTGATGCTCCTGTTCATCGGTATAGGCCGGCACGCCAAAGCGGATCAGATCGTCGACCTGCTGGACCGTATCGCCGGGCCGAAAGAAGTTCAGCTGCAGCGTTTTCTTGCGAATCGTGACCTCGCCGGCGTCGTCCTCTTCCCGCTCGAAAGCGTTGGTCAGCCCGGAAACGAAGACCGAAAAGAAGTCGATATTCGCATCGACATCTTCCCAGGTGGCCACCCCCCACACGCCCGGGGCCGCGGGGTCACTGCTGCGGGGGATCGGCACGGTGCTGATCTCCACCGTGTTGTACAGCGGTGCGGTGATCTTTTCGCGCATGGCGATCTTGGATTTGACCGCCGGCAAGATCCGGTCGAGATATTCCTTGCCGCTGGTGTGGTCGGCCAGGACCAGCAGGGGAATGAAGCGACGCGACTTGTAACTGATCGCTTCGATCCGGCCGTAGGGCGAATCGGTGGTGCTATCGGCGGCGGCCCGCAGATCGCCGCCCAGATAACGCACGCGGAACACCATGTACCAGATCAGCTTCCGCTTCATCCGGTTGTTGGGCTGGGGCACGTCGACGTAGATCTGCCGCAGCGGCTTGAAGGAGAACTCCAGGCTGTACACCTCGCGGCGCAGGATGACGTGCTGGGCCATCTCCGGCAGGGTTCGCGTCCGCGGATCGCTGTTGGGTCGCCCATCGGTAAAATCGGGCGCCTTCCACTGGATTTCCGGATGGGCCGAGATGAACTCGCGCAGCGTGATCGGGCCGGTGAAGGTTTCTTCCGCTTCGGGCTGGGGCGGGATCACCCGCACGGTACCGGGCGCGAAACGGGTCTCTTCGACACGCACTTCCGGCAGATCGGAATCCTGGGCGGCCGAGGAACCGGCGAGCGTCGCGACCAGAGTCAGGGCAACAAGCGGCAAGGAGCGGGTCAGGGTCATACAAACGACCAACAGGGCTGGATGGATGAGAACGGGTAACCGAGGGAGGTGAGGAAGCCGGCCGCACGCACCGCCAAAAGTCGGTCGCCACCGATGCCTCCACCCTAGTTTAACTCGCCGTGACCACACTCCCCGCTTTTCTTGCTGAGAATCGCGGCCAAAGTGCCGCGGGCTTCCAGGCTGTGAAGATGATGCCACGGGCTCGCTGCGCTAGCGGCGGGTGTTGCGTTCTGGAGCGTTCAGGCTTTCGGGGCCGCCGCGGCTGGCCGTCTGCTCGCTGGCCTTAGCGGCTGCGGGCGAGTCCGTTTCTTGATTCGACGCTTCTTCGCTGGCCAGATCAATAAACCGCAGCGATTGGACGAATTGCTCGTCGGCGCCGCCGAACGCTTCGATTTTATCAGCAGCCAACGTAAAGGTGGCCAAGAGCCGGCGACCCGTATCATCGCTACAGTGCGCAAAGACCCACTGCACCGGCACGCCCTGAACGGCCCCCAGAGCGTGCAGCCGAACGATTCGCAGCCCGCTGCTGTTGACTTCCTCGTCCGCCCGCAAGAATTCGCTGAACTGCTTGCCCAGGGACTGGCGGATGTCGGCCTGCAAGCCTTCCAGGGTGATCTGGACGCCGGGTTCGAGCGACGGCAGGTGTCGCACGTCGCACTGAGCGATATCGCGGTCGTCGCGCACCATCCGCATCCGCGACAGGCTCTTCGACTGGCGGATCATCTGCCAGTGACGGTCCATCAGCACCCCGTACCGGCCCGGCGTGCTGTACAGATTGACCAGCAGCTTTTCGACCGGCGGCTCGGCGGGCAGGGGCCGGTCCGAAACGTGCGTTGCCTTGTCCAAAGGTTTGCGGACCATCTTAATCGTGGCCGCGATCTCGAAGCCAGGTTCGGCTTTGCCGATCTCGCGCTGCTCCCGCAGTGCCAACGCCACCCAGGTACAGGTGCGACTGTGCAGATCGAAGGTGATTTTGCCGGCCAGGTCGATCTCGGTGGGCACGCCGGCCACCGATCCCTGCACCTTTCCTTTCAACTGCAGCTTCGCCGCGTCGGCGTCCAGTCCGACCAGCGTCCCTTGCACGTCGCTGTCCTGAACCGCGTCCAGATCCAGCACGTCGGCCAGGGCGTCGCGATCCAGGGCATAGCTTTCGCCTTGGGCGATGGCATCGGCGGGCAACCAGCGGCTGACCGCCATGCTGTTCATCGGCAGGTGCAACAGGTTCAGCTCTTCATGGGTCAGATACGCCGACGTGGCATAGCGGACGCAGGCCCCTTGGCCTAGATGAGCGGCGACATGACGTGCCGAATCCCGCAGGTCGATCCGCTGCGGCGTTCCGGCGGTTTCTCCCTCGCTGAGCGCCTCGTAGTAGTAACGGCGGGAGCGGGTCGCGGTTTGGGCATTATCCCGATACAAACGCTCCTCGTAGTCGGTGACCGACGAGAAGTCCAGCGGCAACTGACGAGCCTGCTTCTTGGAAACCAGCTCGTTGCGAGCCAGATTGACGTTGCCCTGCAAATCCATTTCGATCCGCACGCGGAACAGATCGTGGTTCGCCGGTCGCAACGTGACGCGGCGTCCAGGACCTATCTTGCCACGCCCTTCGTCGGCGTGACCGAGGCGGGGTGTGGAGCCGGCCGCCAGCGAAACCGCGGCCAAACCATTCAGCAGAAAATGACGACGTCGAATCATGCGAACCGTTCCATTTGACAAGGCCCCAGTGAACTCCACTAGCAAAGATCGGCCGGCGGTACGGGGCCGCTCCACCGAAAACCGGCTGCCACTGACTGCCGAAATGGCGGACTGTATCTTTTTGAGACAAGTAAAGCTTTCAAACCAATGAAGCCTTTACAAAAACGAACACCTCTCAGGAACCACTTGGCGGTGGGAAAACGCCGCAACTTGTTGGTTTTCCCGGGGTTTTATAAGCATTCCACGGCGGGCCGCGGCGATTTTGAAGGTTTGGCCCAGAATTTCCTACGTTTATCTAGTCAGTCGGGTGACAGCCTGCCGCGCACGCGGCACGGACGAAATGAACCAACACGGTCGCAACGGTGCAATAAAGCACGCTAAACTGTTTCCTCACCGGAACTTGAGTTAATTCTGCGAACCGTTTTGCGGTTATGGAGTCTAAGGAATAGAAACCCAACGACGCGTTTTACGCGTAACATGAGTAGAGCGGCCGGCAAGGAGCCGGTCGTCTGAAGAAGAAGAGGTTTGGCGCTTCACGAGGAAGCGTTCCCCGGGCTAACTGAGCATTGGTCGAGCGACCCGCCGGGGTCGCAAGGAAGTTTCGACAGGAGATGCTCCCAGACTGGGAAAGAGACTGCGATGCACGAAGAATATCGCGACGACAACGTCAAACAACTGCGCGACCAACAGGTCCGTTTCGCTCCCCGCGCCAAGAAATTGGAACAAGCGGCCAGAGCTGAGCAATTGCTGTCGGAATTGGACGACTCGCGGCAGTACGCGTTCAATTTCGTCTGCTTCCGGATCACCGACTATCGGCCTGAAACGCCGACGCGGCGGACGATCCGTGGAGCGGACCTGCGGCATGACCTGCGGCTGTTCGTCGAAGACATGTCCGATGCGGCCGAAGTTCGGATCGAAGAGGCCCAGGAATTGGTGCATACGGTCAGCGATCTCAGCCGGATGTTTAATGTATCGACCAAGACGATCAGCCGTTGGCGCGACCAGGGTTTGGTCAGCCGCCGGTTTCTCGTCGGCGGGCGCAAACGCGTGGGCTTTTTGCAAAGCAGTGTGGATCGGTTTATCGCTCAGAACCGCGACCGCATCCGCCGCGGCGAACGCTTCAGCCAACTGACCGATGAGGAGAAGGGCGAGATCATCGAGCGCGGCCGGCAGATGGCCGAAGGCGGTGCCAGCCTCTCGGAAGTGACCCGGCAATTGGCCGCTCAGATGAAGCGGAGCCCGGAGACGGTGCGTTATACGCTGAAGAATTACGACGCGGAAAACGCCGCTCTGGCGATCTTCCCCAACCACCGCAGTACCCTGACCGAGGAAGACAAACGATCGATCTTCCAGCAGTATCACCGCGGGGCGACCGTCTCGCAGCTGAGCAAACGCTACGGCCGCTCGCGCAGCCGCCTGCAACGGATCCTGTTGGACGTGCGGGTTGCGCGGACGATGGAGCTGCCGCTGGACTACATGTACAACGAGGATTTCGAAGACGCTTCGCGGCGCGAGGAATTCTTGGGCGAGATGCCGGCGGCCGAGAAGGCGACGCGGAAACCTCGCGTCCCCAGCGGCCTGCCGCCCTACCTGGCCGCGTTGTACGACGTACCGCTGCTGACTCGCGAGCAGGAATACCACCTGTTCCGCAAGATGAACTACTTGAAGCATCTGGCCAGTCAGTTGCGTGACGGGCTGGACCGCACCGACGACCGTTCGGCGACCATGGACGAGATCCATCGGCTGTACGAACGCGCTGTGGCGGTCAAGAACAAGATCGTGCAGTCCAACCTGCGGTTGGTCGTTTCGATCGCTAAGCGGCACATGAACAGCACCGACGATTTCTTTGCGTTGGTCAGCGATGGCAATATGTCGCTGATCCGAGCTGCCGAGAAATTCGACTACGGTCGCGGCAACAAGTTCAGCACGTATGCGACGTGGGCGATCATGAAGAACTTCGCTCGGACGATTCCTTCGGAGTTCAAGCATCGCGATCGGTTCCGCACGACGACCGAAGAACTGTTTCTGGCGCAGCGTGACGACCGCACCAACCCGTTTTTGGAAGAGTCGTCGCAGCGGCAGCGGCAGCGGGAAGTGGGCCGCATCCTGAATCGGCTGGACGAGCGAGAGCAGAAGATCATCAGCGCTCGCTTTGGGCTGACCAAGGGCAGCGAGCCGCTGACGTTGAAGGAGGTGGGCGAAGAGATGGGTGTGACCAAAGAACGGATCCGCCAGCTCGAGGCCCGCGCCTTGCTGAAGCTGCGAGAAGCTGCCGCCGACGCCAAAATCGACGTCGACCTAGGCAACTAACGCCGCGTCGCAAGATGCGTGTAGTGGTATTCGCCCCACAGGGGCAGTCCTATGTCAGCCCAGGGCATCGCCCTGGGGCCCCGCCGAATCGGCGGATGACAAGCCCCAACGGGGCGGCCCTACGTCGCTTCTGTTGCCTCGCCCAGTCCACGGTCCCCTGCCGTCGCTCCGCGACTCCCGACCTATCTTTGGAGCCTCCTACCTCGGACTGGCGTCCGAGGCTATCAACTGCCATCGCTTCGCGATTCAGTGCAGCTAGCAAAATTGCTACGTATGCACTGTCCCCGCCTGTGTCTGTCGCCTCTCCGAGGCTTTGCATGGTCTTTCTGCAGCAGCCGGTGGTTACACCACCGGCAAAGAGCTGTCGCCGCTCTGCGGCTAGAACCTCCGGTTCTCGGCGAATCACCGATCGGGGGCAGAACAACCGACCGGAGACCACCGATCGGGGACAGTGTAGCGATTCCGGCTCTCGGCCTAGCTGTTCCACCACCAGCGGTCCGATTCGCTCGCTGCGGCGGTTTGCTGCGTTTCGGTTAGTGTCTCGCTCACCTGCTGCTTGGAAACGACTTCGAAAGCATTGATGCTGACGCCGCCCGAGGCGCTCACCGTCCAGCCTTGGTTACCGCGGACGAAGCTGCAGTGCGGCTCGATCGCTCGCGGCACCTCCAGCGAACTGGTTTCCACAATCGGCTCTTCGCCTCGCAGCACGGCCAGATCGCATCCGGCTCGCTGGTCGAGTTGTTCCTGAGTGATCAGGGTCGCGATCACCGACAGATCCATCAGGTTCCGCAGCTCGCCAAAGACGGCTTGCTCGGCAGCCAGTTCCGGGTACTTCTCGGTCATCAACGTCGCCCACTGCTGGGCGATCTTGTTGGCTCGTCCGGCCTGTTCGACGTTTCCATCGGCCAACAACCGGTCGCTCTCGGTCAACGTCTTGACGCCTTGTCCGCTGATCCGCCACGCCAAACGGTCTTCGCTCCGTTCGAGGGCGTCGTAATTGGTGGTCATCCACCAGCGCGGGTTGGTCGAAGCCGATTGGCGTTGGTTCTTGGCCATGGCCATGTAGCTGGGCAGGCCTTGCACCGGAGCGTCGGCGAGCTGCATGGCGATGCGTTTCATTTCAAAATCCGCGGCGACAAGGACGCGAGCGAAACGGCTGTCGGCCGGCACGCCATTGAGTTTGACGGTCTGCGGTCCGAAGGCTTCCCGCATGGCCGGCTCGAGCATCCGTGGGTCACGCGTCCCACTGCGACGAGCCCGACGCAGCAGAGCGTTCAGCCGCTGGCGACCTTCGGCCGTGGGTTCGATCGAGCAACTGATCCCGGCTTGCCGAGCCATCTCGACCGATTCCAGGGCCACCATCAAATCCTCGAGCAACAACGTGGGCAGACCGCTGTTCGCCCCGACCACCGAAGCGTCCTCGCGGACTTCCCACGGTTCGGCTGGTCCGGCCAGCACGATGTCCTGCCGCTCGGGATAGACGAACACGTACTCGACGCGGGTCAGTCCGGCCAGGTAACGGATTTCGTCGGGGAGCGGTTGGTTTTGCTGTTTGGCGGTGCGGATCGCTTGCTGCAGTTTTGCCAGCGACACCATCCGCAGCTCGGCAGCCTGGGCGAGGTCACCTTGGGGCTGTTCCACCTGCACCCGCAACTGATTTAGAAAGGCTTCGCGATCGGCAACCGTCGCGGCTCGCACCATGCCTTGGGCATCGATCATCACCCCACCGACGGCGTTCTGATTAAAGCCCGACAACCCTGCGTAGGAAAGCACCGTTGATCCCAGCAGGGCGGCGACCACGAGCAGGGTCCGGACGGACCAGATGGGAAAGCCAGACCCGTTGGCGTGAGGTTTCATGAAGGACTCCGCAGAACAATCACTAGAGGCGTTAGAAATAGGACGAGCAGGCAGTTGCGGGACCATCAACGATGGCAGCAAGTCGCTAGAATAGTTCGACCCGCAGCCCCTTTCAACAGATCTCTGCCCCTCCAATCCTATCTTTGCCTTGGCCAATCTGTCCAATTCGACCAGCTCTCGCCCGTCCGCTTACCTCGTCATCCGTCAGGGGGGCCGCTGGACCGACGTGCTGCGTCTGATGCCCAGCCGACGGGTTCGCATCGGCCGAGCCAGCACCAGCCAGATCGTGATCCACAGCGAACGGTGCAGCCGCCAGCACTCCGAGATCTTTCCGGTCCAGGACGGCGAAACCTGGGTCGTGCGCGACTTGAACAGCCGCAACGGCACGGCGGTCGATGGCCGCAAGATCGACGAAGACCACGTGCTGGCCGAAGGTGAAACGATCGAAGTGGCCGGCTGCCAAATGACCTTTGTCCGCCGCATCGGCGACGCCTTCGAAGGCGGCCAGGGGCCGGCCCTCGCGCCGCCGGCCGAACCGGAGAATCAACAAACCACCGGCGGAGGCGAGTCGGCCACGATCACCCATCGCCGCGACAGCAGCGCCTACCTCCAGCCCCAAGACATCCCTCTGAGCGATCCGCGCCGCGAAGCCCCGCCGCCGGCCGATACGCAGGCCGGACGCGAACTGTTCCGGTTGTCCTTCGAGCTGGCCCGCTGTGACACGGCCGAAGCCGCCGCGGCCACCGCCCTGCAAGGCATCGTCAAACACCTGGGCGTGGGCAGCGGTGCCGTCCTGCTCGCCCAACCACCGCGCGGCCGAGCAGCAAAATCCGCTGGAGCGTCGGAGCAGGAGGTTCAAGGGGCGAAGTCGTCGCCGGAGCCGCCGGCCGGCGAGATCGATGCCTCCACCCTGACCGTGCTGGCCACGCATCAACAGGGCGAACGCTCCTATCACCGGCTGCCCGACCTGCTGGCGGCCACCGTCTTGAAAGGCAACGAAGCGGTCTTGGCGCGGAACATCCGCGATGATGCTCGCCTGGCCACGCCCGACAGCCGGGGCAACCTCTCGACCAACAGCACCGTGTGCGCGCCGCTGCGAAAGAAGAATCGTCCGATCGGCGTGCTGCACATTTATTGTCACGACGGACAACGCGACCTAACGCCCGACGACTTGGAGTTCATCGTGGCCGCCGGCGAAAGCCTCTCGCTGGCCCTGCACAACCTGCAGCGAGAGGAGCACCTCAGCGATACCCTGCAGAAGACTCGCCGCCGCGTCGATCAGTTGCGTCAGCAATTGGCCGACACCACCAAGATCGTGGGCAAGAGCGATGCGATCCGCCGAGTCAAAGAGACGATTCGCCGGGCGGCTCCGACCGCGGCAACCGTGCTGGTCCGCGGCGAGAGCGGCACCGGCAAGGAACTGGTCGCCGCCGCGATCCATCAGTACAGCGATCGCGCCGAAGGCCCCTTCGTGTGCCTGAACTGTGCGGCGCTCTCGCCAACGCTGCTGGAGAGCGAACTGTTCGGCCACGAAAAAGGCGCCTTTACCGGAGCCACCGAGCGGAAAAAGGGCAAGTTCGAAGCGGCCGACGGCGGCACGTTGATGCTCGATGAAATCGGCGAGATGAATCAGGAGATTCAGGCCAAGTTCCTGCGGGTGCTGGAAGGCCACGCCTTTGAGCGCGTCGGCGGCAATCAACCGATCAAAGCCGACGTCCGCGTCGTGGCGGCCACCAACCGCGATCTCGAACAAGCCGTCCGCGACGGGCACTTTCGCAGCGACCTGTATTTCCGCCTGCACGTGGTCGAAATCCTGATTCCGCCGCTGCGCTCCCGCGAACAGGACATCCTGCTGCTAGCGGAATTCTTCCTGCGGCGGTTCTCCCAGCAGATGGGCCGCAAGATCGAAGGCTTTAGTGGCGCCGCCAAAAAGCATTTGGCCGGTTACGACTGGCCGGGCAACGTCCGCGAACTGAAGAACGTGATCGAACGCGCCGTGGTGCTTTCGGCAAAACCGATCGTCGAAGCCGAAGACCTGGTGCTGTCGAATATCCGCCTCGACCCCGCCAGCGGCTCCTCCGGCGGCACGGCGGCCGGGGAACCCGAATTAATCTCGCTGGAGGTTCTAGAGAAACGCCACATCGTGGCCGTGCTGACCGCGACCGGCGGCAACAAGAGCCGCGCCTCGACGATCCTCGGTATCGAACGCAGCACGCTGGACCGCAAGATCCGCCGCTACGAACTCGACCCCCAGCAGTGGACCTAAGCGGCATAGACTTCCAGCCTGTGAACAATGTGGCATAGGCTTCCAGCCTGTGAAAACAACAATCACAGGCTGAAAGCTAATGCCGCGCTAACCCAAATAGTTTTTGCTGATCAGGTCCACAAACACCAAGGCGTTGGTGGTGACGTGACTGAGCACGCTCCAGCCGATCCGCCGGGTGCTCAGCGCGATCCGCATCCACAACATCCCCAGCAGCAGGGGACCACCGACCATGACGTAGGGCCCGTGGTAGGAGCCGCCCTCGGCCCACAGCAGCGGCACGTGCCAGAGGGTAAACAGCCCCACGCCCCACCACGCCAGGCGGTTGCTGTCGGTGCGTTGGGCCAGGTAGGCTCCGCGCCAGAAGAACTCCTCACAGAAGCCATTGAGGCAGGCCAGCGGCAGGGCCCACAGCAGGGCCGCCGGAGGCACCGGCCGCGGCCACTGCACCAGCGCCGCGGCGCCCAGTACGAGCGCCAACCCGCCGACGCTCCACGGCACCCAGCGGCGACCGCGCGTCTGAAGGCTCAAGCGGCTTCGCCACTGTCCGTCGGGCTGAAACCACCAGCCCACCGGCAGGCAAAACCCGAACCAGTACAGCAAGAAGACCGCCAGGATACCGGGACCGGGCCCGAGCAGGCGGGTGCAAAGAGGCACCAGAACCGCCATTGCCGCAACCAGCAGAAAGGACGCCGCGACAAGCAGCGTCGCGGAATGACGCCGACGCGACAACTGACCGCCGGGCGGACGAGGGCAGCCTTCCGAGGTAGGCTCGCCGGCGCAAGACATGTCCCGGCTGGACGAAGCGACCCCAGGTATTTCCCCTGTCACCGGCACCTCCTTGCAAAGGATCGAACCGCTGCCTAACCGATCTCCCACAAGCTTGGCAGACCACAAGTTGACAGTCGCCCAGCTTCAGCCCTCATGTTCGTCCAGCCAACGCTGCAGCGCTAAACTCCGGTCCCAAAATCTCTGGCTGTCGATATGCCGGACTATCTTGGACTCCAGAAGATCCTGCACAGTAAACCCCTTGTTGGTCACGATGCCAGGATCGACGCCAGCCTTCAAATAAATCAGGCACGAACTAGCAGACCCCCAAGCCAACGCTCGGTAGGCGACGGTAATCCCTTCATCGCCAACCAGATTTAGGTCCATTCCGTGATCGATCATCCAGTCGAGAACGTGCTTTGGCGGAGCTTCACCAAAAATTCCATATCTATACAAGAGGGAATTCCCCGCTGCATCCCTTTGGTTGATGTCCTTCGTCTTCTTTACTGCAATATGAAAGTAATCCGCCCGATAACATTTAAGACAGACAATCAACAAGGAATCGCCGGCACGAACCCTCTGCGGATAACCAACCGTGACGTCCTCGGTCACCCGCAGGTCGGGATCCGCACCGTTTTCCAGCAACCACTTAAAGGCTTCCAGGTTGTCCGTGAACAACGCCCAGGCCAACACCGAGAACCCGCAGACGCCTTGAGTATTGACATCAAAGCCGCTGTTTACCAACTGAGCGAGTTTCGCCTGATCCTTTTCCGTGATCGCATCACAGACGGCGCAAGCCCAGTCATCGTCAAAGATGTTTTGCGGCTTCAGCTTCAGCAACTCCCGCACCGGCGTCGGCCTCCACCGCGGCGGTTCCTCGCCCTGCGCCGCCAGAGATGGAGACAGCATGACTGAGAGCACCCAGACAATCACAGCGAACACACCAACAGATTGCTCAATACCTCGCATCACAACACCTCAAAAGACTAGGGCACTTCATCACGATAGGCATCCACACCGCTGTTCTCTAACAGTCCATAGTACACGGACTCCATCCTATGTGACTCAATCAGCTTCTCCAGTGTCCGCACTCCCAGGAAGAAGGTAACTTCCTCATCAAGAATATCGCCTCCGACCAGCCTCACGACTGCGTTGGCTTTTTCAAGGTCCATAATAGCCAGCACCGCCACCGACACACTTACCTTATCGGGATCCCTAAGGAATGCGCTCAAACGACTTGCAAACATCCTTTCCAGAGGACCCAATTGATACAGACCTCGGAGGCGGACACGGTTCCCGGCCGCGTTAGGAAGATAATGTCGCCCCGAAGGAGCGATGAAATCAATACCGTCCTGCAAATACGTAAGCACATCAGGCGCACTTCTCATCAGTCCGCTCTCCTCTTCCTGCCAGTTGACTGCATAGGCAGTAACAAAGCCCTGCTGGTTTTCGAATCGATCCGATGCGCCTTCTACGTAATCGATTCTTTCAACGTAAGACTGAAGCGTTTCTTTCCTCAGCCCTGCAGCATTGAATGTATCCGCATGAATTGCATTTGTTAGGGCGGCGGCGCTTGCAAGTCCTCCGCCAAGTGAATGGCCAGCAGCGTTCAACCCATTGAAATACTTTAAAGCATGCAAAATATAGGTCATTTTGATTGCACCGAAGTACTGGTTACTAAACGCGCCTACCACCTGACTAAGATTCTCCATCCAGTCGGTTTCATCGTCACTTTCGGTGCCCCGAAATGCTAGGGTGTACTCGCCCGAAACATGATCCAAATAGAAGGCAACCCCCAAGCCAGGAACTGTACGAGACCCTTTACCCGACAACTTGTGCTCTCGAATGAACAGCTGATCTAATACATACTCAACGTCCTCATCATCTATATCACTCACATCTCGAGCTAGCCGCTCCAGCAGGTGCTTTAAATCCTCCCGAGTCGACGCGACATGTTTCAACAGATACGGGGCACTCTCTTTAGCCGCACCAAACTTACCTTCCTTTTCATATACCAATCCCGACGCCAACGCATTTCGGACATGGCGATTATTGTGCACGAATTCATAGAAAGTTTGCTTTACGCGATCACTAGGATCGGACGATACGCGGTTCACACCCATCCACTTTACGTCGTCAAATTGCTTATCCGGCCCGACCCCTATCAACTGGAACTGAAGTCGATCATCGGGCTTTCCGTTCTCGTCGACCGCCTCTTTGGTCAAATGTTCTTCATATAGTTGCTGCAGTTCAATCCACAGTCGGATTTCTCCAGTACCGGCGCTGTATCCCAGCTCATCGAGGTTGTAGTCTCCTTCGAATCTAAAAAATATAACGCTTCCGTCTCCGGCCCTATCTTCCGCTGCTACAGAACCGTTCTTGAGTACTCCGTCCGCACAACGGAGATTAATCTTCCCTGATTCGAACCGCGTGCGAGAAATCTTCAACTTGATATTGGGATCGTCGACGTCTAGTCCATCTGGAAGGGTGATAACCAAGGGCGTGTAGACCTGGGCTCCCAGGTACAACATCTTTCCGATTGCAAAATTACTGCCTTCGAGATATTCCTCCCATGCACTGCGTGACGGAAGATCTCCGGCGTTCAAAGCACTGTGTTTCGCCCCTTGGTTGTTGTCGCTGTCGATGTCGGCGTCGACGCCCCAGACCATGACGTTGGCGACGCCGCCCCACGGGTGCGTTGCGGCTGGGTGTCCCGGATCTTCGCTCGTTGTTGCATCGTGGTCCAGCCGGACGGACGCGCTTCCGGGAGCGATCCCCTCCACCCAAAGGGTCGACTGCCCTTCATAGGGAACCACCTCTACCAACGGCGAAAGCCGGTAGTCGTCGCTGAAGTCTTGGGTCATATACGAAGGCGTCACCAGGATACGTTTGTCGGGCGAAGCCCACAGCCGGAGACGGTTGGTTGGATAATGAAGCTGAAGCTCGCCCGGGTGCTGCTCCAAGGCTTCTTGCATCTCGGCGTTCATCAACTGCGTCAGGTCTAGTTCGACGAGATCCCCGTCTCGTTCCACGATGTCGTCCAACAAGTCTGGCATGCCATCGCGGTCGTCGTCGTTGTCGTTACGCACCACGTCCAGGTGCAAGATGACGTATTGCACGCTGCCCCGATCGTCATCCTGCACCCGGACCGTGACCGGTGCGTTCGTCTCTAGCCCCTCCGGTAAAACCACCTCCTGAGTTGCCCGGTAATACGCAAAGAGGTGATGCGCGTCCATGAGCCCACCGTGAAACGGAACTTCGACAGGCTCCAAACGGACCGGGGGCAGTTGCGTCCCGCCCCAGGTCACTATTAATGTGTGCTGATCGTTCGCAATATCCCCATAAAACAGGTCGAATGTGGCAGTGGTCTGCCCCTCTTCGTTCCTGCCCAACTCAAACGTCGGGGGCAACTCCCACACCGGATCGATATTTTCGATCGTGATGCTCGACTCGGTTACCTCGCCAGCGACGATACAAGACACCGCCAAGGTATTGCTGCTCTGCCCATCACCCGGCGAGGCTCCGTCGTCGGGAATGTGATATCGAACGCGGAATTCATCCCCCAACGTCCCCCGCATCGTCACCTCGGTTCTTTCGTTCGGCGTTATTTCCCCGTCGTAGTTGATATCAAGGGTAACGATCACCGGCCCGGGCGCCTGCAGCAGGCCGCCGTTTCGAGGACCCTCGACTCGCCCCCAGATCACCAGCGTATCGCCTTCGCGCAGCACGGTCACCTCTTCGCCCTCAACCGACTCCTCCGAAAGGTTCTCTGACAGCAACTTGAACTCGGCCAACCTAAAGTTGGTGGCTCCTTCCGCTTCGTTGCTCGTTTCCACCTCCGGTGACACATCCGGAGCGGCGGTCGGCGGATCACTGCCCATCACGTCGGGGTCGGCTTCACCGGGACCGGCAGGTGCGGCCGGCGGATTCTCGACGCCGGGTGGTCCCGGCGGTGCCGGGGTGGTGATCAAGGTCTGCTCGTCCGCTGGCAGCTCGGACTCATCCGGCCAATCGAGGTCGGGTCCTTCGGCCGTGGGTGGTGAACCCGGTTCCCCGGGCGCCTCGGGCTGCGGCTCAGGCGGTCCCGCAATCGGATCGGTCGGTCCCGGCAACTGCCCCCCTGGCGTCTCAGGTTCGGTCGTCGGCCCCATGCCCTCCGTGCCCGGTTCTACCTCCGAGCCCGGTTCTCCCAGCTCCGGTTCTGGCTCCGAGCCCGATTCTCCCAGCTCCGGTTCGGGCTCCAAGCCCGGTTCTCCCAGCTCCGGTTCTACCTTCGAGCCCGGTTCTACCTCCGAGCCCGGTTCTTCAAGCCCCGGTTCTTCAAGCCCCGGTTCTTCAAGCCCCGGTTCTTCAAGCCCCGGTTCTTCAAGCCCCGGTTCTTCAAGCTCTGATTCAGGACCTAGCTCTTCATTTTCACTACGGCAACCGTAAACCAGTTTCCATTCGGTGACGCGGTTCCCGTCGTCGCCTTGCTGCTCGAGCCGCAGCGCATCGTCGGGATCGACCGGCTGTTCGTGCTCGGCGCCCAGCCCACCGTCATGAGCTCGAAGATCGATCCAGCGGTAGTCCGATCCGTCACAGCTGTCGTCCGGATTCATGCTGCCGTCCGGATCCATGCTGTCGACTGGATTCATGCTGTCGTCCAGCATCCACTGAGGCTCGACGTGCGCCGCGGTGCCGTCATCCGGTGTTTGTTGAAGTTGGTCGACGACCGCGGCAAAGTCGGCGGTGTCGATGTTGTCATCATGATTCAGATCCGCCTCGGGCAGGAGGCTTGCATCGACACCATCGTTGATGGCGTTGACCATCGTCAGGGCATCGAGCGGATCCAGGTAGCCATCACCGTTGATATCCGGCGAGGCGATCTCACCGGCGACGGTGATGCCGCCGGTGTACTGCAGGGGCGGTTCCGCAGAGGTGTCGGCGGCGAGCAACTCTCGAGGCTGTAAACGTTCGACTCGCAGGCTTCGTTTCGCCGTCGACTCCGGCATTCGGGAACTGGGTGCTCGCGATTGCCGCTCCCGGGCCGTTCGCTCTTTGAGTCCTCGCAGCGAGAGTGCTACACGCTTCCAAGTCGCAGGCGAACGCTTCATGACATGCCCCTTTTGGAGAAAAGATCTGCCCTGAGGGACCGCTACCCCCCATAGCTCGAAATGTAGCGGTCAAGCCCCCCGCGTCAAGAAAATTATGGTTTTATTTCCGTGAAACTCAAAATCGTTCCGCGCGCTTTTTCATTCCGCCGGCGTTTTCAGCCTTCCGGTTCCGTGTCCCGGCTCATGGTCTCGGCAAGCGCGGGATCGTCCGATGGCGGCTTCGCGGCGGCGGCGGCGACACGTTGCCGCGTCTCTTCTTGCTGATACCGTTTCGCCAGGACGGTCAGGGCCGCGAACCACGCCGTGCCCAACAACAACGGAGCGAACACGGGAAAGCGTAGCGACACCAGTGCAACGATTTGAAACACCACGCCCATCAGAATCGAGCCGCCCCACACGTGACCGCTCATCGCCAAAAACCCAAACCCGCTGAGCGCTGCGGCGACCGGAAACAAGGCTTCGCCCGGCAAGCCACCGAGGACATACATCGCGTTCATCACGCCCAGCGTTACCAGGTACCCGATCCAGATCGACCACACCGGTCGCTCGGCCACACTGTGAGGGCTCATCACTCCGCCGCGATAATGGTAGATCAACGCCAGGAGCCCGGCGAACATTCCGGCTCGCGGCAACCAGTGGGCAACCGGCCGGGGCAGGCCCCACAGGTCCAACCCAAAGATCAAACTGTGGGCGGCCAGGATCACGCATCCCATCCAAAACAGCGCTCGCCCCCAGTTGCGAAAGTGTTCTTGGTGTTGATCGCGAGAGAGCGCACGGGTCACGCGGTGCAGCAGCGACGAGTGGCCGCTGGAAACGCGCTGGCCTTGCAAGAAGCGGTCCAGCACTTCGGCAAGGGCGGCGGCCGAGGCGTAACGGGCTTCGGGTTTGTCTTCCAAACAGCGCAGACAGATGTGTTCCAGATCGACAGGGATATCGGCACATAACTGCCGCGGTGGAAGCACGTCGCAGGTCAGCACTCGATGCAGGATTTCTCCTGGCGAACTGCCCTGATGCGGCGGGCATCCGGTCAACAGCGTGTAGAGGATCGCCCCGAGCGCGTAGATGTCGGTGGCCGGACCGGTGTCGGTGCGGCCGGCCGCTTGCTCGGGACTCATGTACGCCGGCGTGCCCAGGACTTGCCCGGTGCGCGTCAGCAGGGTGCCGTCCTGATGCCACTTGGCGAGCCCAAAATCCGTGATCAAGGGACGGCCTTCGCCGTCGAGCAGGATGTTGTCGGGTTTGAGATCGCGGTGCACGATGCCCTGCCGATGTGCGTAGGCGATCGCCATCGCGATGTCGCGCACCAAGTGGGCCGCGCGGCGATCGTCCCCGCAGCGCTCGTCGGCCACCTGCTGCAGGGTCGGCCCATCGACCAGAGCCATCGAGAAATAGGCGTGCCCCTGCCAGGTGCCGATGTCGTAGATCGGCACGATCCCGGGATGGTTCATCCGCGCGGCCGCTTCGGCTTCGATCCGAAACCGCCGCCGCTGTTCGCCCGAAGCCAACACGCCGCTGCTGATCAGCTTGACCGCGACGCGGCGCTGCAGACCATGCTGGCGAGCTTGATAGACGACGCCCATCCCGCCGCGGGCGATCCGGCGTTCCAGGTAGTAATCTCCGATCTGCGTCCCGCTCAGATCCACCTCGGCCGCTTCGCTGGCATCCATCCAGTGATGGTTCTCGAAGAAATCGCGCAGCTCTTCTTCGTGCTCCGGGTGCCGCGCCAGGTACTCCTCCGGCACTGGCCGCTCACCGGCCTCGAGCCGCTGGAGGTAGTCGGCCATGATGGAATCCAAGGAAGTCATCGACATACGGCTGCGTAAAGTCCGGCTTGAAGAAAAGGAACGCGGGAAAAAGAAAACGGCTCGGAGGACAGCGTTCCGGTCTATTCTAGAAGCAATCGCAGCGGGATTTAACTGAACAGACCGCCGGGGGGCAAAGGCAAACTTTTCTTTATCGCAGCGCAGCGATTTCGCTGCGGCGGGCTCTGGTCCCTATCGGGCGGACAACAAGGGGCACACCTCATTCGAAATGATTCGATAAATGATGCAATGGCTGATCATCTGGCTGCTGGTGATGGTTCTGGTCACCGTGATCGGACACGGTATCTGGATGTTGGTTGCGGCGCTGTGGCGAGCGGCAACCGGGTCTCAGCCGCGGCCCGCACCACCGCACCGCACACAATCGCCGCAGCAGATCGCCCAACGCGACCTGATCGGATTCAAGAACACCGTCGACCGGCTGGGCCAACAGGGCCAGCTGACGCCCGAGCAGCTGGCCCAGCTGCATCGCCTGGGACAAGCCCAAGCCGAGCACCTGTTCGGGTCTCCCGCCAGCGCCACACCATCTGTGGCGACACCATCTGCGGCGACACCGCCGGGATCGTCAACCGCTGTGCCGTTCACGGAGTCACCGGCGCGAGCAGAGTCACCGGCGGGAGCCGACTCACCGGTGGGAGCCGACTCACCGGCGGCGGGCGACGGATGTCGCTACGAGAGCGGCGTGCATCCGCTGGACCGGGTCGAGCCGCCCGCGGCAGAACACCTGCGGTCACCGGCCGCGGCCGCATCAGGGCCTCGCCGGCCGGCGTCACCGCCGGCGATGCGCCGGGCGGCTTCGGAGGTATTGGCCAGCTTCCTCGTGGCTCACAACATTCGCTGGGGCGAGTTGGTGGCGGGGCTGTTGATCGTGTTCTGTTCGATCGGCTTGGTCATCAGTTTGTGGAACCCGTTGACCGAAACGCATCGCTTGCTGCCTTCGCTGGTCTTTCTGCTGGGAACGATCGGAATCGAAGCCGCGGGGCTGTATACGCTGAGTCGTTGGCGACTGCGGCATACCAGCCGAGCGGTGTTGACGATCGCGACGCTGCTGATTCCGTTAAGCGTCGTGGCGGGGATCGCGGTCGCCGGCAGCGGTCCGGACGCCGTACGGCTGGACGATCCCTCGGTTCTGGCGGTCGTGGCGGTGGGAGCGTTGTTGTACGGCGGAGCCATCTGGTTGTCGGGCCGCGCCTTGGTGGGCCGCCACAACGCGCCGTGGTGGCTGCTGGGCATCGGAGCCCCGACATTGTGCTTGCCGGCCGTGCCCTTTGTGCTGCGAAATTTTGGTTCGGCCGGGTCCTGGCTAGCCGGCCTTGCCGCGGCCGCCGCGGCAGTGGGTATCACCGTGGCGGTGGGTCGCCGCGCGGGCCGCAGCGGGAACCGGGCGCGGACTTGGCCGGTCGCCGGCCGGAACCAGTTGTTGTTGACGGCGATCTGTGGATACGCCGTGGCGGTCACGGTCGGGTTTCTGTTGTTCCCCCAGCCCAAACGGGCCGTCACGATCGTTCCTTTGGTGGTCTCGCTGATGCCGTTGTGGATCGCCCTGGCCGGCGCGGGGTCGGTGCTGCGCCGCACACGTGTGTCGTGGCTGCGGGTCGGCGGCACGGCTTTGGTGCTGGGCGGGTTGAGCGCCGGCATCGCGGCGTTGCCGCTGGCCGCGATGCGTCCGCAGTGGTTAGCCCTGTGGGCTGGCTGGACACTGGTCGCGAGCCTGGTCGTCGGCTGGCGACTGCGCAGCGGGCCCGTGCTTGCCGCCGGCACCGTGGCGGTGGGCGTGCCGGTGATGTTGCTCGCGCCCTGGTGGTTGGCCGAGGAACCGTGGGGCGGCGGCCATCAGATCCTGTTGCGTTGTCTCGGCCCGCACAGCCTGCTGCTCTGCTTCGCCTACGCCACGCTGTTATGGGTGACGGCCGTGGCGCTGACGTTTCGCCGTCGCATGGGGGAACACGCAAACGCTCCGGTGCAATCGGCTGTCACCGGCGGGGCGGGGTGGTGGTTGGTCGTCGCCGCGGTGTTGGCAGCCGTCCGTCAAGCCGGTCAGGAGCTGTTGGAATTAGAACCGGCATGGAAGGCGTCCGCCGCGGTGCTGCTGGGCGTCGGCACGGCCGCGATCCTCTCGTCGATGCTGCTGAAACAACGACGGCGGCACGTGGAGCCGCTGTTTTACCGCCGACGGTGGACGCTGTTGGCGGCGGGACAGATCGCGCTGTTGGCCGCTGGAATTGTCGGGCTGCGATGGCACGTGCCGCTGCCGATCCCGAGGTCGGTCGACCTGTCCATCGACTCCCTGCGAGACCTCGTCGCTGCGCCCAGTCTCTGGTGGTACTTGGGCTGGTTCGGTTGTTTTGCACTGGCGTGGTCGGCGGTTCGGGCCCTGGTCCCCAAACGCTTTCCCGGCAATCTCTCGGATCGCCCCCGGCGGTGGTCGCCGGACGTGGTCGCCGGTTTGATCGCCGTCGCCGGTGTGATCCTGATGACCGCTGCGACGCTGGCGTGGTTGCTGTGGCAAACGCCGGCGGCGTGGGCATCGCGAAGCGCATGGGTCGTGCCGCTCGTCGTGATCACGTTGACGAGCGTCTGGAGCTGGGCTTACCGCAGCGGCCGAGAAACGTTGCGGGACGCCCTGCGGGAAGCGCGTGCACTGCTGGTACAAGCCGCGATTCTATGCCTCGCGCTGGCGGCATGCATGGGCCGCGACGACGCTTGGCTGTGGATCGGATCGATCGTACTGGGTGGAGCCTTACTGACACTGACCGCGGTGGTTGGAGCAGGGCGGCGAGCCGATCGAGCGGGGCGACTTGGTCCCACGGGTCGAGTGACGGTCGCATCCTGGACGAAAGCGACGGCGGCCTGGAGCGGTGCGGTGATGTTGGCCATCGCCGCGGTGGTGCTGTACCGCCATCTCTGGCAACCGGTCCTGGACTCGGCACCGATTGCGGTGCGTTCCGCCCTGGTGGTAGCCGTGTGGTGGGGCGTGGTGTCGATTGCGTTGGCCGTCGGCGCTCTGGCCACCGCTCGGCAGCGTTATGGTTGGTTGGCGGTGATCGCCATGCTGGTCGCCGCGGTGCTGGCCGCCCTGGTTTTGACCGGCACGTTCTGGAACGGCTTGCAGGTGGTGGGCTGGATCACGTTGATCGCGGTGCTGGGCCAGCGAACCAGTCACGCGGTGGGGCTCGAGCGTCGGCTGGCCCAGCTGGTCAGCTGGTCGCGGCACGAAGGCGAGCTTCCCGCCTGGCAGCCGACCGGGCTGGTTTCCTGGACGCCGCCCAGCCTCGGTCTGGCGGCGGTGAGCTTGGCGGTTGCCGTGGCGATCTCGTCGGCTGCCGCGATGACCGTGTGGGATGCTTCGTGGACCGCACATCCACCGCACGCGACCGGTGCCTTGGCGTTGGCCGGCACGGTCGTCGTGCTGACAGCCTGGCTATCGCGGGCTCGGTGGCCGCTGTCGCTCTCGCTGCCGACGCTGGCGATACTGTTGGCCGGCCCCAGCGGCGCTGCGGCCATCGCCTGGGGCGTGTTGTCGCCGGCGCAGGGCCCGCTGTGGATTGTCGGCACCGTCGTCGCGCTGGCCGGCGTGGATGCGGTGTTGGCGAAGCTCGGCGATCCACGTGGAATCTGCTGGTCCGCAGGATTAATAAAGGCAACCACCGTGGTGGCGCTGGCACTGTCGGCCCGCTGGACGCTGGGCTGGGGACTTGGTTTTGCAGTGGCGGCGTGTCTGTTGATTCAGGCCTTGGCCCTCCTGTCCGCCCAGCGCGCAGGCACGGACTGGTTACACGGCCGCCGTCCCGCGGCGTCCTGGCGGGTGCGGTGGGTGATCGCACAGATTCTGTGGTGCGGCGGCCTGGCGGCCGGATCACTGTTCCTGCTGGACCTGGCTCGCACGGCCGGCTTTCCTCCGCCGCCGCGTTGGAGCTGGGTACTGATAGGCTTGGCCCTCAGTGCGGCGGCAACACGCGTGGGGTTGAACCGCACGCTGGCCAGCTTTGCCGCGTGGGGCGAATGGACGGCCTTGTCGGGCGGCGCGTTGGTCGCCGTGGGGATCATGCTGCTGCGTCTTGACGGGGGCTTCGACACAGCCACTGGGTTTGGCGCAGCCTGGCTGCCGAGCGGAACGGTCGTCCTGGCCGCGGGGCTGATGGTGGTCACAACGCTGCGGCGCGTCGGTGCTCGCGGACACGTGGTGCATGCGACCGCGATGTGGCTGTTGGTGTTCGGCACGGTTGCGTATGAAATCGGTGCCGCCTACGAGGGCGGAAACTTGTTCGGGATCGTCACCGCGACCGCCGCGTGCGGCTTGGTTCTGGCGACTTGGTTATGGCCGCTGCGGCGCCGGGTCAATTCCCCGTTGCCGGCCTCCTTGACGTACTGGGACGCCGCCGACGATCGCCGCGCGACCGGCGAGTTGAGCTTGGCGGCCATCGCGACGTCGGTGTTGTTCATGGCGTTGGCGCTTGCGGGCGTGGCGTGGTGGATTGAGCCCTTGTCGCGATACCTGTTGATCGCCTCGGTCATGTTGGGTGCCTGGGGGATCGCCAGCGTAGCCGATCAGGGTGACGCGTCGCGGCTGCGGACGGCCGCGGTATGGGTACTGACGGCGGCGCTTCTGCTGCTGGCGATTGCCCCGCCCGATGCGCACGACCTGCGAGCCGATGCGCATCACTTGCGAGCGTTAATCAGCAGTATGCAGATGCTGGTCGCGGGTTGCGTTCTGGTGCCTCTGTACGGATGGCTGATCCCGCGGAGCTTCGGACGCAGTAACGCCGCTTGGCAGCCGGCGCTGCGGCAGGGTGCGGGCTTGGGCGCCGCCGTGGCCGCGGTATCACTGGGTGCGATGTTCGTTCTGGAGGCGATGGCTCGGCAAGATGGTCAGATCGCAGGACTGGATCGCCCCTTGGTGTTCGGCGTTGCGGGATTGCTGGCCGCGATGTGCGGCGTGGTGACCTGGGTGGTCGTGCGCAGCGGCCGGACCGACCGATCGTCGATCCTGCCGGCGTTGGATACCGGGCAACGGGTGACGTTGATCTATGTGGCTCAGGCCCTGGGCCTATTAACCTGGCTGCACCTTTATCTGTGCGACCGCTCGCTGGCGCTACTGGGAATGCGTCCCTACTGGCCGTACATCGTGATGTTGCTGGCGTTTCTCAGCGTCGGCGTCATCCACTGGGCGCGACGCCGGGGCGACATGGTTCTGGCCGACACGCTCCGCGGCTCGGCTCTGCTGCTGCCCCTGGTACCCGCCATCGGTTTCTGGCTGTCCAGCGGAGCCAGCGATTGGCATTTCGTGGGCGGTCGAGTCGGTTATGCCACCGCGCTGTTGGAGGCCGCGATCTATTACGTGGGCGTGTCGGTGTTGTGGCGCGAGGACCGCTGGCCCCGGTTGTTGGCCGTGTTGGCCGGCAACGCCACGATCTGGGTGGCGCTCGCCCAGATGCCGGGCTGGGGCGTGCTGGCTCATCCGCAGCTCTGGTTGATTCCGCCGGCCGTGTGCGTGCTGGCGGCGGTACACCTTGAACGGGGACGACTGCCGGCGTCCGTGGTGGCCGCGATGCGGTACGCCGCTCTGGCGACGATTTACCTCTCCAGCACCGCCGACATGTTGCTGCAGGAGGTGGGCCAGACGCTGTGGGGTCCGATTCTACTGTTGACGATGGCGCTTGCGGGCGTGGCGGCCGGGGTCCTGCTGCAGGTTCGCTCCTTCCTTTACATGGGCACGTTCTTTGTCCTGGTCGGAGTGTTGTCGATGGTTTGGCACGCGCAGGCCGCCCTGGACAACGTCTGGCCGTGGTGGGCGTTCGGGATCACCAGCGGCGTGCTGATCTTGATCGCGCTGACGATGATCGAGAAACAGAAAGCCAAGATTCGGCGATTGAGCGAACGTTTGGGTGCGTGGGAGGGCTAGCGGTCGAGGCAAAGGCGAAAAACTTTGACGTTTTTTTCGCTTCGCCGCGAACCCACGGCCGACCGGTACGTCTATAGGGTCACAATCGCTGCGTTTATCGCTAGCACGTCGCAACATTTAATTCGGCTTTACTCTCCCTCTGGGAGAGTCGGGCTCTTAGGCCCG
>NZ_WIAD01000034.1 GCF_009618275.1 Roseimaritima sediminicola
ACGAAGAACTTCCGCAGGGTGTTCTTCCAGTAGGCCGTTTCGATCTTGCCCGCATCGCTGACGTAAACGATCTCAGGAACGGCATCGGCACGCTCGCCGACGGCATGGCACCACTTCGCGAGGAGGCTCAAGTTCAAAAGCTGATGAAATTGATCGGCGAGGCACGCGAGCAAAAGCAAACGCCGGTGTTGTCGAGCAGTCGTGATGGTGTCGCGTTGGGACTGGCGCCGTGGAGTTTATTTGAAATGGCGAGCGTCGCTTGTGTGAGCGTCTTGGCCGCCGGCACGAAGCTTGGCACGGTCTACCTTGGCTCGCATCGATTCGCTAACGGGTGGAAGTCGATCTTTCTGGGAGTGTAATTTGAGGCTTGTGGATAAGCGTTGGTCGTGAGATTGATTGAGCCGTTTGGGTTGTGTCAATATGAGGTGGTGAAAGAAAAGAGCGATCAAGAACTGTTGTCTATCGTGCTACGAAAGCAGTTCTGCCGTGTTGCTGGCAGGAGCTTTCGCGAGATTGTCCAGGCGGGGAAGTCTGAGTTAGGATTGACGGATATCGCCTATGCCCGCCTTATGGCGGGAATTGAACTTGGGAAGCGAGTTTCAGAGCCGAAGGCGAACTACAACGTCAAGATCACGTCAACGAGTCTAGCGACGCATTTTTGCAGCACGCATTTCGCGAGACTGATTGCAGAGGGCCTGCAAGAGGAATTTCACATCGTCACGCTCGATACGAAGCACCGGATGATCGACTCGCACCGCATCTCGGTCGGAACGCTTGATGCGTCTCTGGTGCATCCCAGGGAAGTCTTCCGCCCCGCGATCAAGGATGCGTCCAGCGCAATTTTGCTTGCGCACAACCACCCGTCGGGAGACCCCACCCCAAGCCGAGAAGACCATATGGTCACGGATCGCCTGATGGAAGCAGGGAAGATGATCGGCATTACCGTCTTAGATCACATCGTGCTTGCCAGAGAAGGCTGTGTCAGCGTTCGGGAACTTGCGTGATTCGCGAATAATCTGCTTCGGTATCCCACGTCGACTTCATGAGTTGGGAATGCAGAAACGGATGAAGGCGGACGGTCTCGCAACCGCTGTTTCTCGACCTAGACTCCATGTTTCTCGAACAGCATGTCGAGCGCTTCATCGATCAGTTCTGGACCGCTTTTGTGACCACGTCCCGCCGCCTTCTGTTTGGCGACTAGGAGGTGCCACTTGGCCGCCCTGCCCTCTTCGACCTGAAACGCCTTGTTAATGCGTTTGATGACCGCCTTCGGACCACCGGTCGCTGTGTCGTTGACCGCAGTACCAAGCGACGCTTGCTGCTTGGCACGCGCCGCCTCTTCGGTGAACCAGTCCGGCGTTCCGCTCTTCTTCGTCATGCCGCCTCCCCGCCGATCATAGTGGCTTGGTGTTGGTGATTGAGCACGGCCGTTAGGATCGATGCGAATTCGGCCCGCCTCTCGCCAACCTTGTATGCACCATCGAGACGATGATCGAAGATCGTAAGCCACTTCTCTGCCGCCCGGCCGTACACGCCGGATGACCGAAGCTCGAACGCTCCGACCTTACGCATCGCCTCAACCGCGCGTGCATGACTTGCACGGTGACCTTGGGCGTCCGTAATCACCGGGATAATTTTCTTCCCAGTCGGTCGCAACATCGATAGTGCGTCCTGGTACGTAGCGATGTCGGACCGATCCGGCTTGGTCGGCATGATGACGATCGGTGCGTGTGGAATCTGCCAATCACGGGCACCGTGGTCGATTAGCAACAGGTCGGCATCGGGTTTTTGTTCTGGCAGCGCGTCGATGACGGGAAACGTGAGTTGTCCGCCGCGGTGGAACAGTGTTGCTGTGCCCTGCGGATCATCACAGACGACCAATGGCCGCAGTCCAAAGCTGACTGCAGTTGCCGCCAGATTGATTGCAATCAGGCTTTTACCCTGCCCGCCTTTCGGGTTCCAAATCGATACAAGTTGCATGCCCACCGTCTTTTGTTAGTTCAATGCGTTTCTTGATTCATAGTGAACGTGGAATCGCGGAAGCGCAAGCACCAAGCAGCACGTAATTGCGGTTACCCACAACCTCACTTCCGCGGAATTAAGGAACTTCGGGAATGCGTTTCCACGGTTCCTTGTATGCAAGTTTCCTCTTTTCCTCTTGCCCCCGCTTCCTCGGTTCAACGCCTTCTTGTTTCCGCGTTTAGACGGTTTCTGGTTTGCCCGGTTTCGCACACTCACGGACGGCCTCGCTTCGTGAACCAAGTGCGACAAAACCCAACAAATGCGGCATCTGCATTGCGTGGCAACTCGCTCATCCAGTCGCGCCATTCGCGTTCCAAGTAATATACGTCCCATCCGGGTGCGGCTCGCCGCGCCTGAGCAAAGGCATCCTCAGAGAGCGTTACGGAAATCTGCTTCCCAGGGGCTTTTGCCGGAACGTCGGTCATCGTTTTGCGATTGGTAAACGTGACGGAATCCGATTCCCAGTCATAGGACAGGCGATAGTCGGGCAGGTGGTCGGTCGCGACGATTCCCCTAATGAGTTGGCGAAAGCGTTTGGCGTCGCTTTTTGCGCCGGACTTCTTTTGCAGCAAGATGATCGAGCATTTCCACGATCGCTGTCGCCCGCAATGCTTTCTCGCAAGTTCGTAGATTCGACGCTCCAACGGTTTTCGGAGCCTGAAGTAATCACGGTGGAGCGTTAGGACCTCCTGCTGCCGGATGGCGTTAAACAGCCATTCGGAAAGTTCCAACTCTACCCAAAGCAACCGTCCATCGAGTCCGTGTTTACGGCGCGTCGCCGCAGCGGAGATCAAAGAGAACGAATCGAATTGCTCTTCGTCGCCCGTGACGATATTCGTTTGAATCATCGTGCCGTTGAGGCGGGAGAGGGCGTCAACGAGTGCGGTGTAGTCCTTGCCGCCCGTCCCGCGATTGGTGAAGCGTAGAAAATCATGGCTATTCAACCGCACGCGTCGTCCGATCGGTTCGCCGCGCACCTGCTTGCCCATCAGTTGAGAAATAGCATAGATCAGGATATCTTTATCGTAGATCGTCGCTTGTCCCAACGCGCTCGGCACGATTCGTATCCATTGATCACCATGGCGGTACTCACGCACGTCCCGCTCGGGCTTCTTCGAGAGAGAATAGAACGGGTGCTCCATCTGTGGCATGATGTCTTTGAGCACGGCGTCCGCAATGTCGCAGACAAATAGCTCTTCCGTATCGTGCCGCTCGGGAATGAGTGCAGTTTGTGCTGGCGTTCTAATCGCTTCCGTTCGCATGGTCCCAGTGTTCGGGGGATTAGGTGCCGCGTCAAGTTTGGCGTGTCATGTGCCGTGTCGTGACTGTGGATAAGTTTCGTTGCGCGCGGTCCCATACATTCGGGGTTTCAGGTACTGGTTTTCGGGGTTTTGGATACCTAAAATCGGGGTAATAGGTACCGGGCGATTTGAAAACACAAATGGATTCAAAGCCATGCATCGATTCGTCCACAGCCTAACACCTTCTTTAACACTCATTAACACTCATCGGGCGAGTGGAAAAAATAACAGCGGCGGAGGTGGATGCGAGGTCATCACTTGAGCGAATCAGCAAGCCGTGGTACTGCTTTCAAATGGTCTCGCGTGCGGAAGAGTTGCAACAGTTTAAACGAATCGATCTGGTTGCGTTTGCAATCAGTCGCGGATTCGAACTCGACCGAAAAGCCAGCAGTCGCTCAAGCGTCGCCGTTCGAAACGTGCGTGGTGACAAACTGATCATCGGCAAATCAGACGACGGCACCTACCACTACTTCAACGCCAAGGGCAGCGATGCCGGAACGATTATTGATCTTGTCCAATCGCTCGACGGAGGATCGCTCGGCGATGTGCGCAAAACGCTCCGTGCTTTCGACCCTGCAAGCGCCCTGGCGACAACAGCGCAATCCAAGCCTGTTACCGTGGTAGCCCGCTCGGTCGATCGCGTTCAGGTCCAAGCAACATGGGCGAAAGCATTGCCGCTTCAATCAGAAAACCTCTATCTTTCCCGGTGCCGCATGATTGCCTCATCGACCTATCTCCATCCACGGTTCTACGGTCGGTTTCGGATCGATTCTCGCAACAACGTCCTCGCTGCTCATCACGACAAAACCGGGCTGTGCGGATACGAGATGAAAAATGGTACGCGCGAAGGAACCACCTTTACAGGATTCAGCCCCGGCGGCGTAAAGGGACTGTTTGCCTCACGTCCTGCCGATGGGGACCGCACGATGGTCGTTGCGGAAACATTCATCGACATGCTGTCTGTCGCTGCGCTCAAGGGAATCGAAGGACGACGGTTTTTTAGCCTGGGAGGACAACCAAGTCCGCTGCAAATCACGTTGCTTCGTGCGGCGGTTGCTCGGATGCCCTGTCGGGCAACGATCGAGCTGTGTGTTGATAACGATCAGGGCGGCAAAGCGATCGCGGGGCAGGTCAAGGCGGCCCTAGAAACGGCGGTACACGACGCACAGAAGATAAAGGTCTGTCCGCCACCAGATACCAGCAAAGACTGGAATGATTATCTCAAATCCGCTCAGGCAACACGGCGCATGACCAAACCGAACTTGGCGCGAGGATAGAGGTTGCTTCCGGTTTCTGTTCCCCCGAATCACGCTAGCGACTTCTCTTGTGTAAGTGATCGGTTCCAATCGCATACAGTCACCTCGTGATCTACAATGGATCGATTCATCCAATCCCGCTCGCGATACTCCAGTTTTTTAGACTGTGATATCAACAAAACCGGAAGACGAAGGTAGGTCGCAATTCAGCTATCCACCGATATCTCGAAGAACAATAACTGCAGCGAGGCCAGTCACTACGAATTTGCCTGCTGCAGGCGTGAACGCATTACGCCGATTCTAGCTAGAGGCCTGATGCAATTGTTTTGGGTTTCGAGCTACATAGTCGCCGTAACACACTGAAAATCTAACGTAACTAGGGAGGGACCGGCTAAAAAGATCGTAATATTCGTTTAGAACGAAGCAGTATACCTTAAAGCCGATTGTGTCCGCCACCTCGCAAATGTCGTTAATGTACGACAGGAATTCTTCGCAGTCGATTTCAATCAGGTCTGAAATTATGTTGTCATTTCGATCACAGCCGAAGAAAATTGCTGACAAGTCCTTGATTCCAATATATAGCTCTGTTGCACCTGAGTCGAAATAACGTTGGAGGAATCTCGCTGCCGACGGCGTTTCTATGAAGACACCCAGTCGCTTCGGCAATTCTAATTTAGGGGAGACCCTCGCTTCATCCAGGACGTAGCGTGAAAAGATCTCGACCTCCCTGCGGCCGCGAACAAAGGGAAGAGAGTATACCACTCTGCCTTTAGTAGACGGAGGAAGTTTGTTCAGCGCTAGAAGTTCGAGTGTTATAAGCTCTGGCTCGAGCAACGCGTACTGCAGCCCTCGCTGTCCTAGTAGGGGATTCTTCTCCCTCGCTTGTATTTTTCGGTAGTCGAAAAATTCGTCACTATTTAAGTCAATGCTGCGAAAATTCAAGTCTGCGCCCTTCGGCAAGCGGGCAATGAAGGAAAGTATCTCGTTTGACAGCATGGATGAGGCTTCGTCCATGCCGTTAGTCTCAATGAAGGCAAAGGGATTTCGATTATTTGCAACGCACCAGAATTCATGCCGTACGAAAACCTGCTTTACGCACGGTAGCAGTGGCCCTTGGTCCGCAGATAACTGATCGACTGCTACGACCCCTATCTGTAGTTGTCTGCCACCGAAGCCAGGTCGAGGTTCGTTTGCAAGTTCCTCTCGCATGTCCGGTAAAGAGGGGCATGTGGAAGTAATGGTTCCAGAAGACGTATCGACCGATAGCTCCACCAGAGCCCCAATTTCTTTCGTTGCGTTTGGCAAGCAGACCACGGGAATGCCGGAGATTCGACAGAGAATAGCGAGATGGCTGATCGCCTCGCCTTGACCGCAGATGACCGCCCTGCATCTAGATATTTGCTGGAAATCTGTTGGGCATAATGTGTCTGTCACATAGATTGAGTGTTTGTTGAGTAATGCGGGGTCATGCTGGGTGAGCCCTTGCGCCAGGGGACCTTTTGCAAGAACTGATGCTTTAAAGAAGATATCCAAGTCAGTTTGCTCCGTATGGGTTCTGTCCAAGTATGATCTCTATTGGCCAGAAAACCAAGATGCCGGTTGACTCGATGTGTGTACGCGCGTATATATGGCGTATGGGGGATTGCGAAACCGGAAGCCGTGAAGCAATAAAGATGGACGCTGCAACGTTAGCGGCCTGCCTCCGCGACACATTGGATTCCCTCTCACTGAATACAAATGCGGGACGGGCTAAGGGGCGGGTTGTGGCGGGAATCTTGACGGGTATTCAGGCGGGGTATCTGAGCCGAGGCACAATTGTTCTTTCAGAAGCCCTGGAGTTAATCTTCCTTGCTGAGGCCAAGTGCGACCACCATAGTGCCAGTATCCCAGTGGTTGCCAGCATGATTGAGTGCGTGCATGCTACCGGATTAGCAAACGCCGATGCCGATTTATTCAGTATTAGAATAGATCCTGCTAACCTTGATTGTTGCGCTCTCATGCTCGATCTCGCGCGAGGCCGACCTCTTTCAATGGACTTCGAGATCTGATTTGTGTATCTTTACGTTGTGGGTTAGTCGCTGGAAGTTTGCTCGCTTAACAATTAGCTGGTATTCCTCGTTTGCAGGGTCGTAGTCGCAGAAGATCTCGTTAGCGCACAGGCGTGCCGCTAATGGTCTGGCAGAGCTATTTTCTTCGTCGCCCATAGGCCAGTCTATAAGAAGCGTCGAAACCTCTCTCGATTCAAGAAATCTAGTCAGTACTCGAAGGAAATTCCACTGCTCATCACGCGCTGCCGGGGACTCGTTGAGGTTTTTCAACCCGAAGAAACCTGATCGTTTCACAGGAGGTATGTTGGGCGTGTCCGTCCACTGGTCAATGCTTCGGACAACCTTCGTCATTGCTGTTGGGATGGTAAAATATGGATCCCTCATGTCGACGGTAACTAAACGAGCCAAGATGGCAGATGATAAGTTGTTGTAGCCGACGCTAAGTTGGTTTTTGAGTTGCGGGTCCTTGCTGGCCTCGTCAATTAGATCCCGCAACACGTTTCTAGGGTCGCGTTTCCAGGTTCCGAATAATACGCTAGAGACCGGGTCTTGACGCCATTGCTCTACGAAAAACTTAGCAAGAAGATCGGATTTTCCGGTTCCAGCCTTGCCAAAAACAAGGGTGGTGCTACCGGTGTAGAACTTTGATACCGTGTTTGCTTGGATCGCGTTGTCTACCGGTGGTACTCCAATTGTTAAAGGGGAGGAGTCTACTGTTGTTGCGGCCTCAGGAGATCGCTCACGCTCTGACTGGAGTGTTTGGGCCCACATTGGAATGGATGGAGAAACAAAGAGGCCTGTGTGGGAAATTGTCAGGTCGTGATTTCCGGCGTGGTGGCGCTGATGTCTTGCCTTGCGAATCTGAATGGTCCGAGATCCTAATGCATTGCCATCACATCCAAGGGCGACAATGCCTTGCACTAGGAATTCTTCGGGGAAGGCGTAGTCGTCGCCGGCTTCATAGACAAATACTGATGAGAAACTTCGTGGCACTGAACCATCGCTATCGTTCGGGGCGTGTCCGATAAGGTAGCGAAAGTCTTCTGATCTGTATGCCCGGCGAGTGGTTGGGTCCCCAATTTTTGAGCCGTCTTCTATTTCGGCTTTCGCTCTGTCATCTTGAAAAAACTTCATTTGCAGTGAGAGGTTTACCGAGTCCACGATCAAAAGCCGAACATTAGATTCGCAGTCCTTTCCTACTGAGTCGAGGATTACTAGGCAGGAGCGAATACCCATGAAGTCGGTGTCGTAGGGCAATTGGAAAACTGTAACCAGATTTCGTTGGAGGGACTGTCTTACTGTCTCCATCACCGCAGGTTCTTCTTTCAGCAAACTCTCCATTGAAACGGGGCAGGCCTGAATGCTGCTTTGAGCATGTTTTGGGGCGATGCGTCTCATCAGGTCGGCTACTTCGCTCGCACGCTGATCGAGAGTGAAGTATACGGCGGACGCATTGGACGGCCACAGATCACTTGAGAGATCGTTGTCTTCCGCGAATCTTTTATTTCGAAGCATTGAATGGACGCACAGTTGACAAGCGAATGTTGTCTTGCCTGTTCCCGCTTTGCCATGAACGAGTATCGACGTTCCGACACTGCGGCCACTTTCAATCGGAATTTTGAATCCATCGTCTAGCGATTTATTGTATTGAAAAAGAGATGAGAAAAGCGGGTCACCAGTCGTCAATACCAGTCTCGGTTCAGGCATGCTGTTCTCTAGCTAAATGCAGTAAAGTATCCAAAATATTGCAACGTTCGCGTAGTCGTGTGTTGGTCCCGTCTGTGCAACCCTAGCGCTGCCGAGCCGCAAACCCTTTTTGAAAACACAATTTAATCCCGTAATAGTGTAGCGGGCATGAAGCCCTCGCGGGTGGCCGGTAGGCAGGGCCGACGCTTGCTCTAGGCAATCTGGGATGACAGGAGAGGCAGTCATTCGGTTTGCGTTTTGCGATCCCTGGTCCCGTCGTGATTGAGTTTGTTGCGCGAGCCTCCATTTTTCACGATGGTGTTGGTTGAATTCTACCTCAGTTCGCTGTTGATCCCCGCTCGCCGATTGGTGCAGCAAGGATTGGCAATTGTAGGGCAATCCGGCAGGTTTCTAAATCCGAGCCTTTCCGTGTCGGTGGGAAGATACAAACTCGAATGCAAGTAAGGATAACAGATTTTATCTTGACTAAAGTGGCGGTTTGCGAAAGACTGAATCGGAGAGGCAAAGGAGGTCTTTGATGAACACACCTGCACACAAATCTGGCGAACTCGTCCCCGCCGACATGCTGCCCCCGATCCTGGCCGGGCAGCAGACGCGCACCGTTCAGAAGAAAGTGGAACGGTTCTACCTATCGCTCGAAGAGATGCTGGAGCGATGGATCACCCGGCGGGAGAGTCCGCATACGCAAAGAGCCTACAGGCAGGACATCGAGAGTTTGCTGAAGTTCATTCCTATCCTATGGCCCCGTGATAGTCTGCGCTTGCTCGCATTGTCGGTTGCCGATGTCCAGCGATGGCGAAACGCAATGATTGCCGAAGGAAAAGCTCCCAAGACGATCAATCGACGCGTGTCGTCCGTGTCTAGCTTTTTCAAGTATCTTCAGGGCGCGGCAGCCGAGATGCGTTTACCTGTCACCGTCCCGAATCCTGCTCACGCTCAGTTCATCTCTCGAGCTTCGACGGACCCCATTCACGAAACAAAATCCCTTTCCGCTACGCGGGCTCGCCAGTTGATGGGGTTACCGGAAGGTGAAGATCTGGTGGCCTATCGGGACCGAGCGATTTTGAAGTGGTACATCTACTCGGGTGTCCGGCTTTCAACCGCTTGCAAACTCAACAAAGGCGATGTCCATGTTGATGGAGAAGAAACGACGGTACGGATCAGCGAGAAGGGGGACAAGCACCGGACGATAGGCTTGCATTTCGCTGCGGCCGAAGCGATCGCCCAGTACGTAGAGGCGGCGGACATCCAGCGGGGTGCCCTGTTCCGGCCACGAAAAGGCCCACGGAGCAGTCAGCTTGGCAACAGACGACTGGGTGAAGCTGGGATGCACAAGATCGTCCGCGGTTACCTCGAAAGACTGCCCGGCGCGATGATCAGCGAGGAAGATGCCGAGGGAAATGTGTCGCGGCGGTGTCTCTACTCGACGCATAGCCTGCGGGCAACAACCGCTACCCTGCTGCTGGATGCGGGTGTTGACATCTGCAAGGTCCAAGAGCTTCTTGGTCACCGACATGTGACCACGACGCAGATCTACGATAAAAGGCGGCGAGCCGCGTCGGATTCCGCCAGTCATGATGTGCCGATCTGAAATCCCCGTCCAACAGCAGGGCCGAAGTGAAAGGGCGGTGATCTGAAGCGCTGCATCACCCCAGTTGCCCTTTTCCAGACAGTAAGAGTTCTGTATTGGCACAAGGGAGGTATCGACTTCTGGGGGGCGTTGCGGTATTCCTACTTTGGCTGCCCCGACGTTTTGAACGCCGGGTTGACGGTCACAAATGACTCTACCGGCGGAAATTGCCACGAAACAATTACGACTTCGGGTCGGTCAGTAGAGTCGCGGATACAGAAGACAGCACCAACCCTCGGGTAACTGCTGAAGCGGTCAGGAGGGCAGCCGCAGACCGGTAGATACCTCTCAAAAAGAATGGAATTTAGGCTGGAAATTGGTCCAGCCTTCGCTAGCGGGCTGTCAGCCAGCACGCGATGCATGCAGTCCAGTGTGAAATTGAACAGATCAATCCATTCTTCGGGCAATTCGGAGCTGTAGTCAAACCGGTCCTGCTCCGCAGGCTCACTCTCTATCACAATAAACATCCCGCTCCCTCCAAGAATCGCCGGAAAATCGGAGTATACCGTTTGTAGCGAGGGGATGCTACTGAAATCTAGCCCATTGGTACGCTGTCAAAGGTTCAAAGGTTGAGTTGTTCGATTCGCTGGTTCAGCTCTCTACGCTCGCAATCAGAGATTTGCCGCGCCCCTACGGGCGTGAAAAACGCAAAGATGTCTCCATCGCTATCGAGCAATGGCCACTCGACTTCCTGTCCGTTTTGAACCAGTTTCTCGGCGGCTAGCAAGAACACGGCCTTTAGCAGGTCCCGGTCTTCTCCAATTGCGTCTTCGATGAACTCCTGGGCCTTCTCCATGGCTTTCTTGCCTCCGTTCTTGGGTTCCGTTGCAGCGATAGCCATTACGCTCTCCTGTGTGTTAAATCGAGCTTCCTTGCTGTTGTTATGCTACCAGCTTCCTCCGTGTAGCATATGGTAGTTCCGGTGTCAATCCCTCTGGACGGAAACGGCGGAACTCTATTGTTACTTATCCGTGGGATTAAGGCAATAGCTGGGAATGGGCAGTTTGCGCAAAAGTCGTCGTGTCCAGATTAGGCTGCGAACCTACCGCAAGTCGAGGAGCGTTGTGTTTACTGATATTTCCCTTGGCTCTGTATTCACAGGACTGCCCGCCCGGGTGGGGGGGATCGGCGGAATGGCCGAAATCGTGTATCTAGTGATCGAATGCGCTCCGCTTTCAATAGAGCGTCGAAGACCTACTGGGCCATCTGGGGTCTAGCTAGTCCGGAAGCCCCAGTTAGAACCACTCGCTTCATCGCTTGACTTGTCCATGCGGTCATGGCATCGGTTAGTTACCGCTTGGATTCTCTTGGTTCATGGATAACTGTCCAGACACGCTGCCACGATGAAGCATTCGTCCGCAAGGGGCCGTGTACTCGGCTCTGCCTGCGTGCCGCACCAAACCCCTTGCGGAAGAACACCGCACCGCGGCGGAATCGCGGTCAGAGTCATCAACAACCAAAGGAGGATCAAATGACAGAACAAACCAATCAACCAGCCGCAAAAGTCAGCTATCTCGGCGTCGAAGCCGCCATCTGGGGCAATAGGAAGAAAGATGGGGACGGGGTGCGCTACAGCGTGACCTACAGCCGCAACTACAAGGACGCGGACGATCAATGGCAATCCACGCATTCGCTCAGTGAACTCGACAATCTGAAGATGGGCGTTCTTCATCTTCGTGTCGCCGACAAGATCAGCGAGCTCAAAGCAAATGATCGCAGCGGTGATCAGTAGAACAATCCGGGATTCGCGGGCCATTCGCGAGTCCCATCGAAACCAACAAAGAAAGGGCAGTCACATGACACGCATTCAGGAGAAGACCGCCGCCACTGGAAGGTAGGCGGGCATGGCGAGGAAGAAATCAATCAAACGCCGGGACGTTTATCAGGAAGTCACGGACAAGATCATCGGCTACTTGGAACAGGGAACCGCACCGTGGCGAAACCCGATTAAACGCGGCACCGGTGACGGATGGCCGAAGAATCTGGATAGCGGCAATCGCTACCGCGGCATCAACGTTTTCTTGCTGGGCCTAACCGCCTGGGAACGCGGCTACTCATCCGACTACTGGCTGACATTCAAACAAGCTAAGGAGCAGGGCGGCCAGGTGCGCAAACGCGAAAAAGGAAGTCTGGTCGTTTTCTTCAAGATGTACGCGACCACGGACAAAGAAACCGGCGAGCCGATCGAGATTCCGATGCTTAAGCACTTCACTGCCTTCAACGTGGAGCAGGTCGATGGCATCGACGCTCCGGATGCACCGAAAGAAGATCCCGACGCCGCGCCATTTGAGCCATTGGCTGAAGCCGAACGCATTGTTGCCGGCTACAAGTTAAAGCCAGGCATCAGACATGATGGCGGCCGGCGAGCGTTCTACCGACCACCTACGGACAGCGTTCACATGCCGAAGCAGGAACGCTTTGAAAACCGCGAGACGTACTATTCGACGCTGTTTCACGAGCTGACGCACTCGACCGGCCATAGCGATCGATTGAACCGCGGACTGGATACGAACCTTGCTCCGTTCGGTTCACCTGACTACAGCCGCGAAGAACTGGTTGCCGAAATGGGAGCTGCGTTCCTTTGTGCCGCCAGCGGGATCAGTCCGCCAACGATCAAACAGTCCGCATCGTATCTGCAGAGCTGGATCGAAGTCCTGAAAGGAGACAAGCGGCTCGTTGTCGGTGCGGCAAGTGCAGCTCAGAAAGCAGCCGATTTGATTTTGGATGAGGAGTTCACGAAAGCCGGCAAGTCCGCTGATACTTCGCCGGAAGTGTCCGTTGGCAAGAACCCCGGTTCACAAGCCGTGTCGCAACTGGATCTGTTCTAGTTAGTTCTGCTTGGCGATTCGTTCATGGGCTGGAGATCAGCCGGCGTGTCTGCGTCGCGATCTTCTATGGTCTGCGAAAGGTAAGCGAATTTTCTTGACAATATAGGTCAGCATCTATATGATGGAGGTAAGATGGCAAACTGGGATATCGAGTATACCGACGAATTCGAGGTTTGGTGGAACAGCTTAGACGCGAACGAGCAGGATGCCATCGACAGGAGTGTTCGATTGCTTGCATCGCGAGGGCCGCAGTTATCGCGTCCCCACGCCGACACGGTGCAGGGCTCGAAGTTCGATAACATGAAAGAGCTTCGTACACAGCACCATGGCCGACCGTATCGAACGTTTTTCGCATTCGATCCGAGACGAACTGCCATTTTGCTAATCGGGGGAGACAAGACAGGCGACGATCGGTTTTATGACCGGTTGATCCCATTGGCTGATGCGTTGTTCGAAACCTACCTGGGAGAATTGAAACAAGAAGGAGAAATCTGATGGCTGGACACAAACCTTGGTCAACGCTTCAAAGCAAAATGTCTGCGGAGCGACAGCGAGCAAACGCCGAAGCGGCAGAGCGCATGGAAGCGGAGATGGTTTTAGCTGAACTCCGGAAATACAGCGGCATGACGCAAAAGCAGCTTGCCGACATACTCGGCGTGAGCCAACCGACGCTTTCGAGCCAAGAGCATCAAGACGACATGGAGATCAGCACACTTTCGCGGTTGATCCAAGCTATGGGCGGACAGCTTGAATTGATCGTTCACATGCCTAAGGGAGATATCCGACTGACGCAATTCGACACTGGGCAATCGGCGCAACCCGAAGCGGTAAGGTGATCTGTTGAGCGATCAAGATCACTCGGAGAATGTGGATTGTGACGACGCTCAAGAGGCGCGAGGGCTCGGTTTGTTCCAGAGATCTGTCAAGCCGGAGCAGGGGTTGGGAAGCCGTATCGCAAAACGCTTTGTAAGCTTCGGTCTCGAAGACGGTGACGTAGAGGAATTGCGGGGCCAGCTGCCTAATCCTTTGGAACTAGGGCGATGACTGTTCGCTCAAGACTGGAGTTGGTGGATACCTGGAGACGCAGTTCGGCGTGCCGAGTTGCAGTTTATTGATTGGCCTGATCTGACCAAGGCTTGAGGACCATTACGATCTCCCCTGAGCAATCAATCCAGATATCTCCGTAACGCCGATGGGGCAAGCCATTGACCCTGACGTCGAAAATGACGTTTTCCCACCGCAGTCTCGGATTGGCGCAAAGCTGAGCCGACGTCGCATATCTCTCTGGCTCCCACTGTGTACCGTTGACGCTTCTCCATTGGGTCGCAGCGATTATCTCCGAGAAGTGACGCGGTTCAGTAAGTCTTGGCTGCAAAACTGAGCCGCCATAGCTATCTGTGGAAGGCTTTGCTGCTCGGTACGTGCGAAGCCGCTGCTGTTCCCTCTCTACTGCGGCAAGACGATCGCAGATCGAATCAATCTTGGTTCTTAGTTCCAGTTCCAAAAGGTCAATTTTGATCTCGATATCATCTACCCTCTGAAGCTTAGCGTCCGCCTCATCGAACATTTTAGGGATGATTGACTCGCGAAGTTCGCTAAGAGACGTAGACATCGAAGCCGTCTCCACGGCTAGGCGTTGAATCCTCAGGCGATCTTCCTGGGTTAGTGCTTCGGTAACTCGCATTCGCTGCAAAATCAGCTTTTGGGTCTCATCGATTTGACGGTTTTTTTGCTCGACCAAGTCTTTCAGCAGATATTCGAGCTTCTTCATGGTTTCAGGATTGCGAGCGATGAGGGCTGCGTTCAACTCGCAAACGGAGAATTGCTGAGCTGATAGCTTGCGAAGCAACCCGATGATGGTCTGATCGCGGACACGTTGAGCATCCTGGCCGTCAAACAAGCGGTTCATATCCTTTCGATCACCGTCGATCCACGTCGCAACAGAACGCAGCAGATCTGGGGATATCCGAGGCTCATTAGCCACAGTTGTCTGCTGAATCTGGATGCATATAAAGAGCAACACTACCCAAAAACGCTTCTTCATCTTCGGTTCTCCTGCGATCTCTCGATCGCTTCTCGGATCTCTGGAGAGTCAATTACTGCGGGAGGCTGTAACCATTGCCAGATCCCGATCAGTGAAGCGATCAGGCCAATGGCTACGATGACTGCCGCGACTGTAGCACGCAGACGAGATTCAGGTTTTGTGTTTTGTTGCTGCATGCTGAAGCCTTCCTCCCTCTGATGGCTAGCCCTGGATTGTAGCGTTTCTTGCTTTGTTTTGCACTTATGTGTTCGGGAGCCGCGGGCTGTTCTCGCTCAAAAACTCGATGGACCGGTCAGCGTTTCGATCGTGATGGTGTCAATCGCCGGACTGTCTTCGGGATGGTCGAACGTTCGTGGCCCCAGCTCGGTCATCGACCTGATCCGCCCGAGTTGCAGCAGATCGAATAGCTCGTTGAGGTGCCGACCCTTGATCGTCAGGCGATACTTCTCCATGCCGTAGATCGATAGCTCGATGTGGCCCGCATCGCGTTTTTGCATCTCGCGAATGTCCGAGAACGCATAGCTGACGACGCGCCCGTCGTAGAACATCAATTGAAGCATGATCGGGAGCGGTTCTCCAGCCCGCACTCGTTTCCAGGGGGCTTTGGCCGCTTCAGTTTGTTGCGAGGGAACGGCCGCAACGTTTTCATTGGACGGGAACGGCATGTGGGTCACTGTCTAAGTCCTCCCAAGTCCGGGATAGTGCGAGGAATGAGCTCCCAGCGTCGGGGCCCGTGATTGTTGCGATTGCCAGCGAGAGGCATGAGCACGCCACCAGTCGCGAACGCGATCGAAGAAGAAGCGTTGTTCGTGGCTTTGCCGCAGGCAGGCCGCTTGTTTTTGTCCACCTCCGTCGAGCAGTTCGGTGGCGGACTGTTGTTCGCCCGCATTCTGAATGGCCCGCCGGACGGCCGCCTTGTCGTCAACGTAAATGGCGACGTTCTTCCGCCCTCGTGATACCGTGACGTAGAACTGTTTCGCGTTGACGGCGGGCAGAGACTGACTGCCAATGGCTGCAATCGTCAGGTCGCGGTCTTTACCCTGGCTGGCGTGAGAGGTGATGCAGTATCCAAGATCGAAATGGCCGTAGTCTTTGGAAACGACCAGCCCACTTTCAAGCACCAGGTTTCCGCGGTCATCGAACGCTTTGATCGTGTCGAGGCGACCATTGGTGAGTTTGCGCTTGCCATCGATCGCCGTGCCGCCAAGGCTGAATCGGATCTTGTCCCCTTTGGAGAAGCAGACGGTTTCCTCGCGGTACACCTCGAAGCGGTCCGGATGCTGCTTTGGCAGCGGTTTGAGAGGTCCGCCACCTACCGCCTGGAGCACCGGTTTGTTCGCTTCACCAAGAGAAACCCGATAGCGTTCACCCCGCTTGAATCCGCCGGCAACGTTTTGATGGAACTGCACAACCAGGTCTACACCAGCATAGCTCAGGTTCTCCGACTTCTGGGCGTCCGTGAGGTTCAGCGATCGCAGCTGAAAACAGCCCTGCTCTTCTCTTCCTATTGCCCCGGTTGCGCGAAGGCGTGCGCGAATTGCGGCCGTTACCAGTCGCCCTTCAGCATGGGTTGGGGAGACGATCAGTGTGGAACGTTTGCGCTTGTGTGCTTTGAGGTAGCGACTAGCAATCACGGCGTGGCGGGATTCTGAAGCAATCTCTTTGATCTTGCCCATCCGGTCCAGCATGTCGAAACCGGCGAGCATTCCGGTCATCCCTGTTTTGGCGTCAACGACCTCGTCGCCGAGACTGACTGCTTCCACCGCTTGTTTGTAGCGGCCTTTTTGCCGCTGTACCTCCTGGACGCGTGCGACGTTGATCCCGGCTTCTGTTTCGAGAAGCCGCATCGCTTCTCCGCGTCGCGGCGAGGAGTGCTGCTTGGTATCGCCGGAAAGGACGACGCGGCAATTCTGGGCTTTGGCGATGTCAAAGATGCCATTCATCGACCGCACGTCGAGCAGGCCGGATTCGTCAATCCAGACGACTTGGTCTTTCAAACTGGCGTGCAGTTTTTCATTGCGGAGCAGGTGCTCGACAGTTTGAGCATTGGCGAACCCCTTCTCTTCCAGGACTTCACGGGCGCCGGTGCTTGGCGCAAAGACGAATAGCTCTTTGCCATTGGCTTTGATGCCGCGCGCCGCCTCTTCCATCAAAGAAGACTTGCCCGTTCCCGCACCGCCGGTAATCGCTGTAACAGTATCTCGGGAGTTCAGAACATGAAGAACGGCTGCTTTCTGTTCTTCATGAAGCCAGGTCTTTTCGAATTCGTGCTCCCGCCTCGCTATCGTCATGCGTGTGCCGCGTCCGTCACGAGCAAAAACGATCATCCGGGATTCAGCGTCAAGGACCTCCTGGGTCGTGATGAACGCTCGCTCCGCTCCGCGAACATCGCGGCTTCGTTGCAGAATCTCGTCTTTCTGCAAAGCCGCTTCGACATCTTCAGGGCGAAGCGTCACGCCGTGTTCTAAAGCGGTGCCGACAATCGCATGTTTCTCGGCCGTGGACTGCCGGAAGAGGTGATGGTCGAGGGAATAGCGGATTGCCGCTTCAATTCTTTGGGTTTCGCTTCTATACGATCCCAGCGGTCGCTTCTTAAGATTGGAAAAGACGGCCTTTTCTTCAGCGCTGAGACGGGCATTCCATGAGGTCTGAAGGTCCGCGAGGTTGACGCCCTTGTCTTTCTTCTCTCGGGTGACCGCCCCAAGCTTCCCTTTTTTCTCTGCATCCGTAATGCCGCGGGCTTGGGCCTCGTTTTCGACCTGTGTCGTTCTGCGGGAAAACTTTTCGATCGTAGAACGCTCGATTCCCGCTATCTCCCAGCCTTTCTTAAGCCGACCGGACTGGGTGAAAGCCGTACGAGTGACCGCATAGCCGAGTTTCTTTTCAAGCTTTCTGGCCAATCTTGCTTCAAAGGCGGCTTGGAGGCTAAGTCGCTGGCGGAAGATCTCTTCGGGCTCGGCCGCGTAGTGTTTCCCTTCATGCGTGGTGTGATTCATCACGAAGGCATGGATATGAAGGTGAGGATCGGCTACGCCGTCTACAGGGCGGGACGTCTTGTGAAGGAAGTCCGCATAAACCAGGTTTCCGGTTTTAACGCGGTGCTGGGACGCCGCTTTGACACCGTTTCGCACACGGCGGCACATCAGTGGTTCGACGTCACGTTCCATGGTTTCGTGAACGGCTTCACGAAGAACTTCTAAGATGGCTTCGTCGTTGTTGATTGCCCAAACCGCCGAAACGCTTTTCGGGACGCTGAACGTCAGGTCGAAACCAGGGCGTCGGTCTTTGCGCATTCGCTGAGCGAGCTGCTTGTCTGTGATTGGATGACGACCGGAAAGCATCCGCTTGAATTCTTCGCTGATCACCGGACTACCAGGTTCGAGACCGAGGATCGCGGTGGCCTTGCCGTTCCAGCTTCCCGATATCTCCGTCCCGGTGTAGTAGTCGCCCTGGGTCAGGACGGTGTCAAAATACCGGCTGGTTCCGACGATATTCTTGGCTTGGGTGGCGGTCAGCATAGTCGATCCATCGTTGAGGCAATGACGTTTGGCTGGTTACTCGTAATGGGAACTAGAAGTAGATAGGCTTGACTCCTAAGCGTGGCTTAGATGGATCCATCCTGAGCCGAGTCGGCCCATTTTTGCAACCGTCAATGGCACTCAACGCGATTCAATCCACAGGTAAAAACCGCGGCTGGCGACACGTGATCAAGAGCCGGTTTTGACGTGCGGCGCTGCGGTGTCGGCGGACAGGGAAACCAATCCTTCCGGCGAGATATTGAAGTCCTCAGACCGCAAGCATTCGGACAGTCTCAAGCTGACCCCGCTCAAACTGAAATCCAAGTCTTCGCTAAGCTTGTGCTTTGCCAGCGATTCCAAATCAGCTTTTGCGATGGGTGCATTGGCTTCGACCAAAGCCAAGCATACCGCGTGCACGTCGGCTTTCTTGGCAAAAGGCTTGCTGGGCTTGCGGCTGCCTCTGCTTTTCGGCTTCCGGTCGGGAGTGAGGGCTTTTATAGCCGCTTCCAATTGGTCACGCGTTTGCTCGATTGCCGCTAAGCGTTCTTTTAACGCCGCGGCTTCGCGCTCAACAGGCTCCAACTGCGAAAGCAAGGATTCACGAGCCGCTTCGACAGCAGATGCCGCTTCCAGGACCGGGTTGTGGGTGGTCACTGCGATGTCCTTTACTAGGAGGATGACTAGACGTTAGAGGGTCAATCAGATGAGGACTGCTCTCCGGCTTCGACATGCAGAGCAGAAAAGTCGAGCGGGTATTCCTCCGCGAGCTCTTCGGCGATCTCGACCCAACGATTAGCGAGATAGGCCACAATGCCGCGAAAGCAGGTGTCGAAAGATTCGCCAGGAGACAACTGCATTTCTTCAAAGGCGTAGGCAGCCAGCTCGGCGGTTGTGGTTCCTTCCATAATGCGGAGGAACTCGAGATCGTCCCACAGACGGGGCGTCATCCGAACCAAGCGGGTCGACCCATCGCCAATATCGATGGGCCGGGTATTGTCTTTGCGGTAGCGGTGTACCGTCTCTTCGTTGATCACGCTCATTCCCTATGGTCTCACGTTACGGATTGTGTTGTCAAATTTGACAAGCGGTCTACCTACATGCTCATCCCGGACGCTTTGTTGAAGGTCTTCTTAATCTGGTTTTTCTCGCCAAGTTTCACTTTCATCTCTGCTTGCCGCTTTTTGGACAGTATTTGCGTCATCGCTTTGATGGTTTCGGCGATGCGTTTATCACGCTCGGTGTTGATCGAACGGCTCACGCTTCCAAAGGGGGTCCGTTCGAGCGTCGCTTTGGGCTGTGACATTTTCCTCCTAAGTGCCGGGAGCTGGTCTCGTGGATCCGCTGCCCGGTTGAATTTTTCCGTAAGGGTTTCGGGCTTCCTGGAACCGGTATCGATCGCAAGCGGGGTGCCTCCAGGCGGCGACATTCCCGCGGCGGCGAGGTCTTTCCACTGATTATTTCTCTTGGGTTCGGCCATTGTTTAGATCCTGGTAAGGGAGAGGGGGGAGAGTCTCTTAGCGAGCGCCGTTAAGTCGATGCACTCGCTTAAAGGAATGAAGAGCACAAATGGACAACCGTCGTTGCCGTATTGTCCGCTATGAACGTGTTTCCAACCGGTAACGCTGATGTACCAGGCATCGAGTTTGCGATCGGCAGGCATCCAGCCATGCGATCTCGCTCCGTTGTAGCTGTAGGTGGTTTGCATGTGCGGGACGCCTTTGATCGAGACCACAACAAGCAGGACCACGGCTATCAACAACCAGCGTTGGAACTTGCGTTTGTACGCGCGGTAGGCACGTGACATCGGGTCGTTGTCAGAGACGCTCATGGACCTAACCTCTGTGGTAGGGAGACGTACCGGTCATCTTTAGCCACTTGGAACGTTCCCAGTAGCGAACTTTGTTCAGCTTTAAAGGGGGAATGCGCCCGCCAACCACCAGGATCTCTTCCATCATGCGAATGTCTTCGGGCCGCAGCAGCGGGACGCCACGATTGTTGTAGCCACTCGAATGATCCGGAGTCGGGTCCGTCAAGATCGAGCGGTTGTTGATCGACATGTCCGATATCGCTTCGGTACCGGAGAGTTTGCTAAACATCTCCAGGGTCTCCGGTTCCTGGATGCCCATTGCGACTTTCAATTTGCTCGCGGACAAGATTTCACGCATTGCGGCTTTGCCATATTTCTTTTCCGCCTGTCCCGACTGGTCCTGCCAGATTAGGACACAGCGCAATCCCATCTTGCGATAGAAAAGCAAGCTAGAAGCTAGCTTGGGCATGTTTAGAGACCCGACTTCATCAACCAATGCGGTGACGCGTCCCTTTTGGTTGTCCGAGGCGATGGTGTCGAACAGATAGGTCAGGGTCATGGACATTGGGGCGGCGTAGGCTTCGAAATTCGCGAGCGTGTAGATTAAGAACAGGGCTATTTTCTTCGTTGGGTCCTTGAGCGACCTTGGATCGAACGTTGATTGGGATGTGTGGCGTCCCAGGTCGGAAAACGCATCGAAGGGGTCCAGGCACATTTCGGCAATCCCGTGACCACCGGCGTATTGAGGGCCAGCTGTTTGCCGAAGGCCTTCCAGGGATCTTGCCATCTCCGCATAGACGCCCCCGAAGTCCGTTGATTCAAAGGCCTCGGTGTAGAGCTCGCTGATAGCTTCCGTACCAGTCCACAACTGGGACCGGATTTGCGGCAGACTTGGTTTGCGGCCATGGACAATTTCGCGAAGTCCCAACCAACCCCCAATCATGCGACCGTAGCGATAGAAATACTCGCTCTTCTCATCCATGTCCGGTTTGCCAGGCATCACCCAGGTCATCGTCTTGAGGAGCTGCGAGCGGATGCTCTCTGGTGGCATCGATGGATCAAACGCAGAAAACACATCCAGGCCAACGTCGGTGACGGGCGAATCGATCAGGCTCGAAACCTCGCTGGGAAACGGGGTCATCGCGACGACTTCGTAGCCTTGCGCTTCTAAAGCCGGTTTGCAGATGGAATACAGTTCGCCCGATACGTCATTCACGATCAGATTTTGACCGACACCAGCACACATAGACGGGACAACAATTCCTGTCGATTTGTTTTCACCAGGAGGGGCTATGATGCTGATCGTGGCATCATCGTCGTAAAACACATCGCGGGTTTTCCTTCGCCCTACCGGCATCGTTCCCAGAAAGATGCCCTTGTGATCCGAGAAGAGATCGGAGCCTGCAACATCGGCCGCAGTCGCAAACCGAGACTTACCATGCTTGCCCGCGATTTTGGCGTAGGTCCTGCGGCTGCGCCGGGCATCACGCAGTTTGTCCCAATCCGTCCACGCCTTCGCCACCTGACCAAGAGCGATGATTCCTGTGAAGACGCCGCCAATGGTTGCCAGTTCCACCCCGCGTTCTCCGTAGTAAAGCAACTGGTAAGTTACGAACGTCCAGAAGCCGCAAAAGACGAGGCTTAGGCTCGGCGGGCGAAACGTCTCAGGACGCTGCGAGGTTCCATTGCTCATTGAAATGCTCGCGATGGACCTTTACGGCCCAGGGGAGAGGTCTGGTAACGGCGCGTAGAGATATGCGTAAAACAGCCAAATCGTCAGTCCCAACAAAATGGCCGGGGGAATACAAACGATCACGACCATGACCAAGTCCGCGGCCAAGCCATTGGCGTATGCAGCAAGACCAGGGGACCGATAATCTCCGGCCGCTTTTTTCTCCGGACTCGCGAACGGTCTATCGCTGTGACCCGTCTGAGTTGGTTCGGCGCCTGGGGTAGCAGACGTTGGTGATTGCGTCTTGCGTGGCCGCTTGCCTGGATCTAACCGAGTATTCGGATTGAGGAAATGACCGTCAGGAAGTTTGGGTTTGGGGTTTGGAGTGGTCATTAAGTTTCCCAAAAGGCCGCGTTGAAGACACTTCGAAACATATCCGCGGAATTGACCGAGAATTCGCTCGGTAGGTTGACGTCGCCGATCTGCTTGAAGAAGTCATGTGCCCTGGGGTTCGTTCCATCGCCCGTGAAAATAGCCAGGGTTCGCCGATCGGTTCCGCTCGCGTTCGCCCATGCTCGGACACGGCCTACGACTGCCGCATCGGTTTGCGGAGTGTGGTGTTCCATCTCCTGGCACGATTGATCACCAAGCAAGAACAGCACCTGTCGCTTGGACTCTCCCGCCCGCGCGAGCATCCCCATGCCCGACTCAAGTGCTTGGTCGACATTTGCGTTTCCGCCGACAGCTTGGAGGCTGTTCACAAACTTTTGGACGCGGTCAGCGGATGCCCCATAATCCACGGCGTACGGTCTCACAGTGAGTACCGGAAGAACCGCCTGCTTCCCGCCGCGATACGCGACGATTCCGATTTGGAACCTCTCCAGTGCCTTAGGCATGGAGTCGACCAATGCCGAGATTGCGGCTTTCAGGTCTGACAGCTCGTCCATTGATTTCGAGCAATCGACGACTGCCACAATCACGACGGATTTTGCTGATTTGTACGATTCAATCTCGCCTTCCAAGGCTTCCCGCTGCGTCTCACTTTCGGCCAGGATCGCATTAAGCGATTCGCTTTTGCGTTGAGCTGCATCGCGCTCGGTCTCCACTTTTGCAACCTTACGAGCCGTTTCTTCCGCTTCTGCTTGGTACTGCTCTGCCTTTCGATGTGTCTCATCGAGGGTATCGTGAGTCTTTTTCAACTCTTGCTCAGATCGCGAGATGACGACTTGTTGCTCGCGGTTAATACGTTCGAGTTCGGAAACCATGACGGCGGTATCGCCTGCGTTTTTGATGCGCTGCGATACCGCGTAGTCTCGCTGTGCTTTGAGAGCTGCGGTGGCCATATCGCTGGCACGATTGAGCAGCGCCAAGACGAAAATCACCAGGATCAGGATGCCACTCATCGAGAACAAGAGATCCGTAAACCCGGTTTGAATAGGATCATCTCCGTCGTCATCAGGTAAGACGTTCATGGTCGATTTTCCTCCTCTAATCGCTGCTTTGAGACGGGCTTGGAAACTGCAGCATGGCAAGGTGTCGTTGGGTCTGGCTGATCAGAGCGCGCGACTGACTCTTGACGATAGTGCTGATCGGTGCCAGCATCAAAGCACCCGCGAAACAGGCGATCAGCGTGGTATCAAACGCAGTCGATATTCCCTGCAGCGTTGACCGCAGCGACGCGATCATTGCGGCGGGATCACTGGTATCCGCCATGCCTTCAGAGATGCTTCCCATCGCGATACTCATCCCATACACCGTTCCCAAAAGACCTGTTGCGGGGAGAATCTTTGTTGCGGCAGACAGCAACATGGCGTTGTGATCTAATCTCGCCGCATACGGAGCAAGTTCGACCTCAGCCGCATAGGCCATCCCCTGCGCCAGCTGATAGCGTTTGCTAGCCGCGAGATCGGCTAACCAGGAGCGTTTAGGATCCCCAAGCAAGGCATCGAGGTCGGCGTTGTTTCCATACATGATGGTGGCAAAATCGAGCAAGCCGCGGCGGATCTGCCGATCTGTTTGCATGCACAGCCGGAATGCCCAACTGATCGCGCCAATGCCAATGACAGAGATCAGACCAACGAAAGTTTTTCCCGGGTGTCCCATCACCGTGCCGGTAGCGGATACGGTGATGCAAATCACGACAGCCGCACACCAGATTAACGCTTGGCCAGTGGCAGTGGAGTGATAGGTGTTCATGCCAGTGCTCCTGCCAAGCCGTCTTCGTTATTGTCCTCTTCTCGCTTGTTGTCGCCAGATTTGGGACCTTCCAACGACCGCCCCATATCGCGATTGGCAAGTTCAGTGAACAATCGCAGGAAGACCTGGTCGCGTTTATCAAGCCGCTCGTTGATGTCTTCGAACAAGGCGATATGCCGCGCGTTGGACCGCCGTCCGACAACAACAGCGCAGATGGCGATGAACCCCAGGCACCCGGACGATGCGGTTCCAATGATCATCCAGGTCTTGGCGTTGTTTTCGAGGGTGGTTTCCACACGGACCCGGCGAGCGGTCTCGGCAGCCGTTTGTTCACGAGTCTGGGCAACCTTCAGCTCAGTTTCCGCACGCCATTTTTCGGTTTTCTCCTCCAGCGCAACCTGGGATTCCTCTTTGGCCTCGGCTGCGCCGCGGACATATCCCGCCTGCTCACCCCGCGCTTCCGCTTCCGCTGCAACCCTCGCTTTTTCGCTTGCCAATCGTGCCTCCAGATTGGCAAGTTTGGTTTCGTTCGCACGACGGAGGGCCTCGATCTTGGCTTCTGCCTCCTTCCCTGCTTCTTCCCGGCCCAACAGGCGTCCGGTTTCGAGGGCCCGCTGTTCGATGCGTTCTGCTTCCTCTCTCGTCCGGTCGAGTTCCGCTTCCAGTCGGTTCGCTTGACTTTCCAGACTGGACACTTGAGGAAGGAACTGTGAGCGAACTTCACGAGCAGCGGCCGAACGCGCATCTTCCTTCTGTTTGGCCAGCTCCTCTTCGGTGACACAGCCGACGCAGGTCGCGAGGACCATAAGCACCGTCGCGATAGGCAGGTAGTGAAAGACAGGAGAACTAGTCCGCAGCGATGAGCGATTGCGCTCATGGGCGGGAGTGCGCCAGCAAGTAGATGAAAGTTGAATAGTTTTATTAGTCACGGATTACGTTCCTGAAGTGGAAGGGACGGATTCTTTTCGGACATACCGGCAACCGCAAAGTACGGGGTCCGCTCGTATGTTCTTTAGGCTCCATTCGTGTATGAGATGCTGTGAGATATATGGTCGCTTCTCGATCTCAACGTGACCTCAGCTCTGGTTAGAAATGTTTCTTTTGAGGGGTAACGGCTGCTAGGGCCGTTTGGTGGTGGCGTTCTAGGTAATCAGCGAGGGAACTCACATCGATACGGATCTGCCCGCGTAGGCGGTATACAGCAATTTTTCGATCACGAATTTCCCGGTATATAAAGGAAGTGGATGTACCGGTGATCTCAGCGATCTCCGCGACCGTTCTCAGTCGTTCTGCTGGATTGCTTAATGGATGCGTGTGTGTCATTGGGTACGTCGCTGGGGCGGCACGAAGGTATCGCGAGGCGGCATTAAAGAACGCATTGGCTAATTCCGGGAGATTTAGCGAGGCGGACGGAGCCACAAATTGTCTAAATCCGGCTAATCATTCGGCGAGCTACGACTGGCTCGACAAGCGTCAAGACAAGTTGGCGTTGCGCGAAGACTTATGGCGTACCCAAGTCGTCTTCATCATCTGCGGTCGGGCTGCAACTCAACTCGCGGCAGGCGCCACTGTTAGTGCGCGCAACGAAACGTAAGATCTGTGAAAGCACGCGGGCGACAGAACGTCCGCTACGCAAGCAGTTGCCGCAGAGGGGCAACGAAGGTTTCTGCGAAAGCATGACTCGAATCCCCGTGAAGGTTCGAGTTGGCAATCCATAGCCATCGAGCGAAGAAAGCAACCCAGCTGTCCGCTACAGGCCGCTACCAGTGTCGCCTATTGCTCTCCCTGGCGGCAGTATCCGCGAGGTAAAAGCGAGTCACCCCTGCGACATCCGTAATTTTACCAGAGAATGCCGGAAGTCAACAGGGTTCCGGCTTGTTTTCCGGGAATTCTAGTCTGGGCCATCTGTCGAGCGTGTCGACATTCTTGCGTTTGGCATCGGCGAAACGGAACTCTAGGCCGTGCTTTTTGGCAGAACTCACGGTAACTGGCTGCCCGTATAACACAACATTTGTGAAGTGTTTTCGCCATCTCTTGGCTAGCAGCTTAATCGCCTCGAGCTTTTCCTGCTCAAGTGGTTCGCTATTTTCTGTCGGGTTCTCTGCTTTGGCTCGGAATAGGTTTGTAAGAGCGTTGCCATCAACATCAGATGGAGCTGCAATCGAATCAGGAAACAGTTTTCTAGCGGTGGGAAAGATATCCTCGGCTATTGCACGTCGTCGAACATCCATATCTTGTTCAACCACCTTGAGTCGCTTGATTGCCGCGTCACGAATACGGCGGAGAGATCGCTTAGTTAAACTATTGAATCCGCTGCGATGACCTTGCTCAAAATCTTTCGCGAGAAGCAATTCTTGCGTCGGTTGTGCAGAAGCGGTGGGCTTGGGTAATCGCTTTTTTCCGTTTGATATTTCTTCGGGCCTCCCTCCCTTGTTTTCACTCTGCCCGATTTCGACGGCCTTTGCAAAGTCATTTTTGATGGATCTGATAATGGAGTAGCCCCGGGCAGTAAACATCGCGGCGGCCTTCATGCGATCGGAGGAGTAGCCGATCTCCTGCAGATTACCAAGGTCCTTGAGCAATAGGTGTGATACTCCGAACAATGCTTGCTCGAGTTCATCGCAGACCGGTGTCGGCGAAAACGAACTAGGAAAGCGCCGAAGCAAAGCGACAAGCTCTTTCGATACCCGTTCGCTAAGTTGCAGGTAATCAAACGGACGAAGCCGCTTCGCTGTGATGCTATACCGATCTTTCTGCCGTTTGGACTGCTTGAAAATCCATAGATGGCGTCCCTGTAAAGACGTGAATCGTCCAGGGTAGTAGTCACCTTCGCGGTCCTCAAACTCACCTTCGAAAAGCTTCAGGTCTCGCGGCTTCGTCCAAGGATATAGATCAGACGCCTCCCATTTAATGTCGCCTATTCGTAGCACGGTCGATCGGACAACATGTGGAACAGTTTGTTTTGTTATTTCATTGAAGACGACATGATAATCCCGGGAGCTAGTGTCAAATATTGCGGTTATGTGATGCTGGCCATAAATAGAATGAACGGGGCCAATGGCTTCAGGGTTGCCAGGGTTCGTCAGTCGAGACTCATCGCAGAGGCTGTTGTCGATGCGTCTGACATCCCCTTGGCTAATGCCAAAGGACGCCAGCCATTCTTTCTTAGTTTTAGTGTCGATCGCTATCTCCAGCGTTTTGGTCCTTGGTAGAGGAATTTTATGAAGTGCCGCAATGTTCGTCTTCTTCGCGGCGCAAGTTTATATGCGTTTATGAGATCCAGTGTGAACAACTCAAAGCCGTCGTTGTCAATGAACGGGGGGGTGTGGGCGGAGCTGCTTGAAAATCCCATTCGCTTTGCCATTGGCCAGCCTGTATATCGTTTAGACAATGGACACATGAGCTTTGGGAATACTGAGTCAGTGTTATCGATCAGGCGTGGTCGATCCAGTGCCTCGTCCCAGGTCATGCGCGGTAGCATCATCCCAATTTGTTCTGCGAGATCTCGCAGGACTTTAGGGCCCTGCCGCTCTCTGGGCCTACGCCGTGAGTTCGTAAAGGGTTGTCTTAACTCCGGCAAGCAAACGCATCCTGTGATGAATAGATGCTTGATAGAATGGGGTTTGTAATGGCTTCTAACGATCGCGTTGGCTGGAACGGACAGCAGCGAGAACTCTCTATTTAAGTATCGTTCATAGCCCTTCTCGGAGAGTGGGTTCACAGAGCTGAATCCAATGATCGGACCAAAGTCGATCTGTTTTGGCCCGCGTGCAAGGTTAAGGTTCAAGATCATGCGTTGGTCTGGGTCGCTGGATACGACAAAGCAGTCGGGGCATCGTCGCAGACGTTGCTCCAGTGGCGAGAGGAAGCCGTCCTCATAGCATTCCTCAAACCCGTATGCGATGTGACGCATTGTGGTTAACAGGTTGCACGCTGTTTTCCAAATAGGAGGATGCTCTTGCCATGTCGTCCAGTCGATGCTGTATAGCTCATCTGAGGCTGGCAGTAGGCTTCTGCAGGCCTGGAAGTTCTTCCAGATTTCTTGGGCATCATTTCCATCGATCGTAACGACCCGCTTGCGAACCATTGTAAATGTCTCCAGCTCAGCCAATTGCCCGTTTCGCTTGTAGTCGCAGATGTTCGGGGTTTTTCAGGAGATGCGAGTACGTTCTCGCGACCATAGTTGTGTCACGATGTCCCATTAATCCGGCTACGGCAGTTGAATCCACGCCGTTTTGAAGTGCATTGGTGGCATAGGTGTGACGAGCACCATAAGCCATGACTGGTAGGTCATAGCCAAGTTCTTTTGCCGCTTTCGTTCGGATGCGTTTCATGCGGCAGACAATGGCATCCTTCGTCCAAGGACGGTTTTTTGTGTTGCGAAACAGGGGGCCGGTTGGCTGTTTGCTTGCCAGGCGATCAAGAATCGCCTTTGCTTCTTCAACTAGATAGATGACCCGTCGCTCGAGCTGCCCCTTCGAGTTCTTTATTTCAAAGATGACTTGGTCGCCGTGAATGTTCCTCGCTTCCACTTTCCGAGCTTCCGTCGGACGGCAGCCAGTCAGGGCGAGGAATTGGAGGAAATCCACCAGCGGGCCGGTGGCATGTTTCATGATGGCCTCCCATTCAGCGGGGCTGTAGCAGACGTCGCGTCGCTTTCTTTCCGGTCGCTTCATGGTCGCAATCGGATTGGCGTCGATGTGCCCGCGTTCGACCGCCCAGCTAAGCATTCGCATGACGGAGCCGGCGGCGTCGCTCTGAGAGGTCGAGCTGAGTTTTCTGCCCTTCGCTTTCGCGCCATCCTTCTGTGCCTGGGCGATTTCAGCTTTCGTCGGTTCTGCACGCAGTTGCTCATACCATCCGCAAACATGGTGCCCCTTGAGGTCGCCGGCCTTCATCCGTTTCCCAATGTGCCCAATGAAGGATCGCAGGTAGTGACGTAACTGATCGTACGTCCGCGGGGCGCGATTGTCCTCGACCCAGTCCAGATAGAGCTGGCACAGATCGTAGAGTGTGGTGCACTGGGCCGCCGCATCGATCGGGCGAGCCATCAGTTCGTGGAACTTCTTGTCCGCTGCTGCCCGGTCTTTTCCGAGCGGAATTCGGCGGCCATCGATCGTGCAGTAGAACGTGCCGGTTTGCTTGCGGCACCAGACTTTTGGGGGGCGTCCCATCGAACCATCTCCAACGTTTAGTGACGAGTAAAGTGACTTGCGGGTCAAGTCACTTTACTCATTGTTGGGGTTCGCGTCGATTGAGTCCAGCTTTTGCAGGGTTTTTCAAAGTCGGGGCGACTGGATTTGAACCAGCGACCTCTGCGTCCCGAACGCAGCGCTCTACCAGGCTGAGCCACGCCCCGTGGCGTCGAGCGGGATTCTAACAAGCCCCGCCGGCCAGTTGAAGGCCTCTTTTTCGTCGATCCGCCGGGTTTGCCACTTGTGGATTTAACAGGTTGAAAGACGCTAGCGCTGCGTCAACAGTTGAGTTCAGAGGCTGGCCGTAGCTGAAGTCGCCCTGATTTGGACCTTCTCGCCGCTTCAGTCCAATCTCTGGCGAGATCAGCTACCCGGCTGTCTGAAAACCTGGTTGGGGAGCGTGACGTGGAGGCTTTGCAGGGGACGGAGCATCCAGGGGTGCCAGTCCCGGGCGTGACACCTGCGGAGTGCTCCCGCTAGCGCTGCGATCGGCCCGCTGTGGCTGATCGCGATTACGGGGCCCGCTTTCGGCGCCCCGGCGACGTGCTGCTCGAACCACTCCTGCACGCGCCGCTGCAGCTCGCTGGTCGTTTCGCCGCCTGGCGGCCGGTACGTGTCCGGTCGCTCGATCAATCCGTCAAAGCCCACAGGGTCGCTGTCGTACGCTCGCTGCCAGCTCCACCCCTGCCACCGCCCAAAGTAACGCTCCTGCAGCCGTTCGTCCGCGATCACGGGGAGGGCTGCAGCGCCGGCCGGCGTGACCGCTCGAGCCGGCGAACTCGCTTCGGCCGGCGAACTCGCTTCGGCCGACGAACTCGCTTCGGCCGACGAACTTGCTTCGGCTGCTTCGGCCAGTCGTTCGGCCAGGTAACGCGTGCGCTGCAAACCGCTGTGGTAGATCGCTCGCGGGCGCACCTGCCGGGCGAGCTGGGCGGCGAGCTCCCGCGATTGCGCTTCGCCGCGGTCGCTGAGCGGGACGTCGAGGGCTCCGTAACACCGGCCCTGCCACTGGTCGGCCACTTCGCCATGCCGGATCAGAATCAGGTCCGCCCGTTCGCTCACTCGCTCGATCATCGCAGGGTGGCTCCCAGCAGGACGATGCCCTGCACGACAAAGGCGACGCAGCCCAGCAGGTCGCCGGTCGTACCGCCCACCCGGCGAAGGATCCGCCGGCGGAATTCCCACAAGAAAACCCCGGTCACCAATAGCGATCCGGTCATGATCGCGGGTTCGAAAAACCAGAACGGCAACCACAGCGCGGCGCTGAACGCGGCCGCTGCGACGCCTCGACCGATGGGCTGGCGGCCGGCGACGTCGCCCGTTTTGGCTTCGCGCCCCACGGTTGGTGCGGTCGTGACCATCAAGGCCAGGATCGCCAAGCGACCGGACGCGGCACTACAGACGACGGCCGCCAGAACCCAGGCCGGCGGCTGAGTAAGAATCGTCGCCAGCGCAGCGGCGCGCAGCCCGATCCCGATCGTGAGTCCGACCACGCCGTAGGTGCCCAGCCGACTGTCTCGCATGATCTCCAGCACCTGCTCGCGCGTCCAACCGCCGCCCAGCGCGTCGCAGCTGTCGGCAAGCGCGTCCTCGTGGAAGGCGCCGGTCAACCACGCTTCGCCACCCAGAGCCAACAACGCGGCGATCCACGGGGGAAAGCCCGCCCCAACGGCTGCGAGCAACATCGCGGCGGTCGCCAAACCGATCAGCCCTCCGACCAGCGGAAAGTACACCACGGCATGCTGCAGCCGGCGAAGGATCTTCTGTGGGTCCTCGTCGACGGTGACGCCGGGCATGGGCACGGGCAGCCGCGTTAAAAACTGCACAGCGGCGACAAAGTACTGCAGCTCGCTCATCCCAGTTCGTCCAGCGTCGCCATGTCGGTGATCATCGCGGCGGCCAGGTCCAACAGCGGCAGCGCCGCCAGGGCTCCACTGCCCTCCCCTAGCCGCATGCCCAGATCCAGGACCGGTTCGAGGCCGAGCCGACTGAGGGCCCACCGGTGAGCCGGTTCGCTGGAACGATGGCCGGCGATCATGGCGTGTCGCGTTCCGGGCCGGATGGCTTCGGCGATCAAGGCCGCGGCGGTGGCGATCACGCCGTCGACCAGCAGCGTCGCTCGCAGGGCGGCACCGGTCGCAAAAAAACCGGCCAACGCAACGATCTCCAGCCCGCCGACTTCGCAGGCGATGCGTTTGGGGTCTCGGGTACCAAGCGCCTCGACGCGCTCGATCGCCGTGGCGACCACGCGCCGTTTACGGTCGAGTTGCTCGGGCGTGGCTCCCGCACCCGGGCCGACCAACGCTTCCGCGCTCTCCACCGCTTCGCCCCCGCTCCGACTGGCCAGCTCGAGCAGCCCGATCAGGCAGCTGGCCGAGGTCGTATTGCCGATGCCCATCTCGCCGCCGATCAACAACCGGTGGCCGTTTTGACAAGCCGCTTCAGCTCGTGACGCTCCGGTTTGCCAAGCGTGATCGAAGTCGGCCTCGTCCATTGCGGCTTCGCGCATCAGGTTCGCGGTGCCTCGTCGCGCCGCCGCGTCGATCAACCCCGAAGCGCTGGCCGGCGGCGACAACAGACCGACGTCGACGACTTCGTAATCGCACTCCAGCGACCGCGCCCACACGCCGCTGGCCGTCCGTCCCTGTTGCATCACGCCGGCCACGGCGGCCGTGACGCTGCTGGGCCACGCGGTCACCCCTTCGTCCACGACGCCATGGTCCGCCGCGAACACGGTCACCTGCCGCGGCCGAGTCTGCGGGGTCAGCGTTTGCTGGATCAGGCACAGCCGCCGAGCCAGCGCCTCGATCGCTCCGAGGCTGCCCGGCGGTTTACACAGCTGATCCAGCCGGCGATCGACCGCGTCGGGGTCGAAAGGATCGGTCGCTTGACGTGCGACGGGTTTGCATGGGTCGTTCATGATGAGCTCTTCAAACGGCGGTGTTGGATCCAGCCACCGATCAACAACAAGCCGAGCACGCCCAGCAGCATCGTGGTGGTGCGAAGGCGAGCGGCCAGCGGCGAAGACGCGGCGGTGGCAGGTGGTGGAACGGCTTCCATCCGCTGTCCCCGTACCGGTTGGCTGGGCTGCGACGCGGCGACGGCCGCGGCCGCTTCGGCGGGACTGATTTCGACGGGTTGGTCGACGGATGCCGCGGCGTCGGCGACTGCGTCATCGACGGCCAGTGTTGCGGCGAAGCGGGCGACGGCTGCGTTGCTTTCGATCAAGCCGCTGGCATCGCGAGCCCGGCGGTAAGCGGTCGCCAGTTCGGTTTGCACTTGCGGTTCGGCATCCCAGTAACCCAGCCGCACGGCGTCGAGCATCCGTTCGAGCATCTGTGCCAGAGCCGCTTCGTTGTGCTGGGCGAACCAGTCCTGCGTGTCCAGGTCGTATTGGTCGCGGATGTACACGTCCATCATGGCTTGCCACTGGTCGTCGCGCACCGTCTGGGGCGCGGTGGCTTGCCAGCCCCACAGGAACTGGGCGGCTTTCAGGACCTGCAGGGTGCCGCTGTAGCCTTCGGCCTGTTGGGCCCGGATCCACTGGGGATGCAGGTAGCGAGTCTGCAGCTCTTTGGCGATCGCGCCGGCGGCCGGGTCGATGATGACTTCCTCGCCGTCGCGAAGGTTTTGCACGTACAGCTGGGGTGGTGTTCCCGAAGCGTCCTCGGCCGCCTGGGCGGCGCGGGCGGCCAGGGCAAAGCCGCCCAGGTAGGCGAACGCATCGTCGCTGGTCAGCACGCCGTAGGTGTGCGAGGAACGCGACAGGAAGGCGGCGTCAACGCGGGCCAGTCCGGCGGCGAACAGATCCGCGGCGGCCTGGCCATCCAAACCTTCGCCATAAGCAAACCCCATCCGCTGGACGAACAGGTCCGCCATTTCGGCGTCGCCGCCACCGCGGTTTTGTTCTTGCCAGAGGTCGGTGGCGTAGGCGGCGTGGTTCACGCCGGTACCGTAGCCGCCGGACTGATTCGAGAACACGCGGATGGTCGCTTGCCGGCGAGCTTTGTCGGCCGGCACACCGGCGGAAATTAATTCTTCCCGAAGGGCGGCGGCGTGGGCGGCGACGGCATTGCCCGGTTCCTGCAAGTCGGCGACCATCTGCACGGCTCGATCGATGTTGTGCATCAGTTGGGGGAACTGGTCGCGGTACGATCCGGTCACGCTGAGCAGGACATCGATGCGCGGCCGCCCTAATTGTTCCGCCGGTACGATCTCCAGTCCGCTGATCCGGCCGGCTTGGTTCCACACCGGTCGCACGCCCAGGGCGTGCAGGATTTGCGCTTCCATCACGCCGTGATGCCGCATCGTTTCGCCGGCCCACAGCGTGAAGCCGAGCTTCTCGGGGAAGGCGTCGTCGTTCTGCTCGCGGTAGGTTTCCAGCCAACGATCCAGGACACCGGTGCCGATCTGCCAAGCGTGTTCGGTGGGCACTCGCGTGGGATCAAAACCGTACAAGTTCCGCCCGGTGGGCAGGCTGTCGGGGTTGCGAACCGGATCGCCACCGTAGCTGGACGACACGTGGCGGCCATCGAGCGCAGCGAGCACGGCTTCGAGTTCTTCGTTCTGGGACAGAGCCTGTTCGAGTTGTTGAGCGCGACGAGCCAACTCGAGCAAACGCTGGGGATCGAGCCGTTGGTCTTCGGCGCGGTTGGGCACCGACGTCTGCTTGCTCTCGTCCAACGCGTCGACGGCGCGAAGGTCCAGGTGGCTGGCGGCTTCGGCATCCTGCAGAGCCAGCTTCAACCAGCGGGCCGGCCGCGAGTTCATCACCTTGTCGGAGTCCAACAAAAACACTTCGTCGATGTCTTCGCCGAGGGCTTCGATCAAGGGTTTGCGAAGGATCTGCATGACCATCGCAAAGCGGCGCTCGGGCGGAGGCACTTGACCCAGGGCCGCCAGACCCTGGGGCTGAGCCGTTTGAGCGATGTCGTCGAGAAACGGGTGGAGGACTTCCATGAAGCCTGCGAAATCATCGGCGATTGCCTCCGGCGTCCAGCCCAGGTCGCGATCCAAACCGTGCTCGACGAAACTTTCGACCAGCTGTTGTTCCAGTTCGGCTCGTACCGGTCCTTCGGCGACGGTTTCCCAGTCGTGCATCCATTCGTGCATCGCGTGCAGGCCGGGGCGGAAACCCGCGGGCCGGAACAGTGGCGGCAGGTGGCTGATCATCACCGCACGGCCGCGTCGCTTGGCCGTGGTGGCTTCGCCCAGATTGTCCATGATGTAGGGATAGATGTTCGGCAGCGACCCGAGGGCCAGCATCGGATCGTCCTGCATCGACAGCGCCCGCCGTTTGCCCGGGGCCCATTCCAGCGTGCCGTGGGTGCCAAAATGCACGATGGCGTCCGAGTGCTGGCGGAGGTACAGGTAAGAGGCCAAGTACTGGTGGCTGAGCGGAACCTGGGAACGATGACCGATGCGTTGCTTCCGCAGTTCGTCCCCGGTCGCGGCGGTCAGCTCGTGCCGCAGCGGTTGAGGCAGGACGAAGACGTTGCCCAGCCGCACGCCGGGGATCGCAAACCCGGTAAACTCGTTCGTGTTGATGGCGGCGTCCGCAGCCGGTCCCCAGTAGTCTTCGATGCGCTGCCGCGTCGCTTCGGGCAACCGGTCGAACCACTGCTGGTATGCCTCCAGCGAAAGGAAGGCCGCATCGTGGTCACCGGCCACGGCGCGCAAACGCTGGGGGTCGTACAGGCAGCGCAGCGCCGCTTGCACGTCGGCCGTCAAAGCCTCTTCGTCGGGAACGCGGGTCGCGTAGCCGGCCTGCTGCATCGTGGCGAGCAGATTGACGAGACTCTTGGGGACGTTCAAGAACGAAGCTCCGAAGTTGTTCTCGCCCGGTGGGTAGTTGTAAACCAGCATGGCCACGCGGCGCTCCGCGGGCGGGCTGCGGCGCAGGCGGCTCAGCGCCGCGGCTTTGGCCGCGACCGCTTCGATCTGTTCGGGAATCGGCAGCAGTCGAGCGGTTTCGGTATCGCGGGCGCTGACGAGCACCGGATCGATCATGCCGGCCAATTCACTGGACGCGTAGTAATAGGACAGGTTTTCCAGCGGCAACCCGTCGTCACTGGCTCGCCACGTCGCCTGGTCGACGTCCAGGGCCGGCAGGGTTTGCAGCACGGGCACGCCGAGGCGATCGAGTTCGGCTTTGCGCTGCTGTGGACGAAAGACCAAGGCGGCGTTGATGATCACATCCACAACCGGATGCGATGCGTCGGCAAGCGTGGTCAGCTGCGTAAAGCGGTGCTCGTTGGTACGGGGGCCGAAGCAGGCGTAGGCGTTCAGCTGTTGCTGCTCGAGGGCCGCGATCAGCGCGTCCAGCCACTCGGTGTCGTCGGCCGCCAGGATGCCGGGGTTGATGGCGATCGCCACGCACGGTCGTTGGTCGTCGGCAAAGTTTTGCAGAGCCGTGGCGACGTCGGTTTCGATCCGCTCCCAGTCCGGATGATACAAACCTTGCTCGGGCAGCACGATCGCCGGTGGCAGGTCGTCGGCCGAAGCGGCCGTGTCGGCGCTCAGGGCACGGACCAGCTGGCGCGTGTTCTGGCGGCCACCGAAGCGGTAGTAACGCCGGATTCGCTCGGCCCAAGCATCCGGCACACCACGCTGCTCCGGCAACGAGCCCGCCGCCAGGGGCTGGCCTTCGCGGATCGCCGCCATGTCGCCGATCAGAACGAACGCGGCGGCGGAGTCGGCGAGCGGTTCGGCAACACGATCGACAAAACCTTCGAGCACACTGGCGTGCGGCAAGTCCACCAAGACGAGCGAGGCGTCGGCGAGGCATTCGTCGAGCGTCTCGGCGTCGAGGGTCTCGAGCGAAATAAATTGCAGCCCCAGTTCCGCGTCCTCGGCGGCTTCGCGCAGCCGCCCGATCCGGGCTGGCGGCGTCAGGTAGGTGTGCAGCACCAGCACGCCGCCGGTCGCCGCGTCCTGTACGGCGCTGGCGTGGCGCTGGGTGGGCATCAAGAGGCAGGCGAGGAACAGTAGCGTAACGAAAGGTCGCAGCGGAGATTCAAGCATCATTCGGTCGGCTCGGAAGGGCCAGGATCGTGGACGGGAAGAGAGGTTTCGGACGGGAGTTGGGATTCGGAGGGAACGTAGACCATCGTGCCGTCGTTCATGCGGTAGGCGGTTCCGGCCAGGGTGCCGTTGCCTTCGGCCGTCGCACCGCTGGTCCGAAACCGGCTGAGACGCTGGCTTTGTTCGACCACGATTCTCTGCGGCGGGCCGTTTGCCTCGGCGGTGTCGGCCGCCGAAGCCGCGGCAGAGGTTGCCAGGGTTCGATTGGCAACCGCCGCCATCAGCATGACCATGGCGACGAGGAACACGTCTACCAAGTTGATCGACGACAGCATCGGGTCGCTATCGTCTTCTTCCAGAACACCAAATCGTCGGGGTCTCATTCGGACGACTCCACGGCAGCGAGGGGTTGCGAAGTCGTAGTGGCGTCCGGCGCGCGATCTCTGGCCGGCGACTCGGCCTCCGGCGTGGCCGTTCGCTGGTCCAGCACGGTGTTCAGCTCCTGCAGCAGCCAGCGGCGCCGGACGGTGTGGATGGCGAAGGTCAGCGAGGCGGCCAGCAGGGCGACGATCACCGCCGCGAAGGCCGCCGCCAGGCTGTCGCCCATCGCTTCGCCGCGACCATTGGACACAGCGACCAAGGCGGGCCCCAGCGGGATCATCGTCGCGACCAGTCCCAGCATCGGAGCGATTCGGCTGCACAGCCGCAGGCCTTCCAGTTCGCGGAGGACGACCAGTTCCAGGGCTTCGATCGAATGGTCACCGCCGCGAGGCAGCAGCAACACGGCGCCGGGGCGACGCACCCGGCGGAAGCCTTCGATCACAAACCCGCCTGCCTGCAGCACGGCATAGCCGAAGACCAACAAAACGGTCACGATCACCGGCCACTGGAACAGCTGAGCCAGTTCGAGCAGGAACGTTTCGACAGAGAGAATGTTTGACACTGTTGGTTGTTGGTTGTTGGTTGTTGGTTGTTGGTTGTTGGTTGTTGGTTGTTGGTTGGTGGTTGTTGGTTGTTGGTTGGTGGTTGGTGGTTGGTGGTTGGTGTAGCTGAACTCGCCAGAGTTTGGTTGGGGATGGAGTTGCGAGTTTGAATCGTGCTCGTGCTCGTGCTCGTGCTCGTGCTCGATTTGAGATTTGAAATTTGCTGACTCCGGCGGATTCTATGTGTGGCTCGGAGCAGTAGAAGACAAAGTTTTCTCCCTTCTCCTCCGCTGCGCCGCGAGCGTCAGCGAGTGAAGCAGGGGTGGGAGAGGGGCCGGGGGTGAGGGGTCTCGGGTGCAACGCTGTGAATGTTTGCGTACGCCTTTCCGATTCCCGCACCGTATCGAGACACCGCACTGGTGGTGCTGCTCTGCTGGTCCCCCTCACCCCCAACCCCTCTCCCCCGAAGCCTGACTCGCTTGGGCTCGCCAGGCTTCGGGGGAGAGGGGAGAAAACGGTTCTTTTCATTCATGGATTTCGTTAGCGTCAGGAGATTTGAGATTTGAGATTTGAGATTTGAAATTTGCTGACTCCGGCGGATTCTATGTGTGGCTCGGAGCAGTAGAAGACAAAGTTTTCTCCCCTCTCCCCCGCTGCGCCGCGAGCGTCAGCGAGTGAAGCAGGGGTGGGAGAGGGGCCGGGGGTGAGGGGGCTCGGGTGCAACGCTGTGAATGTTTGCGTACGCCTTTCCGATTTCCGCACCGTATCGAAACACCACACTGGTGGTGCTGCTCTGCTGGTCCCCCTCACCCCCAACCCCTCTCCCCCGAAGCCTGGCGAGCCCAAGCGAGTCAGGCTTCGGGGGAGAGGGAAGAAAACAATTCTTTTTATTCATGGATTTCGTTAGCGTCAGGAGATTTGGGATTTGAGATTTGAGATTTGAAATCGAGGGCTCCAATTCCCTTCACCCTTCATTCTTCCCCTTCATCCTTCTGCTTTCCCAGCCTTGGCGTTGGAGTTCAGGAGGATTGGCGTCCAGGGCGGCGAGCAGCCAGTCGGTGGCCGGTGCATCGCCCACGGCAATGCGGACGTGTCGCTCGACGCCCATCGAAGCGACGTCACGGACCAGGACGCGGTGATTGAGCAGTCGGTCGCGAAAACGCTGGGCGTCGGAAACCGGCAACAGCAGAAAACCGGTGTCGGTATCGCGGGGCCGGTAACCCCGTGACCGCAGCGCCGCGCACAATCGCGACCGTTCGGTGCGCATCCGTTCGCACGCCGCGTCGTAATGCGACTTGGCCGCCAGAGCCGCTACGCCCGCCGCTTGAGCCAGCGCATTGACCGACCAGGGCAGTTGCCGGTCCCGCATCGGCCGGAGCAGCGATGGCGACGCGACGGCGTAACCCAAACGCACGCCGGCGAGCGCGTAGTACTTGGTCATCGAGCGCAGCACGATCAAGTTCTCTGCCGCGGCGCCGAGCAACGAAGTCGACGCGGGCGAGAATTCCAGATAGGACTCGTCGACGGCGAACACGGTGCGCGGGTAACGGCTAGACCAGTCGCGCAGCCGTTCGACCGGGAACGGTTGTCCCGTGGGATTGTTGGGGCTGCAGATCCAAACCAACGCGTAGGAATGCGCCGACAGGCATTCCTCGATCGCCTGCCGCGGCGGGCGAAAGCCATCGTCTGCGGTGGCGGTCACCGCGTGCACGTTCGCACCGGCCAAGCGGCTGGCACGTTCGTATTCTCCAAACGTCGGACCCACAACCAAGACGTCGTCACCGGCATGCAGCAGGCTGGCCGCCAGCAGGTGAACAATCTCGCAGCAGCCGTTGCCGACAATGATTCGCTCCGCCGCGATACCGTGGTGGCGGGTCAAAGCGTCGCGGAGGCGGCCGCAGTCGCGATCGGGATAGGCGGCGATGTCGGCGTCGGCGATCGCCTGTCGCACGGCCGGCGCGGGCGGCGTCCAGAGGATATTGCTGCTCAGGTCGACGACGTCTTGCGGATCCACACCGCGCCGTGCCAATTCGTCGTAGTCGATGCCTCCGTGCGGCACCGGTCGAATCGCTTCGTTCATCGCCCTGCTCCCAACGTCGACAGGGTCGGAGTCGGCACGTTTGACGCCGGCAGGTGTGGTCTCAGCAGGATCATCGTCCCGCCGCCCAGCAGCACCAACATCACAGCCAGCAGGATCGTGCGACGATACAGACGCTGCATGCCCTGGATGTCGGCAGCGGACGGCACTCGGAGGCCTTCGCCCAACAGGTAATGGCCGGATTTGGCCAAGCACACGCCCAGCGCGCCCGCGGCGACGCTCATCGGATGCCCGCCGTTGGGGCTGGGAGTGCGGCCGTGATCGCGGCGCCAAACCCGGATCGTTCGGCGCACCGTCTCGCCGGCAGGAAGCAGGGCCAGCGTCATCAGCGCGGCGGTCAGGCGCGCGGGGATGAGGTTCAGCACGTCGTCGGTTCGGGCGGGCACTTTACCCAGCCACCGCAGCGACTCCGTGCGGTAACCCAGCATCGCGTCCGAGGTGTTCACAAAGCGGTACGCCAGCGCCGCGGGCAGTCCGCCCAGCAGGAAGAAGAACAGCGGTCCGATCACCGAATCCGACGTGTTCTCGGCGACCGATTCGATCGTCGCCGCGGAGACTTCGGCGGGGCTGAGACGCTGGACCGGACGGCTGACCAGATGGTAACCCAGCTGGGTTCGCGCCGCGTCCAGATCGCCATCCGCCAGACAACGCTGGACCTTTCCGGCCGCGGAGGCCAGCGAGCGGACGCCGAGACAGGACTTCAGTACCACGGCCTGCACCGCGGCCGCCGCCCAAAAACCGACCGCGGATTCGGCGGCAGGCCCGAGCCAGGACTGCGAAAACAACAGCACGACCCAGCCGACGGCCGCCGACACCGCCGCACCGACCAGGACGATCGCAGCGCCCCACAGCAGGGCCGCCGCATGACCGACCGGCGCGCGTCGGCGCGCCCAGGCGATTGCCAAACCCATCCAGGCGACCGGGTGAAAGCGGTTGGGCGGTTCGCCGCACAGCAAGTCGATCAACAGCGCCAGCGACACGACGGCCATCGTCATCATCACGCCTCGCCTCCTGCCCGTGGCGGTTGCGCGTCGCCCCGCCCGTGTTCGCCCCGCCCGTGTTTCTCTGGACCCAGCGGAACGACCAAGGGGCCGCCGTGCACCGGATGCGGCAGGACGGTCACGTCGATGCCATACGCTTGCCGGATTCGCTCGGCCGTCAACACGCTGTGGCTGTCGCCCAGGGCGAGGATTCGGCGGTCGGCCAACAGCGCGATGCGGTCGGCAAACATCGCCGTCTGTTGCAGGTCGTGCAGCGAGATCACGGCGATCAACCGCTGCTGTTTGACCACACGTCGGACCTCTTCCAAGCACTCGTATTGATGTTTCAGGTCCAGCCCGGCGGTCGGTTCGTCCAGCAGCAACACCGCCGCGTTCTGGGCCAGCGAGCGGGCCAGCACGACGCGTCGCCACTGGCCGCCCGATAGATGCGTGACCGGGCGATCGGCCAGCGAGTCCACGCCCATCGCCTGCATCGCCTGCTGGACGCAACGTTCGTCCTCGCCGTCCAGCGTCAGGTACCAACCGCGGTGGGCGGCGCGGCCCAGTCGCACCACGTCGACGACCGACAGCGGCGTTTCCCGGAGTTCGGCTTGAGGCATCAGGGCCAACCGCTGGGCGATCTCGCGCCGCGACCACTGCCGCATCGGAACGTCGTCCAGCCACACCGTACCGCTGTCCGGTTGCAGTTGACCGGCCAGGGTTTTCAGCAGCGTCGTCTTGCCGGCTCCGTTGGCACCGAGCAGCACCAGCACTTCACCCGGCTGGGGCTGGAGGTCCAGTTCCGAAAAGATCACTGCGTCGGAAGCAAAGGAAAAGGTCAGTCCTTGGGCGCGGAGGCGGGTCATGAGGCGGCTCCCGATTGCGTCATGCCGCGGCGGTCGGTCAACAACAGGAACAAAAAGAACGGGCAGCCCAGAATCGCGGTGACGATGCCGACGGGCAGTTCCGCCGGCGCGATGATCGTTCGCGCCACGACGTCGGCCAGTACCAGCAGGCCCGCCCCCACCAGAACGCTCATCGGGATCAACACCGCATGCCGCGGGCCCACCAGAGCGCGGGCGATATGAGGCGAGATCAAACCGACGAATCCGATCACACCCGAGGCGGCCACCGCGGCCGCCGTCGCCATGCTGGCCGCGGCGATCACCAGCGAGCGAAAACGACGCAGGTCCAGCCCCAACGACTGCGACGCCGTATCGCCCAGCGTAAAAGCGTCCAGCGGCCGAGCCAGGGCGGCGATGCCCAGGATCCCCAGGCCACCAATCACGCCGACCATGAGTGCCGCCGGCCAGTGCGTGCTGGCCAACGAACCCATCAACCAGGACAGGATGACGACGGCCTTCTGATCAAACAGAAACATCAAGGCGGAAACCACGGCGTTGACCATGCAACTGATCACCACGCCGGCCAGCAGCAACGAAATGGTCGACGTCGTCCGCGCCAGCGCGCCGATCACCAGCACCGTCATCACCACGGCAACCGAACCCAACATCGCCATCAACGTCGTCGCTCCCAGCGACCACAGCGTCGCCTGCCAACCGGCAACGATCACCACCGCCACGCCCAGCGCCGCACCGCTGGACGCACCGATCACGAAGGGTTCGGCCAGCGGATTTCGGAACAAGCCTTGGAAGCCCACGCCGGCGGCGGCCAGACAACCGCCCACCAAGGCACCGGCCAAGATCCGCGGCAGCCGCAGTTGCAGCAGGATGACGCGTTCGGTCGAATCGGCCGCCGATGGGTCGAACAGCGCGGCGATGGCGGTATGCGGTGATATCGCGGTCGCACCGCACAGCGAACTTGCGGCGGCGACCACGATCAACAGCCCGGCCGCGCCGGCGATCCGGATGACGGGTGATTTCACCGAGCGTCTCCCCTGGTCGTGTTCGCCGCAGCGCCGAGCTGTTCGGCCGTCAGTTCCGGATAGGCCGCCAGGATGATTTCGGTCAGGGCGTCCAGCATCCGCGGGCCGCAGCGAGAAACTTCGTCGCCGCTGATCAAATAGATTCGCTCGTCCCGCACGGCCGGGATGCGGTCCCAACCCGGACGCCGGGCGATCGAGGCGACGGCGACCGTTTCGAAGTGCGTGGTGGGAGCCAGGATCAGGTCCGGATTGCCGCGGAGCACCGTTTCGGAACTGATCCGTGGGTAGGCGATGTCGGTATCGTCGATGATGTTCTTCAGGCCGGCCGAACGCAGCATGTCGGCGATGAACGATTCGGGGCCCGCGCTCATCAGCGGTTCGTCCCAGACCTCGTAGAAGACGGTCAGCGGCGGCGACGGCTTCACCCGCTCGACGGCCTCGAGCAGGGCTTGATGTCGCGCCGTCATGCGGTCGATCAAGGCTTCGGCCTGCTGCCGCCGATCGGTGATGCGGCCCAGCCAACGCGTCTGTTCGAACAGTTCTTCCAAGCTCTGCGGACCCACGGCCAGGGCACGGATGTTTAATCGATCCAGCGATTCGATCAGCGGTTGGTGGTAGTCCCATTTGCACAGCACCAGATCGGGTTTGGCCGCCACGATCGCTTCCCGGCTGACGCTTTCCAGCGTCCCGGCGCCGACGCGCGGGATCTCGAGCGCCTCCGGTGGGTAGTTGCAGTGCGTGGTGGCGCCGACGACGGCCGGTCCCAGGTCCAGGGCGAACAGCAGTTCGGTCATGGCCGGCGTCAGGCTGATGATCCGCCGAGCCGGCTCGGCCGCATCGACGCTGCGGTCGAGGCAATCGATGATCGGTTCGGAGCCCGCGAGCGACGCCGACGTTTGGGGCTGGGATGCTTGAGGCTGGCTGGACGGCGCGGGGGTGATCGCCGAAGCGGCCGCGGGCGGCGTTTCGGCTTCGGCCACATCCACTCCGCCCGGCGGTTCACAGCCGGCCGCCAACAGCAGCACGATCAGCACGCTGAGATTCCCCGGCCGGCGCCAGAACCACTGCACACCGGAGAGCCGGGGCGAAAGGCAGCGCCGGGGCTGCGTCTTCGGTGGCCTGCGATCGGCTGGAGGAGCGGCGTGTCGATAACGCGTCATGACTGCACCTTGGAGGTTGTCGATTCGGAAGCGATCGCCGCGGCTTGCTCGACCGTCATGGCCAACTGCGTGGCCGGAATGGCCATCCCCGCGACCATCCAGTACGTCGCCTGGGCGGCGGCCGCCAGACGCTGGTTGGCCAGCCCCAGCAGGTCGCGGAAACTGCGGCCCAACGGATGTTCCGGCACGATGCCACAGCCGACTTCGCCCGAAACGACGATCAGATGACAAGCCGTTCGCCGCGCGACGGCCAACAACGCTTCGACCTCCGCCAGGACGGCTTGTTGGAGCTGGTCCGCGGTGGCGCCGGCGGACGCTTCGTCGCACAGCAGGTTGCTGACCAACAGCGTCAAGCAGTCCAGCAAAACGACGCGGGGCGTTTCGGTTTGCCGGGATGAGCTTGTTTGACGCCGGGAGTCGGTATCACGGTGTTGCGATTCGGTCTCGCCGCGCAGCGATTCGGTATCACTGCGCAGCGATTCGGTAGCACTGCGCAGGGATTCGGTCTCACTGTGCAGGGAGGTCAGGTGGCGGAGCACGGCCGGGCCGACGTCCAGCGGTTGTTCCAGCGTCGACCAGGCGGCGGGGCGGTCCGCTTGATGACGCTTGATCCGCTGGCGCATTTCGTCGTCGCGGGCCTGGGCCGTGGCGACCATCAGCACGCGGTCCTCGCCCAGTTGCTGGGCTAGCGCCTGGCCAAAGCGGCTCTTGCCGCTGCGCACGCCACCGACGATCAACGTCACCGCGTGACGGTCGGCGGGAGCGGCAGACGTTGGTCCCGTGCCGGCCGCCGCGACCTCGATCTCCTTCATCAGTATTCGACTCCGCGCTGCGGGCTGACGCCGTGGGCATAGGGGTGTTTGATGACTTTCATCTCCGAAACCAAATCGGCGATCTCGATCACTTGATCGCTGGCGTTGCGGCCGGTCAGGACGACGTGCAGCATCGGACGCTTGTCCAGCAGCTCGTCGACGACCGTCGTGGCGGGGATGTAATCGTACTTGGTGGCGATATTAATTTCGTCCAGCACGACCAGGTCGATCGAGGGGTCGCGGATCAGTTCCACGGCTTTGTCCCAGGCCTTCATGGCAACGGCGATATCGCGCTGGCGATCCTGGGTCTTCCAGGTAAAGCCTTCGCCCAGGGTGTGCATCTGGATCGGCATCCCGGATTCGGCCAGTTGTGCGATCAGATGGCCTTCACCGGTCGGGATCGCTCCTTTGATGAACTGGACGATTCCCACCTTCATGCCCTGTCCGAGCGCCCGCATGGCCATCCCGAAGGCGGCCGTGGATTTGCCCTTGCCCGCTCCGGTGTGGACGATGATCAAGCCCTTTTCCTTGTCGGCTTTGGCCAACTGGCGATCTTTGATCTCGTTGATGCGCACCATGCGGCGGCGATGCTGTTCGTTGATGTCCTGCTGGTCGTTGATGTCCTCAGGCATGTTGTGTTTCCGCGATAGGAGAGGGATTGTCGAGCATCTGTAGGACTTGGTCGATCGAGATGTGCTGGGCAAAGGCGTCGGCCAGACGGTCCAGGGATTGTTGCAGGTGGTCGTTGCTTGAGGACGCCGGTGTCGAGTTTGCGGCGCCGAGCCGGACCAGCCAGGCGCGACGAAAGGCATCGTTGTGAAACAGGCCGTGCAGGTAGCAGCCCCAGACGCGGCCTTCGCGGGCATAGCAGCCGTCGACCAGCGGCGCGGCACCGCGGTCGGCTGCGACGGGCGTTTCGGAACAGGACGTTTCGGGACAGGCTTCCAGCCAAGTCGCGGCGGTTGTGCTTTGGCCGCAGTGGATTTCGTAACCGCCGACCGTTTGGTTCTTTGTGCCCGGGGCGATCGCGTCGTCCAGGATCCGGAAGCGAGCTTGCCGCGTCAGCTTGGCCGGGCCGAACGTCGTGGTGATGTCCAGCAGTCCCAGGGCTTCGGCGTGGTCGATATTCGCTTCCAGTCGCAATGGGTTGTCGATCCGCCGGCCCAGCATCTGGTAACCGCCGCAGATCCCGACGACGTGGGTGCCGGTCTGAGCCGCGTCCCGAATCGACTGGGCCAATCCACAGCGACGAAGCCAGTCCAGGTCGCCCAGGGTGTTCTTCGTGCCCGGCAGGATCAGCACATCGGGGCGGCCGAGTTGGTCGGCGTGGCGAACGTAACGCAGGCGGACCGAGGGTTCACTGGCCAGCGGATCGAAATCGTCAAAGTTGGCGATGTGCGGCAGGCGGACCACCGCGATGTCCAGCCGGTGGTCCGCAGAGTGCGCGGGGTCGTCACCGGACGGCAGAAGGTCTTTGCCGGCTGGCGTATCGAGCGCCACGGCGTCCTCTTCGGGCAACCGCAGCGCATCGATCCAGGGCAGCACGCCCAGGACCGGCACCCCGCCTCGCCGGCGGAGGATGTCGATGCCGGAATCGAACAGCGACAGGTCGCCGCGAAACTTGTTGACGATCAAACCGCGGACCAGCTCGCGGTCCTCCGGCGGCAGCAACCACAGCGTACCGAGCAGTTGGGCGAACACGCCGCCGCGTTCGATGTCTCCGACCAGCAAGACGGCGGCGCGGCTGTAGCGAGCGACCGACATATTGACCATTTCGACATCCGCCAAATTTAATTCTGCTGGACTGCCCGCCCCTTCGATGACCACGACGTCGACCTGCCGGCGGAGACGATCCAGGGCGGCGGTGACGTGAGGCCACAATTGCTCGCGGCGGGCGTAGTAGTCGGTCGCGTCAGATGTCTGGTGCGGACGGCCATCGACGATCACTTGGGACCGCGTGTCGCCTTCGGGTTTCAGCAGGATCGGGTTCATGTCCGCCTGTGGGGCGATGCCCGCGGCGATGGCCTGCAGGGCTTGCGAGCGACCGATTTCGGCGCCGTCGGCACACACCGCCGCGTTGTTGGACATGTTCTGGGCTTTGAACGGAGCGACGCGAAGGCCGGTTCGAGCCAAGCAGCGGCACAGCGCGGTCGTCAACAGGCTTTTACCTGCCGAGGAACTGGTGCCCATCACCATCAGGGTCTTGGCTGTCATGTTTCGCGTCCGGTCCGCAGGTGGTTGCTATTTGATGGAAACGACTTCGTGGCCATTGCGGCTGACCAACGCGGTCAATTGTTCGATGGGAATGGTTTCATTCAGAAAGCGAACCGAACCATCGGCCACCAGCATCATGCCACCGCCGGGATGAAACGCGTAGACCTCGTTGTCGTTGCTGCAGTTGACGCCGCAGAGACCCGGGCGGATCGCCGTGTTGCCGTCGCTCTGTGCGCCGTCGACGACGAAACCTTTGTTATGGCTGGCCCACACGCCCCCGGTGGGAAAGGGCCGCGTCACGCTGCTCGAACCGCTCCATGTCTTGGGCGAACCGTCGGCCACCTGCCGGCCCATCTGGTACAGGTTGGGGCGGCCCGCGCATTCGACAACCAGGGCGGTATTCGACAGGCCATCGGTGATCTCAGCCAGCCGCACCGGAGTTCGTTTCAGCACGCCGCAGTTGCGCGGATCCGACAACTGGAAGGCCGGCGGCAACACCGCGTTTAACTGAGTGCCCACGCCGCCGACGTTGGCATAGTCGGTGACGGCGCCGGGGTAGAAGTCCCGCGGGGTCAGTGTGTAGGGAGCGGTGGGGCTGGGGTAATCGACCAGGACGGTCCACTCGAAGCCTTCGCGCTGCGGGGCCGAGGGGCACAGCAGCGTGGGCACGTTGGTTTTGACCGCCGACTCGTTGACCGCGTCGTGCCAGTGGTAGTTGTCGTCGAAGGATTGGTACAAGCCGTTCTGTTCATAGAAAGGCAAGACGGCCGTGAACCAGCTGCCGCGGCGGACCGAGTAGTTCGCACCGGGGCCGGGGGCGGTCGATTGGGCCGGGAAGACGCCGAAGCTGGATTCGTAATTGTGCAGGGACAGCCCGATCTGTTTCAGATTGTTGCTGCACTGCATCCGCCGAGCGGCTTCGCGAGCGGCTTGGACCGCGGGCAGCAGCAGCCCAACAAGCACGCCGATGATGGCGATCACGACCAACAGCTCGACCAGGGTGAACGCCGCCCGGCAGCCAGCGTAGCGGCCCGCCGAACGCGCCGGTGGGAACGAACGCCCTAGTGGGGACAGTGATTTTCCCTGCCGGGACGGGGAAATACAGGTGCGGAAGGGAGTCATAGGAATTACCCATGCAGAAATCGCAGGACAAGGTACGTCACGATCGTTCTGCCGAACGAAGCACCCTGCAGCGAGACAACCGAAAACGGATTTCAACCGACCGTCGGCATTTCCGCTGACCGGCCGATTGCAATGACCGCTCTAACCCGAGAGAGCACGATGTCATCTTGCGCGAGGTAGGTCTTCTGACTCACCACCCTTTTCCAACGCTCGATCGCCTTCTCGTCCACCTTCGTGGCGGACAATGGCACTTCCAAAGAAGGAGCGTTAGACGTGACGCGTCTTCGGCGTCACAAGCGGCATACAGCGGCCGGACCGTCCCGGATTTTCACCGGAGTTCCCTGTTCACGCATGGAAGGAAAACAACATGCGTCACCTGGCACGTGATTCAAAATAGCAGGGACCCGCAGCCGGTCAAGGCGAAAGCCAGGGATTGGCCTGCGTGGGCTGGCCACCGCCTACCCCGCTAGCAACCTTTCGACTCGCTGCAAGTGTTCGCGATAATCGGCGTCTTCCGGGAAGGACTGCAGCAATTCCTCGAGCAACTGGCGGGCTCGCAGCAGGTTGTCCAGCCCCGCCTCCAACTCCTCCGCCTCCATTTGTTGCTCGGCCAATGCGAGCCGCGTGACGGCCAGATCGCGGCGATACCGCGGAACGTCCGCCCCCTGCTGGAGCAAGTCCTCGAACAACTCGATCGCCGTACGCAAGCTGGCCCGTGCGGCGTCCTGACGGCCAGCATCTTCCCGCGCCTTGTCGCTGGAGGTTGGCTCTGCCGGCGCGGTGTTTGCCGGCGCGGTGTTTGCCGGCGCGGGTGTCTGCAGGGCGTGAGCCAGGTTCAGGTGCGTGGAGGCCAGGGCTGCGGAAAACTCCGGAACTTCCGGGTTGCGAATCACCAGGGCTTCGAGCGCGGTGATCGCGTGGCGATAGTGCTGGCGAGCGGCCGCGGGGTCGGGCACAGCCAACAGGCGGTCGGCCAGCAGGCGATGCGTCTCGGCCAGACGCTGCCGCGTTGCCGAGTCGCCGGGCAGGGCGACGAGAACCTCCGCGAACGCCTCGACGGCGGTGGCCAAGTGACGCTCGCCCGTTTCGCCGTCGCCGTCGCGAAGGGCGAAGACACCCAGGTTGTAGGCGCCCATCCCCAAGTCGCGACGCATCTTGACGTGACCCGCCTCGCCGAGCCAGCGGCGGCGAACCTCCTGGGCTTGCTCGAGCAACCGATAGGCTTCGTCGTTGTTTCCCACGATGCGTGTTGTGATCGCCACGTTCATCAGGCTGTTGGCATACTTCCGCTGGACCTCCGCGTCCTCCGCGGCCGCGGCGGCCAGTTCGCGGCGAATCTGCAGCGCCTGGCCGAACGCCTCCGCGGCCCGGTCGTACTGTTGCAGTTGTTGTCGGGCTCGCCCGATCGCGTTGATGGTGTCGCTGAGCTCGAGTCGTCGCTGGGCGTCCTGCGGTTTGGCCTGCACCAGCAGCCGCTGCAGGTTGTAAGCCCGATCGTAGGCTTCCAGCGCCTGCTGGGGTGACTGCAGTTCGCCGGTGATCACGCCGATGCGAAACCACGCCAACGCAACGTCGTGACGCAGGCCCGAATCGCGGCCGCGTTCGGTGAGGAACGTCTGGTAGTAATCCAGGGCTTGCTGGAGCAATTCCTGGCGCACCGGTCGCATTCCCGGCGCGTGCAGCAGGACCTCTTCGCTGACCTGCGTATAGAACTGGTCGACGGCACGGCGGGCGCTGCGAAAGTGCTTCTCGGCTGCGACATAATTGTCTTGTGCGGCCCGCCGCGCGTCGGCTTCGCGCTGCCGCGACGCGCTGAGCAGGACCACCGACACGGCCAGGCACAGCAGGGCCACCACGGTGGCCGCCACGGCGCTGATGACCCAGGTGCGATGCCGCCGCATCCAACGCCCCAGCCGTATCGGCCACGGTTCTCGCCAGGCGCCGACCGGTTCATCGGCCAAGTAGTGCTGGAGATCGTCGGCCAACAACAGCGGTGAAGCGTAGCGATCGCGGGGGTCGCGAGCCATGGCCTTGCGACAGACGGCGTCGAGCGGACGAGGGACCGTGGAATCGACCGACCGGGGCGTGGGGAAATCGCCGCGGCGGATTCTCTCCAGCAGGGTCGTCAGGTCTCGATCGCCGAAGGGGGCCCGGCCGGTGAGCAACTGGTACAGCGTCGCGCCCAAACTGTAGACGTCACTTTCCGGCCCCATTTGTTCCAGGTGCCCGCTGGCCTGTTCCGGTGGCATGTAGGCCGGCGTTCCCAGCACGCTGCCCCACTCGGTGGCCGTACTACCGCCGGAACCGGAGCGCACTCGCACCACGCGTTCGTGCCGATGCAGGCGGCTTTCCGGACGGCCGCCGGAGCGAGCCAGGCCCCAGTCGACCACCAGGGTTTCGCCGTAGCGGCCCAGCATGATGTTGGCGGGTTTGAGATCGCGGTGCAGCACGCCTCGGCTGTGCGCGTATTCGACGGCGTTGCAGACGTCGATAAAGCAGTTCAGCAACCGCCGCAGTTCCAACCGCCGTTGTCCGGGCGTCTGCGGCGAATCGGCCGCATGGAAGGCAGCGATCGCCGCTTGCAAGCTTTCGCCCTTGATGAAACGCATCGCATAGAAAGGGCGCCCATCGGCGTGGTGTCCCAATCCGTACACCGGCACGATCCCCGGGTGTTCCAGTTGTCCGGTAATCTCGGCTTCGAGTAGGAACCGTTGGCGGCAAAGCGGATCGATCGCTTGGTCGGCTTGCAATTCCTTCAGCGCGATCTCGCGGGTCAGTTCGCGGTCTTCGGCCAGAAACACTTCGCCGATTCCGCCCCGCGCATGCGGCCGCAGGACGCGGTAGCGACCGCCGTGCACACGGGGCCAGTCCGGTTCAAGGGCCGCGTCGGTGGTGGGCAGGATCGTGTGGTCGGAGGCGGCGTCATCGCCGGCCGGTGCGAGCGTGCTCTGCAGACTCGGCTCGCCGCCGGGGGCGGCTGTCTCCGAGACGCGCTGCGGGACCGGCCCGAGGCCGCATTCGGCGAAGACGGTTTCGATCCGCGTCGCCTCGCCGGGAAAGTCTCGCAGGTATTCGTCGGGACGCGGATTTTCGCCGTTGGCGAGGCGCCGCTGCAGTTCGGCTCGGAGCCGTTCGACGAACGGGTGGTGGCGGTCCGAAGCGTCAGGCAGCGTCATGTTCGCACATCGATCTGGCGAGCGGATGAACCAGCGGCGGCGAGCCGATCAGCTCGGCCGGAGCGTTTATTGTAATTTGTTGCCGGCGCCGCTTTCCATTTGCGTCGGCGAATTTGCCGCTGGTCGACCGAAGCGATATGCTGGGAAGCCTTCTCGGGCTCGACCTTCACGTTCCCATCCTGTCTTCGATTCGACGATCGCTCCACCATGCGGCTTCCGTTCTTGCTGTTTCTGTCGCTGGGGATGCTCTGCCGCTGGGGCCTGGCCCCGACCGGGTTGAAGGCGGACGAGGCGGCGCCGCCGGTGTATGTGGTCACGGTGGGCAGTCCGGTGGGCTTGAAGGCTTACGCCCCGGGGCGCTGGGGCACGGTCTCGGTGGTTCTGGGCAATCGCGACGAGCAACCTCATACGGTGCGAGCGACGGTTCATTTGCGGGGCTTCGAGCAGGTGCGTTTTTCGCGCGAGATCTGGTTGCCCGCGAAGTCGCTGCGGCAGACCACGATCCCGGTCCAGGTGCCCGAAGATTTTCCGACCGATCGGCGGCTGGAGTTCATCGGCCGTGTCGAAAGTCCCGCGGCCGGCCCGCCGCGGCCACTGGAGCATCCGGCGCCGCTATTGCAGCCGACGGCGATGGCCTTTGTCGACGACCCCCAGCTGCGACCGGCTTCCGCCGATGCCGGCACGGATTACGCCTATGAAAGCGCCCTGGCGGTGCGTGCGGCCAGCGGGCTGGACCGTTCGCTGGTGCTGAACAGTGACCGATTTCTGCCGGCTCATTTCCAGGGCTGGGCGGCAGTCCGCGCGATGGTGCTTTCGGGCGACCGGCTGCAGCAGCACCCCGCCGCACGGCAGGCGCTGCGCGAATGGATCGTCCGCGGAGGGCGGTTGTGGATCCAGGGCGATCAGACGTCGCTGGCGACGATCGAGCGATTACTGGGCGCGGCCGTCCATCTGGAATTGGTCGATCGGGTGCCGCTGAATTCGTTTGCGATCCGCTACGCCGGCATGAAGGGCGACAACGAACCGACGCAAGTGGTCGTAGAAGAACCGGTGCAGCTGAAACGTGTCCTGGTCGACGGCGCCGAGGTGCTGTTCACGATCGATGGCTGGCCGGCGGTGATCGGGATCGACCTGGGGCGGGGGCGTGTGTTGATCAACCTGGTAGACAGCCGGGCGTTGATTCGCCCCCGCCAATCCAGCGACCGACCGGCTCGCAACGAGCTGCACGATACGGATTTCATCGCTCGCGAACCGCTCCGCGAATTGGCGACGGAGTTGCGCGGCGAAGCCCCGCCGCCGTCGGTGCCGAGCGATTTGCGGGCTGCCGTCACGGCCCAGCAGATCGGCTACGTCCTGCCATCGCGGACGACGTTGGCCGCGGTGCTGGGCGGGTTCTGTGCGGTGGTCCTGTTGGCCGCCGGGGGGCTGCATCTGGCGGGGCGCAGGGAACAATTAGTTTGGCTCAGCGGCGGTGCGGCGGTCCTCGCCACGCTGATTCTGGTGGCGGTGGGTGTGGGCCGCCATTCCCGGGTGGCCGCCTCGACCGCTTCGATGCAGGTGATGCAGTTCCATCCGCAGATGAATGAATGGAGCGTCAGCGGATCGCTGGCGTCCTACCAGCAGGATTTGCAGGAGGTGCAAGTCCACGCGACCGAGGGGGCGCGGATGCAAGTCCACTCGCCGCGCCTGGCCGGTCGCATCCGGCATTTTGTTTGGAGCGACGGGGATCGCTGGCGATTGGAGCAGGCCGTGATGCCGGCCGGCGTTCAGGTGTTTCCCTTCGAACGGTACCAGACGGGCACCGTACCGGTCACGGCTCGAGCCCGCTTCGCCGCCGACGGATTGAGCGGTCGCGTGGACCTGTCGACCCTGGCACAGGCCCTGACGGCGGCCGAGCAAACCAGCCCAGCACCCCGCCAAGCGGCGGAGGCGGCGGAGGCAGCGGAGGCGGCGGCCAGCCCGCGCGGCCCGGCGGATGCCGCCGTACTGAAGGACGCCGTGATCGTGTTTCCCTACGGACGCCCCTTGGCGGCGAACCTCGACGGCGACGGCCGCTTTGTCGCCGGCATCGGAGACGCCCTGGCGGAGAACGAGTTTTTCAATTCGACGTTCATCGATTCGCTGCAGCGGCAGCGACGACCGATCTACCAGGCTTGGTACGACGCCTATCGACGGCGGTCCGACGACAACGCGTATCTGATCGGCTGGAGCGAACGGGCCTCGAGCGGTGTAACCTGGGGCGCCGCGGCGGCAGCCGGCGATGAAGACGCGCTGGTGGTGCTGCCGCTGGAGATCCTGGGAACACGGCCGGCGATGGACGTGCAGATTCCGGGCGCGGCGGTCGAAGCCGTCACGGTGCAGGCCGACAGCGGACATTCGATCGTGTTCGACAACCAGACGCATCGCTGGAACCATCCCTACACCCGCCCCACGCGAACGCGTTTGCGTTTCCAGTTGCCATCCTCCGCCCTGCCCTTGCAGCTGAAGCGGGCGAGCCTGTTTATCGACGGCAATATCCCTTCGCGCACACTGACCATCGACGTGATCGGTGGGACCGACGCGGGCGAGCGGCGCACCGTTTATGAACGTTCCAACGCCAGTGGAAAATTCACTGTCGAGCTGCCACCCGAAGCCCTGCAGAGGCTCGATCCCGAAGGCGGGTTAACGCTGGAGTTTATCGTCAGTGATGTCCGCGGTCCGGCCGATGAGGAAGGCGGTGCGCGGGAAAGCGGTTGGTCGATCCGCGAGACGCGTCTGGATGTTGTCGGCAGCACCCTTCCTTCGAACGGAAACTGAACCGAACCGATGAGTGACGAACAACCCATCGTTGCGATCCGCAACCTGAGCAAGCGGTACGGCGATTTTCAAGCCCTCGACGACCTCACGTTGTCGGTTGCACGCGGCCACATCCTGGGCTTTATCGGTCCCAACGGGGCCGGCAAGACGACCACGATCAAGATCCTGGTGGGTTTGGCCAAACCAACGTCCGGCAGCGCGACGATCGCCGGCGTTGACTGCACGCAGCAGTCCTCCGAGATCAAGCGTTTGGTCGGTTACATGCCCGACGGGTTTGGTTCCTACGACAACATGCGAGTCCGCGAGTACTTGGATTTCTTCGGCGCCGCGTTCGGCCTGCCTCGCCGCCAACGGATCCGGCGGATCGCCGAAGTGCTGGAGATCACCTCCAGCACGTACATGCAGGATCGTTACGTGGAAAGCCTCAGCCACGGCATGCAGCAGCGGATCGGGATCGCTCGCACGCTGCTGCACGATCCGGAGGTGTTGATCTTTGACGAACCGGCCAACGGGCTCGATCCCCAGGCCCGCATCGAGATGCGTGATCTGTTGTTGCAGTTGGCCGCCGCCGGCAAGACCCTGATCGTCACCAGCCACATCCTGCCGGAGCTTTCGCGGATCTGCGATCAGGTCGCGATCATCACCCACGGACGGTTGCGGGCGGCCGGATCGCTGGAACAGATCATGCGCGACCTGAGTCAGCGGCGGATGATCGAGATCCAGTTGCCGCCGGGCGAACCGACCGCTGCGGTCCAGGCGACGCTGGAAAAGTTGTTGCAGGACGACGAGCCGATCACGGTCTCGGCCGCCGAGTCGATGGTCCGTTTTGAAACGGCTCGCGACGAAACGCAGTTGAGCGAGGTGTTGGCGGCGTTGATCCAAGCCGACATTCGGATCACTCAGTTCCGCGAACTGCAGGCCAGTTTGGAGGATGCCTTCCTGTCGGTGGTCCAGCAGAATGCGCCGCTGGAGGTTTGATGGGAGGTTTGAGGTTTGGGGTTTGAGGTTTGAGGTTTGGGGTTTGGGGTTTGAGGTTTGAGGTTTGGGGTTTGAGGTTTGAGGTTTGGGGTTTGGGGTTTGAGGTTTGGGGTTTGAGGGTTTTAACGGATTCTGTGTACGAATAGAAACGTTTACTCCCCTCTCCCCCCGAAGCCTGGCGAGCCTAAGCGAGTCAGGCTTCGGGGGGAGAGGGGTTGGGGGTGAGGGGGCAGCACAGCAGTACTGCCCGCATCATCCTTCCTAACTTTGATGCCGGACGCGGCACATGAATCCAGTGCAAGGAGTCAGACAGTTGCGCCGGAGGCCCCTCACCCCCAACCCCTCTCCCCGCCGCTCTTGGGCAAGCTCCACTTGCCCAAGAGCGGCGGGGAGAGGGGAGTAAAGGTCAGAAGATTTGCGATTTGCGATCTGCGATTTGAGATTGGTTTCGTTTCCCTTGTTTGTTGACCGCTGATGTTTGTCATTCTGCGTCGTGAATGCATGGCCATCGCTCGGACTCGCCGGGCCGCGGTGATCCAGTGCTTGCTGGTGCTGGCCTTTGCGGCGCTGATCCTGATCCGCTGGCCGGCCGATGCCCGTGCGGACCTGGCCGGCGCCAATGCGCAGGACCTGTTCGGCTTGTTCGCCTATGGCTTGTTGGCCTCGGTGGTGTTGCTGTCGCCGATCTTTCCGGCGACATCGATCGTGATGGAACGTCGCAGCGGGACGCTGGCGCTGCTGTTGAATTCGCCCTTGAAAGCGCTCTCGATCTACGCGGGCAAGATGTTGGCGGTCCTGGCCTTTGTGGGCCTGTTGCTCGTGCTCTCGCTGCCCGCGGCGGCGGCCTGTTATGCGATGGGCGGGATCGCGCTACAGGAACAGCTGGTGGTGCTGTACGCGGTGCTGCTGTTGGTGGCGGTGCAGTACGTGGCCCTGGGGTTGTTGGTCAGCAGTTTTGCGACCAGTGCCGATTCGGCCATGCGCTTGACCTACGGGTATGTGTTCGTGACGGCGGTGTTGGTGCTGGGACCTTACTTTCTGTTTCAGGGCGACGCGGGACTGGTCGCCGCGGCCGTGGCTTGGCTGCGCTGTGTTTCCCCGATTCCGGCGGTGATGACGATTACCGGTCAAGCGGATTTGGGGTCGCAGGAGAGCATGAGCGGCTGGGGTGCGGTCGCACGGTATGTGTTGTTGGCCGGGCTGTCCAGTTTGGCGATGCTGGCCTGGACCGTGTATCGCTTGCATCGCCGCTGTATGGATCGGCCTCGCAGCCAGGGAACGATCACGGACGATCAAGCCTTGTCGCGGCGAGTGGTGCGCCGGATGGTTTTCGTCGTGGACCCGAGCCGCCGCAGTCGCGGCATCGGCAACCGCACGAATCCCGTGATGATCAAGGAGTTCCGCACGCGGCGATTTGGCCGCTCGCACTGGATGATCCGGTTGGTGATGATCTGCGCCGTGCTGTCCTTGTTACTGGCCTTGGCGGTCACCACCGGCAGTATTCGGTTGCAACTGGAAGCGGTGGGCGGACCGCTGGTGTTGCTGCAGATGGGATTGTTGGTGATGTTCCTGCCGTCGCTGGCGGCCGGCTTGATCAGCAGCGAACGCGAGAACGGTGCTTGGCCGCTGCTGCGGACCACGCCCTTGTCCGGCGGAGCGATTGTCCGCGGCAAATTGTTCAGTGTGTTCTGGACGATGTTGTTGCTGATCGCGTCGACGATTCCCGGTTACCTGGTGATGCTGTACATCCAGCCCACGGTGTGGGTCCAGGTGGTGTACGGATTCGTGAGTTTGTTGCTGGCCGGTTTGCTCGCTTTGATGATCAGCGCCACGGTGGGCAGTCTGTTCCGCCGTACCGCAGCCGCCACGATCACGGCCTACATCTGCGTGCTGAGTCTGTTCGGCGGGACGATGCTGGTGTGGTTGGCTCGCGACGCCCCGTTTGGATTCGCGACCGTCCAGGCGGCTCTGTCGATCAACCCCATGGCGGCCGCGTTGTCGGTGTTTCGTTTGCCCGGTTTCGAGCAATACGATTTGTTGCCGATGGCTTGGTATGCATCGGGCGTGGCGATCGTCGTGCTGTACCTGGCGATGCGGCTCCGCGTTCAACAATTGACCCGACCCGAGTAAGCACCGATGTTGTCGAGAAAAACCGGAACCGTTTTGTGTCCACTGCCTGTACTGTTCGTCCTCGTGCTGGGGTTGTCGATTTCAGCCGCGGGCTGGGCGCAGGGGCCAGGCACCGCGGAGATGTCGTCGCCGGCGGTGGACCCAGCCGCCGGAGATTCGCCAGCGATCTCTTGGCGGTATCTCGAACGACCGCACCTGCCCTTGAAAGAAACCGAGTTCGTGTGGTTGGCGTCCCTGCCCGACCGCTGGACACGGTGCTTGCAGGCCGACGAAGCGGACCTCAACCGCGACGCGGCCGAAGCGATCGTGCAGGCGGTGGGTTTGGGAATGCCCGTGGCCGAGGACTGGGCGGCGGAACTGCGGCGGTTGGTCCACGATGGCGGCCGGCCGCTGGAGTGCCGCGTGGCCGCGGCGCAGGCCCTGGTCGCGATGGATCAGCCGATCGACGAAGCCGGCTTTTGGTCGTCGGCAGCGGATTGGCCGCTGGCGTTGGCGGCCGTCCTGGAACCGGCCGCTGCCGCCTGGGACGTGGGCCGGCTGCGGCCGCTCTGGCTGCGGCGAGTGGAAGCCGCGGCGGCGACGCCCCAGCCGAGCGACGCCCCGCATCCCCTGCAGGTTCGCCTGGCGATCGAGGCCTTGGGACAGGTTGCGGCTCCCGCGGCGACCGCGCCCCTAACGCGTTTGCTCGGCGCGCCCCACGCCTCGCCGGCTCTGCGTTTGCAAGCGGCCACGGCGCTGGGAAGAATCGGTGATCCGGCGGTGGTGGAACTTGCCCAGCAGCAGTTCGAGGCGGCGGGCGACGACGGGCCGGAGCAGTTGATCGCGATTCGGCTGCTCCGCCGCCAGGACTCGCCGGAGACCGTGGCGTTGCTCGAGCGCTTTGCCGATTTGCCGGACCGAGCCGTAGCCGGCGAAGGGCTGCGGCAGCTGCGTCGCTTGGCACCCGCGCAGGTCGTGGCCCGAGCCGACCAGAATATCACCGACCGCGACGCCAACGTGCGCAGCGTGACGGTTGCCGCGCTGAGCACCGCCGCCGACCGGCGGAGCGTCGGGTTGTTGGCCCAAGCCTTGGACGATCCGGTTCCCGACACGCGGCACGCCGCTCGAGATTTGCTGTTGGCCTTCGCCCGGCGCGACGAGCTTCGGCCGGCCGTGATCGCAGCGGCCACCGGCGCGGTGCGCAGCGATCGTTGGCGGGCGCAGGAACAGGGCCTGATGATCGCCACACAGCTGCAGCGTCGCGAGCTGCGCGAGGATGTGTTCGCGTTGCTCGACCACGAACGCAGCGAAGTGGCGATCACGGCGGCTTGGAGCATCAAGCGGTTGAGTACGCAGGCCTGGGGCGCGGAGGTGCTGCGGCAAACGACGCAGCGATTGGCCGGCTTGGCCGACCGGTTCGATTCCACCGCAAGCGGCGTGGCCATGCATCTGGTCGAGACCCTGGGAGAACTGGCCTGGCAAGAGGGCGCCGAGCCGCTGATGCGGTTGGTTCCCAAGAACGCCCCTTACGAACCCGCGCTGCGGGCCGCCGGCGTGTGGTCGCTGGGCGAGATCTTGAGGGGGCAGCCCGAGCAGAAGGTCATTACCGCTTTACAGCAACGGCTGGCCGACGCCGGTTCGATGTTGCCCGAGCACATTCTGGTTCGCGGGATGTCGGCTGTCACGCTGGCCAAGATGGGCTCGGACGACTCTCTGGAACTGCTGCGTCGATTCGAACGCGAAGAATCCTTGAATTCCTTCGTCGGGGCCCGCGCCGCTTGGGCCGTGGCTCAGTTGACCGGCCAAGCCATGCCCGAAATTCCGGCACCCGAGACGAACCTGGGTGGTTGGTTCGTCCAGCCGCTGTGATCCATCGCGGCTCAGACGTGAAAGTCGGCGAAGCCGTTTTCCTGGAAGCGGACCATGGCTTTGGCCAGGTCCAGCGGCGAGTTCAAACCGATGCGTTCGAGCAGATGGTTGCGGCGGTTTTCGACGGTGCGTTTGGTGATCCCGTGTCGCTCGGCGATCACCATCAGGTTGTCGCCACGGGCCAGCGCGACGGCGATCTCGCGATCGCGGGTGTCCAGCTTCTGAAACCGGTCCCACTGCTGGGCCAGCGACAATCGCCGCGTTTCCGGATTGCTGTCGGCCCCCACGATCTTGATTAATTTCGCCACACCCAGCATGGCGATGCCGGGATTGTGTTTGTCACTAATCACGCGTTTGCCGGTACGAAACAGAAAGCGGCGGCCGCTGCTGTCGGAACCAAAATGATCGAAGATCAAACGATCCGCTCCTTGGCTGATTAACGCATCGCTGGCATCTGAAATGGCGGCGAGCGAGTCGTCCAGGAAACTGCCACCGACCCGGCCCACCGGAACGCTCTCCTGAGCAAACATCTGGACGTAGGCGGGGTTGGTGTACAGCAGACGAAAGTCGCCGCCCTTGATGAATACCGGCGTCGTCTCGGCTTCGAGCACGGAGTTGAGTTGACCGTTTTGGGCTAAGCATGTCGTGACCCGTGAACAAATCTCGTCGACCAAGCGGGCAAAGGCGATCTGGTCTTCAAGTGTAGAACTGTCCGCCGGTGGAATGTCGGGCGGTGGGGAAGAATCAGGTGATGGCATGAGGAGGTCGCGTGCAATCCGTTGGAGAGAAATTAGGGGACGTCGGCGGGACGGATATAGACGTAGTACGCCCCACCGAGCGGTTCGCCTTGTTGGTCGTAGAACATCGACGAAATCTTGGTCGGCTCCTGCGTTTGGATGTCCATTTCGAAGGTCGCCGCGGTAGCGTCCGGATCGACCTGCTGTTTCTGCTTGCCAACGCCTTCGATCGACAACTCGGCTTGAGCGATCGGGAGGCTTTTGCCTTCCTGCGACCCGCTCTGACCGCCCAGCGGGCCGCCGTCTTCGCGGGGCCAGCGGCGCAGTTCTATCTGGTAGCGGCCGGGTTTGTCGAAGCGGATCGAGTGGGTGTTGGTGCCTTGGACGGCCGACTTGACCGCCCGCTGGTGCCAGGGCGACATGTTCGCACCGATCCAGCTGTGCGACATCAACGTCAGATCCGATTCCTTTTCTGGATCGACCACAAAGGGTGGATAGGGTTGCCAGTCTTCGCTGATGGCATCCCACCATTGGTCGTAGGCCGCCGACAGCGACTGGACCACTTCGGGGTACTGTTCGGCGAGGTTGTCATCGGTATCGCGGTCGGCTTGGAAGTCGTACAGCTCGGGATCGGCCTCGGCGGAACTGCGGATCAGCCGCCACTTGTGAACGATTTTGCCGTCGCGCACTTCGTCCCGCATCACGCAGGCCCGCGACCACTTGTTCAAATCCGCGGTTCGCTGGGTGTCGACCACGATGGTGCGTCCTTGGGGTTCGGCATCGGAATCGAGCAACAGCGGCTTGATGCTCATGCCGTGCAGGGGGTGTCCACCCGAAGGTCTTTGCAGATCGAACATGTCCATGAACGTGGGCAACAGGTCCATCGCGGCGGTCAGGGGCGTGACGTCGCGCGCCGAATCGGGCGAGCCGCCGAGGCCGCCGTTCTTCCAGCGCACAAAGCAGGGCACGTTGTGACCACCGTCGTAGTGGCTGCCCTTGCGGCCGCGCAGGCCTCCCGTCCGCCGGCCCGTCGTGCCGTTGTCGGTGGTAAAGATCAGCAGCACGTCGTCCTTCAGCCCTTCGGCTGTGAGAAACGCGTCCAAGCGGCCCATGTTGTCGTCGACGTTCTCGATCAATCCATCGAAGCCTTCTTTGTAACCGTGCGGCGCGTTGAAGGGACCGTGGGCGGCGTTGGTGGGAACGTAACAGAAGAACGGTTTTCCTTCGCTGACGGATTGCTTGACGAACCTCTGCGAGCGTTCGAACCACAGGTCCGTGCAGAACTTGTCGGCTTCGAAGGTTTCACCGTTTTCCCAGTACACGTCGGGGTCGGTCGGGTCGCCTTGGTAGTCGACGCCCGAGTAGTAATCGTTGTTCCAGTAATCGGGACCCTGCCCCACGCCGCCGCCGCCGTGGACCACGGCCGTATCAAAACCGCGGAAGCGAGGCGAGAAGGGATAGCCATCGCCCAGGTGCCATTTGCCAAAAATGCCCGTCCGCCAGCCGTTGGCTTGGAACACTTCGGCCATCGTCTGTTCGTCTTCTCGCAGCAGTTCGCGGCCGGCGATCGTGTGCCACACGCCGCCGGCGTTGACGCTGCGGCCGGTCATCAAGGAGGCCCGCGTGGGGGCACACGTGGTGCCGACGTGGAAGTCCGTCAGCCGCACGCTCTGCCGATACAGTTTGTCCAGATGCGGCGTTTCGAGGCTGCTGGGGTACAGCCCGTCGATGTCGCCGTAGCCGATGTCGTCGATCATCACCAGGATTACGCCTTTGGGCACGTCGGCCGCCGATAGCGATGCCGTGCAGCACACCAGGGACGCGAGCACAACCAGAAAGCCGGCGGGCTTGTAGCGGAAGGGATTCATGTCCATTGGTTTATCCAGAAATGAGAGGCGTGAGAAGACAATCATAGTTCATCGCCGCAGAGTCATGTTAAAGTAGCGGCAGTACCCACGCGGCAGACGGTGCGTTCGCCGCGGATGATTGTCCGGCACCTTTGTACCCTAGAATCGTTATGCCAAGTCGACTGTTCGCTGTCTTGTTGTTGTCCCTGGTGGGCGGCTGGGCCTCGGCCGACCAACCGCCCAATATCGTCTTCTTCTTTGCCGACGATCAAACGACCAGCACGCTGGGCTGCTATGGCAACCCGATCATTCAAACGCCCAACATCGATGCACTGGCCGCTCGCGGGACGCGCTTCGAAAATGCATTCGTCAGCCAGTCGATCTGCTGGGTCAGCCGCACGACCATCCTGACCGGTTTGACCGGACGCAGCTACGGCACGCCGGCCAACCCCGACGTGGCCCGGCCCGAGGCGGTGCAGACGCTGTACTCGGACATCCTCCGGCAGCACGGATACCGCACCGGCTACTTCGGGAAATGGCACGCCAAAATGCCCAAGGGCTACCGCCAACAGGATCATTTCGACCAGTTCGAAGCGATCGGCCGCAACCCGTACTACAAACCGCAACCCGATGGCAGCCTGCGGCACGAGACCGAATTGATCGTCGATCGCGGCATCGAGTTTTTGAAATCGCAGCCGGCCGGCAAACCCTTCGCTCTGAACATGTGGTTCAACGCCTGCCACGCCGAGGACGGCGATCGCCGTCCGGGCATCGGGCATTTCCCCTGGCCCCGAGCCGTCGACGGGATGTACGAAGATGTGCAGATCCCCGAGCCGCGGCTGAATGACCCACAGGTCTTTGAAAAACTGCCCGCGTTCCTGAAAACCACGATCAATCGCGAACGTTACTTTTGGCGCTGGAACACCCCGCAGAAGTACCAGACCAATATGCGGGCCTACTACCGCATGGTCAGCGGGATCGACGGGGCGATCGGTCGCTTTCTCGATGCCCTGGAAGAAGCCGGCCTGGCCGACAATACGATCGTCGTGTATTCGGCCGACAACGGTTACTACATGGCCAACCGCGGGCTGGCCGGCAAGTGGTCGCACTACGAAGAATCCTTGCGAGTGCCGTTGATCATTTCCGACCCTCGCGTCGACGCGTCCCAGCGAGGCCAAGTCACCGACGCGGCCGCGCTGAACCTGGACCTGCCGGCCACCTTCCTGGACTGGGCCGGCGCCAGCGTGCCGGAATCCTATCAGGGCCACAGCCTTCGCGAAATCGTCGCCGAGGGCAAGCCGGACGACTGGCGCACCGAAACTTTCCACGAACACTTTGCCGTCCGCAATCGCATCCCGGCCTTCGAAGGCCTCCGCAACGATCGCTTCAAGTACGTGCGCTACATCGATCACGGCAACCACGAGTTCCTGCACGACTTGCACAACGATCCCGACGAATTGGTGAATCTGGCGGGCGACCCCGCGCATGCCGAAACCTTGGCGGCGATGCGGCGACGAACCGACCAGCGTGTCGAGCAGCTCGGTGGGCCGCTGGATCCCCTTCGCGGCAACTTCAACGCGTCCACCGTGCCGCATCCCGAAGCGGCCGCTGCGGTCAGCCACGGCCGCGATGCGGAAGGGTTTACTCGCATCTTCAATGGCAAGAACCTGGCTCAGTGGGCCGGCGATCCTCGGTACTGGTCGGTCGAAGACGGGGCTCTGACCGGCGCCACCGACGGACGGCTGAAGATGAATCGCTTTATCAGCTGGAAAGGTTCGACGGTCCAGAATTTTGATCTTCGTGTCAAAGTGAAAGTGACCCCCGGCGGCAACAGCGGGATCCAGTATCGCGGTACGTCGCGGCCCGACCTGGGCCTGGACATCGTGACGGGATACCAGTGCGACGTGGTGGCCGATGTGCCCAAGTACAACGGCATGCTGTACGAGGAAAAGGGACGCCGCATCCTGTCGCACACCGGCGAGAAAGTCGTCGTCGATCCCCAGGGCCAGCCCTGGGTGGTCGATACGTTTCCGGTGAAAACGTTTGCACCGAATGTGTGGCACGATTACCGCGTGCTGGTCCGCGGCAACCATCACCAGCACTGGATCGACGGACATCCCACGGCCGATCTAATCGATTTGGACAAAGCCGGACGCGCGCTCGAAGGCGTGTTGGCGGTACAGGTGCACGTGGGACCCGCGATGAAAATCCAGTACAAGGATTTTCGTATCAAACACCTGCCCGATGACCTGCCGTTAGCGACGGCCGAGGATCATCCGATTCCCGCCGATGCCCGTGGCGTGCGGCCCCAAGGCCGGTTGCCCAAGGATTGGCAGCCACCGATCTACGGCGAACAGTAACGGTTCGTTCCTCACGACTTTCCCAGAGGGGACTCTTGAAATACTCCTGACTCTAACGGATTCTATGTGTCCCGACGTTTACTCCCCTCTCCCCGCCGGCCTGGGCAAGTGGTGCTTGCCCTGGTCGGCGGAGAGAGGGGTTGGGGGTGAGGGGCCTCGGGCGCAACTGCATGCAACTCCGTATCGCGTAGACTAGACGCGTCTGGTATCGCCCGGCAAAACAGAGAAACGTTGCTGCTCTGCTGTCCCCCTCACCCCCGGCCCCTTCTATGAACTCCGGTTTGTCTAGGGGGCGAAGTAAGGAATTTCGTTTTTTTGCTTACTGCTTTCATTGGCCTTGCCTCGCAGACGCTTCCTGTTCCTGTGATAGCGGACTTTAGGGCACACAAAACCAAGCTGAAATCATCGCCTGTATTCGTTAAGGATGCCTGCAGACAACAC
>NZ_WIAD01000035.1 GCF_009618275.1 Roseimaritima sediminicola
TACTTTTCACAGGCTGGAAGCCTATGCCACTGGTTTTCATAGGCTGGAAGCCTATGCCACTGGTTTCACAGGCTGGAAGCCTATGCCACTGGTTTTCATAGGCTGGAAGCCTATGCCACTGGTTTCACAGGCTGGAAGCCTATGCCACGGCCTGGGTCTGCAGCATGGCGGCGATCGCGGCGGCCACCAGCGGGGTGCTCATCGAAGCCCGCATGCTCGGTTCGCGAGCGGCTTGGGCCGGCGTCAGCGGCAGGTGCACGAACGCGACCTGGCTGGCCATCTGCCGCTGGGCGATCAGGTGTTGGCTGAGGAACAGCGTGGCGTTGCACAGATAGGTTCCCGCGTGCTGGGAAACCTGCGCCGGGATGCCGGCTTCGCACAGTTGCTCGCGCCACTGCGTCAGGGGCAACGCCGAGCGGTAAGCGGTGGGCGCGTCGTCGATCAGGGGTTGGCCGTTGGCGTGGACGTTTAAGCCGACGGCTTCCAGCAGAATATGGGTGGCGCCGGGGGCCTGGCCTAGATGCAGGACCAGGTCGTAATTGCCCCGCAAGTCCTCGGCCAGCCGCTTTCGCACCCCGGGCAGGCTGACCGGATAGCGCCGCGTGGTGATGTGCTGGGTATCCTCCAGCCAGCGGGTCAGTTCGACCAGCGCCAGCCAGCTGCTGTTTTCCTGCCAGTGGTCGTAGGGTTCAAAAGCGGTTAGCAGCACGCTGGGCATGGGATCTTTTGAACCATCACTCGAAAGGCAAGAGCGGTATCGGGGGGAGCCGGCACCGCCCGGACGATCAGTTTTCTACCGGCACACCGCTGCCCAGTTGCGCCAACACCTGCAGGACACCGTTAAGGTGGGCCAGGCGAGGCCCGAAGCGGTCGACGAATTCGTTCATCAGAAACTCGCCTTCGACCAGATTCTCTTGGTTGTCGAGGATCTCTTCGGTCATGTTTTCCAGGAACTGGGTCTGCACGCGGCTGAGCGTTTCGGCCGCTCGGCGACAGGAACGCGTCAGTTCCGGATTGGCATCCTTCCACTGTTGCAGTTCGTTGGACCGTTGCTTGTGCATGGCCACCGTCTGCTGCACCAGTTCTTCCAGCAGGCGATTGGTCTGCTGTTGGCCGACCGCCAACTGACGCAACAGCGCCATCGTGGTGGCTTCGCCATCCCCTTCGACGGGATTGCTGTTTTCAGCGGAAACGTCGATGCGGAAAACGGGAGAAACATTACCGGGGTCTTGCGACATGATGAGAGCATTCCTGACGAGATCGAGGACGCGAATTGCTGACGAGTATAACCACCAGGATTTTGGAATGTCGAGCATCTGGCTCGGCCCTTCAGAATTGCAGGCATCGATAACCGAAATCAACGATTTTTTCGTCGTTTTCGGAATTTTCCCTCGTCTCGGAACAATCCGCACCGTCCGCCCAGGGCCGTTAAAGTCCGGGTGACCGACAGACCGAAAGGTGTATCTGTTGACCGTACCAGTCTGGTTTGCAAGGGAGTTTTATGGCTGCGACGCCGGACGCCATCGGGTTTTACACCGTCCAACACTGTGAACGTGCGGGATGGACAGGCGGCTACCTGATGCTCAACAGTGCGGGCCGCCCGCTGGAATTTCACTGCACGCTGCCGGTCCGCCCGAGCCGTGCGCACGAGATCCTGTTCGGACCCACGCTGCGCGAGCACATCATCGGTGAAGCGGTCGGCACGGCGCTGTTGCCCAAAGCCCGCGTGCGGCCGCTGCTGATCTGCTGCGACCAACCCGAAGCCCTGCATCTCGATGCCAGTTTGCCGGCGCCGATCGGGCTCGTGGCCCGCGCGGCCGAAGGCGAAGAAGGACCGGTGACCAGCGATTCGCTGCCGGGCTACGAATCGGTGCTGATCGCCGAGGCCGAATGCCTGGTGGCGATGGAGCGGGCGGCGGCCGTCCGCGAACTGGCCGAGAGATTTGACGAACTGCCGGACCTGATGGAACCGTTCAGCCGGATTCGTGAAGCGATCCAGGAAGCCCAGCAACAAGTCGCCCGAGCCGCCTAGTCGATGATTATCCCCCTGCGACAACCTTCGCTGCCGCCGGTCCAATCCCCGGCGGCGGGGGCTACGCCCCTTGCGCCCTCGCCCGCCGATGAGGCTGCGCCCCACCTGGGTGCCGTATCGGTACAGCTGGGGCCATCGTGGTTTGCCGATCAGGACCTGGTCCCGAATCGGTTCGCCACCCTGGACGCCGAAACGGTCCGTTTCCGCTCGATCCCGATCCGGCTGAAGAAATTGGCCGTGCGCACCACCGGGTTTCAGTTCCCGGAATCCCCCGCCTGGCAGTTGCCGGCCAAGAAACAGGACGACGACGCTGCGGCCGCCGACGCTAGCGCCGCTCGCAAAAAGAAGAAGGCCAAGCGCAAACGCAGCGTGGACGACGCCGAGGGCGCGAAACTGACGCGGATCAAACCGCCGGCCGACGTCGTCAAATTGCAGGACCGCCTGTACTACCTGCTGCAGCCGCCGCTGGAACAATTGGTCGGCAGCGGCCAATTGAACTTTCCGTTCAAACCCTTTCCCTACCAGATGGACGGGATCGCGTTCCTCTTCCCGCGCTATGCCGCCGTGCTGGCCGACGAGATGGGGCTGGGTAAAACGATGCAGGCCATCAGCACGATTCGGATGCTGCTGTGCAGCGGCGAGTGCCGCAACATCCTGTTGATCTGCCCGAAACCGCTGGTCACCAATTGGCTGCGGGAATTCAGTGTCTGGGCGCCGGAGATTCCGATCGCGGCCATCGAGGGTAACGCAGCCAAACGGGCCTGGCAGTGGCGCAGCGGCGAGGTGCCCGTCAAAGTGGCCAACTACGAACTGTTGATGCGCGACCGCGACATCGTGCTGGGCGACGACGTCCACTTCGACCTGGTCACCCTGGACGAGGCCCAGCGGATCAAGAACCAGAGCAGTACGACCAGCCAGATCGTGCGTTCGATCTCACGCACGCGATCCTGGGCCCTGACCGGCACGCCGGTGGAGAACAGCCAGGACGATCTGGTGGGCATCTTTGAATTCCTCTCACCGGGCTATCTGAACCGCGACATGAAAGCGGCGTCGCTGGGCAAAGCCACGCGCGATTACATCCTGCGACGGACCAAAGATCTGGTGATGACCGACATGCCGCCGCGGCTGAGTCGTGATGCCGAACTGGAACTGACGCCCCAGCAGTGGGCCAGTTACGAAAAGGCCGAAAACGAAGGCGTCGTGCGGCTGGAGGAGATGGACGCGGACCTGACCATCCAGCACGTGTTCGAATTGGTGCTGCGGCTGAAACAGATCTGCAACTTCGACCCGGCCACCGGCAGCAGCGCCAAACTGGAACGGCTGGTCGCCGACATGGAAGAGGTGGCGGCCAGCGGCCAGAAGGCGATCGTCTTCAGCCAGTGGGTCAGCAGCATCGAAAAGATGCGCTCGGCCCTGGCCCCGTTTGGACCGCTGGAATACCACGGCCGCGTCCCGCACTCCAAACGCGACGGCGTGATCGACCGCTTCAAGAACGATCCGGACTGCAAAGTCATCCTGATGAGTTACGGAGCCGGCAGCGTGGGCCTGAATCTACAGTTCTGCCGCTACGTCTTTCTGTTCGACCGCTGGTGGAATCCGGCCATCGAAGACCAAGCCATCAACCGCGCGCATCGGATCGGTGTCAAAGGTGCCGTGACGATCACTCGGATGTTGGCGATGAACACGATCGAGGAAAGGATCGCTCGGGTACTGGATGAAAAGCGTGAACTGTTCGAAGCCATCTTCGCCGAAACCGGCTCACCGCGCAGCGGCGGCGGGCTGACCCGCGACGAAATCTTCGGCCTCTTCGACCTCCGCTGCCCACAGGGCAAAATCGACGGCTAAAGCCGCCGCAGGGGTGTCCAGTCGAAAAAAGTAGCACGGCTCTCCGAGCCGTGACGGCCTACAGAATCCCGGCGCCGAAGCTGTCCTCGTCGTCTCCCTTGGCCGGAGCCCCGGAATCGCGTCGTTCGTTTTGAAAGTGCGGCTTGGGAGGCGTCGCCTTGCTGGTCGGCTCGTCGGGCTCGGCGACGTTGCCGTCTTCGAATTCGTCGTCGTAGCGCGAGCGGTATCCGGGCTGGCCCGCCCGCTTCAGCTCCGCCTCGAGCTCCTCGATCACCGCCTGCTGGATCTGCTCGCGGCATTCGCTGTTGATCGGGTGAGCAACGTCCGCGTACAGCTTCTGCGGCGAATCGTAATCGCCCCCCTGATCCCGCCGGAACTTGGCCCCGCACTGGTTGCAGTAGGCCGCGCGAAGATGGTTCTTGTACCCACAGCGAAAGCAGTGGCTGGTCAACTTGCGGCTGGGCATGGCCACAAAAGGTCCGTTGGCGCCATCGATGATCTTCAGATCTCGGACCACAAAACAGTGATCGAAGGTGATCGAACAGAACGCCCGCAGGCGGTCCTCCGAGTCCTCCATAAGCTTGATGCGTACTTCAGTGATTTCCACTCTCCGACCCTCCCTAACCGGTTGCTGACAATCGGTGCCGTTTGAACTCGCAACTTCCGTTACTGTAACGGAGTTGGCAGCGACAATGGGGAAACAATAAATGAAACTTCAAATCCTTCGGCGGCCAAGTGGCGAACACTGCGAAGAGCGTGCCGCCGAGACCGGGCGGCGGCAAAACAAGCCGAACCGCTTCCGGTTAATTGACATCCGTTCAAATCCGCTCGCCGCATCGCACCGAGCAGGCGGTCGATCCACGGAGACAGCCGCCGCGCCGGTTCGGCCAGGCGATTGAAGGATCCGGCGGCCATCGCCGCGGTGTCCCCGGCCGCCATGGCCCGGGTCAGAGCCCGGCTGGTTCGCGGCGTGGCGGGTACTTGGCAAGCTGCGTAAACGGCCGCGGTGGACAGCGACTGGGGGGGAAACGCCACCACGAAAACCGGTGCCGCGTCGAGAGCGACCGGCTGCAGGCGTTCCCCTCGTCCGGTGGCCAACGCGGCACGCGACGGCGCCCCCGGCAGTCCCAGAAAGAAGGGAACGTCGCTGCCCAGCTCGCCGCCGATTTCCCAAAGTCGTCGATCATCCAGCGGAATATCGTGCAGCCGAGCGACGCAGCGGAGCACGGACGCGGCGTTGCTGCTGGCCCCGCCCATTCCCGCCCCGGCCGGAATGGATTTATCCAGCCGGATCTGCCACCCGCCCGACAGTCCGTACACCTCTCGCATCCGCTCCGCCGCCCGGACCACCAAATTCGATGCGTCCTGCGGAATCTGTAGCATGTCCGCCGCACAGCCACCCAGCCGCTGCTGCCAGACGGCTCGGCCGGGCAGCCAGCGGGCGACAACGCGGACCGCAGAATCGTCCTGAGTCGTGACCCGGACGTGGTCGCAGCGGTCGACGGCGACCATCACGGTTTCCAGTTCATGGAACCCATCGGGGCGGCGCCCGAGCAGTTCCAGGTACAGGTTCAATTTGGCCGGAGAAACGGTGGTCACCACTGGCATCTGCTCTTGCTCCGCCGTGCTCGGGAGTGATAAGGAGAGGTTGGTCGAAATCGGGGGGAACCGTTTCTCGACGAGGTCCGTCATGCCCTACGGTGTTTACGTTTCCGCAGCGGGTGCCAATGCGCAAAACCATCGCCTGCAGGTATTGAGCAATAATTTGGCCAACGTGGAAACCCCGGGTTACCGTCCGCAACAGGCCGTCCTCCAGGCTCGCTTTGCCGAAATGATCGAAGCGGGCCAGGTGCCCGCCGGCCTCGGCGGGGCCGATGATGTGGGCGGCGGCGTGACGGTTCAGGCCGCGCAGACCCAGTTCGACGTGGGTCCGATCCGTCAAACCGGCAACCAAACCGACTTCGCCATCAACGATCCCGGCGCGTTCTTCGTGGTCCAGGACGGCGAAGACCAGGTGCTGACGCGAGCCGGAAACTTTTTGTTCGACGATCAAGGCAATCTGACCACCCAGACCGGCCAAGCCGTCTTGGGACCGGGCGGTCGACCGATCCGCATCGATCCGAACCTGCCCTATCGAGTGCTCGATGGCGGCCACATCGCGCAAGGCGCCCAACAGCAATCCCTGCTGATCGCGCGGCCCAAATCGCTGGGCGACCTGGCACACCTGGGCGGTAATCAATTCAAACCGATGGCCGATTTTGATCTTGCCGGCCCCGCCCAGCGTCCCGTAGTCAGCGGGTTCCTGGAACAGTCCGGCGTCCAACCGACCCGCGCCATGATGGAATTGATCGAAGCCTCCAGAGGCTACGAAGCCAACGTCAAGATGATCCAGAACCAGGACCACATGCTGGGACAATTGACCACGCGTCTGTTGCAGCGATAGATCTTTTTGAGGAATACCTTATGAGCGTGCAAACGCTGTACACCGCCGCGACCGGTATGGAAGCGATGGAGACCAAGTTGGACGTCATCGCCAACAACCTGGCCAACATCAACACCACCGGTTTCAAGAAAGATCGCGCGAATTTTGAAGACCTGCTGTACCGCGCCGAGGTCTATCCCGGCGCGCTCGATGCCAACCAAAACCCCACCGCCGTGGGCACCCAGGTGGGCCTGGGCGTGCGCGTCACCAGCACCCAAACCGATCAACGCCAGGGTACGCTGAAACAGACCGGCCGCGAACTGGATATCGCGATCCAGGGCAAAGGCTATCTGCCGGTGATCGATCCCAGCACGCAGAGCACGATGTACACCCGGGCCGGCAACCTGGACATCAACGCCAACGGACAACTGGTCCTGGGGTCGGCTCAAACCGGCCGCCTGGTCGACCCTCCGATCCAGGTGCCTCAGGACGCCATCAACCTGGTCATCAATCCCAATGGCGTGGTGATGGCTCGGCTGCCCGGCGAAGTCGAACTGTCGCAACTGGGCCAGCTGCAACTGTCACAGTTCGTCAATCCCGACGGCCTGCTGAAGGTGGGCGAAAACATGTATCAGCAAACCGATGCCTCGGGCCAACCGATCCTGGCCAATCCCGGCGAACAGGGCACCGGCGTACTGCGCCAAGGGAACCTCGAAGCCAGTAACGTCGAACCGGTTCAGGAACTGATCGATTTGATCACCACCCAGCGAGCCTTTGAATTGAACAGCCAAGCGGTGCAGGCCGGAGACCAGATGATGCAAACGATCTCGAACCTCCGACGATTCTAGCGCTCGCCTCGCTCGCTTCGCCCGCCTCGCCCGCCTCGCCGGCCGGCCTGCCGTTCGCCGTCACCGTTTTATTCTTCCGCAACCCCGTGGACCTCGCCCACATGCCTTCGCCCCGCGTTCTGCTCCTGTTGCTGTGCTGCCTGACGAGCTCCGCCTCGGCACAACAGCCAACGCACTGGAACCTCCAGTCGCTCGGACGCGTCACGGTCGACACGACCGTGGTCCGGCTGGGCGATGTCGTCAAACCGGTCGGCCGGGTATCGCCTCAGTGGCAGGGGCTCTCGCGGTTGGTCGTGGCTTTGGTCCCGCCGGACGGACGCGGATTGACGCTCGAGCGACAACGCATCGCCGAAGCGCTCTCGCGACGCTTGACCGGCGACACCCACGCCCTGTGGTCGGGACCGGAATTAATTGCGGTCGAGTACCGAGCCGCCTCCGCACCGAGTACGAGCACGAGTACGAGTACGAGCACGAGCACGAGCACGAGCACGAGCACGAGCACGAGCACGAGCACGAGCACGGACACCAGCAACACATCTCGCCCTAGCAGCGCGCCCCCTCGGGCCCCTGAACCCCAGCGGGCCTTCAAGGTGATCCCGACCAGCGCGTCGACCCCGGTCGCGGATCCCGCAAGGACCGCCGCGGCTGCTCCGGTCGCGGCTGTGGACGGGCCCCGCGTGGTCGTCGCCCGCCGCAGCCTCCGCCGTGGCGACCTGGTCTCCGCCTCCGACCTGCACTGGCAATCGCTGCCAACTGGCGCCGACATGACCGGCCTGGTCACCGACCCCGAAGTCCTGGTCGGTCAGGAAGTGAAGAGCGCCCTGCATCGCGATCGCCCGGTTCGCCTGGGCGACGTGGGTCCGCCCACGCTGGTCCGCCGCAGCGACCTAGTCGAGCTGAGCGTGATCGGTGGTGGCGTCGTGGTTCGCACCGCCGCGCGAGCCCTGCAAGACGGTGCCCAAGGCGAGTTGATTCAAGTCGAAACCGACCAGCCGCGACGCCGCTTGTTGGCCCGCGTGGCCGCCCCCGGCGCGGTCGAGATCCTTACCCGTCCTCCCCAGGTTGTCGCGGAGCGGTCCCGATGATGTTTGAAGACCAACTGACCCAGCGAATCCCACTGCGCGAGCTCGCGACCGCGGCCGCGATGCTCTGCCTGCTGTCGGCCTCCAGCCCGGCGGTCAGGGGCCAGGAAAGCAGCTTGTTTCATCAACGTCCCCAGACGGGCCCCATGCCCGGCCGGCCGGCCGCCGAGCCGCTTCCCAACGGTGCGCTGCCCCTCGATTCGCCGCCCGCCGCGGCCGCGTACCGGCAACAAGTCGCTCCGGCGAGTGGGCTCGCCCAGGCCAGCTGGACGTACGTGCCGCCGGCGCCGCTGCGCCAATACCAACTGCACGACATCGTCACGATCCGCGTCGACGAGATCGCGCGGATGCGTGCCGAAGGCTCTGCCGAGAACCGCAAGAACTCGCTGTACGACATCATCCTGGAAGACTGGGTACAGTTGACCGGCGGGGCCCTCAAACCGGCACCGCAGCCCGACGGTGATCCCGCCGTGGCCGGTTCGCTGAACAGTTTGTACCGGGCCGACGCATCGATCGAATCGCGGGAGTCGTTGTCGTTTAATATCGCCGCCGAGGTCGTCGACATCCGCCCCAATGGCAACCTGGTGCTGGAGGCCAGCAAGCGGATTTGGGTGAACAACAATGTCTTCGAAACCTCGTTGATCGGCACCTGCCGGGCGGCGGATATCGGTCCCGACAATGTCCTGCTGAGCAAAGACCTACTGGACGCCGAAATCCGCAAAGACGAACGCGGGCGACTTCGCGACGGTTACCGTCGCGGTTGGCTGCAGCGTCTGTTCGAGGAGTTCCAACCGTTTTGATGTTCTCGACCCGATTGCTATTTCTGACATTTTCGCCATCGGCCACCGCCTTGCCGATTCGCTGGACGGCGACGGCGGGATCATCGCTGCTGCGCTGGTGCGTCTTCTTGGCCGCGCTGGCGGTGTGCAGCGGCCAGGCCGGCGCCGGCGGGATGATGCTGGGCGACATCTGCCGCCTGAAGGGCCAGGAAGGCAACACCCTGCAAGGTCTGGGATTGGTGGTCGGCCTGAAAGGCACCGGCGATCCGGACGCCCGGCCCACGGCTCGGGCATTGGCCCGGATGATGCAGTTGATGGGTGGCCAGATGGCGCGCGACACCGCGGGCCAATTGGACTTGTCGGATGTCGAAGACGCCAAGAACGTGGCCCTGGTCTTTGTCTCCGCCCAGATCCCGCCGACCGGTGCCCAGCAGGGCGACCGGCTGAACATTCGCGTCAACGCGATCGGCGCCAAAAGTTTGGAAGGCGGCTACCTGATGCTGACACCGCTGCTCGGTCCTCGCAGCGACAACCCGCAGGTGTACGGCCTGGCCGAAGGGCCCTTGCAGCTTTCCCCGGAAGAAACGCCGACCACCGCGACGATTCAAAACGGCGGCAAGATGGAAGCCACCGTCAACACGGGCTTCCATGCCGATGGCAAGATCACCCTGATCATCCATTCCGACTTCGCCGACTTTGATACCGCCCAGCGAATCGAGGACGAGATCAACAACCTGGGTGAAATCACGATCGGTCTGGAAGGTGCGGGGGCCGATCCGTCGCAGCGCGCTCTGCGAGCCCGAGCGATCGGACAATCCCACATCGAAGTGCCGATCCCCGAAATCTATCAGCGCAACCCGATCAAATTTATTTCGCTGATCCTGAACATTCCGATCCAGTTGCCCAAGAATTCCACTCGCGTGGTGATCAACGAACGCGATGGCGTGGTCGTGATCGGAGAAGACGTCGAGATCGCTCCGGTACTGATCTCGCATCGCGGTTTGCGAATCGAAGCGGTCGCTCGGGAAAGCTTCGTCGAGCTCGACGCCACGATGCCGCTGGACCCCCAGGCTCCGCGAGTGGCGAACGTCAAACTCAAAAACCTGGCCGATGCGTTGAACGCCCTGGACGTTCCGACCGACGACCTGATCGCCATTATCAAGACGTTGAAGCTGAAGGGCGATCTTTACGGCGAAGTCATCTTTCAATAAGGACAGCCCATCATGGAACTCCGCTCCAATCATCCGCTGGCCTACGGGTCTGCGGCCCTGCCCCATTCCTCCGGCAGTGCGCCCGGATCGGCTTTGCCGCCGGTGCCGTCGGCCCAGGAACCCAGTGGCGAGGGCGACGCGCTGCGCGAGTCGTTCCAGCAGTTCGTCGGCCAGACGCTGTTCGGCCAGATGCTGTCCTCGATGCGAAAGACGGTCGACCAGCCCGCTTACATGCACGGCGGCCAGACCGAAAAAATCTTTCAACAACAACTCGACCAGATCATGGTCGAGGACATCACCGAAGCTTCGGCCGACACGATCGCCGACCCGATGTTCGAACTGTTTACCCTTCGTCGCGCAGGATAACCACCATGCAGCCTTGGCTGGATGACCTTTCGGAATACCTCGATCACTTGGAAGCCACGTCGGAGGAGTTGGACGCGACGGTGCAGACCGCTCGTTCGCTGACCCGCGACGGGGCGTTCGCCGCGTTGCCCGAAGCCACCGCGGCTCTACAGATCGGACTCGGCGAGCTGGAAGCGGCGATCGAACGGCGGCGGGAACTGCTCGATCATTCCGCCGCGCCGCCGGAGTGCTACTCGCTGCGGCAGGCGCTCCGCCAGGTCGCTCAGCGGGCCGATCATCAGGCTGCGGCGACGCATCTACTGGAGCGCTGCGAAGCGATCGGTCAACAGATGGACCAGGTGCGCGAAGCCGCTCTTTCGCTGTTCGTCTGCCAGTACCACTTGGCCGACACGACCAGCCACTTCCTGCGGTTGATGTTGCCCGGTACCGAACGCACCGAAACCTATGGCCGCGGGCCCACCCGCTCCCACGGCGGCGGCCTGCTGGACAAAGCCGGCTGAGGCAGCCCCCCAGTGGCATAGGCTTCCAGCCTGTGAACAGTGGCATAGGCTTCCAGCCTGTGAACAGTGGCATAGGCTTCCAGCCTGTGAGCCCAGTGGCATAGGCTTCCAGCCTGTGAACAGTGGCATAGGCTTCCAGCCTGTGAACAGTGGCATAGGCTTCCAGCCTGTGAATGAACGCATCTCCCGGCTGGGACAGCCGAGCTACTCTCTCTCTCGGCTGGGACAGCCGAGCTACTTTGCGGATCGCTTCGATGGTGTGGATCGCATGGGTTTTGCGGGCACCCGGCGGAGGGGAACGGCTGCGCTTTGGCGACCGGGTCTACAGCGGCGGCTTGCTGTGCGTTAAATTCCTGGCTTCATTCCACAGGCCCGTTCCTCCCTCCCTACCGCCGCATCATCTCCATGACCGTTCGTCCCATCAAACGATTGTTGGCTGCCAACCGCAGTGAGATCGCGACTCGTGTTTTTCGCAGCGCCACGGAACTGGGGATTCGTACCGTCGCGATCTATTCCCATGAAGATCGCTACGCGCTGCACCGCTTCAAGGCCGACCAGGCCTACCAGATCGGTAAACCGGGCGAGCCGATCCGCTCGTATCTGAACATTCCCGAAATCGTGCGGTTGTGCCAGGAGCACGATATTGACGCGGTGCATCCGGGATACGGGTTTCTCTCGGAGAATCCGGACTTTGCCTCGGCTCTGGAAGAGGCCGGCATTCTGTTCGTCGGTCCCAGCGTCAACTCGCTGAACGTGCTGGGCGACAAGATGGCCGCCCGCGAGATCGCCGAACAGGCCGGCGTGGCTGTGCTGGGCGGAACCAATACGGCCTTGAAAAGCACCGACGAGGCGTTGGAAGTCGCCGAGCGGTTGGGTTATCCGGTGATCCTCAAAGCCGCCAAGGGAGGCGGTGGCCGAGGCATGCGGGTGGTCCAGAAACCCGAGGAGCTGGCCGGCCAATTCGAGCAGGCCCAGCGGGAAGCGCTGACGGCCTTCGGCAGCGACGAAGTATTCGTCGAGCGGTTTGTCCAGCGAGCACGGCACTTGGAAGTCCAGCTGTTGGGCGACCGGCACGGCAACCTGCTGCACCTGTACGAACGGGACTGCAGCGTCCAGCGCCGTCACCAAAAAGTCGTCGAACTGGCTCCGGCACCGAATCTGGCTCCCGAGGTCCGCGACCGGCTGTGCGAAGCGGCCCTGAAGATCGGCCGCCAGGTGGGCTACGAGAACGCGGGGACGGTGGAGTTCTTGTACGACGTCGACGCCCAGGATTTCTTCTTCATCGAAGTCAATCCGCGGATCCAGGTCGAACACACCGTGACCGAAGAGGTCACCGGGATCGACATCGTTCGCTCGCAAATCCTGGTCGCGCAAGGTCATCCCCTGGACGCCCCGGAGGTCGGCCTGCCGCCGCAGGACGAGATTCGAACTACCGGCTTTGCGATGCAGTGCCGGGTGACGACCGAAGACCCCGAGAACGAGTTCCGGCCGGACTACGGACGGATCAGCCACTACCGCTCGGCTGCCGGCCTGGGCATCCGACTGGACGCCGGCAGCGCGTTCTCCGGAGCGGTGGTCAATCCGTTCTACGATTCGATGCTCGTCAAAGTGACCGCTCGCGGCCGGACCCTGCCCGAAGCGTCGCGGCGGATGGACCGCGTCCTTCAAGAATTCCGTATCCGTGGCGTCAAAACGAACATTCCCTTCCTCAGCCGCCTGGTCAATCACCCGACCTTCCTCGCGGGCGAAGCGACCACGCGTTTGATCGACCAGACGCCGGAGCTGGTCCAGTTGCCCAAGCGTCGTGACCGCGCGACCAAGGTGCTGACCTATTTGGCCGAGCAGATCGTCAACGGTAATCCGCTGGTCGAAGGACGCCCCGTGGCCACCCGCCGTCAACCGGCTCCGGTCCCCGACGTCGAAGGCCCGATTCCCGACGGCAGCCGCACGGCGTTTCTCGCCGGCGGCATGGAAGGCCTGAGGAAGTGGATCGACGACAGCCAGGGCCTGCTGTTCACCGACACCACGATGCGCGACGCCCACCAGTCCCTGCTGGCCACGCGGGTGCGAACCTACGACATGTTGCAGATCGCCCCGGCCTACGCGCGGCTCGCGCCGCAGCTGTTCTCGCTGGAGATGTGGGGCGGAGCCACCTTCGACACCAGCATGCGGTTCTTGAAGGAGAGTCCCTGGCAGCGGCTGGCGGACTTGCGCGAACGCATTCCCAACATCCTGTTTCAGATGCTGCTGCGAGCCAGCAACGCGGTCGGTTACACCAATTACCCCGACAACGTCGTCCAGCTGTTCGTCCAGGAAGCCGCCGAGGCGGGGATGGACGTGTTCCGCGTCTTCGATGCCCTCAACTGGGTGCCGAACATGCGCGTCGCCATGGACGCGGTGCTCGAGTCGGGCAAGATCTGCGAAGCGGTGATCTGTTACACCGGCGACCTGCAGGACCCGCGGCGGACCAAGTACGACCTGAAGTACTACGTCCAGATGGCCAAGGAACTGGAAAACATGGGCGCTCAGATCCTGGCCATCAAGGACATGGCCGGACTGTGTAAACCCAACGCGGCCCGCATGCTGCTGAAGGCTCTGCGCGAAGAGGTCGGGCTGCCGATCCATTTCCACACCCACGACACCGGCGGCACGCAAGCCGCTTCGATCCTGGCCGCCGCCGGCGAAGGCTTGGACATCGCCGACGCCGCCCTGGCACCGCTCTCCGGCGGCACCTCGCAGGTCAACCTCAACACCCTGGTCGAAGCCCTGCGGAATACCGAACACGAGAGCGCTCTGGAAACCGAAGCGCTGACGAGTCTGGCGACGTACTGGCAAGCGGCCCGCGAATTCTACCTGCCGTTTGAAAGCCAGGTCCTGCCCGCCACCGGTGATTTGTACGAACACGAAATGCCCGGCGGACAGTACACCAACCTGTTCCAGCAAGCCCGTGCCCTGGGCCTGGCCGACCGCTGGGCCGAAGTCTGCAAGACCTACGCGACGGTCAACGAATTACTCGGCGACATCGTCAAGGTCACGCCGACCAGTAAAGCCGTCGGCGACATGGCGCTGTTCATGGTGCAGAATGAGTTGACCGCCGAGGATGTCCTGGGCGGCAGCAAACAGATCGCCTTCCCGGCTTCGGTGGTCGACCTCGTAGCCGGCCGGATGGGCCAGCCCGTCGGCGGTTTCCCCGAGAAGATCAAGGCGGCCGTGCTGCAGGGCGAGACCGCGCTCTCGGAGCGGCCGGGCAAGAGCCTACCGCCGGCGGACCTCGACGCGGCTGAAAAGAAGGCCGGCGAACTGCTCGGCGGAACCGCGACTCGCCGTGACGCCTCGTCCTACCTGCTGTACGAGAAGGTGTTCAGCGATTACGCCGAACACCTGCAGAAGTACGGCAAGGTCGACTGCTTGCCGACGCCGAACTTCTTCTACGGCCAGGAGCCCGGTGAAGAAATCGCCGTGGAGATCGAAAGCGGCAAGACGCTGATCATCAAGTACCTGGCCACCGGCCAGCCGCATCCCGACGGCACCCGCACCGTGTTCTTCGAACTCAATGGTCAACCGCGTGAGGTGACGATCGAAGACCGTTCGCTGGAGCCCGAGAAGAAAGCCGCGGTCAAAGCCGACGCATCGGATCCCGGCCAGGTCGGCGCGACGATGCCGGGGATGGTGATCAACGTCGCGGTCGAGGTTGGCGACCGGGTCAAAGCCGGCCAGAAGCTGATGGTGCTCGAAGCGATGAAGATGGAAACCACGATCACCTGCCCGAGCGACGGCAAGGTCAGCAAGATCAGCGTCGACCGCGGCAGCCAAGTCGAAGCCGGCGACCTGCTGGTGACGCTGGAGCTCTAGGCGCAATCATTCCGCCCGACCGCAGAACCAGCCCGAAGGGCGACACAGCCCTTGCCGGCGGTGTCAACCGCCGCTGTTTTGAAGGCGCTCCGCTAGTCTTTCTCGGCGGCGGGCTGCTCGGCGGGTTTGGCTTCTTCGCCCTCGGCCGCTTCTTCGAAACCGACTACGGCCACCTCTTCCTCGGACTCAGGATCGCGTTTGCCTTTCAGCATTTTGGCCGGCATGTCGCTGCTGAGCAGGGGCCAGCCCTCGTCGAAGTGGACTTCGGCCGTGTAATCGACCGGCGGCCGATCGTGGATGCGTACCGGCGATTCGTTGTCCTTGCGCTTACCGAACTCCAGGTCCCCGGCGACGAACCGCGTGCGCTCGCGGATCGTGCCGCCTTGGAACGGTCCGACGCCCAGCACCCAGACGTCCTTGGCCGAGGCGGTGGCCTGCGAGGTGCCCGACTGCCAGACCGGCGTGCGGGTTTCGCGGTCGTAGGCGAAGGCGGCGATCTTGGCCGCCCCTTCGCTGCTTTCCCGCCGCGCCAGCGAGATCTCGGGAATCGTCGGCACGCTGGGGGCCGATGGAATCAGCGACGCGGCCGAAGAGACGACGTTGCTGGCCGGAATCCCGTAGGTGGTCTGGTGGCCGTCGGCGCCGAGCGTCCCACAGCGGGCTTCGATGATCAGGTCGGCTTCTTTCTGGTTCTCTTGCAGCAAACATCCCGCAGCCACCACCTGTTGCCGCAAAGCGCTGACGATGTAATCGGCGTTGACGAATTTGGCACCTTTGACCTGCCGGATGTAGGTGGTGTCGAGATAGACTTTCTGGCCGGCCAGCGGACGGAAATCGATCGCCGCGATGCTGTGGTCCACCGCCTCGCTGAGCACCATTTGGTCGGTGGCTTCGTGCATCTTGGTCGTGCCACAGCCGACGGCCGACAGCACGAGCGCGGCGCATAACAGGGCGACAATCGAAGCGGATCGATCGATTCGAGTTCGGCAAGCGGGGCAGGCAGAAAACAATCGCATCAGCATGGGGCGGGAAGAAGCGTGCCGTCGGGCAGCGGAGCGGCGGGTCGTAACCACCCGCGACCCGATCGGCGGGAAACAGGAGGTTTTCGTTCAAGATCTATCGCATCCATACCGAACCCCTGGCCACAACCGCAATCTCAAATCTTCAATCTCAGTTGCTCTTTAGCGATTCTGGAAATTTTGCTAAGAATCGTGTCGGCAGGCCAGGGAACGGCCTGCGTTCGTGTGGACCCGCAAAGGAATTGCTGCGATGAAACGCTTTGGCGTTCGACTGGCCGGTGCGACCGGTGTCGTCTTATTAGGTATCCTGGCCGCCAGTCAGGCGCAACGGAATCCTTCGTCATCGACCGCGGATCTCGAACGAGAACTGCTCGACGACCAACCGGCAGCCCCAATCGCGGCGGTCGACGACCAACCCTGGTCCCCGGAAACCACGATCTTTCGCGGTAATGATGTCGGTGCGGCCGCGCTGCAGCCGCCCGCCGCCGACCCGGCCGCCGGGCCCTCGACAGGAAACATCCAGTTGGCCGGCCACCAACAGCCGCTGGCCGTGCCCGATAGCGAACCTGAAGTCACCGCAGCCGACCCGGCCGCGGCCGGTCCCGGTTTTGCCGCCGGCCCCTCGCTGGCCATGCCCGGCGGTATGCCTGCCCAGGCGGCCGAGGTCGACCCCGCCGCCGAAGCGCCGGCGACGATGCAAACCCGTGGCTCGATCGATCCAGCCGCCGCCCCTTCGATGGCCCCGGCCAGCCTTTCCCTGCCCACGGCCGCCCCAGGCGCTGGCCCGAACGATGCAGGCGCTGGCCCGAACGCCCCTGGCGATGGCCCGAACGCCCCTGGCGATGGCCCGAACGATGCTGCGTCGGCGGCGGCGCCGACGACCACCCCACCGAGCGCCGCCCAGGTCGACGCGATGGCAGAACTGGACTTCGCCAGCGAAGCTCCGCAAATCGGCACGTTGTCGACCCAGAACGTCCTGCGCGGCGGCGGCGGCGAGAGCGAAGACGCTGCGGCCCCGGCCGCCGAAGCCCCCACAGAAATGCCAGCCGCGGAAACGTTCCCCGCAGAATCCGCCGATGACGCAGCGGCCGCCGCGCCGGGCGAACTGGCAGCGATGGCCCAACAACACACCTTCCAGCCCGCCGAGATGGTATCGGTCCCGGCGACCGAGATGACGGCCGCCGCCGAACTGGCCGCCACGCCGCCGAGCCTGGATCCCGGCGCCGGCTCCGCACCGGCTCCCGCTTCGGCAGAACAAGCTGCTTCGGCAGAACAGGCCGCTTCGGCAGAACAGGCCGCTTCGCCACAGGCGGGGCCCGCGGCGATGCCGATGGCCCCCGCACAGCCCGAGATGACGGCGGCTGCACCCGCAGCCACGCCAGCGTTCCCCAATCCAGCCCCCGCCAATCCGGCACCTGCCGCGGCCGCCCCTTCGCTGGCCGCCCAGCCCGGCGCCGCGCCGGCGATGGCGATGCAAACAGAGTTTCCCGCCCGGGCAGAGTTCCCCGCACAGACGGAGTTCCCCGCGCAGGCGGAGGTTCCCAGTCCGGCCGCTGCGGCTCAGCCACTGGGTCGGGTCGCGTCGCGCGGCACCCGTTCGTTGCCGGCGATGCAGAACGTCATGGCCCAGCCCGGCGACCGGCGCTGGGAGGGAGCTCAGGCGCCCAGCGTTCTGATCCACAAACGAGCTCCGGAAGAGGTCCAGGTCGGCAAACCGGCGACCTTCGTGATCGACGTCCGCAACGTCGGCACCACCGACGCGTACAACGTCCAGGTTCACGACCGCGTTCCCGATGGGATGCGGCTGGTCGACGCGATGCCGCAGCCCACCGGCACCGCCGATGCACTGGTCTGGTCGCTGGGCGGCCTGGAGCCCGGTGGCGAACGATCGATCACGCTGCAGTTGGTACCGGAAACCGAAGGCGAACTGGGCAGCGTGGCTCGCGTCACGTTCGAAGCCGCGGCATCGGTGCGTACGATCTCCACGCGGCCGGAATTGCGAATCCGCCAACGGGCACCCGAACGTGTTTTGATCGGCCAGCAGTTGGAACTGGAGATCAACATCGAGAACATCGGTACCGGCACGGCAACCGGCGTCGTCCTCCAGGAAGACGTTCCCGAGGGTCTCGAGCATCCCAAAGGACGCCAGCTGGACAATCTGCTGGGTGACTTGGGTCCCGGCGAATCCCGCACGCAGATCCTGCGGTTGCGAGCGACCGCGGCAGGCACGGTCGAGAACGTGGTGCGATTGATCAGCGATGATCAGTTGACCGCCGAAGACGCTGTGGCCGTGGAAGTCGTCGCCCCGCGAGTGGCTTTGGAACTGCAGGGTCCCTCCAAGCGGTTCCTGGAACGGCCCGCCACCTACAACATTGCGGTGGCCAACGTCGGCACCGCCAACGCCACCAACGTGGAACTGGTCGCGTACCTGGATCGCGGATTCAGTTTTGTCAGCACCGAGAACGAAGGCCAATACGATCCCTCGCGACATGCCATCTACTGGAGCCTGGCCGAGCTTCCCACCGGCGCCAATGGCACGGTGCCGCTGACCCTGTTGCCGGTGGAAGAAGGCGAACAGGCCGTGCGGCTGGAAGTCACCGGAGACCTGGGCATTCGCGAAGAGAACGAGAAGATGGTTTTGATCGATACGCTGGCCGAGCTGTCCTTTGCCGTGGCCGACGATCAGGACCCGGTGGAGATCGGCAGCGAGACCACCTACGAGATCCGCGTCAACAACAGCGGTTCGCGAGGCGATACCAACGTCCAGCTGCAGATCAAGCTGCCGCCGGAATTGGAATTGGTCAGCGCGGACCGCAACGCCGGCACCGACGGCCGCGGCCTGGTCGCCTTTGAGCCCCTGCCGCGACTGGACGCGGCAGGCGAGGAAGTGTACCGGGTCCGCGTCCGCGGCAAAGCACCGGGCACGCACAAGATCCAAGCCATCCTGACCAGCGAGCAATCGGCCGTTCCGGTGACCAAGGAAGAAAGCACCACGGTGTACAGCGACCGCTAACCGTGGCCAAGGCTTCCAGCCTGTGAAACCAGTGGCATAGGCTTCCAGCCTGTGAAACCAGTGGCATAGGCTTCCCAGCCTGTGAAACCAGTGGCATAGGCTTCCAGCCTGTGAAACACCTCGTACTCAGCGAAGCGGTACTCGTACTCGCGGACCGTAGCAAATCGAGAACCCGCTCACGGCGAGCAGGAGTACCGGGCTGCGCCCTGAGCACGAGCACGAGCACGAGCACGAGTACGAGTACGAGTACGAGTACGAGTACGAGCACGAGCACGAGCACGAGCACGAGCACGAGCACGAGCACGAGTTGGTTGGCGGACGGTGTACAATACGGACATGCGTCCTCCAACCCACCTTCCCCTGCTGGGGTTCCTGCCGTTTTTGTTGCTGCCCTCCCTGGCCTGCGCCGACGACGTCGATTTCAACCGTGATGTGCGGCCCATCCTGGCCGCCCACTGCTACAAGTGCCACGGTCCCGACGAACAGACGCGCGAAGCCGGCCTGCGGTTGGACGAGATCGAAGCCGCCACGGCCGACCTGGGCGGTTACGCGGCCATCGTGCCAGGCGATTCCGAAGCCAGCGAAGTCGTGCTGCGTGTCGCCGCCGAAGATCCGGACATGCGGATGCCGCCGGGGACGGACGATGGCTTGACGCCGGCCGAGATCGATACGCTGCGGCGGTGGATCGACGGCGGTGCGGCTTATGCAAAGCACTGGGCGTTCGTTCCGCCCCAACGGCCTGACGTGCCCGCCGCGATCGAGCCCTTCACCGCGGCGGCCGAGCATCCGATCGACCGTTTTGTTCAGGCGCGGCTTGCCCAGCAGACCTCGTTGCAACCCAGCCCGCCGGCCGACCGCTACACTCTGGTCCGCCGCCTGTACTTGGATCTGACCGGTTTGCCACCGTCACCCGCCGAGGCCGACCGGTTCGCCGATGATACGCGTCCCGACGCCGTGCCGCGGCTGGTGGATCGCTTGCTGGCTTCGCCCGCCTTCGCCGAACACACGGCGCGTACCTGGCTGGACCTGGCCCGTTATGCCGACACCAATGGGTACGAGAAAGATCGCCCCCGCACGATCTGGCCGTACCGCGACTGGGTGCTGCGAGCGCTTTCGGCGGACATGCCGTTCGACCGGTTTTCGATCGAACAATTGGCCGGTGACATGTTGCCCGGCGCGACCGATGCCCAACGCATCGCCACCGGCTTTCATCGCAATACGATGCTGAACGAGGAAGGCGGCATCGACCCCCAGGAATATCGCTACCACGCCGTAGTCGATCGCGTGGCCACAACCGGAACGGTGTGGATGGGGTTGACCGTCGGCTGCGCCCAGTGTCACACCCACAAGTACGACCCGATCACCCACACCGACTACTTTGCGTTGTTGGCGTTGTTGAACAATGCCGACGAACCAGACATCGTGATCGAGGACCCGGACGTTCGCCGGCGTCAACAACAGATCGATGCGGAGGTCGAAGCTCGCGAGCGTGAGCTGGTCGGTCAATGGCTGCCGGCCCAGGACCAGTTGCCCGCGCCGCGAGCCGAATTCGTCGGGCCGCTGCAGTACCGTCCGGCGGTCGCTCAGGCCTTTCGCCGCTGGCTGGAACAGCAGCAGAAGCAGGCTGTCGATTGGCGGCCGCTGACGCCCGTCGATTTGGAATCCACCTCGCCACGGCTGCGAGTCCTGGACGACGCCTCGGTCTTGGCCAGCGGCGACGTGACGAAGCGCGACGAGTACCGGCTGCGGTTTGCTCTGAACGGACCCATCAGTGCGTTGCGGCTGGAGGTGTTGCCGCACGAGAGCCTTCCGGCGGGAGGTCCCGGGATGGCATTCTATGAAGGACGCCGCGGCGATTTCTTCCTCAGCGAGCTGCGGGTTCGGATCGATGGGCAGGACGTGGCGTTACACGAAGCGACGCATGACTACGGCAAGATCAGCGTCGGCTCGGGCGATCCGGCGGCCGCCAACGTGTTGGACGGCGACGGATCCACCGGATGGTCCACGTCCGGACGCGAAGGCCAGGCCAGCCAGTTGGTCGTCAATTTCGAGCAACCGATCGACCCGGGGACCGAATCCGCAGCGGGCGAGTTCGAGATCGAACTGTTGTTCGAACGCCATTTCGCCGCCGCCCTGGGACGCTTTCGCTTTTCCGCCACCGCCGCCGAGACGCCGGTCCGTGCGTCCTCGCTGCCGGTCGACCTGGTACGGCAATTGGCGGAATCCAACCCGGCCTATCCCCAGTACGAACGGCTGCAGCGACACTTCCTGCGTTCGTCGCGGTCGTTGGCCCGGCATTACGCTCCGGTCGCAGCCCTAGCGGCGACGCGTCCCGAGCCGGTGCGGACGTTGGGGTTCCGTGAACGCCCCGCCGACCACCCTCGTCCAACGCACCGGCATCACAGGGGCGAATACCTGCAACCGCGCGAGCCGGTCTCGGGCAACATCCCGGCGCTGTTCACATCCACTGCGTCCGACGCTCCGCAGAACCGTCTGCAGCTGGCGCAGTGGTTGGTCAGCGAGGAGAACCCGTTGGTGGCCCGCGTGATGGTGAACCGCGTTTGGCGAAACCTGTTCGGTTACGGACTGGTCCGCACCGATGGAGACTTTGGCACGCAGAGCGAACCGCCGTCGCATCCACAGTTGCTGGACTATTTGGCCACCGAATGGGTTCGGCACGACTGGTCGCTCAAATGGCTATACCGCCAGATCGTGTTGAGCGCGACCTACCGCCAAGGGTCGGATCGACGCAGTGGGGAAGACCCCGAAAACCGCTATCTGGCCCGAGGACCACGGGTGCGATTGTCGGCCGAGGCGATCCGCGACCAATTCCTGGCCGCCAGCGGTCGCTTGAGCCGGTCGGTTGGCGGCCCCAGCGTGTACCCGCCGCAGCCGGCGTCGGTAACGGCGCTAGCCTACGGAAATGCATCCTGGAAAGCGTCGACCGGCGGCGACCGTTATCGCCGCAGCTTGTACACCTTTACCAAACGCACCGCACCGTTTGCCGCCGCTGCGGTTTTCGATGCCCCGTCGCGAGAAACCTGTATCGCTCGGCGGCAGCGCAGCAACACACCGCTGCAGGCCCTGACCCTGTTGAACGACGAAATGTTTTTAGAGCTGGCGCGTCATCTGGCCGACCGGCACACTGCCTCCTCGCAGCCGCTCGACCGAATCGTGACGCAGCTGTTTCGCGCGGTTCTGGTTCGTCCGCCCACCGCGGACGAACACGCCGCGATGCTGGATTTCTGCCATCAGCAAACCGCTCACCAAGTGCCTCGGGAGCAGGTTTTATTCCTGCTGTGCCGGGCGTTGATGAATACCGACGAAGCCATCACCAAACCTTGATGACCATGCATCCGTTACACAGCATCACTCGACGTCAATTGTTTCGCACCTGCGGCGTGGGCTTGGGAAAAGCCGCCTTGGCTTCGCTGTTGGTCGGCGGCGGCTCGCGATTGACCGCGGGGCAGGGGAGCGTGGGGCAGGGGACCGGGGGCAGTCTGCATCACGCGGGTGGGCGGCATCACGCACCTCGGGCCAAGCGGGTGATTTATCTGTTCATGGCCGGTGCGCCGAGCCAGCTGGATCTGTTCGATTACAAACCCAAGTTGGCGGAGTTGGCCGGTCAACCGCTGCCGCCGTCGGTGATCGACGGCCAGCGTTATGCCTTCATTCAACCCGACGCCGCCGTACTGGAACCGCAGTTCCCGTTTGCTCGTCACGGCCAAAGCGGAGCCCAGCTTTCGGATCGGTTGCCGCATTTGGCCAAAGTCGTCGACCGCCTGGCGATTGTTCGCAGCGTGCACACCGATCAATTCAACCATGCTCCAGCACAATTGTTTTTGAATACCGGCAGCGGGATTCCGGGGCGTCCGGCGATGGGCTCCTGGTTGAGCTACGGCATCGGCAACGAGGCGGACGATCTGCCCACCTTCGTGGTGCTCAAGAGCGGCGGCAGTTTGAGTGGTGGGGCGGCGATGTGGAACAGCGGCTTTTTGCCCTCGCAGCATCAGGGCGTCCCGTTTCGCAGTTCGGGCGATGCCATTCTGAATGTTTCCCCTCCGCCGAGCATCGACGCGAGAATGCAGCGAGACAGCTTGGACCTGATCGCAGAGCTGAACCAACAGCGGATGTCCGTGACGGGCGACCCGGAAATCGACGCCCGCATCCGTGCCTATGAGATGGCGTACCGCATGCAAAGCCGTGCACCGGAGCTGATGGATTTTTCACAGGAAACCGCCGGCACGCTCGAAATGTATGGGGCCGCCCCTGGCGATCCCGCGCACGGATTCGCCAACAATTGTTTGTTGGCCCGGCGGTTGGCCGAACGCGGCGTGCGTTTCATCCAGGTGTACCACGCCGGCTGGGACCATCATTCCAACGTCGCAGGCGGCGTCAAAGCCCAGTGCAAAAAAACCGACCAAGCCTCGGCCGCGTTGATCAAAGACCTGGCCAGCCGCGGCTTGCTGGACGACACGCTGGTCGTCTGGGGCGGCGAATTCGGCCGCACGCCGATGGTCGAATCCAGTGCCGCCCTGGGCCGTTCGGAAGGTCGCGATCACCATCCGCAAGCGTTCACGATGTGGTTTGCCGGCGGCGGGATTCGAGGCGGGCAAACGCTGGGCGCGACCGACGAACTGGGGTTTCACTGCGTGGAAACCCCGGTGCACGTGCACGACGTCCAAGCGACGATCCTGCATCAATTGGGGATCGATCACCAGCGGCTGACCTTCACCTACGCCGGGCGACCCTTCCGGTTAACCGACGTGCACGGCAAAGTGGTCCAGGCGCTGCTGGCCTGAGGCTCGTGGCACAGGCTTCCCGCCTGTGATCGTAGCACGGCTGTCCCAGCCGTGAACAACCCAACCCTCGGCTGGGACAGCCGAGCTACTTTCTACTCGGCCAGTTCCAATTGAACCTGGACGGTCACTTCCTGTCCGTCGCGCCACACGGTTACGTCGACCGTTTCGCCGACGCGATAGTTTTCCAAGGTTAATAACAGGTCCTTGTTGTCCCGCACCGGATGGCCTTCGATGGCGATGATGATGTCGCCCAGCACGATCTGTCCGAAGCGTGTGCGCCGCGTCGGCCGGAGGCTGGAGGCGGCCGTTTGGCTGTCCTCGCGAATGTCCAGGATCAACACGCCGGGCAAATCCAGCTGGGCGATCATGCGGTCCGACGCCAGCGTGGCCGCCAGCCCGGCACGGATGATCTTGCCGTGTTCGATCAATTCCGGAACGACCCATTTGACGGCGTCTACGGGGATCGCGAACCCGATTCCCGCATAGGTTCCCGAGGGGCTGTAGATCGCCGTGTTGACGCCGATCAACCGGCCGGAGCTGTCCAGCAGCGGGCCGCCACTGTTTCCCGGATTGATCGCGGCATCGGTCTGAATGACATCCTTGATCGGCAACCCGGTGGTGGATTCGATTTCGCGGCCCAAGGCGCTGACGATGCCCGTGGTCAGCGTATGGTCCAGACCGAACGGATTGCCGATCGCCAGAGCTTTGAGCCCCACCTCCAGATCGCTGGAGGTTCCCAGGGGCAAGGGCCGGAGACGTTCCGGGTCGATATCGATCTTCAGCACGGCCAGGTCCTTTTCCGGCGCGGCGCCGACCAGCCGCGCGGCCGAATCGTCTTGGTCACCAAAGGAAACGTACGCGATGTCCGCGTCCTTGATCACGTGGTAATTCGTCACGATATGCCCTTCCTTGTCCCATACGAATCCGGTTCCGCTGCCCCGCGGGATCTTTTGCAGGTTCAGTGAAAAGAAATCGCGAGCAACGCGGTGCGTCGTGATATGCACGACCGACGGCGCGGACGCTTTGAAGAGGGCGATCGTGGCGACTTCCTCTTCGGCGATCTCGCGCCGCGATTGCTGGATCTGTTGAGGGTCGCCGAGTCGGTCGAGCGTCGGTGATTCGACCGGGGCCGCCGATCGGGAACCGGCCGAGGATGGGTTTGCAGAGGTCGTTCCGGCTGGTTGCAGGGGGCGCCGGACCGTTTGCCCGTTCGCCAGCGGGTCTTCGGTGGGTTGCCCGCCATGCGGCCGGGCGCCTCGCTGCCACAGCAGCCCTGCGCCCAGTACGATCACGGCCAGGATCAGCAGCGTGTTGGCGATCAACAGTCTCCGCGTGGCGGCAGCGTTCATCAGGCGTCTCGTTGTGCGGTAAGAGAAGCGACCAATTGCATCAGCGGGATGGCATCGACCGGTTTCGCGAAATAACCGTTGCAACCGATGCGCAGGCATTCCTCTCGCTCGCCGTCCATCGCATCGGCGGTCAGGGCAATGATGGGGCATTCAAAACCCTGTTTTCGCAATTCCGCTACGGCTTGTCGTCCGGTCATCACCGGCATCTGCATGTCCATGACGATCAAGTCAAACGGCTGGCCCGCCTCGCGGGCGATCACGGCCGCATCCAACGCTTGGCGGCCGTCCTCGGCGATCGTGACTTCGCCGCCACATTTCTCCAAGAAGTATTTGACCACGCGCCAGATATCCCGGCGATCGTCCGCAACCAGGTATCGTCCGCGAAGCGCCGGCAGCCCTGAGGCGGCCGGTTCCGGTTCGGTTTTGATGCTCCGGCCGGTCGGCGAAACGATTCTTTGGGCCTGTTCCGGTGTAACCCGCAGGGACAGCGTGAACCGGCTGCCTTTGCCGGATTGGCTTTCGACGGAGATCCAGCCGCCCATCGCCTTGGCCAAGCGTTGACTGATGCTCAGCCCCAGGCCGGTACCGCCATAGCGATGCGCCGTATCGCCGGAGGCTTGCGAGAACGGCTGGAACAGCAGCGACACCTGCTCGGGGCTCATTCCGATGCCGGTATCGACGACCGATATATCCAGACGCGGCAAGTTTTCGAGGTCGGCATCCGGGCCGGACAAAGCGTTGTTTGCCGAATCCGGCGACGCCTCCTTTTTCTCGGGCACAAACCGGACCTGGACGCGGACTTCTCCTTCATCGGTGAACTTCAGGGCATTGCTGATCAGATTGACCAGGATCTGCCGGATCCGCAGGGAATCGCCCGTGATCGCTTGGGGAACATCGCTCATCCAATCGAAAGCCAAACGAATGCCCTCGCCGGTCGCCCGGACATTCATCAACGAGCGTACGTCCTCGATCACATCGCAGATCCGCACCGCTTCGGCTTCGACCCGCATCTTGCCGGCTTCGATCTTCGACAGGTCCAAAATATCATTCAGCAAGGACAGCAGATAATTGCCGTTGCGACGGATCGTTCCGGCGCGTTCCTGGACCAACGTATCGTCGGACTCGTTCGCCAGCATCTCGGCAAAGCCCAACACGGCGGTCATCGGTGAACGCAGTTCGTGGCTCATATTGGCCAGGAACGCACTCTTGGCTTCGTTGGCTTCCTGCGCAGCCTGTCGGGCCTTGTCCAGTTCGGCCATCATCTGTTGCTGTCGCTGCTGCATCGCGACCCGGGCGGTGATGTCCTGGAACGTGACCAACGTGCCCACGCGCCGACCATCGAGGATCTTAGCGCGGCTCCGGTACTCCACCTGAATCGGCGTCCCATCGGCGCGCCAAAAAACTTCGTCGTCTCGGTGCAGCACGGCGCCGTCATCATGGACCATAAAAATACTGCACTCGGTAACCGGATAGGGCGACCCATCGGCGTGGGAGTGGTGGATCAAATCGTGCATCTTCTCGCCGATCAACTGCGATTCATCCTCGAAGCCCAACAGACCCACCGCAGCGCGATTACAAAACGTGCAATTGCCGTCCAGGTCCATGCCGTAGATGCCTTCGGGCGTCGTATCGAGAATCGTCTGCAGACGTTCGGCGGTTCGGCGGGTCTGGGCTTCGGCATTTCGCAACGACGTCACGTCGATCAGGGTCATCACCAAACCGCTGATGGCATTTAACCGCCGGTAGGGAACGATCCGCAGGAGGAAGGGCGTACCGTTGCGATCGGTAACGCGAACTTCCTTCAGCGTTTCGCTCTGACGTACTTCCGCCAACTCGTCCAACAACGACACATCCTGGAGGTTGTTGGCAAACCCTTCGATCGAACGCCCCACGTCGTGGTCCATCAGATGAAAGATTCTCGCGATCTCGGGCGTGAACCGCCGGATGTAAAAGTCCGCGTCCAGGAAGATCACGCCCACGCGGGTGGCCGCCAACAGATTGTCCATGTCCTGGTTGGCCTGAGCCAGTTCCTCGACGCGGCGTTGGTGTTCGGCGTTCACCGTGTACAGTTCTTCGTTGACGCTGTGCAGTTCCTCGTTGGCGCTTTGCAGTTCCTCGTTGGAGGCGACCAATTCTTCGTTGGAAGCCTGCAGTTCCTCGTTCGAGGTTTCCATTTCCTCGATCGTCGCTTGCAGGTTTTCTTGCGTCTCGCGCAGTTCGGTTTCCAGTTCGGCGATTCGCTGTTCACTGGAGGTCGCCGGGCCGGACATCGGGGATGCGGCAGCGCGGTCCTCGGCGGAGGATTCGGCGCAAGACTCGGCGTCCGAACCGCTGGCCGGCCTGCCAGTGGCGGTTCGCGTCGGCGCGGTCTTCAGGAACTGGACGTGAAAACAACATTCCTTGCTGACCGATTCCTGCATCGGTTCGACGACGATGCGAAGTCGCTCCGGACCGTCGTCGCCGCCGGGGCGGGGATGATGGTAGCTGACGGTCTGGCCGGCTCGAGCGGCATGCTGCAAGGCGTTGCGGACCGGTGCCTTCAGGTGCTCGTCTACCAGGTCCAGCAAAAAGGACGAGGGTCGTCCGGCGGGCAGCCGCAGAAAACTCTGCGCGTCCCCAAAGACATGCAGAACATGAAAATGATCGTCCACCAAAACACTGGGCGGCAGATGCCGCTGCAGCAATTGGTCGTACATCGCCAACAGCGCCGCGTCCACTTTTGGCGCGGCGATGCGATGCGGTGTTTCCAAAGCGGCGGTCGCCGTACCGAGCCCGAGAGAAGCGTTGACCGTGGGCATCGGCAGCGGCGCCCGCAGCGGCAAACGCACTTGACGACGTTTGCGGTACAGCCGCCAGCGTTTGTCGATTGCGTTGAACTCGCCCGCAATCTCTCCAGGCGACTCGCTCGGCCCCAGCCACATCACGCCGTCGACGTTCAAGGCAAAGTGAAACAGCGACAACACCTTGTCCTGGGCGGGCGGCTGCAGATAGATCAACAGATTGCGGCAGGTGATCAAATCCATATGCGTGAACGGTGCGTTGCGCAGCAGATTGTGCGGCGCAAACACGATGTTCTGACGCAGCTCCGGAACGACGTGATAACCATCGCGTTGCTTGCGAAAGTACCGCGACAACCGCTCGCCGCTCAACTCACTCAGCGAGGCTTCCGGGTACACGCCCTGGGCCGCGATCTGAAGCGATAGATGATGCGCGTCGGTCGCAAAGATTTTGATCTCGACATCCGCGCCGCGACGTCGTTTGGCTTCGTCAAACAGGATCGCCAGCGAATAGGCTTCTTCGCCCGAGGCGCACCCCGCCACCCAAACCCGAATGGTCTGGGCGTCACCGGCCCGCTCGAACAATTCGGGAATGACCCCGTCGGCCAGCGTGGCAAAGGCTTCCGGATCCCGGAAGAATTTGGTCACCCCGATCAACAGGTCTTCGTACAAATGATTGACTTCGGTGCGATCGGTTTGCAGCCGGCTAACGTACTGCTCGCGGGATGCCAAACCCAGCATCTCGCAGCGTCGTTGAATCCGCCGCTGGACGGTGCTGAGTTTGTAGTCCGAGAAGTCCAGTCCGTGCTGTTGCTGGAGCAGATGGAAGATCCGCCGCAGATCATCCGCCTCGGCTTCGTCACCCTCCCGGTCGGAATCAAGGGCCGAGCTGGAATCAAGGGCCGAGCTGGAGTCAAGGGCCGAGCCGGAGTCAGCGGGCGAGCCGGAGTCAGCGAGCGAGCCGGAGTCAGCGGGCGAGCTGGGATCGCTGGGCGAGCGGAGGGGGACCTGCGAGCGGGGATCGCGTGGCGACAGCCCTTCGTTGGCGGTGCCGGGATGGTTCCGCGACACGCCTCCGGCGCCCGCCGAGACGCGCAGCAGGGACTGCCGAGCGTAGTCCAAAACCGCTTCGGCGATTCCCGCCGGCGTGGCGACAACATCCGCGATCCCGGTGGCCTGGGCGTTCAGCGGCATCCCATCAAAGCTGGCGCTCTGCAGGTCCTGGACCGCCACCAGGCCGCCGGCGCGATGCACGTCGACGACGCCCCGCGAACCGTCGCTGCCGGTCCCCGACAAGACGACCGCGATCCCGTGGCGTCCGACATCGTGAGCCAGGGAGGTAAAAAAATGGTCGATGGGCTTTGCCAAGGTGCGCTGCGGCCCGACGTCGGTCAGATACAGCCGACCCTTGCGAATCACCATTTCGGTACGAGCCGGGATCAGGTAGACGTGATTCGGCTCGACCGACATCCCATCCTGCACTCGTTGGACGCGCATCTCGGTGCGTCGCGACAGGAGGGCCTCCATGTGGCTTTTGAAATCCGGCGACAGATGCTGGACGACCACAAAACTGATTCCGCAATCCGGCGGCAGGGCCTGAAAAAACTCTTCCAACGGTTCCAATCCGCCGGCCGACGCGCCGATGCCCACGACGATCAACGATCGTTCGTCCGCTGGATCCTGGTCGTGATCGCTTGCCTGCACATCGTCCATAGACTGTCTTGTTTAACCCACTCGCTTGGCCACCCGGTATACAGAAGATCCATTGTAGGACGAAGGGTACACCCTCGCCAACGGTGCGGTCCAGCTAGGCAAGTTCTCGTCCGCGACGAGGAAAATGATGCCGGCTCAGTGCGCCAAACGTTTGCCGGTCTTCGAAGTACATATAGTGCGTCACGGTCATCATCTGGCTGTCGATGTCGATCGTGTTAAACGAATTCTTCTCGCTCTCCGGGCCGCGTCCTCGGCGTGAAGTGGTCGTGCCGCACTGGACGATGACGATCCCTTGGTCGCGATGCTGCCCGCGATAGAAATTCAGCGAGTTGCCGATGTAGGCGCGGTGCAAATGGCCGCCCAGAATCAACTCCACATTCTGTTCGACGAAGCGGTTGATGGCGCGCCGGGCCTTGGGCATCGTCTGATCATGCAGGTAATCCGGAGCCGGCGCGAAGTGGTGGTGGGCGACGACGATGCGTGCCAGGTGCGGTGGGGCGGTCGCGAATACCGCTTCGGAATGACGCAGTTGATCCGACGTGATTCGGCCGTTGCTGATCGCTCGCCGCGGCGAGGTTGAATCGATGCCCACCAGCAACGCTTCGGGCAACTCCAAAACCGGATTCAAATCCGCCTGAATGTACTTGCGATACAAGCCCAGCGGGTCGGTCAGCCGCTCCTTGACCCGGTACAGCGGCACGTCGTGATTGCCGGGGATCACCAACATGGGCACTTCGGGCAGCCGATCCAGGAACTCGCGAGCGTCGATGAATTGCTCTTTCTTCGCCCGCTGCGTCAGGTCGCCGCTGACGACGATCGCATCGGGTTCCAACTGGGGCGCGATCTTCAGAACGGCTTTGCCGATGTGTGGCAGGTAGGGGGGCCCGAAATGCAGATCGGATAGATGCAGGATTCTCATCGACTAGTCGGGGCTGTACGGCGCGGTTGGTATACGAATTGCATCGGTAGGTGCTAGCGTCCTCGGGTGCAGCACCCGCGGTAGCAGCGATAACACGATATGACAACTGCAACCATGACAGTTGCAACCATGACAATTGCAACCGGCGTACCAATCGGACGGCCGGAGAATGCCCTATTCCATTCCTGTTTATGATCCGACGAATCAGTCTGTTGGTTGGCTTCCTGCTCGTGCTGGCGGTGCTCTGGTGGGCGGCGCGCGAATACGCGGCGATCGATGCCATTTTGGAACAAGAAACGCAACTTCGCGAACGCGTCGCTCGCAACCGCTGGCTGGCCGGACTGATCGGCTTTGCAATCTATGTGGCCCTTTCGTTCGTTCCCGGCACGCTGGGCAAATCGATCATCTACGGATGGCTGTTCGGGTTCTGGATGGGCCTGGTGATTGCCAGCGTGTCGTTGACGGCCGCCGCGGTGGGCACGATGTTGACCGTTCGCTATGTCTTCCGCGAGTGGGTGGAGAAACGGATGGCCGGATTCATCAAAGTGATCGACAAAGCGCTCCACCGGCACGGCCCGATGTACATGATCTCGCTGCGTTTGCTGCACGCCCCCTACACGCTGACCAATTACGCCTCGGGCGCAACCGGTATCGCCGCGCCGACGTTTGCCTGGACGACCTACGTCGGCATGCTGCCCGGAACGATCGTATTCGTCCTGGCCGGCGCTCGTCTTCCCTCGCTGGAGACGATGGTCGAGCAGGGCGTCTGGGGGATCGTCGACCTGCCGCTGCTGGTGGCGCTGTCGTTGTTGGCGATTTTGCCGGTGATCGCCAAAGCGCTCCGCGACCGCTATGCACAGGATTGGCAAGACGCATGAGCCTACCGGACGAAGCGGGCGGAATGTTGTGGGTTACGGCGATCGGCATCGGAGCCTTGTTGATCGGTTCGGTCGTTCGCATCGTGTCCGCGGGTCGTGCCCCCGGAAGCAAGGCGAGTGAGCGGTTTGCCAGCCTGGCCTCGTGGTGGGTCATCGCCATCTTGGTCCTGGCGGCCGTCTGGACTGGCCCCTGGGGAATGCTTCTGTTGATGGCTGTGATCACGGCCCTGGCGATTTGGGAATTCCTCACCCTGCCGCTTCAGCGCTCTGTGCCGCAGGGGTTCCTCTGGACGATTCCCGCGGTGTGGTTGCTGGCTTTTGCCGGGTTGTCGGCGGGCTGGATCGCTGTGTTCCGCGTGGGCGTTCCGCTGGCCTGCCTGGTCTTGCCCAGTGCGGTGTGCATCCTGACCGGACACACGCGCTACAGCACCACGGCGATCGGAGAAGTGACGATGGCGGGGCTGCTGTTGGTGTACGCCCTGGGGCACGCCGCGCTGTTGGCCGTTCTGTCGCCGGCGAACAATCCGGTGGCCGGCGTCGGCGGATGGTTTCTGTTTCTGGTCGCACTGACACAAATCAACGACATCTGCCAAGCCTTGGTAGGTCGCGCTCTCGGCCGCCGCCGCCTGACCTCGGTGTCTCCCGGCAAGACCTGGGAAGGTTTCGCGGGCGGACTCGGCTTGACGGTCCTGATTTCGATCCCGCTGGGCTGGTTGCTGACGCCGCTGGGCGTGGGGGCTGCCGCCGGTGCCGGTTTGTTGATCGCCGTGGCCGGCTTGCTGGGCGACTTGAACATGTCGCTGATCAAGCGCGACGCCGGCGTCAAAGCCAGTGGCACGATGGTGCCCGGCCAGGGTGGCATTCTGGACCGCGTCGACAGCCTCTCCTTTACCGCTCCGGCATTCTATTACTACCTCGTGTTCGCAGTCACATAACCATCAACCATCAACCATCAACCAATGCCTGAGCCGACCGCCGCGTCTTCCGCGACCGCCTCGACGGCCGCCGCCCCCGGAATCGCCCGCCCGCCGGATAAACAACCACCGGGCAAACCTCCCGCAGTCTGGGTAACGGTTCCCAATGCGCTCTGCTTGGTTCGCTTCCTGGGCGCCTTTGGCCTGATCGCTCTGGCGATCTTGGATCGTCCGATGCTCGTGGTGGCCCTATTTCTGTTTCTCACCGCAACCGACTGGATCGACGGCAAACTGGCCGTGTGGTTGGACCAGAGATCACGGATCGGTCCCAAGCTGGATACGCTAGCCGACGTGACGATGTACGCCTGCTTGTTGGTGGCCACGATTTGGATGTTCGGCGACGTGCTTTGGCAAGAAGCCGTTTTGTTGGCTCTGGCCCTGGGCAGCTACGTCGTCTCTTGCTTGTACGCCTGGGGAAAATTCGGTAGCGCCCCGGCGTATCACACTCGCGCCGCCAAGACGTGCTGGTTTTTGATGGTGGCGGCGGTGTTTGGATTGTTCTTCGAATGGTCCGTCTGGCCGCTGCGGATCGCCCTGGTGGGCATCGTCCTGACGAACATCGAAGCGATGTTGATCACGCGATCCTTGAAAGAACCGCGAACCGACATCCGCTGGCTGGGCGATGCCTGGAGATCCCCACCACCGGTGGACTAGGGCGTGATCGCTTGGAACAAGTTGTACAGCGGTCGACCGGGCACATAAACCTTGGGCCGAACCACGACCGGAGCCGCAGCGACCGGCCGGCCCGTCATCACCGAGACGGTCGTGCTGGGCCGGTACGCTGTTACGGGCGCAGCCGTCACGGCGGGACGATAAGCGGTTACGGCCGGAGCAGCCGTCACGGCGGGACGATAAGCCGTCACCGCCGGAGCAGCCGTGACGGCGGGACGATAGGCGGTTACGGCCGGAGCCACCGATGTGACCGGAGCGGTGGTGATCACGGGAGCCGGCGCGGCGACACCGGTGGCCGGCTGCAGGACGATGTACTGCGCTGCGGCGCTGCCGACCCAAAACAGTCCAGACAACAACAGCGAGGCAAACAGGCGAACGAACATGGGCAAAGGGCTCCGGGCAGGTTAAAGGAAAGCTTCGTGGTCCACACCGCAAAACAGTAAGCACGTCGCAACATTTGATTCGGCTTTACTCTCCCTCTGGGAGAGTCGGGCTCTTAGGCCCGGAGAGGGTTTTCGTAGGGCCCTCCCCGGTCCTAAGAGCCCGACCCTCCCGCTGCGCGGGAGGGTGTTGTCGCGGGGTTTCACCGAAAGATTCATGCCGACGTGCTTAGCACCAACGAAACAGTAAACACCACAGAACAGTTGCAAACGTCGTGCCGGCTCCGGGCTGCGTCCGGTCCGCGATTCGCCCCGGAAAGGACGGTTCGCCTCCGACAAAACGGTTCGCCCTTCCAACAAAAAACGCGTCCTCGGAAGCATCCGAGAACGCGTTTGTTCTGAAGTGGCAATCGGGTTTCGCAGCCGGTGCGAAACGCCGCCGAATCATCCAGCGAACAGATCATCTAGCCAACAGATCACTTGGCTTTGACTTCGATCCGCCGCGGTTTGACCGCTTCGCGTTTGGGCAATCGCAGCGTCAGCACGCCGTCGTGCAGCTCGGCCGAGACCGCGCTAGTATCGATGGCTTCGCCGATCGAGAACACGCGCTGGAAATCGCCGACGCCGTACTCGCGGTACAGGTACTTCGGCGACGCCTCGGCGTCGTCCACCTGGCCGCGAATGGTCAGCAGTCGGTTTTCGAACTGGATATCCAAGTTCTCGGCCGACACACCGGGCAGGTCGCCATACAGGACGAGCTCTTCATCGCCTTCCCAAATATCGAAATGCGGCATGAAGGTCGACCGCGTCCGCTCGCTGTCCCGATGCTGGGCGGCCAACGCCTGACGGCTGTTGCCGTCCTGCTCGCGTCGCTGTTTGTGATTCGTCGTGGTCATACTGGTACTCATTGTTATCCTCCTTATCAAAACGCCTTAACGACATGCCTTTGCACAGCCTCTCCGGCGAGATGTCGCGAGGCAGGATCAATGGGTTTGAACTTCAATGCGTCGTGGCTTGACCGCTTCGCTCTTGGGCAGCGTTACTCGCAACACGCCCTGCTCGGATTCGGCCGAGACTTTGTCGCCATCGACGCGAACCGGCAATTCGATCATTCGGTGGAAGCTGCCGTAGCCGCGTTCCTGCCGATGCCAGGTGCCGCCCTCTCGCTCGGGAGCTTGACGCACGCCCTTGATCGTCAACTGATTGCCGGTGACGTAGATCTCCAGATCCGAAGCGTTAAAACCGGGCAATTCCGCTTCGACAAATAGGCTGTCGTCGTCTTCCCAGACGTTCAGCGCGGGAAAGGTGCCCGATCCCATCGCTGAACTCTCGCCGCTGCGGCCGAACAGTCGGTCCATCTCACGGCTCAATCGATTCAGTTCCGTCCACGGTTCCCAACGAGTCGATAACATTTTTTCACCCTCCTTATCAAACGGGTTCAAAGGGAGCAAATTCGCTTACTTACAACAGGCTCGAGACGTCCAATTTGGCAGTCTTTTCGAGCTTTTAAGATATGCAGCAAAGAGTGTGCCAATGACGCATCTGACCAGTCGCAAGGCGCACCTGGCCAGTCACAAGGCGCACCTGGCCAGTCGCAATGCGTTCCGCGCCGGCATTCATACTCCCAGCGACAGCAACCAATCCGGATAGGACAGGGGGCGCTGCAAACGTGCCGGATCCAGCATTTCGGGGAAAGCCTTATGGAGCGTCGGCAGCAGATCGGCAATCCGTGCCGGGTCCTGATCGTTGGCGGCTTCCAGGGCAAACGTCCACGCCGTTACGCCGCGCGCGGCGACCTGGGTGTATTCGACTTGCAACGCTCCGCGGACGTTTCGATCGGCCACCCGCTGCCATCCCTGCTCCGACAGCGCGTAGTAGGCGCAGCGGCGTTGTTTGTGGACGGCAGGCCAGACATCGACGATCGCGTCTTCGACCAGCCCGCTATCGGCCAGCGGCGTCGAGCGTTTGATCCAACTCTGCAGCGAACCGCTGGGAAACGCCGCCTCGCCCTCCGACAAAACATTCTCGCTGACCCGCGTTTTCGCTTCCAGCAAACGCGTCGCTTCGCCGCGAACCTTGACGCTGTGCTCCGGACTGCAGTGCGGCGCATACCAGTCGGTGCGTTCGGCGACCGGCTGGTCGGCAAACAACTGGTCGCCCAGCGGCGTGTCCAAAAACCAACGGATCTCGTACGTGGACTGAATACGTTCGTTCATCATCAAGAGGTTTCCGTGACAGGGAATCCGTGACAGAGCCAAGCAACCGTTTCGTGTGCCCCATTCCGTGTGGCCCATTCCGTGTGACTCGTCCGCTGCGAGGCTGGTGGTGTCCAACCAGCGTACTCGAATCGCGACGGCAACGGTACGCGAGCCGTCCGGCAGCGCGCCGCCCACGGTCAATCGCTGGTACACGTTTTGCTTACTCATGTAGCGGCGGATCCGGTTGGACTTGTCCCGCACCGCCATCGACGCATTGGCTTCGCAACCCCAACACGAGCAGAACCCATGGCTGAAGAGACGCGACGCGCGATTTGCGACCCCTGGTGGCGACAACACACGACAGGCCTGCGGCCGTTCGACCGCTTTTCGGGCGTTCACAAGACCGGCGTCTTGGTCATCGGTGGCGGCATCACGGGGCTTTCCACAGCGTTGGAATTGCACGATCGAGGTTTCAACGTGACGGTGTGTGAAGCCAACCGGATCGGTGCCGGGACCACCGCCGGCAGCAGCGGCCACTTGGACGCGCATCCCGAAATGGGACCGCGACAGTTGATCGATCAACTGGGCCGCGAAGACGCGGTGACCTACACCTCGCTGCGGCAGGCGGCGATCGACCGCATCGAGCAGCGCAGTGGCGAGGCCGCCGACTTCGCCCGTGTCGATGCCTACTACTACAGCGACTCCGCCGCCGATCGCTCCAGCCTGGAAGAGGACCTCGGCGCCGCCCAGCAACTGGGTCTGGATGCCGCCTGGTGCGAGGACGTGCCGATCGAACGGGCCGTGTTCGGGTACCGGCTGCGTCGGATGGGTCGCTTTAACAGCGCTCAATACCTGCACCGGTTGGCCGAGCAGTGCAGGGAGCGAGGCGTGCGCATTTACGAAAACACGATGGTGCCCAGCCCGCAGGAATCGGAGCCGACCAGCCTGCAGGTCAACTCCGGACGCATTGAGTTCGAACACCTCGTCAGCGCCACGCACAGCAACTTCATCTCCGGTATCCCCTTGTACGCGGCCACACCTCCGTATCAGTCCTACCTGTTGGTGGCCAAAGTTGCTCGGGCTCCTGTGGACGCCCTGTTCTGGGACAACAGCGATCCCTACTACTACGTTCGCCGCGTGGGTGCGGCCGAGGAGTCGTTGGTTATGGTGGGCGGGCGCGACCATCGGACCGGGATGGGCGATCCCCTGCAGTCGCTCCGGGAACTGGAACAGTGGGCCGATGAACGCTTTGGTTTGCAGCAGATCGAAAAACGCTGGAGCGCGGAATTGTTCGAGCCCACCGATGGCCTGCCGATGATTGGACTTGCCCCCGGCAAGAAGAACATCTGGGTCGCGACTGGTTTGAGCGGTGTGGGCCTGACGCTGGGAACCGTTGCCGGACACCTGTTGGCCGAGGCGATCGACGGCAAAGCGATGCCTTTGGAAGAACCACTTTCGCCCAGCCGCCTGGCGCTCTCGGGCGAGTGGGCCAGCGAACAGACCAAAGCGACGGCCAATGTTTCGCAGCGCGTCCTGCCGGCAGAGAACGTGGCACCGGCGGCCCTACAGCCCGGCGAAGGGGCGGTCGGCAAAGTGGACGACCAACATGTTGCGGTGTGCCGTGACCGACAGGGATGCGAGCACCGGTTCAGTCCGGTGTGCCCGCACATGGGCGGCGTCGTGCACTGGAACGAACTGGAACAGACCTGGGACTGCGCCCTGCACGGCGGCCGCTTCAGCGCCGACGGCCAACGACTGTACGGCCCCCCGGAACAAGGCTTGGACGCACCCAGCTAGCCCGTCATAGTAGCTCGGCCGTCCCGGCCGAGGAGCTAAACCGTCTCGGCTGGGACAGCCGAGCTACTTTCGGCGTTAGCGAAAGGCGACTCTCCTTTACGACTTCAGCTCGGGAGCGGTGACGATCGAACCGGCGTTCAGCTGGCGCACCACCTCCAGAGCTTGGCGAAGATTCAACACCCGCGCGTAGCGGTCGCGGAGTGTGGCCAGGGAGGCTTCGTGCAACTCCGGCGTCACCGTCGCACAGCAGTCCTCGACGATCGTGACCAGGTAACCCAGGTCGCAGGCATCGCGGACGGTCGTCTCCACACACTCGTTGGTGTACACGCCGACGACGAACAGCGATTCCACGCCGATGTTCTTCAGCACGTAATGGATATTGGTCGCCGAGAACACACCGCTGGCCGTTTTGTTGATAACGATTTCGTCGCGGGCTTCCAGCGGCGCCACCTCTTCCAGGAATTCGGCATCCTTGGTCCCCGGCGCCGCCAATAACCCCAGCCGGCGATGTCCCTTGCTGCGGTCGCGGCCATCGCGAGTCAGGGCCTGGATGCGGGTGTGGATGACTTCTTGATCGTAGGACCGAAAGGCATCTTGCAGGGCCCGTACGTTGGGCAGGACCGTGTTCTTCAGCCGACTAAAATAATATTCCTGGGCCTCGTGTGGCACACCGCTCTCGTCGGCATCCTTGAACACCCCGTGTCCCGGCGCGGCGTCCAAGTACTGCAGATCGATGCACAGCAGGGCCGTATGCCCTTCGACCAGGAATTCCAGGTGCATCGGGTTTTCGACAAAGGACTCGTGATAGACTTCCTTCAGCGGGTCGATGTGCTCGGGAGGATTCATACCGGTTCTCAATACGTTCTAGATGGTTAACAGAGTTTGCAGCATCAGGTTCGCGCCGGCTTCGATATCCGACCACGCGGTCCATTCGGCCGGCGAGTGGCTTTGTCCGTTTTTGCTGGGGACAAAGATCATCCCCACCGGAACCATTTTGCCCATGATCTGGGCGTCGTGTGCGGCCCCGCTGGGCATCACCGTATGCTCCAGCCCCAATCGCTGGGCCTGCTCGGTCAGGCGCTGGACGATTTTCTCGTCACAGGCGACCGGCTGCAAATAACTTTTCTGTTCGAATTCGAACATCAACCGGCGACGGCGAGCGATCGCGGAGAGGGCCTTGCGGAACGCCGTGCTCAATTCGTCCAGCAAGACTTCCGAGGTATCGCGGACGTCCAGCGAGAACTCGACCAAACCCGGCACGGTATTGGTGGCGCCGGGCAGGATCTGCACCTTGCCGATTGTCGCTCGGCTCCGCGGGCCACCGTTTTCTTCCAGCACCCGGGGGATCTCATGGGCAAAATCCGCCAGGCCCATGAAGGCGTCATTGCGCATGTCCATGGGCGTTGTGCCGGCGTGGTTGGCTTCGCCCTTTAAGGTCACAGCCCAGGTGAACAGGCCGGTGATTTCGTCGACGACGCCGATCGATTTTTTGGTGCGATCCAGCACCGGCCCCTGTTCGATGTGCAATTCCAGATAGGCGGCGATCGATTCGGGATCGCGAGCGGCGTCCAGCGACCCCATCGGATCGTAGCCGTGTCGCCGCAGTTCGTCCTGCAAGCGGACGCCGGACAGATCCGACATCGACGCCAGTAGTTCCGGATTAATTTCGCCACACACCGACTGCGAACCGAACATCCCGCCGAAGCGTCCCTCTTCGTCGCTGAACGCGATCAATTCGATCGTCCGCTCGGGCGTCACACCGGATTCTCGCAGCCGCCGCAAACACTCCAGCCCCGTCACCACGCCCAGCGTTCCGTCGAGCGCTCCGGCACAGGGCACCGTATCGATGTGCGAACCGACCAACATCCGCGGTCCTTCGCTGCGTCCCTCGAGCGTCGCCGAAACATTGACCGCCCCATCGACCGAACAGGCCAGGTCCGCATCGCGCATGCGATCTTGCAACCAGCGTTTGCCTTCCATGTCTGCATCGGTGAACCCCATCCGGTAGATCCCACGATCTTCGGAGTCACGACCGATCTCCGCCAGCGAGAGAATGTCTTGCTTGAGGCGATCAAGATTTACAGTAAGTTCCATTCAGTCCACCACCGGCAAGGGCACGCCTTCGACGTATTGGCCCTGCAGCATGTGCAGCTGCAGGGAATGATTCATCAGGATGTCGTTGCGGCGAGCGATCGTGCCATCGGTCTCTTGCCAGGCGTTGTCGATGAACTGTGTCAGCCGGTCGGCATCCAAGACGTTCAGGGTCTGCACTCGCTCGCGCGTCAACCAGTGGTCGATCATCTCCTGGATCGCGGCCCGCTTGACCGGATCGGTGTGCGCCGGCGGTGCCATGAAGGCAAACTTTTCGCGCTCGTACAACTCGCGCGGCAGCACGTCGACCATGGCTTCGCGAAGCACCCATTTCTCCACGCCGTTGCGAATCCGCACTTCCGGCGGGATCGTCACGGCGTATTCGGCCAACAGATGATCCAGGAACGCCGGACGGGCCTCCATGCTGTTGGCCATATCCATGCGGTCGCCACCCCAGGTCAGGATTTGGCCTTCCAACATGGTTTTGCACCAGGTGTACTGCGAGATGTCCAGCCGGTGTCGTCCGGCGACCGCGCGGGAGTCGATCGCCGCGGCGACTTCGGCGATCGGGTCGTACTCGCGCATCAGGTCCTGCATGTCATCGGACAGCAGGGGCTGGAGTCGTTTCAGAGTCAGCATCCAGGGCTGGATCCAGGAGGGCGTAAACCCGCACAGATCCTGCCAGGCGGGATGCTGTAGGTCTTCTTCGGCCAGGATCGCTCCGGCAAAAATGCCGCCTTCGCCCTCGCGTCCCAACCAGTCGCGTTTGAAGAACGGATATCCGCCGAACAACTCGTCGGAGCCTTCGCCGGTGACCACGGCCTTGTAGTTACAGGCTCGCACCCGCCGGCTCATATGCCACTTGGCCACGGCCAGCGTGTTGTAGAACGTCCGCTCGGCGTGCCAGGTGGCCCGTTCAAACGCCGGGCCGTACAGTTCCTTTTCGGTCAGCAGCAACAGTTCCTGTTCCGCCCCAGTTCGCTCGGCCATCAACCGGGCGATGTGCGATTCGTCGTACTCAGCGCTGTCGAAGGCGATCGTAAAGGCCTTTACCGGGGACTGCTGCAGCGTCGTGGCCAGTCCCAGGATCGAGCAACTGTCGATGCCACCCGACAGGTAACAGCCCACCGGCACGTCGGCCTCCAGCCGTGTCGCCACGGCATCGATCAAGCGGTCCTGCACGCCCTGGACGTAGGGCGCGGGGTCGGCGCCGGAGTCGTGGGAGGTGGGGAAGTCCAGGTCCCAGTACCGCTCGGTGCGGGCCTGCAAGCGGCCGTCGCGCAGTTCCACAATCATCATGTGGCCGGGCTGGATCGCCTGCACGCCTTCAAAGGCCGTGGAACCGGGCACCATCACCTGCATCATCTGATGCAGGGCCGCCTTGGGACACAGCTTGGGTTCGATCCGCGGATGCTGGAGGATCGCTTTGACCTCCGATCCCCAGACGATGCCGTTGTCGAGCATCGCGAAGTACAGCGGTTTGATTCCGAAGCGGTCGCGGATCAGGATCAGACGTTTTTCGCGGTCGTCGTACAGCACGATCGCGAATTCGCCGCGCAACTTTTCGACCATCGCCAGGCCGTGCTTTAAGTACAGCGGCAACGTGATCGCACTGTCGCTCTTGCCGTCGACGGTTAAGTTCTCGCAGGCCATCCGCGTGCGCAGCTGCTTGTATCCGTACAGCTCGCCGTTGACCGTCACCGCATAATCGCCGCCATGGGTCTCGATCGGTTGATGACCGTGATCCAGGCCGATCAGCGACAGCCGCGTGTGCCCCAGCGCCAGCCCGAGATCGGTGAACAGGCGGCTGCCGCGTTCATCCGGACCGCGATGGTCCAACACATCCATCATGCCGTCGAGGGCGAATCGTATTTCTCGTTGATTGGTCTGGGATGGTTCCCAGAAACCGGTGATCCCGCACATAGAGGCCGTCGTGAATTAAGAGGGGACAAATAAATACTAAGTTTCGAAATCTTCTGACTCTAACGATTCTATGTACGATGAGAATCGTTCACTCCCCTCTCCCCCGAAGCCTGACGAGCCTAAGCGAGTCAGGCTTCGGGGGAGAGGGGCCGGGGGTGAGGGGATTGCAGAGCGGCACCGTGCTTCTTCCCGCGTAGCCGTTCTATGGCAGGTAGATTCGCAGTCTGTGTGTTTCGTTTATCGACTGCAAACGCGTTGGTCCTACCCGATTCAACAATACTGGCAGTTGCGCCGGAGGCCCCTCACCCCCGGCCCCTCTCCCCACCGACCTGGGCAAGCTCCACTTGCCCAAGGTCGGTGGGGAGAGGGGAGCACATGCCAAGATACATAGATTCCGTTTGAGTCAGCAAACATCCAATTCAAATCGTTCCGTCGAGGTTGCTGACGCGGTCCAAACGATCCAGGACGGCGATCAACAGAGCTTGACGGGCGAAGACCGCTCCGGCGGCCTGGGCGAAGTACAGGTTGTGGTCGGTTTCGTCCAGGTCGGTGGCCAATTCGCGGTTTCGCGCCAGCGGATGCATGATGACCGCGTCGGGTTTCAGCTTGCTGCCCCGCTGCAACTGGTAACGGTTGTCGAGGTTCTTGTAACTGTCGCCCAGGAAGGCGATCGAGTTGACGTAGATCACGTCCAGCTCGGGCAGGGCCTCCTGGACGTCGTTGATGTATTCGATCGGGATCGGCGATTCCTCGATCGGTTCGGTCAGGTCCAAGCCCACCGGATCGGCCATCTCGGAGATGATCGTGATCTTGGAAACCGCACCGGTGAACATCAGCGCCAACCGCAGAAAGCTCTTCACGGCCCGCATCGAACCGGGCGTGCCGATGATCCCCAGGTGAATGCGTTGGTCCGGCGGGCAATCGGGCAGGCACAACTGGGGCCGCCATTTCAACAGCGCAAACCAATCGATCAGAGCCTGCGTCGGATGGTGACCGCTGCCGTTGCCGGCGTTGATCAGGGGCCGCTGCAAATTGGTGCGGATCTCCTCCAAGCAATCCGTATCGGGATGGCGCATGACGACCACGTCGCCGTAGGTATTGAACATCTCGCCGATATCGGCCAGCGATTCTCCTTTGGCGATTCCCGTGACCTGCCCATCGGGCACCGACAGGACTTTGCCGTCGAGTCGCAGCACGGCGCTTTCGAAGGACAAGCGGGTGCGCGTGCTGGCTTCGAAGAACGCGGTGATCGCGATCTTGCCGTCCAGCGGCTTTTCGACTTCGACGTTGCGCGTCTCGAGCAGGGCGGCGAACTGCGACAGCGCCACCACACAGCGGCGGTCGAATTGCCGCGGATTCAGGATCGATTGACCGGCCAATGCCTCGAGCGATTCGCGGTCGACGACCCCGTCGGTCAGTTCCAACAGTTTCCGAGCACACAACACCCGTCCTTTGGAGTTGCGTGCAACGCTGGTCGCCCCAGCGGAGGTGGAGTTACCCATCCGAATTGTTCCTACCAGATATTCTTATTCTTGGAATCAAATAATAAAAAGATGATCAGGGTGATCACCCCTGCGGCACACAGGATCAGACCACCGATCACCAGGGCCTGTAAGAGCCAAAGCGGAAACATTATTCAACCCGCTTGTTTGGGGTTTGCACAAGAGGCCGAAGGTTCGGCGCTGAGCGTGCGGAAATCGAAATTGTCAGGTTTCCACCAGACCAGGACAGCGAAAACCGCGCCACTAACCGCCGCTCCGATCAGTGATCCGACGAACCAGCCAATGGTTTGGTAAGCCACCAAGCCCGCCGTACTGCCGGCGCTCATCGCCCCGCAGGCTGCGATCGGGCCGGGCTGGCGGAAGTACAATCCGCCCAGGATCGGCCAGATACAGCTGCCCACCAGCGGGCCGGCGAAAAACAAGACCCGGGCCAGGTCCGAAACATTGGGCCAGGCAACCGCCCAGGCCATCAAACCCAACCCCACGATGCTGGCCGTCGCGGCCCGTCGCTTGGCCCGGTCGCCCATCGTTCCCGCCAGCGGTTCGACCACGTCCGTTACGACCATGTCCGAAGTGGCTGCCAGCAGACTATCGATGCTCGACGCCAACGAACAGAACACCACGATGAACACCAACACCGCTCCGCCGGTTCCCAGCAGCGTCGCGGCCACCAAGGGACCCGCCGTATCGGGTTGGCTGATCCCGATCTCCAGCGCCGGAGCGGCCAGCCCCAGGAATCCGGCCACGATCGGCACCGGCAACCACAGCAGTCCGCCCAGGGCGTAGGCTTTGGGGCCGACGCCCTCACGCATCGAAAACGCGCGGCTCCACCACACGTTGCTGTGGAAGATCTCGCCGAAGCCGAACAACATATTGTTAAACAGCGCCATCAAAGCCGCGGGAAACAGAAACGACAACAGCATGGGTCGCTCGACGGCCAGCGTCTGGTGTACCTCGGCCACCGAGACATTGCTCAGCACCGCTCCGGCCACCACGACCAAGCCCGCCAAAATGATCAAGCTCTGAATGAAGTCGGTGCCGATCACGGCGTACATACCGCCGACCAGGGTGTATCCCACGCACACCGAAACCACGACCGTCATGCCGACCTCGTAGGGTATCCCCGACAACACGTTCAACAGTTTGCCGCCGGCCATCGACATCGAAACCAGCCAGGTCAGGGCATAGAAGAACGAAATCACCAGGAACGGCACGCCGCCCAACTGGCCGTAGCGCCTTCGCATGAATTCCACGGCGGTGTAGCCACGCGGCATCAAGCGGCGGATCCGACCGCTCATCGGCGCAAAGGCAAACAATCCAAAACTGGCGGTGGAATACGCCAACGCCCCCCAGACCCCCAGCTCGAGCGCAAACTGCGGTGCCAACATCACGGTGTTGGAGGTGATCCAGGTGGCCACGGCGGTCGCCGAAGCGAGGGCCAGCCCGACGTTGCGACCGGCGACGGCAAATCCGTCATAGGACTTGGCGCGGCGTCCCCACCAAAAGCCCAGGGCGATCCAGGCGACCCCAAAAGCGGCCAAGAGGGCATAGCCGGCCGCGGGACGGATAATGGCATCGGGAGCGTCCGCCAAGACGCAAAAATCAATCGTGTTCACGCGGCCGCTTCCGTTCCGTCTGCGTCATGACGAGCGCCCCACAACAAAACCAATAGGACCGAGACCAGCACCACCGCCCCGCAGGCAAACAGCCCAAACGCGCTGGTCAAGGACCAGTGCTGGACGTGGACCGTCGCCGGCGTTTCGGTTTCTGCCAGGACCTCGCCCCGAGCATCGACGGCGAACACTTCGAAGCGATGCTCGCCATCGGCCAATCCCGAAATGAAAGCCTGAGGCACGTGACCGCGGTACATCGTCACATCGCGCTCGTCCACGACGCGGTACTCGGTCGCCGCCTCGACCTCATTCCACTTCAGCGACAGATGGCCTTCGGAGACCTCGTCGAAATGCTGCTGCTGGAACTTCAGTGCGGTCGCCGCCTCGGGCATCAGCGGCGCCCCCGCATCCGCTGGTGCCAGTACTGCACGTCCATTTCGTTCATGACTTCATCATTCAAGCAGACGTTGATCGATTCGGTGCCGTCGGCGACTTCGCGAAGCTGTTTGGCGGCCGCTTCGCCGCTGACCGCTTCGACGGCTACCGACGCCAGCACGTCGCCGTCCGCGTCCAACTGCTGCACATGATACGTCTTTTCTTCTGGTTGGATCGATTCATCCATCAAGTTGCTTACCTCCTGGGCAAGTTGTTTACGAAAAGCTGTCAAGAACGGATGCTCGGCGGCTCCGGGCGTCTGCGGCAAGCGGGAATGCATACGAATGGCTCCGAAAGTTTGCACCGAAATCAATTTCGGCCCAACCTCGGCACCGCAAACAAACGCCAGGACGCGAACCGGCAACCCCACGGCCCTCTGAACCCGCCGTGAACTCGCCTTCAAACGGGCTCGCAGCCATGCTGCAGCCCGCGAAAAGCCGAAAATCCTTCAGCCCTGCTCATTCCCTACCTTTTCACACTAACAAAAATTGCTTAGCGTTGAAAGCACTAATATCATGTTGTCCCACGAAGATCAAATCGTCGCTGCGATTCGCCAAATTATTCGGGCGGTCGACCTGCATTCGCGCCGGCTGGTCGAACAGTACGGTTTGACAGGCCCCCAGCTGGCGGTCCTGCAGGAAGTCGAACGCCTGGGGACGGCCGCACCGAAGCAGCTGGCCTGCTCGGTCCATCTCAGTCAAGCGACGGTGACGGGGATCCTGAAACGCTTGACCGTTCGCGGCCTGGTCGACCGCCAGCCCAGCCCGGCCGACCGCCGCTCGGTCACGATCACCATGACCGCCGCCGGGCGACAACTGCTGCAGGCCTCCCCCTCGCTGATGCAGGACCGGTTCCGCCAGGCGCTCTCGTCGCTGGAAGCTTGGGAACGCACGCAGATCCTGGCCACGCTGCAGCGCGTCGGCGCCTTGATGGACGCCGACGCCCTGGACGCCGCGCCGCACCTGACTCCCGGCGACATCGACGTCGCCGGTGGCGGTCGCGCCGGCGAGTCGCTGTAAGGGGCGCCGCGGCGAGCGCACAAAAAAACTCGGCTTGGGTAGCCGAGTTGCTTTGAGTTTCGCTTGTGGCTGTTTCCAGCCGAGCGTGCTTTAGAGCTGGCCGCCGGCGCCTTGGAAACCGTTCTGTCCGCCACCGAAGCCGCCGCCATTTTGGCCGCCGCCGGCGTCGGGCAGGTTTTCGGATTCGCCGTCGATAAAGTTAAACGTGCTGACGTTGCCGATCTGCGAGAAGGTCGGCATGGGCGTGATTCGCACGTAGCGGCGGTCGGCCGAGATGATCGCGATCGCGGACATCGAAGCCCCTTCGGGAAAGGTTTCGATTTCGGGTTCGAAGCCCACCGCGCCGGCGCGTCCGAAACCGCCCGGTCCCACGGCGTTGCCACCAAAGCGGCGGATGTCGCGGAAGAATTCCGCTGCGCTGGAACTGTCCGAACCGCCGGCCAGCTGGGCCAACACCGCACCGCCCATCTTGTCGCGTTCGGCCGCGATGTTCTCCAGTTGTGCCTCGGCCACACGCTGGTGACGACGTCCCTCACGCACGTTGAAAGCCAGGATGGCGTCCTTTTCTTTCAGCGGAATCTGTTGCTGGATCAACCGCTGGGACTCGCGTCCCACGTCGGTCAGGATCGAAACCGAAACGGTTCCCGTCGAGACATTGCCCCAGACGCGGCGGATGGCCAGACGATAGATTCCTGAAAACCCCTTGGGACAAACGTAGGTCTCGGTCGTGCTGCCGCCGGTGGACTCGCCCCCGGTGGACACGCCGGGCAGGGCATCGCCCAGCAAAACGCCTCCGCCAGCGGTCTGCCGGTTACGCAGCGAACACACCGTACCGGAGGGCTCTTCGACCAACAGGTCCACATCGGCGTCTCCGGTCCAGGTCACGCGAATGATCACGTCGTGGGCCGTCGCCGCTTCCAGGTCCGCAGCGAACTGCTTGGCGGCTTCGTATTGCCCCTTTTCCTTCAGGTTCAGATACGTGGCTCGGGCCAACAGGCGAACCCGCTTCTCCAACTCCGCTTGCTCTTCCGGCCAAGCCTTGCTGAGCACGCCGGTGCAGGCCCAGGTCAACCCTTCGATATCGTCCAGGTCTTCGGCGATCCGCAGTCCCACCAGGTAGCAGTCTTCACGCTGGGGGTACTGCCGCGAAACATCCATGCACAGCCGCAGTGCGGCGGCCTTGGATCCGATCGCTTCCAGATGCGTCGCCACGTTCATGACGTCGTCGGGCGTGTCGGCGAAATCGACCGCCGACAACAACGCCCGTTCGATTTCGGTTTGGTCGCCATCGGTTCCCATCAGGGCCAGGGCATAGGCTTCGTACATCCAGGGCTGGACGTGCCCGTAGCGAAATGCGGCGGCGATCAAGTCGCGCATCTCGGCAAAGTTGTGCTGCGCCGCTTCGTCGTCTTGCTTCTCGGCCGCTTTGCCGGCGCGAGCATTCAGAATCCGCACGGTGCTGCGGATGCCCGCATCGTGCCGAGCCTGCTGAGCGGGCGTTTCCAGCGACAGGTTTTCGAAATGCCTGGCCCACGCTTCGGCCATGCTCTCGCCTTGGCGGGGCGTCACGCGGATCGGACCGTCGGTACCGAGGACATCCTCGGCCGGCGTGGCCGCGGACTTGCTGGACAGCGTCAGGTCATCGGGCACGACCATCATGCCCATGCCCATGCCACCCATGCCGCCCATGCCACCCATGCCGCCCATGCCGCCCATGCCGCCGCCCATACCGCCCATGCCCATGCCGCCCATGCCGCCGCCCATGCCACCCATCATGCCGCCCATGCCGCCCATACCCATGCTTATCACGGGCACGACCAGGTCACCGACGGGGTAGACTTTGTTCACGAGGTTGGTTTCGGCGGTTTCGACCGTGGTGATCTTCAACACTTCGTCTTTGATCATGTAGGTCAGGTCCAATTCTTCCAGCATCAGCCGCAGGAAGGACCGCAGACTGGTTCCCTTCAGGTCCATCGAGACCGGAACGTCACCGCTGAGCCCGATTTCTTCGAGGCTTCGGGCGTCGACGCGGATCGGAATGTCGTGAGCTTCGCCCAGGGTCCGCACCACTTGGTCCAACGATTCTTCGACGAACGGTCCGGCCGTGGTTTCTTCTTCCAGGGCCGCATAGATCCGGCGTTCGGTCGGATTATCGCCGGACAGGTCCAGCGAACCGTAGCGTTCCAGCCGGCGGCGGCTGAGTCGTTGCCAGACTTCGGCTTCGGGGTACACGATCGGGGGTTCGTCGATGAAGGGGATAAAGGCTTTTTCGACCAGTCCCAGGGCATCGACAAAGGCGCGTTCTCGCAGGTTCTGGTAACGGATATGCCGCCGCACGGTGGCCGCGATGTGCGAATGTTCCAGAGCGTGCTGGGAAATGATGCGTTCGGGGCCAGCCAATTCGGCCAGATCCGGAGCGATCGCGCCGGCGGCCTCCTGGTAACGGCCTTCCCGCATCACCGCGTTCAGCTGCTGGGACAGTTGGCTGATCCGAGCTTCGTTGCGGAAGGTGTCTTCCAACAAGCGTTCCACGGCTTCGGCCGCGGCCTGCTGTTGTTGGAACGATTGCTGGTCGCTGGCGAACGTACGAGCGGCCGCGGCGGCGACCTGCAAGGCCGAACGCACCTGTCCGAGCAATTCCTCGCGGACCTCCGGGACGACGGCCGGTTCGCTCTCGACGATCGCCTGCAGGACCTTCAGGTTCTCGGTCGCGCGAGCGGGGTTGCGTTGCATTTCGCGGCGAGCCACCGCCAATCCGGCTCGCACCTCGGCTCGCAACCGTCCGGTGTTCTGGGCTCGTTCGGCGTCGACCTGGCCCAGCAAACCGCTGGGCTGCTCGGGCAGATCGCCGGGAGCGAGCCCCAGCGGGACGCCGGCCGGTGCGGGAACTTCGCCCTGCAGCATGGCCGTCAGGGTGTCTTCTTCGTCGGCCAGCCGAGCGATCGACTGAGCCGTCGGATTATTGGGGTCGGCCTGCAGCGCCAGATCGGCCACCAGAGCGGCTCCGCGGGCGTTCCCCTGCTTGAGGGCCAACGTGCCGGCCTCGGCCATCTGTTCGGCGCGGAAGGTCATCGCGCGAGCGACCGCGTGCAGGGCCCAAGAGCCGGGCGTCGGCAGCATCAGTCCCTGATTGTGAGTCGTGTTGTTGACCATTCCCGGCAGGAAGGCAAAGTCCGGGTGCGAGGCTTCGGCCTCCGCGGTCACGGCGACTTCGAACGGCACGCCCGCGACGTCGCCGGTCGCGGCGATTCTGCCCTCGACCTCGCCGTCCATCCGTCCGATCAACACGCTATCGCGATCGAGTCGCAGCGGCGGCAGACGCGATTGTTGGACGGTTTGCATGCCGGCGGGCAACTGCAATTGCTCCACCCACAGGGGCGATGTCGTGGCCGCATCAGCCAACTGACGGCCCAGCGTGGAGGCTTCGCCGAGTTGTTCTTCGCCCGGCACCATGGTCACGCCACCGGTCTGATTCGAGAGCGTCGCCAGCAGTTCGACGTTGGTCGTGGGGCCCACGGCCAGGTTGTGCACGGAAATCTTGTCGGCCCGTAGGGCGTCGACCAAGGTGGCAAAACGCTGTTCGTTGCGAATCTCTCCCAGCGACGCCCCGTCGCCGATGTAGATGATGCTGCGGGTGGCTTGCTGGGCGACCAGATCGGCACGGGCCGCGTGCAGGGCATCCGACAGGTTCGTATTGCCCAGCGGCAGCCGCTGCTGCAGCTTTGCCAGGGCCGCCGCGGTGGTCGTGTCGTCGGCACCGCCGAACGACTCGCTCATCGCCGTGGCCTGGACGTCGACCGCGTACACTTTGACCGCGTCCTCGGCGCGAAGCTGACCGAGCACCGAACGCAGCGCCTCGAGCGAAGCGCTGCGGTAGGCCCCCATCTGGCTGGCCGAGGTGTCGACCACGACCACGACCTTGGCCGGCTGCGAACGAGCGGCCTGCAATAGGGCGTCGTCCGCCGAGGGCTGGAGCGCCAAAGCGAAATAAGCGTCGCCGGCCGGCGTGCTGTACGTCGCCAGCCGGTGATTCGCTGAAACGGGGTCGGCAGCGTGCAAACCGGTGGTCGCACAAATCGCCACCAAGGCCAACAAGTTCATGACGCGTTGGGGTGCCATGCGTCGGTTCTCCGAGAAGTGTTTTCCGAAAAGTTTCATTTCTGCAGTCTATTTGGGGCCATCAAAAGGTGCGAACAATTTTCCTGGGAAATCCCCAATCCCTACCGATTTCCTGGACCGGTTATGAGTGTTGCATTGTGCAACACCTGTAGCATTCCGCCCTATCGTTCCGATCCATACAACAGGTCAACTAGCTATGATGCGTAATAACGCGACTCTCGTGCCAACAAGGCGACCGGAGTGCGCCACCGCGTCGATAGATCCAGCATCCAGCCTGCCCACCGTCACACGTTTCGCCCGATGGAGCCGTCATGGGACGCGTTAACGACACCGTAACCACCATCAACAGTACCATCCGTACGGTACTGGCGACCGCGGTTTTGTTTTTTTTGGCCGGTTCGGGTTGGGTGGTCTATGACAAAGTCACCAATGACCAACGGGAACTGGAACAAACCCAGGATCAGTTGAGCGAAACCCGGAGCCGACTGAGCCAAGCCGAAGGGCGACTGACCGCCGCCAATACGCAGATCACCAGCCTGGAGGGGGAGCTCAAGGACGCCAGCGAGCAGATCGTCCGGCTGGAAACGTCGCTGAAACTGCTGAAGATGGACCAACGTCTAGCCCGTTTGGACGTCCTGGATCAATCCACCGAAGAATCGGGCATGGTCGAAACGCGCGTGCGATTCCAGGAACTGTCGCCCGATGGAGATCCGGTGGGCGAGGCGAAGGAGTTCACCGTGCAGGGCGACGTCGTCTATCTGGATAACTGGGTGGTGAAATTCGAGGACCAATTCGTCGAACAGTCCCACCTGCAGAGGGGAACTTCCCTGGCCCTGTTTCGGCGGATCTTCGGCGAACAGCAAAGCCCAGCCGAGGGGTTTGAACTGGACGAGGTGGGGCTGCTGCCCCAGTCCTATGCCCGAGGCGGCCAGCCGACGGAGTTTGAAAAACAGATTTGGGACCAGTTCTGGGTCTTTGCCAACGACCGCGAGAAGGCCCGTGAGATGGGTATCCGAGCCGCCCACGGCGAAGCGGTCTCGATCAAGGCCGAACCCGGCAAAAGCTACCGCATCATCCTTCGCGCCAGCGACGGCCTCTCGATCGTGCCGGTAGAAGACAAGTAGCCTAATACCCCGATGGGTCCTCGCTCGCGGTCACCTCGATCGGCGGCAATTCCAGACGACGACGACATTCGTCGAGGATCGACTGCGTGGCGCTGGCCCCGACGCGGCTGACACCCATCTGCCTCACCTCGAGCAGCTTGTCCAGATCGCGGACGCCGCCGGCGGCTTTGACCTGAACCGGCCGGCGGGTGTGGTCAAGCATCAACTGCAGGTCTTCCAGCGTCGCGCCACCGGTGCCGTAACCGGTGGACGTCTTGACCCAGTCCGCGCCCAGCTCGACGCACAGCTCACACAGCCGCCGCTTGTGGTCGTCCTCGAGGTAGCAGTTTTCGAAGATGACTTTGACTTTGCGGCCCGCCGCGTGCGCCGGTTCGATCACCGCTTGCAGGTCGGCTCGCACGTATTCCCAGTCTTCGCTGAGCACTTTGGAAACGTTGCACACCATGTCCAGTTCCTGGCATCCGTCGGCGATCGCCTGCTCCGCTTCGGCCGCCTTAACGCGAGTGCAGTGGGCGCCGTGGGGAAAGCCGATCGTGGTGCTGGGCTGGACCGTACTGCCGGCCAACCATTCCACACACCGCGGCAGGGCGTAGGGCAGGATGCACACGCTGGCCACGTCGTAGGCCACCGCCATGCGGCACCCCTGCTGGAGCGCATCCCAGGTGGTCGTGGGATGCAGCAGCGAGTGATCCAGCATCTTGGCGATCTGCGAATAGGTGTAGTTCATGTCCTACCAGTCCAAGGGGCTTTGCCAGATGGCCTTCAGTCGCTGGGTCTCGGCCTGCAGCACGAGGTCCTCGCCGGCGCGAACGGTCAGGGTTTCCTTGGCCGTCACGGTACCCAGCGGCAGGCAGGTGACGCCAGCATCGGCGAACTGGGCCTCGAAGGCTCCGGCGGAGTCCGCCCGGACTTCGATCAAGAACCGTGTATTGGATTCGCTGAACAGCGCCTCGGTCGCGCCGGAAACCTGCTCGGCCACAGCCGCGATATCCAGCTCCATGCCGGCCGCTCCGGCAAAGGCCATCTCGGCGGCGGCCACGGCCAACCCGCCTTCGCTCAGATCGTGGCAAGCACGAACCGCACCGGTCTGGATCGCGGCGTGCACCGCGGCGAACGTCTTGGCGGCTTGCTGGGCGTGCACCTGGGGCACGTGACCGCCGGCCAATTCGCGGACCAGCGCGAAATGCGAACCGCCCAGTTCCCGATACGTGTCGCCGATCAGGTAAACGCGGTTGCCGGGTTTCTTGAGGTCCATGGTCACACAGTTGCGCACGTCGGCCACCTGTCCCATAGCGCTGATCAACAAACTCGGAGGGATACTGATCGTCTGCTTTTCGCCGGATTCATCGACGTAGCTGAATTCGTTGTTCAGGCTGTCCTTGCCGCTGATGAACGGAGTGCCCAAGGCGACGGCCAAATCCTGGCAGGCGATCGCCGCTCGCACCAGCGAACCCAGCGTTTCGGCTCGATCGGTGTATCCCCAGCAGAAGTTATCCAGGATTGCCAGACGCTGCGGGTCCGCGCCCACGGCCACGGCGTTGCGGACCGCTTCGTCGATCGCCGAGGTGGCCATGTGATAGGTATCGAAATCGCCGTAGTGCGGATTCATCCCGCAGGAGAACACCAATCCGCGGCGGCTCTCCAGTCGCGGACGCACCACGGCCGCATCGCCGGGGCCGTCGCACAGCGGTCCGACAAGCGGCTTGACCACGCTGCCGCCCTGGACTTCGTGGTCGTACTGACGGATCACCCAGTGCTTGCTGGCCACGTTCAAAGAGCCAAGGATTTTCTCCAGCGTCTTGCGGTGCGCCTCTGCCGAGCTCAGCTCCGGTGCAATCGCCAGTTCCGACTCGGGGGCCGGATGGTACACCGCGTCGCGGATCACCGGCGGCCGGCCATCGTGCAGGAACTGCATCGACAGGTCGCCCACCGTTTCGCCGTCGTACTGCAGCTGCAGTCGGCCGGTCGGCACGAACTTGCCGATCACGGTCGCTTCGACGCCTTCGCTCTCGGCCAACTCACGCAGGCGGTCCCATTTATCGGCCGGCACCGACAGCACCATCCGTTCCTGGGCTTCGCTGATCCAGATCTCGGTGTAGCTCAAACCTTCGTACTTCAGCGGCGCCTTTTCCAGCCACACTTCGGCTCCGATCTCTTCGCCCATCTCGCCGACGGCGCTGCTGAATCCGCCCGCCCCGCAGTCGGTTACGGCGTTGTACAGCCCGGCATCGCGAGCTTGCAGCAGAACATCGGCGACCATTTTTTCGGTGATCGCGTTGCCGATCTGCACCGCGCCGCCGGACAGCGATTCACTCTCGCTGGTCAATTCGGCCGAGGAGAAGGTCGCGCCGTGGATGCCGTCGCGGCCAGTCCGGCCGCCGAGGGCCACGATGTAGTCGTCGGGCTGGACCTGTTTGTCTTCCATGCCCACGGGAATGATGCCGGCGTTGCCGCAGTAGACCAGCGGATTACCGAGGTAGCGGCGGTCGAAATAAACCGCGCCGTTGACCGTGGGAATCCCCATCCGATTGCCGTAGTCGCGGACGCCTTCGACCACGCCCTTGATCACGCGCCGCGGGTGCAACACGCCCGGCGGCAGACTGGCCGGATCGGTATCCGGCGGGGCAAAGCAGAACACGTCGGTATTGCACACCGGTTTGGCGCCCATCCCGGTGCCCAGCGGATCGCGAATCACGCCGCCGATGCCGGTGTTCGCTCCGCCGTAGGGTTCCAGGGCCGAGGGGTGGTTGTGCGTTTCCACTTTGAAGCAGGCGTGGTACTGGTCGTCAAAGGTGACCACGCCGGCGTTGTCCTTGAAGACGCTGACGCACCAGTCGCCGTCGCCCAGCGTTTTGCGGATCTGCTCTGTGGCCGCAAAAATGGTTTCCTTCAGCATGTTGTCGTACTGCCGCCGGTCGCCCTCGGCTTGGCCGTCGGGGCCGGGACCGCGATAGGCGATCCGGCCGGCCAGCGTCTTGTGACTGCAGTGCTCGCTCCAGGTCTGGGCGATGGATTCCAGTTCGATGTCGGTGGGATCGCGGCCGAGTTCGCGGAAGTGCGCCGCGATCGTCTGCATCTCGACCAGCGTCAGGTACAGCTGGCCGCTCTGCGACAAATGTTCCAGGGCCGCGTCGTCCAGCTCGCGAATCGGAACCACGATCTTTTCGAACTCGTACCCACTGCCGACGTCCAACTGATCCATCTCCAACGGCCCCACGACGACCTGTTCGATGGCGTCGTTGCTGAGGGCTCGGCGACAGATCTGCTCCAGCCGCTGCGGTTCCAATTCCGGCAACCAGTACTTGCGGATCGTGCGGACGCTGTCCACCGCCAGACCGGCGTCGCGAGCCGCCGCCTGAGTGCTCATCGCCACCGGATCCATGACGCCCGGCTTGGGCAGGACGTAGACCAGTGTCGCCTGGTCGCCCGGCGGCTCGTTCAGCGTGTCCTGGCCGGCCAGCGCCACGACGGTGCGTTCGGTGATCGGATCGGCCAGCATCGTCTGGGCCATCGTCTGGGCCGCTTCGTAGTTCAGATCTCCCTGCACCAGATAGCCGCGAGCGAACGTCACCTGCACGTCGTCGGCCAATCCCAGTTCGTGGATTTCTTCACTGATCCGCTGACCGTCGCGGTCGGCTTGCGTTTCGGCAGGATAGATGTCGATTTGCCAAAGGGGCATGGTGTTGGTCTGGGTCACAAGAAAGGGAAGGGTAGTGAGCGGTCGAGGTCTCGGTGGATCAATCACCGGGCGCGGGGTCCGTGCGGGCAGCGGAAACGTTTTCTGGGTGCCCGGAACGTGGGGCGTGTTCGGCCGAAGCGGCGGGCAGGCTTTTGCGCAGCGTCTGCGCCTCGGTCAATAACTGCAACAGGGCCGCCGAGTCGCCTGAATCGATCGCGGCGATCAGGCGGTCCAGGGCCTCGCGAACGTCGCCCAAACGCTGGCTGATCGGACCGGCGTTTTGCATGGCGATGTCGTTCCACATCTGTGGGTCTCCGGCCGCCACGCGCGTCGTATCCCGCCAGCCGCTGCCGACCAACGGCAGCTCGTCGGGCCGCAGGATCGAAGCCACCGCACAGGAGGCGAAGTGCGTGGCGTGGCTGATTCCGGCCAACAATCGGTCGTGGGTTTCGGGCGACATCTGCAGCACTTCGCTGCCCAGGGTCTGCCAGAGCGCGACCGCCTGCCGCAGCCGAGCCGGATCGGTCTGAGCGGTGGGCGTGACGACCACGCGTTTGCCCTGAAACAAATCGGCTCGAGCGTGTCCCGGACCCGTTCTTTCTCCGCCGGCGATCGGGTGCGACCCGACGAACATCGCCGCGGCCCGGGGGTCTTGTTCGATCTGAGCCACCAACTGGCGTTTGGTGCTGCCGACGTCCGTCAAGAGCGTACGCGACGGGCAAGCGGCCGCCAGGGCGGTGCAGTGCTGGGCGATCTTTCCCACCGGCGTGCAGACGAACACCAGGTCGGCATCGCGACAGGCCGCCGCCGGGTCGGCGACCGCTCGGGTGACGCAGCCCGTCTCCACGGCCAGCCGCCGCCGGGCCTCGTTTCGCGACGTGCCCCAGACCTCGATCTCGGGCCAACGCCGGCGCAGGGCCAGCCCGATCGAACCGCCCAACAATCCGACTCCCACGATGGCCGCCTTGGCAGGAGCCGGGAAGGATTCGTCGTAAGCCGTGCGGCGAGGGTCGGGGGCGTCCGCCGAAGCTGAAGTGGATGGCGTCATGAGGGCAGGAGCATACGTCCGTCGAAGTTAAGGACGCTATCTTGAGCGACAAGCGGCGATTGGAAAAGCCCACGAGCTGGACTCGCCAAACGTTTGGACAGAAGGAGCGCAGACGTAGCTGAACTCGCCAGAGTTTGGACGGGGCGTCCCGAAGTCTGGCGACTTCCGCTACGCGGGTGGACCGCCTAGGCGCTGCGGCGGAGCGGCTGATCGACCAGCGGCGGTTCGCTGTGGACCGCCTCCTCGGGGTCGCTTTGCTGTTCCAGTTCCGCCAGGGCGCGGTGGATCCGTCGCCGAAAACTCTCCAGCGACTCGCCGGCGCGGTGTTCGACCGGATCGGAAAAATGCAGGTCCAGCGTCGTGAACGGTTTGGGGATCTGCAACCGATCCCAGGCATTGCGGATGATCCAGCGACGCCGCGGCACGATCGAGGTGGCCAGCACCACGGCACCGCTTTGCCGCCCCAGCTCGCCGATCCCTTTGTGCACCCGGCACCGCGGGCCGCGGGGCCCGTCGACTGTCAGGCAAGCCGTAGAGCCGTCGCGGACGTGTTGGATCAGATTCTGCAGTGCGTTGCGACCGCCTCGGTTGGCGGTACCCTGACCGCTCGATCCGCGGACCGGCACGCAGCCCATGATCCGCAGCGTGGGCACGATTATTTCGCCGTCGGCCGAACGCGACACCATGGCGCCCAGCCCGCGGTCGGCCACCATCAGAGCGGCCAACTGGTGGGCGTGCAGGATCGCGTACACGTAAGAGGTCGACGCCGCCTTCAGCTGCGGCCGAGCGTCGTTGTGAACCCGCACGCGACAGGTCCAGTGCAACAGGTAAACCGTCCAGGCGACCAGGTGGGCAACAAGCGTTCTCATCGTGGGGCTTCGCGAGCGGCGTGCAGGTAAGGTCTTCGCTGGACGGCTTTTAGCGATTTTCGCCCGCCGGGTAAAGTGCGCTTTCACCCCGCCTGTGGAGGGTTCACGGCCTGTCGATTCATTCGAAAACGCATCGCGTTTGTGAGCCGTTTGGGCAACAGCCCCGGTTTTGCGGTGACGAAACCGAGGCTATCGCCTCAACGGCTCAATAATTCGACAGGCCGTTCAAGCTCCGGCACCCGGCGGCAGGGTGATATCGACCAGGGTGCTACGGACGGTACGATATGCCCGCGCAGCCCTCTCCATCCCTTCTTACGCCCCCATTCGCCGTTGACCCTTCTGCAGTACGACCCCTCCGGTGCTCTCGACGCCCGTACCGGGCTGACTCCCGCCCAGTGGGCCGAGGGGCTCGCTCACGCCGACTCGCTGCGGCAGGCTTGCTTGCAGGCAGCCGCAGCCGAGAGTCCCTGGAGCTTCCTGGACTTGCCTCGACAACAGCTCGAGGCCTACGAGCAACACCGCGAGGACAGCGAACTGGGGCGGGTCTTCTCGCTGGCCAATGGCATGCACGATCGCCTCGATGCCGTGGTCGTGCTGGGCGTGGGCGGGTCGTCGCTGGGTGCCCAAGCCTTGCTGCAGGCCTGCTGTCATCCGTACCACAACGAACTTTCGCGAGGCGGGCGGGGCAGCAAGCCGCGGATGTACTTTGCCGGCGATTCGCTGGACAACGACGCCACGGCCGCCCTGCTGGATCGGTTGGCCGCCGCCGGCACCGAAGACAACCCCGTGTGCGATTGCTGGGGCCTGTGCGTGGTCAGCCAGAGCGGCGAACGGCTGGAAACGGGCGTCGCTTTTCGGCAATTTCTGGCCGCCCTACAGCGGTCGCGGGCCCGCGATCCAGGGTCGCTCTCGAAGTTCGTCTTTCCCGTCACCGGACCCCGCGGACGCCTCCGCTCCTGGGTCCAGCGGCTGGGCTGCGATCCCATCCTGAACGTTCCCGACCAGCTGTGCAGCCGTTACAGCGTGCTCTGCCCCTCGGGCCTGCTGCCGGCCGCCTTTCTGGGGCTGGACTGCATCCAGCTGTTGCTCGGCGCGATGGCCATCAGCGATCATTTTCGCACCGCCCCGGCCGAAGAAAACATCGTGTTGCAGTTCGCCGCGGCCAACCACCTGCTGCACCGCCACCGAGGGTGCAGCTTGCGGGTCAGCAGTGTGTGGAGCCAATCACTGGCGGGACTGGGCCGCTGGTACGAACAGGTGCTGGGAGAATCGACCGGTGGAGCCGCCGCTCCGCTGCCGATCACGATGGTCAATCCCGGCGACTGGCATAGCCGCGATCCGCGCCGCCGCAGCGACACGCAAAACACGCTGGTCAACAACCTGCTGCTCGCCCGCTACCGCACCGACCCCCTGGCGGTCGACGCCTGCCGTAGCGACCATGGTGGGTTGAACTTTTTGACCGGCAAGAGCCTGCCCGAGCTGAACCGGGCGGCCAGCGACCGTTCGATTCGCCTCTGGCAACAAGCCGGGTTTCCCACCACCACGTTGACCCTGCCGAGCCTGGACACGCATGCTCTGGGACAATTGTTTCAATTGTTGATGATCGCAAGCGCCGTGGAAGCGGTGTGGCTGGGGCGGGACCCGTTTGCTCCTTCGGCCGCCGCAGCGGACCTGGCCGCAGCCTACCAAACGCTGCCCCCCCAAACCTGACAACCTGACAACCAACAACCAACAACCAACAACCAACAACCGACCATGACTGCCATCGACGATCTGTTTGCCGACCTCCGCCGCCAGGGCCGCAAAGCTCTGATGCCCTTTGTCACCGCCGGGGATCCGGACATGGAGTTCACCGGGCAATTGCTCGAAGCCCTGTCCGATGCCGGAGCGAGCATGTGCGAAGTCGGGGTCCCCTACAGCGATCCGATCGCCGACGGCCCGGTGATCCAAGCCTCCTACCAACGCTCGCTCGACAAGGGCTTTCGGCTGCAGCAGTTGTTCGACCTGGCGGCCTCGCTGAAGCCGCAGATGGCGATGCCGCTGGTGACGATGGTCAGTTACTCGATCATCCACCGCATCGGATTGGAAGCCTACGTCCAGCGCGCCCTGGCCGCCGGTTACAGCGGCGCGATCGTGCCGGACCTGTTGGTCGAAGAGGCCGCCGAGGTGTCGCGGGTCTGCCAAGCCCACGACTTCAACCTGATCCAACTGGTCACCCCCACCACGCCTCGCGAGCGGCAGGTCCAGATCGCCAACTCCTCCAGCGGCTTCCTGTACTTCGTTTCGGTTACCGGCATCACGGGCGAACGCAACCAATTGCCCAGCGACTTGGTCGAAAACGTGCAGTGGTTGAAAGAGCAGACCGACCTGCCGATCTGCATCGGTTTCGGAATCAGCGGCCCCGATACGGCTCGGCAATTGGCTCCGGTGGCCGACGGCTTGATCGTCGGCTCGGCCTTCGTCCGGCGGATCGCGGAGGTGACGCCGGACTCGCGAGCAGAGACGATTCGCCAGGTCCAAGCGTTTGCCAAAGAACTGCTGGCCGCGATGGAAGACTCTGGACCGTAGCCGAACCATGATCGCCAGGTTTTCGCAGCGGCTCGCGGCCCATCCATTCCACCCGACCAGGTTTTCAGAAAACGCCTAAGTTCGTCGCAACATTTGATTCGGCTTTACTCTCCCTCTGGGAGA
>NZ_WIAD01000036.1 GCF_009618275.1 Roseimaritima sediminicola
ACGCACGGTTCGGAGGGAGGGGAGCCCGGCTCAACCGGGCTTCCCTACCCCTATCGTTTTTCTTACAGGCTGCGAGCCTGGACCGCGTCTTGGCGGACCAGGGTGATCCGCTCGCGCTGCAGGGGCGTCGCTTGGCCGGCGGGCGTAGCCAACTGCTGCAGGTGCGGACGGCGGATCATTTGCAGGCCGGCGCCCACCCGGTCGATCCGGTGGGTCGCGCCGGCCGGGTTCCAGGCCTTCAGCCGCCGCATCAGCGGCCCCTCGAAAGATTTCGGCGCCGACTGGGCCCGCGCGGCGACGACCGATCGGTCGCGGCTCATCTCGTACAACTGTCGCAGGTCTTCCAGACGCACCGGGGCATCGGTTTCGCGAATGAAAACGACATCGCCGATCGATTTCTCCAGCCCCGTCTGCCCGGCCGCCTCCATGCCTCGCGGCCGCGGATGGCAGACGACGCGCAGGCCCGCGTGGCGACGCTCCAGTTCGGCCAGTACGTCGACCGTGGCGTCGCGGCTGCCGTCGTCGACCACCACCACCTCGGCCGCTTCGTCGATGATTCCCGGCAGCGCGTCGAGCAACTGTTCGACCTCGTCGATGATGCTGTACTGGCAGTCGCGAACCGGCAGGACAACGCTGAATTGAGCCATCGCGGACATCTCATCTCTTGCGGACGCGGGGGGAGAAGGCAGGGGTTGCGGGCGGCCCCCTTCAGGAATTCACTGTGCATGAATCCACTGTCCCAGAAAGCATCATCGGCATCTCGGCTCGCCCGGGTTCAAGCCCAGTCCCGACACGGCTCGCTGTAGCGTTTCTGTGGCCTGTGCGGGCCCGGCCTGTCGATTTATTGAGCTGTTTAGGCGAACGCTCCGGTTTCGTCACCGCAAAACCGGAGCGTTCGCCCAAACGGCTCACGCAAGCAATGCGTTTTCGAATCAATCGACAGACTGGGCCGCCGCCGGGTGACGCGGGCGAGCGGGGTTCGATACCACCGCGGGGCGTCTATAATGCGGCGCCGCCCTGCCCCGTCTGGCCTTCGTCCCGCTGACCCGCCGTCTGTTATGACCCCGTCCTCGCCCCAGGATTCTTCCTCGCCCCAGGATTCTTCCTCGCCCCAGGATTCTTCCTCGCACGATGCGTCTTCGCCTGCGCAGCCGGACCTGCCGGATTTTGCCCGGGGCACCGACGGCTTGTTGCCGGCCATCGCTCAGGACGCCGACAACGGCCAGGTGCTGATGTTGGCCTGGATGAACCGCGCGGCGTGGCAGCAAACGCTCGAGACCGGGCGGGCGACCTACTACAGCCGTTCCCGCCAATCCATCTGGTGCAAGGGCGAATCCAGCGGTCATACGCAGGAGGTGGTCGAGGCGCGGGTGGACTGCGATGGCGACACGATTTTGTTGCGCGTTCGCCAGCGCGGTGCGGCTTGTCATGACGGCTACCGCAGCTGCTTCTACCGCACGGTCCACCGCGACGGATCGGTCGAAGTCAACGCGGCGGTGTTGGTCGATCCGGCCAGCGTCTACGGTTCCAACGACTGAGTGGGCTCCGATGGGCCGCGGCCTTGCTCGGATTCCATGGCTGAACGCGGGACTTCCATGGCTGAACGCGGGACGGCTGCCGGAACCGGACGGCGGTGCCGAGCGGCAACGGATTCGGCTAGGATTGGGGCGGCGCGCACGAGCCGGAGCTCGTCGCCGTTTCCTTCCTTCTTGAGATTCAGACCATCCAAGCCATGAGCGCCGAAGCCAAACTGAAAGAGTTGAACATTGAACTGCCGATCAGTCCCAAACCCGTGGGCGTGTACAAACCCTTGGTCATCGCGGGCAACATGGCCTACCTATCGGGGCACGGTCCGCTGAAGGACGACAAGACCTTGATCACCGGGCGGCTGGGCGACGATCTGGATGTCGAGGCGGGTTTTCAAGCCGCGCGCCTGACCGGCCTGGGGATGCTGGCCACGCTGCAGAACGAACTGGGCAGCCTGGACCGCGTCGTGCGACTGGTCAAATTGCTGGGCCTGGTTCGCTGTACCGAACAGTTCGACCAACAGCCGGCCGTGATCAACGGCTGCAGCGAACTGTTCCGGGACGTGTTCGGCGAGGATGCCGGAGTGGCGGCGCGCAGTGCCCTGGGGACCAACGCCTTGCCCGGAAAGATCGCCGTCGAGATCGAAGCCATCTTCGAGATCAAGTCCTAAGAGGAAACGTTGACGCCGCCGCAAAAAAAAGCCGCCGCTGCCACGAATCGTGGCAACGGCGGCCTGGGTCAAAAGACCATTGGTCCACACGGAGAAGGATGGACTATTCGCGAGGGCGGATCGCACCGGTCAGACCGCTGTAGTCCACGCGGTCTTCGTAGTGCCACAGCGGCTGGCCCAGTTCGACGCGGCGGCGCAGCACTTCGATCTTTGCCGACGAGCCGGCCGGGGCATCGGTGCGGGAAAATTCATTGTCTTCCTGGGGCACGAAATCTTCGTCGTGACCGTAGCGGAGGATGGCTTCGAATACGTTTTTGCAGTTGTTCATACCAAGTCCCTGGAACCGGGAGGAAACAAAAGGGTGTTAGCGTCTGTCAGCATGTCTCTCCGGTGAGGCGGTTTCGCGACGACCAGGGAGCGGGTTCGCGGGAACCCGATGCGGATCAACAAGTTGTGGGATAGTGGCCGGTTGTTCGATGCGTAGACGGGTTGTCGATGCGTGTCCTCAAGAACCGTCCGTAACGGTTATGTCGACCGGGGAAAACCTCCCCCTTAGGTGAATAACTCCGTTACGGCTTGACACGGCTTCCTGACCGGCATGCTGCGATTATTGCCGGCTTTGCTCCTCAGTCAAGAAAATTGTTGCCGCCCATTGCTCTACAGCGGCCCTCGGCCGCCATTTGCAAGGCTCTGAGGACCCGGTGCGAGGCGGCAAAACGCTGGCAATCGGCGGGGAAATCGGCGGCAGGGAACGGGCCTAGGGGGGCGGCAAACCCAGCGGCGCGACTGGCCGTTAGGGAAAGGATTGCTCCTTTAGCTGGATTCTACGGACCGTTCCGGTCGCCTTCGGAGCCCGCTGGGGTGTTGATGTCAAGGCCCGTTGACCGCCGCGCGTCAAGGCGGGTGGGACGGGATGTCGCAGATTTTTTTACCGCTTTGGACGCAATGAAAAAGCCGAGAAGTTTTCCTGATTTTTTTTCCCGGCTGGACTCCTGGCAGCCTGACGGATGGGCATTTTATACCGCTGCCCCGGCTCGTCCGTCCTGAGAGGATATCCCAGAATGGGAAACCTTCACCGCCAAGGTGAACGGTGCGGCCGGTGGACGCGGATCAGCTGGGGGCCGCAGGAGCCTTCGCGGCCGTGAAACCGGTTTCGCAGTTTTTTACTCTCTCTCTCTCTCTGGAGCAGCTGAGGATCGCATGTGGACGCAGAGCACCCTTCGCTTGCCGGCCAAGCCGCGCGGCTTTCATTTGATTACCGACGCCGTGTGTGAGGCGGCCGAGGGACTGGCCGACGTGAAGGTGGGTTGGATGAACCTGTTTATCCAGCACACCAGCGCCTCGTTGACGATCAATGAGAACGCCGACCCGACGGTGCGAGTGGATTTCGAAACCGCGGCGAACCATCTGGTCCCCGAGGACCTGCCCTACCGCCACGCGCTGGAGGGCCCGGACGACATGCCGGCGCACGTCAAGGGCTCGTTGATGGGGTTCAGTCTGACGATTCCGATCGCCCGGGGCCGGTTGCAGCTGGGGACGTGGCAGGGAATCTATTTATGCGAGCATCGCGACCGGGGCGGAAGCCGGAACCTGGTGATCACGATTCATGGGGAGGTCGAACGCGATTGAGCACGTGGGTGTTCAGCGATTCGCTGGTCAGGGTTTCGGCGTCGGCCAGCAGCGGTGCCGGCGGTGGACCCGAGGGGCGCGGCGGCAAGCGGAGCGGCAGGCGAACGTAGAACGTGCTGCCGCGGCCCAGCTGGCTTTCGAACGTCACCTCGCCACCGAGCAGCTTGCTCAGTTCCTTGACGATCGACAGTCCCAGGCCGGTCCCGGAAAACTCTCGGGTCAGCCCTTCGCCGTCGAGCACTTTGCGGCTTTGGCGAAATTTTTCGAAGATGATCGATTGGTCTTCCTCGGCGATGCCCACGCCGGTGTCGGAGACCGACAGCTCGAACCTCGCGTCCTCCAGCTCGCGGACATTCACCTGGATCATCCCGCCCTCGGGCGTGAACTTGATGGCGTTGCTCAGCAGGTTGGTCAGGATCTGGCCGAACTTGTTTTGGTCCTGGACGGCTTTGGGCAATTCGTCGCTGGCCGTCACCGTCAGCTGGATGTTCTTTTCTTCCGAGAGGCTGCGGATCATGTCGCACTGGGCCTGGACCAGCATGGCCAGATCAAAGGCCACCGGACGGATCTCCATCTTGCCGGCTTCGACCTTGGCCAGGTCGAGGATGTCGTTGATCATCTCCAACAGCACACGGCCGCTTTTCTGGATGTTGGTGGCATAGCGTCGCTGTTTGTCGTTCAGCGAGTCGATGCCGGCCAGCACCTCGGAGAATCCGATGATGCTGTTCAGCGGCGTCCGCAGCTCGTGGCTCATATTGGCCAGGAAGTCGCTCTTGAGCCGGTTGGCTTCGTACAGCTGGAGGTTCAACTGGGCCAATTGGTCGACGCGTTGATCGAGTTCGTCGTTGACGTTCTGGATCTGTTGCCGAGTTTCCACCAGGTGGCGAAGCATGCGGTTGAAGGCGGTGGCCAATTCGCGGAATTCGTCTTCGGTTTCGATCGAAGCCCGCATGTCGGTATCGCCATGGGTGATCGCATCGCTGACGTCGCGAAGGTGGTACAGCGGGGAGAGGACCAGGTACCGCATGATACGGTGCAGCACGACCACGGTGATCGCGATGATCAGCATTGCCACGGCGATCACCACCGCCCGGATCCAGGCATTGGCCTGCTGGGTCGCGTGGTAGGGCATGCTGACGCGAATCACGCGAAACGGGTACTGCTGGGCCAGCACCTTGGGGTCTTCGTCGGCGGCGAACGAAACCGGCTGGACGGGGCTGTGGCACGAAACCAGGCACTCCGGTTCGCTGAACACCGGCGTGTAATGGATATAGCGACCGTCGATCGGGCCACGCTCGGCGAACAGAGGTTGCGAGCCCGGGGCGATTTGCGTGAACGCTTCGTTCTCCTCCAACACCATCGGCCGCTGGGCCAGGTCCGGACGGTCTTTGGCCAGGTACTGCTCCAGCCGCAGATAGAACTTGTTCTCCAGCTGCTCCAGTAAGGCGCGTTCGGCGGCATCGGCCGGCTGGGCCGCGTCGGACAGGTTGTCGTAGGTCGTGCCGCCTTCGCCCAGGCTCAGCACCTGATAGTCGTACTCCGGCCGCAGCAGTTTGCTCTCCAGTTCGTTCAGCACATCCAGCTTGACCTCCTGAGCCGTCTCGTCCAGATCGCTGCCGTAGATCGCGTCGCAGTGGACCCGCATCATTTTGGCGGCGCCGAAGTCTCGGGCGACCTGCCGCGTGCGGTCGATCACCAGGCGTCCGGCCAACAGCTGGACGACCCAAAAGGCGGCAAACATCAGCGGCACCAGGGCCGAGACGAACAGCAGCACCGACTTGCGTTCCAAGCTCATCGATGCAAAGACGTTTTGCAGCAGTCGGAACATAAGACCGGAGCTCAGGGAGGTCAACGGATGCGGGCTCGGGCGAGGTTTGCCTTGTCGAGCAGGGTGTAACCGGCGAAACCGTAAAAAGCGTGACGACCGCCGGCGGTCGGTGTAAACTACCAAGAATCCGTTGCTTGCTGCCACCCATAACGAGAACTAGCATAGCAACTGAGTCCAACGCCACGCTCGGCCGGGTGCGTCCCGGCCCCTGCCCCACCCCCCCCCTCGTTTATCATCTTCGTTTATTATCTTCGATTCTCGCAAACCTTTTAGGGATCCAACCGCGCTAGCTGCGGAGGAGCAAACTGTAATGAGCCGAAAGACCCGCCGTGTTCTTCAATCGGTGCTCGTGGGCACCTTGACCACGATCATGTGTTTCAGCCCCGCTTCGGCAGGTTGGCTGAAGAAACGGGCCCATTGTCAGGTGGCCCCCAGTCCCTGCCCGCCCGTTGCCTGCCCGCCCGTTGCCTGCCCGCCTGTTGCCTGCCCGCCGGCGTCATCATGCTGTGATCCGGCTCCGGTGGTCGTGATCCAGCCTGCTTGCCCTCCGGCGGCTTCGGCCGGCTGCTGTGACGAAGGCGTGGTGATCGAATCAGGCCAGCCGATCGATTCCGGTTCGCCAATCGAATCCGGTCAACCGGCGCAGCCCTCACAACCCGAGTCGCTCAAGCCGGCTGTCGAAGATCTGGAAGCGCCCAGCGTGCCCGAAGAGCCGCCGGCTCCGGAAGCTCCTACGGCTCCGGTTCCCGATGATGTGGCTTCGCCCAGCGATGCCGACCCGATGCCCGTCCCGGCCACGCCCGATCCGGTGGCCGAAGAAATCGCGTTGCCCAGCGAAGAACCCGCTCCGGCCGAAGAACCCGCTCCGGCCGAAGAAGCCGCTCCCGCCGAAGAAGCTGCTCCCGCCGAAGAAGCTGCTCCCGCTGAGGAAATGCAACCCGCCGAAGAGCCCGCACCGGCCGAAGAAGCTGCACCGGAGACCGACCTGTTCGGACCGGCCGAAACCATGGAACCGGCCGAAGAGGCCGCGCCGAGTGGTGATCTGTTCGGTCCGGCCGAAGAGGCCGCACCGGCCGAAGAAGCCGCACCGGAGACCGACCTGTTCGGCCCGGCCGAAACCATGGAACCGGCCGAAGAGGCCGCGCCGAGTGGGGATCTGTTCGGTCCGGCCGAAGACGCCGCACCGGCCGAAGAAGCCGCACCGGAGACCGACCTGTTCGGCCCGGCCGAAACCATGGAGCCAGCCGAAGAGGCCGCGCCGAGTGGGGATCTGTTCGGTCCGGCCGAAGACGCCGCACCGGCGGAAGAAGCTGCATCGGAGACCGACCTGTTCGGCCCGGCCGAAGCCATGGAGCCAGCCGAAGAGGCTGCGCCGAGTGACGACCTGTTCGGGCCGGCCGAAGCGATGGAGCCGGCCGAAGAGGCTGCGCCGAGTGACGACCTGTTCGGGCCGGCCGACGCCATGGAGCCAGCCGGTGACGCCGCGCCGAGTGACGACTTGTTTGGACCTGCCGACGCAGCCGGTGAAGAAGCTGCACCGGGCGAAGACCTGTTCGGTCCGGCCGACGCGATGGAACCGGCCGGTGACGCCGCACCCATGGGCGACTTGTTCGGCCCGGCCGACGCAACCGAGGAAGAAGCCGCTCCGGCCGAAGAGGATCTGTTCGGCACCCCCGAAGAGGAAGAGGCCGAGCAAACCGACGCCCTGGACATCTTCGGTGCCAAGGCTCGTGACGCCGCCTCGACGGTCAGTGCTTCGGTCGATCCGCTCTCGGCCACCGAGTCGCGTGTTTGGATCGACAACACCGGTGGGTTTTCCACCGAAGGTCGGCTGATTAAGATCACCGAAACGCATGTGCGACTGCAGAAGTCCAACGGTCGCACCTGCACGGTGCCGCTGCGTCGGCTGAGTCCGGCGGACGCCAAGTACGTGGAGAGTGTCGCGAGCCGCCTGCCGGCGGAAACCGTGGCGATGCTGATCCAGGACTGATCGAACCAGCCGCTGTTCACCAGGTCCCCTAGGCCAGCGGGTCCCGCGGCCCGCCGCCTAGGAGTCTGGCGATGAACCACCCAGTCCGCCTGATGCACTACGATCCGCAGTGGCGTCAGGAATTTGAACAAACGCGCAGCAGCGTCTTGATGTCCTGCACCGGTTGGGTGCAGGCGGTCGAGCACGTCGGCAGCACGGCCATCGATGGCCTCGTCGCTCAACCCATCGTCGACGTCTTGGCCGGCGTAGTCGATCCGGCCGGACTCGATCCGGCGCGGCAACGCGTCGAGGGGCTGAACTTTCAGGTCACCGAACTGCCCGAGTGGGCCGACGATGCGGTGCTGCTGCGCAAGCCGCGACACGGCGAACCCACGCACTGTGTGTACCTGACGCAGATCGATAGTCCCTTGTGGAAACGTCTGTTGGCCGTTCGCGATTGGCTCCGCGAACACCGCGACGCCGCCCTCCGCTACGAGGAAGCCAAGGTGCATCACTGGAAAGCCTCGCAGGCGGATCGCGAGCGCTACCAACAAGCCAAGGCGATCTACTTTTCGCACTTGGAAGATCAAATCCGTTCGGGACGCTGAGGGCGGGAGACGTGCGGTATGGCCGGCGAACGAAAACAGATGACCGTGGCCGACTATGCGGCCGTCAGCCTTTGCCCGTCGCTGATCGTCGTCATGCTGACCGCCCTGGTGCACTTCTTGATCCTGTGCATCTACCGCGGCGAGTTCACGATGCGGCTGACGTACATCCTGTTCATGTTCATCGTCGGGGCCACGGGCATCGCCCGCATCTCGCTGGATTTCGGGCGGGCCCATGCCAGTGTCTATGCCGGCATCCTGGGGCTGGCCACGCTGATGGTGCTGGCCCAGTTCAGCAACCCCGTGTTTGCCCTGGCCATGATCGTCCTGGTCTGGTTCCTGGCCGATCACATCACCGCCGATTGCACGGTGATCGAGGATGCGGAACGGGCCAGCGGCGAAGGGTTGTTGGGCACCGGTAAACTGTTGGGCGGCCGAAGGTCTGCTCGCCACACCGACGTCCAGCTCGACGGGACCACCACCGTCGCCGCGACCCAGTCGTCGGAGTCGGGCCGCAAGAAACGGCGCCGCCGTGGAGCAACCAAACCCGGCCGGTCCGTCTTCCTGCTGGCCATGGCCGCCCTGCCGCTGTTCGGCCTGGGCCAGTGGCTGCTGCCCCATGACCCGCAGGTTGCCGGCGCCGCTCGCTGGGCCCTGGCGACGTACCTGTTTGCAACGCTGAGCCTGTTGGTGGCGACCAGCTTTCTGGCCTTGCGAGCCTACCTCCGCCGCCGCGGTACCGAGATGCCGGCCAAGGTGTCGGTCAGCTGGATTGGGGGCGGGATCGTTCTGACGGTCCTGCTGCTGATGGCCAGCTTCCTGCTGCCGCTGCCGGGCCACACCCTGGCTCGCTTGGAGCTGCCCGCGGCCGTGGAGTCGCCCGAGTGGCTCAGCCCCAGTCGCTGGGGCTGGGGCGAGGAAGGTGTCGAGGACCCGCAGAGCCGCGTGGAAGCCTCCGCCGAACGCGGCGGCGAAGGCACGGAAGGAGACCAAGGACAGGGAAAGTCGCAGAGTGGCCAGCAGTCAGGCGGAGACCAGTCGGGCGGCCAGCAGTCCGGCGGCGAACAGTCGGGCGGCGAACAGTCGGGCGGCGAACAGTCGGGCGGCGAACAGTCGGGCGGTGAACAGTCGGGCGGTGAACAGTCGGGTGGAGAACAGTCCGGTGGAGAACAGTCCGGTGGAGAACAGTCCGGCGGCGAGCAGTCGAGTGGCCAGCAGTCCGGTGGCGAGCAGTCGAGTGGCCAGCAGTCCGGTGGCGAACAGTCGAGTGGCCAGCAGTCCGGTGGAGAACAGTCCGGTGGAGAACCGTCCGGCGGAGAACAGTCGGGCGGTGAACAGTCGGGCGGTGAACCGTCCGGTGGAGACCAGTCGGGCGGTGAACCGTCGGAAGGGGAGTCCGGAGCGGCTTCGCAGCAAGACGCGTCGCAGCCGCCGGCATCGAGTGAGCGAAGTCCCCGTCGCGAACTGCCGGATCTGACTCGGTGGATGCCCCGGTTCAGCTCGCTGCTGAAGCTGCTGATCGGATTGTTCTTGGTTGCGGTGATCGCGTGGTTTGTGATCCGCAACCGAGCGGCATTGATCGCAGCTTGGCAAGCTTTCCTCGCTTCGTGGAAGCGGTGGCAGAAAGACCTGGGCGTGGCCGAGGAAGACGATGCGGCACCGGTCGCCGAGCGCACGTACCGCAGCTTCGCTTCCTTCCGAAACCCGACGGGAACCTCCGCCGATGGTCGCCAACAGATCGTGATCAGCTTTGCGGCCCTTGAAGCCTGGGCGCGCGAAGCGGGCGAGGCGCGGCGGGACGACGAAACGCCCAGCGAGTTTCTGCGCCGATTGGGACGTGCGCATCCGCCGCAGGCGGGCCACTTGCAGCGTCTCGCCGCCGCCTACAACCGGGTCGTCTACGGCCGCCGCAACGTCGCAGCGGAAGATCTGCAAGCCGCCCGTTCGCTCTGGCAGTGGATGACTTCCACCCACACTTCCAATCCAGAGCCCGCCGTCGCGCCGTGAGAACCTGTCCTGTGGCCGACAGGCCGCTAGCGGCTTGTCGTTATTGCCGGCTCGGTTACCGCCTCGACTCAGTCCGCATCTTCATGCTCCGTCACGACCACGGAGTCCGCGATGAAGAAACCTCGGATCTCTTCCAGTTCCGCTTCGATCACCGGATCAAAATCCCAGTCGTACCCGGATTCGATTTCCGTGTAGGCAACATTTTGCACCGTCCCCGTGACCGTGATTTCATCTTCGTCGTTCAAGTCGAACGGTAGATCTGTCTTGGAGACAACGGTCAACAGGTCATCCTCGAGCCACTTGTGCTCGTCTTTCATCGTAAACGTTCTGGCATCGATCACAGCGACGACTTCCCCGGTCAGGGTTTTCACTTCGCCAGTAGTCGCGTCGCCTTCGGCAACGTCTTCCACTTCATCGGTACAGCCCAAGGCGAGGGCAAAAGCGAACAAACCGAACGATAACAGTAGACCTGGCTTTTTCATGGTGTCTCTCTCAACTACGCAAGGGTGTAAACAGCCCGCAGAACAAGCGGTCGATAATTCGAGCATGGTCGAACCATCAACATCTTGCGTTCTCGGGCCAGAGTTAACGTGAACACCACTGCGTACGAGCAACCGATGCGCCAAACCGAGAAAACATCGCAGCCACCTGCGAACGCGGACCTCGGAAGTTTTCCTGCGGGGGCAGCCCGCCGGCGCGTCCGGCTCAGGTCGGGATCGAATCCTTACCGATAGGGATTGTCGGAGGTTTGGTCCCAGAATCGGCGGTTCACGTCCGATGGGTCATTGCCGGGAAGCAGGATGTCACGCGCGGCCGCACAGCCGGCGACGCACACGGCGAGCAGGACGAGGGTTATCATGAGTTGACGCATGGGGGACTCCTTTTCCCTGCTGTACCCATGGTGACCTTCCCAAGTCAACACGAACACGATGCGATTGCTTTCCTTATTTCTAGTCCTGGCTGTCCTGGCTGTCCTGGTGTTCATTGTTGGAGAACTGGACCCCGCTTAGGTTCCGGTAAACGGAACCGGAACGAGGACGGCGTGCTGGTGAAACCAGGTGGCCAAACCGTGGACATCCAGGTACTGCGACAGGAACACGGCCAACAGGTAGGCGCCGACGATTCCCGGCATCAGCAAGCGAGCGGTCCAGCGGGCGAGGCCGCGAAAGAACCCGCGGGGTGGCGGCAATCGCCGGGCCCGCCGCATCGCCAGTCCCGTGGCAACGCGGGCCGGCAACATCAAAGCGACGAACAACAGGCACGGAACCCAGGTCGCTTCCCGGGGCAGGGTTTCGATCTTCAGTAGGTACAAGGGAATCGCCAGGGCGTAAACCAACAGCATGGCGATCGTCCAGGACCAGGGCGCGTGGCGGAAAAAGTCCCGCGCCGCGCTCCACTGAAACATCGCCCGCAACCGGTTCTCGGCCGCAAAGTTCGCTTGCAGTAGCGGCAGGTACAGCAGCACGACGCCCATCGAGAGGAACGCCAGCACGGCCAACAACCCGGCTCCGCCGCCGCGACCTTCGCGATTGGCCACGATCAGCAGCACCGCGGGAATCGTGATCCAGATCATCGTTCCCACGAAGCCCCGCAGGCCCAACCAAAACAGTCGCGGAATTTCCAGCGACAAAAACAATTTCCACAGATCCTGCTTGGCTTGGATCCAAGTGCTCGGCCGCCAGAACTCGCCCAGAAAACGCAGCGGCGCGGGCCACAGATAATCGCGCAGCCGTCCGCCGCGCATCCAGGCCCAGGCCAATAAGGCCATCGCCAAAACCGCGGCGGCGATGCCGGCAGCCCGCAGCGGGGACGCGGCACCGCTTTGTGGATCCACCAACCGAGCGACCTGGGACCAGTGCGTCAACAGATGCACCGGCAGACTGACCAGGAAGATGGCCAGCAAGGCCATGCCCAGCCGCGTGGCGTGGCGGTACCAGGGCAAACTGTCTCGCAGGGCCGCGCCTCGCGAGAGCCGACCGACCACCTCCAGCAGATATCCGAATGTCACCAGTTGCAGGGCCGGCACCGCGGTGATCAAGGCCAACAGGACCGTCAACGACGCCATGCGAAACGTGGCGGTGACCGACGCTCGGATCCATCGCCCGCCGCGCCGCAGAAGACCGACGCGGCGCGGGGGGGGCTTCGGGCCTGCGTCGGCCGGGTGCACCAGGCGAGCCGGAACCACCTCCGAGGCCGCCGGCGGCTCGACCAATCGCGCAGGAATCGGCCGGGTGTCGGCAAGCTTCGCGGCAATCGGCTGAGGGTCGGGAGCAGTCATTGGGGTTTGTTCGCTAGCGAAGTTGGAATCTTGACATCATTACCGGAACGGGTGGGAAAAAACAGAGAATTCCGATTAAGTGGCTTGTAACGGATGTCGATACAAGACAGTGCGGGGGGGCCCGACAACGGTTGGCCGGTGCGCGGAGTTCGAGGGAACGGCCGCGGGAAACCGGTCCGAGAATGCCCATGAGACCGCTCTGCCAATCGATCTCCGCCCGCGGGACCGTGCTGTTGCTGGCCGTCGCCGCGCTGAGCAACGGTGGGTGCATCGCGCTGAACATTCCCAGCGTTCGCTATCACGAAAGCGAGCCGGTCGCCGGGCCGCGCACGCTGGATAAAGTCCTGTTGTTCTCGCCTACGGGCCGAGGCGGCTGTGACGTTCCCTCCGCCGGCGGTCCGCTGCCACCGGCCACCGGCAACGCCGCGATGGGTTCGGCCGGCTGTGCCTTGGGGAACTGTGGCCCGGAGGACGCGTCCGGGGGGCCGCACGGGTGTGGTCCGCAGGAACCTGGGCCGAAGCTGCCCGAAGTGCCGTGGCCGCGTTTCCATCCGGTTCCGACTTCGCCGGTGTTCGGCGGGTGACGCGCGGCTGTGGCATAGGCTTCCAGCCTGTGAAATCTTTCTTACCAGCAGCAAGCCGGATGCCAGGACGCCGGCCCGTTCATGGTAAGGGTGGTAAACCTTGCCGGTTGATCTCTGCGGCATCAAGCTGGAGGGGGTGAGCTTCCGATTCTTGCACGCATAAGGGTCTTACGAGATCCACCCATTATCGCAGTTGTAGGAAGTGGATGCGTCATCCCTTCTGAAACTGCTCGCAGAGCGGCGCGGGGTTCTATGCTTCACCACACCTTGATCCCAGTGACGCGGCTGACAGTGCAGTGCATGTTGGCTTGCGTGCTGGTTGTAAATACGATGTCCGCGCCGGCGGCACAGGCAGAATCGCTGCGGGAGACGGCGGTCGTTCGCGCCTTCCGTTCGGCCAGTCCATCGGTCGTCAACATTCACGGTCAGAAGACTGTGCGAGCGACCGCGGCCGGCTTTGCCGGGGCGACGCCGGATTCCTTTCGGCAAGTCAACGGGATGGGCACCGGCGTGGTGGTCGATCCTCGCGGTTACATCGTGACCAACTTCCACGTGGTCGAGGATGTCGCCGACATCCGGGTCACGCTGAAGGACGAACGAACGTTTTCGGCGGAATTAATTGCTTCCAGCAAGCGAGACGATCTGGCGGTGATCAAGATCACCGTCGGCGAACCGTTGCCGGTGATCCCGCGGGGTTCCAGCGAAGATCTGATGGTCGGTGAACCGGTGCTGGCCATCGGCAACGCATTCGGATACGAGAACACGCTGACCCAGGGCATCATCAGCGCCTTGCATCGCGACGTGCCGGTCAACGAAACCCAGTCCTATCGCAATCTGATTCAAACCAGTGCCGGTATCAATCCGGGCAATTCCGGCGGCCCGCTGCTGAACATCGAAGGGCAGATGATCGGAATCAACGTCGCCGTACGGGTGGGGGCGCAGCAGATCGCCTTTACGATTCCCGTGGATCAGGCACTGGAAACGGTCACCGAGATGATCGAGCAGTACAACCGCCAGCGGTCCTCGCTGGGCATCGAGGATCTGTTGGTCAGCGACGCCAAGGATTTGCAGATCGCCGCGGCCGGAAGCACCGAGCTGGAGCCTGGCGACCGCATCGTTCGCATCGGGGACCGACCGGTCAGCGATCGGTTCGAGCTGGCTTTGGCAGCCCTGGACGTGCGGCCCGGTGAGTCGATCGCGATGCAGGTCCAGCGCGATGGAACGACTCGAGACTTCACCTTGGTCGCCGGCCATCCGCGGCTGGACGCCCGCACGGGAACTCCCGCAGAGCTGGTCTGGGAATGGATCGGGATCCGCGCCGAACCGCTGAACATCTCTTCGGTGCGGCGGATGAACAGCCGGCTGGGGACCAATTACAAAGGCGGACTGCGAATCACCTCGCTCCGCAGCGGTTCGCCGGCGGCCCGTCAGGGCATCGAACCGGGAGATGTGCTGTTGGGCATTCACGAATGGCGCACCGCCACGCTGGACGACCTGGAGATGATTGTCGAACACCCCGAACTGCAGCGTACGGCGGAGACCAAGTTCTACATCCTTCGCAGCAATCGCACGCTGTACGGCTTCATGCGGTTGGCCAATCGCCCCGCGACGCATCACTAAGATCCTGCTGCACGCCGTTCATGCCCCTGGCTCGAACCAGCGTCTCGGGACGAAGCCTGCTCTCGGGCAGGCTTCGTCGACCCAGCCGAGACCCTGCTCGAGCCAGGGGCGTTGTGCGGTCACTCACTGCGCGGCTCGACCGTCGCGGCCGATTCGGCCAGCTTCTCCTTGAGCAACCGCAGGGCCTCTTGGAAACTCTCGTCCTCGGGACTCAGCTCCACGGCCCGCTGCAGCTTGGCCAGCGCCTCGTCCATCTGCCCGTCCAGGTAATAGGCCAGCCCCAGGCGGTACTGCAGCATGGCATTGTCGGGCACGAGGTTCGCGTCCCGCTCCAGCAGCGGCAGTTCTTCGCTGCGAAGCTGTTTGGCGCGGGCCGCGCGTTGGGCCTGCGTCTCGGGACTGGTGCCGGTGACGTCGCCGGCGGCCAACCGGTCCAGCAGGGCCGCCAGGTTGGCTCGCGCCCCGGTACGCTCGGGTTCGACCCGGATGGCCGTTTCGTAGGCTTCCATCGCTCGGGCATGCAGGCCGCGTTGTTCACACAGCATCGCCCAGGCCAGGTGCGATCCGGCGCGATCGTTCGACGCCATCAGCGACTCGCGAACCTCCAACAGCACGATGTCCAGCCGCTGCCGTTGCGAAGCGGTCAGGTGGCCGTAGATTCCGGCTTGCGTCATGCCGACGGCCGCTTCGTGACGTTCAAGACGACTGTCCGCCGACAGCAGCGGCACGAGCAATCGCCCGAGGGCCACCGGACGCAGCGGCGCGGCGGCCAACAGGCGGATGGCCGCGGCGCGAACCATCGGCTCCTGCGTTTCGTCCTCGAGCAGTTCTTCGGCCGTGGTCACCGAGCGAACCAGACCTTGAGGATGTCCGGTTAATTCGTCCAGGATGGTCGCCCGGGCGATGGCCGCGGTTTGGATGTTGGGTTGTTTGGCCCGCTCGAGCAGTTCATCGATCGCTTCGGTTTGGCCGCGTCGCAGGGCCGTGATCGGTTCGGCAAAGTGCGGGTCGCGGCGGCGGTTCGCGCCATACCAGCGGTCGCACGCCTCGTCGCTCCAGCGATCGGTTTGCAGCATCAAGGCCGCGATCGTTTCATCTCCGGCTTCGGCGGCCGCCTGCCAGTCGGCGTACTCTTCCAGTTCCGCGCGCTGGTCCTCGGGAACCTGTTCCAAGCGGTCTTCGATATGGCAAGCCGTGCAGGCGTTGGGCGTGCCCAGCGCGACCGAGAGATCGGGGCGCGGAATCCGCAGGCTGTGGTCGCGGCGGACGTCCACGTCCATATAGGTGCGGGTGGGCATGTGGCAATTCACGCAAGCGGCACCGGGTGTGCCCACGGCATGATGGTGGTGCGCCGGCGTATCGTACTGGGCCGCCGGGTGTTGGTGACACGAGGTACAGGTGGCGTTGCCGGGGAATTTTAATTTCAGCGAATGCGGATCGTGGCAGTCGGTGCAGCGGATGTTCTTGTGGTACATCCGGCTTTGAATGAACGAGCCGTAGACGTAGTCCTCGTCCTTGACCTGGCCGTCGGCAAAGTACGTCTGCTCGCGGAGCAGTTCCAGGTTGAAGTGGTCGCAGAAGGCATCGCCGGCTTGATGTCCGGCGGCCAGCAGACCGCGCCGGCTGTGGCACGGCGCGCAGGCGTCGATCTGTGGCTGGTTGGATTCCGCCTTCAACTTAGTCAGACCGTAACCGTGCTCGCGATCCCAGAACAGGGACCGTCGGTTGGCCAGTTCGACGTGCAAACTGGCCGGGCCATGACAGGCTTCGCAGCTGACGTCGATCTCCGAGAACGTGGTGTGATAGGTCAGATCCTGGTGATCGAAGCCGCGGACAAGATTGGTCGAGTGGCACTCGGCGCACATCGTTTGCCAGCGCTGGGCGATACCGGTCCAGTGCAGTTGATCGTCGGGCTCCAGTTTGTCCTGGACATCCGGTGGGCGCAAATAAAACCATCGTTTCCGCAGCGTGTCCCAGCTGATCCGCAGCACCTGCAACCGCGCGATCTCGTCCTCGGCGACCGCCTCGGTGCGGTCGAATTCGACCATGTACTGTTGCAACGGAGTGACGCCGAAGACGTACTTGATTTCGAAGTCCGCCAGTTCGCCGTCCGGTCCTTCGGTGTGGATCATAAAGCGCTCGCCGCTGCGGAACATGCGGCTGGTGATCCCGTCGTGCTCGAACGTCACGTCGTCGAAATCCCCCAGCACGGTGTCTTCGTTGGCGACATCCATTGCCAGGTCGTGATGGGAACCGACGAACTTTTCGAATTCCTCCTGGTGGCACTGCGCGCAGGTCTGCCGGCCGACGTAGCTGGCCTGGGCGTTGGCGGGCAGACCGGGACGAAGGTAGTCTGCCAGGACGGCGACCGCGCACAATCCACACACCAACAGCGGAAACCACAGCCAGGGCGAGGACAGGCGGGCCAGACGCGACAAAAGAAGTTTGTTCATTAGTGGGTGGGGACGTCGCCACCGGCGAGACAGCGCTGGGCTTCGCGGCGCAGCTGATTGATCAGTTGGTCGCGGCGGGCGTCCCGGCCGGGCAAACGGCTGAGCAGCCGGGCGGAGCGGAGCAGCGATTCAGCGGTCAGGTAGTAGGATTCGTCCCGCATCTGCGCGTCGTCGGCCCGCGGGTCGGCCGCCAGAGCAGGCGGGTCGCGATGAACCTCGGGCGACTGATGGAACAACGCCTGCTCGGCCGGCCATTTGTCCAGTACGCTGCCCTGGCGACGGATCGCGTTGATCGCGCCATCGAGGATGGGATCGCCGGTCTCGGCCGTCTCGCCCTTTTCCAGCGCCCGCTGGATCTGCCGGCGAACCGCCTCGTCGCGCTGCCGCTCGAGCGACGGCGGAGCCGATTGCGGTGGCGGTTGCCGAAGGCCCGAGGGCGGAGCGGCCGGCTGCGGTGCATCGGCCGGTACTTGCGAGGTTTCAGGTTCCTGCGGGGTTTCAAGTTCCTGCGAGGTTTCAAGATCCTGCGGGGCGGTGGGGCCCGCCGGCTGGGCCTGTTCGATCGACGGCGGGTCGCCGGCCAGCGGCGGCGCGGCCACTGCGGCTGCCGTCCACAAGCATCCCCCGGCCCACACGCATCCACCAGTCAACAAACTGGCGACAAAGCCGCCGAGTGAACGATTTCGCCGCACTGAATAGGTCATGACAGTTTGAAGTTGTCCGGTAGTTGAGCGTCTTTGATGACGATGGGGATGCCGTCGCGAATCTGGACCGGATCGTCGTCGCCTTGGTTGTCTGTTCCCGCATCGTTGACGATACGGCAATTCTTACCAAGCCGACAGTTTTTGTCCAAGATCGCGCCTTCGATGACGGAGTTGTCTCCGATCCCCAGGGGCACGCTATCGACGCGCGGGTTCAGCTTGCTGTCGATGTAGTCGGCACCCATGACGACGCTGTTGCGGATGGTGACGTTTTCGCCGATCACCGTCCGCAGCCCGATCACGCTGTTCTCGATCACCGCTCCGGGGCCGATCTGGCAACCGTCGGCGATCAGACTGCCCGAGACCTTGGCCTCTTCCATCAGGCTGGGCGGCAGGAAGCGGGGACGGCTGTAGACCGGCGATTCCATACAGCGGAAGTCGAAGGGCGGATTCCGCGTCGCCAAGCTGAGGTTGGCTTCGTAGAACGCGCGGATCGTGCCGATGTCCTCCCAGTAATCGTCAAACAGATGCAGCTGGACGCGGCGGGTGCGGATCGCCGTGGGAAAGACCTCTTTGCCGAAGTCTTCGTAAGCGGTCTTCTCCAGCAGATCGACCAGGAACTGTTTGTTGAAAATATACAGCCCCATGCTGGCCACGCAGTCGCGGCCATTGGACGGGACGCCCTGAGCGTCGATCCAGGCCGGATCGGTGCGGACCATGTCGATCTCTTCGTCGCTCTGCGGCTTTTCCAGGAACCCGGTCACCCGGCCCGTGTCATCCGCTTTCATGATGCCCAACGCCCCGGCCTCTTTGCGGTCCACCGGGATCCCGGCGATCGTCACATCGGCGTTGTTGTCGACATGCGTTTTCATCATGTCGCGAAAGTCCATGCGGTACAGTTGGTCACCCGACAGGATGACCACGTGTTCGACGTCGAACTGGTCGATGTACCGCAGGTTCTTTCGCACCGCATCGGCCGTGCCCTGATACCAATCGGTGCCGGCTTCGACCGTCTGCTGGGCCGCCAACAATTCGACAAACCCGCCCCGGAAGGCATCGAAGGAGTAGGTCTGGCGGATGTGCCGGTGCAAGCTGACCGACAGGAACTGCGTCAACACGTAGATCCGATTCAGGTCGCTGTTGATACAGTTGCTGATCGGAATATCGATCAAGCGGTACTTGCCGGCCAACGGAACGGCTGGCTTGGATCGAATCTTCGTGAGGGGAAACAGGCGAGTTCCACGTCCCCCGCCAAGAATGAGCGCAATCGCATTCCGCATGATCGGCGGTGCCTTATCTGAAAAGTTCTTTCCCGGTTGCAACCCGCGGCTCGGTGCAAGCGCGGGTGATGACGACACAAATGGGCAGTGCGAATGATGCAAACGACTGCCGATGGCGCATCTTACCAGTTACCCGTGGGGGCTGCATGGGGCGAGCCGACAAAGGGCCGCGAATCACGCTGCCGGTCGCCCACCGTTCGCTACAGCGGGACCATGGTCCCCAGACGGTTTATCTTCTCCAGCCCCCAGAACGGCCTGCTCAACCGGTCTCCCAACGCACGGCCAACGCCCGGGCGGCCATCAGAAAGACAAACCCGCTGGCCACCAGCACCGAGATCTGCGGCCACAACTCGGCCAGCGGCAACTCCCGCCAAAACACCTTGTTGTAACCGTCCAGGGCCCAGGCGTTGAACGTCCACAGACCGGCTCGCTGCAATCCTTCCCCCATCAGGTAGCGCGGCACCATCGATCCGCCCAACGCACTCATCGACAGCACGAGGATCACCGACAGGCCGTTCAACTGGTTGCGGGTGCGGCACAGCGTCGCCAGCAGTAACCCAAAACTCGCCGCCGCTCCGGCCGTCACCAACGTCATCGCCGTAAAGCCCTGCCAGTGGCCCAGCAGATCGATGCCAAAGACCCATTGTCCCCACAGAAACATCAGCGTCGTTTGAACCACGCCCAGACCCAGCTGGTACACCCATTTGCCCAGCAACAATTGGTCCATCGTCAGACGCGTGGCGAACAGGCGTTCCAGGGTCCCGTTCTCCTGCTCCTCCAACAACGCTCCACCACCGCCACTGGCGCCGAACAGCAGGAACATCACGGCGATTCCGGCCGCGTACATGCTGACCGCCGGTTTGCTTTCGTCGCCCCGCAGCACGTCCTCGACGCTAATCCGCGGGGCACTCAGCCCGGCTTCGGCCGGCAACCGGCGCGCGGCCGGCGCTTCCCCCGGCACGCTTACCAGGGTGCCCGGCGGAGTTGGCTTGCCCGGCGGGGCGGGCTTGCCCGGCGGAGTTGGGGGGATGGTCGATCGGGCGGTGACGCTGATCGCCTGGGCCGTGATCGCCGAAACCAGCTGAGCTGCGATCGGGTCGGACGCATCGGCCAACAGACGGGCCGCCGGGCCCTCGGGACCGTCCTCCAGCAACAACGCTACGACGACCTCGCCGCGGCGCACCTGCTGGCGGGCCCGACGTTCGCGGTCGGTTCGTTCGCCGTCGGGGTGTTTGCCGTCGGGGTGTTTGCCGTCGGGGTGTTCTGGCGGCGGCAGGGCGAACAGCTGCAGCCCCGGGGCGTCGGCCAAGCGTGCCAGCACCGCCGCGCTGCGGGCCGTGCCGGCCGCGTCGACCGTCAGGACTTTGATGCGCGGCGAGTCCTGGCCGCCGATCCCACCGCCGAAGATGACCGCAAAGATGCTGAAGAACGCCAGCGGAACGACGAACGAAAGCAGCAGTTCGACGCGGCTGTGTCGCAATCGACGCAGATTGATTTGCACCACGGTCCAGATCATCGCAGGGGCGGCTCCGTGTTCATGCGTCGCGCAGGTTATTGCCGGTCAGTTGCAGGAAGACCTGGTTCAGCGAGGGCGCGGCGACGGCGAGGTCGGCGATCCTGTGGCCGGCCCGCTCGACACTGTCGAGCAACTGTGGAAGCCGCCGCGAAACGTCCTCGAGCTGCGCTTCCAGCTCGTCGGCGCGGCCGCCTCGACGCCAGTAGCGAGGCGCTGCAGCGACGGTTCCGTGCACCCGCAGGCGGACGTGCCGCGCCGTGCCCAGGGTCCGCCGAATCAATTCGTCCAGCGTGCCCTCGGCCACCACCCGGCCGTGATCGAAGATGACGATCCGGTCGCAGCGGGTTTCGGCTTCGTCCAGTTGGTGCGTGGTCAAAATGATCGAGGTGCCGGTCGCTCCCAGCTCGTCCAGCATGGCGAAGATCCGCGCGCGGCTCTGGGGGTCGACGCCCACGGTCGGTTCGTCCAACAGAATGACTTCCGGGGCGTGCAGCACACCGCAGGCCAGGTTAATCCGTCGCTGCATGCCGCCGGAGAAGCGGCCCACGGGGTCGCCGGCGCGGTCGCTCAAACCCGTCCACGCCAGGGCCCACTGCACGCGCTGGCGAAGGTGGCGGCCGCGGAGGCCGTACAAGCGGCCGAAGATCTGCAGGTTTTCGCGAGCGGTCAAGTCGCTGTAGATGGCCAATTCCTGAGGCACCAATCCCAGGCTATGCCGCTGATCGCGGTGTTCCAGCGGCCGGCCGCCCAACAGGATAGTGCCGGAGTCGGGACGCGTCCGCCCGGTCAAGCAGCGGATCAGGGTGGTTTTACCGGCGCCGTTGGGACCGAGCAGCCCCAGTCGCTCGCCCGGTGCCAGCTGCAGCGACGCGCCGCGCAGGACGTGCTGGTTGCCAAAGGCTTTGCGCAGATCGATCGTTTGCAGCGCGAAATCCATTTCGCCAGTCTCCCACGGTTCGGCCCACCGGGCCGCTCGTTTCGGGCCGCTCCTTCACGTTTCCTCGATTCGCTCCCGGGACGTCAATGCCAGTTGCCCGGTATGGCACCCAGCGAGTTGTCAGGCACCCAGCGAGTTGTCAGGCACCCAGCGAGGAAGACATCGAATGAGGCGTTTTCTTTTCGCTCGCCAGCAGGGCCGGCGAGCGGATGGTTTCGTGGGCAGTGTCCTCGGGCGGCACCGGGGTTTCGGCCGGAGGCGTATGCGGTTTGGAGCGGCCGCGGCGGCGGCCGCCGCGCCGCCGGTGCTGCCGGAACATGTCCAGCCCCAGCAACAACAAATACGCCGAGCACAGTCCGCACACGCCCCACATCAGTCCCAGTGCGAACCAGTTGACCAGGTGATGGTCCAGGACCTGGTAAGCCTGGTGCACCAGCCGGACCGAAGAAGCCAGCAGGCCGATCAGAGCAACCGTTCCGGCGACCCACATCCAGCTGCGTTTGCGGTGCGGATTCAGCGAAACGATCCCGCAAAACACCAGCGGGATACCCAGCATCATGGGCACAAAGGCGGTCGCCAGTTTTTCGGGGCTGCCTACCATCCCCAGTACGGTCAGCCCGCACAGAGCAAGTCCGAAAACGACGGAAGTTTGAGGCATGGGTGGGACCGATTCAGCGTAAAGGAAGGCTGGACGGGGCGATAAACCATCTATTGTGACGGTTTTCGCACGCCGACAACAGGTGAATTGCGGGCTAGACAGCCACCGCGAGGCGGGGACGCCATTTTGACGCGTACCGGCCCGGCTGTACAAGATGGCTAGAAGAACGACGTCACCGGCATCACAAAAATTTTGCCGTCGCCCATCCGGCCGCTGCGCGCCGCCGCCACCACCTTCTGCACCACCTCTTCGACGCGGAGGTCGTCCACCCACATGGTGATTTCCACTTTCGGCAAGAACGCTTCGGCGTACTCGCGGTCCTGGTATTGGTCGAGGTAGTTTTTTTGGCGGCCAAAGCCCTTGACCTCGGTGATGCTCAGGCCTTCGAGCGGGGCGCGGCGCAGGTTATCCAGTACCGCTTGGGTCAGGTAGGGTTTTACCACCGCGACGATCTGTTTCACGATCCAGCTCCGCGCTACGGGGCTTGGGGCGACAGCGTGACCAGGACCGGCAGGTGGTCGCTAGCAAAACGTCCTGCGGCGGTTTTCGGGTTCAGCGTTCGATGCGTCTTCACCCGGACGCGGTCGCCGACCAGGACGTAGTCGATGCGGACCTTGTCGTCGATGGCTTTGAAGCCGTTCCAGGTTCCGCTCGGACCCTCCGCCGCGGTGTCGCTGAGGTCGCGGCTGTCCTGCAGGTGGACCTTATCGCCGGCGGCCGTAAAGGCTTGGAGAGGAGCGCTGTCGGGCCGGGCGTTGAAGTCGCCGGTGACGACTACCGGGTCGCCCTTGGCCAAGGACTGAAGCTTCCGCTGGATCAACCGTGCCGATTCGTGGCGCGCCTGCGAGCCGCGATGGTCCAGGTGGGTGTTGACGACCAACCAGTCGGCCTTGCTGTGCCGGTCGCGCAGCCGCACCCAGCTGGCGATTCGCGGTAGGGCCGCGTCCCAGCCCTTCGAACCGACGACGTCGGGGGTGGGAGACAGCCAGAACGTGCCGGCCTCCAAGCGTTCGTAGCGATCCTTGCGAAAGGCGATCGCGCAGGATTCGCCATCCTGTTTGCCGTCGGTGCGGCCCACGGCGTACCAGGAAAAATCGGGGCAACGCTGCTGCAGATCTTTCAGTTGACCGGTCGTCACCTCTTGCAGGCCCGCCACATCGGCCCCGCGGATGACCTCCGCCACGCGGTCCCGTCGCTCGCTCCACACGTCCTGGCCGTCACCCGGATTGGCGTAGCGGATGTTGTAGCTGAGCAGGTCGAAGCTCTGTTCGGAAGGCTTCTCTTCGGCTTCGAGCGACATCGTCATCAGCAAGGCCAGGCAACAAGACAAAGGCAAACTCAGGAATCTTCGCGTCACAGTCCAAACTCCGTAGCGGCGGGATGCAGGCGGGGTACTAAACAGGTGCGTAGGAACCACTGGGCACATTCGGCTGATCTCCCCAACGACTCCTGCCTGGCTGCGTAACAGTAGACGGCCAGCCCGGGCGGCTTACAAGGACCCCGGCCTTTTCGGTAGACCTGTCTTTTCGGTAGACCTGTCTTTTCGGTAGACCTGTCTTTTCGGTAGACCGGGCTTTTCGGTAGACCGGGCTCTACAGGGGCCGGATCCAGATGTTGCGATACCGGACGGGATTGCCGTGGTCCTGCAGCATGATGTGGCCGGCGGGCGGATGCGCCGAATAGACCGGGGAACGGCCGGCTCGGGCCACGCCTTTGAGTTCGCGAGCGTGGTGGATCATGACGCCGTTGTGCAGCACCGTGATCACGGCCGGACGCGTGACTTTGCCATCGGTGAATTCGGGAGCTCGGAACAGGATGTCGTAGGTCTGCCACTGGCCGGGCTGGCGGGCGGCGTTCACCTCGGGCGGGAATTGCCCATAGATCGCCCCGGCCTGGCCGTCGGCGTAGGTAAAGTTGTCGAACGAATCGAGCACCTGGACTTCGTAGACGTTGAACAGCTTGATGCCGCTGTTGCCGCGACCCTGGCTGGCTCCCCGAGCCGGTTCGGGGGAGGACCATTCGATGTGCAGCTGGCAACTGCCGAACGTATCGATCGTGTGCAGGCTGCCCGTGCCGCCGACGACCTCCATGTAGCCGTTCTCCACTTTCCATCGCGGCTTGTACAGTTGGTCGCCGCCGCGGATGTGAGCCCAAGCCGACAGGTCGGTGCCATCGAACAAGACAATCGCGTCACTCGGCGCGGTCGTCCCCTGCCCCTTGTTCAGGTCCACCTCGCCCGGCGTCACCTGCGCGGGGCGAGGCCGATAGATGTCGTGGACACGCCACGGCAACCCGGCGATCGCTCCCGAGTTGTCCGCTCCCACTTTCGGCAGTTTCGGATACTTGGCCGGATCCAACTCAGCCGGCTTCGCGTCATCCTGCTCAGCCGGTTTTTCCTCAGCGGGTTTCTTCTCAGCGGGTTTCTTCTCAGCGGGTTTTTGCTCTGCGGGTTTTTCCTCCGCGGGTGGCTGAAGGGCGAGCGCGGAGGAGACGGGGCAGGCCAGCAAGGAGGCAGTGGCGAAGAGGAGCAGCAGAAACGAAACTCTCATTGTCTTATTCACGGGACGATAGCAATCGAAGCGTTGTCGGACACGAAAAAAAGAAACCCTTTTGGCCCATTGTACTTCCCGCCGCGGCGGAGCGAGATTGGCAGCGGGGGGTTGTGGCAAGAGATTTTGAGATTTGCTCGCTCCGCTGCGGGGGTTGTCTCGGCATCGGGCTCGGCAACAATGAATGCCCGTTTGAAACGGACTAACCGCTTGTTTCCCACCTTTCCCAAAGAGTCGTGTTGATGAACCGCTCCCTCTCCTCCGTTCGCTTGTTGGCCGTTGCTTCGTTGGCGTTTTTGCTGTCCGTCGGTTCGGCTACCGCTGCCGACCCGGTCGTGGTCGAACTCGATACGACCGCGGGCAAAATCAAGTTGGCCCTGGATGACGACAAGGCGCCCAAGACGGTCAAGAACTTTGTTCAGTACGTCGAAGAGGGCCACTACGATGGCACCGTGTTTCACCGCGTGATCAAGGACTTCATGATCCAGGGTGGCGGCATGACCGCCGACATGAAGGAGAAGGAGACCCGCGAGCCGATCGAAAACGAAGCCGGCAACGGGCTGAAGAACGTGCCCTACTCGGTCGCCATGGCTCGCACGCCTCATCCCCACAGCGCCACGAGCCAATTCTTTATCAACCACGCCGATAATTCGTTCCTCAACCGCGAAGAGTCGGCCGACGGTTTCGGCTATGCCGTGTTCGGCAAAGTGATCGAGGGCAAGGAAGTGGTCGACAAGATCGCCGCGGTCGAAACCAGCACCAAAGCTGGACATGCCAACGTCCCGGTCGAGCCGATCACGATCACCAAGGCACGCGTGGTTAAAAACGACGGCGAAGCTGACAAGTAGAGGGAGAGGCTTTCACAGGCTGGAAGCCTATGCCACTGTTCACAGGCTGGAAGCCTATGCCACTGGAAACCTATGCCTCTGCTCGGTGCTCGAACCTTTCGATGCTTTCGCAGCGGCCGCTGGCCGGGTCTACGTGGACCAACGCGCCGCACAGTCGCACGTCGCCGGTGGCCACGTGGTAGTGTACCGGTTCGAAGCTGATCGTGGTTTTTAGGACGCGTTCGATGCTGCGTCCGATGATGCTGTCGTAGGGGCCGGTCATGCCCACGTCGCACTGAAACGCCGTGCCGCCGGGCAACACCGCGGCATCGGCTGTGGGGACGTGGGTATGGGTTCCCAGCACGGCGGAAACCCGCCCGTCCAGGTAGCGTCCCAGCAACTGTTTATCGCTGGTCGCTTCGGCGTGCACGTCCACAATTTTCACCGTGGCCGCGGCCGGCAATTCTTCCAGCACACGGTCGGCGGCGGCGAAGGGGCAGTCGACCGGGCGCGTGTGGACTCGGCCCAGCAGGGCAAAGATCGCCACGGTGGTCCCGTCGGGGGCGGTGATGGTGGTCCAGGGTTTGCCGGGGGCGCTGGCCGGATAGTTGGCCGGGCGCACGATCCGCCGGTCGGATTCCAGTCGCGGATAGATCTCGCGTTTGCGGTACACGTGATCGCCCATGGTTATCGCGTCGACGCCGTCGCGGATCAGGGCATCGAATTGACGCACCGTCAAACCCGATCCATCGGCGGCGTTCTCGGCGTTGGCGATCACCAGATCCAAGCGATGTTCGGTGCGCAGATCGCGCAGGTGAGCTTTGATCGCGGACATGCCGGGTTTGCCGACGATGTCGCCCAGGAACAGGATGCGCATCAGCGTGCGACCTCGGTAAAACGGCTCTCCCGCACCACGGTGACTTTGATTTCGCCGGGATAGGTCAGCTGTTGCTCGAAGGCTTTGGCGATTTTGCGGCACACCAAGGCGGCCTTGGCATCGTCGGTTTTTTCGGCCCCGACGATGACCCGCAGTTCGCGGCCGGCCTGGATGGCGAAGGCCTGCTGGACGCCGTCAAAGCCGGTGGCGATCGCTTCCAGCTCTTCCATGCGTTTGATGTACCGTTCCAGGGACTCGCGGCGCGCCCCCGGGCGGCTGGCGCTGCAGGCATCGGCCGTGGCGACCAGCATCGTGTAGGGGTATTCGGTGACGATTTCATCGTGGTGCCCGAGGGCGGCGTGCACGACTTCGGGCGGCTGGTTGTGACGTTTCAGCAGGTCGGCTCCGATTTTGGGGTGCCCGCCCTCCAGTTCGTGGTCGGCCGCCTTGCCGATATCGTGCAGCAGTCCGCAGTGTCGAGCCAGGTCGCCATCGAGGCCGATCATCTCGGCCAGCAAACCGGACAGAAAGGCCACTTCGACGCTGTGTCGCAGCACGTTCTGGCTGTAGCTGGTGCGGAAGTGCAAGCGGCCCAGCATCTGCACGATCTTGTCGGGCAATCCCGGCAGGTTCACTTCTTCGATCGCTTCGCGACCCTTGTTCATGATGAACGAATCGATTTCTTTTTCGGTCGCCGCCACGACCTCTTCGATCCGCGAGGGATGGATCCGGCCGTCCGCAATTAATTTATCCAGCGACATCCGGCCGATTTCGCGGCGGACCGGATCGAACCCGCTGACGATCACCACGCCGGGGGTATCGTCGATGATCACGTCGACGCCGGTGGCCTTTTCAAAGCTGCGGATGTTGCGGCCTTCGCGGCCGATGATGCGGCCCTTCATGTCGTCGTTGGGGATGTCGACGGTGCTGGTCGTCGATTCGGCGGTATGGGCCGAGGCATAGCGTTGGATGGCGGTCAGCAGGATCTCGCGGCCCTTGCTGTCGGCCAGTTCGGTCACCCGTCGCTCGTGCCGCAGGACCGCCGTGCCGACTTCCTGTTCCAGTTCCTGTTCGAGGTTGGTCATCAGCCGGGTGACGGCTTCCTCCCGCGACAACCCGCTGACCTCCTGCAGCGCGGCGACCTGGCGTTTGGCCGCCGCCTCCAGTTGGCTGCGATGTTTGTTGGCCGTTTCGATCTGTGCGGTCAGCCGCTGCTGGGTGTTTTCCAGGCCTCGAGCCTGTTTCTGCAAGCTGGCCTCTTGGGCGGTCAACGCATCGCGTTGCTGCTGAACCCGGGCGGCTTCGCTGCGAACCTGTTCGCGAGACTTGCTGATTTCCTCCTCGGCCTGTGCCTTGATGCTCATCGCCGCCTCTTTGGCCTCCAGGCGGGCACGGTCCTTCAGGTTGGCGACTTCGGCCTTAGCCAGTTCCAGAATTCGCTCCGCCTCGCTTTGCGCTTCCTGGCGTCCCCTGGCCCGAATCCATCTTTCGATGCCCAAAGTCAAGAAGCAACCGAACACAGCCGCCAGCAAGACGGCAATGAGTACGAACGGGTCGAGCATGTCGCGATCCTCTATATGGGGGAGAATCGCCGGAAAACCGGGGTGGCGGAGGGGGCTATCGGGATGGCATTTCCTGCGGGACGTCCCGAGGGCAAACGCGGAACACCGTTTCCGTGACCGATCAACAGCGTTAGCCTGTCAAAATTCAAAGACGAGAAACGATTGCCCACGAGAGTAACCGGCCGGTCTACTGGCGAGTTGTGTGTTCTCAAGATCAATCGGCCAGAGCTCGATCTCGGGAGCCATTCCCGCGATCGCTCTCGTGGCTGCGGGCAATCCTACCAGTTGTGATAGCGGGCTGAAACAATGGGGAACGAAAAGCCTTTCGGCGACGCTTTCCGCGGGCTGTGCCACCGCTTGGAGGACGCCTGGCCGGCGGCCAGTTGGGTCGATGTGCCGTGCTTGGTGGCCGTCAGCGGCGGAGCTGACAGCGTCGCCCTGCTGTGCGCGATGGCCGCGGTGCATGCCGCGCACCGCGGCCGCGGCACCCTGCGCGTGGCGCACTACCATCACGGACTCCGCGGCGCGGCCGCCGACGCCGATGCCGACTTCGTGCGGCGGCTGGCCGGTCGCCTGCAGTTGCCTTTCGTCGTCGGGACCGCATCCCCATCGGCAGCCGGCGTCGCGGTGGCCGACGAAGCGAGCCTGCGCGAGCTGCGTTATCGGTTCCTGGGAACCGAAGCGCATCGCTGTGGCGCCCGCTGGGTGGCCGTCGGGCATACGCGCGAGGACAACGTGGAGACGCTGCTGCATCAGATGCTGCGCGGCTGCGGCCCGCAGGGACTGGCCGGCATGCCCCGCAGTCGCGAGCTGGTCGCCGACGTGATGTTGATTCGGCCTTTGCTACAGCTGCCCCGCGGCGACCTCCGCGCCGCCCTGAAGGCTCGGGGCCAGCCCTGGCGGGAAGACGCCAGCAACGCCCAGTTGCACTACAAACGCAACTGGCTGCGGCATCATCTGCTGCCCGAGATCGAGCAGCAGTATCCCGGAGCCGGTCAGCGATTGGCCCAGACGATCCAGCAGCAAGCCGACGTCCTGCAGGTGCTCGACGCCGCCGCCGATCGCTGGCTGGAGCAGTGCGTCCGTTTCGCGCCGGGCCGATTAACGGTGCGCGACCAGTCGGCGGCCGAGGCGACCATCGTGCGGGCCCTGCAAAAAGCCTGGGACCGGCAGAGATGGTCCCGCGGCGGCTTCAGCGCCGAACACTGGCAGCGAATCGCCCGCGCGATTTCGAATCCTCAGGCCCCGCCGCAGACCCTGCCGGGAAACATCCGCCTGCACCGGCACGGCAGCGAGTTGAGGTTGGAATCGGAAATCTGAAACCTCCTGACTCCTCCACTCACAGCAGCGGTTCGCCGGGGTCGTCGTTTTCGATCGTCATGTTGTCGCGGTGGAGGACGGTTTCGAAGGGGCAGTGTCCCAGCACGTCGGCGATCTGGTCGCTGGGCAGTCCGGCGATCCGGGACAGTTCGTCGGCCGGGTAATTGATCAGGCCCCGAGCGACCGTGCGGCCGCTGGGGTCGCAGACTTCCACACAGTCGCCGCGTTCGAACAAGCCGCTGCAGCCGACCACGCCGATCGCCAGCAGGCTGCCGCCGGCGACGATGGCATCGGCCGCGCCCTGGTCGATACCGATTCGCCCGGTGATGGCCGCGGCGTGTCCGATCCAGCGGCGGCGTCCGCGGAGCGGATCCGAGACCGGCTTGAACAGGGTGCCCAGCGGCTCGCCGGCGCAGATCCGCTTGAGCACGTCGGGGCAGCGTCCCGAGGCGATGATCGTGGGGTGGCCGTAGGCACAGGCCGCGGCCGCCGCGTGCAACTTGCTGGCCATGCCGCCCTTGCTCAGCCCGCCGGCGGTGGGCGCCTGCACCAGGTCCCAGACGGGTTCGTCCAGCTTTTCCACCGTGGGGATGACCTGGCTGGTGGGCTGGTCGGGCGGCCCGTCCATCAACCCCTCAACGTCGGACAGAATGATGAGCAGCGCCTCCTGCAGCAGGCCCGACACGGCGGCCGCCATGCGGTCGTTGTCGCCGAAGGTGGTCATCAGTTCCTCGACGGCCACCGAGTCGTTTTCGTTGATCACGGCGATCGCGCCCAGGTCGTGGATCTGGGACAGGGCATTGCGGACATTCAGGTAACTGGTTCGGTGTCGCAGGTCCTCGGCCGTCAACAGGACCAGGGCGGCGTGGTATCCGCCCTGAGCCATGGCCGCCTCGTAGACCTGGATCAGCTGGGCCTGTCCGATGGCCGCCAGGGCCTGCAGCTTGGAAAGGCCTGTAGGGCGGGAATCCAGCCCCAACCGGCCCATGCCTGCACCCACCGCACCACTGCTGACTAGAATCACTTGCCGGCCGGTGTCGGCGATCTCGCACAACTGGGCGGACAGCCGCTCCAGCTGGGGCACATCCAGTTGGCCGTTGGCATTGGTCAACACTCGCGTTCCGACTTTGACGATCACCCGTCTGGCTTGCGAGATCGCCGCAAGGCGTTGAGGGTCGGGCGCGGTCACGGTTTGCGAAGTAGAGGGCAAGGAATTCTCCAGGACTCGACAAGGGAGGGACGAACGGATTGCTTAAGTGTACGAAAGGCCGGTTGAGTCGGGAATTGCGGGTAACTATTCTATGGCTTTCCTAGTCCCCCTTAGCAATGCCCCCAAAGCGTCTTATGCGATACTGCCAGCTGGACTCGATCATCGAGCTTGTGCCCGGACGCAAGCTGGTAGCGACGCGGACGTTGCGTGCCGACGAAGAATACCTGCTGGATCATTTTCCGCGGTTTCCCGTGATGCCCGGCGTGATGATGCTGGAAGCCCTGCATCAAGCGGCGTTTTGGATGGTGTACACCGGGGACGATTTTGCCCACCCGCTGGTCGTGCTGCGCGAGGCCAAGAGCGTCAAATTTGGCGATTTTTTGACGCCCGGCGAGACGCTGCGGGTGACGGCCGAATGCGTCAAAGAGAAAGACGGCCTGGTGACGGTCAAAGCCAAGGCCTGCAAGGGCGAACGGACCACCGTCTCGGCCCGCTTGATATTGGAAAAGAAGGGCACGGGCCATCCCGAACGCCTGCAAACCGATGAATTTGTCCGGGGACGGTTAAAAAAACAGTTTTCTGAATTGTTCAGCGAAGCGATTTCCGCTACAGCATAGCCTCCCACGCCAAGACTTTCGCTTCGACTCGCCCCGCTCCGCGTGGACGCTCCCGGGCTTCGCCCCCACATTTCCGCTCACCTTCCCTTCCACTGCCCCTTACACAACTGCATTGTAGGAACTCTCTAATGGCCTATACCGACGAAGAAATTTTTCAGAAAGTTCGCGAAGCTTTGGAAGACGCTTTGGGTGTCGATGAAGACGAAGTGACTCCGGACGCCACCTTGGTGGGGGATCTGGGCGCCGAGTCGATCGACTTCCTGGACATCGTGTTCAAGCTGGAAAAATCGTTCGATATCCAAATCCCTCGCGAAGAGCTGTGGCCCGAGGACATCCTCACCAACAGCACCTACGTCGACGACGGCAAAGTCACCGCCCAGGGCCTCGAGGAACTCAAGCGGCGGATGCCCTGGGCCGACCTGAGCAACTTTGAAGAGAATCCCCGCGTCCAGGACTTCGGCAATCTGCTGACCGTTCAGGACATGTGCTCCTACGTCAAAGCCAAAGCCAACTAGACGCCGTTTTGCAAGGAAGCATGGCGTGGCGTCCCGACCCTTTTTGTCTGCTTCTGTTTTCTCGGCGGTAACGAACGATGCGTTGGCTGTGGCTCGACCGGTTCACTGAATTTCAAAGCGGCAGTCACGCCCGCGGAATCAAATGTGTGGCGTTGGACGAAGAGGTGGTCGACGAGTACTTCCCGGGCCACCCCTTCTTTCCTCCGACGTTGATTATCGAAGGCCTGGCGCAGCTGAGCGGGATCCTGGTCGCCGAGCATTTTGATTTCAAAGTCCGCGTGGTGCTGGCCAAGGTCAACCGCGCGGTCTACCACCGTAGCGCCCGGCCCGGCGACCAGTTGCACTACTACGCAAAACTGGAAAACACCCAGTCCGAAGGGGCCATCTGCAGTTGTACCAGCCACTGCGATGGCCAGTTGCAAGCGGAGGTGGATCTGATGTTCGCCTTCCTGGATGCAAAACGATTCGGGGTGGAATCGATGTTTAACAAAGGCGATCTGCTGACCATGCTGCGGTTGATGGACTTGTTCCATGTGGCCGTCGATGCCGATGGACAGCCGTTGGAAATTTCGCCAAACTTGTAACTTCCGTTTTTTTACCGCCACGCACCCAGCGCGAACCGAATATGCGTCGACGAGTTGTTGTCACCGGCATCGGCATGATCAACCCCATGGGGCATGACGTGCAAACCGTCTGGTCCGGCCTGCAAGAGGGCAAGAGCGGCGTGGGCTATACCACGTTGTTCGATGCCAGCGGGTTTCCCACCAAAATCTCGGCCGAAGTTAAAAACTGGGACATCACCGACAGCGGCGAGTCGGCCGAGCAGTGGAAGCATCGCGGACGACATACCAAGTTCGCCGCCGGTGCGGCCAAGCAAGCGATCGCCGACAGCGGTGTGCTGGACAGCGGAGTCGATCCGACCCGGTTCGGCGTGTACCTGGGCAGCGGCGAAGGCAATCAGGACTTTGCCTCGTTCTCGCAGATGATGGCCGCTTCGCTGGCCGACGGAGAATACGACGCGGAAAAGTTCATCCGCAAAGGCCTGGAAATCCTCGACCCGGCCGTCGAACTGGAACAAGAACCCAACATGCCGGCCGCCCACTTGGCCGGAATGTTCAACGCCCAAGGGCCCAACTACAACTGCTTGACCGCCTGCGCGGCCAGCAGCCAAGCCGTGGGCGAAGCGACGGAGATCATTCGCCGCGGCGATGCCGACGTGATGCTCTCCGGCGGCACGCACAGCATGATCCACCCCTTCGGCGTGACGGGGTTCAATCTGCTGACCGCACTGAGCGAACGCAACGACGAACCGACCAAGGCCAGCCGACCCTTTGACGCCACCCGCGATGGGTTCGTCCTGGGCGAAGGATCGGCGATGGTCGTTCTGGAAGAATTGGAATACGCCAAACGCCGTGGGGCCACGATCTATGGCGAAGTCCTCGGCTATGGGACCACCGCCGATGCCTACCGCATCACCGACATCCCGCCGGACGGCCACGGTGGGATCGCCAGCATGCGGATGAGCATCGCCGATGCGGGGCTGAACCCCGCAGACATCCAGTACGTCAACGCCCACGGCACCAGCACGACGGTGAACGATAAAGTCGAAACGCTGGCCTGCCGGACCGTGTTCGGCGAAGCCGCCGACAAGGTGCCGGTCAGCAGTACCAAGAGCATGATGGGGCACCTGATCGCCGCCGCCGGCGTCACCGAAATGATCGTCTGCCTGTTGGCGATCCGCGACTCGGTGCTGCCGCCGACGATCAACTATCACAACCCCGACCCACTGTGCGATCTGGACTACGTGCCCAACGAAGCCCGTCCGGCCGAGATCCGCTACGCCCTGAACAACAGCTTCGGGTTCGGCGGCCAGAACGTCACCCTCTGCCTCGGCCGCTACGACGGCAAATAACCAGTGGCATAGGCTTCCAGCCTGTGAAAACCAGTGGCATAGGCTTCCAGCCTGTGAAGACCAGTGGCATAGGCTTCCAGCCTGTGAAGACAGTGGCATAGGCTTCCAGCCTGTGAAACCAGTGGCATGGGCTTCCAGCCTGTGAAGACAGTGGCATAGGCTTCCAGCCTGTGAAGACCAGAATAAAAATCACAGGCTAGAAGCCTATGCCACTGGGAAGCCTCGGCCGCGTGGGCTCAGCGCTGCTGCTGCTGGGTTTCTTTGGCGGCGGTGCGTTCCAGCGGCATCGCGCCTTGGACGTCCTCGGGAAAGATGCTCCAGACCGGCACCTTGGACTGCATGTCGGCCAGCAGTCGTTCCTCGGATTCGGCGATCCGCTGCTTGCGGAGCTTCTCGCGGATTTCATCCTGCACTTCGGAGATGGGCCGCAGGCCGGCCTCTTTGCGGTCTAGGACGCGGACGATGTGCAGGCCGACTTCGTCCTCGATAAAAGGGCTCATCTTGTTCAGCGGCAGGGCAAAGATCTGATCCTCCAGCCGTTTGGACACCAGCGATCCGCGCTGGGTCCAGTCGTGGAATCCGCCAGCCGAGGCGAAGGGTTCCTGGGATTTCTTCTTGGCCACCGCCTGCATATTGCCTCCGAACAGGGCTTCGTTGCCCATCGCCGCGAGCGCCTCGGCGGCTTCCTGACGCGAGTCAAAGCGGTCAAAACGCACGGTCAACTGTTCCCATTTTGCCTGCGCCGCTTGACGGAACTCGTCCCGGTGCCCGTCGTAGTACTCTTGGATCTCAAAGATGGTGATCTTGGGATCCTGGTCGACCACTTCGTTCAAGTACATGCGTCCGAGCATGCTGTCGACGAACTCCCGCTGTTGGCTTTCCAGCGACGAGCCCTGCGAACGCAGTCTTTCGTCCAGCTCGGTTAATTCGGTCAGCTCCAGTTTCTCCATCAGGTGCGGGACCTGACTTTCGTAGAACAGTTTGCGGGCCCGTGAATGCATCATTTTCTGCACCTCGGCTCGCTTGTCGGCGCCCTGCGTTCCGGCCTGTTTCAAGAGGAACGCTTCGCCCATCATTTTGGCTTGGATCGCTTGCTGCAGCAGGCCGCGGAGCATGTTGACGCGGCCGTACTTGATTTCTTCTTCGGTCAACGGACGGCCCTGTTGCTCTTCGACCATCTGCAGGCGGCGGTCGATTTTGGGCATCAAATCGCCCAACAGGATCGGCGACTGTCCGACCACGGCGATCAGCGCGGCGGGGTTTTCCGGCAGTTCGGTCGCCAACGCTTCCTCGATCTTTTCTGGCGAAGGCGCTTGCTGGGCAGCGGCCATCGAGGGCATCGACAACAGCAAACCGGCCAGCAGAATCGCCGGCGCAGGCGAGCGGAATGGGACAGCGGCAGCGAGCATGGGGCGTCGAAGGAGTGCGAGAAACGGGGCCGAACGGACGCGTCCCTGGCGGGCCGGTCCGGATCGATCATGACGGTTCGCTTCGCTTGTACGCAGAAGCCCGCGGGGGTGTCAACCAGAATCGACGGGCGGCAATGCTAGCCGGGGCTGAGCACGCGGCGAGCCAGCTGCAGCCAGCCCACGCCGGTGGGGTCGTCGGGATCGATCTCCTTGGCCGGCACGTAGGCCTTGCGGCAGTCGACAATGCGTACCGGATGCTTGCTCTGGCGAGCCAGTTGCTCGATCCGCCCGGAATCGCTGTAGTTCAGCACCAGGAATCCGGTTTGCGTCTGCAGGCTGGAGATCAACCAGATGGCCGCGTCCAGCCGCAGTTCGGCCAGCTGCAGCATCCGCTCGACCGGAGGCGGTGGAGGGCCGAAACGATCCAGCAGCTCCTCACGCATCTCGGCGATCTGAGCGGCGCCGTCGATCCGCGAGATCCGCCGGTAGAGATCGATCTTGTGCCGCATGTCCGGGACGTAGTCCGCCGGCAGATAGGCTTCGACCGGCATGTCGATATCGACTTCCGCCGACAGCTTGGGCGGCAGATTCTGGGCCTTGCGGACGGCATCCTCGAGCAGTTGGCAGTACAGCTCGTAACCCACCGCGGCGATGTGGCCGCTCTGCTGCGTGCCCAGCAGGTTTCCGGCGCCGCGAATTTCCAGGTCCCGCATCGAGATGGCAAAGCCCGCCCCCATCTGCGAAAACTCCTCGATCGCTCGCAGCCGTTTCGAGGCTTCGGGCGTGAGAAATTTATTTCGGTCGACCATCAGATAGCAGTAGGCCTGGTTCTTGTAGCGACCGACGCGACCGCGCAACTGGTGCAGGTCGGCCAGCCCATAGCGATCGGCCTGGTCGACGAAGATCGTGTTGGCGTTGGGGATGTCCAGTCCGCTTTCGATGATCGTCGTAGCCAGCAGCAGGTCGAACTGACGCTCGACAAACCCCACCATCACGCGTTCCAGTTCCCCTTCGGCCATCTGACCGTGTCCGATGCCGATCCGCACCTCCGGGACGATGCGTTTGAGGCGTTCGGCGATGGCTCCCATATCGCCGATCCGGTTATGCACAAAGTAGATTTGTCCGCCCCGGTTCAATTCTCGCACGATGGCGTCGCGGATCATGGAATCGTCCCAGCGGCCGACGTGCGTTTCCACCGGCATCCGGTCCTCGGGCGGCGTTTCCAGATTGCTGATGTCGCGCGCCCCCACCAGGGCCATGTGCAGCGTCCGCGGGATCGGCGTGGCCGAGAGCGTCAGCACGTCGACGTTGCTGTGCAGCGTTTTCAGCCGTTCCTTGACCGCCACACCGAACCGCTGCTCCTCGTCGATGATCACCAGTCCGAGGTTGTAGAAGTCGACGTCTTTGGAAGCCAAGCGGTGGGTGCCGATCACGATGTCGACATTGCCGCTCTTCAGCCGCTTGACGACGTCGCGCTGTTCTTTGGCGGACACGAAACGGCTCAGTTTAGCGATGTCGAAGGGAAACTCGGCCATTCGCGTGGTGAAGCTGTGGTAGTGCTGTTCGGCCAGCACCGTCGTGGGAACCAGCACGGCCACCTGAAATCCGCTGTCGACGGCTTTGAACGCCGCCCGCATGGCGACTTCCGTTTTGCCATAGCCCACGTCGCCGCAGATCAACCGGTCCATCGGCCGCGGTTGCTGCATGTCCTCTTTAAAGGCTTCGATCGCCCGCAATTGGTCCGGGGTTTCGGTGTAGGGAAAGATGGCGTCGAATTGTTGTTGCCAGTGACTGTCGACGTTGAAAGCCAGGCCGCTGCGCGAAGCCCGCGCGGCTTGGACGTCCAGCAGTTCCGAAGCCATATCGTGGACGGCGGCTTCGGCGGCCTTTTTATTTTTGCTCCACGCCGTCCCGCCGATCTTGGCCAGTCGCGGCCGCGTCTTGCTGCCGCCGACATAGCGCTGGATCAAGCCGATGCGGGCCGCCGGCACATAGATCTTGGTGCCTTCGGCAAACTCGATGACCAGGTGCTCCTGGCCATGACCCTGTTTCTCGATCAGCTCCATCCCGCGATACAGTCCGATGCCGTGGGACAGATGGACGACCAGGTCGCCGGCTTTCAGCTGCTGGAAGCTGTCGATGGGCTTGCCGCGCACGCGGGTCTTGACGCGGCGCACCGGGCTGCGATGAAACAGTTCCGCACCGGTCAAAACCAGGGCTTCGGCGCCGGCCAGCCGGAACCCACCGCTCAGTGAGGCGACGGTCACCTTCAGGCGGCCCTCCTTCGCCGCTTGGGTGCTCCGCAGCAGTTCGCTCAACCGTTCGGCTTCGGCGCCCGTATCGCCGACGACCACCACACGGTGTCCGGCGGCCACCGTGTCGATCCGCTCCTGAACCTGTTCCAGATTGCCGATGAAGCTTTCGACCGACGCGGTCCGCAGGGACACCAGGTTGTCGGCGTCGCCGGGTGCCAAGTCGCTGGCCAGGGCCACGCGATGGCCGACGAAACTGGCCAGCAGCTCCTGCCAGGAACCGAAGTCGCCGCTGGCCCCGCTGCGATCGGCCAGGGCCTTGGCGCTGCTTTGACAACGCTGGGGGTCCACGACCACAACGGCGGCGTCTTCGGGCAGGTAATCGATCAGGCGGCCCGGGGTGGCGACCGAGCTGCCCACGGCCGCCAGTTCGACCTCGTCGAGCGTTTCGGTGCTGCGTTGGCTGGCCGGATCGAAACGCCGGATCGATTCGATGTCGTCGCCGAACAATTCGATCCGCAGCGGCAGCGGTTGGTCCGGCGAATAGATGTCCAGGATGCCGCCGCGCTGCGAGAATTCCCCGGGCAATTCCACCGCGGTGGCCGGATGGAAACCGGCTTCGGCCAACCACCGCCGCGTGTCCTCCAGGTCCAGCGTCTCGCCCACGCGCAGCATCCGCGTCGCCTGAGCGATCGCGTGGGGTGAGGGAACGGCCTGCAGGGCCGCGCCCACGTATGCGGTGACCACCAGCGGCTGGTCGTTCTCGTCCAGATGACGCAGCCGCTGCAGCACTTGCAGGCGATCGGCAAAGTCGGCGTCGCGGATCGACTCCGGGGCCTGCGTGTTGGCCGACAGCGGCAACGAGCACACGTTGCTGACCCCAAACGCTTGCAGGTCGCTGGCCACGACCTCGGCATCCACCGCTTCGGGCAACAGCACCAAGGTGGCTCGGTTGTGTGGACAAAGCGTGGCGGCCAACAGGGCCCGGACACTGCCATAGACGCCCTCGAACCACAGGTTCTGGCCGGGCTGCCAACGATCCAGCGGCGCAGCCAGCTCCGCCGCCACAGCCAATTGCCGCGGCAGTGCGGTCAGTTCGATACTCTCTGCGATCGCCGCTTCGGTCACGTCACTCCTGGGTATCACGGGTGTCAACGAAGTCCCCTCCGCCGAGCTCGCCCCAGCAAGCCCGAAGAAGTGACAGGTAAAGTCGACGTATTCTAGCGGAAGGAGCAAGTCCAAAGGATCGGATTGCAGATCTGAGATTTGAGATCTCAGATTTGCAATTTGCTAACTCTATCGGAATCTATGTACAACGCGGGGCGGTCAAATGCAGTGTTTTCTCCCCTCTCCCCCGCGGCGCCGCGAGCGTCAGCGAGTGAAGCAGTGGTGGGAGAGGGGCCGGGGGTGAGGGGGCTCAGGTGTAACGGAATGACTCATGACGTACGATCCCCACTGCCGTGCACCGCATCGAGATACGGCCATGGTGCTGCTGCTCTGCATCCCCCTCACCCCCGCCCCCTCTCCCCCGAAGCCTGGCTCGCTTAGGCTCGCCAGGCTTCGGGGGAGAGGGGAGAAATCTTTTCTTGTCGTACATAGATTCCGTTAAAGTCAGGAAATTAAAAATTTGCAATTTGCACTTTGCAATTCTCCCCCTCCTCCTCCTACCGCCCTGCCCCGCCTCATCCGGCTCTCCTCACCCCCCCCCCTCACCCTCGTTGCCTCTCCGCCTACAAACCCGATCGCTTACTTTCTATATTGACCGCTGAATCGTCTCCCCAACAACAACAGTGAGATCAAGATGAGTGTCGGTTTTGGGATTGTCGGATGTGGCATGATCGCCAACTTTCACGCACGCGCTCTGGCCGATGCCACGGGTGCCCAGCTGCTCGGCTGCACCAGCAACCGCCGGGAAAGTGCCGAAAAGTTCGCTGCCGAGCACGGCGGACAGGCGTTCGACAGCTTGGAAGAGATGCTGGCCGCCCCGGGGATCGATGCGGTGGCCATCTGCACGCCCAGCGGCAACCATCTGGATCCGGGATTGGCCGCCGCCGCGGCCGGCAAGCACGTGTTTGTGGAAAAGCCGCTGGAGATCACGGTCGAACGCTGCAATCAGTTGATCGAGGCCTGCGAAAAAGCCGGCGTGAAGCTGGGCGTCGCCTTCCAAAGCCGCTTTCACGAATCGTCCCGAGCCATGAAGCGAGCGGTCGAAGAGGGCCGCTTCGGAACCGTGACGCTGGGCGATGCCTACGTCAAATGGTATCGCAGCCAGGAATACTACGACAGCGGCGCGTGGCGCGGCACGTGGAAGCTGGATGGCGGCGGAGCCCTGATGAACCAGGCCATTCATACCGTCGACCTGCTCTCCTGGGTGATGGGCCCGGTTGCCGAAATCAGCGCGTTTACCAGTACGCTGGCCCACGAGCGGATCGAGGTCGAAGACGTGGCCGTGGCGAATCTGCGGTTTGCCAACGGAGCCCTGGGCGTGATCGAAGCCACCACGGCCTCTTACCCCGGTGCGCTCAAACGCATCGAGGTCTCCGGCAGCAAGGGCTCGGCCGTCCTGGAAGAAGAAGACATCCGGGACTGGGACTTTGCCGAACCCACGGCCGAGGACGAAGCCTTGAAAGCGGCCTTGGCCGGCAAGACCGAAACCGGTGGCGGAGCGTCGGACCCGGCGGCAATCGGCCACCACGGCCACACCTGTCTGTTCAACGATTTCGTCGAAGCTATCCGCGAAGATCGCCAACCGGCCGTCTGTGGTCGCGAAGGTCGCCGCAGCGTCGAAATCATTTGTGCGATCTACGAATCGGCCCAGCAAGGCAAGATCGTTCGTCTCCAGTAGGCGGTTCCCTCGAAGCGGGTCACGCCAAATGACGCCTCACTATTCTGTCAGCCAATGTCCGTTGTGCGGCAACGGGCTGTGTGGGATCCGGATGTGCGGGATCCATAGCGATGCCCCACACGGACTGGTCGTTTGCGACGAGTGCGAAGCCATCTGGCAGGAGCCCGACACGGCCACCGAGCACGTCTATCCGGATGCCGAAAACGCTCGCTGTCCGATTTGCGAAGCCGCCCTCTGGGGACCGCACAGCCGCTGGGCCAGCCGCGAGGATTGCCGTGTCCTGGGCTGGGAAGCAGCCATCGATGAAGACCTCTCCGGCCCCTAGCCGAACCTCGCGAGGCTTGGAATCCATAGGCGAACCCGCAAATCGACACAGCCCGCCGCCGGCGACGGGACCGGCTGTCGATTTAGTCGAAAACGCATTTGCTAAGCACGTCGCAACATTTCATTCGGCTTTACCCTCCCGCTGCGCGGGAGGGTGTTGTCGCGGGGTTTCACCGAAAGATTTATGCCGACGTGCTTAGGTGAGCCGTTTGGGCGATAGCCCAGTTCGTAAGCCCCGGAGGTGCCGGCGCTCGGGCGGCTATAGAGTGTTCTCGGCGTCGGAATCGTCACCGAAAAGCTCGCGGATCGCCTTGTCACGAACCGCTACCTCCGGGGACACCGCAGCGGTGGACGGGACAGAATTGAATTCGCCCGACATGCCGTGCCGGTTGAGCGTTTCTCCCGCCGCCGCCGCCTGCTGTCGGCTGGCTCGATTCAGGTGGTTGATCACCCGCAAGGCATCCAGAGGGGTAATGTGGCGGTCGCCGGAAACGTCATAGTAATTGCCGCCAAACGGCTCGCTGGGGCTGGGATCCGGCAATGCGGATTCCGCAATGCGGTTGAGCCGGTTGATTACGATCAATGCGTCGAGTGGCGTGACAAGGCCGTCGCCGTTGACGTCCACCGGCTGCAGAACATTTTGCCACGGAGCATCGTTGACGACGTTTACGGTGACGCCACCGGCGCGAACCACTTGAGTGAATTGCGAGTCGACGAACTGCGGCTCGTCGAGAACCCAGTCGCCTTCCAAGCTCACCGCCTCCTGGCTTGCCACCTCGATCAGCACGTCGCCCTCCTGTTCCAGAGCTGCTTGCAGTGCCGCGGCGTCGGCGACCAGCGGTGAAGCGGAGTTCCCGGCCAGGACAACCTTCTCAAACCCGGTCACGCGCTGCCCTAGCAAGGCGGCCAAGTCGCCGGACGTTTCACCCCTCAGCACCAGCGTGTCGTAGCCTTCGCCGCCATCGAGCCAGGTGAAATGGTCGCTCCTCACTTTCACGGTGTCATCACCGCCGGCCGTCTCAATGCGGATCTCGCCAGCGGCATCCGACATCGGCTCCACCGTGACCGTATCCGCTCGATCATCCGCCGTCACATGGAGACCGTCCTGCTGGGCGGCTTGGGCGATAACCACTCCCGTTTCGGAATCGATCAGTACGAGTGAGTCATCGCTTTGGCTCAATATCAAACGCTGCGGATGGTACTCCTCGATCGTGACCGACACGGAAGTGAGCGCCAGCTCGGCGAACGCCGGGTCGGACGCCGCCTCCTCGACCTTCAGTTGCACGTCTAATTGCTGGTCCGACTCGAGCACCAAATCGAGGATGCCGGTAACGGTGATCGTTTGAGGCTGGTCCCAGTTCTCAGGAGTGAAGGTCAACCGCGAAGGTCCAACAGCAATGCCGCCTTCGACCGATGGCGTGGCCGTGACAACGACTCTGCCGATCGGCTGAGCGGTCAGCGACACCTCAAAGGCGTCTTGTCCTTCCGCTTCGCTGACGACCGTGGCTCCGTCGCTTTCGCGGACCTGCAGACCGGCGACATCATTGTCTTCCACCGTGACCTCCAAAGACGCCGCGTGGTAATCCGCAGCCGAGGCGGAGACCGCAACCGACTGCGGACCGTCCGCGACCACATCGTCAAGCGTCTCGGCGGTGAAGGTAACGGAAGTGGCCCCGGCGGGGATCGTCACGCTGGCGGGCAGGATCAATTCGTCCGTATCCCCGCTGGCCAATTCGACCGTCAGCGGTTCGCTGAGGTCGATGACATTGCGGTGCACGGTGAACTCGACCGCCGCGGCGCCGGCGCCTTCGCCGACGCTCAGCCGACTGGCCCAAAGCGACAGCGTGGGCTCGTCGTCATCGATGACGGTGAAGCTCTGTTCGGCGGAGGCATAACCAGAAGCCGTCGCGGTCAATCCGACGCTTTGGTCCCCATCGACGAACGGGTCATTGAACACGCGCAGAGGAAAGCTGACGCGTCGCTGGCCGGCGGGAATGGTCACGGTCTGAGGCACCGCCAACTCGCCCATGTCATCGCTCGACAGGTTGACCATCAGCGGCTCGCTCGTGTCGGCCGCATTGCGATACACGACGCCGCGGCCGGCGGGGGCGTTTTCGCTGCGGAGCTGGATTTGGTCAGCCGCAAAGTAAGCCGGGGTGTTCATCCCGTAATCGCCAACGTCCGACGAACTGAGCTGGAAGCCGAGCCGCTGCGCTCCGTCCAGGCCCGACAGATCGACCTTCACCCAATCGTCGACGATGTAGTCCAGCGAATTGTCCTCGAACCGATAGTCGGCGAGGTAAAAGTCGACCGTGCCCACCGACTGGTCCTCGCCGTCGAAACCTTCGATCGTCAACAAGAACCAATCGGGATCATTGCCGCTCTCCCCACCAAACTTCTTGGCGAATGAATCGCCATGAAGCATCGAGAGCGCGGCGTACGTGGTGTTGGTGACATGAATCGAGTCGAAGCCGTCGGAGGAAACGGAATCGGTGATTTCGACCGTGGGAGTTGCGCCGCCCGGATACGCGTTGGCGACTGCGTAGGTGGACGAACTATAGGCACCTCCACCGGCATACGCACTGAACTGGTTTGCGAAGCCCGCCATGGTCGTGTCGGTCGTGTTCGACACCGCCCAACCGGACCACACACCGTACTGCGGGTCATAGCCATTGCTGAACTCAAGAGGCCCCGAAATGAAACCACCGGCTCCGTCGCTGCCGCGATAGGACGATTCACCACCGAGCCGGCCGCCGATGTCTTCCAAGCCAGCGGTGGGCGGAGCGGCGTTCTCGGACAGCGAACCGGGCGAAGTCGAAATGGTCAGCTCCAGCAAGTCATCATCAACGACGGTGAGCGCCGTCTCGCCGGACTCGTAACCGTCGGCCTGAGCGTGAAGCGATACCCGTTGATCGCCGTCGAACAACCCGTCGTCGTACACCGTCAGCGGCACGTCGACCGATGCGGCTCCGGCCGGAATCGTCACCCGGCGAGGAACCAGGATCTCCGATTGATCATCACTGCTCAGCGTGACCTCGAGCGGCTCGCTGAGATCAGCTGTGTTGCGGGAGACCGTTGCCGTCGGCGCGCTTGTTTCCTCGGCCAGCACGACATTATCGATCGCAAAGTAAGCTGGCGTGTTCATGCCGAATTGCCCGACATCGGAAGAACTCAGCGAGAACGCGAGCTCCGTGGCATCGCTCAAGCTCGATACATCCACCACGGTCCACTGGTCGACGATGTAGTCGAGGCTGTTCTCCTCAAAGCGGTAATCGGCAAGATAGAAATCGACCGTGCCCACCGACCGCTGCTGGCTGTCGAATCCTTCGATCGTCAGCAAGAACCAATCGGGATCGTCGCCGCTTTCACCACCAAACTGTTTAGCGAACTGGTCACCATCGCGCATCGAAAGCGCCGCGTACGTCGTGTTGGTCACCATCAGCGACTGGAAGGTGCCTTGTTCGGACGGATCGCGAAGAATCGTCGGAGCGGATGAGCCGGCGAAAGCGCTGGCCACCGCATACGTGTCCGATCCGGCCGCGCCGCCGCCGGCAACCGCGCTGTACTGGTTGATGAACCCGGGCGTCGTGACGTCGGTGGTATTCGAATAGGACCAACCGCCCCAAACACCGAACGATTCGTTGTAAGTGTTGTTGAATTCGAGCCCCGCGGAGACAAAACCACCCTCGCCGCCGCTGCCGTTATCGAACGACTCCGGCCCCAGACGCCGGCCGAGCTGTTCCAGCGAAGCCGTCGGGGGTGCCGAGGATTCTGACACGGAGTCGGTCGAGACGGTGATCGAGATGCGCGGGCGATCGTTGTCGAGCACATCCAAAGCCGCGGTGGCCGGAGCGAACCCTTCACTGGTCGCCTCGATGAAAACGCGCTGCGTCCCATCGGCCCAGTCGTCGTCGACCGCGTCGATCAGAAACTCGGCCGACGCGGCGCCCGCCGGGATCGTGACGCTGGCCGGCACGGTCGTTTCACTGGTATCGCTGCTGGCCAGGGTCACCTCCAGCGGCTCACTGAGATCCGCCGAATTGCGATGGACCGTGCCGGTCAGCGCCGCGGCGCCGGCCGCTTCTCCGATGCTCGCGGCCGAGAGGGCAAGCGACAGTTGGGGGGCATCGTCGTCGATGACCTGAAGCACCGCTTCAGCGCCGGCATAATCGCTCGAGGCGGCGGTCAAAGTCACCGATCGGTTGCCACCGGTGACCGCGTCGTCGATCACCGTCACGGCCGCCTCCACGCTCGCCGCACCAGCCGGGATGGTCACCGACTCGGGCACCGTCACCGATTCGGGATCGTCACTGGCCAAGTTGACCACCAGGGGCGATGACAGGTCGGCATCGTTGCGAGAAACGGTCAGCGTGGTCGCCGCAGCGCCGGCCCCTTCGGAAACTTCCGCCTCGGCAAGCGAAACCGTTAAAGCGCGCACCTCGTCCTCGACGACCGTCACCTCAGCCTCCGCCTCGACCAACCCTTCGGCCGAAGCGGTCAGGAAGAACTGGCGGTCACCGGCAAACAGTTCGTCATCCAGGATGTCGATCGAAAAGTCGACGTAAGTCAGACCCGCGGGGATGATCACCGAGGCGGGAACCTCCGCCAGCGAGGCGTCGCTCACCGCGAGCGTCACCTCCAGCGGTTCGCTGGTGTCATCGCTGACGCGACTGACGCGACCGGTCGTGGCGGATGCGCCCGCGGATTCGGACAACACGTCGCTGGCCAGGTCGAGCGGAACGACCGCTTGCCGCAGCACGATATGGTCGGCCGCAAAATAGGCCGGCGTGTTCATGCCCCAAGGGCCAACGTCGGACGAGCTCACGGTGAACGCGAGCGCACGCGCTTCGCTCAACGACGAGACATCCACCTCGGTCCATTGATCGACGATGTAATCGAGTGAGTTGTCCTCGAAGCGATAGTCGGCGAGGTAGAAATCGACCGTGCCGACGGATTGATCCTCCGCGTCGAACCCCTCGATGGTCAACAAGAACCAGTCGGGGTCGTCGCCGCTTTCTCCGCCGAACTTCTTGGCGAACGAATCGCCCTGGAGCATGGAGAGGGCGGCGTAGGTCGTGTTGGTCACGCTCAGCGAGTGAAACGACCGCGGATCGTTTTCGGCCAGCTCAATCGTGGGCGGAGCATAGATACCTTGCGAATCGCCAAAGGCTACGCCATAGGTGCTCGATCCTTCAGCTCCCTGGCCGGCGTAAACGCTGTTCTGGTTCGTGAAACCGGCCGTCGTGGTGTCGGTTTGATTGGAGTAAGCCCACTGATTCCACGAACCGTAGTCTAGCGAATGCGCGTTATTGAACCGAAGCCCACCGCTTTCGAAACCGCCCAGCACCGTCGTGCCGCCATAGGGGCCGGTGACCTCTGCGCCCTGGGGATCTGGTCCCTGCCAAGCCGACTCCTGTGACAAGTTGGCTCCGACGTCTTCGAATCCGACGGTCGACTCGACATATTCGATTTTGTGCAGCACGCCGACCGCGTCGACATCCAATCCGGCGCTGCCGGCGGTCGGATAGGGGTCGTAGATCGGATCGCCGCTGGTGTCGGTCGCCGTGCCGTCTCCGACCACGTCGATCAATCGGACATGGGTGATCGCCGCGGTGTTCAGCTCGGGGCTAACGCCGACCAGTTGCTCCAAGTCGAACGGCGTGCCGAATCCTTGACGATATTTGCCGGCCAATCCGTCGAGGTTGGTCGGATCGACCGCTCCGAAGGCTCCCACCGGACCGGCGGTCAACGAATCGTTGGGGAACCGGACGAAGTTCGTGCCATCGGAAGAGACTTCGACAAAACCGAGTTCGAGAAAAGTATCGCTAATACCGTTCTCGAAGACAGCAAAGTCGGGCCCGATGCCATTCCAGATCGGGGCGTCGAAGGTCAATGTGATCTGGCCGCCGCGGCCGAGAGACGTGATGTCAAAGCTGTTGCCGATGGCCGGCCCCAGCGCCTTGTCGGTGTCTTGCCACTGGAGATCGACCTCCCCGCCAGGAGCGTAATCCGCGACGCCGGAGGCCCAGCCGACCAGAGCCGGATCGTCCATTGCGATGGCCGTCGAGTCCGGCTGACCGGCCGCCGGCGAATAGGGGCCGGCGGCGAGCAACCGCCGGTCTTCCAGCTGCTGGGCCATCAATTGGCGGCGACGACCAGCGGAACTGCGGAGCGGACGTGAATTCTTGCGTTGTCTTCTTTGGCGAATATTCATGGATAGTTTTACTCAAAAGTTGGGGACGACTTCGCCGCCGTTGCGGGTGCATATCGCCGCCAGGACGCGGAGGTCCATGCTCTCGTCGAGAAACCTCGCCGAGCCATCGGCGAACAAACCTTCGGCGCCCGCGGGATGAAAGCTGCGGATGTCGTTTTCGAAGGCGGGGGCCTTGTTGATTCGATAACCTTGATCAAAAAGGTTTCGCGCGTTGATCCACTGGCCGTCGGGAAAGCCAGCGTCTTCCGAAACGGCCAACGTGCCGGAGAGGCCATCGGTGATGTCGCGAAAACGCATTGCTTCGTCGTAGATCATCACGCCGCTGGGCGGATCGTTCCGACTGACGATCCGTTCGCCGTAGATCCCGCCATAGTCCGTCGCGCCCAGCCCGCGATTCAGCGGCTCGCTGCGCGGCGTGCTCGGGCACATGTAGACCGATAGCGGCGTCGCGGCGATCGACTCATTGACCGGGTGGTCGAAGGCATAGTTAAAGTCGATCTCCTCATGCACCGTTTCCTGTTCCAGATACGGCAGCAGAAACGCCGACCAAGCGAGCTGTTTGCCGTCTGGCCAAAACGGACGCGGCTGGATTCCGCCGGCAGGCAGCGTGCTGTGTACGTCGTGATAGTGGTGCAGCGCGATGCCGACTTGGTGCAGGTTGTTCTGGCACTGCATGCGGCGGGCCGCTTCGCGCACCGCCTGAACCGCCGGCAGCAGCAAACCGACCAGGACGCCGATGATCCCGATCGTCACCAGCAACTCGACCAGGGTGAACGCCTTCGCCGGCCGTCTGGCGGTGGATAGCCGAGTTCGCGCCCGAGTCACGATCTGGCGGCGCGTCTCAGCACCTGACCGGCCCCACTGGCCGATTTCCTCACGCGTGCGACCACATCCAACGCAAACACTATCGCGATCAAGGCGGCAGACTCCGGTGCACGGAGACGCTGGGGCCGGCACGACCGTCGGCCGCTCGGTTTTGCAGTAACCTTGGGTAGGATTCACGACTTTCGAAGATCTTTTCTCGGGACCGTGCAGCCCTTTCTTCACGCGATAACCCCAGCAAACGCAAACTGCGTGTTCGCGGAAAAACCCAACGAACAACAGCGATTGCTCGGGTTAATACCGAAGCACGGGCACTTGGTCAGATCCAGCAAATGTCCAGTAGCGCGGAGCAGTTCCCCACCGGCACACATCCCCACCGATACACTGCGGGAGACGATCCTCGCGACTGCAACGACTGCCCTCAATCCGGAAGGGCACGGAGCCGTCTTGTCCTCAGTAGGTCTTCTGACTCACCACAATTACCGTTGCTCACAGCCTTCTCATCCGCGAACTCTTCAGGAGCGCGTTCGGACAATGGCGCATTCACCAGAATGGAGCGACGGTTGCAATCGCTTGGGATTGCCTGTGGCACACAGCGGCCGGACCGTCCCGGAATTTCACCGGAGTTCCCTGTTCACCTTTTCGCCAGCAAGCGAGAAAGTCACCGAGGACGCGATAGAATGTAACCGCTGCACGCAAGGCGTCAACTGGCAGCCGCTGCGGAGCGTCGGCTGCGGCAGAGACCGAACGAGAAGGTGTCAGAGCTGGATGCGTATCCGAGGACTCACGTCCCCGGCAGGGGCTGTGCCGCCCTTCGGGCTAAGAGCCCGCGTGCGGGGTGTCCGCTCGGACACCATGAGTTAGACCGGCAGCGGCACGCAAACAATCCATGCCGCAATCATTTCGCCCGACCGCAGGACCAGCCCGCAGGGCGACAGAGCCCCTGCCGGCGGTGTCAGCCGCCGGTACGTGTCACCCAAACAAATAAAAGCCCCGGAGGGTCGCCGGCCCGCGTCCCCCAAGCAAATAAAATCGCCGGAGGTTCGACACAGCCGGCCTGCACCTGTGCCGCCCTTCGGGCTAAGTATGTTTAAGGTGCGCGTATCCGGGGACTCACGTCCCCGGCAGGGGCTGTGCCGCCCTTCGGGCTAAGAGCCCGCGTGCGGGGTGTCCGCTCGGACACCAAGAGTTAGACCGGCGGCGGCCTCCAAACTATCCATGCCGCAATCATTCCGCCCGACCGCAGAACCAGCCCGGAGGGCGACACAGCCCTTGCCGGCGGTGTCAACCGCCGGTCCGTGTCACCCAAACAAATAAAAGCCCTGGAGGGGCGACAGGGACGCGTTCCCCAAGCAAATAAAATCGCCGGAGGTTCGACACAGCCGGCCTGCACCTGTGCCGCCCTTCGGGCTAAGCATGTTCAAGGGGCGCGTATCCGGGGACTCACGTCCCCGGCAGGGGCTGTGCCGCCCTTCGGGCTGAGAGCCCGCGTGCGGGTTGTCCGCTCGGACACCAAGAGTTAGACACGCAGCGGCACGCAAACAATCCATGCCGCAATGATTCCGCTCGACCGCCGGACCAGCCCGGAGGGCGACACAGCCCCTGCCGGCGGTGTCAACCGCCGGTCCGTGTCACCCAAACAAATGAAAGCCCCGGAGGGGCGACAGGGGAGCCTGCACCTGTGCCGCCCTTCGGGCTAAGTATGTTTAAGGTGCGCGTATCCGGGGACTCACCGGCCCCGGCAGGGGCTGTGCCGCCCTTCGGGCTGAGAGCCCGCGTGCGGGGTGTCCGCTCGGACACCAAGAGTTAGACCGGCAGCGGCCTCCAAACAATCCATGCCGCAATCATTCCGCCCGACCGCAGAACCAGCCCGAAGGGCGACACAGCCCTTGCCGGCGGTGTCAACCGCCGGTCCGTGTCACCCAAACAAATGAAAGCCCCGGAGGGTCGACAGGGACGCGTGCGGCTGTGTCGCCCTGCGGGTTGGTGTTGGCCGATAGCATCCCGAGCCGTACGCACGCTTTGTCGGGTCTCGCGGTGATGGACGATCCTCGGGCGGTTCGCGTTTCCGCACCGTTGATGGTTGCGATTCGTTTCGCGGAGTCGTCTAGCCGTGGCTGGGAAACCCGCGAAAGCGCGCCGTCAGCTGGCCCCTTTTACGCGTTCGTCGCTAGGACGATCCAGACCGCGGCGCATAGCGCGGCGGCGACGGTGTCGGCGGCGGTCCATCTGCCGGAGCGGCGGTGTCGCCGCAGGTGCCCTAATAATCGGCCGGTGGGACAGCCGAAGCGGCAGTAGCCCATCGGATGGGCGGTCGCCAGGACCAGCGAGCCAATCGCCAACAGCACGCTGCCGCCGGCGCCGGTCCACCACAGGTAGGCATCGAAGGGTTCCCAACGCGAGAGGTCGTAGGGCAGCCCAAAAAAGACGACCAAGTATCCGGCCACCAACAGCACCAGCGGGATCTGCAGCAGCACCGTGGTGGTTCGCGGCGAAGGGTGCCAGCGGAAGCGGCGGGGCAGCCAGCCCCGCAACTGTTGCTGGAGGGCCCCGTGGGGACAAACCTGCGCGCAGTAATACGGCGACTTGCTGGTGGCGGCGAAGCCCAATGCCACGACCAACACGGCCGCCAGGCCCGGCGCCAAAAACCACGCCACTCCGCTGCCGGCCCAGCCGATCATCAGGGCCAGCGACAGCAGGTTACCGGTCAACAGTCCCAGGCCCAGGATCAGGACCCACTGCCAAGCGAAACGCAGTCGTCGCCAGCGGCGCAGCGGCGTCCACATCAACAACATCGATCCGGCCAAGATGGCCACCGTGGCCACGCTGTTGGCGGACCAGCGAACGCGGCGCCAAGCAGCCCACCAGCCGGTCGGCGCGGCGGCTTGTTCGGCCGCCAGATTCGCCTGATGTTCACCGGCCGCCGCGACCAGCGTTTCCGCCGCCGCCACGCTGGTCATTGTGGCCCCGGACACGCCTTCGATCCGCAACGCTTCCAGATCGGCCGCGGCCAACTGAGACCAGTCGCGACCGAGAAACGGATCCCAGTACCAGGGTTCGTCGTCGATGTAGGAGGCATACGGCTGGTTGTCGTAACTCTTCCGCACCGCCACCGCGCGCAGCCAGGGACCGGTGGACGCCGGCCCGGGCGCATCCGCTGCAGCCGGTTCCTCCGCCGGTGGGGCGACAGCGGCCGCATCGGCTGATGGCGGCTGGGGCGGCTGAGGATCAAAGGCCAGCAACAGTTCGGTGGGACCCTGGTAGCCGTTGATGTGTTCTTCCAGAACTCCGGTGCGAGCGATGGTTCCCAGTGATAATCCATCGCGGCCGTGCACGGTGGCCACGCCCGAGCCAGCAGGCGTTAAACGGGTCGCCGCTGGAAACCACCGCCGAGCTTCGCCGAGTTGCAGCGGCTCGGGAAAACGCGTCGACATCGGCAGCGTCGCCCCGAGTCGCAGCGCGATCGCATCGCGGATCGCCAAACTGGTCAGGGTCGCTCCGGATACCACGTCGACGTCGTCCGTCACGGCGCTCTCTTGGCGGCCGACAAACTGCTCGAGAAACGCGGGCTGGTCGCGGATCGCTTGCACGTGATCGATGGTGTCCTGGCTGTGCAGCAGATGTGTGCCGACGATTCGGCGCCGGGCGTCCAGCCCGATCAGCACGTCGCTGGGGCCTTTGTATCCGGTGACCTGGGCGGCCTCGGGCAACGTCGCGATCAGCCGGCCCAAGACGTCGCCCTCGGCCGAACGAACCAACCGCTGTCGACCATCGTCGTCCAAGGGCTGTTCGGCTGCCGTGGGGCCGAACCACTGGACCAACCGCTCGGCGTCCAACTCGGGGACTGGCCGGGCCGACGAAGCGGACTCCTGACGCTGGAGGTTGGCGACCCGCAGGGCGACGACCAACAATCCGATGATCAGCCAGCGGCCCAGATGAACCGCTCGGCTGCGCCACACCGGCGGCGGTGGCGAAGCGACGACCGGCAAGGAACCAGCGGAGGTGGTCATCTATCCGTCCTGTTCGGCGGCAATGACGGTCTGCACGATTTGCCCCATCCGTGGCTCGGCATTGCGTCCCGCCGCCAGCACTTCGTCGTGACTAGCCACGTGCCGCACATCGGGACAGGCCACGTTGCTGACCATCGACAAGGCCAACACGCGCATGCCCAGTCGTGCCGCGGTCATCACTTCCGGCACCGTGCTCATCCCCACCACGTCGGCGCCCAGTCGGCGCATCATCCGGTACTCGGCGCGGGTTTCGTAGTTCGGCCCCAGGGTGCCCAGGTAGGTGCCCGGATGGACGGCAAAACCGCCGCGGCGCCCGGCACCGAACGCATGGGCCGACAAGCGACTGTCATAGACCGCCTCGCAGCGGGAGACCGTATCCAGATCCCAGTCCGGTGAAGCGCAGCCGAAGCGAGCCGTCGGAAGGCCGTACATCCAATCGACATGGTCGTGGATCACCACGATGTCGCCCACGCACAGTTTGGGATTCACGCCACCGGCCGCGTTACTGACAATTAATTTTTCTGCACCCAGCGCCTGCATGACTCGCACGGGCAACGTCACTTGATCGGTGCTCCAGCCCCCATAGCGATGCAGGCGGCCGGCCAGGGCCACGACCGGCGTATCGGCCAGATAGCCCAGCACCAGTTGGCTGCGGTGACCGCCGGCGGTGCTGGTGCCGAATCCGGGCAGGTCGGAAAACGGGATTACCACCGGCGAACAAATCGCGTCGGCCAATCCTCCCAGGCCACTGCCCAGCACGATGCCAAAGCGTGGCCGCAGGTCGGTTCGAGCGGTAATGACCGAAAGGGTACTGTCCAAATTCAACACTCAGGCGGCTTTCTGTTTCCGAGAGGATCACCGATGATAAGATCGCTCGTAAAATAGCGCCTCGCCGGCACAACGAAAAGGCCCGTTAAGCTATGAACCAACCCTTGTCGCCCGACGCCGAAGTCGTCCGCCGGATCCGCGCTGGAGACACCCGCGCGTGGGAGGATCTGATCGGCCGCTATGAAGGTCGTTTGTTGGCCTTTGCGGAGAGCCGCGTAGGAAATCGGGCGGCCAGCGAAGACATTGTCCAGGAGGCGTTCGTCGGCTTTCTAACCAGCCTGCCCAACTACGACGGAGCGCGGCCGCTGGAAAGTTATCTGTTTTCGATCTGTGCCTACAAGTTAACCGATTACCTGCGTCGCGAAGGACGCCGCCCCACGCTGCGGCTCGATGGCCCCGGTCGACGAGGCGACGAGTCGGCGGCGTGGCAGTTGCCCGGTTCGGCACGACCGGCCAGCAGTATCGCCCGCAGCGTCGAACGCAAACGCTTGGAAGAGCAAGCCGTCGAGCAAGCCATCGAGCAGCAGATCGAGCGCTGGAAACAACGCGGTGACTGGACCAAATTAATGTGTCTGGAACTGCTGTTCGTCCGCGGCGTCGGCAACAAGCAGGCCGCCGACGAACTGGGCCTGAGCGAACAGCAGGTGGCCAACTACAAAAGCGACTTTCAAATCCGCCTGAAAGCCATCATCCGCCGCCAGGACCTCAGCCCGGAAGTGTTTCCCGAGCTGGATGCCTGAGACTCGTCCGTAGCTGAAGTCGCCAGACTTTGGACTTCCTCGCCGCGTCGATCCAAACGTTGGCGAGATCGGCTTGCCCGTCATCGAACGCGGACGCCCCGCTACGAATCGTCTTGCGAAGATTCCAGTTGCTCGACGCGGTCGCGCAGCCGCCCGACCTCCTCGCGCAGCTCCCGCAGCAGTCGCCGCAGTTCCGCCGTCTCCCCGGTCGCGGTTTCGCCCGCCTCGGCGGGATCTGTGGAAGCCGCGTCGCCGGGATCCTGCGGCTGCGGCAAATCGGCCGGGGCCGCGATCGACGGAGGGCCTACCGGCATCGAGTCTGCCGGAGTGGGGTCGCCGAGCACGGGAGCCATGGCGGTCAACGTTGCGGTGGTTTGCGAGACCTCGCCGTCGCGCTGGAACTCGATCGTCACTTGCTGGCCGGGCTGGGTGGCCCGCATCCGCCGAGCGACATCGATGGCTCCGTCGACCGCCACGCCATCGATCTGCCGGATCTGGTCTCCGGGAAGCAGGCCTGCCGCGGCGGCTGCGGAACCGGGAACCACGGTGCTGATGCGGACGTGCGACGCCGCCGCGTCCTCGCTGGGGCGGACGTTTTCGACGACCACGCCCAAGCGGCCATGTTGGGCCAGGGGGATGGCCGGTTGCGGGACGTCTGCCGAGTCGCGATCGGGACGGGGGCCGGGCAGCGGTCCGCCCTGCGGCAGGGTAGGCCGAGCCAGCACGCGGGGATCGGCCTGCAGCGTCGCCGTGGCGACCACCGGTTGGCCATCGCGGAGGACCTTGATCTCCACTTCCTCGCCGACGCGGCGCTGGGCCATGAAGGCGGTCAGGTCTTCGATGCTGGAAATCGGTTGCTCGCCCAGCTGGACAATCTGGTCACCGGGCTCGAGACCCGCTTGGGCCGCCGCCGTTTCGGGTTGTACCCGGTCCACATGCACGCTGCGGACGCCGTCCTCGGTCCGCTCTTCGGCTTGAAAACCCAGCAGCGGGCGCGGCGGTCCCAGTTCCGGACGAACCGCCGGCGGCGGCGCAACCGGATCCAACAGCGGCGCGTTTTGCAAGCGATCTCGCAGCCTCTCCAGCACCCCCTGGGCAGAAACCACACCGCAGCTGAGCAGCATCATCGGGATCAGAATCCAACGCATCGCTATTCCTTTACGTTTTGCCGTAGACTTTCAGATCATTGACTGTCAGAAATTCTACTGCGAGACCCCGCTACGAATACACATCTCCTGTCGCCTTCGTCCGATCCGATGCCCGAATCTTCGTCCTCGCTGTCCCCTGCCCTGCCTGGCCAACTGGCCGATCTGCCCCAGCTTGCCCAGTTCGCGATGGCCTCGATGTCGATCGGACGCCAGCACCTGGCGATGGCACAGTTGTCCGATGCCTTGAAGAACCGCGGAGCGGAAGACGTTTTTATCAGCCACGTTCAGGCGGCGAGCCGAACCGTGGCCGCGGCGGTGGCCACTCGCATCGCCGCCGACGCCGCCATGTTGGTGGGCTGTGATCAGGAGACTTCGCAGCCCGGGACGAAGGCCCTGGTGGCCTGTCTGGAGGGCCTGCATCAACAGATCGCGGAGGCGGGCATTCGGTTTGTGCAGGCCTGTTGGGACGTCGATGGGGAAACGCCGCCATTCGCAGCGGCAGGCTACGAAGCCATCGCCCGGTTGGATTATCTTTCTGCGCGGATGCCAGCCGAGCCGGTCGCCGAGGCAACGCTGGCGGGTGAATCACGGCAGACGCCGGATGCACCATCACCGGCAGAAGATCGTTTGGTGGTCTGTCCGATCGATCCTCGGCAAGCGGACCAGCAGCGGCGGATGACGAAGATCGTCACCGAAACGTTCGTCGGGACCCAGGACTGCCCGGCGCTGAATCGCTACCGGACGCCCAGCGATATTGTGGCGGCGTACCTGGAATCTCCGGCCTTCGACCCGTCGGGTTGGTCGATTCTGCAGTGGCAACAACAGGACGTGGCCTGCGTGATCACGACGCCCTACGTCGAGGCCCGGACGCTGGAGCTGACCTATATGGGCGTGGTGCCGGGGCAGCGGGGACGCGGCTGGGGCCGGCAGCTGATCGACGAAGCGTTTCGGATCGCCCGCCGTTTGCGGTGCGAGGAGCTGATGTTGGCGGTCGATCAAGCCAACACCCCGGCGCGGCACGTTTATCACCAAGCCGGCTTCCAGACCATCGCCAGCGAAGCCGTCTGGGGCCGCGTCCCCTAGTGGCATAGGAAACCAGTGGCATAGGCTTCCAGCCTGTGAGCGCGTTTGTTCTCGGCTGAGACAGCCGAGCTACTCTGTGGCATAGGCTTCCAGCCTGTGAGCGCGTTTGTTCTCGGCTGAGACAGCCGAGCTACTCTGTGGCATAGGCTTCCAGCCTGTGAAAACCGTGCCGGTGCTCGATACGACGCCGCTCGCCTCTGCGTCCAAAGTCTGGCGACTTCGGCTACCTATTTAGTCAGGATTAATTTTCCCTGGCGCGTTTTGCGGAGGCGGTACAGTTGCCCCTCGTGCTCGATCCAGATTTCTTCGCCGCAGTGGGCCAGGTCCTGGAAACGGACAATCTTCGAACCCACGTGCGTGCGCCACGCTTCGGTGGCGGCGGCGTTGGCGGCGGCCGGGACGCTGCGAGGCGGTTGAGAATCGGTCATGGAAGGGCTGCGTGGGAGGTCGAAGGAACTTTTCTTTCGAACCATTCTTGCCAAGCGGCCGCCGTCTCGCAATACTTATTGAGACTGATTCGCAATATCAGTGCGTTTCGGTATCTCGACGACGCAGCAAGCCAGGTCGGCGGTTCTTGACCGCGACCAGCCAGCCACGCTCGAACCGTTTCCGCCCGACCCGCTGTCCGCGACCCTCGCGGCCGATGCTCCCGCCGCCGCTGCGTTGCGGTGGTTCGGCCCAAGGATCCTGCCCAGCGGTATCGCGACGGATGCTTTTTGCCCGTGTGCCCCGTTTGCTGGAGTATCCAATTCATGGATCCGTCTCAACCCTCGCGCGCTCTGTGCGCGTCGTCCTCGGCCCTACCTCTTGGGACCCCTCTGCCGTCTCCCCAAGCATCTCGTCCCCAACCATCGCGTCCAGCAGAACCGAGGGCTCGAAGCCGGCGGCGGGCTGCCGGCGCGGGGTTTACCTTGGTTGAGTTGTTGGTCGTGATCGCGATCATCGGCATGTTGGTGGCGTTGTTGCTGCCGGCGGTGCAGGCGGCTCGCGAGGCGGCGCGGCGGATGCAGTGCAGCAACAATCTCAAACAGATCGGTTTGGCGCTGCATAACTATCACGACACCCACGGTTGTTTTCCCGAAGGTTCGCAGCAGAGCAATATGATCGGCCCGCTGACCGGCGTGCTGCCGTTTTTAGAGCAGGGCAACACCTTCCAGCACTTCGACTTTGCGCAGTCCTATAGCGCGCCCTACAACCAACAGGTGGGCGCCCAAACCATTCCCACCTACTTGTGTCCGTCGATGACGTTGCCTCGCGACGTGCCGGATACCCGCAACGGCGAGACGGGCGGCCCGAGCAGTTACTTGGCTTGTGAGGGCACGGCTTCTTACATGCCGCAGGCCGATGGCATGTTCGGCTTGAACTGGACCGCTTACGGTTTTCGCAACCCCGCGGTCCGCTTCGCCGACCTGCTCGACGGCACCAGCAACACGCTGGCCTTTGGTGAAACGACTTACGACATGGCCGATTACTTGTGGCGGCCGCCCGCGGCGGATGCGGGGCAAGTGAAATGGGGCACGGCTCGCTGGGTGGTCGGTTATCCGGTCGTCTCGCTGGGCACGACGTTGAAGGATTTGAATGTTCACAACGCGGCCAACAACGGCGGCTTTCAGAGCATGCATCCGGGCGGCGTTCAGTTCTTGTACGGCGACGGCGGTGTCCGTTTTTCGGCCGACACGCTCGACCGCGACCTGCTCCATGCGCTCGCAACGCGCAGCGGTGGCGAAGTCGTAGGAGGCCGGTGATGCGTGTCGCTAGCCGTCCGGCGCATCGCGTCCGGTGGGTCTCCGGGGCCATCTTGGCCGGTCTCATGCTGACCGGTTGCGGAGGCGAACCGCCCGTGGTGCGGGCGGCCGTCGAGGGCGAAGTCACCTTGGACGGGCGGCCGCTCGACGGGGTCCTGGTTCGCTTTGTGCCCCAGCAACACGGTCGCGGAGCGGCCGCGGCGGTCGACCAGGGGCGGTTCCAGTTGCCGGTCGAAAGCGGACCGAGCGTCGGCGAGCACGATGTCGTATTTACGACTGCGGAGCCGGAGCTTGCCGAAGCGGTTGCGGCGATGAAGCAAGGTAGCCGCGATCCGTTGGGCGTTCGCGCGGTCCCGCTGGCCTACCAAAAACCCGGTCGCGTTCATGCAACCGTGACAGAACAGGGCGATAATCGATTCGAGTTTCGCCTTCGTTCCCGATGAGTTCCGATTTCCCTTCCTCACCATGAAATAAAAAATGTTAAAAATACGACGAACCTTTTTTCTGTCTTCCCTTTTTCTGGTAGCCGTGATTTCCGCATCGCACTCGGCTCTCGCCCACTTTCCTTTCCTGGTGACCGATGACCAGCAGCAACCGGTGCTGTTCTTTGGAGAGGGCTTAAGTGATCGCACCTATCATTTGCCGGAGTCGCTGAAGACGTTCCCGGTCCAAGTCCAGGGTGGCGAAGAATCCCCTGGCGAGATCCAGTGGCAGGCGGTCGACGAGGAGCATCTGGTGGGCCTGCGTGCGGGCCAGAGTGTGGCTCCGGGCAGCCTGCTGGTGGGCAGCAAGCCCTACGGCGTCTACCACGGATCCAAGTTGGTTTACTATGCCCAGCACTTCACCGGCGAGCGGCCCGCCGCATGGCCCGAGCCGGCCGATTCGCTGCCGCTGCGGGCGACGCTGAAGCCCGGCGACGAAGCGTTGACCGTGCACGTCGCTTGGCAGGACGGTCCTTTGGTCGATGCCAAAGTGCAGTTGTTCGATCGTGCCGGAGAAACGCTGGCCGAGGTCAAGACCGACAAACAGGGTGCTGCGGCGCTGCCGCTGGAGAAGCTGGTCGATGGCCAGCATGCCCTGCTGGTCGGATTCACCGATGCCGACAGCCGGGGCGATTATCAAGGCGAAGCCTTCGATTCGGCTTCGCACTACTTGAGCGTTACCTTCAACTGGCCCGCGGCCGTCCGCGTCGGCCGTTCGGACCTGCCCGACTTGCCCACCGAGCTGACCAGCTTTGGCGGCGCGATCGCCGGCGACCACCTGTACCTGTACGGCGGTCACATCGGCGAGGCTCACTCCTATTCGACGGCTGAGCAGTCCGACGCCCTCTGGGCCCTCGATCTGGCTCAAGGCGGCGACGCCCAGTGGCGAGAGCTGGCCAATGGGCCCCGCCTGCAGGGCTTGGCGATGGTCGCCCACGGCGACAATCTGGTGCGTCTGGGCGGCTTTACCGCCAAGAACGCCGAAGGGGACGAGCACGACTTGCACTCCCAAGCCACGGTCAGCCGTTTCGACGCCGCGGTAAATCGCTGGACCGATCTGACGCCCCTGCCCGAGCCGCGTTCGTCGTTCAATGCCACGGTTCTGGGCGACCGCCTCTACGTCGTGGGCGGCTGGAACATGGCCGGCGATCAAGAAACCCAGTGGCACACCACCGCGTGGTCGGCGGACCTCGGCGAAGACAAGTTGACGTGGGAACCATTGGCCAAACCGCCGTTTGTCCGCCGCGCGTTATCGGTCGCCGCGCACAACGGCAAGGTGTACGCCGTCGGAGGCATGCAGCAGGAAGGCGGCGTCAGCACCCGCACCGACATCTACGACCCGAAGACCGACAGCTGGCAACAGGGCCCGGATCTGGTGGGTGAATCGATGGCCGGGTTCGGCTGCTGGGCGCAGTCGCTCGGTGGCCGGTTGTACGTCAGCACGGTCGAAGGCACCGTGCAGCGTTTGGACGAACAGGCCGGTCGCTGGGAAGTGGTCGGAACCTACTATCCCGGGCGATTCTTTCACTGCATGTTGCCCGCCGACGAACAAACGATGTTGATGGTCGGCGGAGCCAATATGAGCATCGGCCGGTTCACCGAGATCGAAAAGGTGGTCGTGGAAGATTAACCGCGGCTGTTGCCTCGTACGAGTACGGTTTTCCACAGGCTGGAAGCCTATGCCACTGGTTCACAGGCTGGAAGCCTATGCCACTGGTTCACAGGCT
>NZ_WIAD01000037.1 GCF_009618275.1 Roseimaritima sediminicola
GTAGCTCGGCGACGGACTGTAGCTCGGCGACGGACTGTAGCTCGGCGACGGACTGTAGCTTGGCGACGGACTGTAGCTCGATGAGGCGGCCACTGACTCCTGACTTGACTCCGACCCTACCCCGTCCCCCGAACCGCTGTAACTTTGCCCAGACACCACGGAATCGGCAAGCCGAGCGCGCGCGGCCGCGTCCAAGGCAGCCATAACCGCACGCGCGTCCTCGCTGCTGACGAAACCATCAACATTCACGTCCAATGGATCCCCGGGCAAAAACTGAGCCCCCTGCGCCCGGTTGACCTCATTGATGATGGCCAGGACATCCAGCGGCGTAGTGCTGCCATCGCTGTTGACATCCCCAAACCTAACAGATGACTCGAGCGCACGATCCAGCCCTGTGTACTCAGCCGGGCCCGAATCCACGCCGTGCAGATCTCCTGCCAGCATCATCCGCGGCCGAAGACTTTGAAAACGAAGACGTCTCACAACTCCTCGTGTGGCAGCGGACTCTCGACGTTGCATTAGATGTCCGGCGAGACGCGCTTGCCAAGTTTTTTGTGCCCCATCAGCTGCCCTACGCTTTTAAATGCTATTACTGTCCTTCGCAATGACCGGTAGCGGGAAAGTGTGGCAGCTTGGTTTCGTTTGTCAAGCCTTTCAGAAATCGCTTTTGCAGAATCTGTCCTTCCCATCTCGTCTGGGTGGGGCGGGGCGCGCTACGACGAAGACTCGCAATTGCAGGCGCTGCGTTACTTACGACTGCCTGCACAACTGGAAAACGAAGTGATCGAGCAGCGGCTGCTTGCCCTACGAACGAACTGCAGAGGCTGGTTGCGCCCAGCATCCCGGACGTGTCAATGCAAAAGACGTCCACAGAGCGTGACCATCCGCCCCAAGAAGTCGTCCCGACGAAGAACCACCGACCAGGATTGGCTTAACGAGCTGCCTTGGGGGAGCCATCCCGCCTGCTTCGCCGCCACGGACCGGCCGCTACCGGACAGATCGCCGGCCTATCAGGAATGCGGGCTGAAATCAAACTTGACTCGCCGACCCCACCTTGAGTGCCAGCCAGGCGCTTTAAAACGCAATCGAATGAGGAAACGGCGCAAACTGTTTAACAATCTGCTTTAGTCAACAGCCCTGAACCATGCAGCGAACGCTGCGACCGCAGTCAGCACGGGGACTATCCTGCACGACGAGTTCACCGTAATGTCCGTATCGCATTCGTAAATGGTAGAGGAGCAAGCGGACGAGACGCTTCCCGGAGCCTATGAACGTGAACACAGACTGACGCAGGCAAACTAGCACACGACACCGAGCCAAGAATCCTTCAAGCCGGCTAACACGAGCGAATTTCCTCACCGAAAAGCCCACCCGAGGTGCACTCGGAATTTCCACAACTCCCACAACCGTTATGGGCCGTTCACGCCGCTTCCCCTAGGCTAGCAGGACAACCTGGAACCCCAAAACGCTAAGAAAGCCACGTTTCTAATTTTTCTCCGCAGACCCGGCAGGCATTATGAGTGCCCTGCTCTAACCAACTGAGCTACTGGCCCGCAAGGACTTGCCGGGCGCGATAACGGGGTCGATTCCGCTGCCGCGTCAGGCGTCCGAGACAAGCCGAATTCTAACGCTCCGCCCTGCCCTGGCAAACCGCACGCCGTGGCGTCAGCGGCGGAAAAACGCGTCGGTGAGCGTCGGTGAGCGTTTCCCCGGGCTCGCGCCCGGGGCTACCGCATGCCATCGCTCTGCGATTCCGACCGAGGCCGTCTCCACACATGGCATCCGTCCAGGACACAGTATTTCCATTCGTAGCGGTCTATCACTAGTCGCCCGGTTTCGCTATCGCTTCTCGTTGCCCGTGAGCTCGAGTTGCAGGTCGGATTCGAGGCGGTCGCATTCCTCTTTTGTCCAGAACCGGTAGTCCTCGGATTCTCGAACATGTGTCAATTCGTTGGCAAAGAGGTCCCGGATCGGTTCGCGCAGCGGGGCATCGTCAGGCAGGGCAAGGAACTTATCCGCCAAATATCGCCGACCTGCTGCGTTCTGCATCAGAAGGTTGAGCGGGCGGCGAATCTTGTCCGGACCTCCTTTGATTTCGGCAAACCACCGCTGGAGCAGATCGGCTGGAACAAGGTCGAGCTCGTCCATCAATATTAATGTCTCGACACAGTTCAGTTTGTCGGTAATGTGCTTGGCAGTCTTAATAAATTCTACCGTGGTATCGACATGCCGCTGTTCTGTTGGCCAGCGCCAACGAGCAAGAATTGCTGCAGCGTCGCGAGTCGCGAACGCTTGACCTTGTGCAGATTGCATAAACATCGCGTGACTGGTTTCGTTCGGCGCAAAGCCTAGATCTGCATAAGCGCAAAACAGGGAGTAGGACAAGGACGAATCACCACTGCTCGATTCCAAATCCCGCAAAACACGCGACAGCAAGTGCGTCACGGTCGCAGGACTGCGGTCTGGACGCCATAACGCTTGTTCAAGAACCATGCCTCGAACGAACGGGTCTAGGAACAACGATGTCCCATCATTTAAATGACGGTCAACCTGATCCCGAATACGTCGCATCAACTGATAGAAGACTCGCTCCCTTGCATGCGACTCTTCAGCAGAGAGCGTCTTTGCACTGATTTTTTCGGTGCTTGCAACCGTGCGATAGACGAGGTCACTATAAGTGCCCGACCATTGCTTATACTGATTGTCCACGTAAAGCCGTCGGCAGGTATCTTTCGTGACTTGCTTTGCGTCGGGCAGCACCGGATCGAAATCCTTGCCAGGATGCTGTACGCGTGCGTGCTTCAAACCCGAACCATTGATGCATGTATACCACTGTCGCGGACCAGAATCCGAAAAAGCGAAACAAGCTCGAATCGGGTAGCCAAATGCAGCTGATTCGGCCGGCATACGATACGACACAAAGAAGCCACCGGTCTCGCACACCAGTAACTCCTGCATATAACTGCGATTAATCTGCAGGTCCGTTTTAGCAACTCCCTGAATTACCCTCGGTAGCGGCAAGCTATAGTCGTTGACTTCTTCCGGTCGGCCTTTCTGAGCCCAATAAACATGCCCCACAATTGGGCCGTGTGCTTCAAACGTGAACGACACGGGAACCGGATCGGTCTCTGACCTGTTCATATCGAAAGCGTGCCCGAACGCAACACAGCTTTTGGGACTCTGGCTTTTGTTTACAGAAAGCAGAAAAACGTCCTTTGTGGTCCAGTCGACAAATGTCGTGTGCAGGTCGACACCATCGTCCGTGCCACTCAAGGTAGCCACTGTATACGCACCGCTCGAGGTTACCTCCGGAGATAACGCAGGCACATTAGAACCCAGCCCAGGGTCCTGCGCATCCAGAACTGAACTGACAAGAACCACAGAGACCAAAAGGCTGCATAGAGCCGATCGAGCATTATCCATTCGAGCTACCGTCAATCGCGTTCAGGCTGCAAATCGTTCAAGCTATCGAGCGAACACTACGCACGAGCGGACGGAGAGAGACGCGAGTCCGTTGCCGCGTCAGGCGTCCAAGACACGTCGAATTCTAACGCTCTGCCCTGCCCTGGCAAACCGCGGGCCGAGGCGTCAGCGGTGGAAAAACGCGTCGGTGGAGAGCTCGATCTCGCAGTCCTCGCATAACTGCAGGTCGAGCTTGCTGCCGGCAGTGTCGCTGCGGTAGCCACCGTCGCTCTGGCGACGGTCGACTTGAATCGCTCGCGTCGCGGGGTCCACGATCAAGTACACGCCGACGCCCTGGCGCCGGTACAGCTGCCGCTTGTAGTGCAAATCATTCTGTCGGGTCGAATCAGACAAGACTTCGGCCACCAACGTCGGCGTCTGTTCCAAATGCCGCTCGGGCGGACGCCCGCACACCACCAGCACGTCGGGACGGACCACCGTGTCGTTGCTGATGATCCAATCCAGCTCCACCAGTGGCTCCGCGTCACACGCTGCGGCTTCGATCGCGTTTCCCAACACGCGACTCAACCGAGTCACCACGCCTTGATGAACGCCAAAGGGGCTCGGCGTCATCGCGATCGCGACACCTTCCCATAATTCCCAGTCGCCCTGCCACTGGGCATATTGGTCGATGGTGTAACGAGGCGTGAATTTTTCGACAGACGACATGCTGGTTTCTAGACTCTGGCGTTTTTCGGCTACGGGGATTGTTTAGTGGCGTGTTCAGACGGGGACGTTCAAAAGTTCGCAGGCTTCGCGGTAGCCGGGGGCGGCGGTGCCGTATTCGCTGGCCGAAACGCGGGCCAGGGCCACGAGCTGTCGCCACCGTAGGCTCGGCCGCGTTTGAGCGAACTCTTCGGTCGCCGTGCGGTAGTACTTTTCTGCGTGCAGCGCGCCGTCTTCGCTGGTCGCGAACTTCAACAACACATCCGAAACGGCTCGCGGCGATCCGCCGAGATCGGCGTAGCGCTGGACCGCCGCTCCCGCCAACGCTTGGTCGCGATCGCGGACCGCTCGTTCGGTTTGCTGCAACAGTTTCTGCTTGTCGTCCACTCGCTCGACCGCGTCCATCTTCAGCGGCCACGGCTGGCGCCGCACGCGAGGACTCTGCCCGGCCGTGTGGTAGGCTCCCACCAACAAGCTGGCGATCGTGTTTCGCGGGTTGCTGACCCGCGCGATGTTGCGCCAAGCGTTGGCGGCATCGGAAGCGTGGACGCCCACCGACGCGCCGTGAACCGAACCCTTAACCTTGTCGCCGTCGCCATCTTTGGCTCGTCCCGGATCGTGCAGCAGCAACAGGTTGGCCGCCACCGACATGGCTTCGCCGACTTGATCGGGCGCATAGCCCTCGGCCAGAGCCTGAGCCGCCGCATCGGCCGCCTGCTCGCGATCGCTCTGAAAGAACGTCCAAGCCAGTTCCTCGACCCAGGCATCGTCGCCGCGACGATTCCCCACGGGACGGCTGAGCAATTTATATTGGTCCAGCAATCGTGGCAGCAACGACCACAACCGAGGATCGGGCCGGCCGTCGCGGATCCGCCGCTGGGAGTCCCGCACGCAGTAGCGTACCGACTGCCGCAGCAGCGTCCCGGCGTGCTGCTCGCCGACAACGCCGATCGCCGCCCAGGCCCGCCACGCCAAGACCACGCGATGCACGTCGGCTTCGTCCTGCACGCTGTGCTGCACACGGTTGAAGACGTCTGCGGGCGGCGCTTCCTGCAGAGCAGCCATGATCCGCTCCGCCCCCTCCTGATCGGCCTGCCGCGTCATGGCCTGCAGAGCCTCCGCGCTGACGCGCTCGCCCTCGTGCTGGTGATCGTCGAGCTGCTTGAGCACTTCGCTGCCCGTGCCGCCGAACTGTTGAATCCGCGCGGTATTACGGTACAGCACTTTTAAGACCGGCAAGGGTCGGCGATCGGAAGGCAACTCGGCCGCCATCTCCAGCGCCGGGGTCAGGGCCATGAAGGTGTGAAAGCCCACGTAGTCATGACCGCCAAAGGTCCGAGCGTTGGCCAACGAGCCGGCGGCCACCAGGGTTGCCAAATCGGTGCCGCCGTCGAGCTGGGCCAGCAGTGCGGGCTGCAATTTCTCTAGCGGTGTCTCCTGCATCAGCGCGACCAGGGGCTCGAGTTCGCCGAACGTCAAGCGATCGTTCGTCTCCTCCGCCCAGGCCGTGTGGATGCCCAGATCGCCGGCCAAACCGGTGCCCAGGCTGCCTACCAACATGCCACTGCCGACATTCGCCAAGAACCGGCGACGACTACTGTGCGTCATTTGAATGCTCTCCAGGCGGGGACGATACGAACATCGCTCTCTCGCACTATACCACAGCCGGCAGGGAGGCATTCCCGTCGCCCTTCCAGGGCTTTTGCGGCGGTTTGGTTGCGTTTCCCCGGGCTCGCGCCCGGGGCTACCACATACCATCGCTCCGCGATTCCGGAAGTGCTACTCTCACAGGCTGGAAGCCTGTGCCACCCAGAGTAGCTCGGCTGTCCTCAGCCGAGGATTGCGCACCTCAACGGCCGGGACGGCCGTGCTGCTTTCACAGGCTGGAAGCCTATGCCACACAGAGTAGCTCGGCTGTCCTCAGCCGAGGATTGCGCACCTCGACGGCCGGGACGGCCGTGCTACTCTCACAGGCTGGAAGCCTATGCCACGGCGGATGCTACCGATTCAGCGCTTTGTTGAAGATGGCGACTTCGTCGATCCGGCCTTCGAAATTGAAACGGTTGTCGCTGCGGCCGCCGATGAACAGCTGCCCGGACTGCGGCGCGGGCCGGTCATCCAGCGTCACGCTGATCTCGGGTTCGTCACCGTCGTTCAAGTACACCCGCACGCTTTGTCCGTCGCGCACGAACACAACCCGATTCCAAGTCCAACGTTCCAGCGGCGTGCTGCCCACTTCGACCGCCGAATCGTCGTTGCCGTACTGGTAGACCAGGCGGCCGGGCGTGGTCGCGGTGCCGCCGATGCCCAGATGGTCGCCGTGCGGGGAGACGGCGTCGGGATGGTCGCGGGAGAACAACCATCCGGTCGTCTCACGGCCCTCGTGGGGCATGCCGTTCCAGAACCACATCGCGACGCTGTAGGTATCGCCCAGATCATCAAACCGGGTGTGCAGCCGGCCACCGGCGAAGTGCGCCGCGCGGTTCCGCTCGCGGACCGACGTTTCAGCGGTCTCCGACAAGCCGGGTCCTTCCAGAAAGAAGACCACGCCGGGTTCGTAGATCGCGTCGCGGCGGTTGGCACTGGCGTCGACCGCCCGCGGCCCCTTGAACTCGTGCATCCGGTAATACGCCAGCGGCCGGTGCTCGAGCGTCTGCTGAACCTCGGGCGTCTCAGGCCACTGCGGCTTCTGGCGCGGCTGGCCGGTGACCTGTTCGATCAAGGCCAGAGCGGCGGCGGCAATTTTTGGTTCCGCCGTCACTTCCAAGCCGGCCGAACGCGCGGCCCAGGTGTTGTAGCCACCCAGCAGGTGTTGCTCGGGCGGCGGGATGTAGCCGTCGCCGCCGTTGGCCAATTCGATCACGATCGTGTGCTTGGCGGGGCTTTGCAATTTCAGCTTCCAACCGGTCAGCGCGTAGGTCTCGTTGGGCGTGGTGGCGATCGCGATGTCGCCGATCCGCAGGGCCTGGACGACGACCTCGGTGTCCTGCAGCTGGTCGAGCAGCACCTGTTCGCGAGCGTACACCTCGGTGGTGTTTTCCGGGGCCCGGTCGCCCATCTCCTCGACGATTCCCTGGGCCCACTGCAAACGCTGCTTGTCCGGCACGCGGTACTTCAGCTGCAGACGTCGCTCGGCCATCTCCACGTCCGCATCGCCGTCGTAGTCGATCGTTTGATACGCGTCCCAGGCCAAGTCGACCATCCGATCGGCATACTCGTCGATGGTCCACTCGGGTCGCTGCTCCGGCGGCAGCGTGTAGTCGCGCCGCCAGATGTCGCCGCTGCAGCCGTGGGACATGATGGCCACCGGCGCCGCTTCCTCTCCGGAGATCCCCGAGCCAATACCGCCGCCCGAGACCGCGTCGCTGCCGGAGTCCGCACCGGCCAGTCGCTGCTGCAGCCGTTCGCAGAACAAGCCGAAATAATCGGCGCTGATGCCGCTGTCACCGAAGTAGTGCATGGAAAAGTTCGCCAGCACGGCCAGGGGTCGACCCTCGGGGCTTTGGAAGGCGATCAACGACAGCTCGGGGTCCTCCGGTCCGGAGGGGCCCGTGACGTCGTCCCAGTTGTTGGCCGCGTGCATGTTGGCCCGCACCGTGGGGTTTCCGAACGGGTCATCGGCCACGCGGTCGCTGCGCCGCACCCAGCGGCGGATCGCGGTGTAGGCGGCGGCATCGGTCGAAGCGAAGCCGACGCGGGCGGGCTGCAAGCGAGCTTCGGCTGCGGCGATCGCGACCGCCAAGCGTTCCCGCAGGTAGGACACGTAAGCGGGATCGGCGTCGGTACCGAGGGCGCCCATGCAGGAGGGCGCGGTGTGGGTGTGCGTGGCGCTGATCAGCATGTCTTCCGGTTTGATCTGCGTCCGCTTGGCCGCCAGATGTTTGGCGTCGTCGAGCAACGGCCGCGGCATCATGCAGCTGTCCACGACGACGATGGCCACGCGTCGGCCGTCATTTTCGACGACGATGGCTCGCGCGGACACAGGCGTTTTCACTTTATCGGAGCTGCGGCTGAGCATTCCGCCGTTGACCAAGACGGGCAACTCGGGCGGCGTCACATCGGTCACGGCCGCCCCCACGCGCAGTTCCGCTCGCGCCGGCGTGAGCCAAGGGGCCGGCGCGGCCAAGCCAAGCATCAAAGGAACCAAAAGCGTCCAAACGGACGGGATCAATCGCAGCAACATGGGCAGGACTCCGAGGGGCGAGAATGCGATACCATACAGGCATGTGGGGCAACCAAACACAAACCAGCGGCCCGGTGAGACCCTCGCAGCGGTTGGCCGATTCCGATCGAGCCGATCGGCATCTGCTGCGGCGGCATCCCATGATCACACTGGCGATGGCGGCGGCGGCGGGGATCCAAGGTGGGTTATGGTCACCGCGGTTCACCATTCTAGCCGCTTCCGCGGCCGCTTTGTTGTGGGTCCTGCATCGCCGAGCGGGGCACCCGCGCGTGGGATGGCTGGCGGCGATGGGCTCTCTGGCGGCCGCCTTCTCCATCCACGCTGCGGCCCGTTATGAACAGCACGACCACGCGACGCTACCGACCTTTCTGCGGCCGGATCCCCAGCCGGTTGTCCTCCGGGCGACGGTAACCAGCATGGTCGAGCGGCGCCCCAATACGCTGGCTCGCCTGCAGGGCCGCGCGGAGGCGTGGCAGTCGATGTTCGATGCCCGCGTGACCGAGCTCCGCGCCGGAACCCGATGGGTGCCCGTCGAGGGCGGTGTGAAAGTAATCGTGGACGCCGAGACACCGTATATCCTGCCGGGCGATCGCCTGCGAGTGATGGGCAAACTGCAACCGATTGAAGGCCCCCGTAACCCCGGCGAACCGGACCTACGGGCGCGGCAACTGGCTGCCGGTCGGCACGCCCACCTGCTGGTCGACTCGCCGTCTCAGGTGCATCGCCTGGAAACCGCTACCGACGTGCGTCGTCCGTTCGCGCGGCTGAGCAATCGTGGCGAGCAGATCCTTGCCCAACATCTGCCACCCTCGACCCGTACGCTGGCGGCCGCGTTGGTGCTGGGACGGCGCGAAGCGGTGGCGCGATCGACTCGGGAACTGCTGCTGGAAACGGGCACGGCCCACCTGTTGTCGGTCAGCGGCCTGCACCTGGGCATCGTGGCCCTGGCGGCGGCCTGGTTGCTTGCCGCCACCAATCTGTCCCAGAACAAGCAGTACCTGGGCGTGTTCGTCATTTGTGTGGTGTATGCAGCGGTTACCGGAGGACGTCCGCCGGTGATGCGCGCGGCGTTGTTGGTCGGAGCGTTGCTGCTGGGGGCGTGGTCAGGCCGACTGGTGCATCCCCTGAACGCCCTGGCTCTGGCCGCTCTGGGGTTGTTGTGGTGGGACCCTGCCAACCTTTCGGCCGTCGGCGTGCACCTGTCGTTCCTGGCCGTAGGTACGTTGATTCTGGCCAGCCGCGGCGTGTCGGCCATGGCAGCGAGGGGACAAGCCGCCGACCCGCTGGACCGACTGCTGGACGCGCGGCTGGGTTGGCTGCGACGCGGCGTCCTGACGGCACTGAGACGCATCCGCTTGGCCCTCTGGTTCAGCTTTTGGGTTTGGGCGATCACCGCCCCGCTGGTCTGGTTTCATTTCCACATCCTCAGTCCGGTATCGATCCTGGCGAACGTCCTGCTCGGTCTGCCGCTGATGGTCGCGTTGATTTCTGGTTTGGCAACCGTGGCGTGCGGCTTGGCACTAGACCCGCTGGCCACCCTACCTGCGGCAGTCTGCCACGGCAGTTTGACGTGCATGCTGTGGATCATCGAAACGATCGCGACGGTGCCCGGCGGCCACCGCTGGCTGCCCTCGCCGCCGGGGCCGTGGGTGGCCGGCTTCTACGGCGTCCTGGCCGGGGGGCTGCTTTTGCCGCGCCGCTGGCCGCGCGTGGGCTTGCTGCTGTCGTGGCTGGGCGTCTGGATGTTGGTCGCTCTGCCGCTGGCGACCCTGTACTGCAGCGGCGTCCAGCATCCGGTCCCCACGGGCACTCTGGAAGCGACGTTCATCGACGTCGGTCACGGGACGAGCGTATTGATCCGCCAGGACGACGGCACAGTGTGGTTGTACGACTGCGGACGGCTGGGCGATCCGGCGTTCAGCAGTCGGCCGATCCAGAGCGTGCTGTGGCACTACGGCATCTGGCGGCTGGACGCGGTGGTGCTGTCGCACGCCGACGCGGATCATTACAACGCGCTGCCGGGATTACTGCGGCGCTTTGGCGTGCGACGCGTGATCACGCCGCCGGGGATGTTAGAAACCGATGAACCAGGGCTGCACCCTCTGCGCGTGGCGATCGCCGACGCAGGCGTGGAGGTGATCGTGCAGCACGCCGGCCAGACGCTGGCGCTGGCCAAGTCGCCCTCATCGACAACGATCTACCATCCGCCGCCGCAGCGGATGGCCGGCAGCGACAATGCGAATAGCCTGGTCCTGGGACTGCAGCATGCCGGGCGAGTCTTGCTGTTGCCCGGCGACCTGGAATCGCCCGGCACCGAACGCCTACTCGAACATCCGCGGCCGCCGGGCGGAGGGATCCTGATGGCGCCACACCATGGCTCGCTGCAACAGGATCCGCGGCCGCTGCTGGACTGGGCTCGGCCGCGAACGGTGATCGTCAGCGGCAGCCGCCGAGCGGGCCAGCCGGCGGTGCTGGAGACGCTGGGCCGCAACGGCGCCGACGTACACGTGACGGCGCTGGAAGGAGCGCTGCGAACCCGCATCGATTCGGAGGGACGCGTGACGGTGTCGGCGGGGCCGTAGAGTAGTGGACGAGGCGACGAGTCCGTAGTGGACGAGGCGACGAGTCCCTGAACGCTGAGGACTCGTTGCTTCGTCCATTACGGTTGAGGTTCGGGACTCATTGCTTCGTCCACTACGGTTGATACCTCCTCGACCGGCGCCTCGGGGGCGGGTTTGGGCGCGGTCAGCTTCTGCACCGTTGCGGCGGCCAGCGCGAACGTGACCAGCACGCCGACGATCGTTCCGGCGACCAGCCACTTGGGGGCGCGGCCGCCATCGATCAGCAACCACAGCAGAGCCAGGGCCATGACCGGCAAGCCCAGGGCGGTCAAGCCTTGTGCGATCACGATGAAGTTGACGTTGCTCTCGATGGCGAACACCGACCAGGAGGCGATGGCCGCGCCAAAGACCAAGGCCAACACCGTCAAGCGGCGGGGCCCCACGTGCGAAGCCCGGCTGCCCAAGCCCAGGCAGTCCGAGAATACGGTGCCGCCGATCAAGGCGTTACCGACAAAGGACGAAACGGCTCCGGCCAGAATCCCGGTGGCGAACACGCCGGTCGCGACGCGGCCGAAGGTCGGGCGCAGGCTGTCGGCCAGGGTGTCGATGCCGGTCACCATTTCCGGAGCGATCTTGCCGTGCAGAGCGGCCGCCGCGGTCCACATGATCAACATCGTCAACACACCCAGCGTGGCGATTCCCACACAGCTGTCGACCGACCGAAAACGCAGCTCACCGACCGTCCAGCGACGCTCCCGCACCAGATAACACTGGTAGAACGCGCCGGCCACCGAAAACGTCGTGGCCATCAGGGCACGAATGTCACCGGTCAACTGTTCCGACACCGCTCGAATCGACGACCCCGTCGGCACCAAACCCGACACCGCGGCGCCGGGGCGAACGCCGCCGGCAAAGGCGTTGACCAGAAAACACGCGATCATCAAACCGACCATGCTGAGCATCGCCGCTTCGATGATGCGGTACACGTCGCGGGCGGCCAAGAAGAATACGACGATGCCCAGATTGAAAGCCACCAGAAACCCGACCGAGGTCCACGGCGAATCTTTCAACGTCGGCGCAAAGTACTCTGCGGCCAACAGCAGGGCGCGGTTGTTACCGGACTGAAACAACGCGACGATCAAAAACAGGACCACGCCGATCGCGACCGTGGGCCAATAACCGAATCGTTGCCGCAGTCGTCGCCCGGGCGTGCGGGGGTGGGACACGCCGGCGTACAGCGCGGCCACCGTCATCATTGCCATCAGGGCGGACGTGGTCAGCACCAACCAGCCAATGGTGTAGCCGTGTCGCACCCCGACACGTGAGGCGATGGTGATCGTACCGGGTCCCAGGACCACGGCGGCCACAACGACCGCAGGTCCAATGGACCGCAGCCAATCCCCGAGAGAGCGTTTCGTCGTCTGTGTGGTTGTTGCGTTCTGCATCGGCCAATGCCAAACTCTGTAGCGTCGTAGTTTCCAAGCCCCGAAATCTATTTGCCACAAGGTACACTATGCGGATCGAGATTGCTGCCGACATCGAAGAAATGGGGCGTCGCGCGGCCGAAAAAGCGGCACAAATCCTTCGCGACGCGATCAGCGACAACCGTCGTGCGCGGATGATCGTGGCCACGGGCGCCTCGCAGTTTACGGTCCTGGACCATCTGACCCAGCAACCCGACATCGATTGGCAGTTGGTCGACGGCTTTCATCTGGACGAATACATCGGAATCGACCGCTCGCACCCTGCGTCATTCTGTCGCTACCTGGACGAACGCCTGGTCCAGAAGGTGCCTCTGGGTTCGTTCCAATTCCTCGACGCCGGCGGCACGCCGGAAGAGAACGTCCGCCGCATCGGCCAGGAATTATCCAGCCAACCGGTCGACGTCGCGCTGGTCGGGATCGGCGAGAATGCGCACCTGGCGTTCAATGACCCTCCGGCCAACTTCGATGCCACCGATCCCTACATCATCGTCGAACTGGACCGGCTGTGCCGGCAACAGCAGGTCGGCGAAGGCTGGTTCGGATCGCTGGACGAAGTGCCCACGCACGCGATCAGCATGTCGGTGCAGCAGATCATGAAGAGCCGAGCGATCCTGTGCAGCGTGCCGGATACGCGTAAAGCCGATGCGGTGCAGGCGGCGGTCGAAGGCCCGGTCACGCCCGACGTGCCCGCTTCGATCCTCCAGCAACACCCCAATTGCACGTTGCTGCTGGACCCGCCAGCCGCGTCGAAGCTGAGCGAGAGCACTCGGCAGGCGGCGTCGTGAGCGGCTTTGTCGATATCCAGGTTAACGGTTACGCCGGCGTGGATTTTAACGGCGACGACCTGACCGCCGAATCGTTTCACGGGGCTTGCGAGAGCCTGCGCCGCGACGGCGTGGCGTCCTTTCTGCCGACCCTGATCACCGCTCCGGTCGATTGCCTGCAGCGACGGCTGGCGACCCTGGCGAGCATCGTCCGCGAGGACGCGCTGGCCACCGAAATGGTCGCCGGCGTGCACGTCGAGGGACCGTTCCTAAACCCGGCTCAGGGCTATATCGGGGCGCACAGCAGCGAAGCGACCGGCCCGGCCAAGGTCGACCTCGCCAAACGTCTGCTGGAGGCCGCCGAGGGCTTGGTCCGGATTTTCACGCTGGCCCCCGAATGCGACGAGGGGGCCGCGACGACGCGCTACCTGGCCGACCAGGGCGTGATCGTTTCGGCCGGCCACTGCGACCCGTCCCTCGACGACCTAAAGCGGGGCATCGACTCCGGCCTGCGGATGTTTACGCACCTGGGCAACGGCTGTCCGGTGACCTTGCCCCGGCACGACAACATCGTCCAGCGCGTACTCTCGCTGGCCGACCACCTGCACATCGGTTTGATCGCCGACGGCCACCACATCCCGCTGTTTGCACTGCAAAACTATTTGCGGCTGATACCCCGCCAGCACGTGGTGATGACGACCGATGCGATCGCCGCGGCGGGCCTGGGACCGGGACGGTTCCCGTTGGCCGGACGAATCGTTTCGGTCGCGCCCAACGGCCCCCCGCGCTTCGACGACAGCGGCCAGTTGGCCGGTTCGGCCGCCACGATGCCGATGATGATCGAGAACCTGCAGAGTATGGGCACGGACCCGGCAACGATCGATGCCTACTGCGGCGGAAACGCTCGCCGACTGCTGGAGTTGTGAACGGCACCGTAGCTGATCGTCGCCAGAGTTTGGATCGACTTCAGCTACGAGCGCTGGAGTCGAGCCTTCAGGCGATTCAGACCTGTCACCGAAAGCGGCTAGAGCCTGGACTCCAGCACGCCCCAACGTCTGGCGACTTCATTTACGGGACTGGGTGAACGCCGTCTTCAGAATCACCAGACAACTTGGCGCGTGCGTGATCTCGCCTTCCATCACCCGCCGCACCGCTTCGTCCAGCGGCATCTTCACGCACTCGATCTGCTCGGTGCCTTCCGGGTCGGGCTGGCCAAACGTCAGGTCTTCGGCCAGAAACAACGCGGTCGGTGAAACCACGTTGGCGGTAAACGGATCGGTGGTTCCCAGCGCCGTCAACCGCCCGGCCGTGATACCCAGTTCTTCGCCCAGTTCACGGCGAGCGGTCGGTTCGGCGGCCTCGCCCGGTTCGACTCCGCCGCTGACCGCTTCCAGCGTTACTCGGCCGACGCCGTAATGAAACTCGCGAGTCAGGTAGACGTGACGGTCCGCATCCATCGCCAACACGCAGACGCCGGGCTTCAGATGCACGACCACGTAACTGCCGGGATGACCATCGGGACGGCGGACATCATCCTGCCGCAGTCGCACCCAGGGATCGCGATAGACCTCGCGCGAGTGGAGGATCCGCCACGGGCCGTGTTGTCGCGGCAGCCCTTCGCCGGCAGGCCCCTGATCCGCATCGGCCATCGCTATCGACCCTCAAAGATAATCTGATCGGCCAACTGGCCTTGCAGGCGGACGTCGTCCCACATGCCCAGATCATCGAACGAGCCCAAGCCGATCTGTCCCCACTGAAAACGCTTGTCCTTGGCCACCATGTGTGGCGTATCCATATCGTCGAAATAAATCTCGATGGTTCCGTCGGCGATGCGGCGGACGACTTTGACCGTATGCCAGGTGTCGTCTTTCCACGGGGTACCCGGATTGGTCTTGTCGCTGATCTTGACGCGGGCGGCATCGTCGACGACGAAAACCTGATTGGCGTGATCGTCGGTCCGTTCCCCCAGATGCACGTAATAGAACTGGCCTGGGTTCTGGTAACCAAAGAACAGACACATGTCCCGATGGGCTCGCGACGTTTGCAGGGTTTTCACGCGAGCGGTCAATTCAAAGTCGCCCACGATCACGCCTCTCAGCAGCGAGATGCTGTGCGGGCTGCGATGCGGCGGCGTGTAGTCGCTTTTGCCCAGCAGATGGTAAACGTGATTCACGCCGCCGTCGTCTGTTTCAATCTTGGTGATCTTCCACTTCTTCTCGTCGGTTGGCGACCAGCGTGAAGCACCCGATTCAAAGTCCTCCTCGATCTGAATCGGACCACTGACCTGGAGGTTTAGTTGGCTGTCGTCGTCGGCGTGGGCGTTTGCGGTGACCATTACCGCGAAGGCCAGACAGCCCATAGCGAACAATCGAGACATCCGTCGATCCTTATGCGAAAGAAATGATGTGAGCGTAGTGAGTGGGGGGGCGTCAGCGGCGGAGCGAACAGAGTAGCAGTGTAATCGATTTGCGGCAGAGAGATTCCGCGAACCCGGCGAGGCGTCCCGAATGCCGGCTACGTTTCGGGCGGGCAGGGGCGGGGGCGGGTATTCAACAGGAATCGATCGGCGGCGGCATCGATCTGCATCGGCGTGCTGACCCGAGCGGTTTCCCGCTGCCCCGCCCAGCGGTCGGCCACGCCCTGAATCACGATCCGGCCACCACGGCCCAAACTGTGGCAGCGAAGGACTTGGCGCGCGACCGCAAACTGGAACCGCGACTGGGGATAATCCGGCACGCCCAACGCCTCGATGCTCCAGCGATCCAGATCCAGGTTCTGCCACCCGTCCTCGCCGGGCGCAGTCAGAAAGGCCTGCAACCGTTCCGGCAGACGCTGCACGGCCGAAGCATGCACCTGCAGCGTCACGCGGCTATTGTGCGGGGAGTACAGCGCCCAGGACGGCCAGTGATCCCAGTATCCGGCACGTTCCAGCAACGGCAGCACAAGGGCCAGACACGTTACCATCAGGCCCAACGCCGCGGGCAGCAGCCGTCGCGAGCGGCGCGCCGAACCGGTTTCGTCATCGCCCTCGCGAGCGCGAGGGCGCGTTCGTGTGGGCGTGAACAATAGAACTAATTGAGCGATCATCGCCGCGTTCCAGACCAACACGCCACTCTGATGGGCCAATCCCCAGGGGCCGAGCAACCCGATGGTGGCCACATGCATCGCCACGCCCACTCCCACGGCCACCAGACGGGTGATGCGAAAGCACAACAAAATCGCCACCAGCAGCTCCACCGCCGGAAACACCGCCGCCGCCCACAACCGCTGGCCCTCGGACCACTGGCCGACGGCCACCCCGCCAAGACCGCCAGCGGTCTGCAAGAACTGCTGCCCGACGGTGTGCAGGAATTGAAAATCGAACTTGCCCACGGCCGAATAAAAATAAATCGCCACGGCCAGCAATCGCATCATCGCCAAACCTCGGCGCGAATCCGTGCTGGCCCACAGCACCGCCAGCAACAGAGCTTGATAGAACCAGGGTTGCAAGCGGTGTTGGTTCAGCAGCACCAGACCGATTCCTGCCGCCAAAAAGGCAATCCAACCAGCACTCTGCCAGCGAACGCGAGGGACCACAGCGGCCAGGGCGATCGCGGCGACGACGACGGCCAGCATCGTCCATTCGACCGCCGGCGGGACGCTGGAAACCGGCAGCAGGGGAACGGCCGGAAACCCGTCGGGCGGCAACCACAGCCGCCAAGTGACCGCCATCAGCACCAGCCAGAAGCCGATCCAGACCCGCTGTAGCAGACGATAACGGTCGTCCAAAGCGACCTCGCAGGCGTACAGAGTTAGCGTCGACTTGGGCATCGATGATTGGGACTGGCGGGAGGGGGCGAAGCTGTCGTCCAGCGAGCGGCGGAGGGGGCTGGGAGGGGAGGGCGAAAAAATCGCCCCCTTCATCCAGCCACCCCTGCACCCCCGCTCATTGTAGCCACTGCCCCTGCCGGCGACCCCCCTCGCCACTGACCGCAGCGTAGCCCAAAATCGTTCGCGTGCGTTTTCCCGCTCCGCCAACGTTTTCCCGCTCCCCCAACGTTTTCCCGCTCCGCCAACGGTCGCCCTAGCGCGCTCGGAACACTATGCCCCTGGTCACCCTCGAAGAATTATCGATCGGATTCCGCGGCCCACCGTTGCTGGACGAGGTCTCCGCGAAGATTGAATCCGGCCAACGCATCGGCCTGCTCGGACGCAACGGCGCCGGCAAGACGACCCTGATGAAGTTGTTGGCCGGCGAGCTCGAGCCCGACGGCGGCAAAATCCTTTTCGAAGCCGGAACCCGCGTGGCCCGCCTGGTTCAGGATGTACCGCGAGAATTAACCGGTTCGATCCATGATGTCGTCGCCGCCGGCTTGGACGAGGACGACACGAGCGAACCCTGGCAACAGGAGCATCGTTTGGAACGCGTGCTGGCCGAGATGGAACTGGATCCGGCGGGCAGCTTCGAAACGCTTTCCAGTGGCATGAAGCGTCGGGTACTGCTCGCTCAAGCCCTGGTGGCCCAGCCGCACCTGTTGCTGCTGGACGAGCCGACGAACCATCTCGACATCGCGTCGATCCTGTGGCTGGAAAACTTCCTCGATCGCTGGGACGGCACGCTGCTGTTCATCACCCACGACCGTTCTTTCCTGCAGCGGCTGGCCAACCGGATCTGGGAAATCGACCGCGGCAAACTGTTCGATTGGTCCTGCGACTACCAGACGTTCCTACAGCGCAAAGAAGCCGCTTTGGCAGCCGAAGAAAAACAGAACGCCTTGTTCGATAAACGGCTGGCCGAAGAGGAAGCCTGGATTCGCCAGGGCATCAAGGCTCGGCGAACCCGCAACGAAGGACGCGTCCGCGCACTGAAAGCCATGCGTGTCGAGCGCAGCGAGCGGCGCAAGACCGAGGGCACGGCCAAACTACAGATCCAGGAAGCGATGCGCAGCGGCGCGTTGGTCGCCGAAGTCAAAAACATCTCCTTTGCGTACGGCGACCGACGAATCGTCGAGGACTTTTCGACGACGCTGATGCGCGGCGACAAGGTCGGCATCATCGGTCCCAACGGAGTCGGCAAAACGACGCTGCTGAAATTAATTCTCGGCCAGCTCCAACCACAGTCCGGCTCGGTCCGCACCGGCTCCAACGTGCGGATCGCGTACTTTGATCAGTTGCGTGACCAATTGGACCCCGAACGCTCTGTCCAAGACAACGTCGCCGACGGCAGCGACCGCGTGCGGATCGGCGAAACCACCAAGCACGTGATCGGATACCTGCAGGATTTTCTGTTCACGCCCGAGCGAGCCCGAACGCCGGTGCGGTTTCTGAGCGGGGGCGAACGCAATCGCGTGCTGCTGGCCAAACTGATGACCAAACCGGCCAACGTGATCGTGCTGGACGAACCGACCAACGACCTGGACAGCGAAACGCTCGAGATGCTCGAAGAACAGGTCTCGCAGTTCAACGGTACGGTCCTGTTGGTCAGCCACGACCGAACCTTTTTGAACAACGTCGTCACCAGCACGATCGTGTTTGAAGACGACGGCGTGAATGAGTACGTCGGCGGTTACGACGATTGGCAGCGGGTCGTCCGTCAGCGGCAGGCTGAAGCGGCGGACAAGGCCGCCGCCACACAGTCGAGCAAGCGGACCGCCAAACCGGCCGCCGGCGGGCAAACCGCAAAATCGTCGGCCGCGCCGGATCAGCCGCGGCGGCTGAGTTTTAAAGAGAAGCACGAGCTGGAAAAACTGCCCGAGCAGATCGAACAGCTCGAGGCCGAGATCGCTCGCTTGCACGCCGCGATGGCCGAGCCGGACTACTACAAACAACCCGGCGAGGTGCAAGCCGACAACCAACAACGCGTGTCGCAGCTGGAAGCGGAACTCGCCGCCGCCTACGCCCGCTGGGAAGAACTGGAAGCCTGCCAGCATTGATCGGCAAGTTTTCCTTGCACTTCCCGCTGCCAACTGCTCTACAATGAAGGGCCCCCTACCACCGACCGATGTGGCCTTGCCTCCACATCCGCCGGGGCCTCCCTCCTTCTTACCAGTGGTTAGCAGCGACCATGCGAACCTCGTTTTGGTGTTGGTATTCTTCGGCCGCGACGTTCTGTTTGCTTCTTTCGCTGGTGGCGAGCCCTGTTTCGCTGGCGGCGAACCCTCGAGCCGAAGCCCGGTCCGCCGGCGCCGCGGATTCGGTTCCCGCCGGCCTGCAGCTGCTGTACGATTTCCGCACCGCTTCCGGACCGGTGATCGCCAACGGGGCGCCGAACGGCGAGAAACTGGATCTCAAAGCGGCTCGGCCCCGTGACGTTCGCAGCGGGGATGCGGCGTGGCAACTGCAGGCCCCGACGCAGATTCGCTCCACGGCGCCGCCGCGGGCGTTTGTCCGCGCCGTCAAGAAGTCCGGCGAGTTGACAATCGAAGCCTGGCTGCGCACGGCCCGGCTCGATCAAACCGGTCCGGCCCGGATCGTCACGCTCTCGGGCGACACCAGCAACCGCAACCTCACCCTGGGCCAGGACGGCAAACGGTTCGACGTCCGAATGCGGACCAGCAAAACCGGCCGCAACGGCGTCCCCTCGCTGTCCTCACCGGACGGCACGGTGCGACGGGACTGGACGCACGTCTTGTACACCCACGACCGCGGCGGCCGCTCGCGAATGTACCTCGACGGCGTGCAGGTCGCTTCCGCCGATGTCGGTCGCACGCTAGCCGGCTGGGACGAATCCTATCACCTGATGATCGGCGACGAAGCGGGCGGCGGACGAGCTTGGCAGGGCGCGATCCGCTTTCTGGCGCTTTACAACCGAGCCCTCCCGCCGGATGAAGTGGCCGGCCGATTCCAGGCGGGTCCCGACCTACCCTCGCCCGAGCAGCAAACCGAGAACCGATCCTTGCAAGCTTTCGATCGAACGGTCGCCAGAGTGCTGGCCAAAAATTGCTTGGAATGCCACGATCCGGCCAATCGACAAGGCGGGCTGGACCTATCGCAACAAATCGCCGCGGCGACGGGCGGAGACAGTGGGCCGGCCATCGTGCCCGGCAAACCCGAAGAGAGTTCGGTGTGGTTGGCCGTCGAAAGCGACGACATGCCTCACGAACGCCCCCCGCTGTCGCCCGACGACAAACAGGCCCTGAAACAATGGATCGCCAGCGGTGCCCAGTGGTCGATCGATGTCATCGATCCCGCGTTGTACCTTCACGACGGACGCACCGACCAGTTGTGGGTCCAGCGTTTGACGGTCGATGAGTACATTCGCACGGTGGCCGATTCTGTGGGCGTGGACATCGCCCGCGAAGCCACCGCGATGTTGCCCCCGGACCTGCGTGCCGACGGCTTTGCCAATACGGCCTATAACCTGAACGTGGACCTCAAGCACGTCGAAGCCTACGCCACACTGGCCCAGCAGATCGTGGCCAAGATGGACGTCGATGCCTTTGCCAAACGGTTTACGAACAGCCGGAAACTGATCGACGACAATATGCGAAAATTGTCCGAGGACATGGGGCGCTGGGTCCTGCGAGGTCCGCTGGAGCCGCACGAGGTCGACCTGTACCGCGGCATTTCCACCACCGTGGCCAGCAGCGGCGGTGACTTCACCGAAGCCGTGCGGTTCATGCTCGAAGCGATGCTCCAGTCGCCGCGTTTTATCTATCGCATCGAACATCAACCGGCCGAAGGATCGTGGACCGTCAGCGATCACGAACTGGCCGTTCGGATCAGTTACATCCTGTGGGGCGGCCCGCCGGATGAGAAACTGTTTCGGGCCGCTCGCGATGGCAAGCTGAATCCCGAGCAAGTCGCCGCTCACGTCGACCGGATGTTGAAGGATCCGCGGGCGGCCCAGCGAGCAGAGCAGTTCGCCACGCAGTGGTTGAACCTGAACCGGTTGGGCAACCTGCAACCGAGCGCCGCCCGGTTTCCCAACTGGGATCCCGGTCTGGCCCAGGACATGCGTGAGGAAACGCTGGCCTTGTTTCATCGGGTGGCGTGGCAGGAGGACCGTCCCCTGGCCGAATTATTGAATGCCCAAGAAACCTATGTCACCGGCGCGTTGGCCGAGCACTACCGATTGCAAGGCCGCCGTGAAAAGATCGAACCGCCGCCGGGCGCGGCACAGGATCGCCAGTGGTACCGCGTGGATCTGAGCGACGACCCGACGCGCGGCGGCCTGCTGACGCACGGCAGCGTATTGACCGTCGGCGGCGACGAAGCGTCGATGGTCTCGCGCGGATTGTTCTTGCTGCACGACTTGCTGCGCGGCGTGGTGAACGACCCGCCGCCCTGCGTCGACACCACTCCGGTGCCCACCCAGAAAGGACTGACCCAGCGCAAAATCGCCATGCAGCGGGTCGCCAACACGGCCTGCGGTGGATGTCACAAACGCTTTGAACCGCTGGCCTATGGCTTGGAACGCTACGACGGCCTGGGCACCTTCCACACCGAAGACGAACACGGCAACCCGCTGCGCGAAGACGGCGCGGTTCAGATCCCCGGCAGCGGCCAGCCACAGGCCTACGAAACCACACAGCAGCTGGCCCAGTTGCTCGCGGCCAGTGACCGGGTGCAGGACACGCTGTGCTGGAAGCTGGCGCAGTTTGCCGTCGGCCGGCCGCTGACGGCCGCCGATGCCCCGGTGATGCAGCAGGTGTGTGAAAGTTCGCAAGCGGCCGGCGGCAGCTACCGCGATGTGATCCGTGCGATTGTGTTAAGTGATTTGGTTCGAAAAACCCGTCCCTAGGAACTGTATTCATGGCTCGCGTTCGTTTTCATCGTCGAACGATGCTGCGTGGCATCGGTGCCAGCGTTATCGGTTTGCCGCTGTTGGAGGAGATGCTGCTGTCGAGCGCCGTGGCGGCTCCGGCCAAGGCCGTGGCCAGCCAGCAGGTGCCGGTGCGAGCCTTCAACGTGTTCTTCGGCCTAGGCATTCCGGCGCCGCTACAGAGCGAAGGTTTTGATGGCGTGTTGGAACCGCTGAAGCCGCTGCGGGACAAGCTGCTGTTTTTGCAGAACGTCGACCAGGTTCGCTGCGACGAATCGGGGATCAACGCGCACTTTGATGGGGCCAGCGGAGCGTTCACCGCCGAACCGCCCAGTGGCGAAGCCAAAGCCGGCGGGCCGTCGATCGACCAGGTGGTCCGGCACGCGCACTACCCCCAGGGCCTCCCCGCCGGAATGGTTTCGACCCTCGTCGGTGGTACCTTCTTTCGCCGCAGCCGCGTCAGCCGCTACGTGCATTCCTACAACGCCGACGGGACGGTCGCCGCGACCATGCAGGAGAAGCCGCGAGATCTGTTCGACCGGGTGTTCGGCCAAGTGGCCGTGGAAGGGGCCGGCGGCGACGCCCGCGAACAACGCCTGCGGCGCAGCGTCCTGGACGCGGTGGTCGACCAGTACCGTTTCTACACCGGCGGCCGCTCGCCACTGGGACAAGCCTCGCGGTCGCGGGTGGCCGACCACCTGGACCGCATCCGCGAATTCGAACAGCGGGCCTTCGAGATGCCCCACGTTCTCGAGGATGCTCCGCCCCTGCCGCCGCAGAGCACGGTCGCCCACGGTGGCATCGCCGACCCCGGCGGTGAAGGCATCGACATCACCCTGGAGCAACTGGTCACCGAATGGCGGTTGATGGCCGACCTGTACGCTCTGGCCATCCAGATGGATCGCGTGCGTTTCGGATCCCTGACCTTCCTGGCCGCGGGAGAACGCATCCGTCTGACCGGCGACTACCGCTACGACGATCGCTTGGTCTACCGGTTCGACGACGCCGCCCAGTTGAACGCCTCGGGCAGCGCGGGCTGCAGCCACGAGTGGTGGCATAAGTTCAACCCCAAGAAGAAGAACGAAGCTCTCCGCGCCCACGCCCACATGAAGATGCGCGAGGTCGCGTACTTCCTCCGGCGGCTGGACGAAACGATCGAAGCCAACGGCAAATCGATTCTGGAAAACTCGCTGATCACGATTTCCACCGAATCCGGCGACGGCCGCCACAACGACGTCAAACGAGAGCTTTCCGGTGTGTTCCACGCCGTGAGCGGTGCCGGCGGACGGCTGAAAACCGGCCGGACGCTGGACGTCAAAGCCGAAGGGATCGACGTGTACAACACGATGTTGGCGGCCCTGGACGTGCCCACGCGGCTGGGCCAGAAACCTCGAGACCACCAAATGGTCGACGCCATTCGAGCGTAGAGGGTCGCGGACCCCGTTCGCATCCATTGTCGTAGCTGAACTCGCCAGAGTTTGGACGGGGCGGAGGTTTGCGCTTGCGCACCGGCGCGCCCGGGCGGCTGAAGCCTGGACTCCAGCGCTGGAGTCTAGCCTTTAGGCGATTTGCGGCCGGCACACCGGGCGGCTGAAGCCTGGACTCCAGCGCCCCCAAAGTCTGGCGACGTCGGCTACTCCGCTACCGGCACCAGCGTCGCTCCGCGGCCTAGCAAGCCGTGGTGGGCCGTGGAGCTGTGGTCCAGCACGAACGGTCCGATGCTGCGGTTCAGGTGCAACAGCAAACGCGTATCCGACTGCGGCGCAAGTCGCCGGGCCGGTTCGAAGTCGCCGGAATAGACCGCCGCGGCCGACAGACGCACCTCGTCGATCGCTCCGGCAAAGCTCCGCGTCGGCTGGCCACCGCCGTCGGGATCGGCACCGACGTACAGCGGCAGGTCGTTGGTCCGGCGTTTGCCTTTGGCCGGCGTCGTCGCCACCTGTTTGCCATCGACGTAGAACGCCACCTGCTGGCCGTCGAATACGCCCGCCAAATGCGTCCAGCGATCCTTGACCAGCGGCGCGCCGGCGGCCGCCGAAACGTACGAACCGCCCACGTGAATATCAAACTTGGGTACCCCTTCGTTCATAAAGATCGCGAACTCCGACTGCTGCGTCTTAGCGACGATGGCTCGATTGCCGGTCAAATCGCTCGGCCGTACCCAGGCCTCCAGCGTCAGCGGACCGGTGGGGATCTTCAAGCCTTTCGAAGGCACACGAACGGCCGAGGCGTCTCCGTCGACTCGCAGACACTGATTCACCTCGGCGGAAAAATAATCTGCCGGGACGCCAGCCAATTGCAGGCCCAGCGGGGTTTCGGTTTCGGGCAACCGGATCCGCGCCGATTGACCGACGTATTCCAGGTCGACCCGCACGCGCGGCAGGGACACATCGCGGCTGTCGATCGCTTGCCGCCGCACCTGCACCGGCACCGTGATCGCTTGGCCCGGTTCGATTTCAAAGTGGTAGTGATCCAGCGATGAGGACCAATTGCGACCGGCCGCCAGCGACAACGTGCCCTCGACGCGACGCTCGCAGGGATTGTGAAGCTGCAGGATCGTCTGGCCGCTGACCGAACCATCCAGATTCAACATCAGATCGTTGGCCGTCTCGGTGGGCACGATCGAGCGAGCTTTGGCGATCTGTTCACGAAACTCGGGGGTGAACTCCTTGGGGTCGATCACGGCACCGATGGGCAGGGCCGACACGCTGTAACTGTCCGGACGCACGGTGACCAGATTCAAATGATGCAGGTAGCCCGCGTCGGGAATCTCGGCCGAAAGGTGCCCCCCGGTGGTCGCCAGGGTGTAGTAGGCGATCCCGTCCTTGGCGCCGTCGAAGCGCATCCGGTGGATGTGTCCGGCAAACACGGCACTGACATTGCCGGCGGCTTTCAATTTTTCATGCACCACATCCCAGTTGCCACCGGCATAGCCGCGACCGATCCAGCGGGGATGATGCAGGAACACGAACACGTGTTGTTGGTCGGCCAATTGCTCGAGAGCCTGCTGCAGGAACTCCAGCTGTTCGTCGCTCATCGTTTGCAGCTTGCCGCTGTTGAATCCTTTCTGGTTGGTCGCCGGGTCGCCTTCGTCGCTGTACAGGACGATGAAGCCGGCGTTCTTGTGCCGAAACGAGTACCACAGCGGCCCGAAGTGCTTTTCGTAATTGCTCTCGTGCTGGCCTTCGGGAGCCGGTCCCGGGCCGCGCCAATACACGTCGTGGTTTCCGGCTACGGGGAACCAACGCATGTTCAAACCGTTCATGACCGCTTTGTAAGCTTTCATTTGCGGCAGCCATTCTTCGCTGGTGTTGTAGCCCTGAATCAAGTCGCCCACGGTCATCACCAGATCGGGATCCAGCAGGTTCGTATCGCGAACGGCTTGCTCCAGAACGCGCAAGCCTTCGGGAGGGCCGCCGGTGCGGTCGCCGTAGACGACGAAATGAAAGACGTCTTCCTGCTTGGCCAACGGCAGAACGCGCGCCTGCACGCGGGTAGTAAAGGGCGCCTCGCCCGGCGGGTGAGGATGATCGTGACCGTGGTCGTGATCGTGGTCGGCGGAAGCGTTGTCAGCGGCGGTAGGCGGATGGGCGGTGGCCACCGAACCAACACCCAGCAGACAGAGCGGGACCAGAAAAACGGCTAGATATCGCATGCAGAACCAACGCAGGAGGGTGGGAGGGAGGGAGGGCGGAGAAATCGTCGCCTTCAAGTTTATACCGACGGCTCGCCGGATGTTTAAGTGCTGGCCTACAATCAACGAGCTTTAAACCGCGGAACTTCATCCGCCCTTCATCGTGGCTTTGTCCAGTGGCATGATCGAACTTCGCGACGTCAGTATCCGCTCAGGTAGTTTTCGGCTGGCCGACCTCCGGCTGAGGGTCGCCGGTGGCCAATACGTGGCCTTGATGGGCAAGAGCGGAGCGGGCAAGACGACGATTCTGGAAGCGATCTGCGGCCTGCGGCGCATCGAACGCGGCAGGATTTACGTGGACGAAACCGACGTTACGGATTGGCAGCCGGGCGACCGCCGGCTCGGTTACGTGCCGCAGGACCGAGCCTTGTTTCCGGCGATGACCGTTCGCGAACATCTGCACTTTGCCCTCCGGCTGCGCCGTGTCGACCGCCATCACCGCGAGGCTCGGACGGCCGAACTGGCGCGGTTGTTGGGCCTCGAGGAACTGCTGGACCGGACTCCGGGAGGGCTCAGCGGCGGCGAAGCTCAACGCGTGGCGCTCGGCCGGGCCCTCTCCTTCAAACCCCGCGTGTTGCTGATGGATGAACCGCTCAGCGGCCTGGACGAAACCGCCCGCCGGGACCTGCAAGCGGTGCTGGTCCAGTTAAAGCAAGAAACCGAAATCACCGTCATACACGTGACGCATCACGCCCCGGAAGCCCTCGCCCTGGCCGACCGGATCGTGCGACTGGAACAGGGACAGCTGGAAAAATAGAATACGGTCAACACTGCGGTGCAAAGTACAACGGCATGACGGGCCGCTCCAACACCGGCGCGATCGTGCTGTACGTGCTGGGTTCGACCCTGATCGGTCTGATCGCCGCCGTGGCTCTGGCCGTGATGCTGTTCACCCTGGGGTAGGTGCGAGTCCGGCGATGGCGCTGGAGTCTAGCCTTTAGGCGATTGCAGTCGGCACTTTTGGATGCAGTACCTCGGAGCGGCTAAAGCCTGGACTCCAGCGATCAAACGGTGGCGACTCTGTTACTTTCGGCGGAGCGAAAGGCGACACTACTACTTTCGGCGGAGCGAAAGGCGACTCTGTTACTTTCGGCGGAGCGAAAGGCGACTCTGCTACTTTCGGCGGAGCGAAAGGCGACACTAGGCCGGCGCGGGGCGGCCGTAATAGAAACCTTGGGCGAGGTCGAAGCCGATGTCGAGGCAGGCCTCCGCCTCCTCGGCCGTTTCAATCCCTTCGGCCAGGGCCAGGATGTCCAGGTCACGCACCATCCGCACCAACGTCTTGAGCATCTGATAACGATGCGGGTCGGCTTGATCGATCCCGCGGACCAGCGAGATGTCGAACTTGAGGCAGTCGGGTCGCGCTTCGATTAATTCCGACAGCCGCGCTTGCCCGGCACCGAAGTCGTCGTAGGCCAGTTGGATATTCAAATCCTGCAAGCGGCTGTGCAGGTGCTTTATCATCGCCGGTTCGGTCACGGCCGCTTCGTGGATCTCCAGCACCAGCGGCGTGTTGCCGGCCATCTCGCGGAGCTTGCCCAGCGACTCGACCAAACCCTCGCCGATCATTTCTTTGGGGTGTGTATTGACGAACAGGGTGGGTCTTTCGGGAAGGTCGCGTCCCACGCGCACCCCCTCCCAGCGCAGCAACCGGCTCAGTTCCACTTCCAGGCTCAGCTGTTCGGCCGCTTGAAACATCGCCCCGACCGATTCCAGTCCGAACACCCGTCCGCGTCCCAGGACTTCGAACCCGACCTGCTTATGGCTGCGGGGGTCGAGAATCAATTGAAAATGCGGCACGACCAATCGCTGACTCATCAGCCGATCGAACTGAACCAGCGCCAGCGCCTGGTCGCATACGTTCTCGGCGATCGTGCCGGAATTCAATCCCGTCGCGCTTTGGCGACGGACGCGAAACGGCGCTTCGGCAAAATGGACGAGATCCTCTTCACAAACCGGGGTCGGCCGATCGATGCGGGTTCCGTTGACGTACGTGCCGTTGGTGCTGTCCAAATCCTTGACGAACAATTCGCCATTCTCCACCCACAGCGACGCATGATGCCCGCTGACCGTTTGGAAGTGCAGCGACAGCGTCACGCCCGGTTTACGACCGACCACAAAGGGATTTTCGTCGACGGGAATATGACGAACATCCTCTTCGCTGCGGGTGGCACCAGAGAGAAACCACACGTCTTGACTGGCCACGGTGCTACAGCGGATCGAGTCGGTGGCTGATGGGGAGGAAGACCAGGTCATGATTGGGGATCAACATAGCCGTTAAGCAAAAGGACCAAAGGATCTCGCCAGAACACGGATCACCCAAATCTAGGACACCGATAGCAAGTGTGGGGGGCAGGCTCCGCCAAAAGCGTCGCTTTTTTGCCCTCACGCCACCTTTTTCTTCGGACCTTCCCCCCCGAGACGATGGGCGGCGTGAACTGTGAGCTAGGGTTCAACGGAGTTTTTCCAGAAAGCGAGGATCTTATGGTGCGGCACGCAAGGTGTCGCACGGTCACCTTCGAAAAACCACAATCGGAACTGTCCAGTTATGTCTGCCGCGCTGCGAGACACCCATACGATCGAATCCGGCCTCCTGCATGGCCTGCTGTCCGACGACACGTTCTGGCCGGTAACGCCTCGGGACCTGAGCGAAACGGGATTGAGCGAATCGTTTATCGAGGCGCTGATCCTGAAAACCGTGTTGACCATCGGGACGCTGAGCGGTCGTACGATCAGCGAACGCACGGGGCTGCCGTTTCGCGTGATCGAACCGCTGCTGGAACGACTGCGGACCCGCAAACTGGTCACGCACGTGCGTCCGGCCCCCTTCAACGACTACTACTATTCGCTGACCGAAAACGGGCAACGCGCCGCTCAGGTCCATATGCAGCAGTGCTCCTACACCGGACCGGCACCGGTGCCGCTGGCCGATTACGTGCTCAGCGTCGAAGCGCAGGCCGCCGGCTTGGACCCGATCGATCGCGACCAACTGCAACATGCCCTGCAGCGCATTTCCTACCAGGACGAATTGCTGGATCAACTCGGCCCGGCCATCAACAGCAACTCCGGACTGTTTCTGTACGGACCACCGGGCAACGGCAAAACGACCATCGCCCGCTGCCTGACCCAGTGCCTGGGCCAGGAGATCTGGATCCCGCATGCGATCCTCGACGACGGCAACCTGATCAAACTGCAGGACGACGCCTTCCACCGCGAAGCTCCCGTGCCGGTCGACGAAGGCACCGTGCTGGCTCAGGAGTGGGACCGTCGCTGGCTCCGCATCCAACGTCCGACGGTGGTTGTCGGAGGCGAGTTGGTGATGGACAACCTGGAGGTGCGGCATGACAAACGCAGCAACGTCTGCGAAGCGCCGTTGCAGCTGAAAAGCAACTGTGGCTGTTTGTTGATCGACGACTTTGGCCGCCAGCGAATCCAGCCCGAGGAGCTGTTGAACCGCTGGATCGTGCCACTGGAAAGCCGTCACGATTTCCTGACGTTGCCCACCGGCAAGAAGATTCAAACGCCGTTCGAACAATTAATTATTTTCTCGACAAACCTGAATCCCGATCAATTGGTCGACGAGGCGTTCCTGCGCCGCGTTCCCTACAAGATTTTTGTGGACGATCCGTCGGAAGAAGAATTTCGCGGTATCACCAAAGCCGTAGCTGAGTCGTTTGGATTCTCCCACGGCAGTCAAGCGGCCGAACATCTCCTCGCCCGCTACCGCCAGGAAGGTCGTCCGCTGCGGCGCTGCCACCCGCGGGATCTGCTGACGCAGGTCAACAATTTCTGCAAGTACCGCAAGCTGTCGCCACAGTTGCGTCCCGAATTTCTCGACAAAGCCTGCCTGAGTTACTTCAGCGAACTGTAGGGTTTCTCTTCCATGACCACCCCCAATCGGCCACCGCTTAGTTCGCCGTCGCTGCCGTCGGCGGACGCCCCCGCTTCGCCTTTGCTACCCCCGCCGCGCGACGCCGACCGCAATTCGCCGGCCGCCCTGCCCCGCGTCGCTGCCGCCCCGCCCACGCAGCCCAAGGCCGGACGCGTGAGAACGCCCGAAGCCTCTGGCCAGGGCATCCATACGTTGTGCGCCGGTTACGAACCGATCGCCGGCTATGTGCTGCAGGAGCCCATCGGCAAAGGAGGGTTCGGCGAAGTCTGGAGCGCGATTGCGCCGGGCGGGTTTCTGAAAGCCATCAAGTTCGTCTTCGGCGCCCGCGATGAAAAGCGTGCCGGCCGAGAACTACGCTCGCTGGAGCATATGACGGGCGTCAATCATCCGTTTCTGCTGACCCTGGAACGGTACGAGTTCGTCGAGGATCGCTTGGTCATCGTGTCGGAGCTGGCCGATGGTTCGCTGGAGGACGTCTACAACCGGCAGATCGAACGCGGTTCCTGCGGCATTCCCCGGGCCGCCCTGCTGTCGTATCTGCGGGACACCGCCGATGCGCTGGATTACCTGCACGAAAAATTCCAGCTGCAACACCTGGATATCAAACCCGGCAACCTGCTGTTGGTGGGAGGCCACGTCAAAGTCGCCGACTTCGGCTTATTGAAGGATCTCCGCGACGAAGCTTGTTCGATGATCGGCGGGCTGACGCCGGTCTATGCACCGCCAGAAGTTTTCGATGGGCGGCCCAGTCGGCACAGCGACCAGTATTCGTTGGCCGTGATGTACCAGGAACTGCTGACCGGCAAACGCCCCTTCAGCGGACGCACGATCGCGCAGCTCGCGACCCAGCACATCCACAGCACGCCCGATCTGGATTCCCTGCCGCCCTGCGACCGACCGATCCTCGCGCGCGCTCTGGAGAAAGACCCCCAGCGACGTTACGCCGGCTGCCGCGAACTGGTCGAAGCCCTGGCCAGCGCCCGCGGCAAGGATGTTCGTGTACGCCCCTCCGGCCGTCCCCAACCGATCGGAAGCGATACGCAAACCGGGATGTTCGAACCCGCCGGCGGACCGGCCAGCGCCCCGGTGGAGCACCTGCCGGGACTGTCCACCTCGGTCGTCAACGATACGTGTAGGGCGGGCGCGCTGGTGGTCGCCGTCGGTGGGCTGGGGGCCGACGTCTTGCTGGAGTTGCATCAGCGTATCCGCGGTTGCGAACGCGAACCGGCCGAGCGGATCGATTCGATCCTGATCGACACCGACCAAGAGAAACTGCACCTGCTGCGTTCGCTGGAAGGACCCGATGGTCGTTCGCCGTGCCGCACCGTCTATGCACCCCTGCGCTCGCCCGCACAGTATCGCCAGGCCGGCACGGATCACCTTCGCAGTATCAGCCGTCGCTGGATCTACAACGTTCCGCGCAGCCGCAGCACCGAGGGCATGCGTCCCCTGGGCCGCCTGGCGATGGTCGATCATGGGCAAGCCATCCGAACCGCCCTGGCCGAAGCCATCGCTCAGACGGCGGCCGATTCGCCGGAACCGCCCACGGTGTACCTGACCGGATCACTGACCGGCGGCACCGGCAGCGGCATGTTGCTGGACATCGCCTACCTGCTGAGACACCTGCTGGATCAGTCCGGTTTGGAACAAAGCGAAGTGATTCCGTTGATGGCCGGCAGTACGACCGGACCGCCTTCCCGCAACGCCTTGGGCAACGCCGATGCCGCAGCAGCGCTGAACGAATTGGCCTTCTACCTGCGCCCCGAAAACGGCTATCCCGGTGACCAGGGGGCCGGTTGGCCCAGCGTTCCGGCGGCCCGCTCGCCGCTGCGAACCAGCTACGTTTTGGCGGGCGACGAACGCACCGACGGCAACGACTGGGCCGCAGCGACGATCGCCGAATACATCTGGTACAGCAGCCAGGGCATGCGAAACCTGTTGGCCGCCGCCCGCCACGAAAACCCGGAAAACTCCGAACCGGCCGAGCCGGCAAAACCGGCAAAACCGGCAAAACCCGCGACAATCGGCATCACACAACCGGCCATCCGCTCGCTGGGCATCGTGAAACTTTCGCCTCACGCCGGCCCGGACGACGCCGCACTCCGCCCGCTGGTGGTCACGGACCTGCTCCGCATGTGGACCGGCCGGATCCACGAAGCTCGGGCGTTGGTTCCTTCGATCCTGGAACGCCTGGTACCCACGTGCGGCTTCCTGACCGACTCCTTCGAACAACAGCAGTGGCAGCAGTGGCCGATCGACGCGGCCGCCCGTCGCGTGGCGCTGTTAAAGCTGCTGGCCCGGTGGCCGATCACAACGCTTTTAAGCGATGAAAAGTTACAGCTTCAACTGGCGCCGCATCTGGAAGAGTTGCGAGGCGGCCGTGCGCATCGCCAACAGGCCGACGCTCGCCTGATCGCTCTGCGTCAGGAGCTGGCCGTTCGCCTGCGAGATCGCCGCATCGATCTGTGCACCGCCGCCGAAACCGTCCAGCGTCTGGCCCAGCGGATGCGGGCCGAAGCCGAGAATGTTCGCATCGTCGCGCCGCGGCCAGCCCCGCCGGCGGGCTTGCCCGAAGGCGAACCGCAAAGCACCGCGGAAATGGAAGTCCTGATGGAATACGCGGCCCGCCGGATGGACGCGATGCTGCACAAGGCCGCCCAACAAGGCATGGCGAACCGGATGGCCCTGGTGGCCGAAGGACTGAGCGAGTTTGCTCAGCAACTGGCCGCCCAGATGGAAACGCTCGAACAAGCGGCCCAGCGGCTGGGCTCGCCCGGGGGAGACGATCCGCTGACGCCATGCCCCTTGACTCCACGAACCGACGAGAAACGAGAACGGTTGCAGGCGGACGTCGACCAACTGCACGATACGCTCGCGGCAAACCTGCTGTGCTTGCCCCTGCTGGAAGTACAGCAAGCGCCGGATGCGCAGTCATTGCTGCGAACCGTCCAGAAGGCCAGCCGTCAGCACCGCGCCGCCGAGCCAGACGCGAGTCCACACGCCAGCGAATCCGTATCGGCCCAGAAAGACGAACCACTGGCCGCCGCCCTGCAGACCGCCCGGCCAGCGCTGTTGGACCTGGGAGGCAAACAGCGATTACTGTTGGTCGTCGGTTCGCAAGAGCAACAACGCGAGCTCAAACCGCGGCTGGAACGGATCAGCGGTGGCCCCGTGACAAGTGTCGTGCTTCCTGGTACACAACCGGCTCTGATTCATGAAGCCCAGGACATTCCCCTGCCGGACATGTTAAAGCGGCTCGGCGCTTCACTGGGCGGCAATCAAAAGATCGCCGCTCGTCTGCAAAGCCGCGTCGATGTGGACTGGCCCAACCAGCTGTAACGGGCGTCACCATGCCTGCTCCCACCGTTAGTGCCCCGCCGGTCGAACTGCGCGGTCATCGACTGCGGCGCGTGGCCGGATCGCCGCCGCGAGCCTTGCTCCGCGACGTCGACCTGAGGTTGGGTGCCGGCCAGAGAGTGGCTCTATCGGGGCCCAGCGGAGCCGGCAAATCGGTGCTGCTTCGCGTGCTGGCCTGCCTCGACCCGCTCGACGGTGGCCGCCTGACGTGGAACGGCCAACCGCTCGATGCGTCCGCGATCCCGGCCTACCGCGCGGCGGTGATCCTGTTGCTACAGCACCCGGTTATGGATTCCGGCACGGTTGAGGATCAATTGCGGCTGCCCTACGCGTGGCGACACCACCGGGCGGCGGGCCATCGTTTCTCACGCTCGCGAGCCCTGGAACACCTTCGCGTCTGCGGCCGTGGGAAAACCTTTCTGGATCAACCCGCTCGGCGGCTCAGCGGTGGCGAAAGGCAGCTGGTGGCACTGCTGCGGGCGCTGTTGCTGGAGCCTTGGGTGTTGTTGCTGGACGAACCCACTTCGGCCATGGACCGGGAGATGACCGAAGTGGCTCAGCGCTGGATCGCCGAGTGGCTTGCCGACCGCCCCGAGCGCAGTACCATCTGGGTGACCCACGACCGGGCCCAGCAACAGCGGATCGCCACCGTCCACTGGCGGCTGCAAGCCGGAAAGATCATCTAGCAGGACGCGAATGCAAACCGAATACATCTCGTTGGCGTGGTGGCAGGTCGCCGTGGCGGCCGCTTTGATCCTGATCAACGGCGCGATCTCGCTGGTCCTGCAACTGAGACTGGGAAAACGCTTGCTGGTCGCGTCGCTGCGGATGACCGTCCAGTTGCTGCTGATCGGCTATCTGCTGAACACGATCTTTGCGATCGATTCCTGGCCCGCTGTCGCCGCGCTGATCCTGATCATGACCGTGATCGCCGGCCGCGCAGCCGCCAGCCGCACTCACATCGGTTTCCCAGGCAAACAAGGGGCGGCAATCGTTTCGGTCGCCTTCAGCGGATGGTTCGTGACCGTCCTCGCCCTGCAGCTGGTGATCACGCCGGAGCCCTGGTGGCATCCGCAGTATGCGATTCCCCTGCTGGGCATGATCCTGGGCAACGCCCTGACCGGGATCTCGCTGGGAATGGAACGGTTCGTCGTCGGCACCCAACAGCGGCGTAGCGAAATCGAGGGCCGTCTGGTCTTGGGCGCCAGCCGGTTCGAAGCCGTCGCCCCCATTACGGGCGACGCGATCCGAACCGGGATGATTCCGATTCTGAACACGATGACCGTCGCCGGCATCGTCAGCCTGCCCGGAATGATGACCGGACAATTGCTGGCCGGCGCGGAGCCGCTGGACGCGGTCCGGTATCAAATCGTGATCATGTTCCTGATCGCCGCCGCCGTGGCCATGGGCACCGTCGGCGCGGTCCTGCTGAGTCTGCGGCGGGTGACGACCCGCGAGCACCAACTGCTGTGGCTGGAACAGGACGGATAAGTGTCGCCAGTGTCGCCAGTGTCGCCTTTCGCTCCGCGAAAGTCACTGCGGCCGGCGCCAGTGTCGCCTTTCGCTCCGCGAAAGTTGCTGCGGCCGGCGCCAGTGTCGCCTTTCGCGCCGCGAAAGTTGTTGCAGTCGGCGCCAGTGTCGCCTTTCGCTCCGCGAAAGTTGCTGCGGCCGGCGCCAGTGTCGCCTTTCGCTCCGCGAAAGTTGCTGTAGGCATCGCGGGCGACTTTCGACGGAGCGAAAGGCAACTCACAGGCTGGCAGCCTAAGCCACTGGTCTAACGCAGGTTGGCCAGCAGGAAGGCCCACATGTCGGCGTACTGCTCGATGAACTTGCTGACCGGCGTACCGGCACCGTGGCCGGCTCGGGTCTCGATTCGGATCAGCGCCGGTTGCTGACAGGACTGCGCGGCCTGCAGGGCGGCGGCGAACTTAAAGCTGTGCCCCGGCACCACGCGGTCGTCGCGATCGGCGGTCGTCACCAGCGTGGCGGGATAACACGTGCCGGGCCGAAGGTTGTGCAGCGGCGAATACTTCAGCAACGTCTGGAATTGCTCGGGGTCGTCGCTGCTGCCGAACTCGGTCACCCAAGCCCAACCGATCGTGAACTTATGGAAGCGCAGCATGTCCATCACGCCCACCGCCGGCAGGCATGCACCGAACAGGTCCGGTCGCTGGGTCATCACGGCACCGACCAATAATCCGCCGTTGCTGCGACCGTAGATCCCCAGACTCTCCGAGCGGGTAACTTTCTCGGCGATCAAGTACTCGGCGGCCGCAATAAAATCGTCAAAGACGTTCTGTTTCTTTTCCTGCATCCCGGCTTCATGCCACTGCCGGCCAAATTCTCCACCGCCCCGCAGCGTCGCCACCACGTACACACCGCCGGCGTCCAACCAACCCGCGACCGCCGGCGAAAACTGGGGCGTGATCGAAATATTAAAACCGCCGTAGGCGTACAACAACGTCTTGTTCGTGCCGTCGCGGCGGAGGCCTTTGCGAGCGGTGATCAACACCGGCACGCGCGTGCCATCGGCGCTCGTTGCAAAACCCTGCGTGGTCTCGTACTGGTCGCTGGGAAAGTCGACTTCGGGTTTGCGCCACAGCTCGATCGAATCGTCTTGCAAATCAAAACGATAGATCGAAGGCGGGGTGACGTAATTGGTAAAGGTAAAGAACGTTTGTTTCGCATCGCGACGGCCGCCGAAACCGCCCACCGTTCCCAGGCCGGGCAGCGGCACGGGTTTGATCAGCGTGCCGTCGAGCGCGTGGATCTGCGCCACTCCGACCGCTCCGTCGAGCCCCACGGTGAAGAAACGCTTCCCCAACAGGTTCACCGATTCCAGCACGTGCTCCTGTTCGGGGATGACCTCCCGCCAATGCTCACGTTGGGGCTGCTGGGCATCGATCGCGATGACCCGCCGGCGTGGGGCCTCGTGATCGGTCAGAAAGTACAGGGTCGTGCCATCGCTGGCGATGAACGAGTACTCGGCATCAAACCCCTCGATCAACGGTTCGACAGCCGCCTCCTCGCGCGAGAGGTCTTTCAAGAAGATCTGGTTCTGCGGTTCGCTGCCCTTCCAGTTATTGATCACCAACCACCGGCCATCCTCGCTGACCTCCGGCTGGAATCCCCATTCCTTGTGGTCGGGCCGGCGGTAGACCATCACGTCTTCGTCTTGCGAAGTGCCGATTGCGTGGAAGTACAACGTCTGGTTGTAATTCGTACCGGTTAATTCCTCGCCTTCGGCCGGAGCCTCGTAGCGGCCGTAGAAGAACCCGCTGGCGTCTTCGTTCCAAGCCACCCCGCTGAACTTGACCCACTCGATCACGTCGGGCAGGTCTTCGCCGCTGGCGACATCGCGAACGCGGTAGGTCCGCCAATCGCTGCCGCCATCGGCCGTGGCGTAGGCAACCAGCCGCCCGTCATCGGTGGGACGCCAGGCGGCCAGCGCGACCGTGCCATCCTCACTCAACCGATTCGGGTTCAACAGCACCTGCCGATCCGCGTCCAAGGAATCCGCCTTGTACAGCACGCTCTGATCCTGCAACCCATCGTTGTGGGTATAGAAGAACGTGTCGCCGCGGTGCACCGGCATGCCAAAGCGTTCGTAGTTCCACAGCTGCTCCAGCCGTTGCTCCAGCCCAGCCCGCTGCGGCAATTGTTCCAGGTAGGAATTGGTCAGCCGGTTCTGAGCCTCGACCCAGCGCGCGGTCGCCTCGCTTTCGGTGTCTTCCAGCCAGCGATAGGGATCGGCCACGTCGGTACCGTGGTAGTCGTCCGTGACGTCTTGGCGGAGCGATTCGGGATAGTCAAACGTTTTCATGGAGGGCGTCGAAGCAGGGGGTTCGGAAGACGGTTCTTGGGCGGCCAGCGGTAGGGAGGCACCCAACACAAAGGCGACCGCCACCCGCCGGACCGTCACGCTGCGAATCACACGTTTAAAATGCACGCCAAACCTCTCTAAGGAAATCTCGTTATCAAAACTGGTCGAAGCCGTTCACCCGACCGGGACCATTGTCACCTTTCCCGCCGCCGACCGGTAGTGTCGCCTTTCGCTCCGCGAAAGTTATCGAGTGTCGCCTTTCGCTCCGCGAAAGTATTCGAGTGTCGCCTTTCGCTCCGCGAAAGTTATCGAGCGTCGCCTTTCGCTCCGCGAAAGTTATCGAGCGTCGCCTTTCGCTCCGCGAAAGTCGTCTCAACACCGCCCCGCAACTTTCGGCGGAGCGAAAGGCGACCCTGCTATTTTGCTAGCAACTCCGACTGTTTGAAAGCGTTGTTTTTTGACTAGCCAGCTCGCACAACTGTGGTAGATTCGCATTCCACAGGAAGGTTTGACGCTTTTTCTAGTTTTCTAGTTTTTAGTTCGTCGTTGGTGATTGGTTTCCTAGAAGCCGGCTGTGCAGCAAGGAGGTCCACGATGAGGGGACATTCTGTCCGTCGCTCGAGTGCGCATCGATCTTTGGCCCACTTTCGTCCGCGACTGGAATCGTTGGAACGTCGCGTTCTTTTGGCGGCGGATTGGGGTTCTGCGGACGTCACTTTGGTGCCCGTCCTGGCCGACCAACCGGCCGGTTCGATCGCCCCGGCCGACGAAGCGATTCTGACCGCGTTCGATTCCAGTTACCCCGATGACGTGACGGTCCAACATCGCCAGCGGCTGTTCGTGAACGATCGTCCGGTGGCGGAGTTGGCGGTGGTCACCCGTTGGGAGGCGGCACCCGGACAGTCGGCGGCGGAGTTCGTGATCACCAGCTTTGATCCAGGTCGGTTGACTCGCCACACGCAAGCGATCGACAGTGTCAGCGACTTCGCCGACTTCAGCAGCTTCGCCGACATCGGCAGCTTCGGCAGCTTCAGCAGCTTCGGCGACCTCGCTGGCGAGCCCGCCGCGCCGGAGCATCCGACGATGGAGTCCGAACGGGTCGGCTCGGAGGTTCTGACCATCGGCAGCGGTTCACTGCAGGCGGTGCCGCTTACCCAGAGCGTGGCGACGCGCTATTCGCTCGCGCGCAACGAGGAATCCCTCGACTTTACCGTCCGCCAGTTGGCCGTAGCCGAATTACTGGAACCCGGAGCCGAAGCTGCGGCTGTCGTGGCGGCAGACCTGGACGACGGGGCCACCAAAGCCGCTGGCGTCTACGATGCCCTCGACGGGATCACCAGCGAGGACACGGAGGATCCTTGGTCCCAGACCGAACTGCCGCCGCGGGCCGGCGATCTACGGCCCATCGATGCACTGCCTCCGCTGTTTCCGTCCGCGGCCTGCCCCGTCCCCGCTCTGACTGTCGCCAGCGCGATCACCGCCCAGTCAGGCGATCGCTGCGAACTGCTGGATGCGGTTCAGGCGTACCGGTCATCTTCGCCCAATGGCGAAGCGGATGGACAGGCGGCCGGATCGGAAACGGACCCGCCGCGTTGGCTCTCGCAGGTGATGGTTCAAGTAACCAAAGCGGGCCGCGCCAGCCAGCTGCCACTGAACGAATGGATCGATGTCTTCGTGGGTAACCCGGTCGACCGGCTGAGCATGCTGAACGGCTTTGACATCTTTCAGGAGTTGCAACTGGACCGGCAGAGCGACCAAGCGGATCGCGACCCCCACAACGGACTGCTCACCCGGCTGCTACCCTGGAGCGTGTTGGTGACGGGCTTGAGCCTGTCGGCCATGGCCGTGCTGCGCAGCCACCGGCCGCGCCGCCGCCGGGTCGCTCACGACCGAATTTTCGCTAACGAGACGCTGCTGGCCGAGACGCTGGGCCTGTAGCGGCAGACCGTCGACTTTCGATGCGGCGGCGCAGTTCCAGCAGATCGGGGCTGTCCGGCGCAAAAGCATAAGCCTGGTCGTAGACCGCCGCAGCGGCGTCGTAGTCGCGCTCCTGAACCAGTATCCCGGCCAGGGCCAGATAAGCCGGTTCGAACCGCGGATCCAGTTCGATCGCGTGTCGCAGAAACTGTTTGGCCAAGGGTCGTTGGTCATGCTCCAAACAGACCAGCGACAGGTTGTAGGCGGGCCAGGAGAAGTCCGGACGCAGCCCCACGCAGATGCCGTAGTGAATCAGCGCCTCGTCGGATAAGCCCAGTTGCTGGCAGGCCATGGCCGTCCAGTAGTGGGCCCAGAACCGCGGTGGCGTCCCCGGCGGCCGCAGCGACACCGCCCGATCGAACCACCAATACGCCGCCTCGTAGTCGTCCTGCAGCGTACAAACCACTCCCACCAGATACGCCTCGAACGGATCGCTTACCTCCTCCGCCACCGGCAGTTCGAACTGCTCCACGTCCCAGGCCCCGCTGGCCGCGGCCGTCTCGCGCGTGCGAATCGAAGAGAGCGAACGGACGATCGCCAGCGACCGGTGCTCGCGGGGAAAACGCTCCAAAACCGTTTCCAGCTGCCGCTCGCTGGGATGCCGGCGCGAGGCCGACTGCAGTACCGAGACCAACAGCAACTCGCTGATGTTCTCGGCGACGGCCCGGCGGTCAGTCTCGTCGAGCGAGGCGAAGGGCGGCCGATCCTGCCACTCGGGGTGCTCGAGCACGCCGTAGGTCCGCAGCGCGTTCTCGATCAAGCCCGACCCGTCGGTCGGGCCGGCGGAGCGCTGGGTCGCCAAGCGGATCTGCCCGAATTGCCCGCGGAACTGCTGCAGTTCCAGCTGGTGGATTTGGGTGGACACTTCGGCCAACCGGCTGGTCGCCCGCCGCTTGGCATCCTCGGACCAGTACGGCAGCCACACGACCTGGGACAGCAGCGACTCGGCGCGCCCCAGACGCTCGGCTGCCCGCGATGCGCGGCCCTCGTCCAGCTGGGCTTCGGCTTGATCGGCCAACACTTGGCACTGCTGCAGCCGTGCGGACTCGCGCCACAGCACGGTGGCTGAGAGCAGCAGGACGGCCACCACCGCCGCTCCGATCACCGCCAGCGTCCGGCGGCGACGTCGACCCAGCTGCAGCGCGCGCTCGGCGAGACTAGGGTTTGCGGCGTAGCGATTCGGGCGTCCCTCGAGCCACCGGTGAAGATCTGTCGCCAGGGCGTCGGCATCCTGGTAGCGGCGGTTCGGGTCCGGCTGAAGAGCTTTGTCGACGATGGCCGCCAGCGCCGGTGTGACCCCGGCAATGGCTTTCAGCGGCGGCGGCCCGGACAACTGCCGGTCGGCCAACAACTGGGCGACTTGCTGCGACGACGAACCGCGCCGGATGGGTTGCCAGTGAACTTGACCGCAAAGCAATTCATACAGGACCACGGCCAGAGAATACACGTCCGAGCGCACATCGATCGCATCGCCCCCAGGCCGCACAGACTCGGGCCTCGCAGACTCGGGCCGCGCAGACTCGCCCATGCAGGCCTGCAGCGTCAGCAGGTGCTCCGGCGCCATATAGGGAACCGTGCCTCCCACGCTCGTCCGCCGCACCTCATCGCTCAGCGAAGCCACATTGAAATCGGTCAACAGCGGATTGCCCGCGGTATCGATCATGATGTTGGCCGGCTTGATATCGTGATGCAGCACGCCACGGCGATGCGCGTGATGCAGGGCCAGGGCCACAGTATGAATCAACCACACGGCGGTCCGAGCATGATCTCCAGCAGGCACCTGACGGGCCGCCGGTTCGTCGGCCACGCGAGCGTCGGCAAAGGGCTCGGGGATGCGAACATCGGCCGCCCACCGCTGGAACGCTTCGCTGGACCCCGACTCGCGGCCCTCGGCGGCCAACCAGCGGATCCAGCCCAGCAGGTTTTGGCCCGGCACGAACTGCATCGCCAACAGTTTGTCTTCGCCGAGAATCTGTTCGCGGTAGACGCGGACGATGTGCGGATGATTCAGCCGCGCCAACACCTGCCCTTCTTTGCCGCGAGCCCGCGAGACCTTCAGAGCCACGAACCGCGCCAGCGAAAGATCTTCGGCCAAGTAAACGCTGCCCTGCGCCCCCTGCCCTACCTTGCACACCAAGCGGAACTCGCCCAGCGTGCGGCCCGAAGAACCCGCCGGTGGTTGCCCAGGAGAATCGCATGCAATCGATTCGCCAGAGGCGACATGAGGGCGAGCGGCGTCGGGCGTATTGTGCGGTGGCGAAGCCGCCGCATCGCTACCGATCGACCGCGTCGTCGCGTCGTGAATCGAGGGGTCCGTCGACATGGGGCCCATCGGCATGAGGGCAAAGGAAAAGGGGCGAAGCGCACAGCTCCGATTATACGGCCGAGCAACCGCCGGGCGAGCGATCGCTGCTTCGCTTTGCGTATTCCGACCCCGCCAGCATTACCTCTCCCAAAACCGCTGGCCTCTCCCAGAACCGCTGGACTTATCAGATTGACACCCGTCCAAGCACACCCTAACATACCCCCAAGGTTGGCCGGTAAGAACGGGGGTGAACAAAGACACCCTCCCCACCTAAAGCTTTCCGCAGCCAAATGAAATGAATTCAATTCTCAGTCTGGTAGAAAGGAATCGGTATGCGACGCGCGCTCTACGTTCTGCTGTTCAGCCTCAGTTCCCTGGGGATCGCCCAAAACGCTTCGGCCGGCTTTGTGTTGTCCATGGAGCCGAACACTACCGAGTACACGCCGGGCACCCCGCTGTTGGTGGACATCCTCTTAACGTCCCCCACCGGTGGCGATCAACTCAGCGATTACTCGATCGACATCGTGCTTGGCTCGGACTTGGGAACCGCGGGCACGGACTTCTGGTTTGGTGAAGTAGACAATGCGTCGGATCTTGCGGTGAATAAGCAGGCGGCGTTGAACCCATTCTTCCTCACTTCGGGCTTGAGTAGTAAATCGGTGGAGGCCACCGCTCCCAATACCGAAGCTCTAAACATCAGTGCTGCGATGTTTTCAAAATTCGGTGAAACGGAACCGGCGAGTATTCCGACGAACGCTTCCGAAATCTTATTAGTGGGCCGGCTCGAAATCTTCACGACGCTTGGCGCGGGAGACCTATCACTAGGATTTGGGGATACCCTCAGCGTTAGAGATCAACAAATGGCGGCGAATGAAAAGGATGCTTCGTTGATCAGCACTAAGCCTGCCCCGATTCACGTTGCGAGAGCAGGTAGCGCCACAGCGGTTCCCGAGCCGACGTCGATTGGCATCCTATCCTTCCTCGGCTTATCGGGGCTCTTCCGGAACCCCCTACGGAAACTGCGGACACGCCGCCGGGCCGTCGCCTAAGCGCCACACGGCTAGAAACCGGCGTCTTTTCAAACCGCGCACGAGACGTTTGGACGGAAGCTTGTGCATCGCGTGGTAACCAAACGAAAACAGCCCGGCTGGTGAGAGCCGAGCTGTTCTGGATTTCGATGCGACTCTCGGCTGGGACAGCCGAGCTACTTCGATCAAGCGCTCTTGCTCATCGGAAACAGTTTGCGGTTTCCGGCGACGATCGTTTCGTCGATCGTGTACACGGTGCCCTCGGGTTGATCGGGCAACTCGTACATGATGTCCAGCATGATCTCTTCCAGGATGCCCCGCAGACCACGCGCTCCGACGCCTTTGTCGATGGCTTTCTGGGCCACCTTGTAAAGGGCTCCGTCGGTGAACTCCAGCTCGCACTTCTCCATCCGGAACAGGGCCTGATACTGCTTGGTCAGCGCGTTCTTGGGTTCCCGCATCACCTGGACCAGTCCGGCAGCGTCCAACGGCAGCAGGTTGCTGACCACCGGCAGACGGCCGACCAGTTCGGGAATCAAGCCGAATTCCAGGATGTCGTCGCTGCGCACCTGGCTCAACAGCGTGCTGACGTCCGAATCGTCGCACATGCTCGCACCGCCGCCGAAGCCCAGTTTGCGGTCGCCCAGGCGTTTGCGGATGATGTCCTCGATGCCGGTAAAGGTACCACCGCAGATGAACAGGATATTGCTGGTATCCATCTGGATGTACTGCTGCTCGGGATGCTTGCGTCCACCCTGGGGCGGAACATTCGCGACGGTTCCCTCGAGCATCTTCAGCAGGCTCTGCTGGACGCCCTCGCCGGAGACGTCCCGGGTGATCGAGACGTTGTTGCTGGTCTTGCCGATCTTGTCGACTTCGTCGATGTACAGGATCCCGCGCTGAGCGGCTTCGAGATCGAAATCGGCCGCGTGCAGCAGCTTCAGCAGCAGGTTCTCGACGTCTTCGCCCACGTATCCGGCTTCGGTCAGCGTGGTCGCATCGCCGATGGCAAAGGGCACGTTCAACATCCGCGCCATGGACCGAGCCAGCAGGGTTTTCCCGCTACCGGTCGGGCCGACCAACAGGATATTGCTCTTCTCGATTTCGACGTCCTGGGACCCTTCCCACTCGTTGTTCAGCCGTTTGTAGTGGTTGTGGACGGCCACCGCCAACACTTTCTTGGCCGTTTCCTGACCGATCACGTACTGGTCGAGGTGTTCGACGATGTCTCGCGGCGAAGCGATGTCTCCGAACAACGACTTGCTCGGGCCGCGACGACGCTGCTCCTGGTCCAGGATCGACTGGCACAGTTCGATGCACTCACCGCAGATATAGACGTCGCCCGGCCCCTCGACGAGGGGTCCGACGTCTCGATAGCTTTTACGACAAAACGAACAGAAAGCGTTCTTCTTAGTCGTTCCGCTACCACGGCGGGCGCTGGGAGTCTCTTTGGAAGGCATGCACGGCTCCTTGCTGTATATGTCAAACGCGACGCGGACGCGGCCCTGAGCCAAGCTCGATCATTACGTCGTAAGTCGGATTCGACAACGGACTGGGAAGGTCCACAGCTCGAATGCTTCCCGCAGCGTCCACCCCGGTGGAGGCATCACCGCTGAGCCAGTCAGCAGGTGACAACCGGAGCCATCGGAAGTTGCGGGTTCGGGGCATCCTTGTCCTCGAAAATCGAGCCAATCGTGGGTTGTTCAAAAGGTCTTTCTCCGAACCGACCGGGGTGACCGGCCGCCGCGGAGTCTTCAAGTATTCAAAACGGTGTCACCGACAAGCCGAAGCCTGTGCGATGAGCGGAACGCGGGATGCAGTGGTCGTCCTGACCACTATTGTAGGAACGATCGCGAAGGACTGTGAAAACAATCAGGCAATAAGACATAAATCGATAACGCCACCACAGTCGTTCGAGACCCTTCGCTTTCGAGTCGCCGCCACCCTGCACAGGGCGAGAGCGACCCACAAACGTCCGTCACCGAAAGGGTATTTCGGAATTCCGGACGGCCGATGTCAGCCTGCTAGGTCATTTCTCGTGACTTTGCTAGCGATTTAAACGCTCGTTCCCGGTCCTCGGCGGTGGAATCGCACCAGCTTGCCACACAAAAAAAGCTCCGCCGTCCGCGACACCTACGTCCGACAGCATGGCTGCAATCGACACGCCCGGACTGGCCGGTACACTCCGCTTGCTCACTGCCGAATCATACGCAGTGTCCGGTGGGAGGGTCCAGCGACTAGGAGCGAAAAAAGCGAAATTCGCGCCGCCAAAGCCTTGACGAACCGGCCATCAGTCGCTTGAGCCAGTGGCATAGGCTTCCAGCCTGTGAACAGTGGCATAGGCTTCCAGCCTGTGAGCAGTGGCATAGGCTTCCAGCCTGTGAACAGTGGCATAGGCTTCCAGCCTGTGGACAGTGGCATAGGCTTCCAGCCTGTGGACAGTGGCATAGGCTTCCAGCCTGTGAACAGTGACATAGGCTTCCAGCCTGTGGACAGTGGCATAGGCTTCCAGCCTGTGAGAGCCACGCGCCGTAGCCGAACTCGCCAGAGTTTGGACCCCCTGAGCCGTTTGGGCGAACGCCCCGGTTGCCGCGCGCCGTCTAGCTGACCCGCAGCCGAGCGCCCAGGATCATGGCCGGAACGACCAACAGAAAGATCGCCAGCGCCCAAGCCGGTCCGGCGGCCAGCAGCGCGATGGCGGCCGAAAAGGGGATCACCGTCAGCACGGCACTGCGGATCAACAGCGGCACGGACCAGGGCTGAGGATCAAAGATCGCCCGCACCCCGCGCGACAGCACCGACAGGGCGATCAATCCGATCAGCAGCGGAAAGCCGCGGTCGGGCGAGATGAACCACCGCGGATCGCCCACCGCCTGCGTGGGTGCCAGCGCCAACAACACCGCTCCGCCCATCGCCACAACCAGCCCGACCGGCAGCGTCGCACCGCGGCGCTGCTCGTCGGTGTCGGCTTCGTGCCGCGCCATCGTCGTGACGCCCATGATGTACACGCCCATCCCGGCGGCAAACGCCCACACGTGCGGCGGGGCGAAACCAGCCAGGTCCACAACCGGTCCGGCAATGGCCGCGCTCGCTCCGAGCAGGAAGCTTAACACGCGGCAACCGCCCATCAACAGCGGCGCGACGACCGTGCGCTTCAGCGGTCCGTCGTAGGCCACGATCATCGCGGCCAAGACCACGGCCACCGCCGCCGGGCGCCAAGACGCCACATACCCTTCGGCCGGAATCAAGCCGCTGATCCCGGCCAGCACCACGCCGCCGAGCAGCAAGCCCCAGCCGGCCCGCGAGGCGGCAGCGACCGAAATATCGCCGGCCGGCAGCGGCCGCTTGGGCCGCTCCACCCGGTCCTTCTCCACGTCGAAGACGTCGTTCAAGACCATCCCGGCCGAATACAACAGGATCCCAGCCAACACCACGACGACAAAGCGCGGCCAGGGCTCGGCCGTGCCGGCGACCAACAAGAAAGCGGCCGAGACGTCCGCGATGATCGTAAACGTGGCCGGCAGGCGAATGAGTTGAGCCCAGCGAATCCAAGAAGAAGACGACGACAAAGTCTGTGTTCCCATCGTGCGGTACCCAGCACGTCCAGGCAGGCAAGACGTCCGGTGGCTAGTGCATCCAGTACCCAGGGCGGGACTCGAACCCGCAAGGACGTAATCGTCCGGGGGATTTTAAGTCCCCTGTGTCTGCCAATTCCACCACCTGGGCCGGTGCCGCATAGACTAGCAAATCCAACACTCGGCGGGGAGCCGGCAACGCAGCCGCTGCGCAGCGGAAGGCGACAGCCCTCCGCCGAGAGACCCGGCGGTTGACACCGCCGCCAGGAGCTAAGCCGCCCGTCGGGCTGGTTCTGCGGCCCGAGTGATTGTTGCGGTGTGGTTTGTTTGGGTGCCGCTGCATGTCCACGCCCTGCTGTCCAGCAGACAGCCTACTCCTGGTTCCTAGTCCGCAGACCGGCGCAGCCACAGCACCCGACGTGCATTCGTTGCAGCCCACCGTCGCGATCTTCTTTCCCAGCTGATAGCGACTCGATGGACCTTTCGCATGGCCGCAAGGCCCGGGTGGCTCCGCTGGATCAAAGGGGTCGGCCTCTTTGATGGTCCATCCGGGATTCTCGTGGGTTCATCCCAACTGCGGGATTTTCTTAGGCATATCGGTGGTGTCCGAAGGGTGTGGTCTAACGGATCAAAAACGCTGGCGGCAGGTAATGCTTGCCGCCAGCCTGAGACACCACTGGGCGCACCTCGACCGCGATATCCCTGGCCGTGCCCGCGTCCCCGCAGAGCTTGCTTCCGTTTCTCGCGGCAACTTCAACGTAATGGATGAAGACACCACAGGCAAATCATTCGGACACCACCGCGGGTGCCTCCGAAAATCCACTATCCTTGGCTTTCCCACAACAAACCCGGAGGGCCTTTACTTTGTCGGGGATTTAGAATGACGAAAAAATTAATGACTGCCGCTGAGCTTATGGCCGAATTAGCGAACGATGCGGCGTACCAAAAAAAGCTGGACGAGAAGGAACGCGATAGGGCCAAAACGGAGTTGCAACTGCGAGAGGAAGAAGCGGAACTTTTGAGCGAGCTTCGCGAGACCGGAATGCAAGTGCGCTTGGATTGCATCCCGGGACAGAAGTATGTCGGACCACCACGTTCCATTTCTGATCTCGTGAATACCGAGTCACGTTATCCACAGGCAATTCCCGTTTTAGTTAGGCACCTAAGCAAGAATTACAGCCGACCAATCATGCAGTCAATTATCAGAGCGCTTACAACACCAGATTCAAAGGGTGTTGCGTTCGGTCAAATTGCCGACTTGTTTAGATCGACAGACGATAGTGAATCCGAAATGAAGTGGCTACTCGGTGCCGCTTTAGTTGAGGCTAGCACAAGCGAGAACGTGGACAAGGTCATCGAACTCGCGAACGATCCTTGTCATGGTCGTGGGCGTGAATATCTCCCGCTTGGACTTGTGAACGCTTCGAAACAGAAAGCGTTGCCAATTCTTGAGAGTTGGCAAAACGATGCGATACTCGCCGAGAATGCGAAGAAAGCAATTCCGCTACTACGGTAGAGGTCAGTATCACCGCGATTGGTGAATTCGAGATCGTGGAGATGCGAATCGAGGACTCTGAAACAAGCCGCGGCGGAGCGAGGTTCGGCGGTTCTAGAGGAAAGGGCTTCGCCGGGCATCGCGGTAGGGACGGCTGATTTTTGGCCTACGGAAGGTAGCGATCAACGAGCCGGCGCTTTGTTGCCTCGGTCCCGATCTCTTCAAGTCGGCGATGGGTTCGCCGCGGTGGGCAGAGAATCGAATCGCACGGACTTGGGTTCGGAGGGGACGCGAACCGGCGGTTGGCCGGACTGTCGGTTTTCTCAGCCACTCTGGGGACCATCCGCTAAGCCGCCCGTGGGACAATTCGCCGCACGTAACCGGGCCGACAAAACCTATACACCCAGGTATAGAGTTGCGGACCTGTCCAGGCTACCGGTTTCTTTCCGAGGACATCCCCCATGCTGGCTGACCCGCGTTCGCGTCCCGCAACCCGCCCGTCGCACGTGCGCTCGCGGAAGTCCTTCGACCACAGCCCGATGCTGTTGTTTTACGAGCTGACCCGGGCGTGCGACCTGGTCTGTCAACATTGCCGGGCGTGCGCTCAGAAGCGTCCCGCACCGGGGGAGCTGAGCACCGCCGAATCCAAACGCTTGATCGACCAACTGGGTGCCTTTCCGGAGCCGCCGATGTTGATTTTGACGGGCGGCGATCCCTTGAAGCGCGACGATATCTACGAACTGGTTCGGTACGCGGTCGTCGCGGGCAGTTTTGATCACAGCATTGCGGTGCTGAAAATCGCTCGAGAACTGGGCGTCGAAACGCAGATCAACACCACGCTTTCACCCGCCAACGTCGACCAGATCGAGCGGATGGGCGAGCGTTTCGGCGAACTGGGCATCGTGCTCTGGTCGGTGTTCTTTCTGATCCCCGTGGGCCGGGCGACCCGAATGGCGCGGCTGAACGCCGACGAGTGCGAGGCGGCCTTCGCGAGGTTGCACCGGCAAGCCGCTTCGCAGCCGTTCATGGTCAAGACGACCGAAGCGCCGCACTACCGGCGGCACGTGATCCAGAACACGCCCAAGCGTGCCGAAGCGGCGCCGCGGGGGTTCCTCCCGGCCGGTGTCAACGACGGCAAAGGCGTGATGTTCGTCAGTCACACCGGCGAGATCTTTCCGACGGGTTTCCTACCGATTCACTGCGGAAAGTTTCCCGAACAAAGCGTCGTCGATGTTTACCAACATTCCGCCACCTTCAAAATGCTCCGCGACAGCGACCAACTGCAAGGCAAATGAGGCGTGTGCCAATTCCGCAGCGTCTGCGGCGGTTCGCGGGCCCGAGCCTTCGGCGTGACCGGCAACCCGATGGCTGAAGAGCCCGACTGTCAATACCTTCCTCCCGCGTTTCAGGGATCCCCACCATGTCCTCCTGCCACCACACTAGACGCGTAGCCGTTATCGGCGGCGGCATCTCCGGCCTCGCCACCGCTCATGAACTTCGCAAGCTCGACCCGAACCTCGATGTCCAATTGTTCGAATACGGCGACCGGCTGGGCGGGGTGATCAAAACGACCGAGCAGAACGGTTTTTTAATCGAAGGGGCCGCCGACAACTTCATCACGACCTCGCCGACCGCTCTGGACCTGTGCCGGGATCTACACCGCCGATCCAACGCGGCTGAGCGTCGCGGCGACGATGCCACGGTTCCTGGAAATGGAACGCAAGTACGGCAGCCTGATTCGCGGGATGCGAGCCTCTCGCCGAACCCAAGCCAGTGGCCCGCAGAAGCACGGCGGTGCCCGGTACAGCCAATTCATGACGCTCCGAGGCGGGATGTCGCGTTTGATCGACGCGCCCCGGGACAGCCTGCCGGCCGAGTCCGTCCACCTGAATACGCCGATCACAAAGCTGACGAGGACCCATCGAGGGTGGTGCTTGGAAGACCGCGGTGGCCGCCGCCGGGTGGCCGATGCCGTGGTGATCGCCTCGCCGGCGCGTCATGCCGCCCCGATGCTGCGACGGCTGGACCCCCGCTTGGCGGACCAGCTGGCCAGCATCGAGTACGCCAGCTGTGCGGTCGTTTCGCTGGCTTTCCGGCGAGACCAAATCAAAGCTCCCTTGAACGCGTTTGGCTTTGTGGTCCCGCATGTGGAACGACGTTTTATCCTCTCCTGCAGTTTTTCCAGCGAAAAGTACGAAGGTCGCGCGCCCGGCGACACGGTGTTGATGCGCGTGTTCATCGGCGGCGCGATGCAGCAGAGCTTGCTTCGCATGCCCGACGAACAACTGCTGGAACTGGCGCACTGGGAAGTCGCCGACCTGCTGGACATCGACGGTGATCCGATCATGCGTCACTTGACCCGGCAGTTGCATGCGATGCCGCAATACCATGTCGGCCACACACGACGCATCGCCGAGATCACAGAACGGTTGGACGCGCATCCGACGCTGGCTCTGGCCGGCAGTTCCTTGACGGGAGTGGGCGTGCCAGGATGCATTGCCAGCGGCAAACAGGCGGCCGCGAGAGTGCTTGCCGGCCTACATCAATCGACCCCGACACCGCCGACGACAATGTCTTCACGACCGCCGTCCCCACCATCCCTGTCCCCACCATCCAATGCACGGGTTGTCTCGCCATGAGCTCCGCCACCGCCCACTCGCCAAACCTCGCCCACGTCGCAGCGAAGGTCAAGTTGCAACCGAAAGAACATGGGGCGTATGCGGTTGTCGGCATCCCTTTGATCACCGCCTTGATGATCGCAGGCCAAACACCGGCGGGACTCACGCTGGCGGGTCTGTCGATCGCCGTGGCGACGATCACCGGCTTCCTGGCCCACGAACCGCTGTTGGTGGCGTTCGGCCATCGGGGCTCGCGGGCCCAGCGGACGACACCCGCTGCGCTGCGACAACTCGGCTGGATGCTCGGCGTCACGCTGACCAGCGGAGTCCTTGCGGTTGCGGCCAGCGACGCGCCGGTACGCTGGGCATTGGTCGGTTGCGGCGCCGCAGCGGTCGTCGGTTTTGTCCTCGCCGCGGCCGGGCACCACCGCACGCTGGGCGGACAGTTGTGGGGATTGCTGGCGTTATCGGCGCCCTTTGTCCCGATTCTGCTAGCCAGCTCGCTGCCGCTCGCGACCGTGTTGGAAGCCTGGGGCACTTGGTTGCTCGGATTCACCGCGACGAATCAAGCCGTTCGCGGCGTGATCGCGGCCCAAAAGCGGCACCGTCGCACGCTGCCCTGGACCGTCGTGACGCTGCTTTCCCTGTTGGTCGTGGGGTCAACACTGAGCGGCTTTGCAATCCCGATCGTCACGCTGCCGATGTTGTTGATAACCTGGTATCTACTGATCGACCCGCCCCACGCCAAGCATCTTAAACGCCTCGGCTGGGCGTTGGTCCTCGGCACTGTCGCTACGGCGATCTGGATGGTGTGGATGCTCTAAACCGGCGCGCCTTCGTATCCTCTGGGGCCCGTTCGGCTCTGGGACTCGTTCGGCTCTGGGACTCGTTCGGCTCTGGGACTCGTTCGGCTCTGGGGCTGCGAAATGTTTTGAAGGAGGCGGGCGATGTTGCTATGGGCGACGAAGCCAGGACGGACAGGGCCGCGCGCCGCGCGGGTGTTTCGAATCCTTCGCGGCGGGAGAAGATGCTATCATGGCACCCGCTGTTGGATCCTTCCTCACGAGCTGATGCTTCGATGCGCTTCCTTTATCGTTACGAAAGAAAACAGCGCCGGACCGCGCTCACGTTACTGTTCAACGTGGTCCTGCTGTTCGGGATGTATGCGGCCGCTCGTCTATTGCTCGAACCGACCGACGCGACCGAACAACTATTCTTCTGGATGAACCTCGCGGTGCCGGTCGTTGCGCTAGGCCTGTTGGGGATGGCCGCACGCTTGTGGATTCAAAACGAGGCGTTTCGAATTTCCATTACCGCGGACCGCTTCGAGATCGTGGACCCGCTGTTCCCGAGCACTTCCTTCTCGGTGCCGGTGGACGAGATCCTCGAGATCCGCCAAACGCACTCCGCGCCCACCGGAATCAGCACCATCAAGATGCACATGCAGTCGGGCGAAAGCATTCAGCTTCTGAAGAACTACAACTACAGTCGCACCAAACTGTACGCCGCTTTGGCGGAGGCCAATCCTGACATCCGCTTGCCCCAAAGCGCGCATCGCTTCAAGTCGGTTTGAGGCAAGCCTGACAATAGAGGCTTCGCTCTCCTGCCGACCCTCCGGTGCTTTTGTTGGTTTGGGGAAACGCGAACCGGCGGTTGACCGCGTCGGTTGTTTCCGGCCGTACACCAGGCGGCGGCCGGTTCAGCCCAAACCGGGCACGCCCCAGCCCTCGCGGTAAGTGCGGCGGACCAGAGCGTTGGCTTCGGGGCTGCCCTCGAACCGCAACTGCTCGCGGTCCCAGTGCAGCCAGTCCGTGCCGACTCGATCGGCCATCGCCCCGACCAACACCGCCTCGGTCAAGGGGCCGCCGTGGGCGAACCCGCCACAGGGCTGCCGCCCCTGGAGGATCGCATCGACCCAGTCGTGGTAGTGGTCCTGCTTTGGCAAATGACTGGCGTCTGGGGTCACCGAGGGATGCTCCGCACTGATCACCACGGGCGAACCGCCGCGATAGTTTTTGAAGATCGTGCCGCGTTCACCGATCCAGCACGTTCCCGATTCGGGCAACTGGTCGACTCCGGCCGGCAACGGGATCCGGCTCGCATCGGGCCGCAGGTCGCCATCGTGCCAGGTCAGTTTGACCGTTTCGCCGGCCGTCATGTCGGTGCCGGGAAAGATCAGTTCGACCTTCCGCCGCTTGCCCCACAGCGGGCCGGTGGTAATCGGAGTCACCTGCCGGACGCGAAGCGGCGCGGTCAGCTTCAAGGCATCGAAACTGGTGTCGAAATGGTGGCAGCCCATGTCGCCCATCTCGCCGACGCCGAACCCGTACCAGGCCCGCCAGGTTTGGGGATGGTAAGTGTTGGCAAAATAGGGCCGCGGCGTCTGCACGCCCAGCCACAGATCCCAGTCCAAGGATTTGGGCACGGGATCGCCCGCGCCGCGGATGTCCGTATTCTTCGGCCACCAGCTGAGCGGCTTGTTCTCCCACAGGATCACCTCTTTGATCTTGCCGATCACGCCGCTGCGGAGCAGTTCGACGGTGTGCCGGTTCTGCACGCTGGAGCGACCTTGATTACCCAGCTGGGTGACGACGCCGGCCTTGGCCGCTTCCTCGGTGATCACCCGGCACTCGTGCAGCGTGGTCGCCATCGGCTTTTGCAAGTACACGTGCTTGTGGTCGCGGATCGCCGTAACGGCCGGGGCGGCGTGCATGTGATCGGGAGTCCCGATCGTGACCGCATCGAACTTGTCGGCGCGTTCGGCCAGCATTTCCCGCCAGTCGCGATGCTGGGAGGCGTCCGGATACTTCTTCGCCGCCGCACCGAGATAATTCGAATCGACGTCGCACAGGGCGGTGATCTGAACCTGCCCGTGGGACGCGACACTGTCCATCGTCCGGCCGCCCATCGCACCGACACCGATGCTGGCGACCTGCAAGCGACTGTTCAGCGAAGCGCCGCGGACAAACGCCGGGCAAGCGATCGCACCTACCGCAGCGGCTGCGGTGGTGCTCTTGAGCAATTGACGCCGAGAGAGCGACGTCTTGCCAGTGGCCTGAGGGCTTGGGGAATCGTTCTTCATGCTTGGCTCCTGCGGAAAGTCGATGTTGATTCGGCAAGATTGTACTCTGCCACAGGCATCGCGACCGCGAGCACCTGCCAGATCCTGCCAGCTTGCCGTGCCTTCGCGCTCGCAACTAGCGGGCGTCGAGGCTCAGGTCGATCTTGTTATCGCCTTCGGTAACGGTCGCCTTCAGCGGCGTCCGCTCGACACTGTTGTAGATCTCCGGCAGGAGGTTCTTCGGTGCCGCCGGTTCGCGGCTCGCTCCCGGATCGGTGTAGTCGCTGGGCATCTCTTCCATCTCGTCATCACCGACGGAACTGACGACCTCGGTCGCCACGAGTTCCTCAGTCGGTTCGAACTTGAAGACTCGCACCTTGTACTCGCCGGGGACCGCGCCGTCGTTGGATTCGAAAGTGGTCAGTTGGAAGTTGCCCGAGGCATCGGTTCTGCCGACCGAGCTTTGGTTCGTATCGAGCGAAACGAACGAGACGGTCGCATCGGCGACCGGTTTGCCATCCTGAGTAAGCGTCCCGATCACGGGATAGGTTGGCGGGTTGCCGGGGCCGCCACAACCGACCTGGGCCAGCAGCGCCAAGCCGAGCGTGGAAGCCGCACACAGGGACCGGAACGACAAAGGATGAAACGCCAAAGGATTTCGCGAGCGCATGGTGAACCTATGAAAGATATGAGTTGGGGTAATTGTGGCGGAGCAAAAGCAGACTCAGACGCGACTACCCGTGGCAAGCGCGTCTGAGGTGTGAAATACCGAGAACCGGACTGCAACCGAAAACCGGACCGGAGGCAGCGGGTCGCCTACGGAGTCACTTCGCCGCCCGACTTGGACCCCATGGCTCCCCAGGCGCCGTAGACGCTGGGCCCTTGGTCGGGTTGACCGATGCCCAGGTTGCCGGTGTCGATCGTTTCGGTGATGAAGCGAACCGAGCCGTCGGCCATGACACCATTGACGCCGCCGGGGTGGCGACTGGATGGCGGTAGAATGATCTCGTCCTGGTCGCCCCAGGAGCCGTTCTCGGCACACGCCGGACCGTTGGGAGGCAGGACGGTGTTGATCCCGATGTAGGCCGGCTGGCCGTCCTGCCAGTAGCGTCCCCAGCGGCAGTTCACGGTGGTTCCGTCGGCGAAATAGTTTCCGGAAACCACGGTGTAACAAAGGTTCGGTGCGTCGGTGACCCCGGCGATCGGCGTCGCCAAGCCACGCTTGATTTCCACTTGGCGGGGACCGACGGCAATCGGGTTTTGACCACTTGGCATGCCTTCGTTGCACAGCCGTTCGCTCATCATCAACGTGTTGGACAAGCCGTCGGTGACCTCGCGGAAGCTGACGCCTTTGTTGCCGGCTTGGAACATCCCGCGAGCCGAACTGTCGTCACGAATGTTCTTCATCTGGTCACCCATGACGAAGCCGATGGAGTTGCGGCGGCCGCCGCTTTGAATTCCCGAATCGGAAGGACAGCGGACGAAATCCGGCGAGGTGTTCCAGGGGGCCCATCCCTTCCAGCCTTCAGGACCTTCGGCAGGGGTGCCGTTGCGAACCTGTTGCCACTGGTTGTTCGCTTCCAGGAAAGGCAGCAAGGAGATGAAACCGCTGCGCCGGCCGCGATTCACCGAGGTGCCGCCCTTGCGATAGACCAACGACCCGTGCGTATCGTGGTAGTTGTGCAGGGCCAGCCCCATCTGCTTGAAGTTGTTCGAACATTGCATCCGCCGCGCCGCTTCACGGGCCGCTTGCACCGCCGGCAACAGCAGCCCCACAAGCACACCGATGATCGCGATCACGACCAACAATTCGACCAGCGTAAAGCCACGCCGGAACTCAGTTCTTCTGTACATCGCTGAAAGCCCCTAAGTGAAGGTGGGAACGATTGAGGAGGAAAGTGGGCGAAAGAAAATGCCCCGCCCGGAGGGACCGCATAACGGTTTTCAAGGCCCCATACTAGTCCCAACTGGGACGACTTCAACACCCTCAGCCAGTTCGGGGGGTAGGCGCGACCTGCCCTGCGGATGAACGTGGCCCGGCCGTCGATGGCGTTGCAAGCGATGTGTAAACCCAATCAATACCGCAATAGCGCTGCGACGTGACCCGCCTTCGACAGGGGCTCGATCGGGTCGACAAAGTCGAGCGCGGCGCTGGTCAGTTCCAAGTGCCGAGCCAAGGTGTCGATGTAGTCGACGTCGAACACGTCGCCGGAACCGCAACCAGGGCACTTGTCGACCGATTCTCCGGTAACGTCCTCGCATTGCCGACACTTGGTAGCTTGGGTTCGCAGGTCACGACTGGCGATGGCCGTTTCCACGCGGCCGATCTTCGCGGCGGCAAGCGTTTCTTTTGGCCCCAAGCAACCGCGTCCGTCGGACAGGGCGGCGCCCTGAATGCGTTTCCACAGATCCTTCTCGTCGCGTCGTTCTTGAGCGAAATAATCTTCGTAGGCGACTTCGACCAACTCATCTTCGGGTCGGTCGAGATCGAAGGCTTCTCGCCCCACGACCAACTCTCCGATGCGCTCCGGGAGTTGGCTTTCGATCGCTTGCATGGTCTCTTCCGAACCGGCCAACACAATGCGGCGGATATCGAGTTCACGAATCAACGACTCGAGCTCTCCGGCAACCTCGTCCCCGTAATGCTCCAGCTGGTTGTCACGCCGTCGTTCGTAGCGCTGCTGCGACCAGCCGCCTTTGCGAACGTGATTTTTGATGCCGCCTTTGATCGCCGACTCGGCTTCGGCGGCTTCGTTCGTGACGGTGAAAATGCGCGTTCGATCGTTGTCGCAGGCGAGCAACAAGAACGTCTCGTACTCGTCCTGCAGTTCGGCCAGCGGCCGGATGAAGGGCGCGGGCCCGAAGGTCAGACGATTGGGGACTTCCATCGCGATCGGATACATTCGGCAGATGTCCAGCACGGCGCTGCTGATCGCGCAGACGCCGACCGCGTCGGAGACGTCGTTGTCTTCGAGCAGCGAGCGGAGGTTCGAGAGACTGGCTTCAAAGTTTTCCAGTTCCAGCGCGTCGTCGACCAGATCTCGAATCTGTTTCTCGCGGTGAGACAGCTGGGACAGTCCGTCGGCGCCGCGAAAGTAAGCGGTCAGGACATCGCGACCGTTGCCCCGGATCTCGGACAATTCGCGAAGGTCGATTTGTTGTAGTGTCACTTGGTGTTTCCTGGGGCCGTGGGGTGTTTCTATTCCTTAGCCGTTTGGGCGTTCGCCCCGGTTCAACACGGCAACCGTGGCTGCTGCCTCCACGGTTGCCATGCCGAAAAACTCCGGCCTGCTCAGCTGGTCGTCGCCGAGCCTTGACGATCGATCTTCTCTTCCACGCGAACCGCGTGGTCTTCGGGCTCGATGCCCGAGCCGTACATGGCCGCGTAGGTCTGCGTGGCTTCGGCCCCGAGCAACACGATCAGCGACGTGTAGTAGACCCAGACCAACAGCACGGCCAATGACGCGGCGGCCGAACCGAGCTGGGCACCGGGCTCGGCGAATTGAAAGTACCACTGCATCGCGTAACGGCCGACCAGGAACAGCACCATCGTGATGGCCGCTCCCACGCCAACGTCCCGCCACTGGACCTTGGCGTCCGGCATGAATTTAAAAATCGCTGCGAAGACGACGAATACAACCAACGCCTGGACGACGAAATTAATTATCTTGGCGGTCACACCAGACATGCCGATCATCGAACCGATTTGATCGCCGACCCCGGTCAGAACGGTGGAGACAACCAGGGAGATGATCAGCAGGAACGCGAGTCCCAAGATCATCCCCAGGGAAAAAATCCGCTTCCAAATTACCGTCATGATGCCGGACTGTTCCGGGTCAGGTTTGACTTCCCACGCTTGGTTCAAGGACGCCTGCAGAGCCGCGACCACCCCGGTCGCACCGACGATCATCCCGGCCAGGCTGACCAGCGACTTCCACCATGCGCCGCCGGATTGCTGTTGATTGTCAAGGATACCGGCGATCTCGTCGCTGATCTCTTGGTTGCCGATCATTGCGGCGGCCTGTTTTTCGATCGTCTGCTCAGCCCGCTCTTCGGCCTGCTTGCTGTCGTAGACGGTCGACATACCAAGGGTCAGCACCGTCAGCAGCAGAAACAGCAGCGGCGGCAGGGCAAAGGCCGTGTAGTAGGCAAGCGCCGCGGCAAGCGTGGTGCAGTTGTCCTCGGCAAAGTCACTGAAAGTCCGCTTTAAAAACTGCATAGCTCTGCGATGGTAGTCTGGAAGGAAGATAGCTCGAGTCGTCGCAAGGGCTTGGCCAAGCCCTCGGGCCTGACAAAGCCCTCGAATGACCGTGATGCAAACTTCGTTCCAAAAACCGAATGGTTTCAGAACGCAGCAGAGCCTTTCTTCGGAGCGTCGCCTTCGTGGAGTCACGGGCGCCGGTCTTCACAGGCTGGAAGCCTATGCCACTGCGAGGCTAGTCTTCTTGCAGCGAGGCGGCGATGAGTTGTTCGTCGTTGCGGGCGTAGATCACGCCGTCGGCGATCGCGGGGTGCGACCAGGTGACGCCGCCGCGGCGCGGCAGCTGGATCTTGGTCGGTGACAACAACTGCGTGCGAGCCACTTCGCTGTAACCGCTGGGCGAGACCCGCCCGAAGATCAGTTCGCCCTGGTCGTTCAGCATGATCAGCCGCGAACCGTCGTGGATCGTATGGACCGTCGCCCAGCGAGCTCGCGGTACCACGGCGTCGCTTTCCCAGACCCGATCTCCCGTGGCGATCTCCAAACACCGCAGCTCGCCGTAGCTGTCCGTGCCGTAGACGTAGTCGCCTTGCAGAAACGGCGAGCTGATCATGCAGTGCAGCGCGTCGGTGTTCTGCTCGTCGCGACCGATGCGGTGCCACATCCTCGTCGCAGCCGGACGGTCGCTGTCCAGGCGAATCATCATGGCGCCATCGTAGAACGAGGACACGAACAGGTGCTCGCCATCGGTGACCGGCGTGGCCACGTTGATGGGCATGTTCCGCGGTTTCAGCGGAATGCTCCAGAACACCTCGCCGGTTTGCGGATCCAGCCCACTGACGCTCGCACCGGTCCAGCATACGACGACGTCTTGGCCGCCTTGGCGGATCAGGATCGGTGCGGAATAACCCGCCGGCTCATCCAGCGACGACCAGACGGTCTCGCCGCTTTGCAGATCCATCGCGATCACACAAGCCGCCCCCTTGCCGCCGGCGATCTGAATCACTTTGTCTTGAACCACCAGCGGTGCTCCGGCGATGCCCCAGATCGGCATTTGGATGTCCAGCTCGCTGGCCAAATCTCGCCGCCAGAGCACCTCACCGGTTTCGACGTCCAAGCAGTGAAAGTGCCCCATCGCCCCGACGGCCAGGGCTCGATCGTCGTGCACCGTCACCGAAGCTCGCGGGCCGGCTTTGTAGCCGATCGTATAGACCGCTTCGTAAACCTGCGTCCACAACGTTTCGCCGGTGTCCGCATCGAAGCACAGGATGCGTTCGAATTGCTGCGCCCCGTCGGCTTGCCGGTCGGTCAGAAAAACACGCCCGTCGACGACGGCCGGACCGCTGTAGCCCGGCCCCACCGGCACCGTCCAACGACGTGGCAGCGCGTCGCCGGGCAACGTCTGCATCAGCCCCGGTTCGTGGATCACGCCGTCGCGATTCAGCCCCCGCCACTGCGGCCAATCGTCGGCATCGCAGACGGCGACCGAGGCAACCAGAACGCAGCAGGTGAGCAAGCGGCAAGCAAGGGTGCAGGTTCTCATCGATCGGGCTCGGCGGTTGGAGAGGCGGTCGGCGCAGCTGGATTATAGTGGCGCGGAAGCTGAAGTCGCCAGCGCTGCAGTCCAGGCTTCAGCCGTGCCGGTGTGCCGGTCGCGATCGCCTA
>NZ_WIAD01000038.1 GCF_009618275.1 Roseimaritima sediminicola
TTCACAGGCTGGAAGCCTATGCCACTAATTTGCGCTGAACTTGAACACGGTCTGTGACTGAAACGTTTGATCGGGGCGGAGGATCGTCGACGGGAAATCCGGTTGGTTGGGGCTGTCGGGGAAATGTTGCGTCTCCAGACAAAAACCACCGCGGTGCACGTAGGGCTTGCCCGATTTGCCCACCAAGCGACCGTCCAGAAAATTGCCGGCGTAGAACTGGACGCCCGGTTCGGTCGTGTGGATTTCCAGCACACGCCCCGATTCGGGTTCATGCACTCGCGCGGCCAGCGTCAGGCCTTCCGCTGACTCGCTGCGGTTCAGCACCCAGTTGTGGTCGTAGCCCAAACCTCGCTTCAGTTGCTCGTTGCTCTGTCCGATGTCGCGGCCGATCGGTTTGGCGGTGGTGAAGTCGAACGGCGTGCCGGCCACCGGAGCCAATTCGCCGGTCGGAATCAAGCCTTCATCGACCGGCGTGTAGCGGTCGGCGTTCAGCATCAATTCGTGATCTAGGATCGTGCCCTGCCCTTCTCCCTTGAGGTTGAAGTAGGTGTGCTGGGTCACGTTGATCGGAGTCGCCTTGTCGGTGGTGGCGTGGTAGTCGACCTTTAGAGTGTTGTCGTCGCCGAGGGTGTAGCGGACCTGTACGCGCAGATTGCCGGGGTACCCTTCCTCGCCGTCTTGGGCCAGGTAGGACAGCGTCAGCGAGCCGCCGCTGGAGCCGCTTTCGTACGCTTCAACGCTCCACACCACCTTGTCGAACCCGATCGCTCCGCCATGCAGATGGTTTTCGCCATTGTTCTTCAGCAGCGAGTAGGTCTGGCCGTCCAGGGTGAACTGGCCGCCGGCGATACGGTTGCCATAGCGACCGACGACCGCGCCGAAATAGGGCTTGTCGACGGCGTTGATGTATTTTTCCAGACGGTCATAGCCCAGAGCGACGTCAGACCGATTGCCGTCGCGGTCCGGGACGACGAGCGACGTGATGATCGCCCCGTAGTTGGTGACGCGGACCGTCATTCCCTGCTGGTTCTTCAGCGTGTACAGCTTGATCGAATCGAAATCTTCGACCTGAGCCGATACAGACGAGTTGAGGACCAGTGACAGCAGCAGCGTGCTGGGCACAAGCAACCAGGCGAACAGACCCTTCATACGGATTCTCCGGTAGGTGTCAGGCATTCGGGTGAGGTTTTCAGCATAGGGGACTCGCGCCGCGGCGGGGACAGCGTCGTGGCAAAGACCGTCGCAAAACGGGCCGAGCCGGGGTCATGACCAGGGCAGCGAGCCGGCGAAGAAGACGAAGATCGAAATCGCAAAAGCGGCCAGCAATCCGCCGACCAGCGGAGCCGCTTTCCAGGGCGTCAGGTCGACCGCTTGAACGTCTCGCTGGGTGTAGGGCTCTTGGCGACGCAGGCCGGCCGCACCAAGGGCCAGTTGCAACACGATCAGGACGACGAACACCGCGCCCATGTAGTGGAAGCCCGAACCGAACGTCGATTGTAGCCAACCCTCTGGGCCGCCACCGAAGAAGGTGCCGAGGATCATCAGCCCCAAGCCGATCAACAGCGTAATCAACGCCGCCCGACCATCGACGTAGCGATTGAACATGCCCACCATGATGATCGCCAGCAGCGGAATAAAGTACACACCATTGAGCGTCTGGAAGAAATCGAAGACGCCTTCGCGACCATAGAAGATCAAGGGCGCGACGATGATCGCCAGCACGCCGATCACCAGACTGCACAGTTGGCCCGAGCGGACCGTTTGATGATCCGATGCCGCGGGATGCAGGTATTTTTTAAAGACATCCAGCGAGAACAGCGTGGCTGCGGAGTTCAGCACCGAGTTGAACGTCGACAGGATCGAGCCCACGACCACGGCGGCGAAAAAGCCCAACAGCCACTCCGGCAACACCCGTGCGACCAACGCCCCATACGCTCGGCTGGAAACCCAGTTGCCCTCTTCGTCCTGGCCCACGCTCTCGATCATCTGCGGGTCTTCGGCTCCCATCACCAGGTAGGCCGCCGTGATGCCGGGCAGGACCAGGATCAGCGGCGCCAGGATTTTGAAGAAGGCCGCCATCAGTACGCCCTTCTGGCCCTCGGCCAGATTCTTGGCCCCGAAGGTGCGCTGGATGATCTGTTGGTTGGTGCACCAGTAAAAGAAGTTCAACAGCAGGACGCCGGTAAACAGCGTCGGCCAATGCGTGTCCTCATTGGCGGCGCCCAGCGAACGAAAGGCGTCCGGATCGGCCGCGTCGATTTTTTCAAACGCCGCGGCGAATCCGCCTTCCTCACCGGCGATCAACGACAGCGAAAAATATGTGATCATCAGGCCGCCGATCAGCAGTCCCGCACCGTTGAAGGTGTCGGACACGGCGATCGCTCGCAGCCCGCCGAAGATTGCGTAGGCACCGCCCAATCCGGCCACCGCCACGATCACCAACCAGATCGTTTGCAGCTCGGTCAAGCCGAGTCGGGCGTCCAGCCTCAGCATGCCGTTCAATCCGTTCGCGCCCAGAAACAACACGAACGGCAACAGGATCAACATGTAGGCGATAATGAAAATCATCGCTGTGGTGGCTCGCACCGTCGGTCCGTAGCGTTCTTCCAAGAACTGGGGGATCGTCGCGATGCCCGACTTCAGGTAACGCGGCAGAAACACCAACGCCAGGATGACCAGTGAGATGCCCGCGATCACTTCCCAGCACATCGCCGACAGGCCGTCGTTGAACGAGCCGCCGTTGAGCCCCACCAGTTGCTCGGTCGAGAGATTCGTGAGCAGCAACGACCCGGCGATGAACACGCCGGTCAGACTGCGGCCGGCAAGGAAGTAACCTTCGTCGGTATCCAGTTTGGTCCGGCGCGTCAGCAGCCACGTCAGCACGGCCACCAAGGCGGTAAAGAAGACAAAGGAACCAATCGTAATCAGAGCATTCATAAGCACTCTAGTGGCAAAGGCTTCCAGCCAGTGAACAGTGGCATAGGCTTCCAGCCTGTGAACAGTGGCATAGGCTTCCAGCCTGTGAACAGTGGCATAGGCTTCCAGCCTGTGAAAAAAAACTACCGGTTCATCCAACTTTGATCTTAAGGTAGCCGATCTCGCCAGAGTTAGGATCGAAGCGGCGAATTGGTCCAAAGTCTAGCGACTTCAGCTACGGCCAGACTCGAAGGTCAAAGGTTGGCGGAGCACTATCGCGTCGGATCCAAGATCACCTTCATCGCTCCGGGTTCACCGCCGTACAGTCGCCGGAACCAGCTCGGTCCTTCGTCCAGCGAAGCGGTGGCGGTAATCATATCGTCGACGCGGATCGCTCCGCTGGCCAGCAGTTCGATGCAGGCCGGGTACTCGCCGCTGGAGGCACAGGTGCCCAGCACCGACAATTCGCGGGTGACGATCGCCTGCAGCGGCATCTCGACGTTCGGGGCCAGGTTGCCGACCAGCGTCACTGTGCCGCCTTTGCGAACGCTGTCGATGGCGGTTTGGATCGTAGCCGACGCACCGACGACTTCCAGAGCCACGTCGGCGCCGCGTCCGTCGGTATGTTTTTTAACTTCGGCCGCCACGTCCACTTCGTCGGCCTTCAGCACCACGTCCGCACCCAGTTCGCGTGCTTTCTCCAGCCGACCGGCATCCAGGTCCACGGCGATCACGCGGGCGCAGCCGGCCAAGCGGATGGCTTGGATCGCCAGCAGCCCGATCATGCCGCTGCCCACGACCACGGCCGTATCGCCGAGGGTGACCGGAGTGCGGTTGGCGGCGTGGACCGCGACCGATACCGCTTCGATCATCGCCGCGTGTTCGAAGGGCAACTCCGGCGGCAGGCGGTAGCAGATGTGCTGCGGCACCGAAACGTATTCGGCGAACGCTCCGTGACGACGGTATTCGCCACAGGAAACGCCCAGCACCATGCGGTTGTCGCACAGATTAATTTGTCCGCGGCGGCAGAAGAAGCATTCGCCGCAGGAGACGGTCGAGTCGAACGTGACGTGATCGCCGGCCTCGAGGTCCGACACTTCGCTGCCGACTTCGGCGACCACCCCGGCCGCTTCGTGCCCCATCACCAGGGGCGGAATGCGGCGTCCGCTGCTGCCGTCGTAACCGTGGATGTCACTGCCGCAGATCCCACAGGCGCGAACTTGGACCAGCACATCGCGGGAACCGATTTCGGGCTTGTCGACCTCGGTGACGTCCAGCTGTTTGTACTGCGACAGCATCAACGCTTTCATAGAAAACTTCCTGCTTGGGGCGGGAGCATTAACGGCCCACCAGCGGCCGATTCGGCGGGTTTGAAGGTGTTAATGTACCCGCTGAGCGAGCGATCACAATCCACTGGTGGCGTGTAGCCGAAGTCGCTGGACTGGGAAGAGGTAGGGAGAATCGCCTGTAGGCTACACTCCCAGGCCCGGTGTTCAACGCTCCAGCGTTTCTCCACTACGCGAAGTTCCGCTACGGTGGCGAGCGGCGGCGCGGTAGATTGGCAGCCGGCTGCCGTCGTGGGCGGCCACTAAGATCCTCACCGCCTCGGAAGCTTCGTGTATGAATGTGTCCGATCACGCTGGTCGCCGGGAACGCTTGGTGGCGGAACATTCGGCCGGACGGATCCGGCGGCGGCTGCGCGATGGCCAGCGGCCGGATTATTTGCCCGATTTTGTGTATGGGGCGATCGATGGCACGGTCACTACCTTTGCCGTCGTCTCGGGCGTCGCGGGGGCGGAACTGTCCTCGGGGATCGTGATCGTGCTGGGCCTGGCCAACCTGGTTGGCGATGGCTTTAGTATGGCCGCCAGTAACTTCCTGGGCACTCGCGTCGAACAACAGCTGTTCGATCGAGCTCGGGCTCGCGAAGTCGAAGAGATCGAGCTGTACCCCGAAGGGGAACGCGAGGAGATCCGCCAGATCTTCGCCGCCAAAGGTTTTGAAGGACAGGATCTGGAACGGGCCGTCGAAATCATCACCGCCGACAGGGACCGCTGGGTCGATGTGATGATGACCGACGAGATCGGGCTGAGCCTCGTTCGGCGGTCACCGTGGAAAGCCGCTCTGGCCACCATGGTGGCCTTCCTGCTCGTCGGCTTTCTGCCGCTGTTGAGCTTTGTTGTGGCCGCGGTCTCGCCCGAATGGATCGAGCATCCGTATCGGCTCAGCTGTTGGTTGACCGGCGGCGCATTCGTAATGGTCGGGGCGGTAAAGGCCCGGTTTGTAGAGCAGAGTTGGGTCCGCTCGGCTCTGGAGACGCTGGCGTTGGGAGCCGCCGCCGCTTCGTTGGCCTATCTGGTCGGAGCAGCCCTGGCGGGGTTGGTTGATGGTTGACGTCCAAACTCTGGCGAGTTCAGCTACGAAGGGCGTTTGTAGCCGTCGGGGACCGAGAAGAAACGGGTGTGGGTGTGGAGCTGATTTGTGGGTTCGCCTTCGGGAGTGACCAGGGGATGCCCTTCGCTGCACCAGGCCAGGATGCCGCCTCGGTAATTGGCGACCGAGTGGCCCTCGGCGGTTCGCGTTTGCGCCCACAGGAGGCTTCGCCCGCCGACGGTACAGTAAGCCACCACCAGAGCTTCGGTTGTCGACGCATCCTCTGCGGTAAACTCGGCCGCGGGGATCGCCCCGGGGATCCGCGAGACCGCGATTTCTGCCGGCGTGCGAACGTCCACCAGAAGCACCGATTCGGGGGCTTCGCGAAGTCGCTGCGATAGCTCGTCCGTCGTGATCGTGCGGACCTTTTCGCGGCCCAGCCATGGTGCGACCGCCTGCATCGCGTCGACGAATCGTTCGGAGAGGCGACGGAGGGACATGATTTTTGGTTTTTGGTTTTTGGTTTTTGGTTGATGATGGGGAGGTCGCTGAAGTCGCCAAACTTTGGGGAGGTGGGGCGCGTGACGTTGGGCGATGCGGTGGGGATGGCGGCCCTGCCTGGTCTGAGAGATCGAGCCTCTCGGCGGGAGCGTGATGGTAGGAAGTTTGATTGCAAATTGCAAAATGAACATTGCGAATGGGGGCATTGGCTCAATGCCACTTCCTTTGTAGCGGAACGGCGCGAGCCGTCCGGTTTTGCGGTGCGAATCTTCACACACCGGGCGGCTTGCGCCGCTCCGCTAACGCTTCAATCGCAAGCGATGATGAAAGTAGATGGCATTGGGCATTGGCTGGGGACTGGAGGCTGTCGGTGAGGCTCCGATCGTAGGCCCCCTCACCCCCCCGAACGCCTGGCTCGCTTGGGCTCGCCAGGCGTTCGGGGGAGAGGGGAGAAAACGATCTTGAATCTAACTGGGGCGGCTGAAGCCTGGACTCCAGCGCCTGGACGCTGGCGCGTTCGGATGCGGGCGATGACAAGGGCCCGTGACGGCGGTCCTCACAGGCTGGAAGCCTATGCCACTGGTCGTCCAAACTCTGGCGTTTTTCCGCTACGGGGAGAGCTGCTTGTTCAGGTACCTGAAACGACGTTGGTTTTCGTTCTTTTTGCCTTGGGCCCAGGGGGCGCCGGCGAACTCGCTGAAATCGAATTCGTAGCGGTGCTGGCTGTCGTGTAGGAGGGCCGCGGAATTCAGAATCCACAGCGCCGTCGTCTCGTCCTGGACCTGTCGCAGCACGTCGGTGAAGACGTCTTGCGGTTTCGCTTGACTGGTCAGCGCCAGGAACTCGGCGGCGCGGATGCGGACCAGAGCGTGCGGGTCCTCGGCCGCCAATCGCTGAGCCGTCGCGTAGAACGGGGCGGCTGGCCGGCCGAAGCTGCTGCACACGATCAGGGCCCAGTAGCGGCGCAGCGGGTCGTCGGCATCGAGTGCCTCGCCCAACTGGTCACGCGCGTCGTCGAAGGAGGCCAGCTGCAAGTCGGCCAGGTCCACCAAACCGGCGATCCGCTCCTGGTTCGCTTGGCCGTACTGCACCGGGTGCTCGCTGCCCTCGGCCAGAAAGACCGGCTCGGGGATGAAGCTCAGGTCGGGCATCGAACGGACCCGTCGCTGGAGCATCGCACGCAGCTCGGCGAGCGTCTCGGCGTGCTCGGGATCGTCCGCCAAGTTGTGCACTTCGTCGGGATCGTTTTGCAGATCGAACAGCGCCTCGGCGGGCCGCGGCCGGAAGAACTGGGATTGGGCTTCGTTCAGTTGGCCTTTGCGATACAGCTCGCGCCACTGCTGATAGGCCAGCATGCGGTACCGGTACTCGTTGAACAGTCCGTCGATATTAAATGGCTGGTAACTGCGGACGTAAACAAAGCGGCCTTTGCGGAGCGTCCGCACCAGGTCGCCCTTTTCGTCGAAGCGGTCCGCGTACCCAAAAGCGACGTCGCGACGATTCAGCTGTTCCAGCGAGACGCCCGGCCCCAGGAAGGGTTCGCCATCGAGACGCTCGGGAATCGGCAGGCCGGCCAGGTTCAGCGCGGTGGCCGAGAGGTCGACAAATTCGACGAAGCCATCGATGCGGCTGCCGGCCGGCGCCGGTGCCAGGTGTTGCCACCGCTCGGGGATGTGCACCACCATCGGCACCTGCAGACCGCTGTTGTAGGCGTAGCCCTTGCCGCGAGGCAGCACGCCGCCGTGGTCGCCGTAATAAAAGATGATCGTGTCGTCGAGCAAACCGTCCTGCTGCAATTGATCGAGAAAAACGCCGATCTGTTGATCCAGTTTGCGGTGATGGTCCAGGTAACGGGCGTAGGTGTAACGGAACAGGTCCGTGTCCGGATGGTAGGCAAAGGGCTGGACCGAGGCCTGATCGGTTTCGGTGGGCCGGTCGAGATCGCCGGCGGGAAAGTGCAGGCCGCCTTCGTGGGTGGTGCCAAAGTTTTGCACGTGAAAGAAGGGTTGGCCCGGTTGGCGGTCGCGATACGTGGCCTGGCGAGACGACTTGTCCCACACCCCGTCACGCTCGGCGGGGTGAAAGTTGTAATCCTCCTTGGAATTGTTCGTCGTGTGGTAACCGGCCTGTCGCAAGTAGTACGGAAACATTCGCAGGTCGTCGGGCATCGGCACCGTCTGTTGCTTGCGGTGGTACTGGGCGCCGATCCGCGGGGCGTAGCAGCCCGAGATGATGGTGCTGCGGGCGGTCGAGCAGACCGGGGCGTTGGAGAAGGCGTGGTTGAAGACCAAACCGTCGGCGGCCAGGCGTTCGATGTTAGGCATCGGTGCGCCCTGCGGATCGTACAGCCGCAGCCAACGGGCGGAATTATCCTCGCTGACCAACCACACGATGTTGGGGCGTTCTGTCTCGCCGCGATCCGCGGCTCCGGCCGGTTGGACCGTCAACAGGCCGCCGCCGAGCACCCAGAAGAAAAGCAACGCGAGGAATTGTTTCGGAAAGGCCGCGGCGCGAAAGCAAAGCATGAAAGCGACTCGGTGGAGGGAGGGACGCGACCGGCCCAGAACCATCCCACGCCGTCGCCGCCTTCATTCTAGTCAGCAGTTTCCGCCGGGGTGAACGGGTTTCACAGCCCCCGGCCGCCGGGTAACCGTTCTGCTGGGCAGCGAGACGCTTGCCATCGCGACCGATTCGCGGGATCATACGGAAGTGGACGATTCGCTACGCTACGGTGCAGGAAAACGCCTTGCCATGGTTCGTAAACGCGCCCTCGATTTCCGTTCCGGTGATGCGGTGATCGCCGAGATCGAGCAGTTGAGAACGGATGGATATGTGAAGACCAAGCGTTGGAATTTGACGCAGATCTGCGAGCATCTGGACGCCACGATGCGCGGCGGCATGGAGGGATTTGGTTTTCGAGCCCCGCGGTTGCTGCGAGCCACCGTGCTGAAATGGTCGCTGCACCACATGTTGAAGACGCGGCGGATGCGCAGCGTACCGACCCTGCCGCGGTTGAAACCCCGACCGGCGTCGGCGGTGGCCGACGACGACGACGTGGTGATCGACCACTGTATCGCCACGATCCGCCGGGCCGCTGCGTTTGCCGGCCCGATCGAGGACTACCCGTTTCTGGATGATCTGGACGTCGAGGATTGGCGCCAATTCATGTGGTTGCACGCCGCCCATCACCTGGCCTTCCTGATCCCCATGGCCGCCGTTCACAGCGACACCGAGAAGATCGCCCTTGCCAGCCCCAGCCCCTGAGCCGTCCCCGTGCGAACCCGAGTGCGAACTCGCTCGTGAGGCCGAGCCGGTGCGCGCTTCGGTGCCGCTGCTGTGCCTTCGGCTAGCCGCGGCAATGTGTTTTGCCGGCTGGGCCTGGGTGCATTATTACTGGGACAGTCCGCTGGGCGGGCTGCTGTGGCAGGACGGCACGTATCGCTTGGCGGCCTGGCTGGGCGTCGACTGGGAGGCGTTCGTCGGTTCGGGAGCCAACGACGGGCTGATCCAGCGGTGGCTGCCGCGGCTGGCGTGGCTGTTCCTGGCTGGGGCGGTGTTGGCCGTGACCGCGCGGCGACCAGGCTCGGCTTCGCCCGCACAAACTTCGCTCGCCCAAACTTCGCCCGCCCAAACTTCGCCCGCCCAGGCTTCGAAGACCCGGCGGTGGATTGCGCGAGGGCAGATGGCCGGATTGTTGCTCGGCTGTGGGCTGCTGGTGCTCCTCAGCTATGCCAAGTACGTCGCGGCCCAGCGCCAGACGCCGATGTTTGTCGAGCACGGCGGGCAGATGCTGAGTCCGGCCGTGTTGGTGCTGGCGATCTGGCTGGGGCCGCGTCACCGGGCGACCGTGTCGCTAGCCATCGCGGCGGTCGTGATGACGTTCGCCGGTCACGGGGTGTATGCACTGGGCGTGTGGCCGACGCCCGGCAGTTTCTTTGCGATGACGTCGGTGATTTTGGAGGTGGAGTACCCGACGGCGAAGCTGATGTTGCGTGCGGCCGGGGGGGTGGATTTGGCGGTCTGCGCGGGCCTGTTGCTGCCCTACGTCCGCGTGGTTGCCGCCGGGTATGCAGCGCTGTGGGGATTGTTGACGGCGCTAGCGCGGCCGGTGGCCGGAATGTCGTGGGAGCTGAATTATTGGGGGGCCGACCAGTACGTTCACGAAGCCGTCCTGCGAGCTCCGCACTACCTGCTGCCGCTGTATTTGATGCTGTTGTGGTGCCGCCCGCGTAGCTGAAGTCGCCAGCTCGTAGCTGAAGTCGCCAGCTACGGCGAGTTCGGCTATGAGGGTACGATTGGTGTGCCGGGAGGTGAATTCCTGGGGGCGGTGGTTAGAATGGGGGCCTCGGCTGTGTTGCTCCCTGTCCGACCTTCGTTCGGTGCAACCTCCTCTTTGATTTGGAAATGGAAAACGCTCGCATGAATATCTGTCGCAGCCTGCTTGTTTGCTGCTTGATCGGCCTGGTGTCCGCGCCTTCGTTGTTTGCCCAGCAGAATAAAAATCGCCGACCGCGGCGAGCCAATCTGACCATCCCCGAAGTGGCTCCGGCGGACGTGATCTGTTTCGCCCTGTACACGGTCCACGACAACACGTTGAAGTTGACCGCCCAGCTGTATCCGCTCGGTGACGATGCCGAGCGCACGTTGCGGCTGGAGGTGAACAAGGACGGCCGGTGGCGACAGGTGGCCACGGCCAAGGTGATCGAAGCGGGCTGGACGGCACCGTTTCGGGTGGAGAACTGGGACGATACCCAGACCGTCTCCTACCGCGTGCGGCATGGCCAGCAGGCCAGCTACGAAGGCACGATCCGCAATAATCCGGTCGACAAGGACGAAATCGTCGTGGCGGCCTTTACGGGCAATTCCATTCAACCGGCCCACGGCGGCGATATCTCGCGACAGGATTTGCTCGACAACGTTCGCCGCGTCGACGCCGACGTGTTGTTTTTCTCGGGCGACCAGGTCTACGACCACCACCGTCACTACGCTGCGTGGCTGAAATTTGGAAGGGACTTTGGCGACATCATCAAAGATCGTCCGACCGTGTGTTTGCCCGACGACCACGACGCCGGCCAACCGAATCTGTGGGGCGAAAGCGGCAAGATCTCCACCTTGCCCGGTGCCGCCGACGGAGGCTATTCCCAGCCCGGTGTGTATGTCCAGGAAGTCGAACGGGCTCAGACCAGTCACCTGCCCGACCCGGCCGACCCCCACAAGATCGGCCAGGGCATCGGCGTTTACTACACGAACCTAAACTGGGGCGGCGTGGACTTTGCGATTCTCGAAGACCGCAAGTTCAAGACCGGCCCGGCCGGCCGAGTGCCCAAGCAGGGGCCCCGTCCGGACCACATCCGCAACCCCGACTACGACCCGGCCAGCGTCGATGTCGAAGGGGCGGTGCTGTTGGGACAGCGGCAGTTGAACTTCATCGACCGCTGGGCCCAGGACTGGCGGCAAGCCAAGATGAAGGTTGCCCTTTCGCAAACCATCTTTTGTGGCGGGGCTCACATCCACGGCAGCGCCAACGGCCGTCTGCATGCCGACATGGACTCCAACGGTTGGCCCCAGTCGGGACGTAACCGAGCTCTGGAATCACTCCGCAAGGCGTTTGCGTTTCACTGTGCCGGTGACCAGCACTTGGCGACGATCTTTCATCACGGCATCGACGAGCACCGCGATGCGATCTGGTCGTTCTGTGTGCCCTCGATCGCCAACCTGTATCTGCGTTGGTGGGAGCCGCTCGAACCCGGTGCCAACCGCGAACCGGGGGCTCCGCAGTACACCGGCGACCACCTCGATGGATTCGCCAACAAGGTCACCAACTACGCCGCGGCCAATCCCGACAAACAACCCGCCGGCAACATTCTGAACACGCGAGCGGCCGGTTTCGGAATCGTGCGGCTGAACACCGCGACCCGCGAAATCACCATGGAATGTTGGCCTCGCAACGTCGACGTGACCGACCCGGCGGCCGAGCAGTATCCGGGCTGGCCGCGGACGATCAGCCAGTTTGATAATTACCGGCCGCCGTCCTGGGGGACGCTGGGCGAGTTGCAGTTCGACGTGGATTCGCCGGTGGTACAACTGGTCGAGGCCGACAGCGATGAGGTCCTGTACACGGTGCGAGTCGCGGGTAAACGGTTCTCGCCGCCGGCGCCCGAGGGCAGGACGTTTCGGGTCAAGGCCGGCGTCGAAACGCCCCAACGTGTCATCCTGAAGGACGCGAGGGTGGGCGGTGACCCCCAGGCGGTTTCGCTGCAGTGAGCACCGGTGCGGGCGTTTCTTTCCGCCGTCTGGGCGTTTGCAGCGGTTGTCCTGTGAGCCGTGGTTCCACCCAAACGGCTGATAGAATTCGCCGGACCGGCCATGTTATGGTAGGCTAGATGCCCCACCTTAGGCCGCCGCTGGCCCCGTTGCTGTTCGCTTTCCCAAAATTCGCAATGACCGACCCGCGACCGTTGCTCTATGTCGTCTTGACGGCGCTCTGGATGGTTTCTCCCGCGTTGGCTGAGCCGCCCGCGGCGGCAGATTCCGAACCGCCCGCTGCCTCGCCCGAACAGCTCGAATTCTTTGAGAAGCAAGTACGGCCGCTGTTGGTCGAGCACTGTTATTCCTGTCACAGTGCGGGAGCGGATCGCATCGAGGGCAGCTTGTTACTGGACAGCCGTGAGGCCCATTTGCGGGGTGGTGATTCGGGCGAGGCGATTGTTCCCGGCGATCCGGACGGCAGCCTGTTGATGGAGGCCCTGCGGTACGAGTCCTACGAGATGCCGCCCAAGGGGCAATTGGCCGACGAATCGATCGCCGTGTTCGAACGCTGGATCGAGATGGGAGCGCCGTGGCCCGAGGAGCCGGCTGCGGCCGAGGCGGCTCCGCTGGAAACCTTCGACCTCGCACAGCGGCGGGACGAGTTTTGGGTCTGGCAACCCATCACCAATCCGCAGCCTCCCAAAGTGCAGGACACCACTTGGCCGCAAACCGACGCCGATCGATTCGTGCTGGCACGCTTGGAAGAGGCGGGCCTGACGCCGGCCAGCGATGCCGATCGCACGGCGCTACTGCGCCGCGTGACGTTTGATCTGATCGGATTGCCGCCCACGCCGGAAGAGGTCAACGCGTTCTTGGCAGACGAGCGTGATGACGCCCTGGAACGCGTCGTCGATCGCTTGCTGGACTCGCCACACTTTGGCGAACGTTGGGCACGGCACTGGCTGGACCTGGTCCGGTATGCGGAGTCGCGGGGACACGAATTCGATAACGACACCCCCAACGCCTTTCAGTACCGCGACTATGTGATCCGCGCGCTCAACGCGGATGTTCCCTACGACCAGTGGGTACGCGAACACATCGCCGGCGACCTATTGACCGAGCCTCGTTTGCATCCCGAACAAGGCTTCAACGAGTCGGTGCTGGGAACCGGGTTTTGGTTCTTGGGCGAATGGGTGCATTCGCCGGTCGATATCCGCAAGGACGAAGCGGACCGGTTCGACAACATGATCGACGTCATGACCAAAACCTTTCTGGGGGTCACGGTGGCCTGCGCTCGCTGTCACGATCACAAGTTCGACGCGATCAGCACCGCCGATTATTACTCTCTGTCCGGATTCCTGCAGAGCAGCGACTACCGCCAAGTCCGCTTCGATTCGATCGAGCAGAACCGCAAAGTCGCACAGCGGCTGGCCGAAATCGACACCCGGTTCCAAGCGCAAGTGCTGGACGAGCTGCGTGCCCGCGATATCGTGCCGCCCCGCGAAGCGGAGCCGCTGGACGACCCGCGGATTGTCGTCGACTACGGAAAAATTACGCCGGAGCAGTACCTGCAGGATGGCTTTATCTTTGGTCTGGCGCCACAGCGGCCGGGCAAGCCTTACTTGGTGGCCAGCGACGCCCGTTCTGTAGCGGGCGAAGACGAGTCTGGGGAAGACCAGTCCGCCGCCGAAGAAACGTCCGGACCGGTGCACATCGCTACCGTTGCGGCGGCCGTCAGCGATCCGGCGTGGTCGGGCCTGAAGTCTCAGACCCTCGGTCAGGTCCGAAACCAAAGCAAGCTTACCAAGTTGCCCAAGAGCGGCCGGACGCTCCGCACGCCGACGTTCGAATTGGTCGACGGCCGAGTCGATTGCCGGGTTGCAGGCAAGGGGCACGTGATCGCCTGCGTCGACTCGCATCGCTTGGTTGCCGGACCGCTGCACGGTCAGACCATCGTCCCGATCAAGGCCGACCAGCGTTGGGTGAGTATGAACCTGGCTCGCTACGTCGGACATCGTCTGCATCTGGAGTTTGTGCCGGCCGAAGATGCTCAGCTTTCGGTGCAACTCGTCACGCAGGGGATGGACGCGGACAGCCGGGCCGACCTGGATCGGCGTCTGGACGCCCGGCAAGAATGGTATGCCCAGTACGCCCGGGCCGCCGAGCGGTTTCTTAACGGCGGCGACGATGTGCATCCCTTGGTTGGCCAGTGGCGCGACCAGCGTCAGCAGGCCGCTGGCCAAATCGTCCGCGAGTCGCGTTTGGCGCCGGCCATGTTGGATGGCACGGGCGAAGACGATCACATCCTGATTCGCGGCAATGCTTCCAAACCCGGCGAGGTCGAGCCGCGGCATTTCCTGACCGCGATCTCCGGCAACCAGCCGATGGAGATTCCGCGAGGCAGCGGCCGGTACCAATTGGCCCAGGAAATCAATGATCCCAAGAATCCCTTGACCGCTCGCGTGATCGTCAACCGCCTGTGGCATCACCTGATGGGCCGCGGCATCGTGCCTACGACCGACGACTTTGGATTCTTGGGCCAGCGGCCGACGCATCCTCTGCTGCTGGATCATCTGGCGTGGCGTTTCCGAGAGGATGGCCAGAGCCTGAAGCGGATGATCAAGTACATCATCCTGTCTCGCACCTATCAGATGTCCAGCCAAGTCGATCCGGTGGCCAGGCAGCAAGATCCCAAGAACCTGCTGTGGCATCACCGGCCGCCGCAGCGGCTCGAGGGCGAAGTGATTCGCGACAGCCTGTTGGCGTTGTCCGGCCGGTTGGATCCCAAGTTGTTCGGGCCTCCGGTACCGATTCACCTGACATCGTTTATGACCGGACGCGGCCGGCCCGGAACCAGTGGACCGCTGGACGGCGACGGGCGACGATCGATTTATATTTCCGTACGGCGGAACTTCCTCTCCCCGTTCATGCTGACCTTCGACACGCCGGTACCCTTCAGTTCGATGGGCCGCCGCAATGTTTCCAATGTTCCAGCTCAGGCCCTGATCCTGTTAAATGATCCGTTGGTCGCCGAACTGGCCCAGGGCTGGGCCGAGCGGGCTCTGCAAACCGTTCCTGGTGACGGCCCCGAGGCCACCAGCGACCGGGTGCGGTGGATGTACCAGTCCGGGTTTGGGCGCCAGCCCAGCGATCGAGAGCTGGAGATCGCTACGGCGTTCTTGCAGCAACAGGCCGAAGCCAGCGGTGGTGCCGGCGAACGCGTCCAGTCTTGGGCCACCCTGGCTCACGTTCTAGTCAACACCAAGGAGTTCATTTTTCTGCGATGAATCCTCTAGCTCCCTATCCCTGCCAACGTTTGCAGTCCCGTCCCACCTCGCGACGGGAGATGCTGGCTCGCTGTGCGGGCGGATTCGGTGCGGTGGCGTTGGCGGCATTGCGGTCGGACCCGCTGTTTGCCGGCGTCGAGACACCGGTCGCCGGTTACGCCGGTCATGGTCCGCATCATCGGGTACGGGCCAAGAACGTGATCTTTCTGTACATGGACGGCGGTCCTTCGCAGGTCGATACCTTTGACCCCAAACCGATGCTGGACCGTTTCAACGGCAAAGATCCCGGCCAGCTGTTCGACATGGAACCGACGCAGTTCAACAACACCGGTTCGGTGTTGGCCAGTCCGTGGAAATTCAAGCAGTACGGCGAGTCGGGGCTTCCGGTCAGTGATCTGTTTCCGCATGTGGGACAGTGCGCCGACGAGTTGGCCGTCGTGCGGTCGATGACGTCGGAGTTTCCCGAGCACACCTTCGCCAATTATTTTCTGCACACCGGCAGCGGTTTGCAGGGGCGTCCCAGCATGGGGGCTTGGGTGAATTATGGCCTGGGCAGCGAATCGCAGAACCTGCCCGGTTTCGTGGTCATCAACGGTGGATTAATTCCGCCCGGCGGCTTGGATTGTTTCGGCAGCGGCTTCCTGCCGGCCAGCTACCAGGGTTCCATTTTCAAACCGTCCGGCACGGGCGTGGCCAACATCCAGCCCATCGATGCCGACCCCCAGTTACAGCGGCAGAAACTGGACCTGATCAGCCAGTTGGATGCCGAAGCGACGCCGGCGTTCGGAGAGCACGACAGTTTGGAATCGGCCATCCGCAACTACGAATTGGCCTATTCGATGCAGATGGCCGTGCCCGACGTGATGTCGCTGGAATCGGAGCCGGAGCATATCCGCAGTTTGTACGGGCTGGATGCCAAGTACGAACCGACGCGTATCTACGGTGCCCAGTGTCTGCTCGCGCGACGGATGATCGAACAGGGCGTCCGCTTTGTCGAACTGACGTGCCCCAATGTGGGAGCGGATCGCTGGGACCAACATTCGAACCTGAAAAAGGGACACGAGGACAACGCTCGTGCGGTCGATCAACCCATCGCCGGGTTGCTCAAAGACCTGCGGCAACGCGGGCTGCTGGACGAAACGCTGGTCGTCTGGGCCGGAGAATTCGGCCGCACGCCGTTCGCGCAAGGCAAGAACGGTCGCGACCACAACCAGTATGGCTTTACCGTCTGGCTGGCCGGTGGCGGCGTCAAAGCCGGCACGGTGTACGGAGCGACCGACGAGTGGGGGTATAAGGCGGTCGAGAACCGTGCCGAAATGCACGATCTGCACGCCACCATGTTGCATCTGATGGGCGTCGACCACACGCGTTCGACGTTCCGGTTCAGCGGTCGCGACATGCGCTTGACCGACGTCCACGGACACGTCATCGAAGGCATCCTGCAAGACGACCCGGCGTAGCCGTTCGTCAACATTAGATCTGCCAGTCCGCCCGTAGCTGAAGTCGCCAGACTTTGGACCCGCGGCTCGCGAGCCTAACCCAGCCGAACGCGCGAGCGTCGGGTCTCGCGGCGGAAAACGTTGCGGCGGCGGTTCGCAGGTCCGCACCCTAAACGGTGGCTCACGGTTGCCGCGGCGGAGAACCTCGTGGCTAGGAGACCCGCGGCTCGCGCCGTCGGCTGGGGGGGCGGTTCAGGTGCGGGTCAATGTTCCATCGACCAGACGCATCAACCCGTGCGGGTTGGTTTCCTGTAGGGCTTCGGGCAACGCGGCATCGGGAAAGTCCTGGAAGCAGATCGGGCGGACGAACCGTTTGATGGCGGCCGGGCCGATCGAGGTAAAATGCGAATGGGTCGTCGCCGGATAGGGACCGCCGTGATGGATTGCATGACACACCTCCACGCCCGTGGGAAACCCGTTCACGACCAAGCGGCCGGCCTTGCGACGCAGCGCGGCCACCAGCGGACGGTGGTCGCTTAGATCTGCTTCGGTGCCGTGCAGGGTCGCACTCAACTGGCCGTCGAACCACGCGGCGGCTTGCTCCAGTTGCGACAAACTTTCGCAGCGGATGATCATCGAGAAGGGGCCAAAGATCTCGCGACGCAGTTGCGCTTCGCGACGGACGGTCTCGAAGTCCGCGACGCCGATCAGAACCTGTGGCGGATCGGCGGGGCCCGCCGGCAGCGCCGCGTCGGATTCCATGAAATTCTGGGCATCCGTCTCCGGAGCAAGAAACTCAATGCCGTCCAGTTGACGGATCTGGGCGACGTTGTGAGAAAACGCCGCCGCGATCCCGGCGTGCAGGAAGTTGCCCGGCAGAACGGAACCGAGTGCTCGTCGCACCGCATCGATCAACTGACTCGCCGCTTCGCCCGGAGGCAGCAGCAGCACGGCCGGTTTGGTGCACAACTGGCCGCAGCCCATCGAAACCGAAGCGACGTAAGCCTCGGCGATCGCTTCACCGCGTTGCTGCAGCGCCTGTGGTAAGACGAAAACCGGATTGATGCTTTCGGTTTCTGCGTAGACGGGAATGGGATTTGGACGTCCGGCCGCGATGTCGAACAGGGCGCGACCGCCGGCCTGCGATCCGGTAAAAGCGACCGCGGCGGTCGCCGGATGTTCCACCAAGGCCTGACCTACCTCGTGCGAACGTCCCTGCAGCAGCGAAAACACCCCGGCCGGCAAGCCGCTGGCCTGGACAGCCCGGGCGGCGATTCCTGCCAACAACTCGCACGTCCCGGGATGCGCCGGGTGCCCCTTGACCACGACCGGACAGCCGGCCGCCAGCGCGGTCGTCGTGTCGGTGCCGATCACCGAGATCGCCAGCGGAAAGTTGCTGGCGCCCATCACCACCACCGGTCCGATGCCGGTTAACATGCTGCGCACGTCCGGTTTGGGCTGCGGATGGCGGGTTGGATCACCGTGATCGATTTTGGCGTCCACCCAGCTGCCTTCGCGCAGCATCGCCGCAATCAAGCGGGTTTGGTACACGGTGCGAGCGCGTTCGGCCGTCAAACGCGGCATGGGCAGGGCCGTCTCCTCGTGGCAATACTGCAGCAACTCGTCGCCGCTCTGCTCCAGTCCATCGGCGATTTTCTCGAGCAGCCGGGCGCGGGTTTCCGGCGACGATTCGACCAACACCGGATACGCTTTATCAGCCAGTTCCAGGGCCCGGCCTACTTCGTCGCGAGTCGCATCAACGAACTCGGTCGGCAAGGTCAGTTGCGTAGTAGGATCGAACGCCTGGAACGGTTCGTCGCCCTTTCGCGATCGCTGCGATCCGATCAGATGGTGTCCATGCAAGGGAAACAAAAGGTCCTCCTGGGATGCAAGACTTTCCGGCGCGGCGGATCCGCACGACTAACACTCAATAAAGTTAACGGCCAGGCCACCCTGCGAGGTTTCCTTGTACCGAGACGACATGTCCGCACCGGTGCGACGTATCACGGGGATCACCCGATCGAGCGAAACGAAGTGTTGACCATCGCCACGTAGCGGTGTGCGGCTCGCATCGGGCCGACCGAATGCGAACTGGAGGGGTCGATGCCGATTTTGAACAGATCAAACACACCCACGTAACTTTCGTCGGCGGTTTGGTTGGCGATCATTTGCTCGGCGTCTGACATCCTTGATGGTCCTTTCGCTTCCATTGAGTGGAAAAATGCCTGCGGCTCAATCAGCTCAGCAACGCACCCCACAGCGGAATGGATCTTCCGGTTGTTGTACCAGAAACCCTTCGCCACTGATAAAAGCTTGCCCCGTGATCCGGGGAATGACAACCGGTACGCCCTGCTCGTCCAGTGTGGTCGGAACATTGATGACGCTGGCCGGGTCCGTCCAATCGACCAAGTGGTAACTGGCGGCAAAGCGGCTGCCGATAATGCTTTCCTGGACCCAGGTTTCGCCCGGCCCAAGTTTACCATCGGCGGCCAGGCAGGCGATTTTCGCACTCGTTCCCGTACCGCAGGGCGAACGATCGTAAGCACCACCCGGACAGAGCACAAAATTGCGGCTGTTCGCTACGCCGGTCGTCGCCGGTGCAAAGAACTCGATATGATCGATCTCGATCCCGCCTCGGCCGGTCACGCCTTCGGCCGCGAGCGCGCGGCGGACCCGCCAAGCCGCGTCGGTCAGGGCGGCGATGTTGGTGCGGACCACTTCGACCGGGCTGTCCTGAACCAAGAAGAACCAGTTGCCACCCCAGGCGACGTCGCCGGTAACCGGTCCTAGCTCCTCGACGTTGACCGTGACGTCGCTTCGCCAGCGGTAACTGGGCACGTTTTCGATCGTCACTTCGTTGGCGGACTGGAGTGTCACTTCGATGGGACCGACGGGCGTTTCCAGTTTCACGCGGCCCAGCGGGACGCGGCCAAGGTAATGCAACGACACGGCAACGCCGATAGCGCCGTGGCCGCACATCCCCAAGTAACCGGTGTTGTTAAAAAAGATTACGCCGGCCGCACAGTGGGGGTCCGTCGACTCGCACAGCAACGCCCCGACGATCGCGTCCCAGCCCCGTGGCTCGTTGACCACGGTCTGCCGCAAATCGTCCGCCGTCTCGCGCAGCCGAATCAGTCGCTGGGCCAGCGAACCCGATCCCAGGTCCGGTCCGCCGTCGACGACCAGCCGCGTCGGTTCGCCGCCGGTGTGCGAATCGACGATGTGAATTCCCGCGGTCGGCGTAGGCATCAGGCTTTCCCGGGCCACGCGTCCCACCACTTGCGAAACATCCGCCACTGGGCTTCCAAAAACGCCTTCTGCGAATCGCTCAGGCGGTCGCTGGCGTTGAAGTGATGTTCGTATTCCGGATGGCCTTCCAGGACCATCAAGTGTTTGTAGTACAGCACCAGGTCGGGACCTTCGTCGTACTTCGACAACACGGCCAGGGCGTCGTTCAATTCGGCAGCCAAGCGTCGGGAATCCGGGCAGCCGTCGGCGGCCTTCTGACACAGCTGGACCAGCCGCAGCACCGGTCCGGGCAGGGCGTTGCCCACGCCGGTGATCGCGCCCACGGCTCCGCAGTTCACGATTCCGTGGTAGACCTGGGTATCGACGCCGGCCATCAAAGCCAGTTCCGGATTGCCGCTGGTGATATGTTCGGCCGCGTAGGTCAATGCCTCGGCGCCGCCGAACTCTTTGAACCCGACCAGGCTGGGAAAGTCGCGACGCAGTTCAAAGAACAGATCGGCTTTGGTTTCGAAGCCATAGTAAGGGCTGTTGTAGATCACCGCGGGAATCTCGCCACCCGCTTCGAGGATGGCCACGAAATGAGCGCGCTGGGCGGGCGTGGAAATGCCCCGGGACAGCACTCGCGGGATGACCATCAACCCGGCCGCGCCAACCTGGCGAGCATGCGCGGCATGGGCGACCGCCAGGGACGTGTTCTGAGCACCGGTGCCGACGACGACCGGCACGTCCGCCTCGACCAACCGCCGCACGCCGTCCTGACGCTGGGCGTCGGACAGCAGCGGCCAATCGCCCATCGAACCACAGTAGACCACGCCCCGCATGCCCAAATCAATCAACTCGCGACCCTTGGCGACCAAGGCGTCGAAGTTGGGATTGCCACGGGCGTCGCAGGGCGTCATCAGCGCGGGGATACAGCCTTCGAAAATCGTTGCGTCAGCGGACACGAGCGGAACTCCAGCCAAGGGCGGGACAGGCAATCACGGGGCGTTAAAGCAGCTAGAGTATAGCGTGATCGGAGCGATAGAATACAACGTTTTCTCCCCTCTCCCCCGCGGCGCCGCGAGCGTCAGCGAGTGAAGCAGTGGTGGGAGAGGGGCCGGGGGTGAGGGGGCTCCGGTGCAACGGGGTGACTGTTTGCGTGCGATTTCCAAACCGCACACCGCATCGAAATACGGAAGGGGGCGTGCTGCTCTGCAATCCCCCTAACCCCAAACCCGCTCGCACTACTCGGCAAACAACCGCTGGTGCAGGGTCGCCAGTTCTTTGGCGGGAATCTTGATTACCTTGCGATCGTAGGTCATCAGGCCGTTGATCTCGCCTTCGACGTCCGTGGTCTGGGTGTACACGCCGGCCGCGATGCCGCGCGACTGCAGCTCGTGGATCATCTCCAGCGATTGCACGTACCGCTGTTTGTACTCGGCCTCGGTTTGCGGCAGGTCGCCATACCCCCAATTGCGGCGATCCGCATCCCACAGGTGTTCGCGGACCGGGTAGCCGTGGCCGCCGAATTCGCCAATGACCTTGATGTAGTCATCGAAGCGGCCATTGTGGTTCAGGTCGAAGGGGAATCCGGGATGCGGGTACTGGTGGTGGTCGACGATGTCGCCGACCGGCCAAAAATTCCCGCCGCTGGCAATGTTGACCAGCCGCGACGGATCCCGCTGCTCGGTCCATTTGCCAACTTCGACCGTTTGATGCTGTCCCCAGGCTTCGTTAAACGGCACCCAGACGACGATCGAAGGGTGGCTTTCCAGGTGGTGGATCATCTCTTCCAGTTCCGCCATGAACTGTTCGTGTTGTTCCGCTGGCCACACAGCGTCGACCGGATTCGGACGCAGCCGCGTCCACTCGGGCCAACCCTTCTGACGGCTTTCGCCGCCGCTGACCTGGTCCTGCCAGACCATCATGCCGAGGCGGTCGCAGTGGTAGTAGTAACGACGCGGTTCGACCTTGATGTGTTTGCGAATCATGTTGAATCCGGCTTGTTTCAGCCACTGGATATCGAACAGCATGCCTTCGTCCGAGGGCGGCGTCAGCAGCCCATCAGGCCACCAGCCCTGGTCCAGCGGTCCCCAGTGAAAGATTGGCTGGCCGTTCAGAGTGAACCGCCAATGCCCGTCCGCGTCCTGGACCTTGCCGACTTCGCGGATGCCGAAGTAGCTCTGCACGGCGTCGTCGCCAACACGCAGCTGCAGGTCGTACAGGGTTGGCGAGTCGGGGCTCCACAGCTGGGGATCGGGCACACGCAGCGTCAGTTCGGTTCCGGTGCCCGTGGCGCGAACTACCTCTTCGTCACCGTGACGCACGACGGCTTGCAGTTTCAGATTCGACGCCTCGGCACCGGCTGCCTCGGCACCGGCTGCCTCGGCACCGGCCGCATCGACACGAACGTGGACCGTGCCGTCGAGCCACGTGTGGATGATCACATGCCGCGCGTGGACCTTGGGGACCTGCTCCAGCCAAACCGTCTGCCAGATGCCCGAGACCTGAGTGTACCAGATGCCGCGTGGGTTCAGCGTCTGTTTGCCCCGCAGTTGGTACTCTTCGGTATCGTCGTCGACGCGAACGATCAAGCGGTTCTCGCCCTCCTCGAGGGCGTCGGTGATATCGAAGGCAAACGGGGTGTTGCCGCCGGTGTGCGAGCCGACCGAGCGGCCGTTGACGAAGGCTTCGCAGCGGTAGTCGACCGCTTCGAAGTTCAGGATCGTCCGTTGTTCGGGCGACTTTGGCGCGGTGAACGTCCGCCGGTACCACAGGGTTTCGGTCGGATCGAGCAGCCGCTGGACGCCACCGAGCTTGGATTCCAGGCTGAACGGGACCAGGATCTGGCCATCCCAGTTCTGCGGTGCTTCCTGCTGGTCGCGCGCGGTGATGGCGTAATCCCACAAGCCGTTCAGGTTGGTCCAGTTGTCTCGCTTGAGCTGCGGACGCGGGTACTCGGTCCAGGCGTTTTCCGGCGTGACCGATTCGCCCCACTCGGTGATCAGGTCCGAGATAAAAGGACGCGTGCTGCGCTGCGGTTCGGGAAGGGCTGGCACGTTGTCGGCATCGACCAGGTGGACGTCGATGAATTGGCCGCCGCCGGTTTGACGGCAGTGCACGGCCAGGAGGTTTTCGCCGCGCCGCAGCGCCGCCCGGTCGGCATCCTCCAGCGGCACGACGATGTATTCGGTCGTGAAACCCTTCAAATTGGCGACACGTTTACCGTTCAGCCAGATCTGGGCGTCTTCGTCATGGTGGACCAACAGGGCGGGATGATCTGGAACCGCGTCGAGCGCAAAGGTTTTGCGCAGCCAGATGCTGTTGGTCGCCCAGGTCGTGCCCACGCGAGCTCCCGGCGTATCCCGAGTTCCAAAGCCGCCAGAACCCTGCTTCCATCCGGCGGCTTCGAAGCCCGGCTGTTGCCAATCGCCGCCGGGGCGGCGAAGCGTGTACTGCCACTGGTCGACGATCGACTGAGCGGATCCGGTGGCGGCCGTTATGACGAGGCTTGCCAGGGTGGCGAAAATTAAAATTGCTTGCGATTTCATGAGGCGCTCCAGAGAGGTGGGTCTGCGGGCATTTTACTTGATCATTTCGGCCGCTTATCGGCGGTCGCGAGGCAGCGGATCGGGATAGCGATCGAGGATTGTCTTCAATCGCTGTACCACCTGCGGCTGATCTGCGGCCAGATTGCGGCGTTCCAGCGGGTCGGCCTGGTAATCGTACAGCTCGTACCGAATACCTTCCTCGTCGCCGTTCCAGGGCGACCACTGGACCAGGCGATAACGCTCGGTGCGAATGGCGCGGCCCAGTTTGGCTTTCGGGTAGGCGTGGTAGGCATGGTCGCGAACCCGGGTCGTGGGATCCTTGAGGACCGGTACCAGACTGACGCCGTCGATTCCTTGCGGGACGTCGGGTTGGGGCAGTCCGGCCAGTTCCGCCAGCGTCGGATAAACGTCGACGCTCTCGGCAGGCTGCTGCGAAGAGGAACCGGAGCGAGTCACGCCAGGGGCGACCAAGAGCAACGGAATGCGGTTGGCTTGTTCGTAATTGGTGTGCTTGGTCCAGATCCCCAGATCGCCCAGATGGAAGCCGTGGTCGCCCCACAGCACGACGATGGTCTGGTCGGATAGCTGTAGCGAATCGAGTGCGTTGAGGACTTTGCCGATCTGGGCATCGACGTAACTGGTACTGGCGTAATAGCCGTGGATCAGTTGCCGCTTTAGGTCCTCGCTGAATTCGGCATCAGGGCCGGTGGGCACGGGAGCGTAGTTGCTGATTTCGCCGCCCCGTTTGCCGGCCACAGGAGGGGCTTTTTCCGGCAGGGTTTCCACTTCGGGCATCGGCAACGTAGCCGGATCGTAGAGGTCCCAGTAACGCTGCGGAACGCTGAAAGGCAGATGCGGGCGAGCGAAACCCGCGACGATGAAGAAGGGCGTGCCTTCGGCCTCGCGTCGCTGGGCGGCGGCTTCTAAGCGACGAACGGTTTCGGCGGCCACTCTTCCGTCGGCGTAATCCGTATCCTCGGCGACCGGTGATTCAAAGGCCGCTCCGCGAGGCAGGGATCGGATCTGTCCGAGTTTTTGGTTCGTAAAGTACGCCTCTTCACGAGTGAGTTTGCCGCCGTCGGTGCTGGCCGGGTCGAGGTACTCGATCACCTTGTCATGGTAGTGGGGCACCTGGAAGGATTCGGGATCACCGTGGTTGCCGTGACCGATATGAAACACTTTGCCCAGCGATTCGGTTCGGTAACCACCGTGGCGAGCAAAGTACTGTGGCAGCGTCACCGCCTCGGGGATCACTTGCCGCAGTTGGCTGCCCAGGCCGTACAGCCCGGTCGAGGTGGAGTGCGCACCGAGCATCAGCGTGAAGCGCGACGGGGCACAAACCGCTTGGTTGCAGTAGGCGCGATCGAAACGCATGCCGCGGGCGGCCAACGCATCCAGGTTCGGCGTTTGGGCCGTGGTGTCGCCGTAGCAGCCCAAGGCCGGCTTCAGGTCGTCGACCAGAATCATCAGCACATTGGGCCGCTGCGGCGCTGCGGCAGACGCGGGGCCTGCCGCAATCGCCAAGATGGCAACTAAGATCAGGCGGTGGCAAGGCATCGGCATGCTGGTTTCCCTTTGGGGTGGATACGGTGAACTTCCTCCACCATCCTACCAGCACGCCGCGCCTCGTCCATGAGATCACTCGTTGCCATCCTACGATATTTTGTCAGCCGTCGAAGCGATCCAGCGTCATCACCTTGTGCCACGCGTCGACAAAATCGTCCACGAACCGTCGCTCGCCGTCGCCCGAGGCATACACCTCGGCGATGGCTCGCAGCTGGGAATGCGACCCGAACACCAAGTCCACTCTCGAAGCCGTCCACTTCACCTGGCCGGTGTCGCGGTCGACGCCTTCGTAGAAGTGGTCGCACATCGGCGAGGGCCGCCACTGCGTCTGCATGTCCAACAGGTTCACGAAGAAGTCGTTCGACAAAGCTTCTCGCCGTTCGGTCAACACGCCCAAGTCGGGGAACTGACTGCTGACACCCAACACCCGCAGGCCACCGACCAAGGCGGTCATCTCCGGTGCCGACAGCGTCAACAAGCTGGCACGGTCGACCAACTGCTCTTCGGCTTGGCGAGGATCGTCCTTATTGAAATGATTGCGAAAGCCATCGCTCTTGGGTTCCAAGAACGCAAAGGATTCGACATCGGTCTGTTCGGCCGTCGCATCGGTCCGTCCCGGTGTAAAGGGAACGTCGACATCGTGCCCGGCGGTTGCGGCCGCCCGTTCGATCGCCGCCGCTCCGCCCAGGACGATCAAGTCCGCCAGCGAAACCCGCTTGCCGTCGCTTTGGGCGGCATTGAACTGCTGTTGGATCGCTTCCAAGCGGTCCAGCACGTGGGCCAATTGCTGCGGTTGGTTGACGGGCCAATCCTTTTGCGGTGCGAGCCGGATCCGCCCGCCGTTGGCTCCGCCACGCAGGTCACTGCCGCGGAACGTCGACGCCGAGGCCCAAGCGGTTGTCACGAGCTGGGAAACCGACAGATCGGAAGCCAAGATCCGCTGTTTCAGTTCGGCGACGTCGGCCCGATCGACCAACGGATGGTCCACCGCCGGAACCGGGTCCTGCCACAGTTGCGGTTCGGCGACCCAGGGCCCCAGCAAGCGGGCGTGGGGTCCCATGTCGCGATGCGTTAACTTGTACCAAGCCTTGGCGAAGGCCTGCTCGAATTGTTCGGGGTTCTCGTAAAACCGCCGCGAGATCTTTTCATAGGCCGGATCCATGCGCAGGGCGAGGTCGGTCGTGAACATCATCGGGGCGTGGGACTTGGTGTCGTCGTGAGCGTCCGGAACGGTCCCGGCGCCTTCGCCATTGGTGGGCTTCCACTGCCAAGCCCCCGCCGGTGACTTGGTCAATTCCCAGTCGTACTCGAACAGGTTCGCAAAGTATCCGTGGCTCCACTGGGCCGGCGTAGAAGTCCAGGCACCCTCCAGACCGCTGGTGATCGTGTCGCCAGCGTTGCCCGTGCCGTAGCTGTTCTGCCAGCCCAGTCCCTGTTGCTCGATCGCCGCGGCCTCGGGTTCCGGGCCGACGTGGCCTTCCGGAGCGGCCGCTCCGTGGGCTTTACCGAAGGTGTGTCCGCCGGCGATCAGGGCGACGGTTTCCTCATCGTTCATCGCCATCCGACCAAACGTTTCGCGGATGTCCTGGGCCGCGGCCAACGGATCGGGTTTGCCGTTCGGGCCTTCCGGGTTGACGTAGATCAACCCCATCTGCACGGCCGCCAACGGACGCTCCAGTTCGCGATCGCCGCTGTAACGCTCCGAGCCCAACCATTCATTCTCGGGACCCCAGTAGACGTCCAGCTGCGGTTCCCAGACGTCTTCGCGGCCGCCCGCAAACCCCATGGGTTCAAATCCCATCGACTCCAGCGCACAGTTGCCGGCAAAGACCATCAAGTCGGCCCAGGAGATCTTCTGACCGTACTTCTGTTTGACCGGCCAAAGCAATCGTCGAGCTTTGTCGAGGTTGGCGTTGTCGGGCCAGCTGTTCAGCGGAGCGAAACGTTGGGTGCCATCGGAAGCGCCCCCGCGACCATCGGTCACGCGGTACGTGCCAGCGCTGTGCCATGCCATCCGAATGAACAGGGGCCCGTAGTGTCCGTAATCCGCCGGCCACCAGTCCTGAGACGTGGTCATCACTTCCATCACGTCCCGCTTCAACTCCGTCAAATCGATCGTGCCGAAGGCCTCGGCATAATCGAAAGATTCGCCCAGCGGATTGCTTTGGGGCGAGTTCTGGTGCAGGACTTGGAGGTCCAACTGATTGGGCCACCATTTGTGATTGCCAGCGCGAACGTAGGGCTGGCTGTCCATCGTGGTGACCGTTTCGCCACCGTGTCCGATGACCGGACACGCCGCCGCGCCGCCGTTGCCGGAAGCATGGCCCGCCGGCGAGCTGGTCGCGCTTGCCGGGGGTTCGGCCGCCGGCGATTGGGCTCGAACCGTCGCGGTGCCGGTAAGGGCCGACGCCAGGACGCCTAAAAAGAAAGGGAATGAACAACGCATAAGTGGTTCCTCAGAGAAAGCAGACGAAGAAGGAAGAGCGGGCTGTTCCCGCCGTTTCTGTTCCCATTATCGGAGCTGACTGCTATGATTCCAGTGCATTGTTTTGATTGTTTCTATGCGTTGCGTGCATGCTTGCGTGGCGTCGAAACGCAGCGAACGTGGGGGCGAGCGTACGAGGACCGGGAGACAAAGCGATGGAGCTGGATCAACTGCGGTATTTTTTAAAAGTCGCCGAGCGCGGCAATTTCACGCGGGCGGCCGAGGAACTGCTGGTTTCGCAGCCGGCGCTCAGCCGTTCGATTCAGCGGCTGGAGGAAGAGCTGGGCCAGCCGGTGCTCGAACGCGGCACACGGCAGGCGACGTTGACCGAGGCCGGCACGCTGCTGCAATCGCGCGCGGCGCAGGTGCTGCGGATCCTGGAAGACACCAAAGCGGAGATCACCGATGACGGTCGCACCGGGACGGTGCGCGTCGGGGCGATTCCCACGGTCGCACCGTACTACCTGCCGGCGGTCTTGCAGCGATTCACACAGTCGCATCCGCAGGCCCGAGTCGTGGTCCAGGAAAACACGACCGACGCTCTGCTGAAAGCCTGCCAGCAGGGCGAACTGGACTTGGCGATCATGGCCCTGCCCCTGCCGGCGAAGCATTTGGAAGTCGAGCCGTTGTTCGATGAGGAACTGCTGTTGGTCTTGCCAAGCGACCATAGTCTGGTTGGCAAAGCCAAAATCCGCATTCAGGACATCGTCGAGTACCCCTTCGTCTTGTTGGACGAGGCGCACTGTTTAACCGACAGCGTCGTGTCGTTTTGTCGCCGCGGCGGATTCCAGCCGGTGGCCGTGGAAAGGACCAGTCAACTGGCGATGGTCCAGGAATTGGTTTCGCTGCGTCACGGCGTGTCTTTGGTGCCTGAGATGGCCAGGCGGGTGGACCAGAGCGAGCAGCGCGTGTATCGCTCGTTTGCCGGCACCAAACCGCAACGCACGATCGCGGTGGCCTGGAACCCGTATCGTTTTCAAAGCCGCCTCGTGACCACTTTTCGCAAATCGCTTCACGCTTCAAAGGATGCATATTAATCCTGGTTGGCACGCTCCAGTTTGATCGTTTGCGTGGGGAAGGCGAAGTCGATGCCGGCGCGGTTGAAGCGACGCAGCACTTCGTGGTTGACGATCGTGGCATGATCGAGGTAGCTGAACCAACCGCGTTGGCTGTCGCGTTGGATTTTATTTTCGTCGGCGTCCATCAGGTACCAGTAGTCCGCTCGCAGGTTCAAGTAGTGGGAACCGAACTTGTCGAACCAAACTTGCGGCGGGTGTTCGTCCAGGTCGCAGTTGCCATCGCCGGCGACCGCGTCGCTGGTGAGAATGTCTTTCAGGATATCCATGGCTTCCTCGACCTTTTCGGCCGGCGTGTCGTAGGTGATGGCGATGTCCATCACGCGACGCAGGTACTTGCGCATCGAAAGGTTTTCCACGGTCTCGTCGATGAACTTCATGTTCGGCACCCACATCACGTCGCCGGACAGCAAACGGATCTTGGTGACCTGCAAACTGACGTCGTCGACTTGTCCCAGTTCGCCATCGAACCGCACCCAGTCGCCATTGATAAAGGGTCGGTTGGCGAAGATGGTGGCGGCACCAAACAGGTTCTTGACCGCGTCCTTGGCCGCCAGCGACAGCGCCAGGGCGAGGATGCCCAGGCCGCCCAACATCGCCGTGATGTTCCACTGGAAAATGTTTTGGAAAACGAACAGCAACAGAATTGCTCCGGCCAAAATGCGCAGCGATCGGCGGATGACCAGCGAGACCATTTGGGCGTACGGATCTTCGTTGTCGAACAGGGATCTTCGCATCCCCAGTACCAACAATTCCAGCAACGCCACCACGACCATGACGCCGGCAACGACAAAGGCCACCTCGATACAATTCCAACGCAGCCCCGATAGCCCGGGATGAAAATTTAATCGCGTGGAACCGATGGCGAAGCCCAGGGTCACCGCAATGACCATCGTCGGCCACAGCAAACCGTCCAGCATCGAACCGATCATCACGTCGCCGCCGCGGGCTCGCTTGCGTTTCAGCCGGAGGATCGCCTTGTAAGCCCCATAGGCGATCGCGATGCCCGCGGCACCGAACAAGCAGAACCACAGCCAGTCCAGAAAGGATGTCTCGGAAAAGGTGGGTTCCATGACGCTGGCGAACAGCTGGCCTTTCTGATCGATGCGCGGCCGCGGCGGTATCGACTGGACGCTTTCCAGTAAGTCCGATGCGCCGCGGAGCGTCGCTGCGTCGAACTCCCACCGGCCGTTCTGCTGGATCAGTACGATGCTGCCCTTGGGCGGGGCCGACAGCGCTTGGTAAGCCCAGCGGTGATCGATCCCGCGGGGAAACAGTTCATAACGCCGGATGTTCGCGTGCCGGACGTGGTCCGGACCCGGAATGGTGCCGGGGCTGAGCTCGGGCAGGCGGTCGAAGACGTGCAGCAGGTCGAAGGCCGTCTGTTCGGCGTCTTCCAGATCCTGGTCTGCAAAGGTCCGCAGCGCACGGTCGAGTGGTTCCCGCCGGCCTTGGGCTACGTGGTTCATCGCTTCGACGAAAGTCAACACGGTATGACGAGGACTTTCGGTCGAATTCCACTTGGGGGCGTCGACCGTGGGCTCGTCCTGTTCCTGTTCGAACCAACCCAGGAACGCGTCGCCGCCGGATTCTAGCAGTGTGAAGAAGTCCACCTGGGTCGATTGAGGACGCCCCCCGGCCGGTTCGGACTGGGAGGTGCTGGGGATGGACTGAGCGGTCGCGACGCCGGCGACAGAGAAGCAGAACGAAGCGACGAAGAGCAAACGCGGACAAGCAAACATACTGAACAATTGGTAGAGCTGGAAGAAAAGCCCAGGCAACCGGGACGCGACAGGAACGATTTGAAGTCAGCCCCAGAACGGTTTGCCCCAGAACGGTTTGCCAGCTCGGGCAGTTCGCCGGCGCAGCGCATCGGACCGGCGCGGCGCATCCGACCGACTCGGACCCGCCCCTTGCTCCGCTTGGCCGGGCAACCTCAAGCAAACGGCATGAAGCAAACGGCATGAAGCAAACGGCATGAAGCAAACCGCATGCCAGCGGGGTCGCGAACCGGAACCGCGCATCGATCCGAAGCGGCGCGTACAATGGTGGCACCCGCCAAACCTTCCCCGTGAATGCTGATCATGAAGTTTGCTCGCTCCCTTGCCGGCCTGCTGATGCTGGCGTCCAGCGTTGCCACGGCGACCGAACCGCTGCGTTTTAATCGCGATATTCGTCCGATCCTGTCCGACAAGTGCTTTGCCTGTCACGGTCCCGACGCCCAGCACGCCGCGGCCGATCTGCGGCTGGACCAGCGCGAAGCCGCCCTGGAGTCGGGAGCGATCTTGCCGGGCGACGCCGAGGCCAGCGAATTGGTCGCGAGGATCTTTGCCGAAGACGACGACTTGCGGATGCCGCCACCGGATGTGCACAAGCCGCTGACCGCGACCGAACGGCAGCGGCTGCGACAGTGGGTCCAACAGGGCGCGGAGTACGAAGCGCACTGGGCGTATGCGCCATTGCGGCCGGCGCCGGAAAACCTTTCGCCGAACTTGGTCGATCACTTCGTGTCGAAGCGGTTGCAGCAGGAACAGGTGGCGGCGGTGCCGGCGGCGGATCCGGCGACGCTGATCCGCCGGCTGTCCTTGGACCTGACCGGAATGCCCCCGACCGTGGCCGAAGTGGAAGCCTTTGTTGCCGACCCTTCGCCGCTGGCCTACAGCCAGTTGGTTGACCGCTTGCTCGAATCGCCGCGTTATGGCGAGCGGATGGCCAGTTACTGGTTGGACCTCGTTCGCTATGCCGATACGGTGGGCTATCACGGAGACCAGGAAATCAGCCAGTGGCCCTATCGCGATTACGTGATCCGGGCGTTCAACGACAACCTGCCCTACGACCGTTTCATCCGCGAACAATTGGCCGGCGACCTGCTGCCCGATCCGACGACCGATCAATTGGTCGCCAGCGGCTACAACCGCTTGAACCAAACGACCGAGGAGGGCGGTTCCCAAGCCAAGGAATACCTGGCGATTTATTTCGCCGATCGCGTCCGCAACGTCTCGCAAGTTTTCCTCGGTTCCACGCTGGGCTGTGCGCAGTGCCACGACCATAAATATGACCCGTTCACGGCCAAGGACTTCTACGCCTTTGGCGCCTTCTTCGCCGATCTCGAGGAACGCGGCGTCTACTCCGGTCGTGGCCATCGCCCCCCGGTGATGCCCGTGCCGACGGCCGAGCAACAACGCCAGATCGACCAGCATCAAGCGGAACTCCAGCGGTTGCACTCCGAGCGACAAACGCTGCGCGAACGGCTGCTGGCGGATTTGTCCTCCTGGCAACCTCCGCCGACGTCCGAAGCGGTTTGGATCGACGACGTCCAGCCCGAGGGCCGCACCTACAGCGGAGCATGGAACTTCGTCGAAGCCGCCGACGGTCCGGTCCAGCACGGCCAGCGGTCGCGGCAACAGGCCAGCGGCGACCTGGTTCAACATTACTTCATCGACGCCGACGCTCCGGTCACGGTTTCGCGGCAAACCAAGTTCTACGTTTGGGTGTATCTGGATCCCGACGATCCGCCGCAAGCCATCATGTTGCAGTTGCACGGCGGTGACGGCAAGGAACCCAGTTGGGAGCACCGAGCGGTCTGGGGTGGCGACCAAATCGAGTATGGTCGTCGCAAAGATAGCTGGACGGGGTACCGGCGGATGGGCGATTTGCCGGACACAGGCCAGTGGATCCGCTTGGAAGTCGACGCGGCAGACGTCGGCTTGGCGACCGACGACGATCCTGCGGCCGGAGGGGGAAAAACGTTCGTCGCGGACGGGATGGCGTTCACTCAGTTCGGCGGCCGCGTCTGGTGGGATCGCGCCGGCTGGCACGCTCCACCGCCACGGATCGTTACCGACGCGTTGGCGGTCGATGCCGATCAGTGGTCGGCCGAACAACGGCAAGCCGTCGAGGACTATTATTTGGCCACTGCGGCGCCGCTGGCCGAGATTAACCAGCAGATCGATCAACGGCAGCGGCGGCTGGAACAAACGAAAGCATCGGTGGCGACCACCGTGATTAGTAAAGCGGTCAAGCCGCGGACGATTCGCATCCTGCCACGCGGCAACTGGATGGACGACTCGGGCGACATCGTCCAGCCGGCGGTGCCCGAGTTCCTGGGGCAATTGGATGTCGCAGGTCGCCGAGCGACGCGGCTAGATCTGGCCGAGTGGCTGGCGGATCCCGAGCACCCGCTGGTCGCGCGGACGATGGTCAATCGCCTGTGGAGCTTGCTGTTCGGCCGCGGGATCTGCACCAGCGTGGATGATTTCGGCGGTCAGGGCACGTACCCCTCGCATCCAGATCTGCTGGACGCCCTCGCGGTGGAATTCATCGAATCGGGCTGGGACATCAAACACCTGCTGCGATTGATCGTGCACAGCGACGCTTACCGGCGCAGCTCGACGCCGACGCCGGAGTTGATCGAGGCGGATCCCTACAACGACCTGTTCGCCCGGCAGGGACGTTTCCGTTTGGATGCCGAATTCATTCGCGACACCGCGTTGGCGACCGGCGGATTACTGGTCGAACAGGTCGGCGGCCCCAGCGTGCGACCGTACCAGCCCGCCGGCTACTACGCCCAGCTGAACTTCCCGCGTCGTACCTACCAGGCCGACACCGGCCCGAAGCAGTACCGCCGTGGCTTGTACACGCACTGGCAGCGGACGTTCCTGCATCCGATGTTGAAAGCCTTCGATGCGCCTAGCCGCGAAGAGTGCACGGCGCTTCGGCCGCGCAGCAATACGCCGCTGCAGGCCTTGACGCTGTTGAACGATCCGACCTTTGTCGAAGCGGCACGCGGTTTTGCCGTCCGCATCCTGCGCGAGGGCGGCGAGGACCGAGACCGACGCCTGCGGTGGGCCTACCAGAGCGTCCTGGCCCAGGAACCGTCCGACGAAATCGTGGCCGTTCTGGCGGAGGTTTATGCGCAGCAGCGGGACGTCTACGAGCAGAGCCCTGAAGCGGCCGAGCAATTGCTGGCCACCGGCCAATCGCCCACTCCATCCGATCTGGAGGCGGCCGAAGTCGCCGCCTGGACGGCCGTCGCGCGCGTGCTGCTGAACCTGCACGAAACCATTACCCGCTATTGAACGCATCATGAACGCCAAGTCCGAACTTCCGTCAAAACAAGCTCTTTCGCGACGCACGTTCCTGCGCAGCACCGGCATCGGATCGATCGCCCTGGGGACGCTGCTGCACGGCCACTCCGCTAACGCATCCGGTGCCGCGAGCGGAACCGATGCCTCGAGCGGCGTCATCGCTTCGCTGCATCACCGGCCGCGGATCAAACGCGTGATCCATCTGTGTATGGCGGGCGGTCCCAGTCATCTGGAGACGTTCGACTACAAGCCGACCCTGGAAAAGCTCAACGGCCAGGCGATGCCCGAATCGATGACCGCCGGCCAGCCGATCGCCCAGTTGCAGGGCAGAGAATTGAAGGTCATGGGGCCGCAGCATCCCTTCCGCCCCCGCGGTGACAGCGGCTTGATGATGTGCGATGTGCTGCCGCACACCGCCGCTCACGCCGACTCGCTGTGCGTGATCCGGTCGATGCACACCGAACAGATCAACCACGATCCGGCTCATACTTTCTTCAACACCGGCACGGCGATCAGCGGCCGGCCGTCGATGGGGGCCTGGGTGTTGTATGGCCTGGGCGCCGAAACGGAGAACCTGCCCGGCTTCATCGTCCTGACCAGCGAGGGCGGCGGGCAGAGCCAACCGATCAGCTCGCGACAGTGGCATTCGGGGTTCCTGCCCAGCCAGTATCAGGGCGTCCAGTTGAACGCGGCGGGCGATCCGGTGCACTACGTCAGTAATCCCGCGGGGGTGACGCACCGGCAACAGCGGCACGTGTTGGACGCGGTGGCGCGGATCAATACGCTTCGCCAGCAACAATTGCAGGACCCCGAGATCGCGGCCAAACTGTCGACTTATGAGATGGCGTTTCGGATGCAAACGTCCGTTCCGGAATTGACCGATATGTCGGACGAGCCCCAGCATGTGGTCGAGATGTATGGATGCACGCCCGGCGACGGTTCCTTCGCCAGCAACTGCTTGTTGGCGCGGCGGTTGGCCGAACGCGGCGTGCGATTTATCCAGCTGTACCACCGTGGTTGGGATCACCACGGAGGAATTAAAAAGGGCATCACCACCACGGCCAAACTGGTCGACCAGGGCACGGCCGCGCTGCTGCAGGATCTGAAGCAACGCGGTATGCTGGAAGAGACGTTGGTGGTTTGGGGCGGCGAATTCGGCCGCACGCCGATGGCCCAGGGCAGCGGCCGCGATCACCACATCAAAGGCTTTTCGCTGTGGATGGCCGGCGGCGGAGTGCGAGCTGGAACCGCTTACGGTGCCACCGATGAATTCGGCTACAACGCCGTGGAAAACCGGGTGCACGTCCGCGACTTCCACGCCACCATGCTGCACATGCTGGGCATCGATCACCGCCGCTTCAGCTACAAGTTCCAGGGCTTGGATTTTCGCTTGACCGGCGTCGAAGAGGCCCACGTCGTCAAGGACGTGCTGGCGTAGAGCGTCGTCGCTCGTAGCTGAATTCGCCAGAATTTGGACCGCGTTTTGTGGCATAGGCTTCCAGCCTGTGAGTGCCATTCACAGGCTGGAAGCCTATGCCACCTTGCCACTTACTCGGCTGGGGTCTTGGACTTTCGGTTGGCCAGCAGATGATCCAGCGAGAATTTGCCCGGACCGGTCAGCAGCAGCACGATGTAGACGGTCAGGTAGCAGAAGGCGAGTTCTTTCTTCTGCCACGGATCGTCACTGTGGACTACCAATCCAGCGACCAGCATCGTGAAAGCCAGCGGGATCGTGGCCAGACGCGTGGCCAGTCCGATGATCAACAGCAGCGAGCAACCGAATTCGGCTCCGATCGCCAGGATCAGGCTCAGCCGGCTGCCGATGCCGATCGGGTCGGGAAAGACCTCGGCCAGCTCGCCGAAACCCGACAGCTTCTGCCAGCCATGCACCAGCATCAACAAGCCGAAAAGAACGCGGAGGACCAGCAGGCCGGTGGAGTTCAATGTGTCTCGAAGCATCGGGAGAGTCCTGCGTAAAATGGTTAGCAACGTGAGTCAGTAAGTGGCATAGGCTTCTAGCCTGTGGAGGCAGTTCACAGGCTGGAAGCCAATGCCACGTTTATCGTAGCGGACGCAGTTCGAACCAACCACGCATTTGGTTCAGATAGTCCAGGGCCGGCGGTTCGCTGCGAAGCAGTTTCAGCAATTGGCTGGCGGTCGTCTCCCACCGCGATGCGACCGCTTGCAGGTCCCCCTCGGCGGCCCAGGCGTCGTCCAGCACCAACGACAGCACGGCCGGTCGCGCCGCGTTCCGCTCGGCCACCCACACCTGCCGCCCGCGGTGCTGTTGCCGCAGCCGAGCATCGGCAGGATCCTGGTCGGGCTGACAGCGGACGACCACGGCCAGTGTGCTGCGCAGCCGCTGGACGGCTCGCTGGCGGTTTTCGGCCTGACTGCGCCGCTCGTTCGCTTCGGCCGTCACCTCCGTGGGCCGATGATGCAGCACGACCGCGGTGGAGGTCTTGTTGCGATGCTGGCCACCGGGACCGCCGCGGCGCGTGGCCGTCCACTGGCAGGCCTGCTCGAAGGCTTCGATCGCCTGGCGACTGGGGTGCGGCGGGGCAACGATCCGCAGCCAAGACGGTTCGGTGGGAGGCATAGGTTCGTCGGCAAGTAAATAGTAGCTCGGCTGTCCCAGCCGAAAAGAATCACATAGTAGCTCGGCTGTCCCAGCCGAGGAAAAAAAATCCCCAGCGACTCGGCTGAGGACAGCCGAGCTACTTTGGGGCCTCATGAAACAACCGGTCCAGCCAACCCGCCAGGCGGGTGGCCAAGGAGCGGGCCGGGGCCTGCAGACGAGCTTCGACCGGGGCGCCGATGGGCCACTGGTCGGCAACCGACTTCGGAACGCGGCAGGCGATCTGAAACCGGTTCTGGCTGCCGGTCTCGCGATGCGTCGCGGCGTTCCTGGTCGAGATCGAATCGACGGTCAACGTGGCAACCGTACCACAGGCCGGTTGGCAGCCGACGCGCAGCGAATCCCCCACGGCGATCTGACCGCGGTGCCGAGCATCGACGTCCAACAGCACGACCAGCCGCTCGGGATCGCCGATCCGGCACCATCGTCCGCCGGCACGCGCCCAACTGCCGCTGGCCCGATGCAGCGACGTTTGAGCTCGTCGCCGGACCGTGGAATCGGCAAAGCACTGCAGGGCGGTATCGTGTTGCTCCGCCTCGTTGTCCCGAGCTGGTGGGCTGGGGGTGTCCGGCGGCAGCACGATCCCACTTGCGGGGGCGACGACATGCAAAGCCCTCAGACGCGACTGCAGCGTTTGTTCTTGAACGCTCAAACGATTCAGCATCTCTTGTTGGCTGTCCCAACGCTCGAGCAACGCCGGCAGGTCGATCGCTTGGCGTCGTAGCTGGGTGTTGTGAACGGCCAGCGTCTGACGTTTTCCGCGCGTCTGCACGGCTTGTTTCTGAATCGCAAAATTATCCAGTTGGACCAGCGGGTCGCCGGCTGCGACACGTTGGCCATAGTCTGCCGAAACCGCTCCGATGCGGCCGGCATCGGGCAGGTAGACCGCCGTGGCGCCAGCCACATCGACGCGGCCCGTCGCCAATTGATAAGAAGGGATCGGAACCAGCAGGCCGATAACCAGTCCGGCTCCGAGCAGCACTCCTAAGACCAGCCGGCGGCGCGGCGGCACGTGCTGCCAAGCCGCTGCGCCTCGCAGCAACGCCAACCAGCGGCGTCCGGCCAAAACCGGGCTGGCCGCCAACAGCATCACGGCGACCGCGATTCCCAGCGGTCGCAGCGAAAGGCCGGAGGCGAGCTGCAGCACCCAGTGGGCCAGCACGCCTGCGATCACGATCCGGTAGCCCAGCGAAAGGGTGTGGAAGGCGGCCAAGCCAACGTTTCGCCAGGACAGCGACGCAAAACTGTGGTAGTGGCGACCGGCCAGCGGGCGGACGACCACGGCCGCAAACGCGTCCGCCGCTTCCTGACGCAGGTTCGTGCTGCGGCAAAGGTCGGCCAAAACGTAGTATCCGTCGTAACGCATTAACGGATTCAGGTTGAATAGTAAGGTGCTCAGACTGCACACGACGATCACGTTCATGGCGGCAAAGTGCAGCGTGCCGGCGCTGGTGAACCACCACAGCGGCAGGGCGAGCGCGGCCAGGATCAGTTCCACATACACACCCGCCAACATGATCGCCATCCGCTGCCGACGCTGCGGCAACCGCCAGCTGTCGGTCACGTCGCAGTAGGGACAGGGCGCCCCGCACAGCAGCATGATCCCGATCTCGCCGGGCCGGGCACCACAGCGAAAACAGACCGTGGCATGGGCCAATTCGTGAAGGGCTTTGGTCGCCACCAGCGTGCCCACCAGCAGCGGCGCATTGGCCGCCGAGAAAAACGCCTGCAAGCCCGGCAGGTTGGCTTGGAATCGCTGCCAATAGACCGGCACCGATAACAGAGCCAGGAGGATGACCAAGGACCAACAAAGCACCGCAGGAGCGGAGAACAGCCATCCGCTGTAGCGCGCCGCCCGGCGAGCCAGTGGCAGGGCCGAAATCCCCGGCAAGCGAATCGCCAACAGGTCGCCCAGCCGGACGCCACGGCCGCGGGTATGGCGTCGACAGCGGAGCAGGCCCGCCGCGTTGGCGGCGGCCAGCAGCTGGGGATCGCAGTCCGCAGGCGACTGGCGAAGCGCGTCCAGTTGGTCGCGATCGATTCGGGTAAAGGTACCTGACAGGGGATCGTGCACGACCTGTTCGCGAGCCCGGGGGCCGGACCGGAACGCGGCCGAGGTGCGCGAGGACCCCGGCGGCCGGGGCGGATCGCAGATGTGAAGATCGGTGCGGAGCGGCGGAACGGCAGACATCAGGGCACCGCTGGGGGACTGCTGGCCGCCGGGGACGCGGCGGCGTCGTGGATTCGCAGTGTGACCGCCGTGCCGGGCAGCAGACGCCAGTGTCCGTCTTGGTGAACGTTGGGCAGTTCCGCGTGCAGACGGTAGCTGTCGCGGTTCAACAGTTCCGTATCGACCGACAACACGCGGCCGCGCAGGGAGCGCACGACGCCGCCTTCGGTCCACGTCGCCGTGACCGCTCGACCCACACACTGCCGAGGTGGCAATCGCTCGGCTCGCATCAAACAGTGGGCGTGCAGACGGTCCAGGCGGGCGATGCGAGCGACCGGCTCGCCGGCGGTGATCCATTCGCCGGTCTTCTTGTAAACATCCACCGCCACGCCACCGATGGGACTCTTGATATTCAGACGCTCGATCCGCTGCTGCAGCAATTGCAGGTCGGCGGTGCGGAGATCGATTTCGACCTGAGCCAGTCGCCGTTGCTTGCGTTCTCGTTCCACCTCCAGTTCCGCACGCTTGACGGCCAAGCGTAGTTTTCGCAGCAGCGTCAGCGGAACCGCACCGGCGGCGGAATCGTACACCGAACGGTTGGAGTCCAGTTCGGCTTGCGCCTCTTCCAGTGCGGTGTGGGCGTATTGCAGTTCCAGGTCGTCCGCCAGCTTTTCCTCCGCGGCTTGCTTTTGTAACTGAGCGATCCGCAGCTGGACGGCCAACCCGCTGACGTCCTGCGAAGCGAGTACCTGTGATGGTTGGACCGCAGCGTTTTGTTTTACGAGTACCGCTTCCAGAACGCCGGATTCGGTCGCGGGCACGTCGACCTCTTCGGCATAACGGATCACGCACTCGTCGACGGCGACGGAACGTTCGTCGGCTGGACGGGCGGCCCCGTGCTGTGCCGGCAGCGGTTCGGCCAGGACGGCCACCAGGCAGCCGCCCAGCAGAAACATCCTGCGACGGGAGAGCGAGAGGAGGGAGAACTTGCGAGTAGTCATAGATACATAGCCGTTGCGGCACGCACGGTGCGGATCAGGTCTTGGAAAGCCACGTACAACAGGGGGCGGCGACCGCAGGGAATCGCCACCGTGGCGGGGCTGCCGGTTTGCACCGGCGGCAATTGGTCGGTTTGCAGCGTAAAGCGGGCTCGGGCGGCCGGACCCGCATCGGCTTGCAGCGTGATCGCCGGACCGATGCCGGTCAGTTCGGCCACCAGCGGCGCGTCGGGATGAGCATCGAGAACCAGCCGGGCCGAGACCGGCGAATCACTTGCCGCAGCCTGCGCCCGGAGGACGTGGTCGAGCCGATTCTGCGGCACAAAGGCTTCGACTTCCCAGCCCGCCTCCGGCCTGATCACGCTCAACAGTGGTTGGCCGGCGGTGACGGGACGGTCACTGAGCGTGCGTTCCAGTTGCCAGCCGTCGACGATGCCGGGGCTGGTGCTGCGGAGCGTCAAGCGTTGTCGCTGCTGGCGGTGTAGCTGCAACTGGACGTCCAACGCCGCAATCTGTTGGTGGACCACATCCTGATCGGCTTGAACGCGGTTGCGGTCGGTGCGCTCGCGCAGTGTGCCGTCGGCCAGCGTATGGCTCAATTCCGCCGCCCGCTGCACCAGCACCGCCCGCTGCCCTAGAAGGCTTTCGATCTCGTCCTCCAGTTCGCGATCGACGATCCGCAGCAGCGGTTCACCCGCCGCCACCGATTGCCCATGGCGAACCAGCAACTCGCGGACGACCCCGTCGGCCGGGGCGTACACATACTGCGTCTGCCGGGCACTCAGTTCGGCCGGGGCGGTGACGACCAGAGGTACGGGAAAGACGGCCACGATCGCGATGACACAGGCGATGGCCAAGCACATGAATTTGCGCCGTGGGCGTGGCGACGCCACCGCGGCGGGCAACCAGTCCAGGGCCAGGCCAGCCCAAGGGATACGAGCAACGGTTTCCGTGTTGTCCAAGGCGCGTCCGGCATGCTGGCAGAAGTACTGCAGGTCGTGGCGGAGCGGCCGATCGAAGAAGCGAGGGTGGTGGTGCTGGAGAACCAGGCGATAGGCGTCGCCGGGGCCCAGCGGCAGCATGGCTTCCCAGTCCAGTGCATCCGCGCCGGTGCCTTGCGGGGCTTCGGGCCCCTCGGTCGGTAGTGTCGCGGCCGACTGGTCCGTTCCATCCGGCTGTGAGACCTCGGCCGTTTGCCGGGCATCGTCCGGATCGTCCTCTTCGGTCCGGCGATAACGCGGTTCGTTCGTGGCGGCCAAGCCGCGGATCGTTTGGGCTTCCTCACTGCGTTGGTCGATGCGTTCGACGTGGCTGACCGCCAACAAGCGGACGCCGGTCCGTTGGACGTGCAACAGACTGACGCGGTCGGCTGCGAACAGGTCGGCAGCCGTGTCGACGATGGCCACTTGGGTTTCGCTGGCGTCCAGCGAATGATGCAGCAGCGGCGTGACCGTCGCCAGTCGTTGCCAGCGGCGGGCTGCCGCGCGGTTGCTGCGGATGCGGTGCAAACGCAGGAAGTCGCCGCCGAGGTCCGCCATCTGGGCGGCGAAGCGCAGGTAGCCACGCTGGGCGGTCGGGCCGCCGTCCTCTTCGAGAAACACCTCCAGCAGGTACTCGGCCGCGCCGCCCGAAACGTCGCTTGCCGGTTCATCGCTTGCCGGTTCATCGCTTGTGGGGCCGTCACTCAGCGGAGCGACGGCCACGGGAACCAGGGACGGATTGGCGGGCTGGTCCGCGTCCCGAGCTTCGGGCGTGGAGGGCACGATCACCGGTTGGCCGCCCCGGGCCACTTCCTCGAGCATTCGCTGGTGACAGGCCCACTGCGACGCGTCGATGGTCAGGTCGGTGATGCGTCCCAAGCGGCACAGCGGCCGAAAACCCTGTTCGTGTCGCTGCCAGATGACGGCTCCCTCGGCGGCCATCGCGCGGGCCGTGTGATCGGCCAACGCGCGAAAGAAATGCGACGCGGCGATGTCCTGGCGAGCCAGTTCGGCGGTTTCACGGACCAGGGTCGCGATCTCGCGCCGCGTTTCGCGCACCAACGCATCCTCCTCCGCGGGCCGGGCCGCGGAGGGGGCAAAGGCAAAGGGTTCGGTCGTCGACGTCGCATCCATGCGAACAATCCTCCATCACCACCCCTACCAAAACCGCTGCCGCCGAGCAACGTCGACTCGCCGCCGCCGCGGGGGGCTGCGCGGGAGGAGCCACCTGGGCCGGGCGTACGCTAGCAAATCGGCAATCCCGGGAAGCTCGGAATAACCGTTACAGATGCACGGCCCGGGTTGCCGATGTACGAGAGGTCTGCGTGGCTGCACGCGGACGCTTGCGTTTCCTCCAGCGGCTAAGACACCGTTATGACCAGTTCCATGCCATCGGATCTCGCGATCTTCTCGTCGGCGCCCGACGCCCGTCATTTCCAACCACTCGGTTCGATCGAACAGTGCCGCGTCCAGCTGGACCATATGCTTCGCCATGACGCGGGTTTGGGGCTGTTGATCGGGCCTCCGGGAACCGGCAAGTCGCTGCTGTGTCAGTTGTTGGCCGACAACCTAAGGGACGCCTTCGAAGTCGTCGTCTTGGCCGACAGCACGCCCCGCGACCAGCTCAGTCTGCTGCAGAACATCCTGTTCCAGCTGAACATGCCCTACCGCGATTGTTCCGAGGGCGAGCTGCGCTTGTCGCTGATCGATCGCCTGACACACGGCGCGCATGCGGCGTCCAAAGGCTTGATCCTGATTGTCGACGAGGCGCAGTCCTTGCCGGACGCGATTCTCGAAGAGATTCGCATGATCACCAATATCGTGCGCGGCGGCAAAAGCTGTGTGCGAACGATCCTGGCCGGCAACCACGAATTGGAAGAACGCATCGGGCAGCCGCGGTTCGAATCGCTGGCACAGCGGATTGCGGTCCGCTGCTATCTGCATCCGCTGGACATCCAGGACGCCGCCGGCTACATCCGTGCCCGACTGCTTCGTCATCCCGCCGGGCCGCAGCTGGAGGAACAGGCCGCCAAGGCCGTGCATCTGGCGACCGGTGGCGTGCCGCGGTTGATCCATCAATTGATGCGGCAGGTGCTGGTGGTGTCCGGCACGGCGGATATCACGGGCGAGCATGTCGAGCTGGCGTGGAAACAGCTGCATCCGCTGGCCAGCCCGGTCATGGAGCCGGAACTGCTGACGTCCGAGCCGGAACTGTTGACGTCCGAGCCGGAGAACCCACCCGAGCCGGAGAGCTCGCGCGAGCAGGGATTCCAGCACAAGGGCGAATCGATCATCGAGTTCGGTGAGCTGACCAGCGACGACGACGCGTTGCCCAGCGGCCCAACGTCCTCGGCGGGCGAGACGCCCTCGTGCAGTGAGACGTCCTCGTGCAGTGAGACGTCCCCGTGCGGTGAAACACCCTCCGCCGGCGAGACCACCATCGGATTCTGGTACGACGAGAACGAGCAAGACGAATCCGAGGCGGAGCTTGCGGGCGACGAACCGGCTGCGGAGCGGCAGGACCAAGGACGGGAACCCGCGGCGGCCGAGCCGTCGAACCGGCCCGCCGTGGTGGCCGAAGACATGCCCGAGCTGGCCGCCCAACTGGACCGCGTCACCGATTCGCTGCTGAGAATGGCCCAGCCGCAAGAGGACCAGACCCAGTGTGACGAGCCAACGCTTGAGACGCCGCAGTGCGACGAGCCGACGCTTGAGACGCCGCGGTGTGACGATCTGAAGCTCGAGACGCCGCAGTGCGACGAGCCGACGCTTGAGACGCCGCGATGCGACGAGCCGAAGATCGAACCGGCCGACCTGTTCGGCGACGGCTTTGAGGTTGAGGAACCCGTGCCCGGACTGCAGCCGCTGGTGCCTGCCTCGCCGGAGGGCGCCGAGGGACCCGAGCACGAATTGCACTGCGAGGTGGCCTGCATCTCGGTCGAAGCGGCAACGATTCAGTTCGAGGACGAGCCGGCGGCGGTCGTGCCGGCCATCGGTACCGACGGCGTCGGCACCGGCGAGTCTCTGGGCGATGACATTTGTTTGAACGACGACAGCGATATGTTGATCGTCGAAGATGTCGTCGATGCCGAACCGGCTCCCCTGCGGAGCCCGGTCTATGACGACGATCCCAGCGATAGTGTGGACTACCAACGACTGCTGAACCGCATGCGACAGGGGTAAGAATCGCGATGCAGATACTGGCAGAACATCTGGTTGAATTGGCCGACCGGCAAGCGATCACGCCGGTACTCTTTCCCCAGCCCGGGCTGCGTCTGCGGGCGTCGTTCTATTTGGCGTTGGCGGAGGTTGCGGTGGCGATCGCCGGCCGCGATGTGCGTTTTGAATTCGTCGTCGACCCGCAGCGCTGGACCAGCGGTGCCCAGCGGCTGAGCCTGCGGCGGTTGAGCAATCGCATCCAGGCCCAGGGTCTTCCTACGGTCAGCGCCAAACAGGTGGCCGTCGTTGGCCGTCCGGCCGGCGCCCAGCGACCGCTCGGCATCGGCGTGGCGTGCAGCGAAGTGGCCCTTCCGGCTTGGGCCGCTGCGGTGCGGGTTTGCACGCGTCCCACCGAGGCAGCCGACTTTCAGTTGGTGGTTGCTTAAACAGGGTGGGGCTGCGTTTGGCGAAGCGTCTGGATCGCGCGGGCGAGCGGTGACTACAATGGACCGGCCGCGTCCGTTCCTCCTTTCTCATCGCCCTACCCGATCGTGACCCTGTGAGTTCGGTCAGCGACCCTTCCAAACCGCTAGACGAGTACATCGCCGAGTATCTCCAGGCCGTGGGGCGTGGACGATTACCCGACCCTACCGGGCTGTTGGAACGCAGCGAGCAAGGGCGCGTGGAGTTTCTCCAGACCGTCCGCGTTGTCTGTAAACCCCCGGCTCGGCGATCCGATTGCGTGTCGCGAACCACGGCCGGCGTGACTCGGATCGATCGTGGTAGCGGAGACACCGGCGCGGGGGACACGTCGCGCTCACCGTCCAGTGTGATACGAAGTCTGCGAGCGGGGCCCCCGGAAGCGATCGCAGACTACGACGTGCTTCGCGAACTGGGCCGCGGCGGGATGGGCATTGTGTATCTCGCGCGCCATCGACAAACCGGCCAGCGGGTTGCCTTGAAGGTCCTGCACACGGCGATCTGTCGCGATCCCATGTATCGGGAACGGCTGCGCCGCGAATCGTTGGCGCACGCGGCTCTGCGGCACGACCATATTGTGGGATTGATCGAGAGCGGTGTCGACGCAGATGGGATTCCGTTTCTGGCCATGGAATTGGTCGACGGGGTGGGGCTGGACCATTTGATTCGCCATCTGCGCAGCGGCGATCCCGCCGTCGCTGCCACCGCGGCGTCTGCCGCGTCCGATTCGCCGCTGCGGACGCCTGGCAGTGACCAACCCATCGACCGCTGTTTGGCTCCGGCGGACCGGAGTCAGTACCTGCGGTGGATTGTTGCACGCCTCGCGGACGTCGCCGATGCCTTGCATCTGGCTCATGAGCAGGCGATGGTGCATCGCGATGTCAAACCTTCGAACATCTTGATCGATGTGGATGGCAAGGCGTGGTTAAGCGACTTTGGGCTCGCGGCCTTGGGCGACGATACGACGACGATCACCGCCACCAATGATGTGCTCGGGACGCTGGCTTTTATGAGCCCCGAGCAGGCGCAAGGCGCCCGCGACCAACCGCTGGACCGACGCTCCGATATCTATTCCCTGGGCGTGACCCTCTACCAGGCAACGACCCTGGAGAAACCGTTTCGCGGAACGCGTGCCGATGTTCTGAACGCCTTGCTTCAAGGCCAGTACCTGCCGGCCTCACGACGCAACCCTGCGATCCCGCCAGAACTGGATGTGTTGATCGACCGGGCGATGGCCTTCAATCCCCGCGACCGGTATGAAACGGCCGCGGAATTCGCCGGCGAGCTACGGCGGTTCGCCCACGGCCAACGCGTCCAGACTCGCCGCCCGAGTTTGGCGCAACGCGCCTTCCGGTGGTGCGAGAAAAACCCGCTGATCGCTTCGCTCAGCGCGGCCGCCGCGTTGTTACTGGTGTTGGCCGTGCTGGCGGTTCAGACCTTCAATTCGGTGTCCATCCGGCGGCTGAACGGGGTCCTTGAACGAACCAACGAAGATCTCGCCAGCTCCCACCGCGCGTTGTCGCGCAGCGAACGGCGCCTCCGCCGCGAACTGTACGTCGCTGACATGGCGGCCGCGTTCGAGGCCTTTGATAACAACGATTTGCCGGCCACGCGTCGCATTCTGGATCGTTACCGACGTCCGGCGCATGCGTCGGCAGACCAAAGAGGTGCCCCCTGGCGATTGCTCGATCGGCTCACTCGCACGGTCTCTCATCGCGTACTAGCCCGCCACGGTGACGCGGCGACCGAAGTCGCGCTGGCTGCTGACGGAACCTTTGGTTTGTCCGCCGGCCACGATGGCATGGTTCGGCGTTTTGACTTGCAGGCCGACGATCAAGGCGAGCGGTCTGCCCAGGCCGCTCATCCATTTCACATCGGCGACCACCTGGACGCCCTCGCCTTGCTGCCTTCCCAAGCCGCGTTCCTGACCGGCAGGAACGTGCCCAGCGGCTACAACCCGGTGGTCAGTTACTGTGCGGAAACCGGCCAGCGGCAGGCCAAGCACTGTGAACACTGGGGCAGCGTCGAAGCGGTGGCCGTGTCGCCCAGCGGCCGGTGGATGGCCTCGGCAAGCCGCTACCACGAAGTGACCGTCTTCGATGCCCAGGGGACCATTCGGGGACAATGGGAGAGCAACTCGCGGAACGAAACCTTGGCTTTCGTCGACGAGGACCACTTGCTGGTAACCGCCCAACGCCGCGAGCGTGACCGTGAAGTCGTTGTGTGGAACGTGCGGACCGATGAAAAAGAGACGGTGCGCACGCCAGCCGCTGCCGAGTATTTTGCCATTTCGGGCAACGATACGGCGAAGGAGCCTCACGGCAACTCGAACCGCCGCTTGCTGGCAACCAGCAAGAACGACGTCTGGTTGCTGCAATGGCCTAGCCAGTCCTTGCTGGCCGAACTGCGTGATTTCGGGGTTCGGATCCGTACGCTGGATATTACCGCCGATGGCCAAGCCATCCTCGTGGGCAGCGACGAAGGAATCGTTTTCCACTGGGACCTGCGCGACTGGACGCCGAACAAGGATCGCCGCCTGCCCGAACCTCAAGTCGTTCAGGCCAGCGACGACCGGGTCACCTGTGTACAGTTTCTGGACGCCGGCGCCGGTAGCGATCTGTCTCCGTCGAGGACACGGTTTGCGACGACATCCAAAGACGGCTTCGTGAAACTGTGGGATCTGCCCGCGGAATCGCTCAGCCACTGGACCACGGTGGCAGAGCATGACGGAGCGGACGTGGAACAGATGTTCTTGGATCCGGCCGATGCCGACGGCTTGTACTTGGCTGGCCTCGAGGGCCAGGTAATCCGGCTGGATATGCGGCGGCGAACCTCCAGAGTCGTTTGCGATCTGGAGCAACCGATCCGAGGAAAGGGAACCCTCGTGAGCTCGCGGCGTCGGCTCTACCTGCCGGTAGCAGCCGGGCTGGCCGAGATCGATCTCGACGCTCCCGCCAAAGTCGTCCGAACCCTGGAAGCTCAGGACGCAAGCGGAAAATGTTTGGGCGTGGTTGCCGTGGGCGACCAACTGCTGGCTTGCTACTACGATCACGTCGCCGGCTTCGACCTGGTTTCCGGCCGTCAGACACAAAGACTCGCCCTGCCCGACGAAGCGGCCGACCGCATGCTGCCGCATCCCGATGGGCGGAGTGCGATCGTCGTGGGCGCGGAGCAGGGGGACTTGCGCGTGGCGGACGGACGGGTGGAATTGTGGAGAGAGAATCGCGTTACCGCCGAGATGACCAGTTGGGGCAAATTTTCCAGTGACGGCCGCGTGTTTGCCAGCGCCCATCACGATCATTCGCTGCGCGTGCAGTGGTTGGACGGAACGCGACCACCGCTGCGGCTGAGCGGGCACCAAGACGAGGTCAAAGCCTTGGTCTTTTTGGACCAGGACCGGGTGTTGGCGAGTTTGGCCACCGACAATACGCTCCGCTTCTGGGATCTGGCCACCGGCCGCACCTTGGGGACGCTGAAAAACGTCAAGGACCATAACTTCTTAGCCGTGACGCCCGACCAGTCCCAGCTGGTCGCCGGCCACGACCGCGGCTCCTTCACCTTCTGGGATATTCAGTAGCCCCAGTGGCCTAGGCTTCCAGCCTGTGAACAGTGGCCTAGGCTTCCAGCCTGTGAACAGTGGCCTAGGCTTCCAGCCTGAGAAAGGTGGCCTAGGCTCGCAAAGTTGCAACCCGAAATCGGTCTGCTAAGATACCTGGGCACAATCGTTTGTGCAGAGACGGTTTTTCCAGGGAACACCGCGGTGGTATCGACTCTCCGGCAAGTGGCAGAACGCGCAGGCGTCAGCGTTTCGGTGGCCTCCCGGTCGCTGAACGGGCACGCCAAGGCGTACCGCATCAGCGAGGCAACGGTCTTGCGCGTCAAGGCGGCGGCCGACCAGCTGGGCTTCCGGCCAAGTCACACAGCCCGCTCGCTGCGGCTGAAGAAAACCGGCTTGGTGGGTGTCGTGGTGCCGGACCTGGCCAACGCGTTTTTCGCATCCATCTCGCGGACGATCGCCTTGGCGGCTGAAGCCGAAGGATACAGCGTGATCGTCGCGGACAGCCGCGAACAAACCGAACACGAAGTCCGCCTGCTGCACCAGTTGGAAGCTCGACAAGTGGAAGCCTTCGTCGTTTGCCCGGTGGGCAGCGAAGACGCACACTTGCGGCAGATCGACGGGCGGGGCACCCCGGTCGTCTTGGCCGATCGAACGTTCCCCGACTGCGGATTGCTCCAGGTAACCTCCCAGCATCGCCGGGGAGCTCGCCAAGCGACCGAGTTGCTCACGGCCAAAGGTCATCGCCTGATTGGCGTTCTGCAGGGTTTGCCCGGAACGTTGCCCAATGACCAACGACTGTGCGGCCACGCCGAGGCACTTGCCAAGGTCGGGATCTCGATGGACCACAGTTTGGTCGCTGGCGACAACTTCACCGAAGCTTCGGGGTACGTCTCGGCCAAGCGACTGTTGGCAGAACGGCCGGACCTGACAGCCCTGTTTGCCTTCAGTACGCCCAACGCGATGGGAGCCCTTCGCGCTGCAGCCGAAGCGGGACGGAGCGTTCCGGAAGACCTTTCTCTCGTGACCTTCGATGATTGCCCGTACGCCGATTTGATGCGCGTTCCGCTCTCGACCGTTTGCCAGGATGTGGAACGCATTGGGCAGTTGGCTGCCGAGTTGGCGCTGCGGGCGGTGACGGGTTCCGCACGGAAAAAAACACAGTGTCGGCACGACGTCGAAACGCGTGTCATTGTCCGCGATTCCATCTCCAGCGTAAGAAACTGATGAAACACCTAGCTTTGATTTGTTGGGCGACCGCTTGCCTATTGCCTGCCGCCGCCGTTGCTCAGGAGGCTCCGATGCGTCCCGTCCCGTTGATCTTCGATACCGACATCGGCAACGATTGCGACGATGTATTGGCGATGGGCGTGATCCATGCGTTGCAGACGCGCGGCGAATGCGAACTGTTGGCCGTTACCATTACCAAGGATCACGAGTTGGCCGCACCGTTTACCGATGCGGTCAATACGTTCTACGGACGCGGCGATATTCCGATCGGTGTGTGTCGCAGCGGCGTGACGCCCGAGGCAGGCCGCTTTAACGTTTTGGCCGAAGCCCAAGACAATGGACAACTGCGCTACGAGCACGATCTGCGCAGTGGCAAGGATGCCCCGGATGCCGTCGATGTGCTGCGACAAACGCTGGCCGGTCAAGAAGATGGCAGCGTTGTGATCGTGCAGGTTGGGTTCTCGACGAATCTGGCGAACCTGTTGAAGTCGACTGCCGACGAGCACAGCGACTTGAGCGGCACGGAGCTGGTCGAAAAGAAGGTTCGCTTGCTGTCGATCATGGCCGGTGCCTTCCGGCAGATCATCAACAACCAAGGCCAACCCTACGATCACAAGGAATACAACGTCGTCAAAGACATCCCCGCCGCTCAGACGCTGGCGGATCGCTGGCCGACGCCGATCATCTGGAGCGGGTTTGAGGTCGGCAAGAATCTGACCTACCCGCATCAGAGTATCCTCAGGGACTACCGCTACGTGCCGCATCACCCGCTGGCCGAAGCCTACACGTTGTACATCCCGCCGCCGCACGATCGTCCGACCTGGGATTTGACCTCCGTGTTGCAGGCGGTCCGTCCCGAGCACGGTTATTTCGATCTGTCGGAAACGGGCCGCGTGCAGGTTGCCGATGACGGTCTGACCACATTCGAAGCATCCGCCGACGGCCGCGATCGCTACCTCATTCTGCGGAAAGATCAAACGGCTCGGGCTCGAGAGGCGCTCGTCCAGCTCTCCAGCCAGCCGCCCGCAGGACACGCGGCCGGGGACGACCGTTGAGCGGTGTCCAACAAACATCCGCGCGGCCGCGGATTGTGGTCTGCGGTTCGATCAATATGGATTTGGTCGTTCGCTGCCAGCAGATCCCCAAGCCGGGACAGACGGTGAGCGCGGAGTCGGCGTCCGAAGTCTGTGGCGGCAAGGGAGCCAATCAGGCGGTCGCCGCGGCGTTGGCCGGCGGGCAGGTGCAGATGATCGGTCGCGTTGGCGACGATGCGTTTGCCGGACGATTGTGCGAGAACCTGCAAAAGCACGCGGTGGATTGCGCTGCGGTGATGCCGACGCCCCAAAGCACCAGCGGATTGGCCGTCATTGCGGTGGAACGGTCGGGCGAAAACTCGATCTTGGTGGTTCCCGGGGCCAACGGCCGATTGTCGCCGCAGGATGTCCTACGGCATCAGCAGATCATCCAGTCCGCCGACGTCCTGATGCTGCAGTTGGAGATCCCCACGCCCAGCGTGCTGGCGGCAATTCGGGTCGCCAACACCGCCGGGGTACGCTGTATTCTCGATCCCGCGCCGGTTGCCCAGGACTGGACCGACGAGCTGCTGGACGTCGATCTGGTCTGCCCGAATGAAAGCGAAGCGGCGGCGCTGGTCGGCAGGGAGATCCACAGCGTCGAGGATGCCCGTGCGGCGGCTCGGCAATTGCAAACACGCGGCGCCAAGAATGTCGCGATTACGATGGGCGAAAAAGGAACCGGATTGCTGGCCGGCCAGACGTTTCACCACGTCCCTGCCCCTTCCATCCAGCCCGTCGATACCACGGCCGCGGGCGACGCGTTTGCCAGCGCCCTGGCCGTAGAGTGGGCCGATACGTCGAACCTGCTGCAGGCGACCCGCTTTGCGAATTTCGCGGGTGCCCTGGCGGCGACGAAGTTCGGTGCCCAGCAGAGTCTTGCCAATCGAAATGAGATCGAAGCTTTTAGGAAACAAGCATGCACACAGTAAAACAAATCCTGCTTCCGCTGGCATTTGCCGGCATCTGTCTGACGATGGGTTGCAAGAAATCGATCACGACCGACGCACCTGCCAGCGAGACGTCGGACAAACCCAAGGTGGCATTGATCATGAAGTCGTTGGCCAACGAGTTCTTTTCGACGATGGCTGAAGGGGCCCAAACGCATCAGCGCCAAAGCGGCGAATACACCCTGATCGTCAACGGGATCAAAGACGAACGAGACGTCAGTCGCCAAGTCGCTTTGGTTCAGGAGATGGTCGCCAGCGACATCGATGCCATCGTCATCGCGCCGGCGGAATCCCAGGCCCTGATTCCGGCACTGCGGCGAGCCGTCAAAGCGGGCGTCGTGGTGGTCAACATCGACAACAAACTGGACCCCGAAATGCTGGCCGACGAAGGGTTGGAGATCCCGTTCGTGGGTCCCGACAACCACGCCGGCGCCAAAAAGGTCGGACAGTATCTGGCCGCCCGACTGGATGAAGGCGATGCGGTTGCCGTTTTAGAGGGGCTGCAGACGTCGGAGAACGGCCGCGCCAGAAAAGCCGGATTCGAACAGGCGATGGACGAGGCGAGCATCACGATCGTGGACAGCCAGTCGGCGCAGTGGGAGATGGCCAAAGCCAATGAGGTCGCCTCGTCGATGCTCAGTGAACACCCTGAGGTCAAAGCGATTTTAGCCGCCAACGACAGCATGGCGTTGGGCGCGGTTGCCGCGGCCAAGAGCGTCGGCCGCAGCGACGACCTGCTGATCGTCGGCTTTGACAATATCGCGGCCGTTCAGGACGCGATCCGTGACGGCAAAGTCCTGGCCACGGCCGATCAACACGGCGACCAACTGGCGGTGTACGGTATCGAAACGGCGCTGGAATTGATTGCCGATGCGGAGGCTGAGGTTGCCGACGTGGAAACGCCGGTGGATTTGGTCACCATCGAAACGCTGGGCGCCGAATGACCACGCTGTTGGCCGTCAACGGGATCACCAAACGCTTCGGCGCCGTGACGGTGCTGGACGGTGTTTCGCTGGACGTGCGCCCCGGAGAGATCCACGCCCTGCTCGGTGCCAACGGTGCCGGCAAGAGCACCCTGTGCCGAATCATATCGGGACTGCTGGCCAGCGATGAAGGCTCGATGCGTTTGGCCGAACGGGCCTATGCGCCACGGAGCAAGCAGGCCGCGGAACGGGCCGGGGTGCAGATTGTTCAGCAGGAACTGAATCAGGTCCGTACGTTGACGGTGGCGGAGAATATCTATCTGACCCGCTTGCCCAATGTTTGTGGCGTTGTTCGTCCGCGTCGCCTGGCCCAGCAAGCTCGACGCGTGCTCGATCATTTCGGATTGAACGACGTCGATACCGACACCGTGATGGGCACCCTAGGCGTGGGCCGACAGCAGATGGTCGAAATCGCCACCGCCCTGGATCGGCAGTGTCGGTTGCTGATCTTGGATGAACCGACCGCGGCGCTCAGCGGCGGCGAAACGCAGCGCTTGTTCCAGCGCTTGCGCACGATGCGCGATCAAGGAATCGGCATCATCTATATCAGCCACCGGCTGGACGAAGTGGCCCAGTTGTCCGACCGGATCACCGTGCTGCGAGATGGCCAGGCGGTTTGCACGCGGCCGACATCGTCCCTGTCGACCGACCAGATGGTGGACCTGATGGCGGGAGCGGCCAGTGGTCAACAGCATGCATTCCGCTCCTTTGCGACCGACCAGACGATGCTGCGGGTCGAGAACCTGTCGGCCGGCATGGTTCGAGACGTCTCCTTTTCGGTGCGTCGCGGCGAGCGTTTGGGGATCGCCGGATTGGTCGGTTCGGGACGCACGGAGTTGTTGCGAGCCGTATTTGGTGCCGACCCCGCCCAGGGCGGGACGGTTCAAATCGGCGCCGGACGCCCGAGGCTCTTTTCCCAGCCCAGCCAAGCGGTCGCGGCCGGGTTGGCGATGGTGACCGAGGACCGCAAGCACAGCGGTCTGCTGCTGCGCCAATCCATCCGCTCCAACACCACGATCAACTCGCTGGGTCGACGATTTGCCTCGTTCGGTATCATCCGCCGGCAGCGCGAGTCGCAGGCGGCCCAAACGATGGCGGCCCAGCTGGATACCAAGTGCAACCACATCGAACAGATGGTCGGCACGCTCAGCGGCGGCAACCAGCAGAAGGTCGCGATTTCTAAGTGGTTGGTTCGCGATGCGGAAGTTTTCTTTTTTGACGAGCCGACGCGCGGCATCGATGTGGCGGCGCGGCGACGGATCTATCGATTGATCGAGTCGCTGGCGGAGGCCGGCAAAGCGGTCGTCATCGTCAGTAGTGACCTGGACGAGTTGTTGGAGACCAGTGATCGAATCGGCGTGATGTCCGCTGGCAAATGGGTCGACGACTTCGCTCGTGGGTCCTGGTCGGCTGAGCAGATCATGCGAGCGGCGTTCGCCGGCTATCGAGACGCGGAGACGGTTGCGTGATTACCAAACAAATGAAAGGCACCGTCGCGCAGTATGGCGGCTTGCTGACGGCTCTGGCTCTGTTGATCCTGGTATTCAGCTTGCGGACGGATAGTTTTTTCCAGCTCGGTACGGCCAGGTTGATCGCCAATCAGATCCCGGAGCTGACGCTGTTGGCCGTGGGCATGACGTTGGTGCTGCTGATCGGCCAGATCGACCTGTCGGTCGGCAGCGTGATGGCGCTGGCCGGAGCCGTACTGGGCGTCTTGATGGCCAAGCATGATTGGTCGCTGGGGGCGGCCGTTCTGGCCGGTTTGGCCACGGCTGCGGCTTGCGGCTGGACGACCGGGGCGATTTCGATCTGGTTTCGGATCCCTTCCTTTATTGTTTCGCTGGGGATGCTGCAGATCGCTCGTGGGGCCACCCGTCGGTTGCTCGAATCCAAGACGTTGACGATCGGATCCGACATTGCGGTGATCAGTGAACCCCTGCCCGGAATCGGTTTGTCGCCCGCGTTCTTGATCGCCATCGTGGCCGTTTTTGCAGCCCAGTTTTTGATCAGCGGAACCGTGTTCGGGCGATACTGCGTGGCGATCGGGACCAATGCCGAGGCCGTACGGATGTCGGGGATCCGAACCGCTCCGTATGCGATCACCGTGTTCGTGATCAGCGGACTGTTGTGCGGTCTGGCGGCCTTGGCACCAACGTCGCTGATGGAGGCCGCCGATCCGGGAGCCGGCAACGGTATTGAATTGTCGGCGATCGCCGCTTGCGTGATCGGCGGCACCAGTTTGATGGGCGGACGCGGCAATGCGATCAGCACCTTTCTCGGGGTGCTGGTAATCGCCGTGCTGCAGACCGGGCTCAGCCGGATGTCCGTCGAAGATGCTAATAAACAAATCGTGACCGGCGTGGTCATCATCATCGCGGTGTTGATCGACACCGTGCGACGCAATTGGGAGAAATCAGCATCGTGACATCTCGAGTATTCCTATTGGGCTGGTTGTTGTGGTTCCCTGTTTGGGGGTTTGCCGAGACACTTCCCAGGATCGTTTTCGATACCGACATCGCTGGCGACGTCGATGACGCTTTGGCGCTGGCCATGTTGCATGCGCTGGCCGACCGTGGCGAATGTACCATCGAGGCGGTGACGGTTTCCAAGTCGCATCCGCAGAATGCGCCGATGGTCGATGCGATCAATACGTTCTATGGTCGGTCCGGGATTCCCATCGGAGTGACCAAGGGAAACTACCCCAAGGACAGCAAATACGTCGATCTTGCCGAACAAAAGGACGACGGCGTGCTGCGTTATCCCCATGATTTGATGAGCAGTGCGGATGCCCCGGACGCTGTGGACGTACTGCGGCAAGTGCTGGCCGAGGCCGAGCCGAATTCGATCACGATCATACCGGTGGGACTGGCCGTCAACATCGCCGACCTGCTGGAGTCGCCCGCCGACGATATCAGTCCGCTGACCGGTGTCGAACTGGTGCGCGACAAGGTCAAGCTGCTGTCGATCATGGCCGGGGCGTTCAACCCGGTGAACGGGAACACGCATTTCCTGGAAGCCAACGTCGTCAATCACGTCGGTTCGATGCAACGTTTTGTCCGACAATGGCCCAGCGAAGTGCCCGTCGTCTGGAGCGATTTTAATATCGGCATCCGCGCTCGGTATCCCAGGCGTAGTATCGCCAATGATTTTAAGTACATGCCGCACCATATCATTCGCGAGTCGTATCTGTTGTTCTGCGGACCGGATCACGACCGCCCCAGCTGGGACCTGACCAGCGTGCTGTACGCCGTCCGTCCCGGCGATGGCTATTTTGGGTTGTCGCCCAAGGGGACGGTCGGCGTTGCGGACGACGGCTTTACGACGTTCACCCCAGCCGCCACGGGAAACCATCGCTATCTGAAGATGAACGGAATGCAGGCGGCTCGCGTGATCGAAGTCCAGCGCGCTTTGGTCAGCCAGCCGCCGGTGCGTCACCAACCGTCCGGACGCTAGCCCCCGGTTCGGTTCATCAGCCGTTTGGGCGCTAGCCCCCGGTTCGTACACGCGACGTTTCGTGGTGAATCGCCAGGCCGGCTGAACCGTACGCTAGCGCGTGGCCGGCTGAACCGTACGCTAGCGCGTTGTCGGCTGAACCGTACGCTAGCGCGTTGTCGGCTGATGGGTTGGTCGGCTGAACCGTACGCTAGCGCGTTGTCGGCTGATGCGGGAACCGCTCTTCCCAACAGAACCGGCCCAATGGGTGTGCCGGTACTGGGGGACCCTGCTTGGGCTCGATGCGGTTCAGTCGCCAGTCCAAACGACGCAGCCAACTCATCCCCGCAACCCACTGTGCCGTGGCTTGCCGTAGTTGCTTAACGGCGGGGTCGTCCTCGCGGCGGATCTCATCCAACACGTCCAGGGCCCCCGATGGCGTGCCGCCATAGAACAGAGCGATCGCAAAGTTGATCGCCATATGATCCGGTACTTCAGGGCGGACCGTCAGCGTACCGGATTGAATTACCGAGGAACGCAAAACGTCGACGGCTTGTTTAAAACGCCCAAGTCGTATCAAGCACACGGCACGGCAATTCAGGTTTTCCGGATGGCGACTGTCGACGGAAAAGAGCTGGAGGGCGCGATCGTAGTCTCCTTTCGCGATGGCATCTTTCGCGCGTTGGAACTTTGGATCCTTGGGTAGGTTGGGTTCGCTGGCTGCCGCGACCGCCTGGGCTTTCTTGGCATCGCTGCGAGGATTGGGATCGGTCGCCGGCTGAGCGGCTTTGCTGGAAACAGGCATGGTTGACTCACGGAAAGTTGGTTGGGATACATGGGTAGATCGAATCGCGTGACCGCGCCCTAGCCCTTGCGGTGCAGCCGCCGGCGAACGCGCAGAACACCTGTCTGCGATGTCCAGACGGACTTCCAGACAGCAAGCACGCACGGGCGTGGGCCGAAGCCTAGGCGTCGGTCACAAAGAGGTGAGGACGATCGAGAAGTGCCCTACAGCCGAAGGGCGATGCCTAGATCCAACAGCGTGGCATGACGGCCCGAACGCAGAGCCGGCGACGGCGCGCCAGCCAATCCGGAGACCGGATGCTGTAGGGCTCGCCAAGCAAGATCCGCGGGCTGAAGAAAATCTCCCCTGTGTCCGCCCAGTAGCTCGCGGACCGAAAACTCGTCCATCGAGACACTGGCAGGAGACGTTGTGTTCACCGCGGCAACGCTCGCGGTGTCCGCCGCCGACGACGGGACGGGACTGGCGGTAGCCGCAACCACGGGCATGACCAGCGACAACCCCATCCAGACACCGCAAAACGCGATGGCGAGCAGGCGACGCGGGAAGACGGGAAACGGTCCAGACATGGACGGGGGAAGTTTAAGAGGAAGGGGCAACACCAACGGCAATCATTTCATTATCCGTTGGCAAGTCAAGCGAGCAAGATAGAATCCAGCGAAGATTGGCAAAGTACGTTCGCCCCATGGGAATTGGCTGCTCACTCGTACTTAGTTGCGCAGCAGCGGTACTCGTACTCAGCGCAGCGGTACTCGTACTCGGATCGCTGGTGGTTGAAGAGGGTTGCGGTTGGTGACGGGGGGCGAGTGCGAGTAGGCGTTTTTCACAGGCTGGAAGCCTATGCCAATGTTTTTCACAGGCTGGAAGCCTATGCCACTGCT
>NZ_WIAD01000039.1 GCF_009618275.1 Roseimaritima sediminicola
TCGGCGGACTGTCCCCGACGGCGGATCGCAGGCGATTGCCAGTTGCGAAGCAACGACCGTCGATAGCCTGGGATGCAATCCCAGGTCGCGGGCACCCCACCCCATTGCCAGTCGCGAAGCGACGACCGTTGGTTAGAGCGACGTGAGTCCTCGCCTGACGCGGCAAGGTGCGGGGACAATTCACCTGCCGTCGCTCCGCGACTTCCGACGTATCTTGGGGCTTCCCACCTCGGATTGGCATCCGAGGCTATCCACTGCCATCGCTTCGCGATTCAGCAGTGACCGGGGACAGTGCATGCCCAGCCGACGCATGCTAGCAGCTAGCGGGTTTCGTTTGCGTGCTCTGTCCCCGCCGACCGTATGCATGCACTGTCCCTGGCGTGCCGTGCGTGCCCTGTCCCCGTCGGCGGATTGTTTGCGTGCCCTGTCCCCGCCGACCTTCGCTCCGGCGGAGCGACATGAAACCTCATGCCACCCCTCCAGGGTTTGGCACGTGATGGGGCTCGCGCCCCTGGCTACCACATGTCCTCGCTCCGCGAGTTTCCCGTAGCCGACCTCGGCACGTGCCTCGAAGGCGTAGCCCTCTACGCCCCTCTACGACGCACCTCACCCCGCCAACCAACCCGCCGCGGAGCGGCGCCAGACGGTAGCCTCGAACGCGTCAGGCGGCGGCGGAGCCGCTTGGGTTGGCGCTGCCAAGCCAGGCTTGGACGTCTTGCAGCGTAGGCGGCTCGGCTCCTCGCAGCGCTCGGCGGCCGGCCGAGGTGGCCGCGAATCGCAGGATCGTTTTGTGCAGCGCGTCGGCGTCGCTGTCAGCCAGCTCGGCCGGCGTCCGGCAACCGCTGCCGACCAACAGCTTGACATCCCGGGCCAGGAGGCCGGGAACGCTGCACATCAGTCGGCTCTGCGCCTGCCAGTGTTCGACTCGCTGGGAGTCGATCCAACGCGTCGCCAACCGGCGCGCGGTCGACTCGGCGCCGGCTTCGAGCAGGTCTCCGACGGTTTCGATTCCGATGGCCTGCAGTCTGGCAGCCGTCTTGGGACCGATCGAAGGGGCGTCGACGATCGGCGCCCGGACCGACAAACGCGGACCCGTGGACAGCCCTCGCGGTCGAAACGGAATCGTCGCCGGCGGTTCCTCCGCGGCGGCCTCGTCCGGTTCCGCCGCCGCCGTTCGGCTGCCGCGCTTCTCTTCGACTTGGCGGATCGCCTGCTCGGCACGCTGCATCGCCGCCTGCCGCTGTCGCTCGAGCTGCTGGGCGGTCTGGATGTAGGTTTCCTGCGAAGCCCGTGGGATCGCTGTTTCCGCTGCGCCGCCGAGTTCTCCGGCTGCGACGGTTCGTTCTCGCTGTCGGCGCTGTCGGCGTTCTCGGTGGTAGACGGCGACCGAGCGACGGACGGTTTTGCATTCCTCGGGGACGTGCCGGCGAAGCGTGCCGCTGCGCTGGTGCTCGGCCAGAATCGCTTCCACCGCTCGCTGCTCGTCCCGTCGTTCGATGCGGCGGAGCAGCAACCGGTGCGGCACCTTGACGCCCGCCATGACCAAAGCCATCGAGAGCGTGGCTGGCGGCAGCTCGCTGCCGCGTTGCTGTTCGGCTTCGCGGCCCGCGCGATCGATCACGCGGGCCAGTCCGGTGATCGCCAGGGCGAATAATTCCGCTAGAGTCTGACGCGAGGGCGCGTTCAAACCTCGCGGAGGATCCTTCACGCCGGCTTCGAGGTTGTAGGCCTGGATCAGCGGATCGTAGGCGGTGTGGGCAATGCGAGCCCCGTGCAGGATCGCTTCGGCCAACCAGCCCGGTTGCTCCGACAGCTGGAACTGCACCTTCACGCCGGTGCGATGCCACTGCCCGAGGATCGATTCGTAGCTCTTGGTGATGCTCCATTCCATGGGCCGATGCACCAGCTGTTCGCGATCGCTCTGGGCCGTATGCAGCGGCTGCAGGGGATCGGTGAAGTAGTGGCTGAGCACTCCCATGGCGTGGGCCGCTTCGGCGTACCGGCCCTCCTGCAGCAGCCTCTGCAGGCGTTCGTACCAGCGAATCGCTTTGGCAGGTGCCCCGCCCCAATAACCGTCGGTCACATGGACGACGTGGTTATGGAAATCCCGAAACCGCGTATCGGGATCCTTGGCACCGGCCAGGTAGCGGTCGAAGTGGCGCAGCAACAACCGGCCCAGCCGCCGGCCGGGATCGCTCTGGAGGTGTGCCAGGGCGTCGATGGCAAAAAAGTGATGCGTGCTACGACAGTGGGCCGCACGAAGCAGAGAGATCAGAGCCCGCATAAAGACACTTCGCTCCAGAACAATGGGAAAGCCGTTAGGCCGAACGCCGGCGGACGGGCGGGGTCGAAACGGGCGGGGTCGAAACGGGCGGGGTCGCGTCGTGAGTGTCGGAGGCGTTGATCACACGAGCGACATCCACGCGGTAGCTATGCGCTCGCCGCAGCAATTGTTGCTGGAACCGCTCGAGCCCCTCGGGCAGGTGTTTCGCTGCCTGCCGCCGCTCCGCGAACGTGGCCTGATCGAGCGGCCGAAAGGGGGTGTGGCTCGCCGGCCGCTCGCGCTGGCCGTACAGGGCTTGGATGCGCCACTGGTGGTCGCGGCGAGCGACCTCCAAGTAAACCAGGTACAGTTCGGTTTCGCTCAGCAGGTGCTGGATCGCCACGGCTTGCTGCGTCATCGTTCCGCTCGACAGGTGGGATAGTATTGAGGTCGACCGCTGGTACGGCCGTCCTACGGACTATCGTCCCCAGTGGAACCTGAACGCAAGGGCAACTTTTTGCGGCGGCGATCCACGATCGTGATAAAGCTGGGGACCAGGAAGGTGCGGACAAAAAAGGTATCGACCAGGACGCCCAGGCCCAAGGCAAAGCCCAGCTGGACGATCCCATGCAGGGTCCCCTGCGAGGGCTGCTGGGCCAGCCCGGCTCGCTCCGCCAGCCACGGGAACCAGGCCGACGCGGTCATGCTGAAGAACGTGGCGGCCATCACCAGCCCGCAGGCGGTGATGATCCCGCCGGTTCGCGAGACCGCGCGCCGCAGGGCCGACAACCACCCGCCCCGCCGCTGCTCCTCCAGCACCCGCGTCACCAGATAGACGTTGTAGTCCTGACCGACGGCGACCAGGATCACGAACAGAAACAGCGGCAGCTTCCAGTCCAACCCCAAATAGTCGGGACCATAGATCCACTGAAACACCACCGCGGTAATCCCAACGGTCGCGTAGTAGCTGAGCAGGACGGTGAAGATCAAATACAGCGACAACCAGAACCGTTTGAGCACGAGGATCAACACCGCCAGCACCGCCAGCACGACGGCGACCTTGATGCGTTGATTATCGCGTACCGTTACCCGGCGGAGATCGATGATCGAGGCCGTGGTGCCGGCGACATACACCTCCGCGCCGGCCCAGGCCGAATCCTCGGAGGTACTGTACTGCTTGAGCCAAGACCGCAAGTCGCTGACCTGTGCGGCGGTTTCCGCGCCGAACGGGTCGCCTTCGATCACCACATCGATCCGCGCCAAGCGATCGGCGTATTTGGGCACTTCGCTGAAGAAGTAACGTTTGGCGATCGGGTGTTGGCGGAGCAAACGCCGCCGCCAAGCGTTGGGGTCCAGCAGGCCCATGCGTTTGGGCGGGTTATCGCCCAGGGCGTAATCGCCCAGCGGGTCGCTGGCGGTACGCACGGCGATCACACCATCGAGCTGGTACAGTTGTTCGCGAAGCTGACGCACTTCCTGGCGAATCTGCTCGCGCGGTCGAGGCTGCGCATGCACCAACACGACGGTCGTGGGATTCGAGTCGCCGATCGAGAAGTACTGCGACAACAGCTCCAGTCCGCGGCGGCTGCTGGCCTGGTGGCTCAACTGGCCGCTGAGGTCGTAGGTGACGTCGCGTTCTTTGATCGTGCCGTACACACCGGGAATCAACAGCAGTGCGATGCCGGCGGTCATGGTCGTCCAGGGATAGCGCGTCATGGCCAGCGAGAGCGTGCCCCACACGCCGGCTTGGCGTTCGGGTTGTTGCCGGATCCGGCTGGGCCAAAACACACGCGGCCCCAGGGCGTACAGCAAGGCCGGCGTCAGCGTCAGCGACACCAACAGGCCGACCAGCAAGCACAGACCGATCACCGGCCCGGTGTAGTGGTACTTGCCGAACCGGGCGAACCACAGCATGCCCAGTCCCAAGACGGTCGTCATCGCGCTGCCCAACAGGGCCGGTGTCACCCGCGACAAAGCCAGCTCGCAGGCTCGCCGCCAGGGCCGCCGACGGGCCTCTTCGCGCAGCCGCGAGATCAGGAACAGGCAATAATCCGTGCCCGCCCCGAACAGGATCACGACCACGAAGATCCGCGAGGTGGTAAACACGCGGAGGTCGAACCAGTCGTCCGGATCGACGCGTGCCGCATGAGCCAGGACGGCCACCAAGCCGGTCGCCGTGACCACGGCCACGCCGATCGACACCAACGGAACCAGGACCAACAGCGGAGCCCGATAGACGCCGGCCAGGATCACCAGGATCATCAGGACGGTAAAGATTTCGGTGTAGCGGATCGCGTCGCGGGCGGCCATCAGGGTTTGCCCGCCGATCGCGGCCGAACCGGTGGGCAGGATCTCCAGACCCGGCTGGGTGCAGTGCCCCGAGAACCGCCGGACCTGGGCGATCATCTGTTCGATCGCTTCCAGCGTGGCAATGTTGCTGGTCGCCGCCAGCTCCGATTCCAGTTGCAACCGAATCAGCCGGGCATGGGGAACCTGCAAGCGGTGTCCGATGGCCGGATCGTCCCAGCTGAGCACGTTCAGCAGCGGCATCCAGGCGCCCAGGTCGCGCTGCGGAATCGGCGCCACCCGCTTGGCTATATCGGGCACCAGTTCCAAAGCGGCTTGGCGGTCCGATGCCGAGACATCGACCTCGCCCAGTTCTTCGAGCAGGTTGGCATTGTCCCAGTAAGCGATCGCCATCCGGGGTTCGGTCGGGCTGGGCGAGATGTCCGGCGGCAGGCAGTCGGCGAATTGTTCGTAGAGGCGGGCGTCGGCGTCGAGCGACTGCTTGAGCAACTGGCGGGCGCGCTCGATCCATTCGGCGGCGCGGCTGCCCTCGGCCGGCACGCCGCCCTGCCATCCCGCCTCGGCCGCTTTGACAAGCGTCACTTCGGCCAAACGATGGGACAGCCGGCGCTGGAGGTCCAGGGCGACCGAGTCGTCGGATGCGGTCAGCGGTTGGTCTTGCCGGGCCAGCACGATGATGATGTCGCTGCGGGCCCGCTCGTCGGGAAACGCTTCGTCCAACAACGCCCGTCCAGCAACGCTGGGCAGATTGGCCGGCAGGTATTCAAAGTCGCCGTCGTAGGCGATCGCATTCCAGGCGGGCGACAGCAACCGCGTCAGGACCAGGACGGAAAACCAGGCGATCAGCACCAGGTACCAGTAGCGGATGACCCCGCGGGCCCAGCGGTGGGTAGTAGGAGATTCCCCTTGGGTCCGCATCATGCGAGGACCGCCACGGAATCAAGGGTTGGTTTCGACACGCTTATCGTTGCTTTCGGTGGTCGCTGGTTGGCGGTTCGGCCGCCGCCCGATGGGTTCGTCGGTGAATGCTTGCAGGGCGGCTTCGAGCGATTCGATGTTGATCGATCCGACCGCGCGGTGAACCTGCACGTCGCCCTGCGGACGAGCCGCTTCATCCAGCTGGCGAATCATATCGACCACCAGTTCCAGCAACGGCTCCCCCTCTGCACTGACCAACAACGTATTGCCCACCTCGTCGACGCCCACCGACAATTTACCCTTAAAGGTAAAGTCGCTGCCACCGCCCTCTTTGCCACCCTGGTCGACCAACTCGCTGCCGTTGCCACCGCGAGCCCGGTCCGGCATGTTTTGCTGCTGGCCACCCTGCCCGCCGCCGCGACCTTGCCCCTGTTGGAACGCCTTGTCGTTGCTGCTGAGCAGGTCGCGGTAGGCGTCCTTGACGGTTTCGGCAATCTTTTCGGCTCGCGAATACTGCACCGGGACCAGCCGCGTGTACCGTGCCCGCCGCTTGTTGACCGGCTCGGGGACGTCCCACAGCTCGATCAATTCGCCGATCGTCTGCAACTGCTCCTTGGTCGCGCCGGTGACGATCACGGTATTGGTGTCGTCGTCGGAGACGAACTTCAGCGGTTGCGAGGCGCCCAGCCCGCCCGGTTGGCTCTCTTCTTCGGCGGGCATGTCCCAATACCAGCGGAAAAACGAATCCGACGAACTGTCCTCTTGCTCGGTGTCTTCGAAGAAGTCGGTCAGGTTCAGCTCCATCCAGTAGGCCGACGTGTGCTGGACATAGAACACCTCGTAGGGCCGCTGCGGCGGTGGGGCCTGCAACATCAGGTTCTCCATCCGGTCCAACGCCTCGGTGTCGCGGCTGATCATCAAGATACGACCCTGCGCGTCGACTTCGAAGCGCACCGCCGGCTCGCCGCCGTCGGCCGCCGGCGGGGCGGCGGCGACGGAGTCCGGGCGGCCGCCGGAAGCCTCTTCTGACGAGGTGCCGGCGTTTCCCGAGCCGAACAGGCGGTCGAAGTCGCGGCCGCTGCGGACCTCGGGCAAGGGCCCCTCCTGGTGCGCCGCCAGATCGATCGCCGTGTTCTCACCCTCGGGGCCGGTTGCCGGAGCATCGTCGCCGGCCGGGGCATCATCTTCGGCCGGCGCATCCGGGGAGGCTTTTTCATCGCTCTCCCCATCCCCATCACCCTCGCCACCGTCCGATGCGTCGGTGGGATCCTCTGCATCTGTTTGATTCGGGCGAGTGTTGGGATCGGGAAAGGCGTCGGCTTCGGGCAGTTCGACCGCGTTGGGCGCGAGCAATTGAAACTGGTCTCTCAGCCGCTGGAGGTACTGGTAGGTCTGCGGCGTGGGCGCGGCGTCCAGGACCCGGACCGTGGCGCGATTGCCGCCGGGCGGCGGCAGCTCGCCCAATTTGACCAACAAACTGCGGACGTCCTCCATCTCGTATTCGTTGGCCCACAACAGGATCTGGCGAAACTGCACATCGGCGGCGACGCGGAACTTGTCGTCGTTCTTCTTGTCCTCCTGTTGGTTGCCGCCCCACATGTAATACGGGCGGCGCGTCTGCGTGTCCTCTTTGTCTTCATCGCCCACCAGGAAAGCGATGGATTCGGCCACGGCGCGCGGATCGCGGAAGCGTACCGGCAGGACGTAGAACTGCCGGCCGCTGCCATCGAGCCGCTGGATCAGAGAACGCACAATGAAGCGGTCCGCACCGCTGCCGGACACGATGACCGCTTGGTTCTCCTCGTCCACTTCGATCTGCGTGGTCGGTTCCAGGATGTTCATCCCGCGGATGATCTCCAGCAGCTTTTCCGGATCCAGCGAAGTCAGCCGAAAGACGTCCAGCCGGTTTTCGATGTCGGCCAAGGAAACGATCGAGTCGCTGGGCACATCGATGCGGGCCAGAAATTCGGTAGCCACGGCAATGCGGTTGGGTGGCGCGTGCAGGATGATGGAATTGCGCCGTGGATTGGCCACGATCGAGATCTCGGGTTCTTTCTTCGTTGGCGGTGCCGGCTTGCCGCCTTGCTGAGCCCGCATCTGCTGCATCATCTGCATCTGCTGGGGCGTCATCGGTGCCTGCTGTTTGTCCTTGCCGACGCCCAGGAACGCTTCCAGCATCGCTTTGGCTTCGATCGCCGGCACGTGTCGCAGTTCGAACTCCGGGGCCAGATCGCGACGCGAATCGGGCGATTGTTCGCGCTCGAGCAATTGCGAGATCTGCAGCAGATTGATCGCCGCGTCCATCGCTTCGATGCGGTTGGTCGTCGCCATCGCGACCAGCGTCCCGTTGCCGCTGATCAAGGGCTTCAGCTCCTCGGCCAGCTCCTTGGCCGACAGCCAACCCACGTCCAGTGAGGTGCGAACGAAATCGTGCGGTTGTAAATCCGCCAGTTCGCCCGCGGTGACTCGAGGCACCAGGGCCGGATTGATGTTTTCGGTTTTGACGACCATCAGTCCGTCGTCCATCTTCAGCATCACGAACCCGCGAGCCAGCAGGTGGCGGTTCAGCAGATCGCGGACTTGGTCCAAGTCGTAGCGGCCCGAGGAGGCGATGTTGACGTGGTCGGCAGGCACCTCGCGCCAGTCCAGCGGCATGTCCGAGATCTCGGCAAACCATTCCAGGATGGCAACCCAGGGTTGGTTGCGGAACGAGAACGCCAGCCGATTATCGTCGCCGGGACGGACGTTCAGTTCCGCGGGGTCCGGCGGCGAAGCCGGCTCGTTGGGACGCTGGATCGTTTTCGGCGTGTCTTCTTTCTCGGGTTTTTCCTCGCCGGGTTTGCCCTCACCCGGTTTCTGTTCGCCGGGTTTCTGGTTACCGGGTTTGCCCTCGCCCGGTGGTTTTCCCCCGGGCGGTCTGCCCGGTTGGGGCTTTCCCTGTGGGCCGGCCTGCGCGGGGCGCGCAGCCGGCGCAGCTTGCAACGCAGCCCCCTGGCCCCAGAGACGCGCCGCTGGGTCGTCAGCGCCCCAGCCCAGGACAAGGAGCGTCAAAATGGTTGGCATCAGGCCAGCCCCGGACCGCGGCGCACCTGGGCGGGACCGCAGTTGATAAACGGTCGACAGAATGGTTACGAGCAAGACGAAACTCTCGAGAGTGGCAAGAGAGAATAGGAAGAGAACAGGCCATTGTGGTTCGACCCACTGCGGTTCTCAATCCATTGTGTCATGCGGGGGGCAAGTAATGCAAAGAAATCGCATTTCCGTATTATGACGCTGGCCGAGCGAGGGGCGGAGAGGGTTTTCGTAGGGCCCTCCCCGGGCCTGAGAGCCCGACCCTCCCGCTGCGCGGGAGGGTGTTGTCGCGGGGTTTCACCGAAAGATTCATGCCGACGTGCTTACCAGATCCGCACGCGTTCTTCTTTGGGCAGGTACATCGGACTGTCTTTCGGGATGTCGAACGCTTCGTAGAAGGCGTCCATGTTCCAGACGATGCCGTTGACTCGGTAGCGGCTGGGCGAGTGGTAATCGACCAACAGACGGCGCCGCAGTTCCGGTTCGCGGTACAGCCGCCGCCAGACCTGAGCCCATCCCAGGAAGAACCGCTGGTCGCCGGTCAGCCCGTCGATCACGGGGGCGGGTTTGCCGTCGAGGGAAAGTTGGTAGGCGTGGTAGGCGACATTTAATCCGCCCAGGTCGCCGATGTTTTCGCCCAGCGTCATCTCGCCGTTGACACTCATGTCCTCCAGCGGCTGGAAGTTGTTGTATTGCTCGACCAGCCCCTGCGCCCGTTTTTCGAACTCCTCGCGATCCTCCGGGGTCCACCAATCGCGGAGGTTGCCCGCTCCGTCGTACTGGCTGCCCTTGTCGTCAAAGCCGTGGCTCAGTTCGTGTCCGATCACCGCCCCGATGCCGCCGTAGTTGACCGCGTCGTCGGCGGCCATGTTGAAGAACGGGGGCTGGAGGATGGCCGCGGGAAACACGATCTCGTTCATCGTGGGGTTGTAGTACGCGTTGATGGTCTGCGGCGTCATGTGCCACTCGTTGCGGTCGATCGGTCCGCCCAATTTGTCCAGCATCCGCTGGTGCTCAAACGCCGCGGCCGCCATCAGGTTGTCGGGCAGCGAATCGCCGATGGACAGTTTGGTGTAATCCTTCCAGACGTCGGGATAGCCGATCTTGGTGGTGAACTGACCCAGTTTTTCCAGGGCCTGCTTCTTGGTGCCGGGGCCCATCCAGGTCAGGGTTTCGATCCGCTGGGCGAACGCCTTCTTGAGGTTCTCGACCATCTCGCCCATGCGCCGCTTGGCGGCCGGTTTGAAGTGCTTTTCGACGTACAGTTCGCCCACCAATTCACCCAGCACGCTGCCGGTCAATTCCACGCCGCGGCGCCACATCGGTTTCTGTTCGGTCACGCCCGTGACGGCCGTTCCATGAAAGTCGAAATGCCGCTTCTCCAGCGCTTCGGTCAGCGACGAAGCGTAGGCATCGACGACTTTAAAGGCCAGGTAATCCTTCCAGGTATTCAGCGGGTGTTTTTTCAGCAGGTCGTTGATGTCGCTGAAGAAACTGGGCTGACGCAACACGAAGGCATCGGATTTATCGAACTCCGTGGCCGCCGCGTAAGAGGGCCACGCCGACAGGATCTCGGCCATCTCGTCGGCCGTTTTCTTGTTATAAGTTTTTACCGGGTCGCGGTTCTCGCTCTTGGTCCACTGCGCTTCGGCGATGGCGGTTTCCAGTTTCAGGATCTGTTCGGCGGCCTGTTGCGGTTGGTCGTGGCCGATCCGCTGGAGCATGTCCGCGGCGTACTGGACCAGTTCCTCTCGCAGCTTCTCATAACGTGGTTCGTCTTTCATGTAGTAATCCCGATCGGGCAGCGTCAGGCCGGACTGGGTGACGTACACGGTGTAGGCATCGCTGTTGCGGGCATCGACCGAGACGTAGGAGCCGAACAGGTGGCCAACGCCAAAACGTTCCAGTTCGCCCAGGACGGTTCCCATGGTCGACAGCGAGTCGATCTTGGAGACCTGCTGCAGCATGCCCCGGATGGGCTCGATGCCGCGGGCGTTGCGACCTTCGACGTCCAGGAAGGAACGCTGCAGGTCGCCTACCTTCTGCGTCGCCGTGCCGCGGACCGCGTCGGTTTGATCGGCAGCGGCCTGGATCAGCTCGCGGACCTGCTGCTTGGTTTTGTCATCCAGGATGGAGAACACGCCGTAGTCGGAGCGGTCGGCGGGGATCTCGGTCGACTCGAGCCAACCATCGTTGGCGTACTGATAGAAATCTTGCTCCGGCGTCACCGTTTCGCTCAGCAGCGAGGTGTCGATGCCAGAGACTCGCTCGCTGGTGCCTTTGCCGGTCGCCGAGGCCGCGTCTTCGGCGCGGCTCGGCGAAAGCGTCAGTGAGGTAAAGACCAACAGCACAGCCAACGCGATGCCGCGTGACGGGACAACGGGCCGGGGGTATTGAATCATCCGTTTCGATCCTTCTTAGGAGTGAGAATAAACAGGTTGGATTGAGTACTTGGGGAATGGAGTCATTGAGGTACGGGTAAACGTATCAGGCGGAGGGCCGCGTGGGCTACTGCTGCAACGAGTACAGGATCAGGTTGATCCCGATTTTGGCGGCCTCGGAGGTATCGTATCCGGGGCACTGGATCGAATTGGGACTTTCCAACGCACAGCTCAAATCGAAGGGAGACAGGTAGGCAGCGGCCAGGCCATCGTGCTCGGCCACTTCGATTACCGGCGGGCCCTGCCGGCGGGTAACACTGACACCACCGGGACCGCCGGCGGGTCGCCGCAGGGTGACGTTGGAGAGGTCGTAACCGTACTGGGCCGAGAGCGCGGGATGGTCGGCGGGCATCGGCCGCAGCGGGCTGTCCGGCATGACCAGGGCCCACTGGCGGCGAAACGCTGCCGCGAAGGCTTCGCTGCCGCAGATCGCATCGGCCAGGACGATGCCGCCGTTCTCGACAAAGGTGCGCAGTTGCTCACGCTCGAAAGGCGTCCACTCGAATTCGGTGCGGCCGTGCACCCACAGGATCGGATAGGCGGCCAGTTGTTCGGCATCCAGAGGCACATCGCCCTCGACCGGAACGACTCGCACCGGAAAGCGTTCCTTCAGCATCATCGTCAGGTTGGGCAGCGCTCGAGCGGCTTCTTCATTGCCGGTGGCCATGGCCAGGCGAGCGACTCGCAGCACTCCGCGACGAGCCTGCGATTCGAAGTCCGCGACCAGGATCGAACGCGCGTCCAGTTTGTCTTTCAGTTCGCGGCCCGTGGCATAGGCGATGATGTTCTGTCCCAGTTGGGCGGCGGTCGAGGTTTCGGCGCGGACCACGTCGGAGGCGAACGCACGGTGTCCGGTCGGATCGCTCAGCTCCCAGCGACAGGTCAAACTTTGCGGCGTGTACATCACCGCGGTGCGGCAGCACGCCTGCACGCCGTACAGCCAATAATCTTTGCCAAGGCGGCTGGGCTGGACACGACCCTCGGCCGACCACACGGGGTGGTTCGGCGGCAGCTTCTCCAGTTGCGAAGTGGGAAACCAGCGTCGGCACAGCTGGCCGACGCTGCGCTCGAAGGGGCCGGCATCGCCGCAGCCGTTGCCCGCGTTGGCTTCGAACAGGATGCAGCCGCCCTGATCGACATAGCTCTTCAGCAGGTCGGCTTGATCATCGGAAAAGGCCAGCGGTCCACTGCCGCTGATCACCAGCACGGGCGCCTGCAGCAGGTCGGCCGTCGTCGCGCCTTCCAGTTCGATGGTTTGCCAGGTCAGGTCGCGGCCCCAGCTGCGTTCGACGTGCCGGACCAACTGTTGCAGGCCGCCGGCGTGACGCTGCCACTGCTCGCCGGGCTCCGTCGGGTGATGCAGCCGCCCGATCACGACCTGGCGTTTGCCCTTGGACAGGAACAGCAAGGCGAAGGAGGTGGTGACGTTGGGATCGGTTTCGCCAAAGCCGCGGCCGCGCCACCAGTTTTGAAAAGGATCCTGGACGCTGACCAGGTACTCGGCCCCTTCGCGGTACCAATCGTGGCCACCGATCAAGCGGCGTCCGGTCATGCGTCCGACCCGTTCCAGAGCATACAGGTAATAGAACAACGACGACTCGCTTTGCGACCCCGGGTGGGTGCGGACGCTGAACCGCTTGCCCAGCCAGTCCAGGCCGCGCTCGATCGGGTCGTCTTGGCCGCCGTCGCCGCCACAGCAGATCACGTTGTCGCCCTCGATGCGCGCATCGCCCTGGCTGACCCGCCCCTTGCAGATCACCAGCGAAGCGATCCCCGCGCACGTCATGCTGCCCTTGGCCCAGCGCGTGTCGTAGGTCCAGCCGCCGGTGTTCTTCTGGGTCTGCAGCCAGTACTGCTGGGACTTCTCAAACACCGCCGGATTGACTCGCACGCCGCGTTCCTCGGCCGCGCCCAACGCCAACAGCGCGAACTGGGTATTGGATGGGTCGCCGCTGCCGGCCGCGGTGGCCCGGTAGGACCAATCGCCCGGCGGCTGCTGGGCGGCTTCCAACCAGCGGACGTTCCGCGTGATCGCGGCGATATCGGTGGCCGAACCCAGTTGGCAGAACACCATCGTTTGCAGCGAAACCGAATAGGTTTGTTCGGGGGTCAGCCCGCGCAGGTAGTGCATCGCCCGTCGAATCGCCGGGTCGTCCGGAGCCACGCCACTGTTCAGCAGAGCCAGGGTGCACAGCGACGTCAGGCCGCCGGTGTAATTGCTGTACTCGGGCCAGCGACCATCCTCCAACTGAGTCGAACGCAGGTACTGCACGCCCCCGTTGATCGCCCGCTGGACTTCGGCCGCGGTGATCTCCGCGCGCAGCACGCCCGGCGTGAGGGCTGCAGCCAGCACCGCCACGGCCGCCATCAATACACTTCGCACCGTTCGTACTCCATCTCCATAGGGGCTTCTGCGCTGCCACCGCCTGCGGCAACCTGCTGTGTCGACACGACGCTTTCCATCCTAGCAAATGTGGCCAGTCGTCGATCTGCTGCGGGCGCGGCAAACAACCGAGGCGGTTCGCCTAAACGGCTCAGGCCAGGAACCGAGGCGGTTCGCCTCAACGGCTCATCCGCCCGCGTTGCCACCGCCGACCGCTTGCCCGTAAGATAACACAGCCTTCGGGATCGATAATGGCCTGTCTTCGCTGTGTTCGCTCTGCCCTCTCTTTATCGCTAGCTCTGCACCACCATGTCAGCCAACCCCACGTCGTCGTCCGGCAAGACCCGCAACCTGGGCGATGTCCTGCGAGAATTTTCACAGCATCAGCAGAAGATGCGGACCGAGCTTGCGAAGGTGATCGTGGGGCAGTCCGACGTGGTCGAACAATTGCTGGCTGCGATCTTCACCCGCGGGCACTGTCTGCTGGAAGGGGTGCCGGGGTTGGCCAAGACGCTGATGGTCAGCACGTTGGCGAACATCCTGGACGTGGGCTTCAAACGCATCCAGTTCACGCCCGACCTGATGCCCTCGGACATCACCGGGACGCAGGTCCTGGAAGAAGACGAACAGGGCCGCCGCAGTTTTCGGTTTGTCGAAGGGCCCATCTTTACCAACATCCTGCTGGCCGACGAGATCAACCGGACGCCGCCCAAGACGCAGGCGGCCCTGCTGCAAGCGATGCAGGAACGCCAGGTGACCGTGGGTCGCGACACCTTCGATCTGCCCGATCCGTTCTTTACGATCGCCACCCAGAACCCGATCGAACAGGAGGGGACCTACCCCCTGCCCGAAGCCCAGCTCGACCGCTTTATGTTCAACATCAAGGTCGGTTACCCGACGGCCGACGAGGAGGAAAAGATCCTCACGGCGACGACGCGGGGCGAAGTCGAAAAACCCAACAAGGTGCTGTCCGGTCGAGCGATCTTGAATGTGCAGAAATTAATCGACAGCGTGGCCGTCAGCCCCCTGGTGATCCGCTACGCCGCTCGGTTGGTGCGAGCCACGCGGCCGAGAGATGAATCGGCGCCGGAGTACGTGCGGGAACTGGTGGACTGGGGCGCCGGACCGCGGGCCGGCCAGAACCTGATCGCGGCCGGCAAAGCTCTGGCGGCCATGGACGGACGCTTCAGCGTCGCGCCCGGCGACGTCAGCCGGATGGCGGTTCCGGTGCTGCGTCACCGCATCGCCACGAATTTTCAAGCTCAGGCCGAAGGCATGGACACCGACGCGGTGATCGAAAAATTGGTCGCCGATGTGCCCGTGCCGGCGCCGGACAAGTTCACCACCGAAAAAGGCCCCCCGCCGGTCCAAACATAGAGACAGTACTGCTCTGCTAACCCCCTCTCCCCCGAAGCCTGACTCGCTTAGGCTCGCCAGGCTTCGGGGGAGAGGGGAGTAAACATCAAGGTATTCGGGGCAGCAGATCCAGCGACCGCTTCCAGAATTCGGCCAGCTCCTCCAGGCCGATCTCTTGATAGGACGCCACCAATTCCTCGCGTACCTCGCGGTTATACGGCTCGGCGGCGGCCCGTTGTTCCAGGCTGTACAGCCGCACCTTGGCGTCGAGCAGTTGGCGGTGCTTTTCCAAGTATTCGCTGGCCCGCTCGGGTTCGTCGAGCCGCGCGTAGGCCTGGCCGAGCTGATAATAGGCCTGCTCCTGCGAGGGTGCGATCTCCAGCAGCCGCTGGAAGATCTCCACCGCCGCTTCGAACTCGCCCTCGCTGACCAACATCTTGCCCTTCATCAACAACGCTTCGTCGTCGTCGGGCGCCTGCTCGAGCAGCCGGTCGATGATCGCTTGGGCTTGCTGGGTTTCGCCTTGCTGCAGCAGCAGCCGAGCGTGCATGGTGGGGGCTTGGGCCAGCAGGTCGGGGCGTTCCTCTTTCAAGCGACGGACGATTTTCGCAGCGTCTTCCAAACGTCCCACGTGGGTGTAGCCGTCGGCCAGTTCCACAAGCAACACGTAATCGGTCTGGTCGGTTAACTCGAGCGCTCGCTCGGCTGCAGGAATAAAGTTGTCCCAGCGACCGTGATTGCGATGCACCATCATCTGCACGCGGTGGTACTGAGGGTTTTCCGGCTCCAGTTCGATCAGCTCGTCGGCGTGTGCAAGGACATCGCGATCGCGTCCGATGTCGTAGCGGATCGTGATCGCCAGCTTCAAGCCTTCGACGCGCAGTTCGTCGTCGCGGCTGAGGATCAGCGTGACCAGTTGATCGGCCGGTTGAAACCGTCGCGTGTTGAACAGCAGTCTTGCGATCAACAACAGGTCTTCGGTGGCCACCTGCCGCACCGCATCGGCACCTGGCACCGCGAGGCGGCCTTGGGTGCCGGTCAGTGGAGCGACGGCGACGTAGTACATCGCGGCCGTCGTGCCCGTGGCGTCGTCGCGATCGAGCAGGTCGGTGGCCGCATGCTGGCACCGCACGGCCGCCTGACCTCGTTGGTCGTCGCTCTCGGCGGCAAAGATTTGCGAGGCGGCGATCCGCACCGGTACCAAGGACGGATCCGACGCGCGAGCCAACGAGGGCTGGGATACGGTGGGATCCGATGCCGGCTGGGGGGGCGAAGCGGGAAACGCCGCCGGCGGTGCCGCGGCGGGGGCACCGGGGTCTTGGGTTTGAGGCTGAGAGAAACGCCGCACGGCGACGCCCATCAGAATCACCAGGACGATCGCCAGCAGCGGCAAACGCCAGTGGCGGCGGGGTGAATCAATGAGCATCGGTGTCCTCTCCGCGTCCTTCGATCAGGACGTGTGTGCGGCCGGTCGCGAGATCGGTAAAGCGTTCCTGGCGACCACCCAGCCAAGTGACCAACACCTGCTGCGGTTCCGATCCAGCGGTGGGAAACAGCACGCGGGCGTCGCTGTGCGAGAGGTAGCTGCCGCCGCCAAACACCCAGCGCCAAAGCGGCCGGTTGTCGTCAAGCAGTTGCACCCGAGCCCCGACGGCACCGCGTTCGACCGCCGTGCCGACCAGTTCCAGACGCAACCAATGGCCTTCGCTGGCGTGGCGATTGCGCAGCACCGCAACCGGCTCGTTCTGATGCACGACCACCAAATCGATCGCGCCATCGTTGTCGAAATCGACCTTGGCCGCCCCGCGAGCGGAATGTTCCACCTGGAAGTACGGGCCGCCACGAGCCGTCACTTCCTCGAACCGTTTGCCCTGAACATTGCGAAACAATTGGGCGGGTTGGTAGTAGGGACTGTCCAGACGCTGGTAGGCGACGTGGCCGTTGACCACGAACAAGTCCTCCCAGCCGTCGGCATCGAAGTCGGCAAAGCCGGTGCCGAAACCCACCCAGCGACGCGATACGCCGACCAGTCCCACGGCGGCTTCGGCATGGACGAATCCACTGCCCTGGATGCTGCGCATCAAAGAATTGTCTTGATGCACGTAATTGGCATACCACAGGTCGGCGTAGCCGTCGTTGTTGTAGTCGCCCAGGTCCACGCCCATCGACCCTTCGCGTTCGCCGCTGTTGGAATAGGCGATGCCCTGCAGGCTGCCGTTCTCGGCCAGCGGCAATTCGCCCGAGTTGCTGTACAGTTGGTTTTCTTCGACATCGTTCACGACGGCAAAATCGATCCAGCCGTTGTTGTCGAAATCGGCGGCCACCACGCCCAGGCCACGATTCGCATCGACCAGTCCCGCCGCCTCGCGGACCGCTTCGAACCGTTCGCCGCGGTGCCGAAACAATGCATCCGGGGCGCCGGGAAACATTGTCGGTCCGCAGATGTCTCGCAGACGTTGATCGTTCAAGCAGGATCGCGAGGGATCGGGCTGCCACTGGGCGTAGGTCATCAAGTACACATCGACCAAGCCGTCGCCGTCGACATCGGCGGCCGCCGGCGTGGTGTTCCAGTGATCGTGCTGCAGTCCCATCGGCTGGGCATCGGGGCGGAAGGTTCCGTCGCCCTGATTACGCCACAGCTGGACGCCTCGATATCCGGCAACCAACAGGTCCGGAAATCCATCGGCGTCGATATCCGCCACCGTCGTGCCGTGCGTTAAAAACTCCGGTGCATCGCCTAGACCGGACACGCGGCTGATGTCCTCGAACCGCTCGGCGGCCAGGTTGCGATACAGCCGCGATGGCAGTCCCGTAACTTGCAGCGCATCCTCGCTGCCCTCGAACTGTCCGCCTCCGGTAAAGAAGAAATCCTGCCAGCCGTCGCGATCGTAATCCAAGCTGGCGACGCCGCCACCGACCGATTCGATCAACTGCAAGAAACCCCGCTGGCTGCCGTCGCGGTAGGCGAAGTCGATCCCCAGCGTGCCGGCCACGTTGGCAAACCAATCGTCCTCGGTGGGCTCGGGGAAAATTAATTCGCGCGGAGCCTGCGAAGGCACGGCGGCGGTGGCGGGGAGGCCGGGGTTGCCCGAAGCGGCGGGTTGCGGTTCGGGGGTCGGAGCGACGTCCGCTGCGGGTACCGGCTTCGGCTCCGCTGGATCGGCAAGCGGCGCGGTGGCATGCGGCCCCGCGTCGTCGACCGCCGCAGGGTTCGTGTCACAGCCTCCGGCGATCAGGATGAACGCACCCAGCAAGACGCCCAGCACGCGGGGTGTGGTCAGGGGAAGAGGAGTCGATAGAAGGCGTGAAAGCATGGGATGCACCACTACTTTCCCCCCTCTCCCCCGAATCCTGGCGAGCCTAAGCGAGTCAGGATTTGGGGGAGAGGGGTCGGGGGTGAGGGGGCAGAGTATCGCGGCGAGGAGAGCCAAAGTGTTTCGCGGTCCGCGACGGTTGCAGCCTATGCCACTGTTCACAGGCTGGAAGCCTATGCCACTGTTCACAGGCTGGAAGCCTGGGGCACTGTTCACAGGCTGGAAGCCTATGCCACTGACTTACTGGCTGGACGCCTGGGCGACTTCTGGCTGGGCGGGGAATTCGCTGAAGTCCAGCGTGGCGAAGTAATCGTCGAGTGTTTCGCCGCGGCGGATCTGTTTGAAACTACCGTCGCTGCGGCGGAGCACTTCGGCACTGCGAAGTTTGCCGTTGTACTGAAAACCCATCGAATGGCCGTGAGCCCCGGCGTCGTGGATCACCAGCAAGTCGCCGCGCTCGACCTCGGGCAGCGGGCGATCGATGGCGAACTTGTCGTTGTTTTCGCACAGCGATCCAACCACGTCGCAGACGCCATCGCTGTCGCTGGCCGGTTTGCCGACGACCGTGATGTCGTGATAAGCGCCGTACATGCCCGGCCGCATCAAGTTGGCCATGCAGGCATCGACGCCGACGTAGTGCTTGTAGGTGTGCTTTTGGTGCAGGACACGCGTCACCAGGCATCCGTAGGGACCGGTCATGTAGCGGCCGTTCTCCATACAGATCCGCAGCGGATCCAGGCCGGCCGGCACGATCATCTGCTGGTACAGTTCGCGGATGCCGCTGGAGATGTGCTCCAGGTCGACCGGCTCCTGATCCGGCTTGTAGGGCACGCCCAGACCGCCGCCCAGATTGACGAACTCCAGCTGGATGTCCAGTTCGCGTTTCAGCTCGGCGGCCACTTCGAACACCATCCGAGCCGTTTCGACAAAGAATTGGCTGTTCAGTTCGTTCGACAGCACCATCGTATGCAAGCCAAAACGTTTGACGCCGCGCTGGCGAGCCTGCTTGTACCCTTCGAAAAGTTGCTCGCGGGTAAAGCCGTATTTGGCTTCCTGGGGTTGGCCGATGATAAACGCCGTATCGCTGCCCAGCGACTCGCCGGGGTTGTAGCGAAAGCAAATCAATTCCGGCAGACCGGTCAAGCGATCCAGGTAATCGATGTGCGAGATGTCGTCCAGGTTGATGATTGCGCCCAGCTCCATCGCTTTGCGATAGTCCTCGGCGGGCGTGTCATTGGACGTAAAGATGATCTCTTCGCCGGTGATCCCCAGCCGCTCGCAGAGGACCAGTTCGGCCAGACTGCTGCAGTCTGCGCCGCAGCCTTCCTGCTGGAGGATGCGCAGCAGGTGCGGGTTGGGAGTGGCTTTGACGGCGAAGAATTCTTTGAAGTCGCACCAGGCGAAGGCTTCGTGCAAACGCCGGGCATTGGCACGAATGGCCGCTTCGTCGTACAGATAAAACGGCGTCGGGAACTGTTCGGCCGCATCGGCAGCGGCTTGTTCAGGGAAAGGCAGTTGAGACATGTTCAGTGGGGTTTGGAGAGACCGGTCGTACGAGAGACGATAGCAGCGAGGGGGACGGAGTTTCGCGTTACCAACGCAGCCCGAAACGTTCGCCGCCGCTTTCACCCGAGGTGCCGCCGCGGAGCGGGCCGGAGTGTTGGGGTTTGACGGCGGGTTCGCGGGGCGGCTCGTCCGCTTCCGCTTGATCATCCTTTTTGGCTTCTGGCGGCGGCGCCAGCGCGGCTTTCAGGCTCAGCGAGATCCGCTGGGCGTCGCGGTCGATCGATTGCACCTTGACGTTCACCTCGTCGCCTTCGTTGACCACGTTGGTGACCTTGGAGACGCGGTGGTGAGCCAGTTCGGAAATATGGATCAGCCCCTCGATGCCGGCGCCCAGACGCACGAAGGCGCCGAAGTTGGCCACGCGGGTGACCGTCCCGCTGACGACTTCGCCCACCGGGTAGTCGGCTTCGACCGTGTCCCAGGGGTTGGCGATCAGGTCGCGGTAGGACAGCCCGATCTTGCCGGTCTGTTTGTCGATCGTTTCGATCGTGACCTTGACCTTCTGGCCCTCTTCCAGCACTTCGCTCGGGTGCTGGATGCGATCCCAGCTCAGTTTGCTGATGTGGATCAGGCCCTCGCAGCCCCCCAGGTCGACAAAGGCGCCGAACTCTTTGATCGTGCGAACGGTGCCCTCGAGCACGTCGCCCGGTTCCAGTTTTTCCAGTTGTTCCTTGCGACGCTCCTCACGCTCGCGTTCCAGGACCGCTCGGCGGCTGAGCACCAGGCGGCGGCGACGCGGGTTGCATTCGGTCACGGCGCAGACCATTTTCTGGCCGACAAACTCCGACGTGTCCTCCACGCGGTGTTCGGCGATCTGGCTGATCGGGATGAACCCCTCGGCACCGCCGACGCTGCACTCCAGTCCGCCGGTGTTGGTTCCGGTGATCGTGGCTTCGACGATCGTGCCCTCTTCCAGGTCTTCCAGGTCCGATACGTCGATCGCCTGACCGGGGATCGAGCACAGGTACAGGCCATCGCCGGTGCTGAAGCCTCGCACGACGACTTCGATGGTTTGTCCTTTGGCCGGTTCCTCTTCGAACTGGACCAGGGGCACCATGCCCTCGTCGGGACCGCCCAGGGCGATGAAGACGTGGTCGTCGTGGATCTTCAGAACCGTCGCTTCGGCGCGCTGGCCTTCGCTCAGGCCGCCCTTGCGCTCGCTCATTCCGGCCGAACCACTCAGGAGCGCATCGACGTCGGAGGCGGCCAGTTCGGCGTCGAGCATCTGTTGGATGTCGTCCGGCAGGGGCGCTCGTTTGCTGGGGATGGCGACGCGTTTGGCCGGCGATGGAGCCTGCGGCGGTGGAGATTGTCCGCCCTGGCCCGCTCCGCCCTTTTTTCCACCGCCCTGGCCTGCACCGCCCTGGCCTGCACCGCCCGAACGTTGGTCCTCACGTCCGGAAGCCTGCTTGGCCGCAGCGACCTTGCCGGCCGGCGAATTCGGCTGACCCGGGGGCGAGCTGGGACGGCCCTGACCGGCGGCCATCGCGGCCGGCGAGCGGAGCTTGGGTTTGGGGGCCTTCTGGGACCGGGATTTCTTGGGACGAGCCTTGCCCGCTGGCGCGCCGCCGGCCGGCTCGGATGCCGCTGGCGAAGCGGGTTTGGCCATCCCACCGCCACGAGCCGCCAAGGGACCCGAGCGGCGCACCGCGGCCGACAACGGTCCGGCCGGTCGGCCAGCCCCAGATTCGGGCGTCCCAGATTCGGGCGTCCCAGATTCGGGCGTCCCAGATTCGGGCGTCCCAGATTCGGGCGTCCCAGATTCGGGCGTCCCGGCCTGTTTGGATTCGTTTTGATTGGGCTCGCCCTGCGGCGCCGATTCCTGGGCGGTTTCCGAAGCCACGGGCTGGGCGGTTTCCGGAGCCACGGGCTGGGCCGTTTCGGCGGCCACGGGCTGGGCCGTTTCGGCGGCCACGGGCTGGGCGTCTTCGGGAGTCGCCGGCCGGGCGCCTTCCGGAGCGGTACCGGCATCCGGGCCGGGACCGGCGGGCTCGGAACTGCCAGCGGCCGGGTCGGCGGGCGGTTGAGCGTCGTTGGTCGCAGGCCGTTCGGACGCCGTGGGTTGCGATTGAGGAGGTTGGGATTGCGGGTTGTCGCCGACGGTCATACCGGTACACCGGACTCGATAAGTAGAGCGGAAGGCCGGCGAGCCACTTGCTCGCCGGAGAGCCTGCAGTTTACCAACGAAAACACAACGTTGATAGGTTTGAAACGCGCAGGATCGCTTTGAAAGACGCAGCCGACCCGCGAATCACTCGCCGCCGGCCTCGGCCGCACGGTGCACCACCGGTACGGCGGCGACGCGGAGGTCGGTGCCGCCGGGGGGCGACTGCAGCAGGGCTTGCAGTTTGTACTTGGCCGCCGGTTCCCCCTGCAGTTCCTCGCCCGGAGCGCTGCCCCAGACCATTCTCCGGCCGCTCTGCATGACGATGTCGAAGGCCAGGAAGCGTTGGTTGGGGTTGTTTTCCGCATGCAATTCGATGGCTGCCAGCCCCAGTTGCCGCCGGTAGGGCGCCAGCACCGCGGCCAGGTTCGCCGCGGCGGTGACCCGCGAATCGCCGCAGGAGAAGCCGGGCGTGCCGCGCAGATCCACCTCCGGAATGTTGATTACCAGGTACGCCGCGGCGTCTTCGGCCGTGAACGCGCTGGGCGGCAGGACGATGCCCTGAGGGTCTACCGGATAATAGGCCCAGCCCTGGACGTCGGCGTGGCGGCTCCAGTGGCGAACCATGGCCACGGGCCGGCGATAGCGGACCTGGACGTCGACCGCCCCGCCGGATCGCACCCGCACGGCCAGCACCTGCTCGATCCAGGCATTGGTGGCGTAGGCCTGAGCGATGCGTGCGGAGACTTGCCGGTCCAGCAGGGACAGGTCCCCCAGGGCCGTCGATTCCAGCACTTCCCGCGTCAGGTCCACGCGCTCGGGGATGTAGTCGGGGCGGTCGGTCAAGTGGATTTCGCTGGTTTCCAGCCGGGCGAACTGCTTGCCCACGTGTTCGACGCCCCACTGCTGCCAGGCCCAGTATCCGCCGACCGCTAGCAAAGCCGGCCAAAGGAAGGCGAAGGCCATCGGAGCGGTGGCGATGCGGCGAATCACAAATCCCAGCACCCGGCGCAGCGGCCGCTCGTCACCGCCGGCCGGCGCTTTGGCTTTCGAGGTTTTGGCAGGTTTTGCAGAAGGTTTCGTCACGTTCGTCGACATCCCTGTTCGACGGTTATCAAGCGATCATCAGCCGTAACGCGCTAGCGTCCGGTTCTGCACGCTGGCGGTTTACCGTGGTGCAATGTGTCCCGGAACCGTGGGCTCGCGCCCAATGCCATCTACTTTCACCATCGCTTGCGATTGAAGCGTTAGCGGAGCGGCGCAAGCCGCCCGGTGTGTGAAGGTTCGCACCGCAAAACCGGACGGCTCGCGCCGTTCCGCTACAAAGGAAGTGGCATTGGGCTCGCGCCCGGCGGCTGATCGAACCGGGGGCCAGGGCCGGGCGGCTGAAAGCGACCCTACCAAATCTGCAGATTCAACTGCAAGTCGATCCCGGACTGCAGCGAAACCTGCTCGCGGACGCGATTGAGCAGTTCGACGACGTCGTCGCTGCTCGCGCCGCTGTGGGCCAGCAGGTAATTCGGTTTGTTCGACGCCAGGCTGACGTTGCCCAGTCGCATCCCGCTCATCCCGGCCTGTTGGATCAGGTCGTCGACGCTGAAGCCGTCGGGATCGATGAAGGGCTGGGCGATACGGGGTTCGTCGAAGGGGCGTTGGTTGTGGGCGACGATCCACAGTTTTTGCAAGCGTTTGGTCAGGGTGCTCACGTCCCGCGGTTCCAGCTGGAAGGTGACCGACAGGATCATCAGTCCCGACAGATTGCTTTTGCGGTGGGAGAACTGCAGTTGGTCGGCGGGGATCGTACGGACGGTGCCGTCGTCGTCCAGCACTTCGACGGCCGCCACGGTGGATCCGATTTCCCCGCCCGCTCCGCTGGCGTTGCCGCAGATCGCGGCCCCGACCGTGCCGGGGATGCCGGCCAGGTGTTCCAGTCCGCCCAGGCCCGCTCCCACGGCGTGGGTGATCGCGTGGCTGAGCTTGGCTCCGGCGCCGGCGGCCATCTGGTTGCCGTCGACTTCGACCTGAGCCAGGGCCGCGGCGGCCAGCGAGATCACCAGGCCGTCGAAGCCGGATTCGCGAACCAGCACGTTGGAGCCGCTGCCCAGGACGCGCACCGGCACATCCTGCTCCTTGGCGGACTGGACCAATTCGATCAATTGCTCGCGCGAGTGTGGTTCGGCGAAATAGCGTGCCGGACCTCCGATGCCCAGCCAGGTCAGCTGGGCCAGGGGTTGGTCGTGTTGGATCAGGTGCTGGAGGTGTTCAGGAAAAGCCATCGCGAATCAACGTAGCGCGGAAGAATCGGAAGCAGCCAGAGCGGCTATGCCGGCGCGGCAAAACGGAGCCTAGCCCATGCGGAAACCATAGACGATCGCTGCCGAGTCAACCAGCGGCGAGCGCAACCCGGGCCGCGCAAAAAAAACCGGCGGCGAAAAAACCCCGGCGGCGAAAAAACCCCGGCGGCGAAAAAAAAACAGCCGCGCAAAAAAACACGCCGGCCTGCGGAGGCAGGTCGGCGTGCGGGATTTCGGCGTGCGGGATTTCGGCGTGCCAAGTTTCGGCGTGCCCGGCGACGGCCTCGGGCCTAGCTGCCCTGCGAGAGCTGCTTGGCCTTGCTCAGCACCGACTGCATCGTCGTTTCGCTTTGGAAACCGGTCAGCTGGATCCGCTTCCAGCCGCCCGCGGGGGTTTGCGAAAACACGATAATTTGCGGGATCGTGCGGCCACGCTTCAGCTGGGCGGCCAGTTCGGGTTGGTCGTCTTGGTCGACGACGGCGATGCTCACGTCCTGAAGCTCTCCAGATTGCTTCATCGAGGCGATCGTTTGTGATTTAAGATTGACGCATGCCGGGCACCAGTCGGCGCCGACGACAACCATCAGTGGTTTTCCTTCCTGCTGTGCGGTTCGGTAAGCCGCCGCGTAATCCTGCTGCGGGGCGGGTTGATCGGTGACGACCGTCGAAAGTACAGCTGCAAGAAGCAACGAAACCATATGCTAACATCCCTCGGAAATCGGGTGATGTTCTGGAATGTGTCCGGACCTCTCCGGAGCAAGGGGAATCGTCCTCGGAAGAGAATACCATCCCTGCGAGAAAACATTCGCAGAACCGTCCTTGATATGACGCCGCGTTTCACTGGGAAAAGGACGCGGCCTTACGTTCGTGCCGATTAGGAGAATCCTAACGGCTGCCTTGATTGAGGGCGAAGTATAGGACTGCGATTGCGATCCGCAAGGTCGACAAAACAAGTTTTCCGAGAATAGTTTTTGCGGTTTTTTCAGCGTTTTTGCGACTCTTCGGCACGTTTTCATCACGATCACGCTAAACTGCACGCTGCTAACCAGTTAGCCTTAATGCTGGCATTGTCGATCGAGAGGTTTTCCACAATCCACCGCGGAGCGTGGCCTCCGGGGGGATGATGAATTGTCGCACCTTCTCTTACACCTGCGAGCTGTTGTTCGATGCGTTTGCGGCTTGGGCTGATCGGATTGGGCGACGACTGGCAGACCCGTTACCGGCCCGCCCTGCGATTGCTGCAAGACCGCTTCGAGGTGCGCGCGATCTACACCAACGTGCCCAAGTTGGCCGAGCACGCGGTCCATGATTTCCAAGCCCAGCGGCTCGATGGCTACCGCGCCCTGGTGCACCGCGAGGACGTCGATGCGGTGCTGATCCTCGAACCGTGTTGGCAGGGCTGGCTGCCGCTGTTGGCCGCCTGCGACGTCGGCAAAGCGGTGTACTGGGCGGCGGATCTGAACTTCGACTACCAGCAAGCCAGCTTGGTCAAATCGCGGATCGATCGCTCGGGCGTCGCCTTTATGGCCGAATTCCCGCGTCGCTTTGCGCCGGCCACGCTGCGTCTGAAGGAATTGATTGCGACCCAGCTGGGCAAGCCGAAACTGGTCTTCTGCCACCAACGCTTGCCCGCACCGGCCGCCCACAAACGCACTCCCGCCCAGCGAAACGGGGTCCGCGGCGTCGCCCAGCTGGCCGACCGCGAGCAATTGGAGCTGATCGACTGGTGCCGCTACGTCGTCGCCCGCGATCCCTCCAACGTCTACGCTCGCGAACACTGGACGCAGGATAAATGCGACTACCGCAGCATCAGCATGGCGTTTGCCGAGAGCGATTCCGCCCCGGCCGTCACGGCGCAGATCAGCTGTGGCAATTACATTCCGCCGCAGTGGCACGAAGCGATTAATTTTCGCGCTCCCTCGGCGATGCAGATCTGCTGCGAACACGGCGTCGCCTTTATCGATCTGCCGTCCACCCTGGTTTGGTTCGACGAAGCCGGGCGTCACCTGGAATCGCTGGATACCGAGATGTCGGTCGGCGAACAGCTGCTGACCCAGTTCCACCGCGCGGTCACCAGTCTGGTCCGCAAGATGGGCGACCTGGAAGACGCCTGGCGAGCTTCGCAGATCCTGCAGGCCGCCCGCCAAAGCGCCGCGAGCAAACAAAGCGTCGAACTGGAGCTGGAGTAAGGCCAGTGGCATAGGCTTCCAGCCTGTGGAGTCTGGCCGTAGCTGAACCGCGCCAGACTTTGGACCTGCTCGCCGCTTCGCTCCAATCTCTGGCGAGATCCGCTACCTCTGGCGAGATCCGCTACCCTGAAATTAAAACTGGACGAACTACTACGGCCGCGAAACCTCGGACACCGGCAATTCCAGCCAGCCGGTGATGATCACGCGCTGGATGACCGGTTCGGATAACTGCCCCAAGAGGACCTCGATCAAACGGTCGCGCAGGACCGTTTGCGTGGGATCGTCCAGCAGCTCGGGCGGGCTTTGCCGCAGCAGTTGTTCGACCTGTTCGTGGATTTCCAGCTTGTTCTGCAGCAGCCTCTCCTCGGCGTAATGCCGCCGCTGGGGGTCGACGATCACGTGCAGCCGAAACGAATAGACCTTGGAAAGGTCTTCGATGTTCTGGAACTGAAAATCGCCCACCGCTACGGTGGTGGACGGAACGTTTTTCAGCCGCGCTACCTGGCTGCGCACATAGCTGATGATGGCGGCGTGGATTACCACCATGGCCAGCACCAGTCCGACGACCCAGTAACGACGCAGAAAAATCACAGCAGACGGGCTCTTGATAACGGGTGGAGGTGTCGGCCCCGCGGACGCGAGGCCCCGGTTTGCCGCACGGTCACGAAGTAACGAATATGTGTATCAGCCGCGTGGGCGCTAGCCCCCGGTTCCTCGTGTCGGGGTACGAACCGGGGGCTAGCGCCCGGCGGCTCAGTGCATGGCACAGTGCCGCGTCCAAACATAGGTTGTAAATGGTGAACGCGTCGAAAAATCTCGGGTCGTCTTCCGCGGAGCCGTCGAGTGATGCCGAGACGGTGCTGATCTGCACCAGCCCGCGGGCGGGCAGTGGCCGGGGCCGCGAACGGATTCCTCAGCTGGTCCAGCGGCTGGCCAGCGAGGGGTACCGCGTCGTCTGTAGCGACCAGATCCCCGAAATCCTGGCAACGATTCGCCAAACCGATCCGCGGCGCCTGCGGGCGGTGATTCCCGCCGGCGGGGACGGGACGATCAATCTGGTGGCCGATCGGACCCCGCCGGGCACGCCCCTGGTGCCCTTTCCCCTGGGCACCGAGAACCTGCTGTCGCGTTATTTTGGGTTCACGCCCGATCCTCAAGCGACCGTCCGGACGGTCAGGCAGGGGGCCCTGCAGCGTTGGGACGCCGGTCGGGCCAACGGCAAGCTGTTTCTGGTGATGGCCTCCTGCGGGTTCGACGCCGAAGTCGTCCGCGCAATGCACCTGACGCGCCGCGGTCACATCGGCCGCTGGAGTTATGCCAAACCGATCGCCCGCGCGGTGCGTAGATACCGGTATCCGCATATTCGCGTCCGCCCGTGGAGCGCGCAAGCGGATCGTGAAGGTCTGGAAGATCTTCCAGCCGGCCAGCACTCCGAGGACGCCGACGGCTGGGATTGTCGCTGGGCGATGGTCTTCAATCTGCCGCTGTACGGGGGCGGGCTGCGGATCGAGCCCGACGCGGTGGGCAACGATGGCTTGTTAGATATGTGTGCCTTGCAGTACGGTTCGACCCTGTCGACGCTGCGCTACGTGGCGGGCGTGTTCGCCGGGCGGCATCATCGCTGGAAGGACGTCCGTCGCCAGCGGGCGCGGCGGTGGACCCTATCGTCGGACGTTCGCGTCTCGTATCAATTGGATGGAGACTACGGCGGACGTTTGCCGTTGGAGCTGGAATGTTTGCCCGAGCGGTTGACATTGCGCGTGCCTCCCGGAGCGGCCTGAGGGTGTCGGCATCCGTGATGCGCTAGAGAGTAGATCGTCTATTTCTGTTTGACGCCGTGCTAAACACTGGTAATGAACTTGTCTGAATCCGGTACCCCTGCTGATCCGCTCCGCCCGTCCCGCTCGGCGGGTTTGCCCGCACCGGTCACGATCGGACCCTACACGTGTGGTCCGGGCGAGCCACTGCTGTTGATCGCTGGGCCATGTGTCCTGGAGACGCTCGATCGCACGCGTCAAATCGCAGAGGTCCTGCAGCGCTTGTCCGAGCGTGACGACGTAAACGTGGTCTTCAAGGCGTCCTTTGACAAAGCCAACCGGACCAGTCTGGCGGCTCGCCGCGGTCCCGGCATCGACGAAGGCCTGCGGATGCTCGAGCAGGTTTCGGCCGAGACCGGGCTGCCCACGACCACCGACATTCACTTGCCCGAGCAGGCTGCCGCGGCCGCCGAGGTGTGCAGCCTGCTGCAGATCCCCGCGTTTCTGGCCCGGCAGACGGATCTGTTGGTCGCCGCCGCGGCGACCGGTCGACCGGTGAACGTCAAAAAGGGCCAGTTCATGTCGCCCGAAGACATGCAGTACGTCGTGCAGAAGGTTGCTGGCAGCGGTTCGGGCGGAGTGTTGCTGTGCGAACGAGGCACCTTTTTCGGTTACGGCCGCCTGGTCAACGACATGCAAGCCCTGCCCCAGATGCGGGCCTTGGGGGTGCCGGTGGTCTTCGACGCCACGCACAGTGTCCAGCGTCCCGGCGGCCTGGGCGGAGCGACCGGCGGCAACCGCGAGATGGTCGAACCGCTGGCCCGAGCGGCCGTGGCGATCGGCGTCGACGGCTTGTTCTTCGAAACCCATCCCGATCCGGCCACTTCGCCCAGCGATGGCCCCAACATGATTCCGCTGGAGCAGTTCCCGGCGCTTGTCGATCGACTGCTCCGGCTTCGCAGCGTTGTCGAGGAGCTTGCACGATGATTGGCAATCGGTGGTCTCGCCTGAGCGTGGTGGCAGTGTTGTTGGGAGCCGTCGTGGGCTGCGACAGCGACCGCGACAAGTTCCGCGAAATCCAGGTGCGCCAGCAGCGACGCATCGAAGCGGCCACCAGTGTGAATCATCTGGAGGAAGCGTTCGACCTGTTTTCTCGGCTGGGCGAATCCGATCTGGAAGCCGCCTCGCGGCAGATCAACTACCACCTGAACGCGTGGAGCGAATCGCAGGAGCCCGAGTCTGCGGCCGCCTCCGACACGGCGGATGCATCGCGATCGCTGGAGCGGCTGCTGAAGACGTGGCGAGGGCGAATCGACGCCGAACAACTGCAGCGCCAGCTGAGCTCGCGCGAGTTTCAAGCCGGCGACGTGGAGCATTTCCGTCTGCAGTACCTGCTGCATAAAATCAGCAACTGGAGCCTGGATCGGCGGCAGATCGATCCCTGGCTGGAGCGGCGCGTCGAGGCCGAGTCGTTGGCCGAGCAGTCCGCGTATCGGTTGCGCGTGGCCAGCCGGTTGTTCGACTGGGTGATCCGCAACGTGCAACTGGAACCGATGCAGTTGCCGTCGCCACCCTTTTCGCCCCCGGCCATGCCCACGGGACTAGAGTTCGACGGGGCGGGTTATCGACAGACCAACTGGGAAACCCTCTGGCGCGGTTCGGGCGACGCCCTGCAGCGAGCCGGCTTGTTCCTCCAGCTGTGCCGGCACGCGGGGCTGGATGCTTGCTTGCTGGGGTTGCCGGCCGAAGATCAGCCGCAGCCGGTGCCGTGGATGTGCGGCGTGTTGATCGATGGGCGGCTGTACCTGTTCGATACCGCCCTGGGGCTGCCCGTCCCCGGTCCCGACGAAGAGGGCATTGCGACGCTGGCCGAAGCTCGCGGCGAACCCAGTGTGCTGCGCCGCTTGCGGGTTGCCGGCGTGTTTGAGTATCCCTACACGCACGAGGACATCCAGCAGTGCATCGCCCTGTTGTACGCCACGCCGGAACTGCTCAGCGACCGCATGCGGCGGTTGACCGAGCACTTGCTGGGCGACCAGAGGATGAACCTGCACTTGGATGCGGCGGCGGTGGCTCGGCGCTTGGACGACGTGCCGGGGGTCGCCGGGGTGCGGCTGTGGCACGTGCCGCTGGAGGCCGAGGCCTATCAGCAGACGATCGAGGATGCCCTGCGTGACAACATCGACCTGAACCGTTGGTACTTCGGACGCTGGGGCTTGATTGCGCCGCAGAGCCCGTTGGGGAAAGCTCGCTGGCGGCACTTGGAAGGGCAATTCGATAATGATCCTCAGCGAGCGATCGACGGAGCGCGCGTGTTGTACATGCAGCAGCGGCGGCCCGAATTCGAGCTGGCGGACTTGGCGCTGGACGTCCAGTTGCAGGCGGAGTACGACCTCCAGCGGTTGCCTCGCGAGAGCGAGATGCAGTACCAGCAGCGGATCGCCGGCATGCAGCAGGTGCTGCGGGCGGCCAAACGCACGGCCACCTTCTGGTTGGCTCTGATGCACGTCGAGGAGGCCAACTGGAGCAGCGCCGAGAAATGGCTCGAGGACCGCGTGCTGGACAATCCCGAAGCGGTTCAGTGGCATTCGCTGGCGCGTTATAATCTAGCTCGTACCGAGGAGCGGCTGGAAAACTGGCAGCGTGCCGAACAGCTGTATAAAACCGACGGAGATCCTCAGGAACAAGGCAACCGCATTCGCGCCCGCTTGCTTCCGGAAGGAAACTAGAAGTGCAGCTTTACGAAGTCCGCCAGCGGCTGGTCTCACGACCGCTCCGCGACGTAGCCGCCGCGGTCGAGCAGCAACTCGATCGGTTGGACTTGGACGTGCCCGACGGCGACGTGGCCATTACCGTCGGCAGCCGCGGCATTCATCAGATTCCCGCCATCATCCATGCCGCCGGCCGCTGGCTCAAGCGACGCGGGGCCCGGCCCTTTATCGTTCCCGCGATGGGGTCCCACAACGGCGCCACGGCCGCAGGCCAACGCCAGATGATCGAGTCGTTGGGCGTGACCGAAGCGGCGATGGAAATGCCGATCCGGTCCAGCATGGACGTCGTGCGACTGGGCGACGTGTCCTCGGGCGCCGTCTACATGGACCGCTACTGCTACGAAGCGGCCGGGGTGTTGGTGGCAAATCGCATCAAGCTGCACACGTGTTTCGCCGGGCCCGTGCAAAGCGGTTTGACCAAGATGATGGTCGTGGGGATGGGCAAAATCCGCTCGGCCGAAACCTTTCACTCCGCGCCCACGCCGAGAATGAAGGACATGCTGTTGGAGATGGGCCAGCGGGTGGTCGACAGCGGCAAGATTCTGGCCGGGCTGGCGATCCTCGAGGACGGCAACGACCAGACGGCCGAGCTGCACGGCGTGCGGCCCGAAGACATCCTCAGCCGCGAACCGGAATTGCTCGAGCGACACCGCGAACTCTTTCCGACCCTGCCCATAGACCAGCTGGAAGTGTTGATCGTCGACAGCGTCGGCAAGACCTACAGCGGCACCGGAATGGATACCAACGTGATCGGCCGCCGCGGCGTGGTGGGTTTGGAGGATATCCAGCGTCCGAAGATTCGCATCATCGCCGCCCTCGAACTGGCCGCTGCCTCCCAGGGAAACGCCATCGGCGTGGGCTTGGCCGACTTCATCACCCGGCGGCTGCGCGAGGGGATCGACGAACACAAGACGTTGATCAATGTCCTGACCACCGGCGAAATGTCTCGCGGCAAAATTCCGCCAACCCTGGCCGATGATGAAGCGGTGATCGAAACGATCCGCCAGCGTTTCGGCCAGCGACGGTGGATGTTCATTCCCAACACGCTGTGCTTGGACCGGCTGTACGTCAGCGAAGACCTGCGCGGCGAACTGCAAGAGCACCCGCGATGTGAAGTCGCCGACGAGCCCACCGAATGCCGCTTCGACGGCGGCCGTCTACAACTGTTTCAGTAACCACTCGCCCGCCCCGGATAATGACCTGGTATGGAATCCGCCGACTCTTCCGCCGACTCTTCCGCCGACTCTAGCGTTGGGACGCCGAAGGACGCTGGACGGCTGCAGGACGGTTTCGGACGGAGGCATCACAGCCTGCGGATCAGCGTCACCGATCGCTGCAACATCCGCTGTTTCTACTGCATGCCCGCCGATCAGGTGACGTTCTTGCCGAAAGCGGACATCCTCAGCTTCGAGGAGATCCACCGTGTGGTTTCGGTCCTGGCGACCGCGGGGATCCGGCGGCTGCGCTTGACCGGTGGCGAGCCCCTGGTCCGGCATGATCTAGCGGGTCTGATCCAGATGCTCTCGGGCATCGACGGGATCGAAGACATCGCGCTGACGACCAACGGCATGCTGCTCGGCCCACAAGCCGTGGCCCTTCGCACCGCCGGCCTGCAACGCGTGAACATCAGCCTCGATACGCTTCGCGAAGCCACGTTCCAGCGGATCAGTCGCCGGCCGGGGCTGGACCGCGTGATCGCGGGCATCGAAGCGGCTCAAGCGGCCGGTTTTGACGAGGTGCGTCTGAACGCCTTGGCGATCCGCGGGCTGGTCGATGACGAAGCGGAGGGGCTGGTGCGGTTCGCCTCGCAGCGCGGGCTGGTGATGCGCTTCATCGAATTCATGCCCCTGGATTCGGACCGCAACTGGGACGCCGGCGACGTGCTCTGCGGCGACCAGTTGCTCGAGCGGCTCGAGCGACACTTCGGACCCGCGACACCGCTGCCGCGGCCCGATCCCGCCCAGCCGGCCCGCGACTACCGCTTTGCCGGAGGCCAACGAGTCGGCTTGATTCGGCCGGTGACCGCGCCGTTTTGCGGCGCCTGCGACCGGTTGCGATTAACCGCCGAAGGAGCGCTGCGGAATTGTTTGTTTTCCCAGCAGGAGTGGTCCCTACGGGACCTGCTCCGCAGTTCAGCCAGCGACGCCGAAATCTTGCAAACGGCCCAGGCCTGCGTGGCTGCCAAACAGGCCGGCCACCTGATCAATCGCCCCGAATTCGAGCAACCCACACGCGCGATGTACCAGATCGGTGGGTAGTTGTTGGTTGTTGGTTGTTGGTTGTTGGTTGTTGGTTGGTCACCGTAGCCGAACTCGCCAGAGTTTGGAGTGGCGGGTAGCGAGTAGCGGTTTAGATCGTACTCGTGCTCGTGCTCGATTTGAGATCAGCTGACCCCGGCGGAATCTATGTACGGACAAATACGTTTTCTCCCCTCTCCCCCAAAGCCTGGCGAGCCTAAGCGAGTCAGGATTTGGGGGAGAGGGGGCGGGGGTGAGGGGGAATTGCAGCGTAGGTTCGTCAGCGCCTCGCCTCGATGCGGTACGCGGCGGGCGAATTCGATGCAATGAGTCAGCCATTTGCACCCGAGCCCCCTCACCCCCGGCCCCTCTCCCCCACCGCTTCACTCGCTGACGCTCGCGGCGCCGCGGGGGAGAGGGGAGAAAACTTCCTTACCTATACATAGGATCCGCCGGAGTCAGCTGATCTCAAATCTCAGATCTCAAATTTCCTGACTCTAACGGAATCTATGTATGGCGTGCGAAGCTCGGTCGCAGCAGCCACGGAGTGGCGACATGTGGTAGCCCCAGGCGCGAGCCTGGGGTGCCGGCGCCCCACACCCGCGCGCCAGTCCCGGAGGGACGGCATGAGATCCGATGCGATCCTTCATGTCGCCCTTTCAGGGCTTTTGTTCGTGGTGTTTACGTTTCCCCGGGCTCGCGCCCGGGGCTACCACATGCCATCGCTCTGCGATTCGGGAACGTCCGTTCCCGTACATAGAATCCGTTAGAGTCAGCAAATTTCAAATCTCACATTTCAAATCGCTTCCTCCAAGCTCTGGCGAGTGCGGCTACCTGGATTTCGCCTACGCGGCGTTCGCCCGGGCGACGGGCTACTCGAGCGGTCGTAGCCAGATGTTGCGAAAGCGGACGGCCGCGCCGCCGTCTTGTAGCACCAGCGGCGCAGCGGGTGGACCGGCGGTGTACTCCGGTGCTTTCATCGGTTCGGCTGCGCCGAGCACTTCGCGGTGATGCTGGACCAGTACGCCATTGTGGAACAGCGTCACATAGGCGGGCCGCTGGAGCTTGCCCTCGAGGTCGAACTGAGGGGCTTCGAAGATGATGTCGAACACCTGCCACTGACCCGGCCGGCGGGCGGCATTGACCATCGGCGGGTACTGACCGAAGACCGCGGCGGCTTGCCCGTCGGCAAAGGTCCGGTTGTTGTACGAGTCCAGGATCTGAACCTCGTACTGGCCCATCAACAGGATGCCGCTGTCGCCGCGATCCTGGCTATCACCTGCAACCTGCTCGGGCGCCGCCCACTCGACGTGCAGCTGGCAACTGCCGTAGCTGTCGAGCGTGCGCAGCGAACCGCTGCCGGGCAGGACTTCCAGCGTCCCCTCCCGCCATTTCCACTGCGGCACGCGCAGGTCCGCCGGTCCGCCGGGGCCTTCGTGAGCCCACGATGAGACGCCGGTTTCGCCGCCCAGCAACACCACGGCGTCGCTGGGCGCCGTGCCCGGAGTGTCGTAGGTGCCGAGCTGGCCCGGCGTGATCGCTCGCGGTCGCGGCCGCAGGATGTCGTGGACTCGCCACGGTTGCCCCGGCAACTTCGGCGTGTTGGCATACCCCACCACCGGCAACAACTGCGGTCCCTCCGGTTTGGGTTCCGGTTTGGGCTCGGGTTTGGGCTCGGGTTTGGGCTCGGGTTTGGGCTCGGGTTTGGGCTCGGGTTTGGGCTCGGGTTTGGGTTCCGGTTTGGGTTCCGGTTTGGGTTCCGGTTTGGGTTCCGGTTTGGGTTCCGGTTTGGGTTCCGGTTTGGGTTCCGGTTTGGGTTCCGGTTTGGGTTCCGGTTTGGGTTCGGGCTCTTGCTTCGGTTTCGTCTCTTCAGAAGAGCCGTCGTCGTCTGGGGTGCCTTTGTCTTGGCCCTCGTCGCTGCTCGATTCGGCAGGTTTTTCCTTCTCGGCCGCTTGCTCCGCAGCCTCCTCGGCTGAACCTTGCTCTTCGGCCGGAGCTTGCTCTTCGGCCGGAGCTTGTGCGAGCGCCGTCGTCGGGATCGCGATGAAAGTCAACAAACTGACAAACAAGAACAGTCGAGCGATGTTAGGATGCATGAAGGTTCCGGGGGGCGTTTTTGAGCGGATATTCACCGAAAACATGATTGTAATTGTAGTTGCGGACGGATCATTTTGGACAACGGATGGAAATTCCTTCGGGGACTGATCGGCTGTGCGACCTGGTGCGCGTTGGCCGCGGCGGGCATGACTCAGGAGCCGCGCGGCCAGCGGAGTGCGAGGTCGGAGGAGCGAGACGCGATCGTGGCGGCGGCGCCGCCGGAGCTGGCCGGTTTGATCGAGGTGGGAGCGGTTCAGTTTGTGTTCTACGATTCCCACGATCCGCCGCCGGAGCGCCAGCGGTATCCGGCCGAGACGCGCTTCGATGTCCGTTACCGATACCGCAGCACGAATCGCTGGCACGTGTATCAAGCCGCGGGGCGGCGCCGCGTCGCGATCCGGCCCGCTTTTGAAAAGATCACTTGGCAACCCTCGCACACGATACATCTACCCCAGCGGCTGGTGGGACCGGAGTTCTACGCAGAACCCCTGGTGCGGCACGAGTTCGACCATGTGCGGATCAGCGTCCAGCCGGATTTCGAACGGCGGTTTCGCGAAGGGATTGCGGAGCTGGAAGTGATCGATCGGACGGTGCCGCCGGGTCAGACCGTCGATGCCGCCTGGGTCGAGCAACAGGTCCGTTGCCACGTCGAGGATCTCTTTTGGCAGACACTGCAGTTGATCGAAATCCGCTATCGCGAGCTGGACCGCGTCACCGATCACGGGGTCCAGCCTCTGCCGGCCGGGTTCTTTGCCCGGTGAGCCGCGATTTGACTTCTCGTGGGGGTTCTAATACCGTAGTACTACCTCTTCTCCTGGCCGTTGCCGATTATGATGCGAGCTTTTCTCCTTCTGCTGCTATTGCTTGCCGCTGACGCAGTCCTGTGTCAGTCGGCTGGAGCTAGTTGCGGAGATTGGCTGGCGCATCCGGCTCCTGCGGCCGAGCAATCCTCGGAAACCTTCGAGAACCAGCGGCCCGCGGCGGCTTCGGACGCTACGGCTCGGCCGAGTGCATCGCCAAACGCGGCGCGTCCGGTTCCCTGCGGTTGTAGCGGTCCGGAGTGCGGCCAGTCGCCGCTGACGAGTCCATCGGCGCCAACCGCCCCGCCCCAGCACCGCATGCCCGAGCTGGCCTGTGGATCGCTCGCCGCGGTCCCCTCGCCGCCGCACTGCCAGCGGCTTCTTCACCACGCCTGCCGGTTGCTGGCCAGCCCGTGCGGGGCGCGCATCGACCGTCCGCCGCGCATCTGAGCCGGTTTTCTGTGTTGGTGTACTCGGTCGCCGTGGCGGTCGTTTCGTAAGCCGGCATCGAGCAGGGACAGGAAAGCAGCCCGGCTGCGCGCCCTCGTACGGTCACCAGATTGACCGCGGCGGGCGCCGCGAGCGAGCCCTGTGCCGCATGTGCCCCGATTGCCTCAGGTGCCTTTCGAAGCGACGCCCGCGGACCGAAATTCGGTCGCTGTCCTGCTGGAAAATGAATCATGGCTTCGGTATCCGCGGGGGCTGCTTCGGCAGCGGTTCCCCAGAAAAAGAAAAAGAAGAAGTACGTCCGCGCGGTCGGACCCAAACTGCGCCGCTTGTTGTATGCGATCTTTGTGTTGGTCGCTCTGTTGTTTGCCAACTCGGGCTACCTGGCCAGCATCACCTTTCTGGAATGGCTGCACAGCGAGACCTACCAGGACTACTACTACCAGTACATGTTCCTGGCGCACCTGGTGATGGGCCTGCTGTTGATTCTGCCGGTGGTGGTGTTTGGCCTTGTCCATATGTGGAACACCAAGGATCGTCGCAACCGCCGAGCGGTCCGGATGGGTTATCTGTTGTTTGCCGTCGCCCTGGTGCTGTTGGGGACCGGCGTGTTGTTGGTGCGGATCGGGGGCTTTGACCTGAAGCATCCGCTGGCGCGCAGCACCGTGTACTGGTTGCACGTGGCCTGTCCGCTGGCGGTTGTCTGGCTGTACTGGCTGCACCGCTTGGCGGGGCCGCGGATCAAGTGGCGAATCGGCGGCAGCTTTGCCGCCGTCACCGCGATGGCGATCGCCGCGATGGTGGCGCTGCAGATGCAGGATCCGCGACAGTGGAATGCCATCGGTCCCGACTCGGGCGTCAAGTACTTCGAACCGTCGCTGGCCCGGACGGCATCGGGAAATTTTATTCCCGCCGAGACGATGATGAACGACCAGTACTGCTTGAAGTGTCATGCCGACATCCATGCCGACTGGAGCGACAGCGTGCACCGGTTCAGTTCTTTCAACAACGAACCCTACCTGGCCAGCGTCAGCGAGACGCGGGCCGTGTCAATGGAGCGGGATGGGTCGGTGCAGGCATCCCGCTGGTGTGCCGGGTGCCACGATCCGGTGCCTTTCTTCTCCGGCGCTTTCGATGATCCCGAGTTCGACATGTTGAAACACGAAACCGCGGCGGCGGGAATTACCTGTACGGTGTGCCACGCGATTACCAACGTCAACAGCGTGCGAGGCAACGCCGATTACACGATCGAAGAACCGCTGCACTATCCCTTTGCTTCCAGCGACAACGCCGTGCTGCAGTGGGTCAACAATCAATTGGTCAAAGCCAAACCGTCGTTCCACAAACGCACGTTTCTAAAACCGTTTCATAAAACGGCTGAGTTCTGTTCGACCTGTCACAAGGTCCATCTGCCGGCGGCCTTGAACCACTACAAGGAGTTTCTTCGCGGCCAGAACCATTACGATTCGTATCTGCTGAGTGGCGTCTCGGGCCATTCGGCGCGCAGTTTCTACTATCCGCCCGAAGCCGTCGACAACTGCAGCCAGTGCCACATGCCGCTGGTGCCCTCGAACGATTTCGGAGCCCAGATGTTCGCCGGCGCCGACACCCTGAGTGTCCACGATCACACGTTCCCTTCAGCCAATACGGGCATTGCGTGGTTGAAGGATCGCGAGGACCTGGTGGCGGTGCATCAGGAGTATTTGCAGGACATCGTTCGCGTGGATCTGTTTGGCGTTCGCGAAGGCGGCGAGATCGACAGCCCCTTGATCGCTCCGCTGCGTCCCGAAGTACCCACATTGAAACCCGGCCAGCGGTATCTGCTGGAGACGGTGATTCGAACGCTGAAGCTGGGGCATTTGTTCACGCAGGGCACGGCCGATTCCAACGAGGTTTGGTTGGATGTGACCGTCACCAGTGGCGACCGCGTGATCGGACGCAGCGGTGCGATCGATCCGGCTCAGGCCAACGAGGTCGATCCATGGGCGCATTTTGTCAATGTGTTCATGCTGGATCGCGACGGCAACCGCATCGCTCGCCGCAACCCCGAGGACATCTTTACGCCGCTGTACAACCACCAGATTCCGCCTGGTGCGGCGTCGACGGTGCACTACGAATTGCAGATGCCCGAGCGGTTGACGGCGCCGGTCACCGTGGAAGTAAAACTGCAGTACCGCAAATTCGACCAGCAGTACATGGACTTTGTCGCCCGTCGCAACGCCGAGCTGGGAAACCTTATCCGCGGCCACGTCCCGGGGCAGACTTACGTGAACCAGTTGCCGGTAACCACGATGGCCGTCGATCGCGTGACGTTCCCGGTCGAGGGCGTGGAGGCAGAGGTCAACAACGCGACACGAGAGATCCCCACCTGGCAGCGCTGGAACGATTACGGCATCGGACTGTTGCTGAAGGGAAAGGCCGAACTGCGACAGGCCGAAGCGGCGTTCCGCGAAGTGGAGAAACTGGATCGCTACGATGGTTCGCTGAACCTGGCTCGTGTGCTGAACACCGAGGGACGGTTGGACGAAGCGGTCGAGGCCCTGCAGCGGGCCGACCAGTATCGCGATCAACCCGGCTATCCACGCTGGACCTGGGCGTGGCTTTCGGGCGTGATCAATTCCCAGCAAGGACGCCTGGAGGAAGCGGAGCAGAACTTGCGCAGCGTGCTGGAAGACCGGACGGAGGAGATGCAGCGGCGCGGGTTCGATTTCAGTCTGGACATCGAAGTCATCAACCTGCTGGGCCGCACCCAGTTCGACCTGGGCAACATCCGTGACCGCCAGGGCCGCAGCGAAGAAAGCCGGCAGTATTACCGCGAGGCGGTCCAGCGCTTCGAGCGGACGCTGCAGATCGATCCCGAGAACGTCACGGCGCACTTTAATTTGCACCGCTTGTTCGAGGCTCTGGGAGACAAGGATCGGGCGGCCGAGCATCAAGCCTTGCATCTGCGTTACAAACCCGATGACAACGCCAAAGGTCGCGCCATCCGTTTGGCTCGAGAAAAGTATCCGGCCGCCAACCACGCGGCCGAAGCGGTCGTTAAGTATTCTCTGCAGCGAAACCTGCCCTCCCAGGCGAACGCCACGGCGACAACAGCGGAAGCCGGCGAGGCCAACGCTGAAGACAGCGAAGACAGCGAAGACGCTGAAGACGCTGAAGACAGTGAGAACACTCCCGAGCCCGATGAGGAGAATTTCCGCAATGGCAACTAAGACAAAAGCAAAAGCAAAAGCAAAAGCGGGCCGGAAGGCGTCGGACGAGTTCCACGATGACGAGGCGGAACAGAGGGACGATGCCGTCATCGGCCGCGCGCTCAAAGCGTCCCTGGCGGGCATCGTCGTGATCGCCGGTCTGATCCTGGCGGTCGTCTACGTGCTGAACCGTCCCGAGCCGCCACCGCCGATCAAGGAAACGGCGCTCGCCCCGGTGGCCGTGCGCGCGGTCTCGCCCGTCCAGCCGCCGCGAGTGCCGTTTGAGGACATCACGGCCGCCGCCGGAATCGATTGGCGGCACAATAACGGGGCTCGCGGTGACAAGTTGCTGCCCGAGACAATGGGCGGCGGATGCGCTTTCTTCGATTTCGATTCCGATGGCGACCCGGACATCCTGTTGGTCAACAGTACCGATTGGCCCTGGGACACGCCCAGCGATCGCTCTCAAACCGCCGCCCTGTACCGCAACGATAACGGTACGTTCGTCGACGTGACGGCGGGCTCCGGATTGGATACGCCCTTGTATGGCATGGGTGCGGCGGTGGGCGACTTTGACAACGATGGTCACGTGGATGTTTTTCTAACCGCCGTGGGTACCAATCGTTTGTTTCGCAATCTGGGTGATGGTCGTTTTGAAGACGTTACGGACACGGCCGGTGTTGGTGGCGACGAGAATCGCTGGAGCACCAGCGCGGGGTGGTTCGATTACGACAACGACGGCGACCTGGACCTGTTCGTGTGCAACTATGTGCAGTGGAGCCGCGAGTACGACCAGTCGCAGGGGTTCCAGTTGGTCGGTGGCGGGCGAGCCTACGGACGGCCGCAGAACTTTGAAGGCACGTTTCCCTATCTGTACCGCAACGACGGCGGGGGCCGGTTTACCGACGTTTCGGCCGAGGCGGGTATCCAGATCCGGAATCCCGCGACCGACGTACCGCTGGCCAAATCGCTGGGGGTGGTCTTCTGCGACTTCGATAACAACGGAGCATTGGATGTGGTCGTCGCCAATGATACGGTGCAGAACCTGTTGCTGCAGAACGATGGTCAGGGCTCGTTCACCGAAGTGGGGACGTTGGCGGGGATTGCTTTCGACGCCACCGGTAACGCGCGCGGGGCGATGGGCATCGACGTGGGAGCCATTCGCGATCGCAAAAACTTGGCGGTCGCCATCGGAAACTTTTCCAACGAAATGACCGCCCTGTATGTGACTCGCGACGGCGAGATGAATTTTTATGATGAAGCGGTCGCCACGGGGCTCGGCCCCAGCACGCGGTTGTTGTTGACCTTCGGCGTGGCGTACCTGGATTACGACCTGGACGGACGCTTGGACCTGGTGTGCGCCAACGGTCACTTGGAGGAAGACATCCACCGCGTCCAGCCCAGCCAGCACTATGAACAACCGCCACAGTTGTTCTGGAATGCCGGTCCCGAGCAGGGCACGGAATTCCTGCCCGTCGGCGAAGCCCTGGTGGGCGAGGACCTGTTGCAGCCCATGGTCGGTCGCGGGGCCACCTATGCCGATATCGACGGCGATGGCGATCTGGATCTGTTATTGACCGCGTCGGGCCAGCAGCCACGACTGCTCCGCAACGATCAACAACTGGACCACCACTGGTTGCGCATCCGCTTGGTCGGCGACGGCCAACGTACCAATCGCGATGCCATCGGGTGCTGGGTGGAGGTGACCAGCGGTGATACCATACAACGCAAACAGGTCATGCCGACGCGGAGTTATCTGTCGCAGGTGGAGTTGCCGTTGACCTTTGGGCTGGATGCGAACGAAACCCCGCCCGAAGTCGTCGTCATCTGGAGCGACGGAGCGCGGCAGGAACTGGGCACGCTGGAAGTGAATCGAGAGCATGTGATCCGTCAGGATTCGCGCCAAGAGGACACAGCGGTTACGCAAGAATCTTAGTGACCACGACAGGGACATAGCCTTTCTTGATGACTCCCCTGCCCTACCACGTTCAGATCAGCGAATACCTGTGGCGCGAGCATCGCGAGATTTGGGACTGGTACGCCAAGCAGCAGCCGGCCGGCGATCAAGCCGAAGCGGTGCGGTTTGAATTGCTCAAGAGCACGTATCGGATCGAGCCGGAGACGCAGCCCGAGCTGTATGCTCAAGCCAAAAGCGCGGCCGAGACGCTGGGCCTGGACGTGCCGATCACGATCTACCAGGCGCAGAATCCTCAAGGCTTGAATGCGTCGCTGGCGTGTTTGAACGACCAAGCCCACATCGTCCTGCATGGACCGGTGACCAAGACCCTGGGCGTGGCCGAACAGAACGCGTTGCTCGCCCACGAGCTGAGTCACCTGTTGCTGTGGCGCGGCTGGGAAGGCCGCTACTGGATCGTCGACCAGGTGCTGGCCGCGCTCAGCTGTGACGCTTCCGACGCCGCCGCGCCCCAGGAAGCGATGCGGCTGTTTCAGTTGTACAACGAGGTGTTCTGCGACCGTGGCGCGTTGGCCGTGGTCGGACAGACGTCGGTTGTGGTTTCGATGTTGGTCAAGGTCCTGACCGGCGTCAGCGACGTGGATCCGGAGAGCTACCTGCGGCAAGCTCGCGAGATCCTCGAAAAGACATCGGTACGCGCCGACCAGTACACGCATCCCGAAGCCTACATCCGCGCGGCCGCCCTGCAGTTGTGGGAAGAGCAAAACGAACGGGCCGACGAACGCATCGCGGAAATGATCGAAGGGCCGCCGACGCTGGATCGGCTGGACCTGCTGGGCCAGCAGCGGATGCAGACGCTGACGCGGCGACTGGTCGATCACATCCTGTCCCCGGCGTGGATGCAAAACCCCACCACGCTGGCGCACGCCCGACGCTTCTTCAGCGACTTTGCCCCCGCCGAGAACGCACACCAGGATGCGGACTTGGCCGCGATGGTCGCCGGCGAGGATTCGATTGCCGATTACGTCTGTTACCTGTGGTTGGATTTCGCTTCGGTCGATCGCGATCTGGAAGAGTATCCATTGGCCTGGGCCCTGACGCATTGCGAGACGCTGGGGATCAAGAGCCGCATGATCGACATCGCTCGCAAGGAACTACGGCTTCGCAAGAGCCAGCTGGATGCGATCGACGGGAAGAAAGAACGTCTTTTGGAGGAAGCCGCCGCGGCGCTGCAGAGCTCATGACCTCGCTGGAGTCATTCCTAACCGAACGCCTGGCCGGCGAAGGCTTTTCCACCGAAGACAGCCTTAGCAGTTTTCTGCCGTTGTTGGAGGAAGTGATCGAGACCCACGCGGCCGGAATGGTCGCGCCGCTCGATGGCCTGGGCGCCTTGCGCGTCGACGGCGTCCGGGTGTGGTTCCCGGAGGACCAGCGGCGTTCTGCCCGAGACGCCGCGGGGCGGTTGCGGGCGATCGAAGCGGAGAACCGCTCGGGCGTCGAGATCCTGTCCGAGCACCGACGCGTCGTCGATGTCGACGAAGGCACCAGCCAGTTCAGCGAAGCGCTGATTGGCGACCCCGACGGCCAGCTTGTTCGTCCGCTGTACCTGCCCGGATACCAGTGCTGGGAGCATCGGATCGGACATCATGACCCGCGGACCGATGTCTTCTGCCTGGGAATGATTCTGGCCAGTTTGGCGTGCGGGTTGGACTTTCGCGATATCCAGCAGCTGAAACGCTTCGTCGCCAACCGCCGCAATCTGTTTCGGCTGCGCGGCGACCTGCATCCCGTCGTCGCTCAGGTGATCTTCCAGATGACCCAGCTGGATCGACATCGCCGGCTTGGGCAACTGGAACAACTGGTGCCGTACCTGGAGAACTATCGCGATCAATCGGTGTCGCTGGATTTTGATCTGGCGATGTTGGACCAGGCGGACGCCTCCCAGGCCGACAGCAAACACGTGGCGGTGCTGAGCAAGCTGCGCCAGCGGCTGTTCCAGCTGTCGCGACGCAATCGCCTGCTGCACTTCCGCCCCACCCTGAACAGCACGAACCTGACCCAGGCTTCGGTGCCGCTGTCGTTTGACATTCAAAATATTCGTCCCAATCAGATTCTGATCTGGAACGATGCCTTCAAGAAAACGTTGGTCGCCGGCAAAGCGGTCTCGTTGAACAAGTACCTAAACTTTTCCGAGGCGCTGTACCTGCCGGCCGCCCTCGATGGGATCCTTTCCGAAACACGCAAGGATCAGGCCGAGTACGGTTTTGCCCAGTTGCGATTGGTGATCGCTTTTCTGCGGTGGTCGAACCTGAAAGAGAAACCCATCCAACGCTTCGATTCGCCGCTGCTGTTGTTGCCGGTCCGGTTGCACAAGAAGAAAGGCGTTCGCGACACGTACTACCTGCAGACTTTGGATCAACGCGCCGAAGTCAATCCGGTAATCCGTTACCAGTTCGAGCAATTGTTCGACATCCGTTTGCCCGAGAGCCTGGATCTGGGAAAAACGACGGTCGATGCGTTTTACGATTCCCTGTGCGAACAGATCCACGCCAGCGAACCGGCGGTGACGCTCAGCAAGGTGGACCGCCCGCGGATCTCGTTGCTACACGACAAGGCCAAGCGGAAACTCGACCAGTACCGCCGCCGAGCTCGGGTTTCCGGGCGTGGCGTGCGAAACTATCTCGATCAACAGTACAGCTACGATCCGGCCAACTACCATCCGCTGGGCATCAAACTGTTCGAGAACAAAGTGCGGACCGAGGAGCTGACGCTGCAGGCGATTTTGCAGCGGAACCCACGTCCCCGACAGTTCGCCGTTCCGCCGCCAGAGACGCCCAGCACGCAACGCGAAAAGACCTTTTTCCAGCTTGGCGGTTCGGACGACGAGAGTCCCTACAGCTGGGATTTCGATCTGTGCAACGTGACGCTGGCGAATTTCAAGTATCGCAAGATGTCGCTGGTCCGCGACTACCAAACGCTGCTCGCACAGCCTCGCGAAAACCCCGCCTTCGAAGCCACCTTCTCGCTGACGCCTCGCGACCAGGAATCCCGCCCCGCGGAGGCTCCGCCCCTGACCGAGCGTCATGACGTGGTGGCCTGCGACCCGACCCAGGCCCTGGCCATCGCCGAAGCCCGCGCCGAGAACAGTTACATCATTCAAGGGCCGCCGGGAACCGGCAAGTCGCAAACGATCACCAACCTGATCGCGGACTATGTGGCTCGCGGCAAACGCGTGCTGTTCGTCTGTGAAAAACGAGCGGCTTTGGATGTCGTCTACGCCCGGCTGCGGCAGTGCGGCTTGGACACGCTGTGCTGCCTGGTGCATGATTCCCAAGCCGACAAGAAGGCTTTGGTCATGGACCTGAAACGCACCTACGAAGGGTTCCTGCAGGACGTCGATTCGGGCGAAACCCACCACTCGCAGCACCAGCGTCTGTTGCGGTTGATGGACAAGGATCTGCAGCCCCTGCGGCACTTCGATCAAGCGATGCGTGCCGAATCGACCGATGACGGCCTCCACACTCGCGGCCTGCTGGACCGGTGCTTGGTCCTGCGGGATCGCCTGCCGGACCTGGACGCGCTCCAGCGCGAACGCTTGCCGGAGTACGACCTCTGGTGGCAGCATCGCGAGGCGATCGAAGCATTTTCGCAGGAGGTCGCCGAGGCCCTCTCCGATGGGGACGATGCCGTCTTCGCCAACCATCCGCTGTGTTGGGTGACGCCACGATTGGCCGACTCGCCGCGGCCGCTGGAAACCTTTGTGACCCATGTCGAAGCGGCCCTGTCGCAGGTCGTGCGGCTGCGGGAAACGCTGGACGATGTGTCGCAAGCCTGCGGCGTGTCCAGCCGAGCCTGGTCGAACCTGGACGACGTGCAGGCCGCGGCCCAGTACGCGGCGGCCGTTCTGCCCTTGGCCCGACGCGACCAATTAATCTTGCTGGACGCCGATAGCGATGCGTCAAAACGGTTTCGGCAAACGCAGCGACTGTGGGAAGAGCAGCAACAGATCGTGGCTCGGGCCCGCGAAATGAACCGAGGCTGGATCCAGAAACTGGGACCGGCCGACACGGCGGTCGCGCTCGAGCAAGCCGAGGCGTTTCAGTTGCGGGCCGCTCCCTGGCTGAGCCCCGCCTGGTGGCGGCTGCGTCGTCTGCTGCGGCATGCCTACAACTTTTCCGGCGACGCGGTCCGCCGCAGCTGGACCCGCATCCTGAGTGATCTGCAGACCGAGCACCAACAGGTCGAAACGCTGCACCAGTTTGCTCACGACAACAAGCGTCGCTTCCATTTCGAAGACGACCTGGACGCCTTCGTCGATCGAGTGACCGAGGCGACGCGGCGGGTCGAAGCACTTTCCGAACCACTGCGGCAGTTGCACGATCGGTTGCGTCACCAAGAACAGGCCGCGGAGCACTTGCAGCGTCTGGCCGAACTGGCACCGGCGGCCGATGTGGTCCGCGACTCGTTGCAGGCCGTGTGCGATTGCCCGATGGATCGTGCTTTGGAAACGTTGCAGCGGACACTGGCAACCGCACTGGAGGAAAAGGAAACGCTTTCCGCCGCCCTCCGCTGTGTGCATTTGCTGCAAGGCGTGCCGCGACGGCTCTGCGAATTGCTGACGCAGTGGCCGCTCGCACCGGCGGAACTCGAATCGGCGATCGCCGACCAAAGCTTGCGGCAACGGCTGCAGGAGGATCGCGGCCTCCAGCGTTTTGCCGCGGCCACGCGCCAGCGACACGTCCGCCAGCTGGGCAAACGATACGAGGGATGGCTGACCAGCAACGCTCGCCACGTTGTCGAATGTGTCAAGCAACGCTTTCTGGAACATGTGCGGATCGCGACGACGCCGGCCCAGAAACTGCAACCCGAGCAAAAGGTTTTTAAAAAACAGTACGCCCGCGGCCGCCGCACTCTGGAACATGAGTTTGGCAAATCGATGCGCTACAAGCCGATCCGGGAATTGATCACCGGCGACAGCGGCCAAGTGGTCCGCGATTTGAAACCCGTGTGGTTGATGAGTCCGCTGAGTGTATCCGATACGCTGCCCCTGCCCGGCCAAGCCGACGATGGGCCGGGCGATTCGCCGGCCGGTGCCGGGTCCGGCGAAGAGGACCTGCTGGACGTGGTGATCTTTGACGAGGCCAGCCAGATCACGCTGGAGGAAGCGGTACCGGCCCTGTTTCGAGCTCGACAGGCGATCGTTGTCGGCGACCAGATGCAGCTGCCGCCGACTTCGTTCTTCGCCACCAAACGCGACGACGACGAAGCCGACGAGGCGTTGATCGAGGAAGACGGCCAGATCATCCAGTACGACCTGAACAGCAACAGTTTCTTAAATCACGCGGCCACGAATTTGCCGTCGAACATGCTGGGCTGGCACTACCGCAGCCGCAGCGAATCGCTGATCAGTTTCTCCAACTGGGTCTTCTACGATGGCCGCCTGTTGACCGTGCCGGAAGAACGCCTGCCCCGCGCCGGTCGACCGGCCCTGGAGGCGGACGCTGCGGAGGAAGCTCGCCGGCACGCCGGCGCGGTGTTCGATCGCAGTATCAGTTTCCACTGGATGCGGCGCGGGGTTTATGAGAAACGGCGAAACCGGGCCGAGGCCGAGTACATCGCTGAATTGGTGCGGGAGATCCTCAGCCGTGACACCGGCGTCAGCCTGGGCGTGATCGCGTTTTCCGAAGCGCAGCAGAGCGAGATCGAAAACGCCCTGCAACGCTTGGCCCAGAGCGACGAAACCTTCGCGGCTCGCCTGGAGGCGGAACTGGAACGCGAAGTCGACAACCAGTTCGTGGGGCTGTTGGTCAAGAACCTGGAAAACATCCAAGGGGATGAACGCGACGTAATCCTGTTGAGCGTGTGCTACGGCCCCGATCCACAGGGCAAGATGCGGATGAATTTTGGGCCGATCAATCAAAGCGGTGGCGAGAAGCGATTGAACGTGGCGTTTTCGCGAGCCAAACAGCACATGGTCGTGGTCAGCAGTATCCACGGCGACCGCATCACCAACGACTACAACGACGGCGCCAATTGTTTGAAGAACTACCTGCGCTACGCGGCCGCGGTGTCGGTGGGCGACGTGGCGGCCGCCCGCCGTGTTCTGGAGAACGTGTCGTTGGGCGCCACGCCGCCGCAGCGGACGCTGAAGATGCCCGAAGTGCTGGCGGATCAGTTGACCGAAGCCATTACCGAGCGCGGCTTCGTCGTCGACCGGGACGTGGGCCAGTCGCACTTCCGCTGTGACCTGGCCGTCCGCTCTGAGGGCGACACCGCCTATCGCCTGGGGATCCTGATCGACGGACACCGCTATTACCAGCAGCGAGACATCGTCGAACGCGATCTGTTGCGGCCACAGTTGCTGGAGGCGTTTGGGTGGCGGTTAACGCATGTCCTGGCCAAGGATTGGTACGAGGACTCGGCCGCGGTGATGAACAGGATTGAGGGGTTGTTGGGTTCGTGAAAAACGCCTGAGCCGTAGGCGCTAGCCTCGGGCGTCACAGCTTGCGTCGGTCTGTATCGCCCCTCCGGGGCTTTGGTTTGTTCGAGGGTTCGCAACCCGGCGGTTGACACCGCCGGCAGGGGCTGTGTCGCCCTCCGGGCTGGTTCTGCGGTCGGGGTGATTGTTGCGGCATGGTCTGTTTGGGTGCCGCCGCGCGACCGACCTAGCTTGCGTGGGGACAGCCTACTTCTGGCTCCTAGCCCGCAGGGCGGCACAGCCTTTGCCAGGGACGCAACTTCACAGGCTGGAAGCCTATGCCACTGTTTAGATCGCTGACGAGCTCTTGATGACGGGGATCAACAGGGCCATGACGACGATCAACACCAACGTGGCCATGATCAACAACATGATCGGTTCGAGCAGTCGAACGAACAGATCCAGTCGCCGGAAGGTGCGTTTTTCTAAACTGTCGGCGATCGTCGGCAGGACCGTCTCCAGCGAGTTGCTCTCCTCGGCGACGCTGATCATTTCGACCACCGTTTGCGGGAAGTAGCCACTGCTGCGAAGCGGCGCCGCCAGGCTTTCGCCCGAGCGAATGTTCTCGCTGGCTTCGCCGATCGAATGGCTGAGCAGTCGGTTGCCGGTCGCCGCTCGACTGATCTCCAGCGAACGCAGGATCGGCACGCCGTTGCCCAGCAACGTGCCCAGCACGCGGCAGAAACGGGCGACGGCCAAGTTCATCAAAATCCCGCCCAGCACGGGGATTCTGAGTTTGATTTTGTCAGCCGCGAACTTGCCCTCTTCCGATTGCAGTTTGAACCGTACGAATACGCCGGCGGCGATCAAAGCCAGCAATAGGTAAACGCCGTACTGCTGCAGCAGCATGCTGAACGAGAGCAGGCCGTCGGTCAGCGGCGGCATCTCGCCCTTGTCGCGAAGCCGGGCGAACAGCGGATCGAATTTGGGGACAAAGAACACGATCAATACCGTGATCACGATCGACCCCACACCGAACAGGAACACCGGGTAGGCCAGCGCGCTGACGGTCTTGCCTTTGAGGTCTTCCTGCAGTTCGGTGAACGTGCTGACCCGGTCCAGGGCGTCTTCCAGAAACCCGCCCTCGGTCCCGGCGCGGACCATGTTGACGCCCATCTCACTGAACACCCGCGGATAACGCGCCATGGCGTTGCCCATCGGTTCGCCTTCTTCGACCCGGCTGCGGATGTCGGCCAGCACGACCTGGAGGTTCTTGTCGGTGGCCTGCTCGCCCAGCACGGTCAGGGCTCGCATCATCGAGACGCCGCTGCGCAGCAGCGAAGCCATTTGTCCGTAAAACACGGCCATCGTCTGCGGCTTGACGCGGCGCGAACGCAGGCGGTCGGGCGAAGCGGCCGAGCGGTCGGCGGGTTTGACGTCGATGGGAAACAGCGAACGGCTGGCCAACTGGGCCGCCGCGTCGCGGGGGTTGCCCGCATCGATCGTCCCGGACACCTTCTTGCCGCTCGTGTCGCGAGCGATGTAAGCAAAGTCTGGCATGGTTTACAGCTGGTCGCCCTTGGTGATGCGGAGCACTTCGTCGACGCTGGTATCACCCTTGATGGCTTTGCTCCAAGCATCCATCCGCAGCGTCCGCATGCCGCCTTCCAGAGCCGCCTTGCGGATGTCCCAGCTGCTGACTCGGTCGTGAGCCAACTGGCGCACCTGTTCGTCGGTGACCAACAATTCGTAGATCCCCATTCGTCCCGCGTAACCCACTTTGCGGCACACCCGGCAGCCGACGTTACGGTACAGCGGCCTCCCGTCCAGGTCGTCCCAGGGAAAATCCTCCGGCAACTCGTCACGGTCCGGCTCGTAGGCTTCCTTGCAGTGCGGGCAGAGCTTGCGGAGCAGCCGCTGGGCCATCACCGCTTCGACCGTACTGGCCACCAAGAACGGTTCGACGCCCATGTCGGTCATTCGCGTGTAGGCGCCAGAGGCGTCGTTGGTGTGCAGCGTGCTGAACACCAAGTGACCGGTCAGCGAAGCTTGGATCGCGTTCTCGGCCGTTTCCAAGTCGCGGATTTCACCCACCAGAACGATGTCCGGGTCGTGACGCAGGATGCTCCGCAGCGACGCGGCAAAGGTCAGCCCGATTTTGGGATGGACCTGAATCTGGTTGATCCCATCGAGCTGGTACTCGACCGGGTCTTCGGTGGTGATGATCTTGTTGTCCGGGCCTTTGATCTCCATCAGCGAACTGTACAGCGTGGTCGTTTTACCAGAACCGGTGGGGCCGGTGACCAGGACGATGCCGTGGGGCAGCCGAATCAGTTTGCTGAACCGTTCGTACGTGGCCGGGTCCATCCCCAGGCCCTGCAGGTCGAAGACCATCGACCCCTTGTCCAGGATACGCATCACCAAGCCTTCGCCGTGGATCATCGGGATCACGCTCAAGCGGATATCGACTTCGCGGCCGTGGACGCGGAGCTTGATACGGCCGTCCTGGGGCAGGCGTTTTTCAGCGATGTTCAGTCGCGCCATGATCTTCAGGCGGCTGATGATCGCGGCTTGGAACCGATTGATCTCCGGCGGGACGGGTTGGGGATGCAGGATGCCGTCGATGCGGTAGCGGATGACCAGGCCGTCGGACTGCGATTCGATGTGCACGTCGCTGGCCCGCGACTCGATCGCCTCGAGCATGATCTCATTGACCAGCCGCACGACCGAAGCTTCCTGGGCCATTTCCGACAGTTCGCTGCCGTCGGATTCGATCTGATCCAGCAGTTCCACGTCGTCTTCTTCGGTCGTGGCGGCCATCAGGCCTTCCACGGTCTCGCTGCCCACGCCCATGTGGCGTTTGACCAACCTGGCGATCTCGCCGCGTTCGGCCACCACCGGCGTGATGCTGTTGCCGGTGGCCGCACTGGCTTCGTCCAACGGGTACAGGTCCAGCGGATCGGCGGTGGCGACGACCAGGCAGCCGTTCTCGCTGCGCAGCGGGAACAGGGCGTGGCGGTAAATTAATTTCTGTGGAAAGCCTTTCAGGGCGGACAGATCGACTTCGGTTTCGCGGAGGTCGACAAAATCCAAGCCGACTTCATCGGCCAACACCGAGAGGGCTTCGCGTTCATCGACGTATCCCAGTTCGATGGCCGACTGGATCACACCGCCCGAGCCGTTGCTGAGGCTCTGGTGCAGTTGATCCTCGGTCAACAGACCGCGTCTGCGAAGGATCTCGCCGGCTTCCATGATCATGATGGCTGGGTCGCTATTGGGCTGGAGGGAAGATGCACAGTGGGGAGGGAGGGAGGAAGGGGGACGGGCATTAGGGAACGGGCATTATCGGCCACCGCGGCCGCCACCGCCACGACCCCCGCGATCGCCGCCGCCGCGACCACCGCGGTCGCCTCCGCCGCCCCGGTCACCGCCGCCCATCGCACTTCGCATCGCTCGGAAGGCTTCGATCCGGCGACGGATCTCATCGGCGGAGTTGTTGTTATTGTTATTGTCGCTGCGGTTGTTGGCGGTACTGCTCGAAGCGCTGCTTGAAGAACCGGACTGGGTGCTGGTGACAACCTTGCCCATGACCGATTCAAGAGCTTGTTTGATGACCTCGGGGTTGACCGCACCGTTGATCGCGATCACGTCGGTCACCTCTTCGGATTCCGCTCCGGCTTGATCGATCTGTTCGACCAATTCGCGGATCTCTTCGAAATCTTGGGGCGTGGCCGTGACAATCAAGGTATTGCTGCGAGCGTCGACGGCGATGCTGACCTTGGTGGGTTCGCTCTTCTCGCCGGCATCGCCACCACCGCCACCGCCCCGGCCGCCACCACCGCCCCGCAGGGCGCGGATGATGTCTTCGGGATTGGGCTGGTTGCCGCCTCGGCCGCCGCCTCCGCCGCCGGCATCCGCCATGCGTTCGGCGAACACGCCTTTGACGATTTCGGCCACGTCACTGGCTGTATTATAGATCACCGGGATCAGCCGCGGTTTGGCGATCGTCTGCACGTCCTCGGGGCTCTCTTCGCGGTCGATGACCTCGAGGATGGTTTCGATGGTTTGCATGTCGACCGGATTGGCCTGGACGATCAAAGCGTTCAGACGGTCGTCGGGCACGATGCTGACCGAACCGGTGGCCGTCAGGATCGGGCCCGTGCCGCTGTCGCCCATGCCGCCACCGCCCAGGCCCATCAGCCCGCCTAGCATCCCCAGGCCGCCGCCCAGTTCATCCAACAATCCGCCTCCGCCGCCACCCATGCCACCGGAACTGTCGCCGCCCAGGATCTGCGTGACCATCGTGCTGGCTACGCCCGCCTTGACGTATTTCAGCCAGAACACGGTCGGCGGCTGGCTGGCGAAACTGGACTGGTCCGACAGCGTCCGCAGCAGCTCTTCAAACTCGTCCAAGGCCAGCGGATCGTCGCTGGCCACGATCAATCCCTGCGGTGTGGGCGTGATCACGATGTCGGCCCCGCTGCGTCGATCATCCTGAGGTTCGCCGCCGTCGGCCGAGGAGTTCGACGGGCCCTCGTTTGCGTTGTTCTCGTTCGGCGAGTTTTCGTTCGGCGAGTTTTCGTTCGGCGAGTTTTCGTTCGATTGGCCAGCGGGCGAGGCCGGCGCCTGGCGGGTGACGGCGGGCTGTTGGGTGACCAAGTGGTAGCGCGCGGCGGCAGCGTCCGAAGACGAGGCCTGGATGGCTGGCTGCGAAGCGTCCTGGACGTCGTTCTCGCCGGCTTCCTCACCGTCCTCGCCAGATTGGGGCTCGCCGGATTGGCCCCCGCCGGATTGGGGCTCGCCGGATTGGGGCTCGCGTTGGATGCGGCGCTCGGGAAAGCCCTGTTGGGTTCTGTTCCGCGAGGGGGTGACCATGCGGATGCGGTTCTGGCGACCGGAATTTTCCCACATCATGCCGGCTTGTTCCAACAGCTCCATCGCATTTTGGCCGGTATAGGGCAGCACGCGAATGCGGTCGGTCAGCGAGCCCAGGGCATCGCTGCCTTCGAGTCGTTCGATCAACTCCTTGGTTTGGCGGATCTGCTCGGCGGTGCCGCGAACCCACAACCGCCCCGTGACCGGGTCGCCATCGACGATCGGGCCGGCCGTGTTCTCCTCGGTCTTGCCGAAGAACTTGTTGATCGTCAGCAGCGCCGCCGAGGGCTCCAGCCGCCGCAGCTGGATCGTGTCGACCTGGATGCCCTGCCCTTCCAGTTTGTCCAGGGCCGACTGGACGATCTTGTGCGTGTCGGGACGGGCGAAGACGATCAGCGAGTTGGAGGCCGGGTCGAGGGACAGACGCGTATCGGGCAGGCCTGCCAGGAGGGTCGAGATCACGTCGAACACGGTCGACGGGTCGGCCAGGGTGATCGGATAGGTGCGCAGATCCGGCAGCTGGACGTCCTGGGTTTCGTCGCCCTCGGTCGTCAGCGGTTGATCCGCCTTTTCGACAATCCGCTGAAACAGCGTGACGGTGGCCGGTTCGCCCGCTACGAACATGCGGTCGCCGAAGGGATCGACGGAGATCTTTATGCTGTCATTGGCGTTGACGCCTTCTTCCAGGCCCAGCAGGGGCCGGGCCAACATCAGCACTTCGTCGGCCGCGCGGTGCTCGAGCGTGATCTCGGTGACTTCCAAGCCCGCGTTGGTGGCTTCCTCGAGCACCGCGCGGATGGCTTTCAGGCGTGCCACCGTGTCGGTGACGACGACTTGGCGCGCCGAAGCCAGGACGGTCATCGGCATGCTGGGGCCGAGCATCTGCCGCAGCTCTTCATCGGCCGCTTCGGGGGTCATCGCGCCGAGCGGAAAGATGGTTTTGACGATGTCCGACTCGCCCCGTCCGTCGAGCGCCTCGGGCGGGACCACTTCGGCGATGTTCTCGATGTACTTCGATGCCAGCGGGCTCTCCAAATCGATCACCATCAACATCCGCCCGCGACGGACCATGGCAAAGCCGCGGTCGAGCAGTTGGCGGTTCAGCTGGTCCAGGGCTTCGCTGACGGTGTATTCCCGCGTCGGATCGACAAAGGACAGCGTGCCGCTGGGAAACCGTTCGGCTTTGAGCGACAGATTGGCTTCTTCGCTGAGCCACAGGAGGACGTCTTTCCAGGCCGTATTGGAAAAATTAAATCGCACCGTCTGTGGACCGGAGGCCGAATTAGCGGAGTCGGGCTCGGTACTGGCACCGGCAGATGAGTTCGATGGGGCCGGCTCGTTGGCACTGGCCGCCGAATCCACAGCGTCCTGCGCGAGGCACCGACCGGCGGGGGCTGCCAAAATGGCAATCGCCAAGGAAAGTCCATAAACAGCGATCAGAGAACGATTTAGCATGGACGGACAATCGGGAGATAGGAGAAGTCGGAACCGGAGCAATCGCGGGAAAAGGACCGTTTTTTATACTAGTCGCCGCGACCAGGAAAAAAATCCGCAATCGGCTAGATTCGCCCGAGAGCGGCTCGAACGAGTTCCCGGCATGATGGCTTGAACCCCGGGCGTCGGCGAAAGTTTCGCAAAGCTCGCAACCTCCTGCCAAAGCGGAGCCCGCCCGCGCGCGCGCCGCAGGCGGCACCGCCCAAGCAGCCAAGACGAGTGGGCAGGTTTCGGATC
>NZ_WIAD01000003.1 GCF_009618275.1 Roseimaritima sediminicola
CCTGCGAACCATTACGTCAATGTTCCTACCTCCATTTTCCTACCATCTGCTCGCGAGGGATAGGTAGGAAAATGGAGGTAGGAAGATATGTGGAGATCGATATCCGCGCCCGGTTCTCGCCCAACGGCAGGGGCGAAGACTAACGGTAAGTCCAGCAACCATCGGGAATCTTGGCAATCGACCGCGTATCCAATACGGATCTGACAATTCCGAGGTTTGGCACTTGCGGATCGGGGCGTTCGACCGCGCAAATCCGTAGCCGGCAACTCGAGATGGGCGCATCGACGGAGCAAGCTTCTGACTCGTACTTGTACTCGTACTCAGCAACGCGGTACTCGTACTCGATTCGGGAGAAAAGGCAGCATCGCAACCACGGCCGAATCGGCGGTGCATCGGCCACTCGTCACCGGACATTCGAGTAAGAGTACGAGTACCGGGCTGCGCCCTGAGTACGAGTACGACTCTGCACGTGCAAGAACGTCACGCATCACCGGGTCCCGTGAGCGATGCATCCACTTCAAACCGCACACCAACGGGCCTCCGGTGCATGCGATGGTTACCCGCCGATCTTTGTGATCCATGGCGCAACGTCTTCCAGCATGAGGTCCTGGTCCTGACGCAGCCCGCCAACAATAGTCCGCGCTAATAGTAGCGTTGCCGGCCCAAGGTCGGCATTGTAAACCATCGCTGCTTCCTGCAGCCGGGTAGCAACCCAAAGGTATTCGGGGCAATCGGAGGATCTGTGTCGAATCTCAGCGGCGTGATGTGCGATCGGGTGTCCGTCACCAAGTGGTTGAGCCCATAGTTCATGCCGATAAGACATCAGTCGTAATGGCTCATCGAGATATGGAGGTCGCATCAATTGATCATACACATCGCCCATCGACCATGTGTCGGCATGACGAGAGTAGTAAAGTACCGGCGGCGAACAACCGTTGTCGTTCAAATGGTCAACGAACCGATCAATGTGTGAACAAACACGCGTGGGCCACTGGGACGGGCACCACTCATTCGGATTCTCAGTCGTGCGAGCGTCCGCCCAGTCCGCAAGAATCGACCAAATGACGGACGATGACGCTCCTCCTATTGCAGCAACGGTTAAGAACTGGGATGCCATTCAGTGTTTCAGTCGGGTAACGTTAGGGTCCAGCGGGCCGGGAGGAGCGACTTACCATCGCGAATACGCTCGCAAGCCCGGTTCCGTTGCAACCCATGGTTCCGTCCTATTGGAGCAACTCTTCGGTCCAATAGTCAGTGAACTCTTGACGCTGGTCTTCAGTATAGTCTTCGAAGATCCAGCCAGCACGCAGCGGATTGGAGTAGACACCGTCGTTCGAATCCTTCAAGTAAATGTCGTTGTCTAGAATCACGATACAGGAACAGGTATCGTCATTCCAAACGCCGGTTACCATCCGGCCAATAAGGTCATCGACGGGAATTCCGTCAGTTTCTCCGGGGCAAACCATCTGATCGCTGGATGCGACGGACAGTTCGGCAGTAAAGAGATCAAGAACCAGGCCCGATTCAAGTTGCAGGTAATGCGACCGGAATTCGGCAGGACCGATCCCTTCGAGTACGAATTCGGGTTTGCTGGTACGCGAGTGACCGATTTGCGCCAGCCGCGAATTCAAGATACGCCGTTTGGATAGATTGGCCATCAGGACAGTGTTTCAGATAGCTGCATGTCGATGACGGAACGGCTGCCGTCACCTGGGACGGACGATTGATTTTCCATTGGCAAAACCACGCAAGCCGTCCTCAGGTGCACGGCTTGGTTCTGGCTCTCGTTCGTGCTCGTGCTCAGCATCGCGGTGCTCGTGCTCGTAATCGATCGCCACGGCATAGTCTACCGCCGATTCGCCGACGCCGTCAAACTTCATTGCCATACGAGTCAGCATCGAGACGATTCGTTTGAGCTTCAACTTCATCTCACGACTGTACGCGTAATCCAATCCACCTGACGCTACCAGCACATCTTTGATCGCGGCACACTCAAACGCACTGCCTCGTGCGATGTCGAAAAATCGGGCTCGATCCTTCAGGCTTCGTTTGCCGTTGCCTTCGGCGATGTTCAGTGGAATCGATTGAGCGGCACGGAGCCATTGGTCGCGAGCGTGGCGATGCAAACCGCTCAATGATTTCGATACGTCAAACGCTGCCGAAACGTATTCGATTGAGAGACGATAAACGTCGAGTCGATCGTGGTCAAAAATTGGTTCGGTCAAGTCAGCCCCATTTCAATTACGAGCACGAGCACGAGCACGAGCACGAGCACGAGCACCATTTCATTGAGCACGAGCACGATGATTGATTGTCTGTTCCAGAACGTCTGCCGTCACCGGGTACGGCGGGTTGATTTTCCATTCACGAACGTGCGATGCCGTACTCCGGTGCACGGCATGGTTCCCCGCTTTCTGGAGTCACAGGGCAATCGTTACCGAGTAGTCAAGCACTCTTGAGCAACGCTCCAGCAATCCGATTACCGTTCCGGTATCTCCGTCGGGATAGTGCCCGATTAACGAACTCGTCGCGGGAGTAATGTCGAATGTAACGGAATCGTCCGAGTAATCAAAATCGTAAATCGAAACGCGCAAGATGATGCCAGATCGAGCATCGTCAATCATCTGTCGGGGTGCGTTCAACTCAATGAGTTCAGCCACCATCCCAGCGACGTCCGGCTCACTGATGTCGGACACGGACATTCGATCGCCGAATTCGGATTGAAGCCGAGCGATCAGTTCGGCATAGGGAATTGCGGACGCACCCGTTTTCGGACTGAGCCAGAATTTCACGTTGTCAATTCAGTTGGGGAACTTGTTTCTTACCTGGCGGACAGGGTGAGAACAAGTGTTTTTGGGGGGGGCTCGGGCTTGTGCAGTGAGAATAAGTCTCGTTGGAACACCTTGTTCTCACCGGTTGCCAACTTGTTCTCACCGCGCCGCCGTTTGAGCGAAGACTTATTATCACCGCTTGGGCTGGTGCTAGCAAGCGAATCTTTCACTCGCCTTTGCGCGGAGCCCTCGGCGTTTGCTATCGCCACGGCCTCTTTTGTCGCGCCTCGGTCCGATTCGTCCTGAATGGCCCCGAACAAAAGCTTCTCGCCAAGTCACGGAGACCCCTTGTGGCTGCGCCCTTATGCTAGCGACTGCCGTTGCAGCTGCGATCGAGGTGCGGATGGGTCTTCACAGGCTGGAAGCCTAGGCCACGGAAAAACCCTATGCTACGGAAAAAGCCTATGCCACGGAAAGTCGCTCGACTGTCCCGGCCGAGCCGCGGTGGAACACGGCTTGGAGCGCCATGCTACGTGCACCGACAAAAAAACCTGTCTTGGGGCGGGGCGGCTTTTTTGCCTAAACTGCGCCGGCGTCCAACGCGTCTTGTTGGCCGCTGGCCCTGAATTGGAATCGAGCGTGTCATGGTGGACCGAGAATCGACCAGTCGTTTTCTGCAACACTTGCGCGAACGGACGCAGCAGCGCCGCGGCAAACGCCGCCGCCGCACGCGCACCATGGTGGCGATCGCGATGCTGTTGACCGCAGCCGTCACGCTCGCTCTGCCCAGCATCGCCTTCCAACTGGGCATGGGGCACAACCTGCTGGAGCGCCGCGCCGCCGAATACGGCTTGGACGTCACCGCGGAAAGCATGCAATTCGGCTGGATCACCCCGCTGGAGCTCCGCGGTGTCCAGCTGCAGGGTGCCTCGGGCCAAACCCGCGCTACGATCGACGCGGTCGAAACCGGCCTGCGACTGCTGGACCTGCTGCAGTCGCCCGATCACCTCGGACAGATCACCGTCCGCGGCGTCGAAGCGGAACTGGTCGTCGCCGAGGGGCGAAGCAGTCTAGAAGACGACTTGGCGACGCTGCTGGCCCCCGATCCTGACGCCGGACCGGCACCGGCGACGACGATCGAGGTCCACGACGTGAATTTGACCGTCACCGACGTGGGCAGTGGCACGGCCTGGTTCGCCGGCAATATTCGCTCAACAATCGTCCTGGACGAAACACAAATCAAAGTCCAGGCCTCGTCGGTGGTCACCGATCCGGCCGGAGCGAGCGGGGCCCTGGAAGTCGGGGCGTTGATCGCCAGCACGACCAGCGGCGATAGCGGCGCAGATGCGGCGACCTGGCAGGCGGACCTGCGGATGCGCAGCATGCCCCTGCACATCGTCACGCTCTTCAAACGCCGTTTTCCCGCCTCCACAGAGTCCCTGCCAACCCAGCTGGGCGGCGATGCCAGCGGCGTGATCTCCTTGGCACAGTACGGAGACGGTTCGTTCTCGGGAGATTTCGAAGCGGTTGAGATCCGCAACCTGGTGGCGGCCGACCCGCGACTCGGCCAGCGAACCTGGACCAACGCGCTGGGCCAGATCGATGGTTCGCTGGTCTACGACCGCGGCGTCCTGCAAGCACAAAGCTTGCAGACGGCCACCGACTTCGGCTCCGCCACGTTGACCGGGACGGTACCTTTGCCCAGTCGGACGGCATCTCTGGCCTGGGTGGAAACGATCCGCGGCCAAGGTTCGGCCGAAATCCAACTGGCGAAATTAAATCAAGCCGCGCCCGGGCTGTTGCCGCTGCGAAGCGGCGCGGAGATCAGCGAAGGTCAAGTAACCGCACGGATCGAATCCGGGCCCAGCGACGACGGGCTGTACCGCACGCGGTGCTCGCTGCGTTCGACGCCGATCCGTGGGCGGGCCGCGGGCCGACCGATCGTCCTGGAACCGGTCTCGGCCGATGCCACCCTGGTACTGCGCAGCGGCCGGGCGACGGCCGAACAGGTCCAGCTGCGCAGCGCCTTCGGCACGGCGACCCTGGCCGGCGACCTGCGTTCGGGCACCGGCCGCTTTGACGTCGACTTCAGCCGCCTGGCCAGCATGCTGCGGCCGTTGGTGGAACTGCCCGATGCGGGCCTCCGCGGCACCGCCCGCGGCAACATCGCATGGTCCGCCGGACCGGCCCAACAGTGGCAACTGGAAGGTCAACTGCAGGCCGCCGGACTGGATGTTTCCCTGCCCGGTGGCCAGTCGATCCGCCAACCCTCGCTCGCCGCCGCGGTCGATGCCCGGGGCGTATGGTCCGGCGAGACGCTACAGCAACTCGATCACTTGGCAGCCAGCATGACCAGCGACGGGCATCGCTGGCAGGCGGACTTGGTCCGCCCCGTGGCTGACCCAGCGTCCGGCAACCCATTGCCGCTGCAGATCCGGGGTACGGGCAACTGTGCGGCCGTCGCCGAACTGCTGCGTCCCTGGATGCCCGCCCGCCTGCACTCGATCGATGGCAGCTTCGACGGGCAATTGACGGCCGAAGTGTCGCGGACCGGCGGACGGTTGACCAGCGCTTCGATCAATCTGACACAGCCGCGCGTGGCCTGGCAAGAACAACGCTTTGCCCAGCCCTATCTGAAGCTGCGGTTCGAAGGCGCTTGTGCGTGGCCCGCCGGCGACGTCCTGGCCAACACGCTGACGGTCGAAGGCGAAGCAGTTTCGCTGGCGGTCGTTGGCCAAGCGACGGCCGAAAGCACCGAACTGGAACTGGGCTGGCGGATGGATGTCCAGCGCGTGCAAGCGGCACTGGCCTCGGCGGCCGCGAAAAACCCGGTGCGTCAAGTCGCGTTTGTGGGTCCGCCCCGCACCCGCTCCACCGCCCCCTATCAGTTCTACGGTCGCTGTGAAGGATCGGCGACGCTGCGGGGCGAAGACGGTCTGTGGTCCATCGACACCGACGCGGCAGGCAAGAATCTGGTGGTCATGGAAGCCACCGCGAAGAATCAGATGGTCGGCCCGGTCCGCAACCCCACCGCCAGCGGTCCGGTCTGGGCCGAACCGTCGGCCAGCGTGCGCGGCGTCTTCCGCTACGACGCCAACACCGGTGGGGCGATCGCCGATGCCGTACAAGTCGATACGCCGTGGCTGAGCACAACGGTCGACGGACATATCATCTGGAACGACCTGCTGGGCGAAGTCGTCCTGAAGGGACCGAGCCAACTGAATACGTCGGTTGCCGCCCAGCGATTGTCGACGTTGTCCGGCCAAGACATCCGCCTGCAGGGCGTCCACTCCGCTCCCCTGGACATCATCCTGCAGCGTCGTCCCGACGGACAGGTCACCGCCGACATCCGCAGCTCGATCGGTTGGGACAAGGGTTCGGTCGAAGGCATCGGATTCGGCGCCAGCACCGCATCCCTGGTGATCACCGACACCTCGACCACGGTGCAGCCCACCACCGTGCCGATGGATCTTGGTCAATTGCATCTGAACGGCCGCGTCCACTACGGCGACGACGGCCTCTGGATCGAACAGCAAGCCGGAACGTTTGCCGAGAACATCCAACTGGATCCGCAAACCGCGCGCAAGTGGCTGAAGTACCTGACGCCGCTGGCCGCCGACGCAACCGAAATCTCCGGCACGGTCAGCGTGGACCTGAACCGCTGTGTGATCGCGCCCAACGATCCGGCGCGCAGCCATGTCAGCGGACAGATGTCGGTCCAGCATGCGGAGCTGAACGCTGGTCCGCTGGCCGATCAGGTCATCGCCGGGATCGACCAGCTGAAGAACCTCAGCCGCGGACTTGCCGCCGCGCCGCCGACCAGCCGCTCGCGGCGGCTGCTGAGCATGCCGGCTCAGGTGGTCGAGTTTGAATTGAAAGATGCGGTCGTCACCCACCGCAGGATGTACTTCGCGATCGACGATGCCAGCCTGGTGACCAGCGGCAGCGTCGCCCTGGACGGCCGCTTGAACCTGGTCGCTCAGGTGCCGCTGGAGGCCAGTTGGTTGGGCAGCGACGTACAGTCGTTGGCCGGCGAAACGGTCACCCTGCCGGTTTCCGGCACGCTGTCACGCCCCGCCCTGAACACCGCGGCGATCGCGCAAACGGTCAGCTCCCTGGCGATCAAAGCCGGTCAGAGAGAAGCCGAGAACTACCTGCAGCAGCAGATGAACCGCGGCATCGATAAGCTGTTTGGACGGTAGAGCCGGCGGTGCCCGTAGCTACAAGTCGCCGTAGCTACAAGTCGCCAGAGTTTGGATGGCTGCCCCGACTCGGCTTTCCCAACGCTGTGTAAAGACAATTTCGTTCACTCCCTTCACCCCCAACCCCTCTCCCCGCCGCTCTCGGGCAAGCTCCACTTGCCCGAGAGCGGCGGGGAGAGGGGAGTAAACGTCTAGGTAGTCCGTTGGAGTCCGCGGCGTCGAGGGTCCAAAGTCTGGCGACTTCCGCTACGGGCGGGGACGCTATGACGAGGCGGTCATCTCACTGGTGTCGCTGAGCTTTTCCTGGGCTGCTTTGAGGAAATTCAACGCCTGCATCGGCGTCAGCTCGTCGACGTTTAACTTGCGCACTTCATCCAATAACGGATGGTCGGCAAACCCGAACAGGGTCAGCTGCATGGCCGTGTTGTTCTTGGCCTGCTCGCGAGGCGCGATTGCCGGGCGGTCGAATTGATCGCGGTCGTTGGCTTCCAGTTGAGCGAGGATGTCCTTGGCCCGCTCGTTGACCGCCGCCGGAACACCGGCCAGGCGGGCGACGTGGATCCCGTAGCTCTTGTCCGCTCCGCCGGCGACGATGCGGTGCAGGAAGACCACCTGGTCGTCCCACTCGCGGACCGCCACGTTGTAGTTGGCCACCCGCGGCAGCGAATCGGCCAGCTCGGTCAATTCGTGATAGTGCGTGGCAAACAGGGTCCGGGCCCCGACCTGTTCGTGCAGGTGTTCGGTGATCGCCCAAGCCAACGAGAGGCCGTCGTAGGTGCTGGTGCCGCGGCCGATTTCATCCAGAATCACCAGGCTCCGCGACGTCGCCGTGTTCAGGATCCGAGCCGTCTCGACCATCTCGACCATGAACGTACTCTGCCCCCGGCTCAGTTCGTCGCTGGCCCCGACCCGTGCGAAGATGCGGTCGGTCAGCCCGATCGTCGCCCGCTGGGCCGGCACAAACGATCCAGCCTGCGCCAGCAGGGTCAACAGCGCAACCTGCCGGATATAGGTGCTCTTACCGGCCATGTTCGGTCCGGTGATCAACAGCACCATGCCGTGCTCCGGCGAGGCCAGGCAGTCGTTGGGAACGAATTCGCCCTGCGGCATCGTGATGTCCAGCACCGGATGCCGGCCTTCGACGATTTCCAGCACCGAGTCTTGGGTCAGGACGGGGCGTACCCAGTTCCGCGTGGCGGCCAATTCCGCCAGCGACGCCACGACATCCAAATCCGCCAGCGCCGCGCCAACTTGCTGCAACAACCGCAGGGCGTCGTGGGTCTCGGTCCGCAGTTGCTGGAACAGCGACTGTTCGCGTGCTTGAGCCTGTTCGTCGGCAGCCAGCACCTTTTCCTCGTATTCCTTCAGCTCCGGTGTAATGTATCGTTCGGCATTCTTGAGCGTTTGTTTACGGATGTACGAATCGGGCACCTTGGCCTGATGCGCCTGGCTGACTTCCAGGTAGTAGCCGAAGACGCGATTGAAGCCGACCTTCAGGTTGGCGATACCGGTTTCTTCGATCTGCGCGGCTTGATACTTGGCGATCCATTCCTTGCCACCGCGGGCCAATTGACGTAGCGAATCGAGTTCGCTGTCGAAGCCTTCGCGAATGAAGTTGCCGTCGGCCGCGTTGATCGGACACTCATCGACCAGGGCGGCTTCGAGTTTGCTGCGTAGTTCCGGACAAAGGTGCAGCTGCGCTTCGAGTTCCTGCAGCAGTGTGGCATTGCGAGCGGTCAGTTTGGCTTTCAGCGCCGGCAGACTGGCCAGGGTGCGAGCGACCTGTTGCAGATCTCGCGGACCGGTTCGAGCGGTGGCGATGCGGCCCAGCAGCCGGCTGAGGTCGAACGTGTTTTTCAGCGTCTCGCGGATCGCGCCGCGCAACCGGTTTTCATGAACCAGTTCTTCGACCGCGTCGTGGCGCTGCCGGATCATCGCTTCGTCGACCAGCGGAGCCGATAACCAATCGGCCAACAGGCGGGCGCCCATCGGCGTCTGGGTCAGGTCCAGCACGTCCAAGAGTGAACCTTCGCGGGAGGCGGTCCGCAGGGTTCGTGTCAATTCCAGCGAACGGCGTGTGGAGGCATCGATCTGGACGACCGTGCTGCGACGGTGAGCGATCAAGGAATCGAAATGGTCCAGCCCGCCGGGCTGGGTTTCTTCCAGATAGGCCATGATCGCACCGGCGGCGCGGATCGCCGGCAGGTCTTCGCCGCCGCCCTCGGCGTCCAATTGGAATCCAAAGCCTTCCAGGTTGTGGACGTTCAACAGCCGGCACAGCGTCTCGCGGCTGCTGTCCGCGGCGAAGGTCCAGGCCGGCCGCATCGTGGCGGACCAGGGAGCGGTCGTGTCGGGGCTCAGCCGCGGGTCGTCCTCGCGGTACAGCACCTCGGCGGGCCCGATGCGTTCCAGTTCATCCTCGACGCGGTGACGCGGAAACACGCCGGCCTCGAAGCGGCCGCTGGACAGTTCCGCCCAGGCGATGCCGACGGGCACCTCGGCGTCGCCTTCGCCGCGCCGCGGCGGCACCGAGAAGACGCAGGCCAGGTAGTTTGCGCTGCGCGGGTCCAGCAGTTCGTCATCGGTCAGTGTGCCGGCCGAGACGATTCGCGTGATCTCGCGGCGGACCAGCCCCTTGGCCTGCTTGGGGTCCTCCATCTGCTCGCACACCGCGGCCCGGAATCCGGCCGTAATTAATTTGCGCAGATAACCATCCAGTTGATGGTGCGGAAAACCGGCCATCGCGGTGGGGTTGTCGCTGTCCTTGTCGCGACTGGTGAGCGTTAACCCAAGGACACGCGCCGCCGTTTTGGCGTCCTCGTGGAACAGCTCGTAGAAGTCGCCCATGCGAAACAGCAGCAGCGCATCGCCGCACGCTTCCTTCGCCTCGTAGTACTGCCGCATCATTGGAGTGGTCATGGCGACAATGCTATCGAAGCCGAACTGCTCGGGCCAGTCCCGCCGTGCTCAACTCACCGCGATCGAGCCGAATTCACGGTGCAGAATCGGTTTGGCCGGCAAACTCTGCCACGATTTTGCGGATGTTCGCCGTGTCGACCGGCCGGATCACGCCTCGCTCGGTGATGATCGCCGTAATCAATTCCGCCGGGGTCACATCGAAGGCCGGATTGTAGACCTGGGCTTCGTCGGGAACGCTCTGCACGTCGCCCCAGCGAGACACTTCTTCGCGGCGACGTTGTTCGATCGGAATCTGCGTGCCGTTGGGCAGGCTCAGATCGAACGTGCTGCTGGGTGCGGCGACATAGAAAGGCACGCCGTGATGCCGAGCGACGATGGCCAGCGGGTAGGTACCGATTTTGTTGGCCGCGTCGCCATTGGCGGCGATCCGATCGGCCCCCACGATGACCGCATCGACCTGGCCGCGCTGCATCAAACCGGCGGCCATCGAATCGCACAGCACGGTTACGTCGACGCCGGCTTTGGCCAGTTCCCAAGCGGTCAGCCGCGCCCCTTGCAGCAGAGGCCGCGTCTCGTCGGCGTAGACGTGCACCGGATTGCCGCTCGCGTGCGCCGCATAGATCACCGCCAGGGCGGTGCCGCGTTCGGAGGCGGCCAGCCCGCCTGCGTTACAGTGCGTTAGGACATTGCGGCAACCGTCCAGCAGCGGCGCCCCGTAGAGTCCCATCGCCGCGCACATCCGGCGGTCCTCGTCGTGGATCTGGCGAGCCTCACGCAGCAGCGTCTCGGGCAGGTCGTCGTCGTCGGCGCGGTTGAGAACCGCCCGCATCCGGTCCAGGGCCCAGAACAGATTGACGGCCGTCGGGCGGCTGGTCGCCAGATAATCGGCGGCCCGAGCCACGGCACTTCGCACCGATGCGGCTTGCTGGTGCGATGCGTCTTGCTGGTGCGATGCGGCTTGCTGGCTCGATGCGTTCTGGCGGAGCGCATCGGCAGCGGCCAGGCACACGCCGTAGGCGGCGGCGATGCCGATCGCCGGAGCCCCGCGAACGACCAGCCGCGAGATCGCGTCGTGCGCGTCATCGACCGTGCGACAATCCAGATACGTCTCTTCGCCCGGCAGGCGGGTCTGATCGATCAGCCGCAGGTAGCCGTCCGTACCACCGATCCACTCGAGCGTTTGCATCGCGGAAACCTTCTGGTGCAGGCGAGCCGCCTGCCGGCGCGACCGAGCCTACTCGGCGACGGCGGCCGGTTTGCGTTTGGGTTTATAGATTTCGGTCGCGGTTCCGAAGAAGACTTCGGCGCTATTCATCAGCGTTTCGCTCATCGTCGGATGGGCGTGAACGGTTTCGCTGATGTCGCCGGCTTCACAGCCCATCTCGATGGCCAGCGCGGCTTCGGCGATCAATTCGCCGGCACCGACGCCCACGATCCCACAGCCCAGCACGCGTTGCGTTTCCGGATCGATCAGCCATTTCGTCAATCCTTCGGTGCGTCCCAGGGCCTGAGCGCGACCGCTGGCGGCCCAGGGATAGATCGCCACATCGACGTTGCGTCCTTCGCGGCGAGCTTCCTCCTGCGTCAAACCGGCCCAGGCGATTTCGGGATCGGTAAAGACGACTGCGGGAATCGCGGCTTTGTCGAAAGCGGCCGGTTTGCCGGCGACGACTTCGGCTGCCACCCGGCCTTCGTGCGTGGCTTTGTGCGCCAGCATCGGATCGCCGGCGACGTCGCCGATGGCCAGGATGTGCGGATCGGCCGTGCGTTGTTGGGCGTCGCACTCGACGAAGCCACGCTGATTGACGACGACCTGCGTGTTTTCCAGCCCCAGTCCCTTGGTAACCGGACGCCGCCCGATCGAAACCAGGACGCGATCGAAGCGTTCGTGGCCGAACCGTCCCGGGCCTTCGAAGGTAACTTCGATCCGGCCGTCTTCGGCCTCGGCGATCGAGCCGACTTTGGTGTTCAAATAGACGCGGCCCTCGAGCAATTTCTCGATGCGTTTGGCCAGCGGCTTGACCAGGTCGCGGTCCGCCCCGGGAAGCAGTCCTTCGGCCAACTCGACAACGGTCACTTTGCTGCCCAGACCGGCATAGACGCTGCCCATTTCCAGGCCGATGTAACCGCCGCCGATGACCAGTAGGTTCTCGGGAATGTCCGCCAGCGCCAGGGCTCCGGTGCTGTCCATGACCTTGTCACTGCCGATGTCGAACGCCGGCGGCATCGCCGGAACGCTGCCGGTGGCGAGGATGCAGTGATCGAAGGTCAATTGGCCATCGTCGGGGATCGACGGATCGTCGCCTTCGAGTTTCATCGTGGTCGAATCGATAAACGACCCTCGAGCCCGGATCACGGTCACGCCCCGGCGCTTGGCCAGGTTGCCCAAGCCGCCGGTCAGATTATCGATGACCTTGTCTTTGCGGGCGCGAACCGCATCGACGTCGATCCGGGGACGATCGTCATAGCTGACGCCCCAGTCCTCTCGCAATTCGTCGACTTCGCCGATCACACGAGCCACATGCAGCAGGGCTTTGCTGGGGATGCATCCCCGCAACAAACACGTGCCGCCCAAGCGCGGTTCGGCTTCGACGATCGTCACGTCCAAGCCTTCGTCTGCGGCCAAAAATGCGGCCGCATAACCGCCGGGGCCACCGCCAAGAACAACCAATGGCGTATGCATGATTCAACTACCGTTCGACAGAAAAGAAGCAAGAGGCGTGGAGCACTTGACACTCTCCCACTGGGAGAGTCGGGCTCTCAGGCACGGAGAGGGTGTCGCATCGGCCCTCCCCGGGCCTGAGAGCCCGACCCTCCCGCGGCGCGGGAGGGTTGCGTAAGGGGATTTATCGCGACAGGAATTCGACGACCGCGTTGGCGTCGACCGGCAAGCTGATGTCGCTCGGACCGGGCAGGCCCTGGACGGTGGCTTTCAGGTTTTCGCTGTCAAAGGCGACCCAATCCAGAGCGTCCGGCGTGGCGTTGGCGATCACGCCGCGGTAGACGTCCTTGAGATTCTCGCGGTTGCGGACTTCGATCACGTCACCGGGACGCAGCAGGTAGTTCGGTTTGGTGACCTTCACGCCGTTGACGCGGAAGTGACCGTGGACGATGCCCTGGCGAGCCTGCGGGCGGGTCTTGGTGAACCCGCAGCGACGCACCACGTTATCCAGACGCGACTCGCACATCAGCAACAACAATTCACCCGTGTTTCCGCTCCGCCGAGAGACGGCATCGAAGTAGCGTCGCAGTTGACGTTCGCCCAGCCCGTAATAGTGCTTGATCTTTTGCTTTTCCATCAGCGCGATCCCGTAGTTACTCGGGCGGCGACCGCGGGTGTGCATGCCGGGCGGATTGGGACGGCGATCCAGCGCCTTGGAGGCGCCAGCGGTTTCGTAGATCAAGGCGCCCAAACGACGGTTGATACGGGCTTTGGGACCGGTGTAACGTGCCATAGTGGCAAAACTCCTGCGGAGACCGCTTTCCAGCATCTGCTGAACAAAGCGGCCGGGTGAATGAAAAAACCTCGTGGCTGACATTAGCCGCGCGACGATCCCGCTCCGGTGAGCATTTCCCTCCGGTGGGTCGCCGCTGATTTCGGTGAGTGGCGCCAAGTGTCCTCGGAATCCCCCGTTTTGACAAGAGGACCCGGGCAAAGCCAATCGCTTTTCTTAGCCAATCGACGCCGGACCGTTCAGCGGTGCAACAATTCGGGCCGCGGCGGCCGGTGCCGGGGGGTCCGCCGCCAATCGCTGGGCCTGGTCCAGCGAGGGGCAGACGACGAATACGGTCGGCCCCCACGAGCTTTGCCCGACCGCTTCGTAGCCGGCCTGCTGGACGGCATGCACCAGGTCTGCGATCGCCCCCCCGTGATAGGGTCCGCCCTGAGCGGCTTCGAACAGTTTGCCGCTGAGCCAGTTGTAACGGCGGAGGGCCGGAGCAAAACGATCGAAAGCATCGGCCTGGGCCGCCGGCACCAGTTGCTCGCCCAGGCAGGCCTGCAGGGCCGCTCGTTGGGACTCGCTGGCACGCGGCAGCCGCGCAAAGCGACGATTCTCTTCGCCGCCAGAAACCCGTTCCGAGGCCTGACGAGGCTGCAGCAGCACGATCCGCCAAGCCGCCGGAATGGCGACCCTGCGAATCGTCTCGCTGTCGACGATCAATCCGCCGGTAAAAAAACCGTGGCTGCCCACGCCCGAGCGGGCTCCGCGGGCGGCGACGTGGCGCACCAAGGCCTCGCGATCCAGGCCAGCGTCCAGGCAGTGATTCAAACCCGCCGCAACGGCCATCGCCAATTGGGTCCCCGTCCCCAGGCCGCTGTGCGCCTCCGGACGGCGGGACACGGAGACCCGCACCGGTGGCAACCGATCCAGGGCGGTGCACCGCTGGAAACGGCCGGCCACCTCGCCGATGCGGCGGCGCAGGTCCTGGGCGGCCGGACCGGTGGCGACCGCTTCGAATTCTGCGGCCGGCTGCAAGCGGATCTCGGTCGCCGGACGGTCGATCATCATGCCCGCGCCGCCAAACGGTGCCGCCGTATCGAGCAGCCCGAAGTGCAAACGTGCCCCGGTTCGGACGACGACCTGCCGCGAGTCAGCTTTCCAGTTTTCCCGGTGCGTTTGCAATGTATTCCTCGAGCAGCTGAAAAGCTTCGTGTTCGCGGTCTCCGCCGGTTCGCTCGACCAGAGTGGCCAGCTGCCGCAGCTGGGTCCGAAGCACTTCCGCGGCGATCAAGTGCACTCGCGTCGCCAGGATCGCGGCTTCGACCACCGCGTACTGGGCTCGGTTGAAGCCAAAGAAGTCGCGTTGTCGATTTTGCGCTACGATAATGCATCGAGCGCGCGGTCGCTGGGGGTGGTCGTGCCACTTTTCGACGCGCACGGCGAACCAGCGGCAAGCGTCGCGGAGCACCCAGTGGTCGCCGTCATCGACCGAGCGTACCAAGCCGGCCGGGTCGACCCAACCGATCGCCGAACGCGCCAGCAGCAGGCAATCGTCGGTCACATGAATCGTCGCCCGGCCGCTCTCTCGCAGGTTGGCATGGGTCCGCGAACCGACGAACGGCCGCAGCTCGAACCGCGTCAGTTGGCGATCGACGTGCGGGCCCAGCGGAGCGATGTTGACCACGCCCTCGGCATCGACCGTGGTGACGATTGCTTCGAGAATCAAGCCAACGCCTCGATCCGCGGCGTGGCGGTGGCCAGGGAAAAGAAATTGCGGAGCATCTCCAGACCGTACTGCGTCAGCACCGATTCGGGATGAAACTGCACCCCATGGATCGGGTACCGCCGATGCGCTACCCCCATCACCAATCCCTCGTCGGTCGTCGCGGTTACCCGCAAACAATCCGGCACCGTGGACGGCTGGAGCGCCAACGAATGGTACCGGCCGACGGGAAAACGATTCGGCAGTCCAGCAAACACCGACTCGCCACGATGGTTGATGAAACTGCTCTGCCCATGCATGGCCGGGCACTGCACCACGGCCGCCCCGAAGGCTTGGCCGATGGTCTGATGCCCCAGGCAGACGCCCAGAATGGGGATCGACTCGCCCAACCGGCGCACAACATCCAGGCTGCAACCCGCGTCGTCGGGACGCTTGGGGCCGGGCGAGAGCACGATCGCGGCCGGTGCCAGGCACTGGATCTGTTCAACGGTCACTTGATCGCTGCGGATGACCCGCGTCTGCTGGCCCAGCAGCCGCAGGTAGCGAGCCAGGTTATGGACGAACGAGTCGTAGTTATCCAGCAGCAGGATCATCGCTGGTCCAGCGGAACGAACTCGCGCTCGGTCGGGCCGGTGTAAACCTGTCGCGGACGATAGATGCGTTTGCCCGGCGACTGATGCATCTCGTGCCAGTGAGCGATCCAGCCCGGCAAACGGCCGATGGCGAACAGCACCGTAAACATCTGCACCGGGATGCCCAGAGCGCGATAGATCACGCCGGAGTAGAAGTCGACGTTGGGATAGAGTTTACGCTTGACGAAGTACTCGTCTTGCAGCGCCGCCTCTTCCAATTGCTGGGCCACGTCGAACAACGGATCATCGCGTTGCATTTTGTTTAGCAAGCGGTCACAGGTGGCTTTGATGATCTTGGCTCGCGGGTCAAAATTCTTGTAGACGCGGTGGCCGAAGCCCATCAAGCGGAAATTGTTGTCCTTGTCTTTGGCCATGTCGACGTACTTCTGAACGTTCCCGCCGTCGGCGACGATCTGGTCCAGCATGTTCACACAGGCTTCGTTCGCGCCCCCGTGCAGCGGTCCCCAGAGGGCACAGATACCGGCGGAGATCGACGCGAACAGGTTGGCGTTGCTGCTGCCGACCATGCGCACCGTGGAAGTGCTGCAGTTCTGTTCGTGATCGGCGTGCACGATCAACAACAGCCGCAGGGCGTCGACAAAGTCGGGATCGATTTCGTAGGGTTCGGCCGGCGTGGCGAACATCATCTGCAAGAAATTCTCGCAGTAATCCAGCCGGTTCTGCGGGTACATGAAGGGCTGGCCGTTGGATTTTTTGTAACTGTACGCCGCGATCGTCGGCAATTTGGCCAGCAAGCGATGGATGGAGATTTCGACCTGTCGCGGATCGGTGGGGTCCAGCGAATCCTGATAAAACGTCGACAGGGCCCCGACCACGCTGCTGAGAATGGCCATGGGGTGGGCATCCCGCGGGAAACCGTCGTAGAACGACCGCATCTCTTCGTGCAGCAGCGTGTGTTCGCGGATGCTCGAGCGGAACGAATCGATCTGTTCGGCCGTGGGCAGGTTGCCGTAGATCAACAGATAACAAACTTCGACAAAATCGCAGTGCTTGGCGAGCGCCTCGATCGGATAGCCCCGATAGCGGAGGATGCCTTTCTCGCCGTCGAGGAACGTGATCGCGCTGGTCGTGCTGCCGGTGTTGACAAACCCTTCATCCAGTGTGATGGCGCCGGTTTGTTTGCGCAGTTGGCTGATGTCCAGAGCGACTTCGCCCTCGCTGCCTTCCAATACCGGAAGCTCCAGTTCACGCCCTTCGATGGCTAGCCGCACGGGGTCTTTCTGTTGGGGTTCGCGACTAACAGCCGTACTCATCCTGATCTCCGGGGGACTCTGCGTCCCAATACAAATACAACGGTGAAAAATCTTCGTCTCCGCGGCCCGGACGGGTCCGCTCACGTGAAGACGCAGTGTAACGGGCTAGCAACGGGTCGACAATCTACGGTCGGCGAAGCTGGCCCCGGTTCAGCGGCGCCGCTCGCGCAGCTTAGCGGCTTCGCCCGGACGGGCGCTGCTCGAGGAAGCGGAGCTGGTCCAGCAACATCTGGGCTTTGGGCATCGCCGCTCCGGCGCGCTCGGCGGCCGCGATCGGGTTGCCCAGAATCGCCTGCAATTCCATCGGTCGCCCCGCTTTGTAGTCCAACCGCATGCTGCTGTCGTAGGGAACCATGTTTCGCGTGTGCTCCATCGTCGTCTCGATGGCGTCCTCGGGCTGGGGACGACCGCAGGCGGCCGAGCCAGCGGCGACCTCCTGCATGATCTCGCGGGCCAGTCGAGTGGCCGCGGCGTTGTTCATCAATTGATCGGTCGCCGCATCCAGCACGACGCTCAGCCCATTAAAGGGAATGTTCCACATTAATTTCCGCCACCGCGCTCGCCACAGATCCCCGGTCGCCTGGGCGTCGATCCCGGCTGACTTGAGATCCGCCGCCAAAGCCTGCAGTGGTTCATCGACCCCCACCGGCGGTTGGTCCGCCGGTGAATAGCGTCCGAACAGGATGCGTCCGTAGTCCAAATGGTGGATGTGTCCGGGGCCCACCTTGTTGCTGCACAGAAAACAGCAACCGCCCAGCACGCGGTCCGGCCCGACAACGGCCGCCGTATCCGCTTCGACATCCAGACCGTTCTGCAGGACCAGAACCACGCCGTCCCGGCCGGCCGCCGCCGGCAACAGCTCGGGCAATAGGTGATTATGAGTGGTTTTCAGGCCCAGGATCGTGACGTCACAGGCGGGCATCTTGCTGGCGTCGTCGTACACCAGCACGTCGTTCAGGTGAAAGTCGCCGTTCTTCGAATCGATCTGCAGGCCATGCTCGCGAACATGGTCGGCGTCGGAGTGCAGCAGAAAATGCACCTCGAATCCGGCCCGCGCCAACATGGCTCCGTACAGCCCCCCCAAGGCTCCGCTGCCGATGACGGCAAATCGACGTTTCGACATTCCCGTGACCCATCCATTCGTTGTGAGTGCAGATTGAACGACTTCGCCCACCATAAGGAACGAAGCCGGGGTAGGGGAGGGAGGGCGACAGCCACAGCGCACAGGCTCCGCCGCGACGATGGCCGGCGATTGCAGGGTCGCTTATAATGAGCCGCTATCCACTTCGTACGAATCGCGTCACTACCTTGCGCGATCGAATCCCGACTAGTGCTGTCTCAGCTTTCGATCTTACGTTCTGGCCGTAGCTGAAGTCGCCAGACTTTGGACTGTTTCGCCGCCTCGATCCAATCTCTGGCGAGATCGGCTACCCTAAAGTTAAATCTGGACGAACCACCTGCGGCGCCCTCGCCCCCTTTTTCGGACTGAACGCCCCGATGCCGTTGTTTTTTCTTGCTACCGCCGTCCTGCTGGCCGGCGGTCTGTTCGTGGAGGTCCAGCCGGTCGATGGCGAAGCCTATCAAGCGGAACTGGTCGGGGCCGTCGAGGGGGCGGTGCAGTTAAATGTCGATGGAGAAACGCGCCAGGTGCCGCTGGCGGACCTGCGAAGTTTGCGACGTAGCGAAGCGGACGATCGCGTCGCGGCGTCGATGACAGCCACCTTTCGCGATGGCACCCATCTACCGATCGACGACGTGACGGTTGCCGAAGACCGCGTCGCGTTGAAGCTGCGCCGGCAAGGCGTTTTGGAAGCCCCCCTGAAGCAGTTGGCGGTGCTGCGGCTGCGGCCCGCAGCGGCGGCGGTCGACGACCAGTGGGCGGGCTACACGTCCAAGCCGCAGGCCAACGATCAATTGGTCATCCGGCGGGGCACCGATACGCTGGACGCGGTGGGCGGTGCGGTCACCGGGATCGATAACCGGACGGTCCAGTTCCTGCTCGACGGCGCGCCGATCGATGCTCCCTTTGATCGACTGGAAGGCATCGTGTTTGGCGGCGCGGACGCGCCGAGCCAGCGTCCCGAGATGCGCATCACCGACGTGTACGGCGCGGTCTGGAACGCGCGGGCCATCTATGCTGCCGACCAGGCTGGGCACCTGGTTGTGGACACGGTCGGCGGGCTGAAACACCCGATCCGGATCGATCTGCTGCGCTCGATCGAACTGTCGGGCGGCGTCCAGATGTTGACGGAAGCGGAACCGGCACAAGTCACCTTCCAGCCCTTCATCGCTTTGCCCGAAGGCGTCTCGCAAAGCGTCGCTCGAGGCTGGCTGGGTCCGCGCACCCGCGCCGACCAAACGCTGGTGCTCCGCAGCCGAAGCGTTCTGCGCTACCGAGTGGAACCCGGGTTCAGCCGGTTCGTGGCCTCGGTTCAAATCGATCCCACGGTCACTCTGGGCGGGCAGTGCGAGGTCAGGGTCTTGTTGAACGACCGCGTCGCCTGGCAGAAAACGTTGCGGATCGGCCAACCCGCCCAAGAGATCGAATTGCCTTTGGACAATGCCAGCCGGTTGAGCATCGAGGTCGATTATGGCGACGACGGAGACGTCGGCGATATTGTTTTTGTTCGCGAGCCCAGGCTGTTGAAATGATGCCACGGATGTTTCGAAATCTCTCCGCCGTCTTCCTCGCGATTGCCGCGACGACCGCCTGTTGGGCCCAGGCCCCTGCGGTGCTGGAGTTCCAACAACAGCGCGTCGAGGCCATCGAGAGGGCGGTGCCGACGGCCGTCTCGGTGTTCGTGCCCGGCGGCGGCGGCGGGGGCAGCGGCGTCCTGATTTCTCCCGACGGGTACGCGCTGACGAACTTTCACGTCAGCAGTCCCGCCGGCGTGCACATGCGCTGCGGACTGGCCGACGGCAACGTCTACGACGCGGTGATCATCGGAATCGATCCGGTGGGCGACCTGGCGTTGATCCGATTGCTGGGCCGCGACGATTTTCCCGCCGCCACGTTGGCCGACAGTGATCGGGTGCAGCCCGGCGACTGGTGCTTCGTCGTCGGCAATCCGTTTCTGTTGGCCTCGAATCTCCAGCCCAGCGTCTCGTGGGGCATCGTCAGCGGCGTCCGGCGGTATCAGTACCCGGCCGGAACGCTGCTGGAATACGCCAACTGCATCCAGACCGACGCCGCGATCAACCCCGGCAACTCGGGCGGTCCGATTTATGACGCCCGCGGCGATTTGATCGGCATCGTCGGACGAGCTTCCTTCGAAAAACGCGGCCGCGTCAATGTGGGTGTCGGCTATGCGATCTCGATCAATCAAGCCAAGAACTTTCTGGGATACCTGCACAGCGGCCGCGTGGTCGACCATGCCACTCTGGGCGCCACGGTCGTCACCGACAGCGAGGGCGGAGCGGTGGTCAGCAATATTCTGGAATCCTCCGACGCCTACCGCCGCGGCCTCCGCTACGGCGACGAAATTCTCGAACTGGCCGGTCAGCCGATCATGACGGCCAACGATTTTAAAAACGTCCTGGCCACCCTGCCCAAGAACTGGCGTGTCTCGCTGGTCTTCCGACACGGAGGCGAAACGATTGAGACCCTGGTGCGGCTGGCCGGTGTTCACCTGGAAGACGAATTGCTTGAGAAGATGGCCGGCGCTCTGCCGCCGCCGCCGCCGCGTCCGGTCCCGCAGCCGAAACCTGCCGAAAACTCGGAACCCAAACTGGAAGGGGACGCCGAAGAGGACAGCGAAGCGAATCCGCACGCCGGTTCCGACGGCGACGGCCAATTGCCCGACGCCGTAGCCGCCCTGTACGAGCAGCGCCGCGGCTACGCCAATTACCACGTCAACGCCCAGCATCAACAGCGGTTGTGGCACGCCCTGCGGACCGCGCTGCCCGCGGCAACCCCGTCCGAAGATGCCCCGTCCGACTCTGGGGCGGCAAACGAGTGGTATCTGCAGGGCAGCACGCCCCAGGGCCGCTCGGTCGAGATCCTCATCGGCGACGACGTCCAGCAGATCACGCTGGGCGAAACCGATCGCGAAGAAGCGCGGCGGCTGCAATTGCAGGAACCGACGCACGCCTATCAAGCGATCGAGGAAGCGTCCCCGGCCGCGCTGTTGGCGGCACTAGGCAACCTGAAACGCTTTGCACGCTTGGGTCCCGGTCGCTACGGCGACACGTATTACCTGGGCACGATGCCGCTGCTGGGCCAGTGGCCGCTGCGAGACGTCTTGGTGGCCACCGCCGGCGACGTGGAAACCCGTTTCCTGCTGCACGAGGGTCGGCTCGAATCGATCGAAGCCTTTGCCGGCCGCGATAGGGACCCCGCCGAGTTGCTGCTGCGAGGAGCCGGGGCGGAGGATGCTGAGCTGCCGCAAACGCTGGAACTGCGTTTTGGGACGACTCCCGCCCTGATCATCCAGTTGCAATCCTGGACCACGCGTCCCGCCACCCTCCATTCCGGCTCGTCCAGCTGACTTCGCACGTTCCCAAGGTTTCCCTCTGATGGACTTTTCCGCTCGGTTCTGTTTTTCTGATTTCGGTGTCGCATGCCTTCGCCGAATCTGCCCGGTGACTTGGTTGTTGGGCGTGTTGCTGGGCGGGGCAGTGCTCTCACCCGTTACGGCTCAGTCGACCTTGCCGAGTGTGATTCGCGAGAGTCAGCAGCGGGTGGTCAAGGTTTACGGCGCCGGCGGCGTGGCGACGCTGGAAGGGTATCAGAGCGGTTTTTTGGTTTCGCCCGAAGGCCACATCGCGACGGCGTGGAGCACGGTGTTGGATGTGGAACCGGTGGTCGTGCTGGACGACGGTCGCCGCTTCGACGCGGAGATCGTGGGATTTGAACCGACGCTGGAGTTGGCGGTTTTAAAGATCGACGCCGACGACCTGCCCTTCTTCAAGATGCAAAGCGATGTGCCGGTACGGCCGGCCATGACGGTGTTGGCGGTCAGCAACCTGTTTGGCATCGCCGCGGGCAATGAACCGGCCAGTGTGATGCGCGGACGCGTGGCCACGATCGCCTCGTTGGCCGCTCGCCGCGGAACGTTCGAAACCGCTTACACCGGCGATGTCTTGTTATTAGACCTGATCGCCAACAACCCGGGTGCCGCCGGCGGGGCCTTGGTCGACACCCAGGGTCGCTTGATCGGCATGCTGGGCAAAGAGCTTCGTGATGCCGCGACCGGCGTGTGGGTAAACTACGCCGTGCCGGCGTCAAGCCTGCGGCCAGCGGTCGGGGACATCATCGCGGGTCGTCAGAGCACGCCCGTCGCAGATCAACAACCCATGTTGCCGCGTGACGAAGCCCATTCGCTGCAGACGTTGGGGTTGGTCATGGTGCCTGACGTGTTGGAAAAGACTCCGGCCTTCATCGACGCCGTTCCCGCGGGAACCCCCGCCGCCAACGCCGGCCTTCGGCCAGACGACCTGATCCTGTTGATCGGCGAGGACCGAATCGACAGCCAGCGAACGCTGAAGGAAACGCTGCGGCGATTGGATCGTCGCGATGCGGTCGAAGTAACCGTCCAACGCGGCTCGCAGATCGTCCCGGTGACCCTAACCCCAGCCCCCTGAGCCGCAGGCGGGCTGTCGAAGTAGTCCCGTCCGGGAATATGCGCCGGGCGGTTAGGCGCTGGAGCGGCTGATGAATTTGCAGAACCGGCTCAGCTGGCCATCGCTGGTCTTGTCCTCGTGCAAGAATGCGAGCCCGGACTCGTCGAATTTTGCAAAGAAATCTTCCCAGCTGATCGTCGACAATTCGTCATTGCGTTCGCCGTGCGGAAAATCGACCCGCAGGACGCCGACGTCGTCGGCGGACGAGGTCGTGCCTTCGACGGTCGCCGGCACACCTCCGCGGTCTTCCACCCAGCGGCGGATGGTTTCGTGATCAGTCGTCGTCTCGGCCATGGTCGTTTGCTCCTCGATTCTCGTAGACAACAGCGTTGCTCTCGTAGACAACAGCGTTGCCGCTTCCGCCAACCCGGTTCCTCAAACCAACCACTGACGGTACGCGGCGTTTCTTTTTGTAACACTCGGCACAACCGAAGGAGCAACCGACGTGCCAAACGGCTCCCGCAGTGAGCGCGTCTGATACCGGCGGCGGTGCGCCGATTGGGGTGTGCTAGAGTTGTCTCGTCATCGGTCCAATGTCCATCGGTCCAATGCCGACGTTCCTGAGGGGGCGTCGAAGCCGTCTTTCCCTGTTGCAATGCATATGACTACTACGATTGATCTGAGCGATCCAGTCGCACTCGGCAAGATCTCCTGTGGCCGAATTGTCGTCGAACGGGGCAGGGTGGTGGCTCTGCAGCGGCGACTGTTGCCGCGCCAGGTTTCGCTGTTGGGAGTTTGGCTGGACAGCGTGTTTCCGCGAGGGAAAACCGATCGCTGCGTGTTGGACTTTCATCGCCCCTGGGGCTCGCCGGGATTCCTTACCCTGGACTATGTGCGGAGCGGGCCGCAAACCAGCTTCCGCAGTTTTCGTCGCGCCGTTGCGACGTTGGATCAGGTGGCCCGCAGCCAACAAGTCCTGGCCATCGTCGCGCACGTCAGCACCAATGCGATCAGCGACCGCTTGCTACGCCGCTGGGGGTGGCAGCAGCACTGTTTGCACTGGAAGGGCCGGCACTGGATCAAGCGCTTTGACAAGGGTTATCCGGCACCGCTCGAGCACCGGTGCGCGAATGCAGAGGTTGCGCCCGCATCGTAGGTGCGCAAGCGTTAATCCAGCCAACCAGTGGCATAGGCTTCCAGCCTGTGAGCAGTGGCATAGGCTTCCAGCCTGTGAACTGTGGCATAGGCTTCCAGCCTGTGAACCAGTATGTCCTCGGCTGGGACAGCCGAGCTACTCTGTGGCATAGGCTTCCAGCCTGTGAAACCTACGCCAGCCGCCAACGAGCTTGGCGGAGGACGGCGTTGGGGTTTTCCGGGCGGTGCTCGTACCAGACCGTCAACAAGCGGCCGTCCTCCAGCTCGACGGTGCTGGGGTAGCCCAGGTCGCCGCCGTGGCCATCGTCGGAGATCGTGATCGGATCGCTCCAGGACTTGCCGCCGTCCTCGCTGACACGGGCCTGATTGCCGAACGGTTTACGGCGGTAGCCATAGGTCATCAGTAACCGGCCATCGCGGAGCACGGTCAGGAAGGAAGGCAAGCCCCACACGCCGATCGAATGCGGCTCGGACCACGTCTTGCCACCATCGCTGGATTCGGTCTGCAGCGTTTCGCCTTTGTTGGGCGAATTGTGGTTGCGGATGTGGACCACCAGGCGGCCATCGGGCAGTTCCGCGGCGTGCAGTTCGTGATAGGCGCCGGTGGAATCGCCTTGGCGAGCCGGAATATCGCTCAGCCATTGCCAACTCTGGCCGTCGTCGGTCGATTGAGCCAGACCCACGCGACGAGGTTTATCCCAGAGCGCGACGCCGGCGTACAACAGGCGACCATCGGCGGCTTGAATCGGTCCGTGGGGACTGTTGACGATGCTCGAGTAACGCTCCGACCAAGTCACCCCGCCGTCGGTCGATCGAATCATCCACTGCCCCAGTTCCGCCTGCCGTTGTTCGGCGTCGATCCGCTGGTGCACGCCGCGCCAAGCGGCCAGTTTTTCGGCGGACCACGACGAAGCTTCCGGGTCGGCCAATGCGTTCTGAAACGCTTTCGAGTCATAGGCCAACGAGGTGAAGGTCGTCACCAGTAGCGTGCCCTGAGCGGTTTCCAACACGCCCGCGTCGCGGTCATCGATGGGTCCATCGAGCAGGGTTCGCGGCCAGGTCCACGTTTCGCCGTTATCAACCGAACGCATCATGTCCACTCGGCCGAACGGACAGACGTGTTGTTGCCGCCCACCGGACCACACCACCACCAGCTGGCCATTGGCGCGCCGCGTGAGCGTCGGCCAACCGCAGTAGTACTGCGGTGTCTGGCTGATCGTGCGGATCGATTCCACTTCGCTGGTGGTGCCAGCCCATGACGGTGAAGGCAAGGAAGCGGCGACCGACAAAGCGGCAGCGGTCTGAGTGAAACGACGGCGGGAAAGTTTCCAAGACATGAGCGACATCTCGCACGGAAGGAAGGAAAGAAGGAAGAAAGGAAGGGAATGTGGCATAGGCTTAGTAGCTCGGCTGTCCCAGCCGAGGGTTGCGCGGTCTACGGCCGCCCGCGGCCGTGCTACGTTCACAGGCTGGAAGCCTATGCCACTGAGGGCTCGGCTGTCCCAGCCGAGGGTTGCGTGGTCTACGGCCGCCCATGGCCGTGCTACTTTCACAGGCTGGAAGCCTATGCCACTGAGGGCTCGGCTGTCCCAGCCGAGGGTTGCGCGGTCTACGGCCGCCCGCGGCCGTGCAACGTTCACAGGCTGGAAGCCTATGCCACTGAGGGGAACGGCGACGCTTAGAGGTCGTTGTCACGAACGCTGGCCAGCTTGGCCGCCAGCTTGGCTCGTAACCGCCGGACCGTGTCCTGGTGCTGGGGATGATCGGCCAGATTCGTGTACTGCTGGGGGTCGGCCACGGTATCGAACAGTTCGATGCCGCCCGAAGCGTCCTCTTTGTACTGGATGTAGGCCCAGCGAGGTTCCCGCAGCAGAAAGCCTTTGCGCATCGGCGCGACACTGAAGACGCTGTCGTGCACGGTCGCTTCCGGATCATCCAGCAAGACCGAAATGTCGCGGCCCTGAACGTGCTTGGGCACCGGCAAACCGCACAGGCTGGCGACCGTGGGGTACAGGTCCAACAGTTCGACCAGGCTGTCGCACACCGCCGGAGCTTTGCCGGGAACACGGATGATCAAGGGCACCCCGGCCGATTCGTCTCGCAACGAAACCTTGGCCCAAAAATCGTGTTCGCCCAGGTGATAACCGTGATCGCTGGTAAAGATAACGATCGTGTTGTCTTCCAGGTCGGCGTCTTTCAGGGCCTGCATAACCTTGCCCACCTGCGCGTCCATGTAGGCGACCGAAGCGTAGTAGCCGCCGACGGCTTTGCGTTGCCGCCGCAGGTCCATCTTCATGTTCTGACTGGTTTTGTAATTGATGCCCGCCTTGGGGATATCGTCCCAGTCGCCTTCCACCTTGGGCGGCAGCTCCATCTTGCTGTAGGGTTTAAAGGGGTCGAAGTAGGGTCGCGGGGCCACGAAGGGGACGTGAGGACGCACGAAACCGACGCCCAACCAGAACGGTTCATCGCGATGGCTCTGAATCAACTCGCACGCTTTGCGAGCGGTCTTGCCATCGGAGTGCACTTCGTCGCCGCCATCGGCTTCGACCACTACGAACGTATTGCCTCCGACCGCGGGCTTCTTTCCATCGGGGTTGTTTTCCAGCGTTTCGCCATCCCCGGCCGCCTTCCATTCGGGGCCCGGGCTATTGAACCGCTCGGTCCACGAGCGTGGATCGTCCGCCCCGTCGCCCCCGGATTCGATCCCACCGGGCACACCCATGTGAAAGATCTTGCTGACCCGCGCGGCGTAGTAACCGTGGTCCTTGAACAACTGGGACCAGGTTTGGCGGTCGCCGATGCGTTTGCGCGGATTGCGGTAGCCCAGTTCGCCGCTGGCGTGCGGGTAGTAACCGGACATCAACGAGGCCCGCGAAGGTCCGCAGTAGGTGCCTTGGCAGTAGGCCCGCGTGAACCGGGTTCCGCTGGCGGCCAACGCGTCGATGTTGGGCGTCTGACAAACCGAATTCCCATAACACGACAAAGCATTCGCCGTCAGGTCGTCCGAGATGATGAACAACACGTTCCACTGCGGGTTCGCGGCGCTCTCGGCCGACACGTCCGCGGCGGTTGTGGGATTGCAGGTAAAGAAGCTCAGGGCCAGCCCGAGCACGGGAAAAATCGCAAAGGTGGTTTTCATCAAGCTGTGTTTTTTTATCAAGCTGTGGTTTTCATTGCGTCGCGGATACGGTCGACCAACGGCGTGGTCGCTTCGTCGGCAGCTCTCATTTTAAACAGCGAAGCGGCCAGGAAGCGGTCTCGCCACTCGGGGCTGACACCATGGTAATCTTCCAGCACGGCCGAGCTGTACTTGTAGTCGTGGGAATCGCGTCCTTTCAGAAAAATCAAACGGCGGGCATACGTGACCGCGTCGGCAGGGTTGTTGCCGGCGCGCAAGTAGGCCAGCATCTGCGAAGCCGCTTGCGGAGCGTTCTGCCCCAGCGTGTGGAACACTTCGTCCAGTTCGACCGGCGACTGCTCGCCGGCGGGCTGCAAAGTGTCGATTCGCAGGTCGGCCAATTTACCACGATTGAGGGCCGCGTGTCGGAACCGCGATAAAAAGGATGCGTTCTGCAGCAGCAGGTATCGCCGGGTGGCATCGTCGCTGCAGGTTTGAAACACGTAGTGGATGGCATTGGTCGTGGTCATCGCGTGCAGCGGCACGATGGCCGGTTGCCGCATCGTCAATTCGGCGGCCGCGGCGAACAGCGCGTCGTAGATCGATTGCACGGCGACGCCGCGGTTCAATTGTTCGACGACCAGCCGAGCGGCGTCTTCGGAAGACACGTCGCGCAGCGCCGCCAGCAGTTCTTCGGTGGCCGCCGGATCGGCGCGGCCGGCCAACCAGTCGTCTCGAATCTCCTCGGTCCGCTCGCGGTTCAGCCGCCCATCGCGGTCCGCCTCCAGGTCGGCCGTGGCCGGGTTCGGCTCGCCGCTGTGATTCAGCATCGCGTAGACCAAGCTGCGAACCACCGGCTCGGCATGATGCCAACCGATGGTCTGCAGGGTGCGAAAGCCGTTGGCCAGATAGATCACCTTGTGCCCGATGCTGCGGAAGTCGCGAGCGGCGAACTCGGCCAAGACATCGAACACGGTGCCGGCGGAATGTCCGCGGCACAGTCCGGCCGCCGCCACATCGGCGGCCGACTCGTCCCAGTTCTCGAGCGCCTGACGCATGGCCGCGACCGCTTTGTGGGGACGCGGCACCGCGGATTCGTCCACCGCCGCCATCGTCCAGTCGCCCTCGCGCACGTCGCGGGCCTGCGAGCTCTTGAAATTGTCCAGCGTCCAGAAGATGGGCAGCCAGCGGTCGGTGTCGGGAGAGGCCAGCGCCGCCAGGTGCGCCGAGTTGACGACCAATACCGCGTGGAATTTAAAACCCACCGACGGCCGCGGCTGGACATTGCGAATCCCGGCCAACAACAGCGCCGCGACCGTCTGCCGGTAGGTGACCCGCCCATCGCGCACGCGCCGCGCGACCTCTTCGATCACGCGGTCCCGCGGTGTCTGTTCGATCAGGCGGATCAGCGGTTCCAGGTCGTCGGCAAACCGTACGCTGTCGGCCGGCAGGTCGACGTCGGCCGCCGACAGCCGCCCAAGAGAATCCAGCCCCGCCAAGGCTGGCCATGCCGCGGCCGTGGTCGCCGTAGCACCTTTTAGAAACAGCCGTCGCGTTGCAGTGTCCATCGTCGATCCTCGTGGTTTTGGGGAGGTAAGGGGCGGGGGACCATCCTTGTCGGCCGGTAGGGGCGTTGCCGGCAGGTACGGGTCCAATATACCACCGACCGGCAACTCGCCTTTCCAGTGGCATAGGCTTCCAGCCTGTAAACAGTGGCATAGGCTTCCAGCCTGTGAGAGCAGTGGCATAGGCTTCCAGCCTGTGAAAGCAGTGGCATAGGCTTCCAGCCTGTGAAAGCAGTGGCATAGGCTTCCAGCCTGTGAGATTCCCGTAACGGAACTCGCCAGAGCTCGGCCGGGGCCAATCGTTCGGCGGGTACGTCCCCCAAAGTCTGGCGACTTCAGATACCGGGTTAAACTTTGGCGATCCCTTGGATTGGGTAACCAACAGGGGGTCAAACGGGCCCGCAGATCGGCGAGTTCCGAGGATTGATCCTTTCCCAGTTTGCCTCGGCAAGGTAGAATGACCGCAAGCATTCATTGAACTTTCTGGATGATTCCTTACACGGCTACCCTATGGCGCGCGCAGCAAAAACGATCGATCCCAACGCCCCTTTGACGACTCCCGAAGAAAACGTGCTCCGGGTGTTCCGGGAATTTCTGATGCGGCCCGGTCAAATGCTGTGCTTTCACGGCCCGGACTTGGAAAAGCACCGCACGGCCTTGGAGGCGTTGGCGGACCGCGACCTATTGGTCCGCGAGAGTTTCAAAGGCGGCTACTCGCTGACCCTCGATGGTTTCGAAGCGATGAAGGCTTGCACGAGCCGCCCCGCAGCCAAGTGACACAAGTAGCGAGGCTGGACATAGTAGCTCGGCTGTCCCAGCCGAGAGCAGCTAAAAAGTATCACTGCTTTCACAGGCTGGAAGCCTATGCCACTGCTTTCACAGGCTGGAAGCCTATGCCACTGCTCTCACAGGCTGGAAGCCTATGCCACTGCTTTCACAGGCTGGAAGCCTATGCCACTGTTGCCACTGTTAGGCGGCGCCGAAGCTGGGCATGGATTCGATCTCCAGAATCGTTGCCAATGTCTCGCCGATGCCGGCGAAGGTTTCTTGCCGGATCCGCGTTGCCCGGGCCGCCCAGGCCTGGTTCAGATGGACCTCCACGCCCAGGTATTCGGCGGGGCTGTAACGCTCGCGCAGTGATTTGATCAAGCTGTCGCGACGGCCGCGTACCGGATAATTGCGGCGGACGCGCACCCAGGGCACTTCGAAGTACAGCTCCTCGTGCCAGTCCAGGCATAATTCGCGCTCGTCCTCGCGACAGGGATCGTAGACCAGGCCGATGTCGGTGCGACGCGGACCGGATCTGCCCTGCAGCGGAAACGTTCGCACGGCCAGGTGCACCACATAGGCCGACTTCTGCAACAGGTGTTCGATGGCGCTGTGGACCTGACAACGATAGGGTTCGTAAACGTTCCGAACCAACCGTGTGCGAACCGCCTCGGGCAGCCGTTTGGTGTAGCGAGAATACAGTTGTCGGTGGTGCAGCGAATGATTGACATCGATGGCGAGTCGCGAAAACGGGCAGACCAGCAACGGTGCATGCGTCTGTGCGGCCAGCTCGCGAGCGGCAGCCAGAGCGGCTAGGTCGTAGCCCAGGGGTGAAGCTAGATCGGTCGCGGCCGATGCGCTGCGGAAGGCGTCGGCGACGAAGGTGGGAACGCGGTTCCCTCCGTTCTCGCAGGTGATCAGCAAAGACATACTTGCGGCATGCTTTTTGGGTCTTTGAGCTTTTCTGGCGGAAACCCCGTGGCTGCGTTCGCACAGCCATGCCATCCACTGCATTTTGCGGTAAATTTGGTATTGGTGCCATACAAATCCTGCCGTTTACCCGCCTTGATCCCCCCAAAAAGCTGCTAATGCTGCTGTTTCATTCGCCCGAACGCTGGATTTGGATGCTAGCTGCGGTGCCGATCCTGCTGTTCTTCCTGCTCAGGACTCGGCTGCGAAGGCAACCGGCTGCGACGTTAATGTTCTGGGACGAGGTCTTTCCGCAGCGCGAAGCGAGGTCCTTTGGTCGCCGACTGCGACACCCGCTCAGTCTGTTGCTGCAGCTGCTGTTTCTGACGCTCTTGGTGCTGGCCCTGTTGGACCCGTTGTGGTCCAGCCAGAAACGCACCGGCCGCCAATTGGTGTTGGTCCTGGACCGCTCGGCCAGCATGTTGGCCACATCGGACGGACGATCGCGATGGGAGCTGGCGATCGAGGCCGCCGGAGAGCATCTGCGTTCGCTTCGCGCCGGCGAGGAAGTCGCTCTGGTCACCGCCTCGGCCCACCCCGAGTTGGTCGTCAATCTGACCGAGTACGGTCCGGCGGTCGCCGAGACGCTCCAAAGCCTGCAGCCCACCGAAGCGGCGGCCGATATTGCGGCCGCCATCGAGACGGCGTTTCAGGTGGCCCCGGATCCCCGCCGCCGCGACGTGGTGCTGATCAGCGATGGCGGCTGGAACCAAACGTCGCGAGAGTCCATCCAGGAGCGCCCCGGGGTACGGATCCAGCGCGTGGGCTCCAGCGTCGCCAATGCGGCCATTACCCGTTTCCAAACCCGCCGCTCTCTGACCGATCCCACCGGCTACGCCACTTTGGTCGAAGTCCATTACTTTGCCGACGACGAGCAACCGCTGACCTGCCGGTTGGTCCTGCAGTTCAATGACCAGTTGTTGGATGTCGTCCCCCTGCAGCTGCAACCCGGACAACCATGGCGGCGTACCTTTACCGAAGCCAGCACCGAGGGCGGTGTCTTAACGGCCAGCCTGGAAGCCGACGATGGGCTGCGACTGGACAACCACGCCGCGGCGGTTCTGCCCGCTCGGCAAAGCGTGGAAATTAATTTGGTTCGCCCCGGTGCCACGACCGACCAACCGGCGTCACAGCCGGCCCGCGAAACCGGACAGGCGGAAACCAACGGACAGGCGAAAACCGCCGAGCCGTCACCGTCCGCCGACGCATCACCGTCCGCCGACACGTCACCGCGGTTCCTCGAGCAGGCGCTGCGAGCGCTGCCGCACGTTCGCCTGGCGGTGACCCCCAAGGCGATTCACCCCGCCCCCGTCGGCGGCGTGGCGGTGCTGGACCGAGTCGTACCGGAGTCGCTGCCCGACGGTCCGCTGCTGTTCATCAATCCGCTGGCGGACAGCCCGTTCTGGACCCTGGGACCACCGCTCGGTGACGCCGTTGTGGAGCAGCCTCGGTCCGCTTCGCCGCTGCTGGCTCACGTGCGACTTCAAAACGTGGCGGTCCGCGGCGCCCTACCGCTGCGGATGAACCAACCCAGCACGACGCTGTTGCGCACCGCCGACGGCCAGGTGCTGATGGCTTCGTTTGTCGACACCACAGCCGCTCGCGCCCGCCGCGTGGTCGTGCTCAGCGTTCCGCTCGACCAGACCGACCTGCCACTGCGGGTCGCATTTCCGATCCTGATCGCCAACGCCATCCATCACTTGACCGACCACGACCAACACCTGCAGACAGCGCTGCAAACCGGCAGAATCGCCACGTTGTCCGCGGAATTTCTGAACGGTGCTGAACCGTCCGCCGCATCGTTGCCGGGCGGTTCGGCGGGATCCGACCCGGGGCACGACGGCGAGAGCGTGACCGAAGAGAACACGTCCGATGCCGCGGCCGACGACACCCCGCCTCGCGTCCAGACGTGGACTCTGGTCGGACCGCTGGCAGACGTTGGCTCCGAGCGGCGAACCGTATCGCAGCCAGAGGATTCCGCGGCACGCTCGTGGCCGGTCCGCGTCGACGAGCGAGGCGCCACGATCGGACCGCTGTCACGCACCGGGGTGTATGCGATGCGTCCGCCGCGGCGGCAGCGCAGCGCCCAGCAGCGTTTGCTGGCGGTGAATCTGACCGACCGCCAGGAAAGCGACCTGACGATGTCGCCGGAGGGCGCGTCGCCCGAGCCGGACCAGGACCGGCCCCCGGTGCGGCGACCGCTGTGGTTCTATCTGGTGCTGCTGGGCGTCGGCCTGATCGTTAGTGAATGGGTGTTGTACCAACGCAGGATGGTCGGTTGAGTATGGATGCTTGGAACGATCTCCAGCTGCAGTGGCTGTACCCGCGGGTGCTGTGGTGGTTGCTGTTGGTCCTGCCGGTTTTGGTTGGCTTTCACTTCCGCAGCCTCAGCGATTTTCCGCTCTGGCAGCGTCGTCTCAGCCTGGCTCTGCGGATCGCCCTGGTCGTGTGTTTGCTGCTGGCCCTCAGCGGTGTGATGCTGCTGGCCCCGACCCAGCGTCAAATGATCGTGTTTGCGGTGGACCAAAGCCAAAGCATCGACGCGGCGGCCGCGGACGAAGCGCAAGCGTTTCTTGCGGACGCCGTACAGATTGCCGAGGACCGCTCCGACGTAACGCTTCGTTATGTCACGTTCGGTGCGGAGGCCGCGGCTGCGACCGACGCGCTGCCGGACACCGCGGGCGCCCGCCCCGGTGAATCGACCCGCGTCCGCGAACCGGTGCTCGGAACCCACCTCGCAGCGGCCCTCGAAGCGGCCGCGGCAACGGTGCCGCCTTCCTACGTGCCTCGTCTGGTCTTGCTCAGCGATGGCAACGAGACGGGTGGTGACGCGGTCGCCACCGCGGCCACCGTGGGCGTTCCCATCGACACGGTGGCCCTGCCGGTCCGCCGGGAAGCGGAGGTCCAGCTGTCGGTTGTCGAGGCACCGAATCAGGTTCGCCAGGGACAACCCTTCTACGTCGACGTCGTGGTCAGCAGCAATCGGGACACCGCGGGAACGGTCGAGCTGTACCGCAACGACATTCGCGTCGAGACCGACATCGGCCAGGACGTTTCACTGCAGCGAGGCGAGAACCGGTTCCGGTTTCGTCAGACGATCGTCGATCAACGCCAGGTCACCTTCGCGGCCGCGGTGCGAGTCCCCGCCGGCAACGACACGCTGGCGGAAAACAACACGGCCTCGGCGATGGTGTTTTCCGAAGGGCGTCCCCGGGTGTTGGTGATCGATCCGGAGCCCCAGCAGATCGATCCGCTCCGCTGGGCCCTGGACCAACAGGAGATCGAACTGGAGGTACGTCCGCCGGCGGGCCTGCCTCAAGACCTGGCGGGCCTGCAAGGCTTTCAGTGCGTGATGTTGTCCAACGTCCCGGCGACCGCGATGACGGTGGACCAAATGCAACTGCTTGGCACCTGGGTGCAGGAGCTGGGCGGCGGTCTGATCATGCTGGGCGGCGACCAATCGTTCGGGCTGGGCGGGTACTACAAAACCCATCTGGAACAGATCTTGCCGGTGCGTTGCAATTTCGAAAAAGAACGCGAAAAACCGGCCCTGGCCATGGTGTTGGTGATCGACCGCAGCGGATCGATGGGCGGCGAGAAAATTCGTCTGGCGCAGGACGCTGCCGCTGCCGCAGCCGAATTGATTGGGCCTCGCGATTCGCTGGGCGTGATCGCTTTTGACAACGAGACCTACTGGGTCAGCCGTCTGTTGCCGGGCACCCAGCGGGGTACGATTCTCGAACAGATCGCCACGATCGATGCGGGCGGCGGAACCAATATGTATCCGGCCATGCAGCAGGCCTACGAGGCTCTGGCCGACGCTTCCGCACAGCGCAAACACTGCCTCCTGTTGACCGACGGCATCTCTTCGCCGGGACCGTTCGCCCAGCTGGCCACGGAGATGTTCGATCACCAGATCACCGTCACGACGGTGGCCCTGGGCGATGGCGCCGACCAACAACGTTTGGAAGAGATTTCACGACTGGGCGGCGGACGTCACTACGTCTGCCAGGACCCGCAGTCGGTGCCCCAGGTTTTTGCCAAAGAAACCGTTCAGGCCAGCAAGGAAGCGCTCCAGGAGGAGCCGTTCCTGCCGCTGCTGGTCCGTCCCACCGAGGTGCTTTCGGGCGTTGATGTGGAGCTGAGTCCGCTGTTGCTGGGTTACGTTGTTACGGAAGCAAAACCGACCGGCCAGACGATCCTCTCGACCGAAACCGGCGACCCGTTGTTGACGTGGTGGCAGTATGGGTTGGGCAAGACCGTCGCGTTCACCAGCGATGTGAAAAGCCAGTGGGCCGCCGAGTGGCTGGCCTGGCCCCAGTTCGGCCAGTTTTGGGCCCAGGTCATCCGCCACACGATGCGCACCGACGATCATCAGGGCATCTTCGTCCGCCTGCAAAGCGAACAGGATCGGACGCGGTTGATCGTCGACGCGGTGGACCCCCAGGGCGGCTTTGTCGATCAGGCCGAGGCGACGCTGAATCTGATCGGTCCGGATCAACAGCGTCGCCGGATGACCTTGTTGCAAACCGCGCCAGGTCGCTACGAAACCACCTTTGCCAGCAACCAGAGCGGGGCTTACCAGATCGATCTCGCTGTGGAAGCGGGGTCCCTCAAACCGCTGCGGCAATCACGCGGATTCGTCGTGGGCTATCCGGAGGAACTGCGATTACGACCGGCCGCGACCGAAACCCTGCAGGCCATCGCCCGGGTCAGTGGCGGACGCTACGCGCCGTCGCCGGCGGAGGTGCTCCGCCGCGATGCTCGGCACAGCCGTCTGCCGATCGTCGCCTGGCCCTATCTGCTGATGACCGCCGTGGTCTTGTTCGTAATGGACGTCGCGGTGCGGCGGATCGTGCTCGAGATCGCTTGACGCCGCGATCGACGATTCCGTACTGTGCCGCGATGCACGCTCTAGCGCTCCGTCCGCTCGCGGCCGCCGGTCGCCGTTTCAGCATCCTCGTCGCAACGGCGAGCCTGGTGCTCGGTGGGTGTGCGCAGTGGAAGGAAGCCCCGGAACCGCCGACCAAACGCGGCCTACCCGCCGCCACCGTGGCCGACGAAGCCGCCGTCTTGGACGTGATCTTCTGGCCCGTCCCGCTGGAAATCCCAGGCGCACTGAGCGAGCCGATCGGGGCCGCGGACCAGACCGCCACCACGGTGGATCCGCTGGACATGCTGTGGCGCGAAGTCGACGAATTAGCCGTCCCGGCAGACACCCGCCAACACCTGATCAACAACGGCCTGCGCGCCGGGCGCATCGAGCATATCGAACAATGGATCGAGCGGATCGGTTTGCCGCAGCCGGCCGATGCCTCGGAACAACTGATGCAGCAGGCGGCCGTCTCGTCGGAAATCGCTCACTCCCGCCACCGGATTCCGTTTCGCAACGGCCAGCCGCAGGACTTTGCGATCCGCCAAACCGCCGCCGGCAATCAGAGCGTGCTGGTCCGCAGCGGCAGCACCAGCCACGGCCGCAGCCTGGAACAGCCGCAGTTTTTGTTGACCGTGCAAACGCATCCCGAACCGGATTCCCGCGTCCGAGTGCGGACTTGGCCGCGGATCGAACACGGTCCCTTTCGGCAATCCTACGTCAGCAACGATCAAGCGATCCGCATGAACAGCCGCCGCGACAGCTGGCCGCTGCACGAGCTGGCGATCGAGCTGGCCTTGGACCAGAACCAAACCCTCATCGTTGCTCCGGCTCGAGACGCCTTCGGACTGGGCAAACAACTGTTGACCGACGTCGGTCCCGACGGCAGCAAAGAGCGGGTCGTGATTCTGATCCGGCTGGCTCGCAAGCCACAGCCGAAGCTCTAGGCGCTGCGGCATCCATAGCGCCCTGCCCACTGCGACACCACTTTCCCGCGCCGCGAGAGGGTCGCGTCTGACAAGGGGATCGCACGCTATAATGCGTCCATGCACTGCGATTTAGACAGCACCGTTCCCGAGTGGATCATCGAATACCCGCAGACCGAAGGCCTGTTTCGGCGGCTGGAGCTGGAGATGCACTGCGGTGGCAAGTCGCTGCGGTATGTCTGCCAACAACGCGGACTCGATCCGCTGGAGGTGCTCGGAGGGCTGCGTGCCGCCGTCCGGTCCGACGACTCGGCCGCCGACGACGACGCCGCACAATAAGCGGCAGCATCGCTGTGGGGCAGATTGCCCCAGCGTGGTTTAGCGCCCCGGCGAGGCCGCCTGACCGGCTCCCAGAAGAGGTGCCTGCCGGAAAATGCGCGAGATTCTTATTTCGCCTCAATTCCCTGGGTTTTCCTGCGAAACGTCGGCCTTGTTCCTGCGTCCGGCCAGCGCGTGGCACACCAGCTGCTTTATCGCTTCGTCGCTCGGGTCGCCGGTGGTTGCTGGCGACCGCACCAGCCTTATCACCACAAGATGGAATCAAGGATATGAAGCGAACGAAATCACGCATTTGGGCGGCCGGTATCGCCGCCCCGGCCGTGTTGACGACCGTCGGACTCTTGGTCGCAGCCGGCCCCTCGAACAGCCCGGCCGTGGACGTCCAAGCGGCGTCCGCGACGGCGGCTCGCGCCACCGTACCGCCGCTGTCTGCCGAACAGATGAACGTCGCCAACTCGCTGTCGCAGGCCTTCCGCAATGTCGCGGACCGAGTTCTGCCGGCGGTCGTGGCTATTGAAACCCGACCGGACCGGACCGCAATGGCATCCGACGGCGATGCGGGTCACGGCACCCACCGCCGCCCGAATCAAAACCCCTTCAAGGGCACTCCCTTCGAAGACATGTTCCGCGACGGCCGCCTGCAACAGGCACCACACAAGTCGCCTCCGCGTCAGTCACCGCCGGGTCGCGCCGGCATCGGCTCGGGCGTGATCATCGATTCGGCGGGGATCGTGTTGACCAATAATCACGTGGTCGCCGGCGGCGGAAAAGTGATCGTGCGCACCCAACAGGGACGCGAGTACGAAGCGATGGAGGTCTACACCGACCCCAAGACCGACATCGCCGTGGTCCGGATCGAAGGAGACGACACGCTGGTCAGCGCTCCGCTGGGCGATAGCGAGACGGCCGCCGTGGGCGACTGGGTCGTGGCCCTCGGCCAGCCCTTTGGTCTGGAGAGCACGGTGACGGCCGGCATTATCAGCGCCAAGAACCGCGGCATCGGGATCACCGACCGCGAGAACTTTATCCAAACCGATGCGGCCATCAACCCCGGCAACAGCGGTGGACCGCTGGTCAATCTGCACGGCGAAGTGGTCGGCATCAACACGGCCATCTCTTCACGTGGCGGTGGCAACAACGGCGTCGGCTTTGCGGTGCCATCGAACCTGGCCCGCTGGGTCAGCGACCAATTGGTCCGCAGCGGCACGGTCCGGCGAGCTTACCTGGGCGTTGGGATCCAACCGGTCTCGTTCGAACTGGCAGAGCAACTGGGCGTCTCGCCCAAGAGCGGTGTGGCGGTGACCAACGTGTTCGCCGACACACCGGCCGCGGAAATGGGCTTGCAGAGCGGTGACGTGGTGGTCCGTTTCGGTGACCAGGCCGTCAGCTCGCCCCAGCAGTTGCAGTTGGCCGTCGAACGCTCGGCCTTGGGAAGCACGGTTGCCGTGGAGGTCATCCGCGACGGTCAGACGATCATGCTCGAGTACGAACCGGCAACGTCACCGGAATCGTCGACGGCCAGCCAACCGGCGACCGAAGCCGCGGAGCCTGCCGTGCGGCCGATGGGTCTGGAAGTTGCCCCGTTGAGCGAGCGGGTCGCCAAACAGTTGGGCGTTGAAGACGCAAACGGCGTGGTCATCACCGCTGTCCAGCCCGGCAGTGCGGCGGCCGAAGCCGGACTGAAAGCCTCGATGGTGATTCGCCAGGTGAATCGTCAGGATGTGGAAAGCCCCGAGCAGTTTGCTCGGGCGGTCCAAAACGACGAGGATGGCAGGATCTTGTTGCTGATCGGCACCAGTGATGGCTCACGCTTCGTCGTTGTGGACGGATCGTAGACGAGCCCCAGTCGCCACTCGCGAGGGGAGCACCGATGAAACTCGCCGCCAAATTAATCCTGCTGTTCATGCTGGGCGTCTTTGGAATTGTCGCGCTCTTTTCGTGGCAAACCATTCGCCGCCAGCAGCACTGGGATGAAGTGCGGCGAGCCCATCATGCCAGCGATTTGGTGGCCGCTTTGAAACCGGCCATCGATCGCGCCTACCGCGAGGGCGGCGCGGTGACCATCGAAGAGGCCATCGAGGTCTCGGCTCAGTACGTGCCGGGACAAAAGATGCGCTGGATCGACGGCGAGCGATTGAACGATCATGCCGGCCGCGGCACGGCCACGATCACCTCCAGAAAAACCTCCAGCATCTCGGTCTTCGACAGCGAAGGCGCGGCCGTTGCCCACACGGTGGTTCCGTTGGTCGTCGACGGCCAGACCGCCGGCGGCATCGAGATCTCCGAACCCGCCCAGCATTCGCATCGGCTGGTCCGAGATTCTCTGGTCGCGTCGCTGCTGTCCCTGCTGGGCGTCGCCGTGCTGTCGGCCGGCGTGATCTACTGGGGCGGCGTGCGCTGGGTAGGCAAACCGCTGGAACGTCTGATCGATCAGGTGCACCGCATCGGCGAAGGCGATCTTTCCCAGCCGCCGGCACTTCGCCGCAACGACGAACTGGGTGCGTTGGCCGTCGCCATCAGCGAAATGAGCGGCCGACTGGATCAACAAAAGCAGGCGATCCGGCACGCCGACCGCTTGGGTACCGTAGGCACCCTGGCCGCCGGGATGGCTCACGAAATGGGTACCCCCCTGAACGTCGTCTCGGGCCGCGCAAATCTGATCGCCAGCGGGAAACTGTCGCCGAATGAGGTCCAGCGAAGCGCACTGACGATCAAGAGCGAGGCCGATCGGATGGCCAATATCATCCGGCAGCTGCTGGATTTTTCGCGGCAAACGCCTCAGCCGCACGCGCCTCTGGACCTGCGCGACGTGGCCCGCAAGACCTGCCACCTGCTGGAACCGCTGGCCGAAAAAGCTGACGTAGAGATCGACCTGCAGTGCGCCCCGCAGCCCTGCACCATCAACGGGGACGCCGCCCAAATCCAACAGGTGTTGACCAACCTGTTAACCAATGCCGTGCAAGCGATGACCGACCCCGGACAGGTGCAGGTTCGTGTCCAGCATGAGACCGCCCCGGAACCAGCGGTCACGGTCCAGGTAACCGATCAGGGCCGGGGGATCCCACCGGACGACCTGCAGCGCGTCTTCGAACCGTTCTACACCACCAAAGACGTGGGGCAGGGCACCGGCCTGGGATTATCGATCGCCTATGGGATTGTGAAAGAACATGGCGGAGACATCCATGTCCACAGCCGCGAGGGCGCGTGCACGACGTTCCTGGTCCGTTTTCCCGCCGTCGATGCGCTGCCGCAACCCCCACCGCGGAGTGAAAGCATGCCTCCCCCACAAAACTCGCCTTCCACGGAATCCGCCCAGCCATGAGTGACGTCTTTGCCCAGTCGCGTGTGTTGATCGTCGACGACGAACAGAACATGTGCGAATTGATCGAAACCGACCTGCGACTCCGCGGCCTGGCCAGCCGCTGGGTGTTGTCCGCTGCCGAAGCGGTCGAGCGGATGCACGAGGAAGATTTCGATGCCGTGCTGACCGACGTGCGGATGCCGGGAACGACCGGTCTGCAGCTGTGCCAACAACTGTCGAAGTTGCGTCCCGACGTGCCGGTGATCGTGATGACGGCTTTCGGGACGCTGGAAACAGCCATCTCCGCGATGCGTAGCGGCGCCTACGACTTCATCACCAAACCCATCGAGATGGACCTGTTGGCGATCACGCTCCGCAGGGCCCTGGAGCATCGTCAGTTGTCCCAGCAGGTGCGGCTGTTGGAAGCCTCCGCAAACCAACAAGCCAGCTTTGGCGAGATGATCGGTCGCAGTCCCGCGATGGTCCGCCTGTACGACCAATTGCAACGCGTCGCCCAGTCCGACGCAGCGGTACTGATTCAAGGCGAAAGCGGAACCGGCAAGGAACTGGTGGCCCGGTCGATTCACAGCCACAGCCGCCGCAAGGACCATCCCTTTGTTGCGGTCAACTGCGCGGCCTTGACCGAAACGCTTTTGGAAAGCGAATTGTTCGGGCACGTGAAGGGTGCCTTTACCGACGCGCAAGGGTCGCGCCGCGGCCTGTTTCTCGAAGCCCACGGCGGCACGCTGCTGCTGGACGAGATGGGCGAGATGCCGATGTCGATGCAAGTCAAACTGCTGCGGGCACTCGAAGAGCGAACGGTGCGCGCGGTGGGCAGCGACCGCGAACAGGCTTTCGACGTGCGCGTCCTGACGGCCACCAACCGCGACCTGGAAACCGCCGTGGCCGAAGGTCGCTTTCGCGAAGACCTGTACTACCGCATCAACGTCATCGGGCTGGAACTACCGCCGCTTCGCTCGCGCGGAACCGACACGCTGCGGCTGGCCGAACATTTTCTGAAGCAATTCGCTGCCGCCGAAAACAAAGCCGTCGAGGGACTGGCCGAAGGCGTCGCCGAAAAACTGCTGGCCTATTCCTGGCCGGGCAATATCCGCGAGCTGCGGAACGTGATCGAACGCGCCGTGGCCCTGACCCGCTACGACAAAATCACCCTCGAAGATCTGCCCGAAAAGATCAGCCAGTACCGGGCCGACACGGTTTTTATCGGTGGTCTTGATCCTGCCGAACTGGTCACGATGGAAGAGATCGAGCGACGCTACATCGAGCATGTGCTGGCCGCGGTGGGTGGCAATCAGACGCAGGCGGCAAGAATTCTGGGGCTGGACCGCAAAACGATTTACCGAAAAATCAAGCAGGAGGCGAAATAAGCGGTCGACCGGCAAGCCAAATTGCCAGTTTTGCGACGCCTCGCCGCCAACAGGCGTTGAAAGATCGCGGCGAATATGGCATATTCCCGCCCATCTCAGCGGCCGACGATCCGTCGCGGCCGCAAAAGACGAAGCACGGGCTGTAGCGCAGTCTGGTTAGCGCGTTTGACTGGGGGTCAAAAGGTCGGAGGTTCGAATCCTCTCAGCCCGACTTCGTTTTTTCTTCTTGCCCGATGCTGGGCCCGGCTCGTAAACCGGCTGGAACACCGAGGCCGTACGCGACTGTTGTCGCGCCTTTCTGCAACCGGTGACGGGCACGCTTGTTGTGCAACGTGCGGACGCGGCATTTGACCACCGCCCCGGCACGACCTATAAAAACTACTCCCCACGGTGCAGTTTTGACAGCCGGTCGGTGCCGGGCTGCCGAGGAGGATTGCCGAAGCGGCCAGCCCGATACTCGGAAATGCGATGCTCGGAAATGCACTGGGGCGGCAGTAACCGGAATTCAAACGAAAAGGCGATTCATGAAGACGCGAAGCGGTGTAGCGATGTTTGCGGGTATCGCCCTGATGATCTTGATCAGCATGACCGCAGGCAGCCGGGCCGAGGAGGCGGCGCCGCCTTCCGGTGATCCCGCCGATAGGGCTGCGGTCGCGGTTGATTCCACCGCCAAACTTGCCGCCGCGAAAGACGTCGACGAAGCGCGTGCCCGAGCTCGCTTGTTGGCCGAACTGAGCAACGGCGCCCTACAGGTCATGCACCGCGACTTCTTCGACGAAGAGGATGCGGTCGCAATACCATCGGCCTCGCTGGAGGACGTCTTTCACGAGCTGGAGATTCAGTTCGATGTCCGCACCGAGTGGTTGGTCGTCAACGCCGACGCGCTGAACGTGGACCATCGCCCCAGCGACGCGTTTGAGCGGCGGGCCGCGGAGCTGTTGGCCGACGGAGCGGCGTACGCCGAAGCGACCGAGGAGGGACGCTACCGCTTCGCCAGCCCCGTGCGGCTGGCTTCGCAGTGTTTGAAGTGCCATCTGAAACGCCGCTCGAGCAACAAAGATCGCCTGGCCGCACTGACGCTTTCGATTCCGTTACAGCCAGCCGCAGGCAGCGAATAGTCGCGGACGTCCGAACCGATTGAACGGGGCCGACGAAGCGCCCCTGTGCATCGCGCTGCGCTGCCGGGGTCGCGGCTTGAAAACCCCTACTAGGCGGAGCAGGGTGGCGGTGTATTCTGAGCGGTGTCGCTGACTGGCCTTCACCCAAATCGACTTCTGTCGCCGCCGATGCCTCAAACGCTGCTGCACGATCTGCTGCTGATCCTGGCCGGTGGATTGTTCGCTGCGCTGATCTGCCGCTGGTTGCAGATCTCGATGCTGATCGGTTACCTGCTCGTCGGCGTGCTGCTCGGACAGGGCGTCTTGAATTTGATCTCGGATACCGAGCATCAACTGGAGACGTTCGCCGAAGCCGGCGTCTTTCTGTTGCTGTTCTCGATCGGGCTGGAATTCTCGCTGGGCGACCTGCGGCGGCTGGGCAGCAAACTGCTGATCGGTGGCGGCGTGCAAATGGGCTTGGTCGCCGTTCCGCTGGCGCTCGGCCTGGCGCGCACCGACCTGTCCTGGCAGGCCTCGATCCTGATCGGTTCGGCCGTCGCCTTCAGCTCCACCGTCTTGGTCTTCAAGGCGCTGTCGGAATTGGGACAAACCGAAACGCCTCACGGCACCCGCGCGGTTGGAATTCTGTTGTTCCAAGATGCGGCGTTGATTCCCCTGCTCCTGCTGGTGCCGCTGTTGACCGGCAGCGGCGAGGTGGCGGGCCTGTTCGACTATGTCCAGTTGGCCGTGTCGTCGTTGCTGTTTGTCGCCGGGATTGTGGGCCTGCGTTTTGTCTTGGCCCAGTGGCTGATTCCGATGCTGGTACGTTTTCGCAGTCCCGAACTGGTGACCCTGTTTACCATCGTCTCCTTGGGCACGGTGATTCTGGTGGCCTACATGATCGGTTTGCCGCCAGCGGTGGGCGCTTTCGCAGCCGGATTGATCTTCAATGGCAACCGCTGGACGGAGCAGGTGGAATCATTGGTGTTGCCGTTTCGCGAAACCTTTACGGCGATCTTTTTCGTCAGCTTGGGGCTGATCCTGGACCCGCAGGTCTGGCTGGACGCACCGATCGTGATGACCGCCATGCTGGTGACGGTGATTCTCTGGAAGGCCGCGGCGGCCACCGTCGCACTGCGGTTGACCGGATTGCCGCTGCGGCACGCTCTGGGCATGGGGGTCGGCTTGGCCCACGTCGGAGAATTCGCGTTCGTGCTGGTGCTGTTGGGCTACGAAGCCGGGGTGGTGTCCAGCACCGAGTACCAACGCATTGTTTCTTGTGCGTTTGGATCGCTGATCCTGACCCCGCCGCTGCTGAGCGCGGGCTTGCGAATGACCGACCGGACCGAGATCAGTGAATCCGGCGAACCGCTCCGCGACACATCGCCCTGGGCATCGTCTCTGGCCACAGTGATCGGAGCCGGTCCGGTGGGCCAACAGATCGCGTCGCAGCTGGAAACGATGGGACATGATGTCTGCCTGATCGACTTCAGTCCGATCAATCTGCATCCGTTCGCTCTCCAGGGCTTCCGCACCATTACCGGCGACGCGACGGAAACCGGTGTGCTGAAATTGGCTCGCGTCCAGGACTGCCGGATGGTCGTGGTGTGCGTACCGGAAGATGAAACTGCGATGCATACCGTGCGAGCGATCCGCGAGCTGAATAACAAGGCTTCGGTATTGGTCCGCTGTCGTTACCAGAGCTACGTCAAAAAACTGTTGGGCGTGGGAGCCGACCGCGCGATCAGCGAAGAGACCGAGGTCTCCAGCGCCCTGCTGGCAGCCTTGGTCCACTGAAAACGTCCGGCCCGTTTTTTTTCTGTCCGCTGCGCGGGCTGGCCGCGTTGAACCAATCAAGTGCGCGGATTTGCTACGGCACCCCGCTCCCGGATACAATCGAGCGGTGGCCAGACCCCGCCAAGCGGGCGGGTTCTATTCTTGCGTGGATTTGGTCGAGCTCGCAGCGGTTGCGAAGCTCGTGGTTCGGTGGGAGAGTTTTCAGAAAGGACGGTGAGAGATGCGAACGATTATGTTGACGGCCGCATTGGTGGCTTGCTGCAGTGCCGGAATGGTTCGAGCTCAAGACCAGGGGGCCCAGGAAGCGTCGCGGCTGGAATCCCAGCCGGAGAAACGTACGCCGGCGGATCAGATCGATTTCAACGTCGCCCTGCAAGTGCCGCTGAAGACCTTGGATACGTTGGGCCAGACGATTGAACAGGCGCGGTTGACGGCCGACCCGGTGGCTCTGGCAGCGGCGGCTCGCGTCTTGGCCGCGGCCGAGGCGGTCGCCGGCGACAAGACCGCGGAGTTAAAATCCGATCAACTCTGGCAAGAAGCCCAGCAGTTGGCCAAACGACGCAATGAGTCAGCGGAACTGGCCGCGCTGGCAGAGCTGGCTCCCGACGGTGTCGCAGCCGACCTCCAGGAGGCCAGCGAAGCGGCAAAGACGGCCGAGGAAGAGGCACGCGTCGCGGCCGAAGCCGGGGAAAAGTCGCGTGACATCCATGGCGTATTGCACATCATCAATCGCTCCCACGAATACATTCACCTGCAGGTCGATGGCCGTTGCATCGGCTCGATCGCGCCGCACGGCCAACGCCGAGTCCATGTCCACGGGGCGTTCCACCTGACCGGCCACAGCCGCTACCACCACTGGCATGAGGACGCGTACGGACACCACCACCACTATGACTGGGTGCTGCACGACCCGCATCATTAGCGGCCCATCACGCAGCGGAAAAGGTGCGTGACCCAGCGGAAAAGGTGTGATGCGGGCGTTTCGATTCGCCCGTACAGCAGGAGATCGCCCGTCAGCTAGCGTCACGAAAAACCTGACGTGGCGGGGCGGGCTTTTCAAGCGAGATGGATCCCTTCCCCCCACTTTATAATGCGTTCGTGGGCGGGCTTCGATAGACGGTGGTCGGTATCCAGCGAGATCGTCAAGAGCTTCGACGCGCATCCACTCTAGTCTTGAGCCGTATCGATAGATCTCGGTTCGCGCCGCTTGCCCTCTGAGGATCTCGCAATGGTTGACCAAAATCTAGAACAGTGCGTCAGCGTTTCTCTGCAGCGAGTCTGCGGCGCGAACGCCGTTCGTGGTGTGCAGTGCCAGGTAGATGGTGGGGTGGTGACGCTCCGCGGTACCGTGTCTTCACGCGAAGAGATGATGATGTGTGTCGCCGTCGCTCGGACGGTGCCCAGCGTACGAATGGTTGACAATCAATTGTCCCTGGGACAAGTGCCCGAGACGAAGGATGGGCCCGCAGACCGTTCCGACGACTCGGTGGCCGCGGAGTAGCCCGTCGCCCTACGCGGGATTTTGACGGCCCTTGCTTTCTTTCTGCTCACGCCGGTAGGCGGAGCGCAGACCACTGCGTCCTACCGGCTTTTTCGAGTGGTCCTCTGATCGCCCGCGCGACGGGCCAGCGACTCGAGCTTTCTCAGAACTCGTCGCTCTTCGTAGCCCGGTCAGACCTAGGCGTCCCGCCCAGCGGAGCCAAGCCGATGAAATAAGTCTCGTTCTGCTGCTGAATTGGCTCTGATTCCCCTTTCGGGAAATAGGCAATTTCGGGTAACAGTAGGAAGCAGAAAAGAAGCGCAAGACCGAATCGATCGACGCCGCGGACAAGATCTTGGCGGTCGGTCCGAGATTTGCGTCATCACCAACACAGACGCAGCGGTTCTGTCACTACGGACAAGCCCCGCTTGCGCGGCTTCGCTCGGGGCACCTACCGTAAAAGAGCGAACCTACGGGACGACACTTCTATGCAGTATGGAGTTCAGCAACATGCAGTCGTGGCACTGGTCGGCAACGCTGGCAGTGGAGTTCGCCGCCATCTTTCTATTCATTCTGGTGTTTGGATACCTGCTGCCCTGCGGGCAATCCTACTACGCCTATTTCGTTCGAAAAGACGAAGAGAAGGACAAGCGAAGGATCCAGGAGCGTCGTCCAACCGGCAAGCAGATCCGTCGTGAACTTCGCCTTTCGATGGTGACCATCACGATCTTTGCCGCCATGGGAACCGTTCTGTTTGAGATGTACAAAGTCGGCTGGACGAGCATCTACCGGGACATCAACGCGTACCCACTGTGGTACTTGCCGGTCAGCTTTTTTTTATGCCTGGTCGTGCACGACACCTTCTTCTACTGGACGCATCGGTTCATGCATTGGCGTCCGGTGTTCAAATACTTTCACCTGGGGCATCACCGTTCGGTCAGCCCGACGCCTTGGGCGATCTATGCGTTTCAACCTCTCGAGGCGGTTACCCAGTTTCTGGGAATCATGTTGATTGTCGTCTTCATTCCGCTGCACCCAATTGCCCTGCTGGCGTTCTTGACCTGGGATACGGTGGTGAATGTGGCCGGGCATACGGGTTATGAAATGGTTCCCAAGTGGTTGTCGCGCAACCCGATCTTCAAGGGCTTCAATACCGTGACCCATCACGACAACCACCACACCAATATGAAGGTCAACTTTGGCGCCTTCTTCAACGTGTGGGACCGCTGGATGGGAACCTTCCTGGAAGACGAGCCGGTGGAAAACCCGGAGTCGTCGCGGAGTGCCGTTCCCAAGCCCGCGCTCCTTCGCTCAGAGCGGGCCAGCAGTGAGCGGGTCAGCGGTGAGCGGGTCAGCGGTGAGCGGGTCAGCAGCGAACGGGTCAGCGGTGAGAGGGCGGGCAGCGATTGGCCGGGCGAACGACGGCCTCGGCCGGGCTCGGCATCGCTTCTCGCTTCGCCAAAACCGCAGCGTCGCTAGACGACCGAAGTCTTGCAGAGCCAGTCCCCGCTAAGCTCGTTCGATCGGAAACGTCAGAACCTCGTCGATCCTCTCGGCGGCGGTTGCGACCATCAGCAAGCGGTCGAACCCGACGGCGACTCCGGAGCAGGGCGGCAGGCCCGCGCGCATGGCCGCTTCCAGATGGCTGGTCGACGGCAACTCTCGGCGGCCGCTGAAGCGGCGGACCCGATTGTTCTCGGCGACCCGCCGGGCCAGTACGTCGGCATCGCGCAGTTCGCCGTAGCCGTTGCCCAGCTCCAAGCCATCGACGAACCACTCAAAACGTTCGGCCGTGCCCGGTACGTCGGGATCGGCTTGAGCCAGAGCCGCTTGGCTGAGCGGGTAGTTCGTTAGGATCACCGGTCGCTCCGCACACATCCGAGGCTGGATGGACAGGCTGAGCAGGAGGTCCAGGAGATCATTCCGCGAGCAGTCCTCCGGCAGGGCCGAAGCGCACGCGGTGGCCGCCTCGCGGAGGTGTTCCAGTGGTGCGTCCAGCGGATCCAGCGACGTGTACTGGAGAAAGGCGTCACGATAGGTCAACCGCAGACAGGGCGGACGCCCAAGAATGGTTTGGCAAAACTGGTCGACCAGATCGATCGCGTCGGCGGCCCGATGCCCCACGCGATACCACTCCAGCATCGTGAACTCCGGATTGTGCAGAGGCCCGCGCTCACCGGCACGGAACACGGGCCCGACCTGATAGATGGCCTGGGCGCCGGCGACCAGCAGACGCTTCATCGCGTACTCTGGCGATGTCTGCAGAAATAGTTCTTCGGCCAGTGGAACCGAAGAAATCGCCAACTGCTCGGATGCCAGAGCCGGCGGATCCAAATACGCATCCACCACGGTGTCGGCCGACAAGCACGGCGTTTGCACTTCGCAAAAACCGCGTTGGTCGAAGAACTGCCGCACGCGGCGGAGCAGTTCTGCACGTTGCCGCAGCATCGATAGCGAACAACTGGGCGCGTGGCAAGGTCGGTTCATCGATTAACTACTGCACCGCATCCAGAGCTTGAATGCCCAGCACAGCCACGTCGAAACCTCGTCCCAAATGGCTGAGGTCGCGGTACAGAACCAGATCCGGATTAATGGTCGTCGCGTCGATAATCATTTCCGCACGACTAAACAGATTGCCCTGTTCGTAGTAGCCCACGACCTGGGCTCGGTAGGCGTCCCCGCCGCCGGTCAACAGCGGCATCAGCAACCGCATCTGATCGATCGTGACCAACCCTTCCACCAACAACCAGGTTTCGTAGCGGCGGTTCTCGGTGTCGTTGTTTTGAGCGCGCGCATCGACGATCGCATCGACCGTTTCCGCATCCAGCAGCGGGATTCCGTACAGCAGTTCTGCGGGGCATTCATTTAAATTAATTCGTCCCGGCAGACGGTCGAAGTCCTGGGTGGTCAAGTTTCCCATCAACGCCGGCATGTAGGCCGCCATCGCCAGAGGATCGCTGGAGAACGGCGACGCCAGTACCTGTTGATCTTCGCCTTCGCCGATGGTGACCGTGGCGTCGACCAGATCCAACAACTGGGTGATCGTGGTGCCACCGCCGCCGGACAAGTCGACGTCGTCCAGTGCCGCGGCGGACCAGGGCCCGGTGATGTTGGAATCCTCGTCGGATTCTTCCCGCCCCTCCTGTGCACCGTCCAGGGCTGCCGAGGCGACGGTGGCCGCGGGTTGCCCGTGGACGCGATACGCGGCGATGAACGTGGCCCAGTCCTCATCGCCCAGAGCTTCGCTCAATTCGCTGTACAGCAGTTCGAGGTCGTCCTGGTTGACATCGATCCGAGGCGTTCCGTCGGCGCGCCGGTTGCCTTCCACACCGTGCACCGTCAGGTAGGCGGACCATCCCAATGCCGCACCACTGGCACTGTCGCCGACGACGAACTGCTGTTCGGAAGCGTCAACGACGCCGTTGCGATTGACGTCGGCCCCAAACAACAACTCGGGCGTCACGCCTTTGACCAACAGCAGTTCTTCGATGCTGTCCAGCGGACCGTTCTTGGCCGCATAGGGCGTCGGCAGGGTCATGTAGTATTCGGTTTCCGCGCCATAGTCCCGCGGCTCGTCATCCTCGTCCAGCCAATCCAGGATGGCTTCGGCCGTATCGACGGTCATGCCGGGCAAGGCCAGCAGCAACGACACGGCCAGGTTCTCCGCTTCGACCTCGTCGCTCGCGTCACCCGCTTCGCCGGCCATATCGACCATCGGCATCAACATCGAACTGTTCTGTTCCAGCGTCGTTAGGGTGTTCACATTCAGCCGAGCGGACTCGTTTTGCAGGCCGAAGCGGATGCCGGAGAAGCGGCCGGTTTCATCCAGATCAGGCGCCAGGATCGCGAAGTTCACGCGGTCGACGGCACGGGTGCCGGGAACGACGTTGATGCCGCGAAACAGCTGGGCATTGTTGCGTACGCCGCCGAGTTCCTCACGCACCATCGGCGGCTCGGACAGAATCAATCGCACCGCCTCGCCGGCCGATTCCACGGCCAGTTCGCACTGCACGCGGTCAGCGGTTATCTGCACCGATTCGTTGTAAGCCAACATCAGCTCGGAAAACGAGTACACGGCCATCGTCGCCACCATCACGACGATCAACACCAGAATCAAGAACATCCCGCGGCGCGGCGGACGACGATGGGCGGCACGATCACGCTTTCTCACAGGCCCACCCCCGAGAGATCGTCTTCGGCCAATTCGGATTCTTCGAGGATGCGGCCCATGGGAATGCGGACCACCTGCTGAAACACGCGAACGCCCCCCGGGTCTCCCGCCGCAGCGGCGGAGGTGGCGGCAGCGGGCGGGGCGGTTGCCGCCCGATCGACGACTTGACCGGGTGGTCCGATCGTCAAACGAATTTGGATCGCCAGCGGCAGGGCCTGCATTTCGTCGCTGTTCCACTGCATCTGCCACATGAATCCGTCCCAGTAACTGAACTCGATACCCAACACTTCGGGCGCCAACAGATCTCCGGTGCGATTCAATGTCGCCGTATTGCCCGATTCCAATGCGTACAGCGTGGCCTGCCGATCCAGTTGCCGGCGGACCAATCCGCCGTTGTTGTTTTGCACCGCCAACGGCTCGGTGCCGGTCGCGATTTCCGCCAAGGGATCCAGCACGCCGGTCGTTCCCGCTGGCTGGACAAAATAGGTGACGGTTTTGATGTCGCTGGGCACATCGACCAACCCTTCGCTGGGCGGGGCCATCAGGGTTTGAAATTCTTCCAGCCGCGGCGGTCGGCTGATGTCGAACATGACCTGATACTGGTTGCCGATCAGACCGGGCCGCTGCAGGGCGGTCGTCCCGAGTGCCAGATCAACCGTTTCCATATCCAGGAGCGTATCCTCTTCGTCCAGCGGCTCTTCCTCGACGTCAAAAAGCATCGAAGATGGCTCACCGCCTTGGTCGCTTTCCTGGCCGGGCAGGCCGGCGCTGCTGAGCGCGGCGGCCAAGGTCGCGTCATCGAACTCCGCGATCGAAAGCGTGGCCTTGAGATCGTCCGAGATCATTTTCATGACCGACGTGGCCAATTGGACGCGGCGGACTTCCAAATCCCGCGTTTCCAGCTGGACGACGTAGAACGACATGGCCTGCCCGATCAAAACCGTCAGGACCACCGCCAGCGAAAGCGCAAGGATTAGTTCCAACAGGGTAAAACCGGTTCGGCAACGACCGCGATGCAGCGCGATGGTTCGACTCACAGCGGTTCCTCCCCGCCAGCGTCCGCAGCGGCCGCCGCCGCTTCCGCTTCGGCCAACGCCTCGGCTTCGGCTTCGCGTTCGAGCTGCTCGAGGCCCAAAGCCGGATCCACCATCCAACGCACCAGCGAGTACTGGACGGCCGGCTCGTCGTTGGCGTTGAGCTCTTCGGTGGAAACGGTCACGCGAATCGTCAGCAACCCTTGCAGGTTCCCCTGCTGGACTTCCACGGCGTACTGAAACTTTGCCAAACCGGCCGAATCGGGCAGGCTGTCCGGTTCGACCGGAATCTGCGGCACCGCCAACGGCACCACTTCGCTGTCCAGCAGCAATTCGTTCATCTTGGATTCGCACAGCATGCGAGCGACGGCCAGGTCCGAGGCTTCACTCGATGCGCCGGCCCCGGTCACGGCAATACTCGACAGCACCGCCAAGGAACCGCCCAAAATCGCTAGCGCCAGGAGGATTTCCAGCAAAGAAAAACCAACGCGTCCGGCATCACGTCGCAAAACACCACGTCGCAAAACACCACGTCTCAAGGCAGTTCCTCCCCGACAGTGGCTTCGCCGGTCAATCCACGCAGGACCACCACAATCCGGCCCGCCTCGCCTTGCAGGACCGTCACCGCGGCGTTGCTGGTCGTGCCGTCGGGATAGAACAGGATCGGCGAACTGGTATCGTCCGGCGTAGACAGCTGGGCGGTTTGGTTTTCGACGCTCATCGAACGCGTGGTCGCTTCGACACGGCAATCCGCGACGGTAATGCCTTCGGGCAATTCGACGACCCGAGGCTGCTGGGTGGCGTTCGCTGGCGAACCGGCCGGAGCGCCGGTCGTGGCCGGGGCGCCTGTCGTGGCCGGGGCGCCGGTCGTGGGCTGGGGAGCCGCCATGGGCTGGCCACCGCTGAGCAGGGCGGTCCCCGAGCCCAGTTGATCGGCCGCCTCGGTCAGATCGTTCATGTCGTGAAACGCGTAGGTGGTGATTTCCTGGCCGCCGGGCGGACAACGCATCAGGTGGATTCGCCCTGAACGCATGGCCTGCAAGCGGGCGTTCATCATCTGCACGCGGACGACTTCCGCGCCGCGCACCAGCCGCCGATTGCCCAGCATCCCGTCGAGCATGGGCAGGGCCAAAGCGGCGACCGCCGTCATGATGGCCAGCGTCAACAACACCTCCAGCAGGGTCAGGCCGCGGAAAGCGGCGAAACGGCGATTGCGCACAGGCCGTGACGTCATGCTCAATTCGCCCCTCCCGGGGGCATTCTCCAGAGTCGGGGGCGGGTCCAGCGGCTCCGCGGCCTGTCGACTTATCGAGCCGCTCAGGGACAGGGCTTCGCAGATGGAGGTTTTCTTTAAGGTCCGGTGACAACCAAGTCGTCGTCGGTGTTCATTTGACCGTCGATTCCCCCGGAACGCAATTCAAACGTGTTGCCGTTCAGCGTGTAGGTAATCGGCTTGCCCCAGGCGTCCGTGGGAATCTCGCTGATGATCGGCGTAAAGCGAGCTTTCTTGGCCGGATCGCTGGGCCCATCGCGGAGCTGCTCCAGGGTCTCGGGCCAAGCCTTGTTGTTGATTTTGTACATCTGGATGTTGCCCTTCAGGGCGTTCATCTGCGTCGTGGTGATGTCCGCATTGGCACCTTCGCCGACGTTGATGAAGTTGGTCAAAACAAAGCCGCCCAGGACGACCAAAATGGCCAATACGAGCAACAGTTCCAGCAGCGTGAAACCGCGGCGGGACGGACGATTGGGGCGGCGGCGAGAGAGGGATCGAGTCACCGGGAAATTGCTCCTAGCAGGAATGCCAAATTGGGGGGGGTGGGACTGCAAAGCGTCAAAGCCTGCCGAGACAAGCCAAGCGAGGGGCTACAGAGGCCCCAGCGACCGGCAGGAATGTGTCAGTCTAATCGAATCCCTATTCTAACCCCAGACGGCCGAATCGGTTCCGGCGTTTTGCGAAAACCCATCCGGCCCAGTCCGATCCCTCGGCACCGTCGGCCGCCCCCCCCGCGTGATTTTGTTTGTCATAACAGGAACAACCGGATAGGTTACAGCCACAGAGCGACTTCCCGCCAGCAATCTGCGAGAGTTTGTTGGCGTTCGGACAGTCGTTAAATACTATAGGGTCAACGATCCCTTTTCTGACGTTCTGCGAGTATTCACACTATGGCAGTCGCACGCGACGATTCCGTAATCCGTGGCAGCTTGATCGCCACCCTGATTCTGCTGGTCCTTTCGCTGGCGCTGAACTTCTTCCTCTATCGCTGGGGCGACCAGCAATCGGAGGCAGAGGCGCAAAAGAGCCAAAGCTTGACCAATGCGAACAGTGAGATCGCGACCCTCTCCGGCCAGCTGGACACGCTGAAGAAGATGTTGGGCGTCGAGCCGATGAGCGACGCGGAATTCGAAGCCTTGGCGACCTCCGATTCGGGCGACGCAGATATCGATGCCATTGGTCAACGGTTCGTCAAGGACATCGGAGCGCTGGGGCCGAACCTCGACCCGGCCAACCGCAATTACCCGGCCATCCCCGAGTTCATGATCAACTCGCTGCGCGACCGCAACGTGCAGAACACCCAACTGAACGACGAGCGCAAGCGGATCGACGAACAGGCCAAGCAGGACGTGACAATCGCCGAAAAGGCTGCCGCGGACGCCAAAGCCAACACCAAGAAGATGGAAGATACGCTGAACGAGCGAATCGCGGAATTCGACAAAGCTCGCGAAGCCATGAAGCTGAAGAATGCCGAGATCGCCGACAGCTTGACCAATCTGGAGCGCCAACTGACCCAGGCTCGCCAACAGGCGCAGCAGGAAATCGCGTCGCTGCGACAGGACATCACGGCCAAAAACCAACTGATCGACGTCCAAAAACGCCGCATCAATGAACTGCAGCAGACGCAGTTCGAAGTCGCCCAAGGCGAGGTCACTTCGGTGCTGAACAAGTTGATCCAAATCAACCTGGGCTCGGCCGACTCGCTGCGTCGCGGCGTGGTATTCAGCGTGATCGATGCCGATGCGACCCGCGTGACCGACGCGGAACCCAAAGCAAAAATCGAAGTCATCGCGATCCGCAGCGACCACCTGTCCATCTGCCGCGTGATCGAAGCACCCGCACTGAGCGATCCGATCATCCCCGGCGACAAGATCTACTCGCCGTTCTGGGCGCCCGGACGCACCGTCAAAATCGCCTTGGCCGGTGAGATCGACATCGATAACGATGGCCGGGGGGACACCGAAACCCTGCGTGGCATGATCATGGCCGCTGGCGGACAAGTTGTCGACGAATTGGACAGCGAAGTGCGATTCCTGGTCGTGGGCGAAACCCCCGAAGTCGAGGATGGCGAAGATCCGCAGGCTCGCCAACGGGTCAGCAACCTGGGTGCGATCCGCTCCGAAGCACGCGAACTGGGGGTTACGGAAATCCCGGTTTGGAAGCTGATGAATTACATCCAGGCGATCAGTGATGCCCGCACCACTCCGCTGGGTTCGGCGGTCCGAGGAGATGACTTCCCCCCGGAAGCACCCGCCGGAACCAATCGCCGCTTGCCCAGCGATGTTTCGGAAATTTTCCGGAACTAGGGAAAGTTAGGCAATCTGTAAGGCGTTCGCTTGCATTGCGTCCGTCGTGCGCGTAAGATTCGTGCTGACTTGCATCACGATTAAATCCGCCTAAAGCTTCCTAACCGGTAGTTCTGACTGAAAGGACAGCCATGAGTTTTGCCACTGCGACGAAATCGCTCCTGCTTTGCCTCACATTTCTACTGCTTCCCCACTCGGTATCGGCGCAAGAGGTGTTACCGAATCCGGCCGGCGCGAATCCCTCGGTGGTTCAGCAGTGGGTCCACGGTGCGGGAGCTTTGCACGGCGTTGCAGTGACGCCCGCTCATACCGGCAGTGAGGTTCCGCTGCAGGAGGCACAGGTCAGCTTGGTTGGAATGGGAAACGTCGGCGTCAGCACGACGACCGATCGCCAAGGTCAATTCGTTCTTCCCACCGTGGCGCCGGGCACGTATGGTTTGCTGGTCACCAGCCAGCAACCTGCTGCAGTTGCGCTGTACGCCGTACACGTCCTGCCCCCGGTGGCTGGTGAGGCGGCTCCCGGCGTACATCCGTTGCGTGTGACCGCGGCCCCAGCAGACCCGCAACTGGCGTTTTCGATTTATGCTCGCTACCTGCCCTCTGGACCTGCGGGCGGCGTGCCCATGGTCCAGCAGCCCGCACCGGCGAAAGCCCAAGACGCACAACTGGTCCGTCAGCAAGAAGCGGTAACGCCCGCGCCGGCATCGCAGGTACAGCCTGCCGAGGTCATCGACAACACCGTTCTGCGGCGTGATGGCGGGATGGACGGCACACTGTATCGTCACGGCCGTGCCTATGCCCCCGCTGCCAACACCAACGTCCTGGTCTTTCAGGACGGGCGCCAGGTTGGCCGAGCGGTCACCGACCCGGCCGGACGCTTCCGAATCGAAAACCTTCCCGCCGGTCACTACGCCCTGATCGGCGCGGGAACGGTCGGCCTAGGCGCCGTAGGGTTCCAGTTGGTGGACGAACTGGGTTCGTCGGTCGCAGATAATGCCGGACAAACCACGACTTTGGTATCGCATAAAACCACCGAAGCCAACGGTTCCTTCGGCCTGCAACTGGCGCCGCTCAGTGCCGCCTTGCGTTTGCTGCGATCCGGCGGCGGCTTTCCCGACGGAGTTCCGGGTGGATTTCCAGGTCCTGCTCCCATGGGCTTTGGCGGCGGCGGCTTCGCCGGTGGTGGCGGAGGCTTCGGCGGCGGCGCCGGCGGTGGCGGTGGTGGCCTGGGCGGAGCTGGCGGACTGCTGGGAATCGCTGGTTTGGCAGCCGGAGCGGCCGCATTGGCCGACAGCGATGACGATTTCACGGCACCGCCCGTGACCAGCCCCGACGCTCCTGTGGTTCCGGTCCTGCCGTAACCTCCTGGTTTGCTTAGACGGTAACCGGTTTGCTTAGACGGTAAAACGGCCGACGGCATGGCCTATTGAAAACGCGCTGACCCAGGAGCTTGCCTCCTGGGTTTTCTTTTGTTCCCACCACGGCCGGGCAGCGACTTTTGTGCCGCACGCCCTCACCGGCCGCTGGATTGTTCGTTAGAATCCTGGGGTCGCCGAGTGGCCGCGCGCGGCCGCCACCCTCTCCTTCCGCCCCCCCCCCTCCTGTGAGACGCTGTTTCTATGAGCACCGTTCAGACGAAAGTCGACGAAGCCCGCGAGCTGTTGAACGAACACACCTTGAAGACGGTGCACTGGCACTTCAGCGACGAGACGGGCAGCCCCTTCTGGTTGGAAAAGAAACGCGAACTGGGGTTCGACCCGCTGAAGGATATTCAATCCTTCGACGACCTGAAGAAGTTTCCGCTGTTCGAAGACGATTGGCTTCGCGGCGGCCCGGTACGGCGCTGGGTGCCCAAGGGTCTGGCGGGCAAACCGGTCTACGTGTTCGAAACCGGCGGTACCACGGGGGTGCCCAAAAGCCGCGCGGTGGTCGAGGACCACTGGAAGGATTACGAACTGTTCTCGCACACCCTGCCCGATCAGTACTTCCCCAAAGGCGCCAACTGGTTGATGCTCGGCCCCAGCGGTCCGCGGCGACTGCGGCTGGCCGTAGAGCACTTGGCCCAGTACCGCGGAGGCATCTGCTTCTGCATCGACCTCGACCCACGGTGGGTGGTCAAGATGTTGAAAAAGGGTTGGATGGACCAGGTTGAAGAATACAAAAAACATTGCATCGACCAAGCCGTAACCATCCTGACGGCCAATCACGACGTCAAATGCATGTTTGCCACCCCGAAGTTGCTCGAAGCCCTCGGTGAAGCGCTGGAAGAAAAGGGCACCAGCATTGCCGAAACCGGCATCACGGGCATCTTCAGTGGCGGTACCGAATTCACGCCGCAGTGGACGCGTTATGCGGTGGAAGAATTGCTGGGCGGACCGCCGGAAGAGGGCGGTGTCTATATGACTCCCACCTACGGCAATACGCTGATGGGACTGGCCTGCAGCAAACCGGTCACCGCCGAGGAAGGTTACAAAATCAGTTACTATGCGCCGCAGCCGCGGGCCGTGACCGAGGTGGTCGACATGGACGACCATACCAGCGTCGTCGGGTACGGCGAGACGGGACGGGTCAAGTTGTATACGTTGACCGATGAGTTCTTCGTGCCTGGCTTCCTCGAGCGCGACGAAGGGGAACGCGAAGAGCCGTTCGAAACCTATCCCTGGGACGGTGTCAGCGGCGTGCGGCCCTACCACAAACTGGCCAGCGCGACGACCGTCGGCGTGTATTAGACGCCTCCGGAGTGCCGCCTCTTTCCGCTCCTTTCCTTTCATTCTCGCCAGCCCAAGAACCCGAAGCCAGAAACATGTTGCACCTGCCCGCCCTGCGTTGGGGAAAACCTTACGAGTCGCTGGAAAAGCAAAACGTTGTTCACTTTGACACCGGTGCGCCGATCGCCCAGGTCAGCCAGGTCGGTGGCGGGATCGTCCAGCGGGACCTGCGTTCTGCCGACAAAGCTCGCCAAGCCCTGCTCCAGCTCTCCGCCGACGAACTGATCGAGCGCTGCAAGCAAGCGGCCGAGCTGTTCGAAACGGCCACCTTGCCGATGGGCGACGCCACCCAAGACGTCGACCAATTTGTCCATCAGCAATCCGCCAGCACCGGCTTGCCCGAGCACATGTGTCGCTCGAACATGGCCAAGAACGCATTTGTGTTGGCCAACATGGAACAGATCCTGGACTGTTTGACCCGAGGCCTGGATCTCTCGATCCTGTCCCGCGGCTACGGTGAAGAAGGTCGTGGCGTAACGGTCAGCTTCCAGGCGCAGACCCCTATCCTCGGTGCCGTCCTGCCAAACAATTCCCCAGGCGTTCATACCTTGTGGCTACCCGCCGTTCCGCTGCAGATCGGTCTCGCTTTGAAACCCGGTTCCCAGGAACCCTGGACCCCGTACCGCATGGTGGCGGCGTTTATCGAAGCCGGGATTCCGCGGGAGGCGTTCGGTCTGTACCCCGGCGGGCACGACGCCGGCGGCGCGATCCTGGCCAAGAGCCCCAAGAGCATGATCTTTGGCAGCGCCGAAACCATGCGACAATACGCCGGTAATCCTCGTGTCCAACCGCACGGTCCGGGGTTCTCGAAGATCCTGATCGGCGACGACGTGGTGGACGACTGGCCGCAGTTTCTGGACCTGATGGTCGAGAGCGTGCTGAGCAATTCCGGACGCAGCTGCATCAATTGCTCGGGCATCTGGGCCAGCCGACACACGCGTGAAATCGCTCAAGCGATCGCCGAACGCATCGGGCCGGTGGACGTGCGGCCGCCGCAGGATCCGGAAGCCAAACTGGCGGCGTTCACCGTTCCGGCCATGGCGACCGGTACGCACGCCATGGTCCAGCAGGACCTGGCCGAAGCGGGGGTGACCGACATGACGGCCGAGTACGGCGAGAAACTGATCGAGAAGGAACACTGTGCCTACCTGCGTCCGATGGTCGTGCATGCCGACTCGCCGGACCGCAGCGTCGCGTCCAAGGAATACATGTTTCCGTTCGTCAGCGTGGTCGAGTGCCCTCAGGACGAGATGCTGTCGCGGATCGGACCGACCCTGGTGGGCACCCTGCTGACGCAGGACCAGCCCTGGTGTGCAGCGGCCAGCCGCTGCGTGGAGATCGACCGTTTGAACATCGGCCCGATCCCCACCAACCGCCTGAACTGGTTGCAGCCGCACGAGGGCAACATCATCGATTTCCTGTATCGCAGCCGTGCCTACCAGATCGCCGAGATGCCGGCCGCCGTGTCTTGAGCGATTTGAGATCTGAGATCTGAGATCTGAGATTTGCTGGCTCCGGCGGATTCTATGTAGAGGAACGAACGTTCCTAAATCGCGGAGCGATGGCATGTGGTAGCCCCGGGCGCGAGCCCGGGGAAACGTAAAAACCACGAACAAAAGCCCTGGAAGGGCGACAGGAAGTCTGGCACCGGAATTCGTGTCGTCCCTCTGGGACTGGCGCGCGGGTGTGGGGGCGGCACCCCAGGCTCGCGCCTGGGGCTACCGCATGTCGCCACTCCGTGGCTGCTGCGCCCCGAGCTTCGCAGGCCCGTGCATAGATTCCGCCGGAGTCAGCAGACTTGAGATCTCAGCCGAGCGTGTCTCGCGATTCGATCGCGGAACCGTCTTCGGCGGGATCGCTGCCGGTGTCTTCGCGGGAACTCGGCTTGGGCGGCAGGTACAAGCGAAAGACGGTCCCGCCGCCGGGCCGGTCTCGAATGTCGATCCAGCCCTCGTGTTCTTCCATGATCTTCTTGCACACCGGCAATCCCAAACCGGTGCCGCGGGCGCCTTTGCCGGATTCAAAGGGCGAGAAGATGCGGTGGCGATCTTCCTCCGGGATGCCTGGGCCGTTATCGGCCACTTCGATCATGACGCCGCGATCGCTGTGACTGCGCGTGCGGACGACCACGCTGGCCTGCTCGCTGCCGGCGACCGCATCGATGGCGTTGGTCACGACATTGAGCAGCGCGCGATGCATCGCTTCGGGGTCGAAGAACGCCTGAGCCGCTTCGAGGTCGGTTTCCAGGCACAGCTCGCATTCGGCGTCCTGGGCGCGAACGCGCATCAGTTCGGCAACGTCCTCGATCAATTCATTGAGATCCGCCTCGACGCGATCGGGCTGCCGTTCCTTGCTGAAACTGAGCATGTCCATGACCAGCTGCGAGATCCGCTCCTGGTTCTTCTCCACCATCGACCAGCCCCGACGAACGGCTTCGTTGTCGTCGCGTTTCAGCCCCGCGTCGATCAGGTAGCCACCGCCGCGGATTCCCTGCAGGATATTTTTTACATGGTGGGAGAGGTTGGCGATCGTCTGCCCCATCACCGCCAACCGTTCGCTCTGCACCATCGCCGAATAATAGTACGTGTCTTCGATGGCCAGGGCCGCCTGATAGCCGATCGCGGTGATCAAACGCAATTGATCGTCATTGAAGCGTTCGACCGGACCGCCGGCGACGACGTTTCCCGACGAAGTGAACGTATCGACGTACAGGGCACCGACGACGCTGTAGCGACCCTGCAGCGGCACGCACATGGCTTCGCGAATGCCGGCCTGCACGATTGACTGGGCCGCGTCCCAGCGCCGATCCTCCTGGGCATCGGTCGTCCGCACCGCCTCTTTGTTCTCCAGCACGTAATCCAAGATCGTACGGCTGATCGAAATCGGTTCGGTGGTCTTGTGTTGCTTGCGGTCACAGCGAGCGGCCGGTCGAAGTTGGCCGGTCTGCGAATCCAACAACATGACGCAGCCCCGATCGGCGACGACCCAGTCGAAGACCAAGCGCAACACCCGATCGAGCAGTTCCGGTATGTCATTGGTGCGTCCCACGGCCAGGGCCGTCAGGTACATCACCTCCAACGAACGGTCACCGCCGGAAGGTCCCTTGGATAGATCGGCCGAGGAAACGATCTTCGACGGCTCCGATGCGGCGGCCCGTTGGACGATGGCCACGCTGTGGGCCGCCTGCAGCGACGTCGGCTGGCTGGAACCGGTGAAGATCATCAATGTCTGACCGATCTGGATGCGGTCGCCGCTGCGGAGCACTTGCTCGGCCACCTCCGCACCGTTCACTTCGGTGCCGTTGCTGCTGTTCAAATCCCGGATCTGGTACTGCAGACCGTCCTCGCTGGAAATCACCGCGTGCTCGCGAGAAACCTCGCTATCGAGCAACTGGATGCCGGCTTTGGGATCACGCCCGATGGTCTGGGGCCCCCGCGGCAGATTAAAGTGGCGACCCTGGTCGCGTCCTCGGATTACAAACAGTGAAGCCATGGCTGGGCAGCGAAAACAGGGAATGGGCCGGACACGCTATGATACCGTTTGAACATCCTAAAGGACCGACGTCGATTTCGGTACCGAATACCTCCTCCTTCCCTTCGCAATCGCCGGGGCGTTACTGTGGCACGGACCTACCACTGGGCTTGGACCTTCCTGACCTTCGCGTTTTTTGCACCTTTCTACACGCCTGCTTTGGCTCTGGCCCAACCGCCCGCCGCAGAACCGGAGCGTCCAGCCGCCCAGCCCGCGACGCAAACGGAGCCCCAGTCGGCTGCGGAAACTTCGGAACGGCCCGACTCGTCGCGGCTCCGCAGTGATCTGCGCTACCTGGCTTCCGATGAATTGACCGGTCGCGGTCCCGGGACGCCCGGAATTGATCTAGCGGCAAAACATATCGCCGGCGCCTTTGCCGAAATGGGGCTGGAAACCGACGCGGTTCCAGACGGGCCATTTCAACGCGTGGAGCTGGAACTGCAGGCCAAAGCCGGTCCGGCCGAAGAAAACTACGTTCAAATCCGCACCTCCGGCGGGACCGAAGAGCGTTTGGAACTGGACGCTGCGATGGTGCCCCTGTCGATCGGATCGCCGGGCAAAGCACAAGGGCCTTTGGTGTTTGTCGGCTACGGCATTGCGGCTGCCGAACTGGACTACGACGACTGGGCGGATGTGGACGTCGAGGGGGCGGTGGTGATGCTGATCCGCAAAACGCCCGGCGAAGGACGCCCCGACCACGCGTTCGCCGACCGCCAGCGCGCCCGCCATGCGTTCTTTACCACCAAGGTCCAGCACGCCGAACGACGCGGCGCCGCGGCCGTCCTGATCGTCAACGATCGCGGCTCGATCCAGAGCCAGGTCGATCGACTGAAGCGACGCGTCGAAGGCGAACAACAACGCATTGATAATATCGACCAGACGCTGGCCAACGCCCCCGAAGGCCTCGACCAGGTACGCAAAACGCTGCAGGAGACGCGCAAAGTCGCCGTCGCCCAGCTGATGACGCTGCAAAACCAACTGGAGCAGGCCGAGAGCGGCTTGTTGGGTGTGAACGATGCAGGCGGTTTTGACCAGCCGGCAACGATCCCGGTGGTGTCGATTTCCCGCACCGTCGCCGACCGTTTGCTGCGCGACGCCACCGAGCAGTCGCTGGCCGCGTTGGAAACGGCGATCGCCGAAGACCTGCGGCCCCGCAGCAGGCCCCTGGCCGATGTCGAAATCCAACTGGAAACGTCGGTGACGCAGGCCCGTATCGAAACCTCCAACGTCATCGGAATCCTTCCCGGTCGTGGCGAACTGAAGGACGAAACGGTCGTGGTCGGCGCCCATTACGACCATGTCGGCATGGGGGGATACGGATCGCTGGCACCGGGTACCATCGCCGTTCACAACGGCGCCGACGACAATGCCAGCGGGACCGTGGTGATGATGGAAGTCGCCCGGCGGATGGTCCGGCGCATGGAACAGTATGCTTCGCATCGCCGCGTCGTGTTTATCGCCTTCACCGGCGAAGAACGCGGGTTGCTGGGCAGCAAGCATTACGTCCGCGAGCCTCTGTTCCCCCTGGCTCAGACCGTCGCGATGGTGAATCTGGACATGGTCGGCCGGCTGAAGGACAACGAATTGACCGTTTACGGGACCGGAACCGCAGACCGCTTCGACGATCTGCTGGACCGCTTGAATCAAACGGCCGGCTTCCGCCTGCTGAGGGTTGCCAGCGGCTATGGGCCCAGCGATCACGCGTCTTTCTATCAGGCGAAAATCCCCGTGCTGTTCTTTTTTACGGGGCTTCACAACGATTATCACCGGCCAAGCGACGATTTCGACAAAATCGATTTTGGTGGACTGGCCCGAATAACCGATATGGTTACCGACGGCACGGCGGACTTGGCAACCGGCCCGCGTCCGAACTACCGATCGACCGAGCCGGGGGCCGGAATCACGCGTCAGTTGACCGTGTTCGTGGGCATCCGGATGCGAAACGGCGCCGACAGCGTCACCGTTTCCGAGGTTCACGACGGCAGTCCGGCCGCGCAAGCTGGAATCCAAACCGGCGATGTGGTGCAGCGCATCGAGAATCGGCAAATCCAAAATTCGGACGATATCCTCGAAGCGTTGCGGGGCAAGCAGCCCGGCGACCGCTTGCCGATCCACGTGCTGCGTAACGGTCAAGCGCAACAGATCGACGTGTGGTTGGCACCGCGTCCCTGACGCACCTGACCGCTTCGACCAGCCTTTTCGCAGCCGGTGCTGCGAATGCGGGTGGCCCGTACCAGGCGTTCGGGCGGCCGGCGAAAGTCGCCAAAAAACTAACCTTTACCCCGCGACCACGAATCGGCAGAATACGTTTGATGTGCAGTGTTCCCCAGGGAGCGTTGCCGCCATCAAGCAGGTCAATCGAGGCCGACGGAACGGTCGCCGATGGCAAACCCAAAGACGCACAAATCATTGCAAGGAGAGCGGACGTGCGAATTTCGAAACTAGCGGCTTATGTGTTCGGTTGTCTGGCTGCTGGAGTCTTGGCTCCGCTGGCCGCTGACGCCCAGAGCCCTGCTCCCGGAACCCCCGGCCATCGTGTGGGCGTCATCGACGTCGCGAAAATCTTCAAAGAGTCGCCCGCGATCAAAAGCCAGGTCACAGCGGTTGAAAACGAACTGAAGGCCTACGACGCCACGCTGGCGAAAAAACGCGAGGAACTGAAAGCGGCCATCGAGCAGCTGAAGACTTTCAATGTCGGCACACCGCAGTACGCCGAACACGAAGAGAAAGTCGCCAACATGGAATCGCGACTGCGTCTGGAAATGGCTCGCAAGCGCAAAGAGCTGTCCGACGCCGAAGCTCGGATCTACTTCGAGAACTACAAGCAGATCACCGCTGCGGTCGAGACCGTCGCCAAGTACAACAAGATCAACCTCGTGCTGCGTTACAACAGCGAAGAGATGGATCCGGAGAAGGGTGAGTCGGTGATCCGCAGCGTGATGAAGAACGTCGTTTATCACGAAGCTTCGCTGGACATGACCAACCTGGTCATGCAGTACCTGAAGTCCCAGGTCGCCAACAAGCCGCAGGCTACCTCCGCTCGGTAGTCACGTGTATCGAAGCCCCGCGGTCGCAGGAAGCGACCGCCGCGGCTTTGCAGAGAATCGCAGTAACGCCATCCAGGCACTTCCTGTTGGGTGGCTCCACGGCACGGAGGCCGCACGCTCATGCGACAGCGAAACGAACACACGATCGCTCATCATTGCCAGGTCGAAGGACGCGGCTACTGGACGGGACAAGCGGTCCGCGTCCGGATGCTGCCCGCATCGATCGGCACTGGTATCCGCATGGTGCGGACCGACCTGCCCTCCAAGCCGCTGCTGCACGTCGGCGTCGATGTTCGCCAAGAACAAGATCTGCGGACCACGCTGGCCTCAGGGCAGGCGAGGTTCGCCATGGTCGAGCACCTGCTGGCGGCCCTGTACGCGATGGAAATCGACAACTGCATCGTCGAGATCGATGCAGAAGAGCTGCCGGGGCTGGACGGCTCCTCGGCCGCTTACGTCGACGCCCTGCGTTCGGCCGGCCTGGTCATCCAGGCCGCACCGCGCAAGCAGCTGGTCATCGACCGCACGATCCGCTTCGGCACGGCGGCCAACTGGCTGGAGGTCTCGCCCTCGCCCGATGGTCGGGCCCATTTCGAGTACCGTCTGGACTACGGCCCCGACTCGCCGATCAAACCACAATCGCATCGCACCCGGCTGAACGCCGACTCGTTCGGTCGCGAGATCGCCTCGGCGCGAACGTTTGTTACCGCCGAACAAGCCCAACAGCTTCGCGATGCCGGCGTGGCCGGACATGTCAGCGACCAGGACCTGTTGGTGTTTGACCAAACCGGGCCGGTGAACAACCTGCTGCGGTACCGCAACGAGTGTGCCCGCCACAAATTGCTGGACATGGTAGGTGATCTGGCATTGGCCGGCTGTGATTTGGTAGGAACGTTTGTGTCCTATCGCGGCGGTCACGCGCTCAACGCCTCTGTCGCTGCCAAGCTGTTGGGCGTATCCCAACAGCGTCACCCCGAAGCGGACCGCCGCGCCGCTTGAGTGCAGGAACATGACTCCACCCACCCAGAAGACTTCCTCGCCTTTGGGCGCCGCCAAGCGACCGGCACAGTTGCGGATCGCCAAGGAATTGCAACGATGAGTACCAATATCGCGTCCACGGCTGCCGTCGACCCCAAAGCGATCATCGACGACGACGTCCAGATCGGCCACTTTTGCGTGATCGGACCCAACGTCCGCATCGGCCGCGGTTCGGTGCTGGCCAACCATGTCACCGTCACCGGCAACACGACCATCGGCGAGGACAACCAGTTCTTTCAAGGAGCCGTCATCGGCGAAGCCCCGCAGGACCTGAGTTACCGCGGCGAACCGACGTGGGTCGAAATCGGGCATGCCAACGTGTTCCGCGAAGGCGTCACCATCAACCGAGCGACCACGAAAGAAGACGGTTACACACGGGTCGGGAATAATTGCTACCTGATGGCCGGCGCGCACGTCGCCCACGACTGCAGCCTGGGCGACCGCGTGACGATGGCCAACAACACGATGCTGGGCGGCCACGTGCACATCCACAACGACGTCACGATCAGCGGCGGCGTGGGCGTATCGCAGTTCGCTTCGATCGGTTGTTTCTCCTTTGTCGGAGCGATGTCGCGAGTCCTGCACGACGTGCCGCCCTACATGCTGGTCGAAGGCAGCCCGGCGCGGCCTCGCTGTGCGAATGTTGTGGCCCTGAAACGAAATAACTTTTCCAGCGATGACATCAAGGCGTTGCAGAGCGCCTTTAAATTGCTGTATCGATCCAAGGTTGGACAGGACGAGGCCGCCCAGTTGCTGCTGGGCAGCGGGCCCATCCGACCGGTCTTGAAGAACGTGTTTGATTTCTTGGAACATTCTCGAGGTGGCCGGCACGGACGCGGTCGCGATCGCAGGAGAGCAGCGTGAGTCAGCGGATTGCAGTCATCGGTGCCGGACATCTGGGCAAAATCCACGCTCGTCTGGTCAGCCAGGTCGAAGGCGCCGAACTGGTCGGGATCGCCGAGCCCACCGAGGCAGCTCGCCGGGCGGCAGCCGAACAATTCAACGTGCCCGTGGTCGCACAGTACCGCGATTTGATTCCCCAGATCGACGCCGCGGTGATCGCTGCCCCGACCGGCTACCACGCCAGGATCGCCACCGACCTACTGAACGCCGGCAAGCACGTTTTCATCGAAAAACCGCTCGCCACCACCCCGGAGGACGCCTTCGCACTGGTCGACCTGGCACAAAAGAAACGCTGCACCATCCAGGTCGGGCACGTCGAACGTTTCAATCCGGCCTGGACGGCCGCGGAAGACGTATTGGTCCGTCCCAAGTACATCGAAGCGGTTCGCGCCAGCCGTTTTCCCGGACGCTGTCTGGATGTCGGTGTGGTGATGGACCTGATGATCCACGATATCGACCTGGTGCTGTCGTTGACCGACGCGCCGCTGCGAGACGTGCAGGCCAGCGGTTTGGCGCTGGTCAGCGAGCACGAGGACATGGCCGAAACGCGACTGACGTTTGAATGCGGATTGGTCGCCAACCTGAAGGCCTCCCGCGTCAGCCCCACGCCGGCCCGCAGCCTGCAGGCTTACACCGAAAACGGCTTTGCCGACTTCGATTTTTCCGCCCCCAGCGTATCGATTCTGCGGCCCGACACCAGCCTGTCGGATCGCTCGTTCCACCTGGACGACCACACCGACAATCCGCTGGGATTTGCCGATCGGTTGTTCGACGCACTGTTGCAAACCGAGTCGCCGGAGATCCAGCCGCGTAATGCCATCCTGGAAGAGCTGTACGACTTCGTGATCAGCATCCGTTCCGGTGTCGCTCCGACAGTGACCGGCTATGCCGGCGCTCGTGCGGTAGAAGTTGCCACGTCGGTGCTCGAGTCGATTGATCGTCGCCAGTGGAACGGCTCGGGCGATGCAGCCGCTCGTGGTCCCCACGCGACCCCGGTCGAACGCATCGAAGCGGCCAGTCGCCGTGTTCGCGAGTCCCGCCGCGCTGCCTAGGCAGAGCGCGGTCGCGCGGCCTCTCCCGTTCTTGCGGCACCATGCGCCGCCTGAGCCACCGCTCCGGTTTTAGTACGCAGCCGCTGTGAAGGCGGCGACCTCGAGGCTCGCGCCGAACCGGCTCGGCGGACCGTCTGCTGACATTAATTTCCCTAGTTTTGCGGCCCGCGACGGCGGCGATAAGCATTGACAGGGCACGAGCGGTTCGGCTACTAGAGACACTGATTTCTCGCCGCTTAGCCACCCTCGGATTGGGTCGACCTCATGCCCGCACGGATGCCCCTGGGCGTTTTTCGTACGCGTCCTACTCTCCGCGTTTTCACGTTGGCCGTCGTGGTCTCGGTCGTCTTTGGCGGCTGTTCTTCTTTTCGTAACAAAGAAGATGACAACGCAGCGTTCAAGAAACTGCTGACCGCTCCGGATCCGCCCAGCACGATCGGCGAAGCGGCGGTTCCCTACGGCATGACGTACGCGCGCGTTCAAGGCGTGGGCGTCGTCAATGGCTTGCCGCGCACCGGAGCCCCGGCGATTCCATCGGAGCTTCGCGATCGATTGATCGCGGAGATGAAAACGCATGACGTGCGGGCCCCGGAAAAGTATCTGGAATCCCACAGCACGGCCCTGGTCGTCACCGAAGCGATCATGCCGCCGGGCATCAAACGGGGCGATGTCTTGGACGTCGGCGTACGCGTGCCCGCACGCAGCGACGTCGGGAATCTCAGTTCCGGTTGGCTGATGCCCTCGCGGTTGCAAGAGATCCGCCGGCTCGACGGCACGCTCCGCAGCAGCGACGTCGCGGTGATCGGCACCGGCTCGGTTCTGGTCCGCGGACAACACGAAGGCAACGGCCAGGAAATGATGCTTGAGGGCACGATCCTCGGTGGTGGCATCGCCCAGGTGGACCGCCCGGTGGGTTTGGTGATCCGGCCCGAATACCAGCACGTGCTGCTGTCGGCCCAGTTCGCCAAGAACATCAATCGCCGTTTCTACTTCTTCGACGGTTCCACGCGGCGCGGAATCGCCACGCCGCGCGAGGACGATTTTGTCGAGATCGATGTGCTGCCGCGCTACGAACACAATGTGCATCGCCTGATTGCGGTGGTCCGGTCGATTTCAGTCGACGGCGACGATCAAGGCCTGCACGAGCGGTTGGGCAACCTGGCCGAGAAACTACGTGAACCGACCACCGCGGCGGCTGCGGCATTAAGCCTGGAGGCGATCGGACCCGATGCGGTTCCGGTGCTGGTCGAGGCCCTGCAAACGTCCGATCCCGAAATTCGCTTCTACGTCGCCGAAGCTCTGGCGTATCTGGATCATGAAGCCGCGATCGAACCGCTGACGACGCTGGCCCGCAGTGAGCCGGCGTTCCGTCATCCGGCGCTGAAAGCTTTGGAAGGTATGCCCCAGCCGGCGGCGACCGAAGCGCTGCGAGCTCTGTTCAACGAATCCAGCAACGAACTTCGCTACGGCGCCTACACGACGCTTCGCTCGCGGCCCGACGCGGCCGGCATCGTGGCGGGCCAACGCTTTGGCAAAGCCTATTCGGTCCATAGTCTGCCGTCGACGGCCGAAACGCTGATCGCGGTCAGTCTGTTTCGCCGCGCGGAGATCGTGATCTTTGGCACCAGTCCCGAGGTCTCGCTGCTGCGTCCGGCGATCTCGCGCGGCGGGATTGTGATCTCGCCGGACGCCGCTGGCCAGCTGCAACTGAGTCGTTTTGTGATCGACAAAGAGGATCGCAAGGCTACTGCTCCGGCCGACGTGGCCTCGGTGTGCGCCGCCGTGGCTGCCCTCGGCGGCAACTATGGCGACTGTGTGGATGTGCTGCGGACGTTAAAGGCTGAAGACGCGATCGCCGCCCGCCTGGCCTTCGATCCGGCGCCCCGGCCCCTGCGAACGTACTATCGCGAGGAGGAGTCCGGTGAGTCCGATGGGTCGCCGAAGCTGGGGCCGCAGGACATCACGCCGCCCCCGCCGAAGGAACCGACGCTGTTGGAAAAGTTGGGCCTGTAGCGGCCTATTTATCCAGGCCCAGCCGAGCCAGCCATTTGCGCGAGCTCTTGCTCTCCGAGCCGTCCGACTGGTCCTGCTGCTGTTCGCGGACCGAACCGGCCGAGCGATCGAGCATCCGGTCGGACAGTTCGACGTTGCGTTTCTCGATCTCTTGACGCTCTCTCGCCAGACGAGCTCTTTCCAGTGAGACCTCGATCTCGGCCTGCCGCAGCTTGTCCTGCCACTCGGACTGGATCTGTTGCAGTTTTTCGCGTTCCTCGCGGACCAGGTCGTCCTGATCCAGCAGCCCCGCGATCGCCGCGGCGCCGATGGCGACGTCGCCGACGGTGCCGGATTGTTGTTCGAGCAACTGCCGCAGCTCCGCGATCTCCTCGTCGCGGCGTTGAATCTCCGCGTCGGTCGTCTTGACCAGGGCCCGCAGTGACTCGAGCTCCTGGCGGGTTTCTTCGGCGTCGGCCGACGTTCCCTGTTCCAGCGACAGCTCTTCATTTTCCAGACGCTGGAGGATCAGCTGTTTGCGCTCCTCCCAGCTGAGCGATTCGTTCGTGGTGTTCGTATTGCCTTCGGCAATCCGTCCGCGGACATTGTGTTCGGCCAGACGCGCCGCTAGATCCTGATTCTGTTGTTCCAGGTCGGCCACGCGAGCCTGGGTATTGGTCAGCTCCTCGAGCAGGGCTTCGTTGCCCGCCTCGTTGGGTTCGATGTCGAATAGGCGTTGGCAGTGCTGTTGATCGAGTTCCGATTGCAACTGGCAGGCGTGTCGGTGGTGCTCGTCCCGCTCGGCGGTCAGGGCATCGATCGTTTCCTGCTGTTCCTCCAGCCGAGCCTGCAAGTGATCGATAGCGGCGTAGTCGGCGGAGGGTTCGCCGGTGGACGTTGCCGCTCCACGCTCCAGCAGCGACGTCAAACCGTCCAGCAGCGTTTCCAGGCGTTCGGTCTGGGGCGACGATTCAGCGGTCGCGGTGCTGCGCCGCCGCCGCCGCTTCCACAGCTGCCGCGCCTGCCGGCGACGTTTTTCGCGGAGCCGGCTCTCACCCACTCGCAGCGCCTCTTCGCGGGACTGCAGTTCGGCCGCCAAAGCGGCCAACTGTTGATCTCGAGCCACCAGGTCCAGTTCCACCGCGACGGTCTGTTGGAGTTGTTTGCCCCAGTCGGCCGGTTGCACGGGGCCGGGATCCGGCTCCGCGGAGGGAGCATCGACGGCGGGTTCGGCGGTCGCCGGTGGCTGGTCCTCGAGCACCGCGGCGGCCGCGGTGCTCGCGGCGGCCGGGGATCTCGAGACCTCGGGGCGGTCATCGCAGGGCCGCGGCGCAGCCGCAGAGGGCGGCGCAGCCGCAGACGACTGCGGAGCCGCGGCGGCGACGTGGTTGCTCGCTTTCCGTTTCGCTTTGCGTTTCCGTCGTGCCATATCGCTGTTACAGAAGAGGGCGGCCCGCGCCCGTTTGGTCCGAACCAGGTGCATTGACCCCCGGGAACAATGCCTCGTATCCAATACCTATGTCGAAAACGCTGGTCGGTCAAAGAACCGCCGGCGGGATCCGGCTGGGGCCCGCAGCGCGCGGTGCCTGCCGAAACGGTCATAGCGATTGCTCGGGTGGTTCTGCGGTTCTCGCCAAGACCCCCTTTGGTATACTAGTTGTTGGCGAAACGCCGTCTGATTCGAGACTTTGATTTTGTGCAAAACCTATGAAGCGTCCGCGTCACATCGACCATCTGCTACAGCAGTGGCCTTACGACCCCAATTCCCTTTCGGTCCGCTTGGTCAAAGGGGCGGATGGTCGTGAGGTGCTGCAAATGCGAGTGGACATGGGACTGTTGCAGTTGGAAACCACGGGACGCCCCGACGGCGAACGCCCCGAGGGTCACGATTCCTACCTGGACTTTCTGAAAGCCCGCGAGCTGGAGAAGGGTTCCTTCCAGCTCAGCGACGACCAGTGCAACGAAGTCGATCGCGAATTCATGCAGATGTACCATCGGCGGATCTGTTGGCTGCGGCTGGAGTACTACCGCCGCGCGGTCATCGATGCGGACCACACGTTGGCGTTGATGGACATCTCGACACGGCTGGCCCCCGACGAGGAATGGACGGCGACGCATGAGGAGTACCGTCCGTTTGTGTGGTTCCAGCGGACGCAGGCCCACGCCTTGGCAGAACTGGAAGAGAGCGGTGCTGAGGCTGCCGTGCAAGCGTTCAATTCGGGGCTGGAATCGATTCGCGAGATCTTCGTCCAACACGACATCGAAGAGCATTTCGAAAACGACGAACTGGTCCAGCGGTTGACCGGCCTGCGGGAATCGCTGCGTGACGAGTACAACGTCGGCAGCACCCTGCTGGAACGCTTGAACGCGGCGGTGGCCGAAGAAAAGTACGAACTGGCGGCCAAACTGCGTGACGAGCTGGCTCGTCGCGACGTGCTCTAGGGTCGCGGATGACGACGCAGAACTGGCCAGTATCGCTGCTGTTTTCCCCCCGGCTGGGCACCTCGATCTGGCTGCTGCAGCTGCGTTGGATGGCGGTCCTCGGCCAATTGATCACGATCGCCGCGGCCTGGGGCGTGCTCAAAGCCGCGCTGCCGCTGGGCCCGCTGTTGGCCCTGATCGGCCTGACGGCCGGTACCAATCTGGCCTATGGGTTTTGGCTGCGACACATCCGCCAGACCGTCTCGCAAGCGGCCGCCCCGGCCGCGGAGGACGCGATTTGGCACGTGGCGCCCAAACGCACCTACGGGGCCGCATCCTTGCTGATGGTCCTGGACATCGGCACCCTGACCGCCATGCTGTATTTCACCGGCGGGGCGACCAATCCCTTCACGTTGTTCTTCTTCGTAAATGTCGCTGTGGGCGGCGTGATTTTGCAACCCCGGTGGGCTTGGACGCTGACCGCCCTGGCGATCTTCGGCTACAGCTTTCTGCTGCGTTTTTATCTTCCGGTCGAAGCGCTGACCCTGCAGGATTCCCAACTGGCCCATCCGATCACGACCGTCGGGATGCTGGTTGCCTTTGTCACCTGCGCTGTGGTGATCACGTTCTTTGTGACGCAGACCGCCGGCGAATTGACGCGTCAACAGCAGCAACTGCGCAAAGTCGAAGAGGACCGCGTGCGGCATCGCCAACTGGAAGGCCTGACGACGTTGGCCGCCGGTGCGGCCCATGAACTGGCCACCCCGCTGTCGACGATCGACGTCGTGGTGCGAGAACTGAGCCGGCATCTGGAGGAATGCCAGACGCCGCCCTCGGTCGCCAAAGACCTCTCGTTGATCGACGGCGAACTGGAATCCTGCCGACAGATACTGATGCGGATGCGCGCCGCGGCAGGCGACCAGTCCGGGCAGAGCTGGGATCATACGACGGTGGAAGATCTGATCGACGCGACCTTGGAAGGCGTGCGGGATCCGCATCGCGTCGACGTGGTCGACGGTCCTGAGAATGTCGAGCAGCAAGCCCTGTGGTTGCCGCAGGAAGCGGTCGCCCAAGCGATCCGCAACCTGATCCACAACGGCTTGGATGCGGGCGGCGAAGAGAGCCGTGTGCGGATCGCTACGCGACTGGACGCCGACGATGTCGTGCTGGAGATCACCGACCGCGGGGCGGGCATGTCCAGCGATGTGCTGGGCCGCATCGGCGAGCCGTTCTTCACGACCAAGGAACCCGGCCGCGGCATGGGGCTGGGCCTGTACCTGACCCGCAACGTGATCTCCCGCCTGGGAGGCAAGATGGAATTCAACAGCCGCACCGACCGGGGAACGATGGTCTCCGTGCGGATTCCCAAGGCTCCCGAACAGCCGCAGCCCCAGTAAAGAGACGCGATGTATCGACGGATTCAAAATGCGATGCTATGGGCCGGTCCGCTGCTGGCCCTGCTGGCCGCGGGGGGTTGTTTGTCCGCCGGCACCAGCGTGGCCGCGGCGGCCTGCGCGGCGGTGGCCGTGTGGTGCGCCCTGTGGTGGGTCTTCGAAACGGTGCACCTGGCGGTGGTCGGTTTGATTCCGTTCGTCGCCTTTCCGCTGCTGGGCGTCCTGAGCGCCGGCGACGTGGCGCGATCCTACGGCCATTCGATGATCTTGCTGTTGTTGGGCGGATTCTTTCTGTCGGCCGCGATGGAACGCAGCGGAGCCCATCGGCGTCTGGCGGTCCTGATGGTCCGCAGCGTCGGGGGCAGCGGCGGCCGGCGACTGGTCCTGGGATTCATGTTGGCGACTGCCGGATTGTCGATGTGGATCAGTAATACGGCCACCTGTCTGATGATGCTGCCGATTGCGATGGCGGTCCTTAAACAGGTTGATGGCGAACCGCGTTTGACCAACGCGCTGCTGCTGGGCCTCGCCTATTCGGCCAGCATCGGCGGCATGGGCACGCCGATCGGCACGCCCCCCAACGTGATGATGGTGGCCTACGTCCAACAAACGTTCGACCGCGACGTGGGGTTCTTTCAGTGGATGTCGGTCGCCCTGCCCATCGTGGCCCTGCTGTTGCCCGTGGCCTGGCTGTGGATCACTCGCCGCGTGCAAAGCAACGTGACCCTGCAGATGCCGCCGGTAGGACGTTGGCAGAGCAGCGAGATTCGCGTCCTGGGCGTGTTCCTAATCACGGCCCTGGCCTGGGTCTTCCGCACCGCGCCCTACGGCGGCTGGACCGCCGTGCTGGCGATCCCCGGCGAAGACGGCCGATCGATGGTGAACGATTCGACGATCGCCTTGGGCGCCGCCTTGGCCTTGTTCATCCTGCCGGCCGGTGAAGACCTGGACGATCGCTCCCCCGACCGACACGACCCCGACCGACACGACCCCGACCGACACGACCGCGAGGAGGGACCGCGGCGGCCGCGTCCGCGGCTGTTGGATTGGGAGACCGCCTCCCGGGTGCCTTGGGGCATATTAATTATGTTCGGCGGCGGGCTGGCCCTGGCCGCCGGGTTTGAAGAGAGCGGGCTGAGCCGGATCCTCGGCCAGCAGTTGCGATTGGTCACCGACCAACCGCTGTGGTTGCTGGTCCTGGCGGTGTGCCTGTTGGTGACGTTCCTTACCGAGATGACCAGCAGTACGGCGACGACGTCACTGCTGTTGCCCATCCTCGGCGGTTTGGCACTGGTCAGCGGCCTGCCCTACGAATATATCCTGGTGCCCGCCACGATCAGCGCCAGCTGCGCATTCATGTTGCCCGTGGCCACGGCCCCCAACACGATCGTCTTCGGTGCCGGACGGCTGTCGACCAGTACGATGGCACGGACCGGGTTTGCGCTGAACTTGTTTGCCGCCGGGCTGATTACCACCGCGTGCACGCTGCTGATCCAGCCGGCGGAAAGCAGCGGCGGGGATACCGGAAGCCGCCGCGAAGCGCCGGCGGCCGCGGTCCGTTCCGTCCCCTGAAGCCTCGGACTTCGCGATCCACAATCGAAGTCGTTTTCTCCCCTCTCTCCCGAATCCGGCGGCTAAGCCTGGCAACGGACGACCGGGTCGCCCAGGACGTCCATTCGCGGTTTAATGCCCAGCCCCGGCGTGGTGGCGGCCGACATCCGTCCGTCAACTCGCTGCGGGGCGTCCTCGGCGATCGACGTGGTGACGTAACTGTTAAAGTCGGTCGAGGTGAACTGCAGATGCGACGGAGTCCCCTGAGCCAGGTGGGCGATCGCCGCAGTGACGATGTCGCCACCCCAGCTGTCTTCGATCGTCATCGCGATGCCCAGCGAAACGCACAGGTCGCGTGCCTGTTTGGCTTTGGTCAACCCGCCGAACTTGCTGATTTTGATGTTCACCAAGTCCATGGCTTGATCCGCAGCCCCCTGCAAGATGGCGGCACAGTCGTCGATCACTTCGTCCAGCACAAACGGCAAGGTGGTGTTGCGGCGGATGCTGAGACATTCCTGATAGGTCCGGCAGGGCTGTTCGATATACACGTCCAGATCCCGGACCGCATTGACCACGCGCATCGCATCGTGCATCAACCAACCGGTGTTGGCGTCGGCCACGAGCTTGTCGCCCGGCGCGAGCACTTCGGCCGCGGCGCGGATGCGATCGATGTCTTCGTCAGCATTACCGCCGACTTTTAACTGGAAACGCCGATACCCTTGGCTGCGATACTCGGCGACGTTGGCCGCCATTTCGGTGGCAGGCCGTTGAGAGATCGCGCGATACAGCACGACGTCCTCGCCAAAACGTCCGCCCAGCAGCTCGCACACCGGCAGTCCGGCCGCTTTGCCCAGGATGTCCCAGCAGGCCATGTCCAGCGCCGACTTGACATAGGGATGCCCCTTCAAGACGCGGTCCATCTTCTGGTTCAACACCTGCAACTGTCGCGGATCATCTCCCAACAGCGCCGGAGCCAGTTCCTCCAGCCCGGTGCGGACCCCGCGTGCGTAGGCCGGCAGGTAGACCGGGCCCAATGGGCAGACTTCGCCAAAGCCGCTGATCCCGGCATCGGTGTCGATCTGGACCACGGTCGTGTCGAACACGTCCACGCTCTTGCCTTCAGACCAACTGTACTTGCCCTCACACAGCGGCAGGTCGACCTGATAAGCCTGGATGTTCGTGATCTTCATAGGGGGCCTTTATTCCAGTTCCACCGAGACCACGCCGGTCACGGTCGTGGCGATGGCCTTGATTACGCACTGGTCATCGCGATCGGCACCGTTGGTCGAGACTTTAATATTGCCTTCGCCCAAATGCGTGATGCCGACATTGTAGTACCCCTGTCGTCGGAGCGATTGTTGGATACGAGATTCCAGGGAGGGCAGGGAACGATCGATCATAGTCACTTGAAAAGAATTGCGGCGGGAGGAGAAGCGGCGGAACCAAAGCAGCTAGGAACGGTAACAAAGACGCCGCAAACGTGCCACTAATGGGCACGTCCTAAATCCGCCGAATTGACGAGGATTTCTCGGGGTCCCAACGGCCCCACCCCCACCTGTGCCGAAACACCTCCCCCGCCGGCACAGTGAGCGTGTCTCGGCGACCGCGACCACGCCAGTATCCCGAGCAGTTAGCAGAGAACCGCGGCTCGCGCTGGACCGGCGGAGCATGTCGAAGCGCCCCTCTTTAACATGCACGAGGCTCAGCGAGCGGCCTGGACGACATGCCGTTCAACCAGGTTCTTGAGCGTCCGAGCCGACGTGATTTGGCCGACCGATGAGGTGCTGGGGAAGAGCAATTTGGGAATCTGGCCGCGGCCAGCCCGGTTGTAGAGACTGACGTTCTTGGCGATGTACGCCGCCGGCGTGCCGCTGTCGAGCTCCTTCCGAAGCGTCTCACGACCGACCAGTTCCGCGGCATGCGCATAGGCCACCTGATAATTCGGTGGGGTCGTCATCAGGTAGTGGTGGAACGCTTCGAACTCCTTCGGACGGAGCCGCCACACGGCCACCGCTAACTTCGCCAGCTCGCACGCGTCGGCCGTCTTCCCACCGCTGCTCGATGCGTGCGGATTGCATTCGCGGTCCATCGGCGTGGGCAACAACAGCACGGCCAAGCGTCCGTTATAGGCCTGTTTGGTTTCGGTCATCGCCGCATGCGTCGCTCGGCAGTGTCCGCAGGTGTAGTCCAGCATTTCGACGAAGAAGTAATCGGCATCGGGACTGCCGACCAGCGGCCAGTGCCGAACATCCAAGCGGACGCTGTTGAGAATCTTTACGGTCTTGCGCTCGGCCGCTTGTTCGCTCGGCTCGTCCGTCGGCTTCGCATCGCCTTGCGTTTCTTGATCGTTGTTGCCCTGGTTGCTGTTGCCCTGGTTGCTGTTGCCACCGACTTGGCCCGTGAACATCATGCTGGGACTGAACAACTGGACGAGCGCCAATCCCACGGACGCGCCGACAGGTTCGCCGGCGGGCTCCGGTGGCAACGCCGGCTTGTCTTGGAGTGAGACGGGCGCCTCAAAAATATCCGGGGCCTCAAAGACGTCGGCGTCGCCGGCGGGCACGTCGGCCTCGCCGGCTGGTTGTTCGTCGGGCGAGATGGTCGCTGGGCTGGCGGCCGCCGGAGCCGGCGCGTGCTGGATCACCTCGTGGGTTTCCATCGGAGCGGCCGTCAATTGGGTGCCGATCAGACCGGCTGTCGCCAGCGTTGCAACACCGCCGGCAAGCAACGTCGCTTTGCGACCGGCCGGCAAACGCAGAAGGACCATCGTCGCTAGGGCCAACCCACAGGCATGGGCGACCAAGCAATATTGACACAGGTGCTGGACCGCGAAGATCTGCAGCCCCACAAACCACACGGCGGCCAGCCCGGCCGACAAGGCCGCGACACTGATCCCCGTCCAGCGCCAACGATTGATCCGCTTTCCGACAGCCGGAACGACCAACATTCCCAACATCAACGCATACAGCACCGCTGCGGGCACGCCCACCGGGATGCCGGCCACACGCGACCAACGCGTCGTCATCACATGCGAGCAATCCAACACGCCGCCGGATCCACACCCGGCGACTTTTCCGGACGTCAAACTGACGTAGGCCAAGTATCCGCTGACGCCCAACGCCACCAGCGCCACCAGCCGCATCGTCCACAAAAAGCGGAGACCAACGGGCCTCTGGCCGGTTGCCGTCCACGCGGTCACGCCCTTGCTCGATCGCCCGGCTGAATTCGGTACGTTTGCAGCAGACAAAGGATGATGATCAAAGGCGACGGACATCTGCGAAGTTCCTAGCTGATGGAGTGGGCCAAGGGCCGTTCACCACACCGTCCCGATTGTAATGGACGAGCGGCGTCTTGGGGGGTACGCTTGCCACCGGTCTATGGAAATTAATTCTAATCGGTGGCACTCCATCGTAGGGCAATTTTTGTACCGAAATTCGGGCTTCCGCCGCCGGCCCACATTTTCTGCATTTTACCAGCCCGAATGGGCGGCTCCGCAACGCTTCGTAGGGATCGTGGGGAAACTGCGGCTGCGAAGCCTAGTGCCACACGCCCAGACCGAAATCCCCAGACCGGAACCCCAAACCACGACCACAGGCCATGGAGTCTAGGGCACCTTGCTGGCAGAAGGCCGCTAGGCCGCGGTCAGGACGATCGCCGTGGCGTGTCCCTGAGGCGTGTGGGTCAGAACAACCACCGCCGGATGCTTCAGAGCCCGGGGTGAAGCGGAAACGTCCAGCGGAAAATCTTCGCCCAACGATTCGGCGTGCCGCAGCGGTGGAATCGTCTGGTGCCGCAAAGCCAAGACGGCGGTGACCAGGTGCATCGATCCGGTCGCCGCGCCGCAGTGGGCCGTCGAAGCGATCGGTGCGCACAAGGGCGTTTTGGGCAAAACCGCTAACAGGGCTTCCATTTCGGCTTCGTCCTGCTGGGGGTCGCCCATTGCGTGGGAAACCACCAAACCGATGTCCTGGGCAGCGATTCCCGCTTGCTCGAGCGCCGCCGACAGAGCCAACTCGATCGCTCGCCGGCTGCCTCGCTGCGATGCCGAGGCGGGGACGAAGCGGACGGCCGAACCGGCCAGCCGCGCGATGGGTGTGGCGCCGCGCTTGTTCGCAAAATCACGTTCTTCCAGCAGCAGCGCGGCGGCGCCTTCGCCACCGACCACGCCGTCGCGATCCGGCGAGAAAGGCCGGGAGGAATCCGTCAATGGTTCACGAGGCGAGGCCAGCGGACAGGCTCCGGAATAGATGAATCCCGATTCGTTGATCCGCGTCCCCGAAGCTCCGGTGAACACGGCATCGGCGATGCCGCGGCGGATACACGAGGCGGATTCGACCAGGGCTGCCGGCCCCGAGGTATCCCCCAGAACCAGGGTGTTGTTGGGGCCAAAGGCCTGCACGGCGATACCGACGTGGCAGGCGGCCATGTTGGGCAGGTACTTCAGCATCCACAACGGAAACAGCTCGCGCATAGCAAACGAACCGAATTCGACCACGGCCTGATCGCCCTGGTGCGTGCTCATCCGTTTGGCCGTGTCGGCCAGCTCATCGGGCGAACCATAGAACATTTCGGATCCGAACACGGTGCCGATGCGGCTGCGATCGTATCGATCGTTATCGGCCAGGAACGCTTCGAAACCGCTTTCGGCATGGGCCATCTGGGCGGCGGCGAACGCCGTCTGCAGCTCGCGGCACATCACCTTCAAGGCTTTGCGCGGTCGCACGTACTGCTTGGGTTCAAAATCGGAGATCATCGCCCCGAAATCCGTCGGTCCGATTTTCCCGTTGGCATGCGGCATCACGCCGATCCCGCTGTGTCGCTGACACAACGCGTTCCAGAACATCTCCGTGCCGACGCCCAGCGGCGTAACAGCGCCGACACCGGTAATGACAACTTCGCGGCCGTTGGGCATCGCTGACTACAATTCGAAGGGAAACGGACAAAGCGAGCTGGATTCTAGCGGATCAAACGCCAAGCGAAAACAACGCATCGGTTCACGAACCGCCCTAGCTTCATTGGCCCAGCGGCGGAATGCAAACCGCCCTACAGAAAATCTCGCAGCGAACGGACGGCCACCGGTTCGCGGCTCGCGAATGGTTCGCCGTAGCGGCGGTTGATCAAGCGTCCCCAGTAGGCCGCGTCGTCGCGAAACCGGTCGATCAACGTCGGCGGCTCGGTCGGCCGCCCGGTGATGAACTGGCTCTCGTAGCAACGGATCGATTCGAGCTTCCGCTCCCACTGTTCACTGATATCCATGATCCAGGCCGGCTGGATGGCTTGGCGAAGATGGATGCAGTAGTAGTAGTAGATCCGCTCGGGGTGAAACGGCTCGCCCGGCATATCGGTCTTGCTCAACTTGGCCCAGAACCGCGCCGCTTCGATGATCTCGGTGGCCGCGTGATGGTCGGGGTGGGCGTCCTGCCAATACGGTGCGAACAACCATCGCGGACGCGTCTGGCGAATGTAGCTGGCGACGATTCGGCGGGCTTCGAGCGTGGGCTGGAGACTGCGATTGGGCAGCCCGGCATTCTCCCGCCACCGCACGCCCAGGGTGCGCGAGGCCGCGGCGGTCTCCTCGACACGCAGCGATTCGCTGCCATGCGGGGTGGGTTCCCCACTGGTCAGATCCAAAATACCGACATCCCATCCGGCGTCGATCATTTTGGCGATCGTTCCTCCCATGCCCAGTTCCGCATCGTCCGGGTGCGGGGCAATGACCAACATGTCCATCAAGGCGTCTCTCGCAGAGGGGCAGGGTTCAGGGGCTTTTCATCTGTCTCGGACGGGCGACCTGTCTCGGACGGGCGACCTGTCTCGGACGGGCGACCTGTCTCGGACGGGCGACCTGTCTCGGACGGGCGGGGCGGCAACCGGTAGGCGACCGCTTGATCGGAGCTGCGAACCAACAGGTGCCGCCCCGAAACGGCCGGGTAATTCCACGTATTGCCCTCGGGTCCGGGCAGCCGCGCCAGCTCCTCGAACGCTTCGGGATTACAGCGTACCAACGCCACGGGCCCGGCTTCGGCTTGCACGACCAGACAATCCTCGACGCGCAGCAACTGGCCCTGACCGTAGCGGTCCCCGCGCGGTTGTCGCCACATCCGCTCCGGGCCGCGCAGGTCCACGCACTCCAGCGTCCCGTCGCTCAGCGCGTAGGCGTAGTGGCCATCGAGCACGACGTTGGTGAATTTGGTTTTCAGCAGCCGGCCGTCGGACCACTCGACGTCGACCCGTTGATCTGCCGGCGCATCGCTGTCGATCCGCAACAATTCACTGCCGCCGCCATAGCCCTTGGACAGCAGCACGCCGTCGTCTTGATAGATCGCCGGGTTCGAACACGAGGCCCCGCCGCTGCTGCTGCCCGGCCACGGCGTTTCCCACAGCACCCGACCGTCTTCGATGCTGTGACCGGTGACGTTGGATTCATTGACCGAAACAATTTGTGCGACGCCATCGAGCACGGCTTTGACGGGCGAAGCGTAACTGATCTGGGTGTTGCCGCCGAGCCAGCGTTCGCCGCCATCGTCGGCATCCAGAGCGATCAAGCTGGCCAGCGGACTGCCGGGGTCTTGCGGGTCGCGGGGGCCGCCGTAGGGCACCACGACCAACGCCCCGGAGCCGGTTTTATCCGCGGTTTTATCCGCGGTTTCACTTCGCGTTTCGACGATCAAAGGCGAGGCGGCTCGCCCCCACGTGACCGCCTGCTCGGCCGTCGCCTGGTCCATCCCGGCGCGCTGCAACAGGTCCTTCTGCCAGAGGCGCTTACCGGTCCGTCCGTCCAGACACAGCAGGATGCCAACGGCCGTTTGTGCGTAGACTTTGCCGCGATAGATCGTCGGCGTCGCCCGCGGTCCGGTTCCGCCCAGGGGATGGTAGTGGCCGCCGGGCGAGGCGTGGTACCAAACCAGTTGGCCATCGTCGATGCGGTAACAGGTCACCCACTGCTGGGCCGTCTCGCCTTCGCCACGCTGTTCCATGGTCACGGCAAACCCATCGGCAATGGCAAACCCGGACCACCCCGGGCCGACCGATTGTCGCCACAGCTCCTCCGCTCCCGACCAATCGGTCGAAAACGCTCGCCGGGCCACGACGCCATCGCGGCCGGGGCCTAGAAAGCCGGGAAAGTCGTCCGCATCGATGTCGCCCAAATCGGCTTCGCCCTCGCCCTTCTGAGCGACCGGATCCGGAGCGGCAAACCGCGGCGCAAACAGGGGCACCAGTTCGCCATTGACGCCGACGACTTCGTAAAAAGCCAAAAACAAACCCAGGGCCGCGGCCAGCATCGCCGCGGGCATCCACCGCTGCAGGGGCGGCGCGTCCCGCCGCAGGGTCCAGACCAGGGCCGCGACCACCCCGATCGTGCCCAGCACATAACTGAGCATGTTCATCATCTGGCCATCGGCCCACGGCTTGCACGCCTGGGCGACGAAGATCAACAGCACACACAGTCCCGCGATCCACAGTCCGGCACGCCGCTTTGGGCGTCGCGGTCCGCTTTCGCTGCCCTCGATCGGCTCGGACTCAGCTGCGGTGCGAGGATTCGAATCGTTTGGCTCGTTCGTTGCGGACACGGCACCAGTTAACGGTTAAAGAGTCTTACGACAGCGATTCTTACGAAAGTCAGCACTGCTTACGGAAAAAGGGGGGCGGTCACGCCGAATTCCGAGGCCCTTCACTCTAACGGCAATCGCGGCGACGGCCTATCGGGCCGGGCACTGACAGTTCGGGCCGGGCGCTGACAGTTCGGGCCGGGCGCTGACAGTTCGGATTGGCTGCGGTTAGAATCCGCCCTCATGCAAGCGGCAACCTATCAATTAATTGACTTCGGCGAGGGGCGCAAACTGGAATCGCTTGGCGATTTCCTGATCGACCGGCCCTCTCCGGCAGCGCTGCACCAGCGTGCTCGGAGCGACGGTTGGGCACGGGCCGACGCCCGGTTTGATGTGCGGAGCAAGCGGTGGTCGTTCCGCCGCCGCTGGCCGGAGTCGCTCTTCGTGGACTGCGGACCGTTTCGGATGCCGGTCCAACCGACGCCGTTTGGCCACATCGGTTTGTTTCCCGAACAGCATGCGAATTGGCAGTGGCTGCACCGACAGGCCGCAGCGCATCGCGAGGCAGGCGAGCATCCCTTCCGCGGACTCAATTTATTCGCCTACACCGGCGCCAGTTCTTTGGCCATCGCGTCGGGAGGCGGTTCGGCGGTACACGTCGATGCGGCCAAACCCAACGTGGCGGCGGCCAAGCGGGCGGCCGCCGCCAATCATTTTGACGACTCGATCCGCTTCCTGACCGACGACGCTCGCAAATTCGTCGCTCGCGAACTTCGCCGCGGCCGCGTCTATGACTTGATCGTCCTGGACCCGCCCGCCTACGGACACGGCCCCGGCGGCAAGGCTTGGCGTCTGGAGCGGGACCTCTGGCCGCTGCTGGATGACTGTTTGAAACTGCTGTCCCGGCCAGAGCGTCGGCTGTTGGTTACCGGTCATAGTGAACAGGTTGATCACCGCGATATCCAACGCTACCTGACGCAGCGGTGCGGGGACCGGGTCGCGATCGAGGCCGGCCGGTCAAGTCTGCCGGATGCGGCGGGCCGCCGCCTGGACTGCGGATTTTCGGTCCGCGCGACCTGGTCCGAAGGCCAACGTGTTTCCCCGTCATCGAACCGCACACCGTCGATCGATTAGCATGGTAGGCTGTGTTTGACGTTCCGTTTGTACCTGCCCTTGTTCGAATTCGCCCATGTCCGGCTTTGCGTCCACCAATTCTCCGCCCTCTTCGCCGGACATCCATCAGGTTGCCGCGGAACTGGTCGCTCGTCTGGGTCGCTGTGAGTCTTGTGTGGTGGCGTTTTCCGGCGGGGTGGACAGTGCGGTCGTGGCGTCCGCTGCCGCCCGGGCGTTGGGCTCACGGGCCTTGGCCGTTACCGCGGTCAGCCCCAGTCTTTCAGCGGCCCAGCTGAAAACCGCTCGGCGGGTCGCAGCGGAAATCGGGATCGAACATCGGGAGGTCGCGACCGACGAGATTCACGATCCGGCCTATGTGAAAAACGACAACCGCCGCTGTTTCTACTGCAAACAAACCCTCTACCAACACCTGCAACAATTGGCCACCGCCCTGGGAACGGCTGAGATCGTCAGCGGTACCAACGCCGACGATACTCAGGATTATCGACCGGGCATCCAGGCCGGCAGGCAGGCCCGCGTCCGCACGCCCCTGGCGGATCTGGGTATCGACAAAGCCGGCGTTCGGCAATTGGCAGCCCTATGGGGGTTGTCGGTTCGGGACGCACCGGCCTCGCCCTGCCTGTCCAGCCGTTTGGCCTACGGGGTCGCCGTCACCCCGGAGCGTTTGGCGATGGTCGAAGCGGCCGAAGCGTTCCTTGACCAGCACGGATTTTCACCGCTTCGCGTCCGTCTGCATGCCGGAGAACTGGCGCGGATCGAGGTCGCGCCGGAGGCCATCGTGCGGCTGCTCGAACCGCCGCTGTGGCAACAAACCGTTGCGGCGCTGCGGGCCGCCGGATTCCGCACGGTGACGGTGGATCTGGAAGGATTCCGCAGCGGCAACCTCAATCAGTTGGTCACGCTGTCACCCCCGGCGGCGGCAGCCCCGGCGGCGGCAGCCCCGGCGGCGGCAGTCCCGCCGGCGGCAGTCCCGGCGGCGGACTGTGCGACTACCGAGCAAGATACTACCGAGCAAGATACTGTGATCGCGAAACATACTGGGATCGCCAAACACGCCTCCCGCACAGGAAGCCGGACCATTGAATAGTCCCGACAACCAACCGGGCGACGCAGCGCGCAGCGTGCGCGAGGGCGGTTCCGGCGCAGTCGATCTGACCGGGTGCTTGATGGGCGACTATCAACTGCTGCGGCGGCTCGGCCGTGGCGGTATGGCCGACGTGTACGTGGCCCAGCAAAAATCGCTGGGGCGACAGGTCGCGATCAAGGTGCTGCGCAGTGATCTGGCCAACGATGCCAACTATGTGGAACGGTTTCGGCGGGAGGCGCGCGCCGTGGCCAAGTTGTCCCACGCCAACATCGTCCAGGTATACGAGATCGGCCAACACCAGAGCCATTACTTCATCGTTCAGGAGTTCGTCGACGGACTGAACCTGCGCGAGAAACTGGAGCGACAGGGTACCCTCAGCGTTCCCGAAGCGGTCAAGGTGTTGGCCGGCGTGACCGATGCGTTGGACGCCGCTCACGAGGCCGGCGTCACGCACCGTGACATCAAGCCCGAAAACATCATGCTGTCGCGTCGCGACGAAGTGAAGGTCGCCGACTTCGGCCTCGCTCGGGTGCTGGGCGGCGAACCGCTGAAGGATCTGACCCAGGTGGGCCTGACGATGGGCACCCCACGCTATATGAGTCCCGAACAGGTGCAGGGCAAACCCGTCGACACACGCAGCGATCTGTACTCGTTGGGCGTCACGATGTTTCACCTGTTGTGCGGCCGGCCACCGTTCGAAGCGGACGATCCTTTGGCGATGGCGGTCAAACACCTGCACGAACGTCCGCCCGACCTTGCCCAGGCTCGCAGCGGAAACGATCTGCCCGCGTGGCTGGTCACCACCATCCATCGGCTGTTGGAAAAAGACCCCGCTCACCGGCCGCAGACACCGCACGAGTTGGCCGACGAAATTCGCTCGGGCATCACCCAACAGTCGCCTTCGCTAGCCGGTTCGGCGGCCACCAGTTTGTCGGCCGCGATGCGGTTGCAGTCGGTGATGGAGCGACAAAAGATGCGAGGCAAGCACCGGCGAATCAAGACCGCGGCGCTGTGGTTGTTGCCGCTGGTCGGTTTGTTGGCCGGCGGCGCTTGGGCGGCGCGGCGCCCCGCGGCCACGGTCGACACGCTGTTGGCCGCCGACGGGGTGGAGGTGGAACGCTTGCCGACGGCCGCCGCGCAGTACCTGGAAGCGGCTCGCCTGGACCGGCCCCAGGCCTGGCGGGCGGTGTGGACGTTTCATCCGCCAGAGCACAGCGAGACCAACGCCGATTACGCCGTCAAAGCCAAACTGCAACTGGCCCGGCTGTACGGACGCCGCGACCAACACCTCTCGGCCATCGATTCCCTGGGCGACTTTGTCGACGATGGCGAGGTGCCGCTGCTGTACCGCATGCTGGGCCAAGCCCTGATGCTGGAATCCTACGAGCACAGCGGACAAACCAAGGCGGCGGGCCGGCTGCGCACCGAACTACAGAAGAATTACCAACAACTGTCCGACACCAACCCCACGCATTTAGAATTGTTTCACCGCAAGGCGCCGCACCTGATCGTACAGCGTCTGCGGCCCTCCTGATCCTCCCATCCCTCCCGTCCCCGTCCCTCCCGCATCCATCCGTCCCTGCCCGCTGAGGTAAAAATCATGACACGAATTAAACCCGCGCTGCTGTCGACCATGTGCCTGTTGCTGGCCGCCTTGCTAACGACCCTCGCCATGAACAACACTTCCCCCGTTACCGCCCAAGAGACCGAGTCCCGCAAACTGCGGCACGTGGTCCTGTTCCAGTTCAAGGAATCGTCCACTGACGAGCAGGTCCAGCGGGTGGTCGATGCCTTTGTCGCACTGCCCGGCAAGATCGACACGATTACCGACTTCGAGTACGGCACCAACAACAGCCCCGAGAACCTCGCGGACGGTTTCACACACTGCTTTACCGTCACCTTCGATTCCGAACAGGGACGGGCCACCTACCTGCCGCATCCGGCCCACAAGGAATTTGTCGAAGTCCTCAAGCCGCACCTGGAGAAGGCTTTGGTATTCGACTACTGGGCGGATTGATTCCGATCCTTTTCATGCGGTGGCCGCCGCGGATTCGCTCGGTCGCCGGCTCCCCAAAGCGGGATGGGTTCTTTAGATTACGCAGCACAACGGCGCGGTAATGCGTGCTTGCTGCGAACCTCTTTCCGACCCTACCTGCGAGCCCTGACATGACAAAGTATCGAACCGAACACGACTCGATGGGCGACGTTCAAGTTCCGGCGGACGCCTACTACGGAGCGCAGACCCAGCGGGCTGTCGAAAACTTTCCGATCAGCGGCTGGAGGCTGCCCTCGTCGATGATCTCGGCCATGGGGCTGGTCAAACTGGCCTGCGCCACGGCCAATCGCGACCTCGGCAAGTTGACCGGCAGCGGCAAAAACCCGCTGGACGACCAAGCCGTCGAGGCCCTGCTCGAGGCCGCCCGCGAGGTCTCCGAGGGCAAGCTGGATGACCAGTTTCCGGTGGACGTGTTCCAAACCGGCAGCGGCACCAGCAGCAACATGAACATCAACGAAGTGATCAGCAACCGCGCGATCGAGATCGTCGGTGGCGACCGGATGGCAACCCAAAAACCGATCCATCCCAACGATCACGTCAACATGGGACAGAGCACCAACGATACGTTCCCGACCGCCATCCACGTGGCCGTGGCGGTGCAGATACAGCGTCGCCTGATCCCGGCCCTGGACAAACTGCGAGCCGCCCTCGAGGAAAAGGCCGAGCAGTGGGACAGGGTGATCAAGATCGGCCGCACGCACCTGATGGATGCCACGCCGCTGCGACTGGGGCAAGAGTTCGGCGGGTTCGCTCGCCAACTGGAACTCTCTCTCCAGCGAGCCCGGCGGGCGGCCGAGGCCGTCCTGGAATTGCCCGTCGGCGGCACCGCCGTGGGCAGTGGGATCAATACCCATCCCGAATTCGGTCGCCGCGTGGCCGAGGTTCTGGCCGAGGAAACGGGTGTCGAATTCGTCGAGGCCGTCAACCACTTCGAAGCCAACGCCCAACGCGACGCCTTGGTCGAATCGCACGGCCAGCTCAAGTGCATCGCGCAAACCCTGTTCAACGTTGCCAACAACGTGCGTTGGCTGGGCAGCGGCCCGCGCTGTGGTTTCTATGAAGTCCAACTGCCCTCGCGCCAACCCGGCAGCTCGATCATGCCCGGCAAAGTGAATCCGGTGATGTGTGAATCGTTGATGCAGTTGACCGCCCGCGTGATCGGCAACGATGGCTGCATGAGCATGTCCGGAGCGGCCGGCGGGAATTTCCAGCTGAACATCATGATGCCGGTGATGGCTCATACCGCGCTGGAATCAATTCAATTGCTCGCTTCGGGAGCCGACGCGTTTGTGGAGTTCTGCGTCGCCGAGATGCAGGCGAATGTCGATGTTTGCGAGGCGGCGGTCGAGCAGAGCCTGTCGATGTGCACGAGTTTGAATCCGTTGATCGGATACGAACAGGCCGCCAAGCTGGCCAAGGAAGCGTTCGCCACCGGCAAGACGATTCGCGAGCTGTGCATCGAAAAAGGCGTGCTGGACGAGCAGGCGTTGAACGAGGCGTTGGATCCCTGGTCGATGACCGAGCCGCAGGCTTGATGGGATCTAGCTGAACAGTAAACGCAGCAACCCGCGAACAACTTGAGCCGTTGGGGCGAACGCCCCGGTTCTTGCCCCCCCGCGTAGAGTCCATCCGATTCGATTGGCTTTTCCAGCCAGGGGGCGGTAGAATCGACCACGGACCAATAAGAAGATGGCCCAGAGCGCACAATCGGCTGAGGTGAAAACGAACGCATGCGTGAGGTGGCAGCGAGCCCGGCGCCGAGGTTTCAGGATGACAGTCTGATCGTCATCCAGGACAGCTTGCAGCCCTGTCCCTACCTCGCCGATCAGGTCGCTCGGATGCCGCTCCAGTGGCCCCAGCGAACCTACAACGCGGCGGACGTGGATGCTTTCCTGGCCGCGGGCTATCGCCGCAGCGGTGCCTTTCTGTATCGCACTCAGTGCCCGCGCTGCCAGGCCTGCGAACCCACCCGGGTGCTGGTTGACGAATACCAGCCGAGTCGTTCGCAGCGCCGAGTGCTACGCCGCGGCGATCGAGATCTCGAGGTCGAGGTGGTTCCGGCGATGGTCGATCGGCGGCATATCGAACTATTCAACCTGCACCGCAATCAGCGCGGCCTGGGCGGCGAGCTGGAAGATATCGACCAGATGTCGTATCGCGCCTTCCTGGTGGACACGTTTTGCCAGACCGTCGAGTTCCAGATCAAGCGGGAGGGGCGTCTGGTGGCGGTGGCGGTGACGGACGTCGGCCACGACGGGGTCTCGGCCGTCTACACCTATTTCGATCCCGCCTGTTCGCGTTATTCGCTGGGCACCTACGCGATCCTGAAACAATTGCAGTGGTGTCGGCAGATGGCGGCGGCCTACCTCTACTTGGGTCTCTACGTCGCAGAGAATCCGCACCTGAATTACAAGGCCGTCTACGGCCCCCAGCAGCGTCTGATCGACGGCGTCTGGCAACGCTTTGATTCCTCCGGCACGCCGCCCGGTGGCGGGTCGCCACAACCGCGTCAAAATCGCGTATAACAGAGGCTTATCGGCCCATCCTCATCGATCGTAACTTCCTTGCAGAGAGCCCCCAACGTGGACGTATTGAACCTGTTTCTGCTGGCCCAGGACGTGGAATCGGGGCGGATGATGTTGTTGATCATCGCCGCCCTGGTGGTCGTGGCTGTGGTGTTGGTCCTGTTTGGCGTTTTCGCCAGCTACTTTGGACTGTGGATCCAGTCGTTGTTGACCGGTGCCAAGGTCGGATTTCTGGATCTGATCGGGATGACGTTTCGCAAAGTCAACACGCGGCAGATCGTGCGTGCCAAGATCATGTCGGTCCAGTCGGGCTTGACCGATCCGGATCTGACCACGCGGGCGCTCGAGGCACATGCCCTGGCCGGCGGCAATGTGCAACAGGTAACGCGGGCATTGATCGCGGCCAAGAAAGCCAAAACGATCAGCCTGACCTTCAAGGAAGCCACGGCGATCGACCTGGCCGGCCGCGACGTACTGGAATCGGTGCAAACCAGCGTCTACCCCAAAGTGATCGATTGCCCGCCTCGCGGGGCCGCCAAGTCGTCCTTGGATGCGGTCGCCAAGGACGGTATTCAGTTGAAGGTCAAAGCCCGCGTGACGGTTCGCGCCAATTTGCAACAGTTGATCGGCGGTGCCACCGAAGAGACGATCATCGCTCGCGTGGGCGAAGGCATCGTCAGTGCGATCGGCAGCGCCACGAACCATAAAGCGGTGCTGGAGAACCCGGATGTGATCAGTAAAGCCGTGTTGGCCAAACGCTTGGATTCGCAAACCGCCTTTGAAATCGTGTCGATCGACATCGCGGACATCGATGTCGGCGCGAACATCGGCGCCCGTCTGCAAGCCGATCAAGCCGAAGCCGACACCCAGGTGGCTCGGGCGCGGGCGGAAAACAAACGCGCCTCCGCCGTGGCGGCCGAAAAGGAAATGGAAGCCCGCGTCGAAGAGAGCCGCGCCCAACTCGTGCTGGCTCAAGCCGCGGTTCCCGAAGCCATGGCCGACGCGTTTCGATCCGGCAAACTGGGGATCTTGGACTACTTCAAACTGCAGAATGTCAGCGCTGATACCGAGATGCGCAAAGCCATCGCAACCGCCAGCAATGACAGCGACGATGCCTACAGTGAGCCGCTGCGGACCTAAGCTCGTATCCTCCTAAAAAGTGAACTCATGGCCGGAGACATCGAAGAGTTTCTGCGGCGGGCGGCCGAGCGTCGCCAACAGCGCGCCCGACAACGCAACGCCCAACAACGGCAACACACCGAGCGTCCGTCTGCTCCTCAGTACACCGATCGCAACCGCGAGCGGGTTCCGCAGACGCCGATCCCGGTCGCGCCGCTGGCCGAACCGGTATCCCATCAAGCCGAACCTTTGATGGCGGAGATCATCGAAGACGACGAGCAGGAAACCCTACTGAAACGCGGTCAGGCGCGACGTATCGAACGGGACGCAAAGGCGGCCAAAGAACGATCCGATCGAAAAAACCGCTCGCAGGGACGACGCTCCGAGGGTCGTTCTTCGGAAACCGGTTCGACCGCACAGCACAGCGAAATAAAGGCCACCGAAGAGTTGCTTCGTATGTTGCGCTCGCCGCAAGGGATTCGTCAGGCCGTCTTGCTGAAGGAAATTCTGGAACCGCGTAGCAACGTCTGGGACTGAGCCGGCGGCGCCGGAAGCGTCCGCGGATCGTCTCGACGCCGGCGGCCTTCCGGCCCGCTGAATCGACAGGCCGCTTTGCGACCGGCGCTATGCCGTCGGGTCATCGCTGGAGGCAGCTTCGGAGGCGGTTCGCGGGCCAACGTGAGGCGCGGGGATCGGGACAGGCAGGGTCTGCAGCAACACCGCCGTCCGGTCGTCTTGCGGGACCGCGTCGCCATTGAAGTGGTCGGCCAAGGCAAACAAGCCATCCAGAATCGCCTCGGCCGGTTGATGCCTCAGCCGAACGATCTCGGCCACCGCTTCGGCTTCGCCCAAAAAGGTTTCATGGTCGCTGGTCGCTTCGCTGATCCCGTCGGTAAACAGTGCCAAGGTATCGCCCGGACGGAATGACGACACGGGATAGGTGGCAAATGTTTCGAACATCGTAATGCCCAGCGGCGGATTGTCGCCTTCCAGAACCCCGAGTGTTCCGGAGGGCGAAATCAGGTATCCGGGGTGGCCCGCACAGGCGTAACTGAGTTGCCGGCGATCCGCGTCCAGCTTGGCCAGAAACAGCGTGACAAACAGATGCTGCTGCATATCGCGAGCCAGCAGCCGATTGACGCGGTTGAGCACCTCGCCGGGCGAGAGTTCCGGTTCGGCCAGGACGCGCAGCGCCGCGCGCGTTTCCACCATCATCATCGCCGGTCCGATCCCATGACCGCTGACGTCGCCGATCGCCACCAGTAAAGCCCCGTCGGACTGTGGAATGACGTCGAAGTAGTCTCCACAGCTGAGCGTGGCCGGTTGGCAGCGGCCGGCGACGACGACGCCCGAAAACTGATTCTCCAGCCGCGGATAAAGCATCTGCTGGATCGCGTCGGCGATCTCCAGCTCGCTGCGGACCGTACGCAGCTCCGTCTCCATCAACAGGCGAGCGTTTCGCTCCAGCGCAAACCGTACGGTGCGTCCCAAAACCGAAGCGGTGAACTGAGGACCTTTGACGATGTAGTCCTGCGCTCCGGAACGCACGGCGCTGACGGCCAACCGCTCGTCGCTCTCGCCGCTAACGATCACCACGGCCGCATCCCCGCTGACCTTTTTGACCGCGTAGAAGGTGTCCAGCCCGCTGCTGTCGGGCAGGTTTAGATCCAACAGAATGACGTTGATCGTTTGCTTATCCAAAACCTCCAAAGTGCCCGCCAATGAATCGGCGTGCAGCAACCGGTAGTCGCTCTCCAGTCCCGCTCGCAGACACACCTGGGCATGCATCCGAGCGGTCGGGCTGTCTTCGACCAACAGAATGGTGATCGCGTCAGGTTCGCTTGCGTCTGCTTCACTCAAAGGGCCGTCGCCGTGGGTTAGAGGGGCACGGGATGTCCACCGTTCAGTATGACCCTGCCCAAGATGCCAAGCAAGTTTTGCGAGCCGACAACTGAACGCCTGTTGGCTGGAAGCCTATGCCACTTGTCGCTCATACAGTGTTAAGCTGAATCGGTCACGTGCTGCCCGCCCCCACTGCCCATTCGTATCTTTCGGTGAACACAATTCATGGTATCCGAAACGTTCGTGTTTACGGTCGAAGGCCTCACCAAGGTTTATTCGATGGGCGAGGTCCAGGTGCATGCTCTACGCGGAGTCGACCTACAGCTGGAGGCGGGCGAATTCACCGTCTTGCTGGGCCCCAGCGGCAGTGGCAAGAGCACGCTGCTGAACATCCTGGGCGGCCTGGACCTACCGACTTCGGGCCGCGTGCATTTTCAGCAACAGGATTTGAGCAAGTCCAGTGAGCGCAGCCGCACGCTGTTTCGTCGCTTCAACGTGGGGTTTGTCTTTCAGTTCTACAATTTGATCCCCTCTCTGACCGCTCGGGAGAACGTGCGTTTGGTCACCGAGATCGCCCGCGATCCGATGACTCCCGAAGCGGCGCTCGAGATGGTGGATCTGAGCGACCGCCTGGATCATTTTCCCGCCCAGCTCTCCGGCGGCCAGCAACAACGCGTCGCGATTGCTCGCGGAATCGCCAAACGCCCGAAGGTCCTGCTGTGCGACGAACCGACCGGGGCTTTGGACGCCGCCACCGGGATCGCCGTGCTGGCCGCGATCGAACGCATCAATCAACAACTGGGCACCACCACAGTGGTGATCACCCACAACGCCACGATCGGCGACATGGCCGATCGAGTGGTAACGATGCGCGACGGCCAAATCGCCACCGACCGGCGCAACGACGTCAAGGTGCCGGTAACGGCGCTGCGGTGGTAGGCATGCGAACGCTGGACCGAAAACTCGTGCGCGAGCTTCGCGGGCACGCCGCCCAGTCGGCGGCCATCGCAATGGTCATCGCCTCGGGCGTGGCCGTGTTCGTGATGAGCATCAGCACGCTGCGGTATCTGAGCGACGCCCGTGATGCCTACTACGACCGCTATCGCTTTGCCGATCTATTCGTCTCGCTAAAACGCGCTCCGATGCCCTTGGAAAAACGGATCGAGGCGATCGACGGCGTGGCGACCGTTCAGACGCGAATCGTCGCTCAGGTCAACCTGGATGTGCCGGGGCTGTTGGAACCGGCGGTCGGCCAATTGATCTCTTTGCCCGACGATGGCCCGCCACGGCTGAACGCTGTGCACCTTCGCTGGGGCCGAATGCCCGAAGCGGACCGAGCCGAAGAGGTCTTGGTCAGCGACGCGTTTTTCGAGGCCAATCGTTTGGCGTTGGGCGATGCGGTATCGGCCGTACTGAACGGCCGGCTTCAGCCACTGCGGATCGTCGGCGTGGCTCTGTCTCCGGAATACGTCCTGCAGGTGCGTCCCGGCGAAATCCTCCCGGACGACCGACGGTTTGGTATTTTCTGGATGCCGCGCCGCCAGATGGAAGCGGTGTTCGACATGGACGGAGCCTTCAACAATGTGACCCTCCGTCTGTTACGAGGCGCCCGTCCCGAACCGGTCATCGAAGAACTGGATGGTCTGCTGGCAGCCTTCGGTGGAGGCGGAGCCTTCGGACGCGACCAACAGGTCTCGGCACGTTTTCTCGATGACGAAATCCGCCAGCTGCGAGCCACCGGCTTGATCGCGCCGACGGTCTTCTTGGGCGTCGCGGCGTTCCTGTTGAACATCGTCCTCAGCCGCCGGATCGCCCTGCAACGCACCACGATCGCGGCGTTGAAAGCCATTGGATACCGTGACCGTGAGGTGGGATGGCATTACCTGAAAGGTGCGCTGCTGATCGCCGCGCTGGGTGCCGCGGTGGGTGCGGTCGCGGGCAGCTGGATGGGCAGCGGATTGGCGCGGCTGTACGCCCAGTTCTATCGCTTCCCCTCGTTCGTCTACCAAGCCGACTTCCGCGTGATCGTGTTGGCCGGAGCGATCAGTCTATTGGCTGCCGGCGGCGGAGCCTGGCGGGCGGTCCGCGGGGCGGTACGCTTGCCGCCCGCCGAAGCGATGCGTCCCGCTCCGCCGTCCGCCTACCGGCGGTCGCTGCTCGAACGGCTCGGCGGTGGCAGGTGGTTGCCGTTGCCCCTTCGCATCGTGTTTCGCGGCCTGGAACGACGACCGGTTGCTGCGGCGTTGTCCAGCGTCGGCATGGCGTTTTCGGTCGCGGTGTTGGTGATGAGCGGGTTTACCAACGACGCCTTGGATTTTCTGATCGACTTTGAATTCCAGCGCGCCCAGCGGCACGACGTCCAAGTGACGTTATATGAGGTAACCTCCCCATCGGCCCGTTTTGATCTGGCGCATCTGCCCGGTGTTCAAGCCGTCGAACAGTACCGCGCGGTACCGGTCAAACTGCGGCACCAGCATCGCCAGCACCGCACCGCGATCTTGGGTCTGAATGAACCGCGCGACCTGTACCGCCTGCTGGACGCCGCCGGACGACCGATCTCCCTGCCGCCCGCCGGCTTGGTCCTGAATGACAAACTCGCTCGGATCTTAAACGTCCGCCTCGGACAGACCGTTACCGTTGAAGTTCTCGAGGGTGGCAAACCGGTGCACGAAGTCCGCGTGGCCCGAATCATCAAGCAGTATGCCGGTGCCAACGCCTACATGCCCCTTCAGCAATTGAACCGCCTGATGCGGGAGAGCGATGCCTTTAACGGCGCGTACTTGGCCGTGGACGAAAGACACCGAAACGAGTTGTACGATCGCTTGAAACGCACACCGAAGGTTGCTTCGGTATCGATCAAGCAGGCGACGATTTCCCAGTTCCGCGATACGGTCGCGGCGAATCAGAACACGATGCAGTCGTTTACCGTGTTCTTTGCTGCGGTCATCGCGGTGGGCGTCGTGTACAACACCGTTCGCCTGTCTTTGGAAGAACGCAGCCGAGAACTGGCCACCCTCCGCGTGATCGGTTTCACGACTCGGGAAGTCTCCGTCGTCCTGCTGGGGGAACTGGTGGTCCTGACGTTGCTGGCGGTGCCCCTGGGATGGGGGATTGGGTATGGTTTCTGTGCCGCCATGACGACAGGATTCGAAACGGAAATGTTTCGTATTCCCCTGGTCATCCATTTGTCGACGTATGCGCGGGCGGCCTTGATCACGGTCGTTGCGGTAGCGATCAGCGGCGGGGTTGTACGTCGTCGACTGGATCGTTTGGATCTGGTCGATGTGTTGAAGAGCGGCGAGTAACCAGATAACGACACCATGGCAAAATCAAACTGGCGAATCCGCGGCTGGATAGTGCCGTTGTTAGTTCTGGCAACATTGGCCATCGTCGTGTTCTGGACTTTTCGGCCCCGGCCGGTGTTGGTGGATGTGGCGGTCGTTCACCGAGGACCGCTGGACGTGCGCGTCGAAGAGGACGGTCGGACTCGCATTCGCGAACGCTACATCGTCTCCAGTCCGCTGGCCGGTCGACTGCGGCGGATTACCTGGGATGTCGGCGATCTGGTGCGCGCAGAGCAAACCGTGCTGGCTCATTTGGAACCCGTCCCGGCCGATCTGCTCGATCCCCGCACGGCCGCTCAGGCGCGGGCCCGGGTGCGCGCTGCGGAGGAACGTTTGAAGGCGACCAAGGCCGAACGGTCCAAGGCCGAAGCAGCCGCCAACTTTGCCGAAATCGAAATGGGACGCGTCCGTCGCCTTCGAGAACAAAACGCTTCGTCGCCCTCGGAAATGGAACGCAAAGAACTGGAGTTCCAGCAGCGAACCGAGGAAGCCCGGGCGGCGAGCTTTGGCGTCGACATCGCGAGCTACGAACTGGAACTGCAACAGGCCGCGTTGCTGTTGACCGATCTATCGTCCGACGACGATTCCGAGATGGAGCTGGCGATCGAAGCGCCGATCGATGGCCGGATCCTGCGGATCTATCAGGAGAGTACGGCGATCGTCACCGCCGGTGCCGCCTTGCTGGAAGTGGGCGACCCATCCGATTTGGAAGTGGTTGTCGATGTCTTGTCATACGACGCGGTCCGCATCCATCCCGGCGACCGCGTGGCGCTGCGGCACTGGGGTGGCGACCAACCCCTGGCCGGACGTGTGCGCTTGGTCGAACCCTCCGGGTTCACCAAAGTCTCGGCATTGGGTGTGGAAGAACAGCGTGTTAACGTGGTCGTCGATTTCCTTGATCCCGCCGAGCGGCGTGGAGGACTGGGCGATGGCTTTCGCGTCGATTGCGAAATCGTCGTGTGGCGCGAAAGCGACGTTCTGCAACTGCCCACCAGCGCGTTGTTTCGCATTGAGGGCCGCTGGCACGTGTTCGCCGTACAGGATGGCCGCGCCCAGTTGACCGAGGTCCGTGTTGGTCAGAACAACGGCCGCATGGCTCAGATCCGGCACGGCCTGGACGTCGGGGCAACCGTCATCGTGCATCCGTCCGATTCGGTCGAAAAGGGCGTTGCGGTCGAAGCTCGGCCGCCCGCTGGGTTCTAAACAAGTCGCCAAGCGGGCACGGCGTTACAGTAATGGGATTGTATGACCCTGTTTTGCTGGAGAAAAAGCAAGCATGACCTACCAAGAATCGATCGAAGAATATGCGGCCGGCCCGGGCCTGTTGCGAGAGGCCGTCGAAAACCTGTCCGCCGATCAACTCGACGCAGTCCCGGTTCCAGGAAAGTGGTCGGTCCGTCAGGCGGTCTGCCATATCGCCGATTTCGAGATCGTCTACGCCGATCGCATCAAACGGGTCCTTGCCGAGGACGAGCCGACCTTTTTCGGCGGCGATCCGGACCAGTTCGCCGCGGGGCTGGCCTACGGAGCCCGCAAGATCGATGAGGAATTAGCCGTGGTCGAATCGATTCGCGCCCAGGTGGCAAGGATCCTGTACACCCTTTCTGAACCGGACTTCGCACGCCTCGGACACCACAACGAAGCAGGACCGATGTCCCTCGGCCAGTTGCTCGAAGGCATTACCGAGCACCTTCCCCATCACGTCCAGGCAATTCATGAGAAACGGACGGCGATGGGCGTGTAGAATACCAGAACGTCTTCCCGCTCCCACGATGCCGGATGAGCCTTGCCATGACACGCCGTCGCAAATTGAAACGATATCGATCCTGTCAATCGGGTTTTGTGGCTGATGGTTACGAACGCTTGGAGAACGACGCTCGATGCAGAGCTCGTCGCATCGTCGAAGCCAAGTACGCCGAGCAGTGGAACGCTTCGGGGATCCTCAATCGCTGGAAACTGCAACGCCAAATGGACGCCGAAATCGCAGCGATAGCCCACAAAATGATGCCCGATGTATCCCCGCACGCGCTGTTTTGATGCTGGCGGGGGCGCTCTGTATGAATTGTCTGACGATAACGTGGGAATTCGATGATGCATCGCACGCTGCGGGTTCTTGCCATTACCGTCCTCGCCGTCGCTCCTGGGGCTGGTGGCTACACACGGCAACCGCCACACGGCGACGCCACACCGGATACCACTCCCGCAACCATCGACGAGCTGCTGCTGTTCTTTCCGTCAAAGTTTCCCAGCGGTGATTGGAATCCGGCACAGCTGCGGTACCGGGATGTTTTCTTCGCTGCCGAAGACGGAACGCAGCTGCACGGGTGGTATTGTCCGGTGGACCATCCACGTGCCGTCGTGCTCGTCGCGCATGGCAACGCCGGACACATTGCATCACGAGCAGCCTGGTTGCGGTATTTACAGACCCAGGCAAACGTGTCGGCGTTCCTGTTCGACTATCGCGGCTACGGACGAAGCGAGGGCACGCCAAGCGTCGCAGGCGCGATTCAGGATGCGACGGCCGCGCGGGAAAAACTGTGTGAACTCGCCGGAATTAAAAACTCGGAAATGCTGCTCATGGGCGAATCGCTCGGCGGCGCGATTATGGTTCATCTGGCAGCCCGAACACCACCGCGAGGCCTGATTCTGCAAAGCACGTTTTCATCCCTTCGAGACGTGGCCGACGTCCACTATCCAAAACTGTCCTGGTTGGTACCGCCGAGCAAACTTGACTCGGCGGCCAAGATCGTGCGGTACCGCGGTCCGCTGTTGCAGAGCCACGGAAACCGCGACCAAACCATTCCCCCGGCATCGGGACTAAAACTCTTTCGCGCTGCGAACGAGCCGAAGCAATTCGTCGTCGTCCCGGGCGCCGACCATAATAATTGGCTAACGAGCGGTTACCTCAAACAGCTCGACCGTTTCATCGATCGCGTTGCCGGTACGGAGGAGTGATGGTTTTTCAGTTCCGCATCACGGACATTTTCATATTTACGTTCTTCGTTGCCGTTGCGCTGACGTTGGGAATTCCGTGGCCCAGTACAACCCTCGCCACCGTTCCCAGTGGCGCCGGTGGTTCCATCGGTGCCGCAATGACGCATTCGTGGCGGGGAACAATTGCTGGCGCGACAGGAGCACTTCTCCTTGCTGTGCTCTTGGCAATGCCGTTCTTCGCCGTCCTATTGCTATCGGGATTCATTTATCCGATAGAGGCGAACGAAGCGCCACCGCCCTACGAGTCCGCATTCCTCAAGGTATGGTTTGCCTACTTGTTAACGACGGGCACTGGCGGAGCATACCTTGGGGTTCGGCTTGCCGATCAGTGTTTATCATTGATGATCGGTTGCTTGCGGTGGGGATCCCCGAACCGATAGAATGGGGTATCCATCAACCGCTTGTATGGGGGCAGACCATTGCGTATCTCTCCGATCGGGGCACTTACCGGTGCCGGTGTCAGCGCGGTCAGTCGCGTGGGCGTCGTCTTGTTCTTCTTTCCCGAGCTCATCGTCAATCCGATTGTTCTGTTACCGTCGGCCGGACTCGGGGTGTTGGTCGGGATGATCGCCGGAGCCCTTCGTCCTCCGTTGATCGCGGCTGGTACCGGTGCGCTGCTCTCAGCGATCGTGCTGGAGTTATTTATCCTGCCCTGCGCGTCGCTGCTCGGCGCCTTTGGCAGTCTGTTGGGCGATGATCGGGCAGGCCATGATTTCTTGATCCAGACCAGTATTTATCTGGTGGGGATGGGAATCGCCGGCGCCGTCGGTGGCGGCGTAGGCAGCCTGATCGGACAACTTGCCGAAGCCGAGCCGCTCGAACCCCAGTTGCTCGAACCCCAGCTGCTCGAGCCCCAGCCGGTGCAGGCGTGCGCAGACGAAGCACCCGTATACGAAGCACGAGTGATTGAACCGCCGGTCGGTCTGCCGCTTGACCCGCCGCTTGACCCGCCCCGGGTCGGCTAGGGCACCAGACCGACGAAGCCGCCCATGACCGCCCCCTGTGCCAAGGCCCCGCGGAGGCTGATCGGTACCGGAGGCACGACCCACGGTGCACAGCTGCCCGGTCGGTAGTAACCCAGCGTGTACTGGCATTCGTTGGGAGGATGGATGCCCATCTTGTAGGGCAGCACGGCGATGTTGGTGAAGAAGTGAGCGGTGGACAGCAGGGGCTGGGCGATCGGCCCGGCGGTGTGCCCGTAACGTTCCAGGTTCACGTCCTCGAAGTACAACGGTTTGTGGCACAGTCCCGACGCCTTCCAGGTGACCTGCTGGGGTGTCCAACGGCGAGGCTGGTGTTTGGCTTGCCGGATCCGGCACTCGTTGGGCAACCCCCATTGTTCGGTGATATAAGCCAAATCGGCTTCGCTGACCCGGTGCAGCGAGATCTCTTCCAGGCCGCCGTGCTCGGCTTGGATCACAACTTTCTCGTAAGCCAAGTCGTGCAGTCGACCTTCGGCCATCACGAATCCGTCCAGCGATCGCCACTGACGAACCTCTTGACGCTCACGGAACTCGCGACGCGATTTTTCCAAGACATCCGGGTCCAGCTCGGCGGGCTGGAAGGGCGGCGAGATGTCCAGCGAGATCTTTTCGATCGTGCGGGCATCGATGCGGTCGCGAAACGCTTCACAGGAGAAACTTTGAGGCTTGGGCGGAGCAATATCGGCCTCTCCGAAACCGCTGCGTCGCGAATCGTCGGCCGCGGAATCGCGATCGGTACCGGAGCGGTCAAAGGGGTTTGGATAATCTTGCGTCTCGGGTGCAGGCTCCGTATCCGCACCGGGCTGCATCGGCACGCTGCCGCGATCATTGGGCGAAGCGGGTTCGCGCATCGGGTTGGCAGGCGAGGGAAGTTCGTCCGCTTCATCCCCGCCGGGCAGGTCCAGCTGTGGCATCGTGCCGGGCACTTCGACCGCGTCATCGGTGCCGCGCGGCATGGTGGGATCGGCCGGGTTCAGGCCGTCGGGCAGGGCCGGCGAGGGGTTGGCCGGCGGCTGCAGCGGCGACTGCATGGCGCCACCGGGCGGGAAGACGGGCGGTTCGCCGAAGATGTCGTTGTTGTCCTCGGGCGTGGGAACCGGCTGCAGGCTGGGCGGAAGCTCCAGCGACGGATCGCCGCCTTGGTTCTGGTCTTGGTTCTGAAAAGCCGCCGGTCGTACGGCGTGGGCGGCCTCGGAGCGGGTCGCAGCGGAAAATGTGGTTTGCCGGACCGGGCGCTGCATGGCGACCTCGGTCAGATCGGCCAATCGGCGGACCGGCACGGCGCGAGCGGCCGGCGCCAGGCCGTGGCTGGCAGCGACGTTGTTCGAGCCTGCCTGATTGGATGCTGCCTGATTGGATGCTGGGCCCGGGGCCGGGGCGGTGTGCGCGGCCGGCGTCTGTGGCGCGGGAGGCGGCGTGGTTTGGCCGCTCTTGCGCCAAGCCAGGTTCCAGGCGGCCGAGCGTGGCTGGGGCGCGGCGGCAGGAGCTTGTTCGCCGAATTTCGGAACCGCTCGCAAGGAATTCGCCACCGGCGACTGGGCCGCCAAGGGGCTGGTGGCCGCGGCCACCAGCAGCACGGCGGCCAACGATCGGGCCGGGCTGCGGCGCAGAAGGGCCGGGCCGCGGCGGAGAAGGGCCGGACGTTCCTTACAGCGTTTCGCCGCCGGGAACATCGGGACTGTAGTTGGGTGCTTCTTGCGTGATCGCGATGTCATGCGGGTGATTCTCCCGAACCGTCGCCGCCGATACTTGGATGAACCGCGCGTCCTTACGCAGCTCTTCAATCGTAGCGGACCCCACGTATCCCATTCCCGCTCGCAGGCCGCCGACCAGCTGGTAGACAAAGTCTCCCAGCGGGCCTTTGAACGGGACCCGCCCTTCGACGCCTTCGGGAACCAGTTTCCCGGCCGAGGTGTCTTTCTGGCGATACCGATCGCTGCTGCCTTTGACCATCGCTCCGATCGATCCCATCCCGCGGTACGCTTTGAAGGTACGGCCTTGGTAGAGGATCATCTCGCCCGGGCTTTCGGTCAAACCGGCAAATAGGCTGCCGATCATGACACAGCTGGCACCGGCTGCGATGGCTTTGCTGACGTCACCGCTGAAGCGAATCCCGCCGTCAGCGATGACTGGAATATTGTGTTGGTCCGCAACGCTCACCGCCGCAGCGATGGCGCTTATCTGGGGCACGCCCACGCCACTGATGACGCGAGTCGTGCAGATCGATCCCGGCCCAATGCCCACTTTGACGGCGTCGGCACCGGCCTCGATCAAATCCTTGGCACCGGCGGCCGTGGCGACATTGCCGGCCACGACGTCGATGTCCCAGTTGGTTCGTTGTTTGATTTCACGGACGGTCTCGATCACGTTCTTGCTGTGTCCGTGGGCCGAATCGACGACCAACAGGTCCACACCCTGTTGGATCAGGCTCTCGGCACGGTCGTAATCGTGAACCCCGATCGCCGCCCCGACTCGCAGACGACCTTGCGAATCCTTGCAGGCTTTGGGAAACCGCTTCATCATGTCGATGTCGCGGATCGTGATCAGTCCCGTTAGTTTTCTTTCTTCGTCAATCAGTAAAAGCTTCTCCACCTTTTTATCCGTTAAAATCCGCTCAGCTTCCTCAAGCGTTACATTCCCAACGGCGGTGACCAGATTTTCCCGGGTCATGACCTCGTCGATCGGGACGTCGGGGTGCTCGAGGAAGCGCAGATCGCGTCGGGTCAGGATCCCTGCTAGCGTCCGGTCGGGATGCACGATGGGAACGCCCGAGACGTTGTGCTGGTCCATCAATTCGGCCGCTCGGCTGGCCTTTTCATGCGGATGCAAGGTCACCGGATCAAAGATGATGCCGTTGGCACTGCGTTTGACCTTCAGCACTTCCTCGGTCTGCTGCTCGGCCGACAGGTTCTTGTGGATAATGCCCAAACCGCCCTCTTTAGCCAAGGCGATCGCCATCCCGGCTTCGGTGACCGTATCCATGGGCGAGCTGACGAAGGGGATTTGCAAGCGAATCCGATTGGTCAACCGCGTGCTGACGTCCACCTCCGAAGGCATGACTTCGCTGTACTGCGGTTCCAGCAAAACATCGTCGAAGGTGATTCCCTGAGAAGAAATCAAGCCGTTTTCGCTAGCCATCGGGGCTCCGGTCCAAGGGGTGGCACAGAAAGGGACGGCCTGCACCCGCTGGCAGACGGACCGAGCCGTCACGAAGAAAGATCAATTGGTGTCGAGTTTGGGTGCGCCGATTATGGAGCAAAGCCCAATCAGCCGCAACGCGATAGGATGCGGTTTTTGTCGCCCAGGCGTCGGTTTGCCGAGACCATCGCGCCGGTCCGGGCCGTTTTTTAGCTCAATCTGGCCGATTGAAAAAAACGGGACCGCGGCCAACAGCGACGTGCCGGGCCGCAATCAGCCGACGCCCAGCCACCAACCGCCGGCCAGCAGCCACAGCGGAATCGTGACGATGGCAATCAGGGAAGTCCCCAAGACGACCTGCACGGCCGTCCCCACATCCTGCCCATACAGACGAACCAGCACGATCGGAAACGTGGCCGCAGGCATCGCGGCTTGCAGCAGCAAGACCTCCTGCAGGCGTGGTTGCTGGATGAGCGCAAAACCGGCGAACATCAACATCATCCCGGGCACGATCAACAACCGGATCAGACTGGCACTGGCCAGCACGGCCTTGCCCGAGTTCCATTTCAACTGAGGCAGGTAGTCGACGATGATCGCGCCGCCGAGCAACAGCCCCATCGGTACGGCGCACTGACCCAGCGCGGTGGTCATCTGCAGGACCGGCAGGGGCAGGTAGTCGATGCCGCCGGAATGTTTCAGGGCCAACCCCACGGCGACCGCCAACAGCGGCGGGCTGGCAAAGATCCGCCGCCACTGGGTGCCCACGCGTCCGGCCACCACCAAAATCCCCAGGCTCCACAGCGCGATGTCCACGCCCACATTGTGAATGATCAACGTGATCTCGGCTTCGGGATAGAATTGCTGGGCCAGCGGCAGGGGGATGTAGCCGTAGTTGCAGATCCCGACGCACAGCACAAAGGCCCGGCGTTTCCCCAGCGTGTCCAATCCGATCCGCTCGCCCAACAGGTGCGCAAACAACGCCGCGCAGCCGAACCCTAGCGCGGTAAACAGGAATCCGAGCAGCGGTGGGAACCAGGTATCGGCCAGCGACTGCAGCGAATCGCCGCTGGTCATGCGGTCGAAGAACAGCGCCGGAAGCAGCAGATTCGCGGTCAGGTTCGCCAGGGAACGGTCACTCTCAGCGGTCAACCAGTGCACGCGGCGGCAGACACCGCCGGCGATCATCACCAGGAACACGCCAAACACCCGAGCGGCGATTGGCAACAGATCTTCCATGCTTTATCGAATCGCCTCGCCGGTGCCGGGACTGCAGTACTGGGCGCAGCGGAGCACGCCGGCCGTCTCGTGCTCGGCGATCAACCGGTCCAGCGACTGCGGCGAATCCAGCGCCCCCAGCCCCAGTTGTTCCACCCGTTCGCCGGGCAGACGCGAGTACAGCACGACGCGGCCTTCGCGCTGGGCATCGAGCAACAACGTGGCGGCCGTCGAGAAGCGATCGGAATCCTTCATCAGGCGTTTGCGTAGCGCTTCCTCGTCGCCGCTTTGCAGCTCGCGCAGCCGCAGCAGCGCTCCGCCCGGCGGTTGCTCCAGGGCCGAGACGATGGCGATAGTCCCACCGGGACGGACCAGCGACCGGGCAACGTACACCGCGCGACCGACATTCTCCCAGGTTTGCTGCTGTCGGTCCCCGTCCAAATAAGCGACCACCAGATCGACTTCGTGGTCCGCCGCCGGTTGGCGGTTCTGCTCGGTGTCGGGCTTGAGGTTGTCCTGGATCGAATCGGCCGTGCCGGCGACGATCCGATACGCGTCGCCCTCGACCGTCGGCGTGACGGCCACCATCAATTGGTATCCCAACAACCAGGCGACCTGCCGCGGTTCGGTCTGTTCGCGGCTGCGGCGCATCAGCAACTCGTACCGATACCGCCGCCGGCTGGTGGCGTCGGCCAGGGCCGGAGCGATGCCGCCGTAATTCCAGTCCGGGTCGAGCGCCCCGTGGGGCCGCGAGAGCACGACCGGAATGACCAGGTCGGCCAGCGTCAGGTCGCGATGCAGGTACAGCGGATCGCCGGCCTGGTTGGCCGCTAGATAAGCCATCGCGTCCTGTTCGCTGGCGTCGTGCCGCTTGACCGTGACCGACTCGGGCAGGGCGTCACGCACGGCCTGGACGCTGGTTTCGATCGCTTCTTCGCCCAGCAGGACCACCACGTCGCCTAGCTCGCCCAGCGGCAGTGCGTCGACGATGCCGGCGAGCACTTCTGGCAAATTGGGAACGTTCGGATCGACCGCCAGCGTCACACTGTCGCCGGGAACCACGACGTCGCCGACGGCGGGAAAGTGCAGCGGTTGTTCCACGGCCTGCTGGGCCGCGGCGCGGACTTCGGCCAAGCGTTGGAAGCCGGCGGGCATAAAGTCCCAGCTGATGGCCGACTCGGCGGCGGGAAGATCTTGTAAACGGGGAAGTTTCACGTCAGAAAGCCTGGGTTTTACCACCAATCCTCTATCAACGACCTGTCGATAGTTGCTACAGACTATCTTGACGTTTTGCGGGCGATCCCGCGATGGTCCCAGCGAAGGCTTTTTCCAAAATGACAACGATTTCCCTGCGTTCGCCCCCCCGCCGACGCCGTCGTACCAGTGGCATAGGCTTCCAGCCTGTGAACAGTGGCATAGGCTTCCAGCCTGTGAATCCTGCCCCCCGATCCTTCGCTCTCCTGCTGCTGTGTGGCGTGCTGGCCGTGATGGGTTGCGGTGGCGACGCGCCGAATTCGACCGAATCGCTTGGCGCCGGCGAAGCGGCTGCCGATTCGGAGTTCTCGCCTGCGACCCAGTCGGTCCGCACGGTGGCTCGACCGATGCCCGCCGGCGAAGCGGCTTCGGGCACCGGTTCCCAGGCGGCCGCCCGGCGATTGCTGGAAACCATGTTGGCTCGTTACCGCGCCGCGACCGCTTACCAGGATCGCGGCGTGGTCAGGCTCAGCTACCGGCAAAACGGGGTGCCGCAGACGGATGTGGCGCCGCTGAGCGTTCAGTATCGGGCTCCGGACCGCGTCTCCCTGCACGCCTACAGTGTCCAACTGGTTTGCGATTCCGGCCGGCTGATGGCCCAGGTCGTGGACCCCACGACCGACAACTTCGATGGGCAACGGCTGCTGCGGAACCTGGACCAGGCCGCGGTCACCATGCAGGCCATCTATGCCGATCCCGTAATCACCCAGCTGGCCAGTGCGGGATTGGGCGGTCCGAGTCCGCAACTGGAGCTGTTGTTGGGCGAGACGCCCCTGTCGGGCCTGGTCGGAGCCGAGTCGCGGTTGTCGCTGGGCAAAGCCGCACGGCTGGACGGCTACGATTGCCAGAGTCTGCAGATCGAAACGGAATCGATCCACTACGTACTGTGGATCGATCGCCAAGCCTTGCTGCTGCGGCGGATCGAGTTGCCGCTGGTGTTGGTGCCGGGCCTGTTGGATGACGTTTCCATTGAAGACGCGCATTTGACCATCGATTTGACTGCGGCCAGCTGGACGCCACCGGCCGAGCAGGCATTTGCGCTGCCGCCGCGGCAGGGCGGGCCGTGGGTCGAGCGAATGGTGCCGCTGCCGCCACCGCTGGAAAGTCCGCTGCTGGGCAAAACTGCCGAAGCGTTCGAGTTGTCGGCCAACGAGGCTTCGGGATCGTCGCCGTTTCGGGTGAACCACCGTGGCAGCGACCGAGACATCATCGTTCTGCTGTGGGTGGCGCGCCACGAGGGTTCTCAGGCCGCCGCGTTGGCCCTCGACGAGATCGAACAGCGACTGGACGAGCGCACTCGCAGAAACGTGCGTTTTTTAATCGTCATGACCGAAGCGGGACCGCCGACCGGCCAGACGTTAGGGCAGTGGGACGTGACCTTGCCGTGGACCGACGACACCGAGGCGGTGGGCCGCGACGTGTTTGGCGTGCAGCACGCTCCGGCGCTGAGCGTCCTGGGCCGCGGCGGCACGGTGCAGTGGTTCCAGCACCCGCTCGAACCCGGCGCGATGCAGGCTTTGCCACAGGTAATCGCCGACCTGCAAGCCGGCGCGGAGGTGGGCCGAACGTTAGCCGAAGATCACCAAGCCAACCAACAAGCCTACCGAGCCGCCCTGCATGAAGCCGCCGCCACCCCGTAGCCAGCAGATCTCAAATTTCAGATCTTATGACTCCGGCGGAATCAATGTATGGCTCGGAGCGATAGAATGCAACGTTTTCTCCCCTCTCCCCCGCTGCGCCGCGAGCGTCAGCGAGTGAAGCAGTGGTGGGAGAGGGGCCGGGGGTGAGGGGGCTCGGGTGCAACGGAATAGCTCTTGAATTACGATCCCCAGGGCCGTGCCGCATCGAGATACGGCAATGGTGCTGCTGCTCTGCATTCCCCCTCGCCCCCAACCCCTCTCCCCCGAAGCCTGACTCGCTTAGGCTCGCCAGGCTTCGGGGGAGAGGGGAGTAAACGATTCTATTTGTACATAGATTCCGTTAGAGTCAGCAAATTTCAAATTTCAGATCTCAAATTTCGAATCCCACCCCCAAACTCTGGCGAGTTCGGCTACGGGCGTCTCACGCTTTGGCGACGCTTAATTCGCCGTCCTGACCGGCGACGCTGAGCGGCTGCGGCTCCGAACCCGGAACGCGCTGTTCGAGAATCTCGTCGGCCAGCGTCTCGCGGCGGATCATGTCCCGGTGCTCATCGACCGCTTGCTTGACGTCGTTGCTCTCGGTCAGGATGCCGACGACGATCCGATCGACGAACTCACAGCCCATCTCCTTGCGGCGGCTCTGAATGAAACGGATCAGATCGCGGGCGATGCCTTCGCGAAACAGTTCCGGCGTGACTTCGGTGCTCAGTACGACCACGCTGTTCGGCCCCTGCGTCGCGGCCGAACCCTCGCGAGCTTGCAGACGAACCTGGATGTCCTGGTCATCCAGCCGCAGGGTTTCCTCACCGACGGTCAACTCGATGAAGCCGTCGGCCTGCAGACGAGCCATCAATTCACCGCCATCGGCTTCGGCCAACTGTTTCTTGACCGCTGGAACGTTCTTGCCGACGCGCGGTCCGAGCCGTTTGAAGTTGGGCTGGACGCTGTAGTGCACCAGGTCTTCGGCGTCGGTGACGTACTGGACGGCTTTCACGTTTAACTCACTTTGCACCAACGCATCGTGTGCCTTCAGCCACGGGACGTGCTGTTGGTCGGGCAGCACGACGGTCACGGACGCCAGGGGCTGGCGGACCTTGAGTTTGGCTTCGGCCCGCGCCGCCCGCCCCAGCGAGGCGATTTCGCGAAGCAGCTGCATGCGGGTGGACAACGTCTGGTCGATCCGGGACGCGTCGCTTTTTGGGTAGTCGCACAGATGCACGCTTTCGGCCGTTTTGCCGCTGCCGACGAAAGGACGCGTCAGTTCCTGCCACAGGCTTTCGGCCAGGAAGGGCACGAACGGAGCGATCAACTTGGTGACTTCGACCAGCGTTTCGTACAGCGTCCAGAACGCGTCCAGCTTGTCGGCCGACCGTTTGTCCTTGGCCCAGAAACGGTCGCGGCTGCGACGCACGTACCAGTTGCTCAGCCCATCGACCAGAGCGGTAATCTGTTGGCAGGCACCGTAGTTGTCATAGGCATCCATCCGTTCGGTGACGGCGGCGATGGTGCGGTTCAGTTCCGAGAGGATCCAGCGATCGATCTCGCTGCGTTCGCTCGCCGGGCGATAACCTTCGCCGCCGGCCAGTTCCGCGGGCGACAGTTGACCGCTGGTCAGTTCAACGCCCGCGGTCGGATCGAACTCGTCGATCTCGGCGTAGATCGTAAAGAAGCTGAACACGTTCCACAGCCGCAGCAGAAATTCCGGAATGGAATCGCGGATCGTGCGTTCGCTGTACAGGATCGACGTCCAGGGCGGTTGGTTGGCAAAGAAGTACCACCGCAGGGCGTCGGCACCATACAGGTCGAAGATCTCGTCGGGGCTGCGGTAATTGCGCAGCTGCTTCGACATCTTGCCCACTTTCTTTTCAAAGGCGCCGCCGAACTTTTCCTTGGCGTCGGCTTCGGTCAGGGCGATGTTTTTCTTGTCGCCCTTCTTGGGCTCGTACCACTCGGCCATCATCAGGCCCAGCACGATGCAGTTGCGGAACGGATGCGGCCAGGGCTGGTCCGCATCGGCCGCCACGTCGACGCTGTTTCCGGCGGTTCGCTGCGGCGGCCCGTCGCCGTCGGTTGCCGCCTGGGAATCCGGTCCGAACAACAGCGTGCTGATCGCCAATTGGCTGTAGAACCAACCGCGAGTTTGGTCCAACGCTTCGCTGATAAAGTCGGCCGGGAACTGCTGGCGGAATTGTTCGCGGCTGCCTTCCTGGTGCGGGTAACCCAGCTGGGCGAAGGGCATCGCACCGCTGTCGTACCAGCAATCGATCACTTCTTCGACTCGCTGCATACGGGCCCCGTCGGCAAAGGGCGAATCGTAGGTGACCGCGTCGATGTAGGGTTTGTGAACGCGCAGATCGTCCGCCAGTTCGGGGTTTTCGGCCTTGGCCTTCTGCCAGACCTCGGTGCCCTGGACGCCGGGCTTGGCCAGCAGTTCTTCGTAGTTGCCGATGGCTTCCATGCGGCCGGTTTGCTGGCACACCCAGATCGGCAGCGGTGTCCCCCAGAAACGTTCACGCGATAGCGCCCAGTCGACATTGGAAGCCAGGAAATTGCCGAAGCGGCCGTCGCGAATGTGTTCGGGCAACCAACCGATCCGAGCGTTGTTGGCCAGCATCTGGTCTTTGAACTGGGTCGTGCGAATGAACCAGCTCTCCCGCGGATACTGGATCAACGGGTCCTGTTCGGCTCGCCAGCAGAACGGGTAATCGTGCAGGTACTGTTCCTGGAAAAACAGCAGACCGCGTTCTTTCAGGTCGCGTGTGATCGGTTTGTCGGCGTCTTTGACCCACATCCCGGCAAACGGGCCGGCCTGCTCGGTCAGTTTGCCGTCGGAAGCCACACAGTGGAACAGTTCCGGTTGCTGTCCTTCCACAAAGCGTTGCTGTTCAGTGGAGAGCACCTCGTAGTCGACTTCGCCGAAGGCCGGGGCTTGGTGGACCAGTCCGGTACCGCTGTCGGTGGTGACGAAATCGGCCGCGACCACGCGCCAGTAGTGGGCCTGACGGCCGCCGGCGACCAGGTCGCCTGCGGCGTCTGCTTTATCGGCATAGAAAAAGTCGAAGGGCGGCCGGTAGCGCAGGCCGATCAGGTCGCTGCCCCGGCAGGTTTCCAGAACCGTCAGTTCCTGCTTGGTCTTGGTGGCGATGGCTTCCACCAGGTCGGCGGCGATCCACAGTTCCTGGTCGCTGTCGGCCACGCGGACCAACGCGTACTGCAACTCCGGATTGACCGCGGCGAACATATTGCTGGGCAGGGTCCAGGGCGTGGTGGTCCAGACCAACAGGCCGCGTCGGGGCGTATCGACCAGCGGAAAGGTCACGAACACACTGGGATCGGCCACTTGGCGATAGCCCTGCCCGACTTCGCCCGAGGACAGGGCCGTGCCGCCTTGGGCCCACCACCAGACGATCTTGTGTCCCTGGTACAGCAGCCCGCGGTCGAACAGGTTCTTCAGACTCCACCACACGCTCTCGATATAGCTTTGGTGGTAGGTCACGTAGGCCGATTCCAGATCGACCCAGAACCCCAGCCGCTCGGTCAGGCGTTCCCACTGCTGCATGTACCGCCAGACGCTCTGCTGGCAGCGTTGGACGAAGGGTTCGACGCCGTAGGCTTCGATCTCTTCCTTGCTGTGGATGCCCAGTTCCTTGCCGACTTCGACCTCCACCGGCAAACCGTGCGTATCCCAGCCCGCCCGGCGTTCACAGCGAAAGCCCTGCATGGTTTTGTAGCGGGGAAACACATCCTTGATGGCGCGGGTCAGGCAGTGCCCGGGGTGCGGCAAGCCGTTGGCCGTGGGCGGACCTTCGTAGAACACAAAGGACGGAGCGTCCTGGCGGCGGGCCAGCGATTTGGCATAGATGTCGCGCTGCTTCCACAGCTCCAGCACCTGCTCTTCGCGCTTGGGAAAGGATACGTCCGTCGAGACTGCTTTGAACATTCGTTATTCGTCCAGGTCGTCTAAATCGTCATCCAGGTCATCGACGTCATCATTCAGGTCGTCGTCGAAACCGGCGCCGCCGAATTCAGTGGGAATGTCGTCGTCCAGGTCCAGTTCGTAGTCCTCTTCCATCTCTTCTTCGAAATCGTCGTCGAAGTCGTCGTCGAAATCCTCGTCGTCGATATCGTCGAAGGTGTCCAGGTCGGCCTCGTCGTCGTCCCCCTTGGCCGGCGTGTCCAGATCGTCCTCGTCCTCGTCGTCATCGTCGAGATTATCGTCGTCCTCTTCGTCCAGGTCGTCATCTTCCTCGAACCCGGACAACTCGACCCGGACGGCCGGCGGCCACTCGGGGCGGGGCAGCGGAGTCCGAACGGGGGCGGAGGCGGTCAACACGGGGGACAGAACAATGCTCATAGAAGTGCTATCAAAGCGAGGGCGGCAGTCTGGAGGATGGGTGGCAAACGGCGGAAAAAGCTAAAAGTTTCGCGACCTAATCAGGTTTGTCAACGCAGTACCGGCTCGCAGGCCGATCTTTGCCACAGAACGAGAGCTGCAGGACGCGTTCTCGCCTTGGCAAGCCATAGGCGTTTTTCGTAACAGGGTTTACACGATGAACTCGGCCGGCTGCAGCCCGCTAGTGAACATAATTCCGCCCTGCCTCCGGATAAAGGGAACAGCAACGATGCGACGACGGGAATTCCTTCGATGGCCCGCAGCGATGGCCGCCACAGCGGGGTTTGCCGCCGCCGGGTGCAGCAGCAACCGCTACGCTCACATCCTCCAGCCCGGTGATACCGACCTGGTGGGCAGCCACCAAGCCGGGGCCGCCGTCTGGAACCCCCTGGTCGATGAATCGGTCGCCAAACTGCTGTCCCGCTGCCCGACGGTCCAGCCCGCGGCCTTTCAAGCGGCCGATGGACAACCGATCAGTCCCGCCGCCGGCCCGGCCACGGTTTGCTTTATCGGCATCGAAAACAAAAGCGCCGAAGAAATGGTCGATTTTAAGGACCAGTTGTACGAGCGAATCGACTCGCAAATCAACGGACACGCGAATTTCCGCAGCGTCAGCCGGCGGATGGTCGAAGCGGCCCTGATCGAGACGCGGCTGCGGCCCGACGCCCTGTTCGTGCCTCAAAACCGCGACCTGTTCGCCGCCGCCCTGGGCCGTCAGGGCAGCCCCATCGATCACCTGCTGTACGCTCGGATCACCTCCGGCACCACCGAACGCAACAAATCGACCCAGCGTGATTACCTGCTGACCCTGGAGATGGTCGACCTGCACAGCGGCCAGTACATCAAGGAGTCGGCCAAGATCAGCAAGGGCTATCACAAATCGCGGGTCGGCAAGATCTGGAACTACGGACCCTTCCAACAAGCCGATGGTTGATGCCCGTCCAGGAAAGGCAATTTCAGGATAGGTCTTCAGCGTGGGGACTGGATCACCGCCGCGTGGCAGCAACGCTGCGGTGCACGGTCCTGTTTTGCGCCCTGCTGGTTGCGGCCGGCGGATGCTCGATCACCCGCGACTCTTTGGCCGACGGCCGGGTGGCGTTCCTGCAGGGCGATCTGCAGGCCTCCCGCGAATTGCTCCAGGCCGCCGCGGAAAAGGATCGTCGCTGGGGACCGCCCGCGCGGCTGGACCTGGCGATCGCCCATCTGGCGGCCGGAGACAACGCGGCGGCCGAGCGGCTGCTGCGGGAATCCCGCGACCACTTCGATCGCCTGCCGGGACTGGACCCATTGGATGAAGCCGGGTCGATGCTGACCGACGACACCAAGCGGACGTATCGCGCGGCCGATTACGAACAGGTCATGATGCGAGCGATGCTGGCCCTGTGCAGTCTGGCTTCCGACGGAACCGACGCGGAAGCCTACGCGATGCAGGCCCAGCTGCGTCAGGCGGAGCTGGCCCAGGCGGCGACCGAGCGGGCCGCCAAGCGGGACATGGAGGTGGGCCAAGCGTACCAGCCGATCGCACTTGCGCCGTACCTTCGCGGCGTGCTCCGCGAATCGACGCATCAAGACTACGACGACGCGGCGCGGGCCTATCAACTGGTTGCCCAGTGGCAGCCCACCTTCGCACCGGCCGGCAGCGATATCCAGCGAGCGTCGGGCGGTGTGCACAGCCCGCCCGGTCACGGCGTCCTGTACGTGTTTGCCTGCGTCGGCCGCGGGCCGGTACGCGTCGAGAAGATCGCCGAAACGACCAGCGATGCCCTGCGGATCGCCGCGTTGGCGGTCGACCACGCCAGCGGCCAGGCGGCCATCCCGCGGGTATCGAACGTGCCGATCGCCGAAGTGTTCATTCCGCCATCGCCGGCTTTCGGCCTCGGCGTCCGCGTCGACCAACACGCACTCGCAGCCACGACGACCCTGACCGATGTGGGTTTGTTGGCCCAGCGGCAAGCCGACGCGGAACGCCCCTGGACGATCGCTCGTGCCGTGCTGCGGCGCGTGGCCAAGGAAGCAGCCGTCAAGGCCGCCGGCAACGCGCTGGGGATGGATGGCCAAATGGCGGGAATCTTTTCCTTCGCTGCCGGCTCGTTCTGGCAGGCCAGCGAAAAAGCCGACCTCCGCTGCTGGGGACTGCTGCCCCGGGAGATTCAGGTCGTGCGAATCGAATTGCCCGCCGGACGACACCGCGTCGGTTTAGAAGTCCTGGGCAGCCGGGCCGATCCGATCGGCCCGGTTCGCCACTGCGAAGTCGACATCCTCGATGGCGAGAACTCGTACCTGTTGGCCTTCGCACCTGCGGAACGGGTTGTTGCGATCCAGGGCAATCGCACCCACAATGTGCCACACTAGCTTCGTCCCCCGCGCGGCCCCGCCCGCCGCTGGTCTCGCCACTCTCGCCGCTCTCGCCCGTTTGGAAAGGATTGCACCGTCGTGCCTGACTCCGATTCCTACCTCGCCGTCGACCTCGGTGCGTCCAGCGGTCGTGTGATTGCCGGATCCCTGGACGGTGGACGCCTGCAACTGGAAACGGTGCACCGTTTCGCCAACGCCCCGGTGTTCGTCCAGGACAGCATGCAGTGGGATACGCTGGGGCTGTGGCGCGAGATCCAAACCGGTTTAAAACAAGCCAATGACCGGGCCGCCGCGTCGGGCGCAAGGATCCGTTCGGTCGGTGTCGATACCTGGGGCGTGGATTACGTACTGCTCGGTGCCGACGATCAACCGGTCGCTCCGATCTACCACTACCGTGATCAACGCAACGACGGCATGCTGGAGAAAGCCTTCGAGATCCTGCCGCGCGAACAGATCTTCCAGCGCACCGGTTTGCAGTTCATGCAAATTAATTCGCTGTATCAATTGTTGGCCACGAAACAGAACTCGCCCCAGCGCTTGGAGGCGGCCGAAAGTTTCGTGATGATGGCCGATTACTTTCACTGGTTGCTGACCGGCGAGCGGTCGGTCGAAGCGACCAATGCGTCGACGACGCAATTGCTGGATCCCCGCAGCGGCGATTGGTCGGAATCCCTGATCGAATCCATGGGCCTGCCGCGCCGGATCTTCGGCCCCCTGTCCCAGCCCGGCACCACGCTGGCACCGCTGCAGTCCTCGGTCGGTGACCGCACCGGCCTGGGCAACATCCCCGTGATCCTGCCGGCCACCCACGATACGGCTTCGGCCGTGCTGGCCGTTCCCTCACAAGGATTTGCACCGGAGAAACCCGACTGGTGCTATATCAGCAGTGGCACCTGGTCGCTGATGGGTTGTGAACTGCCGGGGCCGCTCGTCAACGAGCGCTGCGCGGAGCTGAACTTCACCAACGAAGGCGGCGTCCGCGGCAGCACGCGACTGCTGAAGAACATCGGCGGCTTGTGGGTTTTCCAGCAGATTCGGGCGGCTCTGGAGCGGCGTGGGCAGGCCGTGTCGTGGGAGGACATGGTTTCGCAGGCCCAGGCGGCACCCGCATTCGAGTTGCTGGTCGATCCGGATCACCCCGAGTTTTTAGCTCCGGCCGACATGGTCGACGCGATCTGCGGCTACGCCGGACGCAGCGGCCAGCGGGTGCCGGCCGACAACGGCGTGCTGTACCGCGCGGCGCTCGAAGGGCTGGCCCTGCGTTACCGAATTTGCCTGGAGATGCTCGAGTCGTTGGTCGACAGCAGGATTCGAACCATTCACGTGGTCGGCGGCGGAGCGATGAATCGGTTGCTGTGCCAGATGACGGCCGACGCGTGTCGCCGCACGGTCGTGGCCGGACCGGTCGAAGCCACCGCAACCGGAAATATTTTGATGCAGATGATCGGCAGCGGCGAATTGCATTCGGTCGACGAAGCGCGAGCGTTGGTCCGCCGCAGCAGCCAACCGGTCACCTACGAACCCCAGGATCCGGATCCCTGGGACGCGGCCGCCGAGCGCTTCGTGGCCCTGCCATAAAGCAGAGTCGCCTTTCGCAGAGTCGCCTTTCGCTCCGCGAAAGTAAATCAGAGTCGCCTTTCGCTCCGCGAAAGTAGTGCAGAGTCGCCTTTCGCTCCGCGAAAGTAGTGCACAGCTACCACTTCACAGGCTGGAAGCCTATGCCACTAAGCAGGCTGGAAGCCTTTGCCACAGAGTACTATCAACACGAGGAATCAACGGACATGCGAGCAGGAATTTTGGGCGTCGGATTTATGGGCTGGATTCACTACCTGGCCTATCAAGCTTCGGAGAAAGCCGAGTTGGTGGCCTTCTGCAGTCGCGACGCTGCCAAGCGAGCGGGCGACTGGCGCGGCATTCAGGGCAACTTCGGACCGCCGGCCGGACAGATCGACGTCTCGGGCTTGGCAACCTACGAAACACTGGACCAGATGCTGGCCGACGACTCGATCGATCTGATCGACATCTGCCTGCCTCCGCATCTGCACGTTGACGCGGTCGAGAAGTGCTTGGCCGCTGGCAAGCGGGTGCTGTGCGAGAAACCGCTGGCGCTGACCGCCGAGGAAGCGACCGGGCTGATCGCCAAAGCGGAGCCAGGACAATTGCTGGTCGCCCACATCCTGCCCTTCATGCCCGAGTTTCGGTACGTCGCCGACGCCGCCCGCGACAACCGGTTCGGCAAACTGCTGGGCGGACAATTCAAACGCGTCATCGGCCCGCCCGACTGGATCCCTGACTTCTACGATCCGGCACGTGTCGGCGGTCCGCTGCTGGACCTGCACGTCCACGACGCCCATTTCATACGGATGCTGTTCGGCATGCCCACCGAAGTGCTGACCCGCGGGCGGATGCGGGGTGAAACGCCGCAGTACTTTGAATCGACCTTCGCCACGGCTGATCCCCAAGTGGTCCTCTCGGCCTGTTGCGGCGTGATCGATCAACCGGCGCGACCCTTCACGCACGGCTATGAAGTGCATTTCGAAAAAGCGACGCTGCGTTTCGAATTTGCCGCGCACAGCGATGGCGAATCGTCCATGATGCCGCTGAGCGTGTTTCAGGCCGATGGATCGATCGAGCAACCGGATCTGGGCGATGGCGACCCGGTGAAATCTTTCCATCTGGAGATCGACGCCGCGGCCGATTCGCTCAGCAGTGGCCAGGCGCACCCCGCTTTGGATGGACAGGTCGCCGCCGATGCCATTCGGCTGTGCGACGCCCAGCTCCGCAGTGTGCGGACCGGCAAACCGGTTACAATAGAAGCGGTTTGAATCCCGCCGCCGACGACGGTCCGCCCAGGCTGCGGACGGACTGTCCCCGGCTTTGATGCCCGTCTCCGGCTTTGATGCCCCCGCCTCTGATCACTCGAGAAAGCCTACGTGAGTGCTACGATTTCCAACCAAACGCTGACGGTCGTCGTTTCCAAAGGCCAATCGCGGGCTCCCGCCAAACGGGCCCTAGAAACCGCGATCGCCGAGCGGGTGGCGCGGCTGCCGGGCGTCAGCGTGTTGGTGATCCCCCACCTGTACGACCTGCCTCCACGCGGCGAAACGATCCAGCGACTGCGGGAGGTCGAGGGCGACCTGGTGCTGTTGAGCTGGATTTTTCCCCGCGCCGCGCACTGGGTGCTGGACCGGGCCGGCGTTCGAGGCCAAGTGGGGGCGGTCGAACTAGCCGAACCGGTCGGCGATCCCGAAGACCAAGCCGACGTGCTCGAAGACAATCCGCTGACCGAGCGGGTCATCGATGAATACCCGCGGCCGGATCGCGCGATCTATACACTGGACCTGCGACTGGCCGAAGAAGCGGACGCGTTCGTCGCCGAGGTGGACCGGATCCGCGCGGAGGCGGCCGGTGAAACGATCCCGCCCTCCAGCTCCGCGGTCGCCGAACCGCACCCCGAGGAAAACGACCAACAAGACGCCGACCCGGCCGGCGGTCTGTTTCAGTTGCAGGAAGCGACCACGCGGCGCTGGTACCCGGTGATCGACTTCAGCCGCTGTACCAACTGCATGGAGTGCATCGACTTTTGTTTGTTCGGCGTGTATGGCGTCGACAACGTGGACACCATCCTGGTCGAACAGCCCGACAATTGCCGCAAGGGATGCCCGGCCTGCAGCCGTGTGTGTCCGGCCGGCGCGATTATCTTTCCCCAGCACAAAGCTCCGGGGATCGCCGGTAGCGCCGCGGCCGATGACGGTGGCCTGAAGATCGACCTGTCCCTGTTGTTCGGCGGCGGTGAAAAGGATGAAGATCCCATCGCCACGGCCGCGCGAGAACGCGACGAACAGCTGCTTTTGACGGGGCGTGAAGCGGTCGGAATCGACGATCAACTGGCCAAGCGACAGAGTGAGCTCCAGTCGCAACCCAAAGATGAACTGGACGATCTGCTCGATGAGCTCGATGCGATGGAGCTGTAGCGAGCGGCGTTCGGGGCCCCCCACAAAGTCGCCCGGCTGTCCCAGCCGAGACGTGGGCAACACGACTCGAAGAGTCATGCCACAACGCTTACTTGCCGTTCAGCTTGGGGTGCATCAGCATGGTTCGGACCTGATCGATCGAGGGCGGTTTGACGGAATGTTCGTCGATGCCCGCGCGTTGACTTTTCAAACGATCCTCGGCTTGTCCGTAACCGGTCAGCGCGACCAGCAGCACGTCGTCGAACTCGGGGCGACTGCGGATCGCTTTGGAGACCTCATAGCCGTCCATCCCCGGCAAACCGATATCTAAAAACACCAGTTCCGGATGCGTGTCCAGGACCAACTGCAGGGCTGAAGGTCCATCGTGGGCAGTGCGGATCTGGTGGTCCCCCAGTTTTCGCAGCAGCTTGGACAGCAGCCAGGCCGCTCCTTCGTTGTCGTCCACGATGACGATACTTCGGGGCTGGTGATTAGAGGAAACCGCGACCTTGGGTTGGTCGTATGCCAGCGGCGTGGTGGTCGGCAAGCGGACGGTGAACGTACTGCCCCGGCCCATCCCTTCGCTCTCGGCGCTGACCGTCCCACCGTGCAGTTCGACCAACCGTTTGACCAAGGTAAGCCCGATGCCAAGGCCTCCCTGCGAGCGATCCAGCGAGCGACTGGACTGAGTGAACAACTCGAACACGCCGGCCAACAACTCCGGTTCGATGCCGAGACCCTGGTCACACACTTTGATCACCACCTCGCCGTCGCGCAAGCGGGTCGACAGCTCGATGCGTCCGCCGGCTTCCATGTATTTGCAGGCGTTGCTGACCAAGTTCTCCAAGACCTGAACGATCCGCACCGGATCAGCCTGGATCCAAATCGGTTCGTCGCTTAGTTCCAGATGCAAGGTGTGGTCGTGCATCTGAATCGCATGCTGCACCGCTTCGATCGTTCGGTGAATCAGCGGCGTTAGCTCTACGGGCTGGGTGCGCAAGTCCACTTTCCCACGCATGATGCGCGACACGTCCAGCAAATCATCTACGAGACGCACGACATGTTCGACCTGATCTTGCATCAGGCGAACAACGTCTCGATTGCCCGACAGATCTTCCAACGCCAGCAGGTCCAGCCCACTGCGAATGGGGGCCAGGGGATTGCGCAGCTCGTGAGCCAGCATGGCGAGGAATTCATCCTTGCGGCGGTCGGCCGCAGCCAAGCTGGAGGCGATGCTGCGAAGCTCGTCTTCCATGTGCTTGCGCTCGGTTTGGTCGCGCAGGACCTTCATATAACCCAGGGGCTGCTGATCCGGTCCGAGCAAGCAGGTCGTCACGCCCAAAGCAAAGAACTCCGACCCATCGGCTTTGCACATCCAGCGTTCGCTGGCCGCCGTACCGGCTCGGCTGGCTTCGGCCAATTCCGCCTGAGGTACACCGGCACGTCGGTCGCCGGCAGTGTAGATCCGGTCGGTCAAATCTTGAAACAAAAACTCCTCTTCGGCAAAGCCCAGCACCCGCCGGACACCTTCATTCCAGCTGGTCGGCCGTCCCGCCCGGTCGGTCATAAAGATGGCGTAGTCCTGAATCTGTTCGACCAGGGTTCGGAAGCGTTGTTCGTTCTCCAGTTCCCGGAGTTCGATTTCTTTGCGAGCCGTGATGTCCATCACCAGGCCCACCAACTGTCTCGGCTGGCCTTCTTCGGTGCGAGCGATACTACTGGTCACCCAGATCCAACGTTGTTGCCCGTCGACGCGCACGATCCGGCATTCAAACTCCCACACGGCACGCCCCTCCAGAGCCTGCTGCAGTAGTCCGTCGACGGCCCCGCGGTCGTCGGGATGGACGTGGGTATTGAGAAACAGATCGTAGCTCCAGTTTGGCTGCAATCCGTCGTAGCCGAAGATCTGGTCGTGCCGGACGCTGCGAGTGGCTTGATCGGTGGCAAGGTCCAGTTCCCACTGACCGATCTGAGTCGCTTCCAGGGTGAACTGCAGCAAAGTCTCATTGCGTTTCAGGGCGTCGATCGCCTGCAGCTCGCCGGTCACGTCTCGCAGCACCGCCAACAAGGCAGGACGCCCGGCATAGACGAACGCGCTGCCGGTCACCTTGACCGAAATCGTCGAGCCGTCCTTGCGAACGTGGGTGCCATCGACGTGATAGACCTCGCCCCGTTTCGTTTGCTCGACAAAGCTTGCGAACTTGTAGTGGTCGTCGGGATGGACGATCTGGGCTCCCTTCATCCCGATCATTTCTTCACGCGTGTAGCCGTGCATCTGACACCCGGCCGGATTGACCTCAATCAACCTTGCCTGATCGTCAAAAATCAAGATCGCGTCGCTGGTGGATTCAACGATACTGCGGTACTGCGATTCTCGCTCTGCGATGCGTCGGTCCGCCCGTTTCTGTTCGCTGACGTCCCGAAACACCAACACGACGCCGACGATATGGCCCTGGTCATCGCGGATCGGTGCCGCGCTGTCATCGATGGGCGACTCGCCGCCGCCCCGAGCCCGCAGGATGGTGTGGTTGGCAAGGCCGACAATGCGGCCGTGCGCCAGAACCCTCTCGACCGGATTTTCGACCGGCGCGCCGGAAGTTTCGTGAAAGATCTGGAACACCTCGGCCAAGTGCTTGCCGGCCGCGTCCTGCTGAGACCAACCGGTCAGTTCTTGGGCCACCGGGTTGAGGTACGTGACGCGGCTCTGGGTATCGGTCGTGATCACCGCGTCGCCGATGCTGGCCAGGGTGATCGAAAAACGTTCGCGTTCCCGCCCGAGACGCTCGTTGTCCCGGCGAATCCGACGACTGATCGCCGCGGTCGCCGTACCAAAACTGACAAACAGTCCCAACGCCGCCCAACCGCCCGCGTCGCCCGGAAGGATCGCACCGTGCGGCGGCAAAAATAGGTAGCTGGCCAGCGCCGCACTCAAAAAAGTTGCCAGCAAGGCCGAACCGGCACCTCCCAGCCAAGCCGCCAATACGACCGAGAAAAAAAACGTGACGAATGGCACCTGATCGCCCAAGGGCGTGGCGAACAACCAACGCCAAACCATCGCCAACACCGTGACAACGATGGCAATCCCATAGGCAATAAAGGCCGGAGGTCGTCTCACGTTTTATGAAATGGGTTTCAAGAAGAGAGCGATGGCGGGCTCGGCACGGGCAGGCGGCAAGCCCCGCCAAAGGGAGGGACACAGAAACACTCGCGTCAACGGCAAACAAATGTCACCGGCTCCACGCAAGCAAATCGTATGCCGCGGCGTAGTGGGCATGCCGCCAGACAACCGGCATGCCGCCAGACAAGACCGATGCCACAGCGCAGCTCGGCGATTCCCGGCGAGAGATATGCCGGGTTTTTTTCTCGATCCGGAAGCCTACACCGACGCGCAGCTCGGCACCCGTCGGCGGAGCGAAAGGCGACACGGGTCCCTGCCGCGACGTTGCTACTCGGTCTGTTTGCTCAGCAACTCGACCGATTTGATCTCCACGTGCATGTCTTGATTGCCGTGCAATTGCAGGGCAAAGACGCCCTCTTTAGCGCCCTTTTCGTCGCTCAGATCGCAGGCCAGGATGTCGCCGACCTGCGTGACAATGCGGTCCCCGTGGACACTGACCACCATCGTCGTCCACTGCTCGCCATCGAGCCCAGCGACCACCTGTTGCCATTGCTTGTTGCGTTTGCCGCGACGCTCCGGCGGGAACGATTCCAGATAGTTCAGCGGTTTGGCGATCCAGGCTCGTCCGCCGGTCTCATACAAACCGCCGACCAGATCGCTGTTCTCCAGTTCCGCCTGCACCCCGTGGATCCCGACGGCTTGTTCGACCGGTTTGCTGTGGAAGTAGAACCCGCTATTGCCAGCCCGGATGCGGAACACGATTCGAGCGGTGAAGTCGCCGTAGGACTGCTCGCTCAATAGCAGGCCGTGGCGTTTTTCACTCTTGGGACTCTTTCCCACGAGAATCCCGTCAACGACCTCCCACTGCCCACCGCCGACGGGTTTCCATCCACGGAGATCCTGGCCGTTGAACAACGGCTTGTTCTCTGCAGACTCCGGCCCTTCGCCAGGAGCCGACACGGTCCACAGAAACGTAGTAACAAGCAGACCGAAACAGCAGCGCAATAGCAGGCGGGACATCGTCGAAGGACCGTCAGTAGTAACCAACGAAGCGGGGAATACAACGAGCCGTCATTGTAATCGCTGCGGAGCCCCGCGGGGGTCAACGACCGCGTCGCAAGCGTCCCAAAACTTGAATCTGCGAGAGCTCATAGGCGTCCTCGGCACCCAACCGCGTCGCCATGTACATCAGTCGCGCGGTGATCCGACAGCGAATGGGATGACGCGAGTTGTCACAGGCGCACTGCATGTCTCGCAGGAATTGTCGATCGCACTGCTGACGGCTGGCACCGGGAATCGTGTAACAGGCGTCGTGGCGACGACAGGCGGGCCGAAAATCCGCCCCGCCGGCACCCTGCGGGATCAGATACCGCAGCGGCCCCCGCATCGCAGCCGGCCCACAGGGACGCGAGCTATCGTCCGCCCCGTATCCCAAACTCGCCGGCAACAAAACCACCAGGGCGATCCCTAGAACACGTGTGAGCGATACGTCCAGCATAACGAACATCCTTCGTTGATTTCGGCGGGGCAGGGCAGGCCTTGGCGGGGTGACCACGACAACCCTAGGACGCTCCCGAGCTGGATCAACAGGGTTGTCTGCAGAAACCGCGATTATTGCAACCGAGGTTTCGGGGCGTCCCGTTGTAACGATCCGCCGGCCGGCGACCCTCCCGCACAGGCGGGAGAAAGTTCCCCACCGGTTCCAGCGAACCCCTGGTGCCGACGCGCTCAGCGGTTGCGTTCGGCAGCTTCGATGCCCTGATCTTCCAACTGGATCGCCTGCTGAGTCTGCGCGTCCAGCAGAGGCGGTTCCGAAGCGACTTCGCCGCCGCAGCCCACCGCGACGGCCAACATACTCAGAATGCTGACCATCAACAGTCGTTTCCTCGTCAAGGTACTCATTGGTGTTTCTCGTATCTGTCGTATGGAGTTGTTACGTAGTGTTTTACAAAGTAGCTCGGCCGGTCCCGCCAAGAGGTGCGTGGGCAACGGCAGGGACCGCCGCGCCATCACGCTCACAGGCCGGAAACCTATGCCCCAGGTCAAGGCAGCTCAACCACTTCGCCGTCGTTGCTGACGCTCATCCGGCGAAAGACTTCGGCGTCGACCGTTTCGGCGATCAGCCGCACCGAACCGTCGCCGAGACAGAAGTTGGTTCCGCCGCTGTGCGAGGAACCGAAGAACGGATGCCAGGCTCCCCAGGAGATCCCGCCGCGGTCGGTGACCGTGGTCCAGGCTCCGTTCTCGTAGTGGGTCGCCTGCTCGTCGGTGATCGGAGGAATGCCGTAGCGGGTTCCGTCGGCCAGTAAGCCGGCCCCGAACCGCACCACATCCTCATCCCACCCGGCATTGTTCCAGCGTTCGTTGTCGCCGCCCTCGCTGCCGAAGGAATTGCGATGCAACGCCTTTTCGCCAATCATCAGCGTATTGGACGAACCGTCGCGAATCTGTTCGATACGCGTCCGACCGCGGTCGGTTTGCATGATCACGCCATCCAAACCACTGCTGGCACGTTCACGAACGCTGCCCGGTCCGCGGGTCCCGGCGTTGCCGGCGTAGTCGACGCGATAGAAACCGCCGCTGCCGTAGGGCTTCGGCTGGCGCCGCGAAGGACAGCTGTAGATCGGTGAATGCGCCTGAGCGACGATGTCTTCCTGGGTGTTGTAACCACCGGAACCCACGATGGGGTCGTAGGTTTCACTGGACAGGTCGTAGACATTGTCCTGTTCGATGTACGCCAGGATTTGATAACTCCAGCTCCACCCATAGCGGGTCTGCGACCGGCAACAGTCTTCCAGCGGATCGGGCACCCGGTGGTCGCCGTCACGAGCACCACCCGGCAGGTATCCCAGCGTGTCCTGAAAGTTGTGGCAGGCCAAGCCCATGTTCTTCAGATGGTTCTTGCATTGCATCCGCCGCGCCGCTTCGCGAGCCGCTTGAACGGCCGGCAACAACAATCCCACCAAGACGCCGATGATCGCGATGACCACCAACAATTCCACCAAGGTAAACCCTCGATGCGATGTGCGGCCCCGCCGACCGCTGTGACTCAGATTCCTGTTCATTGCTTTCCTTTGTTTGTCCATTTCCGTCAATGTTTTCTGACATCGTTGACCGCCGTCGCCCCTGCGACGACGTGACGAGGCAAACAGTAGAAAAGCGTTATGAAGGGCATATGAAGGAAGCGTTAGCGTTGCGAATGCTCCGCAGCGGGACCACCGGCCCCAACGCGCAAGGTCTGCCAATATCCCGTTGCGGCGAGGCTAAGGCGACCGAACCAATCCGCTCGGGCAGAGCGCAAGGGGGAAAGATTTTTTCCGGACTGCCCATGCGTCTTGAGCGTCCTGAGCGTCGACGCTACACAAGCGGAACGATCGCACGGACGGTTCAGTCCACGGACTGGCGTTCGCGAATTTGCCGAGCCACGTCGTGGCCGGCTCGTCCCCGCACATGCAGGAGCTGGATCCGGAGTGTCCTTTATCCGGCGCTGGCGTTCTCGATCGTCACCGCCATGATGATCGGAGCGCTGTTGTCTTCGCCCTTGACGAACTCAAGCCGCTCGATTGTCTCGTCCCGCCGAGGCGTGATATTCAGGTAGCGGATTTGTTGGTCGCCCAGTTCAAAGGCGAACTGGCTTTGCGGCACATCCACGCGGCGAATGTAATCGGCAAAGTGCACGCCGTTTCGCAGCGGATGGTCTTCGCTGCGGCCATCCGCGTAATGCAGGCGGACGATCATCGAAACGGTCTGCCGCCGATCGTAGGGATAATTCCATCCACCGACGCCGCTCAGCAGATGGATCTTGGCCGCCGGCGAGTTGACCGGCACAGTCACCGAGCGCGGCATCTTGGGCGGCAGGGATCCGTTGGGCCCGTGCAGCAAAATAATGTTCGGCCGGGACTTGCCCTCTGGATCGGTCAAGACGAAGGGGACGTTCTCGAAGACTTTGGCGTTCCAGTCCGAAAACACCATTCGGTCCGGGCCGTCGTCGCCGTCGTGAAACAAGCCTTTGGTGCTGATCGCCGTCGCCGCGCGATCCAGTGGCAAGGGAACGAATCGTCCCTTGTCGGTCAGGAATTCCAGCAGATCCGCCAATTCCTGCTGGCTGATCTGTTTTTCAAACCCCTCTGGCATCACCGATTGCCGCGACGCGATCAATTCTTCGATCTCGTCGCGTGCCACGTCGATCGTCTTGCCCTGCGAATCGACAATCGTGATGCTCGTTCGCGACTCCCCGGCCAGCATCCCGTTGATCACTTGACCATCGATCGTCAGGACGTTGTACAGACGATAATTGCCTTCGACGTTGCGCGAGGGGTCGATGATGTGAACCAACAGTTCGCTTTTGGGATGCACCGCCATGCCGGTCAGGTCGGGTCCGATCTTGTGTCCGATATCGCCGTGTTTGTGACACGCCGCACAGACCTTTTTGAAGACCGCCCGGCCCGCATCGACATTGCCGGTTTGCTCGGTCAGATGCATCAGCGATTGCAGGACCTTCTCACGGTCGGCGTCGGGCAAGCCACCGCCCATGGCGAGCAATGCTTCGGCCCGCTTCTGCAGCGCTGCATCCGGATACGATCGCAGCGACTGTTTCTGTTCAAGGCTCAACTCATTCAGGTCGAACTCACGCTGCTCCGCCGCAGCCAACAGCGTCCGGGCCCAAGCCGGTTTGCCCAACAACAAACTGATCGCGGTGTTTTTGACGCTGGGGGTAAATCCGGACAGCGCGTCCAGCACGACTTCGCCGGCGGTGGCCGATTCGCTGGCCGCGATCGCGCCGAGCAGTCCCGCCCCGAGTTGAGGCGAAGTTTGCGGCGTGATCACCGCGACGATTTCTTCCACCGCCTCGTCCTCTGCCGCGCGAAAGCCGATCAGGTCGCGAGCCGCGGCGACGCGAGCTTCCGCCGCCGCGTCCTCATTGCCCAGGAGGTCGACCAAGGCATCGACGATCTCGTCGGCGTACGATTCCAGGGCCCGCGTATTGCACTGGGCGGCCACTCGCAGCAATTTGACTTTGGCTTCGGCGGGCAAGGCATCGAAGGCCGCGACAAAGGCCTGATCCAGCTCGGTGTTCGCGACCACGCGGAAGTCGCTGGGCAATCCTTCGGTCAATCCATCCAGCGCGGCGACCGCCAGCGGTGCGGGGCTGCGGGCCAAACCATCCAGCAAACGCTGAAGCCGATCGGCGTCGGGGCGACCGCGGGCAACATGCTCGGCCACGCGACCGATCAATTGACGAGAACCCTGCGAGACCACCGGTTCCTGAAGCTCCGCAATCGCCCTCAGGAAACCATCGGCATGCGCCGCTGCCGCGGCGGTGAAGCCATCGAGCAGGATGTCGTCGAGCTCTGGGCGAACCAAAAGCGCGACAAGTCGACCGGCCCGATCCGAGGCCGGCATGTCGGCCAGTGTCAGCAGCGCCTGCAAACGAACCTGGGCGTCTTCGTCGCCAAAGATCGTGGGAGCATTCATCAACACGTCCAGCCCCTGCGGGTGAACGGGCAACAGCGCCAGCGCCGCGCGGCGGACGCCGGGCGAGCGATGCGCGATGCCGCTGGCGAGCAATTCGGCCGCCTCGGAGGATCCCGCCGCAAACCATCCCAGACCGTCCAGCGTGTGCAGGGCGTGGATGGCGCCAACGTTTAAACCGAGGGCGTCGACCGATTCGTCTTGGACCAGTGAGACCAACGCAGGAATCGCCTCCCGGGCTTCGCGTTCGATCAACAGTCGCTGGGCGTGCAGCCGCCACACGAAGGATGGATGCTGCAGTTGTTCGACCAATTGCTCTGCGGACGCCGCGGCCAAAGACGCGAAGGCATGCAGTTGCTCCTGGTCGTCCTCGGTGGCCACCACGCGATAGATTCGACCGTGTTTCTTGTCACGCAGGTCGCTCTCGTAGGCGGCGCCTTTGCCGGTTTCAAAGCCCTGGGGCGTGGGGTTGTGCTGGACGATGTAGTTGTACCAGTCGATCACCCAAACCGCCCCGTCGGGACCGACTTCGGCCATCACCGGGGCGCTCCATTCGTCGTCGCTGGCCAGCAGATTCAGCGGGCTGGTCGAGGAATAATCCGCGCCCTCGCGGCGCAGCACAAAGGTGCCCACCAGGTGACCGGTCGGCCCGCAGACAAAGGCCGTCCGGTTCCACCACTGCTCCGGGAAGGCCCGCGCGGTGTACAGGGCGTGGCCAGCGGCAGCGGTGTAACCGCCGTGATGGTCGACCTGACGAACCTTGTCGGTGATCGGATCGAACCGGTGCGAGTCGGCGATCGTGTGCAGCGTGGACGGGGCCCAGCCGCGAACGCGTTCGTAGTAGCGATTCGGGATCGGCATGAACATGCTGGGATTGTGATTGGCGGTCGAGCCGAAAATAAGACCTTCCTCGCTGATCCCCAAACCCCACGTGTTGTTATCGCTGGAACGAATAAATTCCAGGTCGGTCACTCGCGGCGGATCGGTCTGAGACAGCTTGAATCGCCAGAATCCCTGCCGGAAGGATTGGGCCTGATGCATTTCGCCGTCGGGACCGAGGTAGCGCGGCGAGCTGTTGTTGTAGCCCTGCATGGCCCAGATCCAGTTGTCCAGGCCATAGCGAAAATTACTGACCCCGCCGTGCGTATCGCCCAGAGCCCAGCCGGTGATCAGGGTCGTCCTCTGGTCGGCCACGTCATCGCCATTGGTATCCTTCAAGTAGATGGTTTCTGGGCCGTTTTGGACCACCGCGCCGCCACGCACGATCACCAATGTGGTGGGAATGCTAAGGCCTTCCGCGAACACAGTAAATTTGTCCGCGACGTGGTCGCCGTCGGTGTCTTCGCAGATCCGGATGCGGTCGCGATTCTTGCCCAGTTCGTTCGGGTAGTCGACCGTTTCGCAGACCCACAACCGACCTTGTTCATCCCACGTAAGGGCGATGGGTTTGGCCTGGAACGCGCGTTCGTCGGCGTAGCGGCGGACGATCATGTTTTCCGGCGTCACGAACCGCTTGATCGACTCTTCCGGCGACAACGGTTTTTGCATCAGGGTGATCGGATCGCCCTGGGTGCCCCACTGGCGGCTGGGAGTGTAGTTGGGGATCTTGGGGCCCACATCGACGTACTGGAAGGGTTCCTCGCCGGAGGGCAAGGCGGTCATCGCAGGCACATCAAACCGCTCGGGATCACGGAAATCGGCCGCTTTGCCGGGATCGCCGCCGCAGGCCCAGCGGATGCCGCGTTCGACCAGATTCACAAAGCCGGGATTGGTAAATGTCCGGGCGTCGTGCCCCCAAGCGGTGTAGAACACGCGGCCGTTGCCATGCGTGCGAACCCAAGTCCAAGGCTCCCGCGCTCGATTCTCCGCCTGTTCCCCTTCGCCGCGATACTCCAGCACCGTGCGGTTTTGCTCGTTGTGCAGATGGTGGATGTAGGTTTCGTCCCAGCTGCTAAACCCGCCAAAGCCCTGCATGACCGGGTGCTCAGGCCGCGCGATTTCGGTCGAGAAGATGCCGGTACCGTGACGCTGGAATTGGCCTCCCATCAGCGCCACCATCTCGGGACTATTCCGCCAGCAGTAACTGGCACAGTGCAGCGGTACAAACCCCTTGCCGTCGGCGACGAACTTCAACACCGCGGCCGCCTGCTCGGGTTCGATGGTATCGATGTTGGCGTACAACACCAATCCATCGTAGGCGGCCAGCGTTTCCCGGTTGAGATCGTCCATGCGTTCGGTGTACCGCAGCTCGATCCCGCGCTTCTCGAGCTCCGGTGCAAGCTCCTGGAACCGCCTGGCCGGTTGGTGAGGGCCGTTGTCGCCCATGAACAGCAGCGTGAAATCGGCGGCCGACGCGGGGAATCGCGGCATCGCAACCAACCATACAGCGACGGCGGACAAGCACGCCAAGCGGGTCGCCGGAGCAAAACGGGACAGCATGAAAACGGTTCTCGCACAGGGGGAGCATTCGACCCACCGCCACACGGGTCGAGCAAAAGCAACGGGAGCATCAATGGGCTGCAACGTGGGCGGGAATCAACCCAGCGTGAATTCGGGCAAGCGCACGATCTCGCCGCCCTTGGTGGCCGACTCGTGCGCGCAGATCCCGACACAGGTCCAGTTCGCACTGGTCACCGCATTGGGCAGCGGATCGCGATCTTCCAGCAACGACGAAACGAACTCATGCACCAGATGCGGATGCGATCCGCCATGGCCTCCGCCCTGCACAAACGAAAGGTGCTCGGCATCGTGAATTTCGGCCGGCAGAGTAAATCGGCGGATCTCCTCGGGCAGCCGATGCGCAAAGTCCGGCACCTCGATCTTCTCCGGGATTTCCGGTTCCGGTTTCTTGGCCGTATGCAGCACGTGCGGTTCGTTCTCGATCAGCGTCCACTCAAAACTCTTCTTCGTGCCATACACGTCAAAGCTCTCGCGGTACTGACGGGCGACGTCGTACAGGAATCGCCAGATGTGCGCCGTCAGATCGCTGTCCTTGATCTTGATGTGGCAGGTTTCGACCGCGAACGTGTTGCCGGACTTCTTGGCGATGTCCTCGCGAACCGTTCCCGAGCCAAAACAGCTAACGTACTCGGCCAACCCGTCGACCAATCCCAGACAGGGGCTGACCACGTGCGTCGCGTAATGCATCGGGATCATTTCTTCCCAGTAACTGGGCCAACCGTCCATGTCCTGCGGATGCGATGCGGCCAGGTGCTGGATCTTGCCCAGCTCACCCTTCTCGTACAGCTCCTTGATAAACAAGTACTCGCGACTGTAGACGACCGTTTCGGCCATCATGTATTTGAGGCCCGTCTGTTTGACCTTGTCGACGATCTGACGGCACTCGTCGATCGTCGTGGCCATCGGCACGGTGCACATCACGTGCTTGCCGGCGTCGAGGGCCTTGAGCGACATCCAGGCGTGGTCGGGAATCGGGCTGTTGATATGGACGAAATCGATGTCCGGATCGGCCAACACATCGTCGTAATTGGTGTAGCGTTTCTCGATCCCGAACTGGTCTCCCGACTTATTTAATGCTTCGGGATTGCGCCGGCAGATGGCCGTGACATTGGCTTGGGGGTGGGCTTGATAGATCGGGATGAACTCGGCACCAAATCCCAATCCGATCATGGCGGCGTTGACGGTCTTGCTCACGGGCGGGGCTCACTATCGCAATAGTTGGAAGGGAAGCATCGACGACGTAGAGAGGCATTATGGCCCTTCAGCCCGCCCTGCCAATGACATTTTGCGCATTAATATTGAGATATTTCACCCGCGTCGATTTCGCTGCTGCAGGCTCCGGTAGGCGGCCGGGTCCTGCTGCGGATCCAGATCCCAGAGATCGGCGGTAACGACGCAGCGGGCCCCGGCGCGGGCCGCTTCGTCTTGCGAGCGGCCAACCGCTTCCAGCAGCGAACCGGTTTGCGGGGGCGAGAACTCGCCCGCCGCTTGCCGCTGTTCCATCCAGCCGTTGCCGGAGCGGGCCGGGATGATCGTGATATGACGGGCTCCGGCGGCCAGCGCGTGCCGCACCGACAAGACCGTCCACCGCACCGCTTCGGCTTCCTCAGTCCAGGGCGGTCGCAGCATCAGGAACACGCGCAAATCGATACCGCGCGTCCGGAGGTAACGTGCAAACGCGTCGAAATCGTCGCGGGTCATGCCCTTGTTCAAGCGCCGCAGCATGCCGGGTTGGACGGTTTCCAGACCGACGGCGATCTCCAGGCGTCCGGCTAGCTGGCTGGCGAAGCGTTCGATCCGGCTGCGTCCGAAGCGCGGGTGGTTCTCGACGACCACGCGATCGAAGCGGCGCACCGCCCGGGCGATCGCCCCGTAATCCGAAACAGGGATGCTGCGGGGGTCGAAGAAACTGCCGCTGTTGTAAAGCTTGATCGTGCCGCCGCCGGCCTGCGCGGGTCCGCCGGTTTGCGGGGGGCCGTCCGCGTGCGGCCGCCAGTGCTGGGCGATGGCTTGGCGGATCTGGGTGACGATCGCTCCGGGCGGCGTGGCCCCGGGCAGGGTCTGTTGCCAGAGGTCGCACATGGCGCATCGCAGCGGGCACTCGGCGGCGGCCAGTAGGATCGTCAGGGTCGGCGTCTGACCGCCCCGGCCGTCGGCTTCCTCTTCCACCAGCACAGCGCCAGCCCGCTCGGCGGTGACGGGCTGTTTCGCACCGCGAGCCGCCAGCACTTGGCCGGTCAGCGTATTCTTAGCGCGGCCAGCGTCACTCAGCACGCGGTCTTGGCGGGATCGAGAAACAGTTCCGTAAAGGTGTCGCGGTAGACGAGCGGGTCTTCTGGGAATTGCTCGGCAAAAGTGGCTTCATCGACAGCGCCTCTTTGGAAACGGCACTTCTCAAAGACCGGCATCTCTAGCCCGGTAACCGCACGCACGCCGGCCGCGACCACCTGGCCTTTTAATTCGTACAGACGCTGGTGGTCCCAGTCGGTCAGGGCGACAAAGGGAATGGCTTCGGCCGCTTCGATCACATCGGGCAAGGCGTAAGGACTGAAGCCCTCGAACCCAAACCGGCGTGCCGGGGCGGACGTTCGCACGTGACCGCGACTCTGACCGCCGCTGTAGACCAGCGAGTGCTTGACCGCATCGACGCCCCAGCCTTCCTGATACAGCATGCGATTGCCCAGCACGCTGCGGATGGTCAGTTCGGGATTGTCTTCGATCGGGTAATCTTTCAGGTTCTCGTCGCCGCCGTCGCCATCGATCAGGTATTTCCAGTCCGGGTATCGCTCGCGGATCCCGCGGCACATTGCCAGAGCCATCGTGGCGGACTGGACGTCCAGCGGTTTGTAGTCCTCGATCACGCGGATGGCGTCGCGGTAATTGATCGCTTCGACCGGAACATCGATCACCTCCAGCAGCATCTCGAGATCCACCTGGCGGAGGAACTGCTGGGCTTGGCGAACGTCGCTGCTTTGTTCCGCCACGTTCAGTGTAAAGGCTTTCAGACGCTGAGCCGGTTGGCCTCGCTTGAGCAGCAATTGATGCAGGACCAACAACACCGATCCGCTGTCGATCCCGCCGCTGAACAGCACCCCGATCGGCTGGCGATCATCGATTTTGTCCAGCCACGCGTTGCAGGCCGCTTCCAGGCGCCCGATGTAGTGGTGTCCGATGGCGTCGACATCGGCCGGCAGGCGATCGCGCTGCGGCGTGAAGAAACGATTCAGCTGGGGGTTGGGATCCGGGCAACCGACCAGTTGCAGTTCCAGCAGGTGGTGGGCGGGAACCATCCGCGTATAGGAAGGATGGAATTGATCCTGCAGCCCTTCGGCGACCAGTTGGGCATGAATTTCATCGATACGTTCGGCGATGATCAAGCAGGGGCCGGCGGTCCGCTTGGCCAGAAAGTATCGCATCGGCCGGCCAATCGAACGGGCCATGCGAACGGTTTTTCCCACGCGTTGGCAGATGGCGAACTGGCCCTGTATCTGGCGTATCCGTTCGGCTTGGCCGCTCCGCACCGCCTCGGCGGCTTCGGCGTCGCTCATGTTCAACAGAACATTGCCACGGGGATCCAGCAGGTCGACCACACGTTCGACCGGTTTTTGGGGGGGCATCATCGGCACACCTCAGCGGGATCAGGCCGGCCATTCCGGTTCCGGCAGGTTATTCAGAACACCTATCAGCGGTTACACTAGCCTATCGTCGTCGGATTCGGGAAGGCTCGCCCGCATGATTCCGACCACAAAACGTCCCAACCTAAGTGGACCTACCCGTTTGGATATTTGACTCGATGGTGAATTTGCAGCGTTATTTTCCAGAAGGCGGACCGCCGCGCACCAACTTTCTTGACATCATCAAACACTGGACGGACATCCACCCGGACGACTACGCCTTCCACTTCAGCGACGGCGAGCGAGAGGAAGCGGCGCTGACCTACGGTCAACTGTGGGATGAGATCCGGGGCTTGGCCGGCTATCTGCAGCGGACCGGTGTGCGGCGCGGCGAGCGAGTGCTGTTGATGTACCCTCCGGGCCTGGACTTTGCCGTGGGTTTCTTCGCCTGCCATGCGGCCGGAGCCATCGCCGTACCGGCGTTCCCCCCCCGCAAGAATCGCAAAGCCGGACGCATCCGCTCGATCGCCAAAGACGCCGACGCGCGCTTTGCGCTCTCGACCGCCAAGGTGGCCGAACAGCTCGGCGGCGAGAACCGTCACGAGGACTTGGTCGACATCGAATTGATCGGTACCGACGAGCCGCTGGCGCGAGATGCCTCGGCGTGGCAACAAGTCGCCATCGATGGCGACGACGTGGCCCTGCTGCAATACACCTCTGGTTCGACCGGTTCGCCCAAGGGCGTGATGCTCTCGCACCGCAATCTGGTCGCCAACTGCGAACAGATCACCTACGCCTTCGAACCCGAAGGTGCCACGCGCGGGGTGACCTGGTTGCCGACCTATCACGACATGGGGCTGGTCGGCGGCGTCCTCCAGCCAATCTTTGTCGGCAAGATGAACGTCCTGATGAGCCCGATGACGTTCCTGCAGCACCCGGTGAAGTGGTTGCGGACGGTCTCGCACTACCAAGCTCACATCAGCGGCGGACCGAATTTTGCCTACCAGTTGTGCGTGGATAAGATCAGCGAGGACGAACTGCAGGGCCTGGACCTGTCCTCGTGGTTCGTCGCCTTCAACGGTGCGGAACCGATTCGCACCAGCACGCTGGACGCGTTTGCCGAAAAATTCGCCCCGGTGGGCTTTCGCCGCGAAGCCTTCCTGCCTTGTTACGGGATGGCCGAAACGACGTTGATCGTCACCGGCGGCCCCCAGGCGACGCGTCCCTTCGCTCGCACCTTCCAACGACACAACCTGGACGCCGGCACCGCCACGCCGATTCCCAAGGATCGCGAAGATGCCCGCGAAATGGTGGGCTGCGGCGCGGTGATCCCGGGCGAACGGGTGGAGATCGTCGACGCCGAGACCAACGAAATCCTGCCTCCCGGCAAAATCGGCGAGATCTGGGTGCAGGGTCCCAGCGTGGGCAAAGGCTACTGGAATGCTCCGGAAGCCACCGCCGAGACCTTCGATGCCCGCACCAGCGATGGGCAGGGACCGTTCCTGCGAACCGGCGACTTGGGCTTCCTGCACGAGGACCAGTTATTTGTCAGCGGTCGCTTGAAAGACTTGATCATCATCCGCGGTGTGAATCGCTATCCGCAGGACATCGAAAAAACCGTCGAAGAAGCCAGCGAAGCGGTTCAGGCCGGAGCCGTCGCCGCGTTTGCCATGGAACACGAGGGCAGCGAGCGTTTGGTGATCGTGGCCGAAACGGTGCGGAGCCGGAATCTGGATCGCGAGAAACACCTGCAGGCCATCCGCCGCGCGGTCACCGCCCAGCACGAACTGCCTCCGGACGCGCTGTACCTGGTGCGAAACAGCAGCGTTCCCAAGACCAGCAGCGGCAAGATCCAGCGTCACGCCTGCGTCGACGCCGTCCGCGATCAAACCCTCAAAGTCGTGGCCAAGTGGGTGCGCTGGGAAGAGGAAGTCGAAGCCTGGCACGATGACCGCCCGATGATGCAGGCGGCCACCGCGGGCAGCGGCCAGGACCAGGCCAACGGCAACAACCTGGAGGGCGCGACCATCGATGGCCGTCCGCCCAATGCCGACATCGTCGCCGTGGTTTCGCAACACGTGCGAGCCGTCGCCCAGGAACGCGCCAAACAGCTGGACGTGGATACCAATATCGTCCTGGACCTGGGACTCGATTCGCTGGAACGATTGCAGATCGCCCATGCCCTGGAGCAGGCGTTCGGCGGCCGGTTTCCCGAAGACGTGCTGGACGAAATCGAAACCATCGGTCAGGTCGCCGTGGCGATCGAGCGTCACATGGGGCAAGCCGCGATCGCTCGCGCCCAACAACACGGCGGACCGGGCGAAGCGGAATCGGCGGCAGGCGGACCGGCCGAGGGCCAGGCCGCCCCGCAGCGCGAGATCGACGAAGCGTCCTATCAATTCGATCGCTTTCCCGAGTACCTGCGGCTGAAGCAGACCATGGCTCAGGTGCTGATGACCGGCGTGCCGAACCCGTACTTCTCGGTGCACGAGTCGGTGGTCCGCGATACGACCGTGGTCGATGGCCGCGAACTGATCAGCTACGCCAGTTTTAATTACATCGGCATGTCGGGCGATCCCGAAGTGACCCGCGCCAGCATCGAGGCGATCGAGAAGTACGGCACCAGCGTCTCGGCCAGCCGCCTGGTTTCCGGCCAAAAACCGGTGCACCTGGAACTGGAAAAGAAGATCGCCGAGTTCTGCGGCGTGGAGGATTCGTTGACGTTTGTCAGCGGTCACGGGACCAACGAATCGGCGATCGGCCAACTGGTCTCGCCGGGCGATTTGATCCTGCATGACTCGCTGTCGCACAACAGTATCGTCCAGGGTGCGATGCTTTCGGGCGCCCGACGTCGCCCCTTCCGGCACAACGATTTCGAAGAGCTCGAGCGCGTCTTGAGCGAAGTCCGGCGGCAGTACCGCCGCGTGTTGGTCGTCGTCGAAGGCGTGTACAGCATGGACGGCGACTACTGCGACTTGCCGGCGGCAATGGAGGTTTGCAAACGACACAAAGCGTTGTTGATGATCGACGAAGCCCATTCGCTGGGAACGCTTGGCGCGACCGGCCGCGGGGTCGCCGAACACTTTGGCATCGATCCCAACGAAGTCGATATCTGGATGGGCACCCTGGGCAAAGCGATCGGTTCCTGCGGCGGGTACATCGCCGGCCGCAAGGAACTGGTCGAGCTGCTGCGATACACCGCGCCGGCGTTTGTCTTTGCCACCGGGATGAGTCCCTCGGTGGCCGCCGCCTCGCTGAAGGCCTTTGAAGTGTTGGAGCGAGAACCGGAGCGACCCCGGCGGTTGCTGGAGAATTCCGCCCTGTTCCTCGGCCTGCTCAAAGACGCGGGGATCGATACCGGACTCAGCGGTGGCACGCCCGTGGTGCCGGTGATCACCGGCAATTCGCTGGTCGCCCTGCGGTTGTCGCACCGCCTGTTGCTCGACGGCATCAACGCCCCGCCGATCCTCTACCCGGCCGTGGAAGAAGCCGCCGCGCGGGTGCGTTTCTTCATCACCAGCACGCACAGCGAACAGCAACTGCGCGATACCGCGGCCCTGGTGATCAAGCACGCCGACGCAATGGGAATCGGCCGGTCAACCGAAGCGGCCGCCAAGTAACCATCAGCCGTAGGGCGCTAGCCCACGGTTCCAGTCCAAAGTCTGGCGACTTCAGCTACGGAGAGCGAGACGTCCAAAGTCTGGCGACTTCGGCTACGAGGTCGGCAACGGTCCAAACGGGAGCGCTAGTGTTGTGGAGGACGACGCCGCGGAACTGAAGCGTTGGCTGCGTGAACGTGCCCAGCAGCTGGGGTTTCACCTGTTCGGCGTCGCTCCCGCGGTCACGCCCACCGGGTACCACCGATTGGTCGAGTGGATCGAGGCCGGTTACGCCGCCGAGATGGATTACATCCCGGCGCGGCTCTCCGCCTACCAACATCCCGACGGCGTGATGGATGGCACGCGGTCGCTGGTCATGCTGGGGTTTCCCTACCGCACGGTCGAACCGCCACCGGCGGATGCGCTCGAGGGACGCGTGGCACGGTATGCCTGGGGCACGGCGGACTATCACGACCTGATCCACCGGCGGCTGAAGCAACTCAAGCGTGAACTGGCCGCTCGCGATGCCTCGATCGGCGTCCGCGGCGTCGTCGATTCGGCTCCCTTGATGGAACGCGAATTCGCCCAGTTGGCCGGACTGGGATGGACGGGCAAGAACACGCTGCTGCTGAACAAGCTAGAGGGCAGCTACTTCTTTCTGGCTTGCCTGCTGCTCGGTGTCGATCTTCCCGCCGATCCCGCCCACCACAGTGACCACTGCGGCACCTGCACCCGCTGTCTGGACGCCTGTCCCACCGACGCCTTCGTCGCGGCCGGCGTCTTGGACAGCCGCCGCTGCATCAGCTACCTCACGATCGAGCATCGCGGTCCGATCCCTCGCGAGCTGCGTCCCCAGATGCAGGACTGGGTGTTTGGCTGTGACGTTTGCCAGGACGTCTGTCCCTGGAACCGGCGTGGCAGCGTCGCAAACGACCCGGCCTTGCAGCCGCCGGTGCCCGACCAGCAACTGGATCTGGTGGGGTTGTTCGACCTGGACGACGACTCCTTTCGCACGCGGTTTCGCAAGACGCCGCTGTGGCGAACCCGGCGCCGCGGCATCTTGCGAAACGCCGCCATCGTGCTGGGCAATCAACAAGCCTCAGCGGCGGTTCCCGCCCTTTGCAAAGGGCTGGCCGATTCCGAACCCCTGGTGCGCGGCGCGGCCGCCTGGGCCCTGGGGAACATTGCTACGGGAGCCGCCTGGGCCGCTTTGCGCGAGCGTTCCGCAATCGAACAGGACCCTACGGTTCGTGCAGAGATCGATGCGGCACTATCCTCCTGTAGCTGATCTCGCCAGAGATTGGATCGTAGCGGCGAGCAGGTCCAAAGTCTGGCGACTTCAGCTACGGCCACGGTCGCCGCGCGTAAGTGTCGACCCTGCTGCCGGGCCCGGTTATGCTGAACCCTGGAATATCCTTCCCTCAAAATCCTTCCTGCGAGCGCGATCCCGATGCCACTGGTCTGTGTAAAACGCTTTATCTGCTCGGCCGTCGCCTTTGCCGGTTTGCTAGGCATGACCACCGCGATCGCGTCAGCACAGCCGCCGGGGCCCAGTCCGGACACGCTGGCTGGATCCGCGGAAGGCTCGCAGCAGGCCGAACGGCCGCGGCCCGACGAGGAGGCGCGGCGGTCGTATCTGGGCCGCGTGATCGCCAAACCGATGTCGCATCTGGGCGCCGGTTGGCTGGTGCGGCCGACGCGGCAAGAGGAAGAGCGTCCGGACCAATCGCTGAAGCAGCTCGGTCTCCAAGCCGGCATGACGACCTGCGACATGGGCTGCGGGAACGGTTTCTGGACACTGATGATGGCGCGGGTCGTGGGACCACAGGGCCGGGTCCTGGCCGTCGATATCCAGCCGCAAATGCTGACCAAACTGCGTCAGCGAGCGGACCGCTTTGAGATCGAAAACGTGGAACCGATCCTGGGTGACGTCGATGACCCGAAGCTGCCGGCTGGCGAAGTCGACTTGGTGTTGATGGTGGACGTGTACCACGAGTTTTCGCATCCCGAGTCGATGTTGTGGTCGATCCGCCGGTCACTGAAACCCGAAGGCGTCGTCGCTTTGCTGGAATACCGCGAGGAGGATCCGCGGGTGCCGATCAAACCGCTGCACAAGATGTCCAAACCGCAGATCATGAAGGAGTACAAGCAGAACGGTTTTAAATTGGTGCGCGAGTACAACGGTCTGCCCTGGCAGCACCTGATGTTCTTCGCCCGCGACGACAGCCCATTGGAAGCGATCGAACCCGAACCGTTCTCCGTCCAGCGATAATGCTGCGGTAGCTCAAGCTCCCAGTGTTGCCTTTCGCTCCGCCGAAAGTACCTCCAGTGTCGCCTTTCGCTCCGCCGAAAGTAGCTCCAGTGTCACCTTTCGCTCCGCCGAAAGTACCTCCAGTGTCGCCTTTCGCTCCGCCGAAAGTAGCTCCAGTGTCACCTTTCGCTCCGCCGATCACGCGAATCGTCGCGGATATGTGAGTGCTGGTTTGGGGGCTCCTCTCCACGGTGCGACACCCTTCTGAACAACCTCAGATAGACGCGGATGAACACAGATTATTCGAACTCCAGTTCGGTGTTCATTTGAGTTCCTCTGCGACTCTTGCTTGTCCGTCCCTCCGCGGTGGCATTACAATGGGGGGCTCGAGTGCGGTCGTGAACGCTACCTACCGCGCTGCAGAAGCAATGCACCCGAGGGGCAAGTTCGGTGCGGGCGGAAGCAACAGTTCACACCGCCGCCGCGTAATTTCTACCGTCCAACCGTTTGGTGACGGTCCATCACAATCGCGTCCAGGGGCAGCAAACAATGCGGAACACGATTCGAACCTTTCTCATAACATCGGTCGTATGTACCGCCGCTGGCGTGACCGCGCTGATCGGCCTGTCAGAGGTCGCGAACGAACTGTCAGAGGTCGCGAACGAAACCGTCAGCGAAGAGCAGAGGGCAGAGCTCATCGAACGGGTTCTCAGCGGGGCATTTAAGTCGGATAGAATTGATTACGGCTTTCACGTGGTGGACGGTCAGGTCGTCTTCGAAGGACGCAATCATGCCAGCAGTCTGGTGCGCAAGAAAGTACTGACGCCGGTCGAAGGTGCCGATGCGGCAACCTTCCGCACCCTTAACCAGGTATTTCCCGAGCGAGGTAGCCGCGTGTATTACGGCGTGGACAAGAACTATGTGTACGTAGAAGACACCGAAGGAATCAGGAGAATTGACGCCGACCCGACTACGTTTCGGCTGCTGGATCTTGCCGGCAGATTTGCCCGCGACAAAGACAGCGTTTACTACCGTGCCGTCAAAATTGAAGGCGCCGATCCCAATTCGTTCCGCCGCCTGCATGGTGATTTTTCGGTTGACGACAACCACGCCTATCTCGGGCACCTCGTTGTTCCAGCGGACGCCTCAACGTTCGAAGCAACCTCTTCCGGGTACGTCTCCAATGTCTGGCACAATGATCGAGTTACCAAGCGGCCGAATACAATCGCAGGCTGGAGTCGGGACGCAAAGAATATCTATTATGGTATCGAGCGATTTGACCCTGCCGATCGCGAGACGTTTCAGGATCTGAGTTTTGCGAGCTACGCCAAAGACGCGTACCACGTTTACTACAAAACGGAGATTGTTCCTGAAGCCGATCCGGAAACCTTTGAGATTCTGGGGACGCAATATCTAGACTTCTTTCCGCCGAGTCTAAAGTACCTCAATGTTCACGGCCCACTCGCACGCGACAAGGACCACTTCTATTTCGATGCTGAAATCTACGAACGGGACGGGCCCTGGTTCCATGAGAACGACGAAAATGACCTAGAACGGGAAAGCGTGAAGCCCGGTACCAGCGTCCACCCTCCGAACGTGCTCAGCGAGTCGCTAGATAAGATCCTACGCAAGCACGAAGCGCAACTTGCTCGATCAAGCACCCTGCAAGTAGATTGGTCGGTAACGTATCACGAGGACGCTGACAATCCGACCCGCGTCGAGCACTACCGGACCTCCATCGCTCCCGGTTACGAGAGATCAACCCGGCTAGCTCCGGGAGCGGAAGTCCCGGACCACTATCTGTGGGACGGTGCGTCATTTCATCGGATGCCGGGGTACTCACGCGAAGAGTACCTTCGTGAGCCCACGTCGATTACGGCTGTTAACGGTCTGCTGTACCGCGAAGACAGCCCTGTTCATCGCCTCTTCCAATGGCGTTCGCTGCGGGCGTATCGGGTATACGCAAATGAGTGCGATTTGAGTCTCCGAGAGCTTTGTGAGCAGTCGCTGGAACAGCCGGAATTCGACCAAAGCGGCGATTTCGTACAGATCCAAATCGTGCATCCAGGTTCGTTGGCTTTCAACCAACGCGGAAGGCTAGCGATCCCAAAAGGAGCACGAGTTTCTTTTGAACTTGACGCGGCGAGAGGGTATCTGGTCACGGGCCATGGGACCACTTTTGCACTCAATAGACATGGCAAACGTTTTTCACAGCAGCTCAGCGTCCAGACGTATAAGGAGTTCCCCGGAGGTGTTTTTCTTCCGTCTCGCGTGAGCTATTCCGCACAGCGAGGAAGGCATGAGACGCGGCAGACAATCGATATCGAGTATTCCGCGGTCAATCAGCCGATCGAGACTGACCAGCCGTTTTTTCCCGAGAATCTGTTGGTAACGGAGTTCAAAACCTGTGACGCCGCGAACCCGGTCGGCTGTTACGTTGTCCGAGCGGATGGCACTCTGGGCGAGCAGTTCCCGTCCGAGCGGGTGGCGTCTCTGGTGAGAGCGCATCGTATGAACGATTCAGAATCCTTGATTGCGCCCCAGATGAAGAAGCTGAGTGCTGCGCCGGATGTAGGAGATGCCGCGCCGCCAATCAGGGCGATGAACATCCTGAGCGGGCAACCGGAAGCGGTGGAGTTTCAAGGCCGAGTTACCCTGGTAGAGTTCTGGGCGACTTGGTGCGGCCCTTGCCAACCTGCAATGCAGAGAATTAACGATCTTGCCAACGAACGAAGTGAACGGTGGGAAGATCGCGTGCAATTCGTCACGATCAGTGTCGATGATGATCACGGTGCGGCTGAGAGACGTTTGCGCACTCGCGGATGGCTTGGCACCCGAACTCTGGTCGACACGCCGGTAACGGGTCACTCGCTCGAAGACATTGGGTTCCCCTCCGTTGCGGCCCAGGACTACGTGGTGACCGGCGTCCCGACGAGCTTACTTATTGACGACCACGGAAACATTGTATTCAGAGGTCACCCGGCGTCTGTCGATTTTGCTGAACGGATCGAGCAACTTCTGGAAAGCCGCCGCGGCAGCGATACGGTACTGGACGATCACCACGAATGACGAACGTCGACCACCGTGGAGAACGCGGCCGAGGGGCAAGCGTACCCTTAGAAATCGATACCGCCCCTCCTCAGAACGCGGCAAGCGAGCCGCTAGTGCCATGCCCCGACCATCAAACGAAACTATTGCGGAACAGACTGCATCGCTAGCTAGCGCGGCGGTCGTGCTGCTAGGGTTGCTTGCAACGGAACCTGGGCTTGTCTTTGCAACGGGGATCGCGATGGTCGCTGCCGGGCTCGTGTCATCGTGCTTTACCTCGGCGCAAAGAGTCGGCCCAGAAGTTCGACTTCGCTATCTGTTACTTTCCTCGCTCGTATCCCTCCTACTCCTGGGAATGGTGGGTTGTATCGTCTGGGACTACACGAAGGACGTAATATCGTTCTCCGCTGCGATCATGATGGCATTGGCGGGACATGGCACGGTGTACTTCATAACGCGTTCATGGCTAGCGCATCGCCGCAAACCCCTCGTTGGCGACGGCGAAAAGAGGCCGTTGTGACCTACTCTCAGCGTTGGACCGCCGCAATGTTGACATCGATTCTCTTTCCTGGAAGTTTCGCTGTGTGATCGACGCGTTGACTTCACTCGACGCGCGATGTCACGGCGAATACTCTCGATTGTTGATCGCATTTGATACCTGAACGTAGGCGAGCGAACACTGATCGACGGCTATGCCGGTTTAGCACGAGTTCTGGTCTTGATCAGTTCGAGGTCAAATGACGCCGCACAGAAGCTATGCGGTGGGGCTGACCAGTTCTCGATGATCACTCAGGACGCGGCCGGCGATGACGCGGGGCCAGTGCAGGATGAAACACGCTCCCTGGCCGGGTGCCGACTCCACTTCGATCGATCCGCCGTAGGTTTCGACCGTCTTTTTGATGATCGCCAGCCCAACGCCGCTGCCGGTTCCGCCCGAGTTTTTGGCAGCCAGGGTGTGAAAGATCTTGAAGATCCGGTCGTGAAACGCAGGGTCGATTCCCGGCCCATCATCGGCGACGTGAAAATGTACGAAGCACTCGTCGACCGTGGCCGAGACCGTCACCCGGCCGGTCGCCGCGTGGTGGTGCTTGATGGCGTTGGCGATCAGATTGCGCAAGCACGTTTCCAGGGGCGTACGGAGCGTCTCAAAGGTGGGCATGTCATCGGCGATTTGGATCGTGAACTCGGCCGGACGGTCCAACAGCGACGCCAACTGCGCGGCCAGCTCGCCGGTGTCGACTTGATCCAATCGGTCGTTCACCTTGCCGGCTCGTGAATACGCCAGTAGGTCCCGCAGTAATCGGTCCATCAAGGCAATCCGGTCCTGCAGCTTCAGCAGATGCTCGCGACAGTTCGACGGCAAACGGTCGCCGGCATCCTCCAGCGTCCAATCGGCCAGGTGGGCGATGCCTCGCAGGGGCGAACGCAAGTCGTGGGAAGCGATATTGGCGAAATCATCCAGATCGCGATTGCTGCGGCGAAGCTCCGCGACGGTTTGCCGTATCAACGCTTCCTTTTCTTTACGCTCCGAGATGTCGCGCAGAACGATTGCCATAAAGGCTTGCCCCTGCTCGATCCAGTGTGAAGTTGTCACCTCGACCGGAAATTCTTCGCCGCTCTTGCGTCGCCCACAGCGTTCGCGGCTGTCCGCTCGCTCGCTGGCGAACAACGTCTCGGAATTCGCCTTCGAGCCGCCGTGACCGTCCAGATCGTCGCCGCCGAGCAGGAGCTGATAGGGTCGCTCCAACAGTTCCTCGGACGCATAGCCGAAGGATCGCTCGGCGGCCGGGTTGACGTAGATTAAATTGCCCTGGCCGTCGCTGAGGACGATGGGGTCGTGAGCGGAATCGCATACCGCCTTGAATTGTTGTTCCTGCCGCCGATATGCCTGGGTCATCGCGTTGGCCAGTGAGGTAGCGCGTCGGTTTTGCCGACCGATCGAACCGATCACTAAAAACAACAGAACGTCGACGATCAGACCCACACAGGCCACCAAGAAACTGAGCGACGCCTCGGTTGGGCTGATGAAACCCGGTTGCGATTCAAAGTACAGGGTCCACGTACGACCCCGCAAATCCAACGCGAGCGTTCGAGCAAACTTGGGCGTTGGGTCCTTGGCGACGTTGTGCAGGCGGCGGTTGCTGTCGTACAGCAGGTGCTGGCTGGTCAGCACGTCGCCATCGTAGACTTCGAAGTCGATTCCCGCGGTCGGCGAGCCCAGGGTGCCCTCGAACAGATCGCGAGCTCGAAAGGGTGCGTACACGAATCCGGTTACCGCTTTCGCTTTCTCGGCCAGCGTGTCGCGGGGGGCCGCTCGGTCGAACAAAGGCAAGTAGACCAGGAAGCCTGGCTGCACGTCGGTTTCGGTTTCCTGCACCAGGGTTACCAACCCCGAGATGGCAGGTTGAGCGGTGGCAATCGCCTCCTGCATCGCTGCCCGGCGCACCGGTTCGGAATACATGTCGTACCCAAAGGCTCGTTGATTGCGCCAATCAAACGGCTCCAGATGATGCACAACGCCATAGACCGGCCGTTGACCGGGCGGTTTGATTTCAAAGTCCGGAAAGCCCTCTTCCCGGACTCGCCGGACGTAGTCCTGTTTGTCCGCGTCGCGGACGAACGCAGCAAAGCCGATCCCCTGTATCCCTGGGTAGTATTGCTGCAACCGGGAATTGTCGATGAAGGTGCGCCACTCTTCCCGCGACACGCTCCGGGAGGAGGCATAGAGTCCGACGCCGCTGCGCAATACCTGCTCGTATTCCAGCATCCGCCGCTCCACGGCGTCGCGGATCTCACCGGTATGAAACTCGAATCGATCGCGGGCGCGATCTTCCATGTACCGATACGACAGGTACCAAGCCACGGCCGTAACGATCAAGGAGATGCCGAGGATACCCCAAGCCGTAACCGAGCTATGAAAGCGGCTCGTCGAGTAGACATCCCCTTCGGACGTGGCCAAGGAGGAAGGGTCTGAGAGCGGTGTCCCGACGTGCGGGGAAACGTTTTCGGAAGGGGACACGGCGTTCGGCAGAGCAGACTAGGGATGCGGAAGCGTTCGGCGCGGAACGCCGAGCCTGCTCAATATGCCTTATCCGGTGGCAGCACGCAAAGCCGATTCCCTGGAGCCAAAGCGAATTCGTGGCATAGGCTTCCGGCCCGTGAAAGGTCGACGATGACCGGGAAGCTTACGCCACGGCGAACAACGGCAAGGAAATTGAACCGCGGCGAAACGCGAGCGCGGACGGCGGACAACTGGTCGGCTGGTCCACGACGGGCAGGCAATTCTTCGCGATCGCGACCGGCTAAGCACGTCGCAACATTTGATTCGGCTTTACCCTCCCGCTGCGCGGGAGGGTGTTGTCGCGGGGTTTCACCGAAAGATTCATGCCGACGTGCTTAGCCGCGAAGTTTCCAACCCACGATCAGCCCCAAGCCGAAACACCACATGGCCGCCACATCGGGCTTCTCATGCGCGTAATCGCGGAACATAGTCAACACGTCCTTGGCCGGTTCGGAGACGTAGTGCTGGGAGTACTGCTGGGACGATTCGTTGCTGCCGGAACTGGTTTCACGATTTTCGGCACGATCGGTGCGGCTGGACGATTGCGTAGACATGGATGGACAAACCTCGCTTGGAAAATGGGGAAGAAAACAAAACGCAATGGGGCTTTAGCGGCTGAGCCGCTGGTACCAAGACGGTTCGGGGCGTCGCGGTGCTCCCAACGATAATCCCATCAGAATGCCGACAACCAGCCCCAACCCCAGAGCCGCCGTGGTCGATTCCAGCGGATGCTGGCTGATCGTCCGCACGGTCGAATCGTAACCGCGACGAGCCTGTTGGGCGGCTTGAGCGTAGCCTTGACGCAGCGACTCGCCGGCGTCGCCCGCGATCTGCGCCGCTTGGTCGGTGATCGTAGCGTCGCCGGCACAGCACTCATCAAAGAAAGCTTCGATCTGTTCGCGGGACTGCCCCGTTTTACGCTGGATCAAGCCGGCCAACTGGTTCAGGTCGCCCTCGGCCCGGCGGAGATCATCGTCGGTGATCGCGCCGTACTTCTTCTTGACCTCACCGGAGATCGAATTCCACTTTCCACTGAATTCTTGTTTGGTAACCATGTTCGTCCCAGTAAAGGATGGTGAAAGCAAAAGCCCAACGGCCTCCGAGCTGAACGGACGCTCGAAAGACATCGCGGGCGATGGGAAACATTGTTGAATGCAAATTTGATGCCGAGATCTTTGAAACCGCTCGCACCCAGCGGAGCAGGGGCTCGGCCAGCGGAGCAGGGGCTCGGCCAGCGGAGCAGGGGCTCGGCCAGCGGAGCAGGGGCTCGGCCAGCGGAGCAGGGGGCCCTCGTGCCGGACCTGTTGAACCAGACGCCGCAGCGTCGGAGAGACCCGCGTCGCAGCCCGCGCGCCGGCCGGTCGCGGAGGCGCCGCAGCCGGCGGATCAGGGGCCGTTCTGCCAGCGGCCGGTCGCTGGGCGATCGAGGCCACGGCGCGATCAAAGGCGGCACGATCCAGGGGCTTGGGCAAGAAAAAGGTCCCGCCAAAGTGGGCGACGATGGCGTAGATCTCGGCGTCCCGCAGGCTGCTCATCACAATCACCGGCAACTTTCGCAGCGCCGGAGAGGCGTGGTTTCGCAGCGAATGCAGCAGCGTCAGGCCACTGTACACCGGCATATCGATATCGGTGACCACCAGAGCCGCACGGTATTCGGTGAGCAGTTGCCAAGCTTGCTTTCCATCGCCTGCGGTTCGGCAAGTGTATCCCAGACGCTGGATCCAGTTGGCCACCAGAGTCCGATTCGCTTTGACGTCGTCGGCGACCACGGCGATCGGCCGGAGCGATGCCGCCTGAGGATCTGCTTTGGCCGGGGGACCGGCTTCCGCGGGAGGATTCATGTTCAGACCTTTGTAACCAAACGGGGAGGCCCGCGTACGCAGGGCTGCGCGAGCGTTTACGTATGCAAAGCCCGGGCCAAGGCGCGCAAACACGTTCGTCCACAAAACGGTGGACGGGCGTTTTCTGTTCGTAGGGGAACCTGCGGCGCTCAACCGCAGACTGCTCGACCCAGTAGAATACGGAACCACGAACGCGAATCATTTTGCCGCCCGAAGGAAGAGAGGCCACGGTGATGGACAAACAACCAACTTTGGATGTCGCTGGTCGGTCGGACATCGGTCGCCGCCGAGCCGAAAACCAGGACCACTTCCTGATCGCCGACCTCCATCGCCAATTAGAAGTCGTCCAGACGGACATCCCCCTGGAGAAATGCAACGAGCTGTACGGAAACTGTCTGGGCCGCTTGATGGTCATCGCCGACGGCATGGGTGGACATGCCGATGGAGCGTTGGCCAGCGGTACCGCGGTGCGGGCTTGCGCACGCTACGTCCTGGACATGACCAACTGGTTCTTAAAACTATCTTCCTCTAACGAAGACGACTTCAAACGCGAATTAGAAGATTCGCTGGCGGTGGTCCAGCAGTCGCTGTACGACAGAGCGGTGCCTCACGACCGTCAAATGGGCACCACCGTCACGATGGCTTATGTGGTTTGGCCGCGGCTGTACGTGGTGCATGCCGGGGACAGCCGCTGTTATCTGTTTCGCGACAATCAACTGGTTCAGTTGACGACCGATCACACGTTGGCTCAAAAGCTGTTGGAGGACCGTGCGATTACGCCGGAAGAAGCGGCGACGTCGCGGTGGCGACACGTGCTTTGGAATTGCGTGGGCGGCAGCCGGGAACAGGTCGAGACGGAGGTCAGCAAGATCGTGCTCGCCCCCCGCGACAAATTGCTGCTGTGCAGCGACGGTCTGTCCGGCATGCTGGACGACAAACAACTCAGCGAAGCGCTTCGCGAAGAAGCCTCCAGCGGCAAAACCGTCGACCGCCTGATCGAAGCGGCGAATCAAGCCGGCGGCACTGACAACATATCGGTCATCGTCGCCGCCTACGGAGAGGAGGGAGCGGAGGACGCCGAGGATGTTCGGGCGGTGGACGCCTCGCTGGCTGACACCCGGCCTGAGTGACGCGACAACGCCGAGCCCGCTGCGGCCGCCTTCGTGATACCGACCCAGCCCTTGCTATTTTGCTACCGATTCGGCTCAGCGTTTGCTACGTCTCTACGGAGCGGCTTGGCTACAGAGTCGCTTGGCTGCGGAGCGGTCGGCTGAGGAAAACCGCCGGGTGTTCGATGCGGAAACCGGTTCTCGTTCAAAACATTTCACAAGAAAGACAGGCCGTGGGTACGACCCTAGAAAACCAGCGATCCGAAGAACCCAGGGACCGCAATCGCAGCGATGAACAAAGTCGCGGCGCAGCAAAGCATTCGGGAATGGGACCTATGCCGCACGACAGCGGGGTCGCCTTTCGCGTCTGGGCCCCTAATGCAGACAGGGTCAGCGTGGTCGGGGACTTCAATGACTGGGATGCCGGCAACGGAGCGATGGAGGCGGAACCGGGCGGTTGCTGGTACCGCGATTGTGCCGAGGCGGTGATCGGCGACCAGTACAAGTACGAAATCGTAAACGGCGATCAGGTGCTGCGACGGGTGGATCCGCGGGTGCGCGAAGTGGTCAACAGCGTGGGCAACGGGATCGTACACGATCCCGATTTCGACTGGCAGGACGATGACTTCGAAATCGCCAACTGGAACGAACTGGTCATCTATGAAACGCACGTGGGTACGTTTCGCCGCAGCGACGACGATTCCCCGGGCGATTTCGAAGACTTGATCGCCGGCCTGGACCACCTGAAAAAGCTGGGGGTCAACGCACTGCAGATCATGCCAATCGCTGAATTCGCCGGGGATCTTTCCTGGGGCTATAACCCGGCACATATCTACGCAATCGAGAGCGCCTACGGCGGACCGCGGCAGTTCAAACGTCTGGTTCGTGAAGCCCACCGGCGCGGATTCGCCGTCATTCTGGACGTGGTCTACAACCACTTTGGCCCTTCGGATCTGGATCTCTGGCAATTCGACGGTTGGCACGAAAACGACAAAGGCGGGATCTATTTCTACAACGACCAGCGTTCGACCACGCCGTGGGGCGACACCCGGCCCGATTACGGACGCGGCGAAGTGCGTGCGTTCATCCGCGACAACGCCATGATGTGGTTCGACGATTACCACGTGGACGGCCTCCGCTACGACATGACGCTGTACATCCGCAGCGTGGACGGTGCGCAAGACATCCCCGATGGCTGGGGACTGACGCAGTGGGTCAACCGCGAAATCTACGAGAAGTACCCCAAAGCCATTACGATCGCCGAAGACCTGCAGAACAACGACTACCTGACCAAACCTCAGGAGGACGGCGGCGCAGGTTTCTCCACTCAGTGGGATGCCGGGTTTGTGCATCCGGTGCGCGACGTTCTGATTGCGCCCGATGACGGAGCTCGCGACTTGCACAAAATTATCGGAGCGCTGGAGCACCAGTACAACGGCCGCCCCTTCCAACGTGTCGTCTACACCGAGTCCCATGACGAGGTCGCCAACGGCAAGTCACGAGTTCCCAGCGAAATCGACGAAGCCGATCCGGATGGCCGGTTTGCCAAAAAGCGATCGGTGCTGGGCGCCGCCCTGACGTTGACCGCCCCCGGCATTCCGATGCTGTTCCAGGGCCAGGAACTGCTGCAAGACGGATGGTTCCAGGACACCGAAGAATTGGACTGGGAGAACCGTGAAAAGTATCCGGGCATCCTGCGGCTGTATCGCGATTTGATCGCCCTGCGACGGAATCGAGAAGGCCAAACGCGGGGCTTGACCGGCGAACGGCTGCAGATCCTACACGCTAATCATCACGACAAAGTGCTGGCATTCCGTCGCTGGGACCAGGGCGGAAGCGACGACGATACGGTCGTGCTGATGAACTTCAGCCACACCGCGTTCGAAGCGTATCGGTTCGGTCTCCCGGCCGATGGCAAGTGGACGCTGCGGTTCAACAGCGATGCGGAAACGTACAGCGACCATTTCGATGGGCATCCCGTCGGTGATATCGCGGCCGAAGAGCATCGCTACGACGGCCTCGAGTTCTCCGGCGTGAGCAACCTGGGTGCCTACGCCGCGCTGATCTTTTCCAAGGCGTGAGCGTCGGCCCGAACCGGGGCGATCGCCCAAACGGCTCAGGGGCGCGTGGCGGGAGTGCATTCACAGGCGGCAAGCCTATGCCACTGCGGTACCTCGGCTACTTTCGGCGGAGCGAAAGGCGACACTCGTTCACAGGCTGGAAGCCTATGCCACGGCGGTACCCTAGCTACTTTCGGCGGAGCGAAAGGCGACACTCGTTCACAGGCTGGAAGCCTATGCCACAGTTAGGGGCGTTTGATTTCTTTGACGACGCGGACGGCGTTGGGTTCGGGCTTGATTCCCTGGCCGTATCGAACCGCGTACACCTGCGTCGCTTCGGCGCCGAGCAATACGATCATCGCGGTGTAGTAAACCCAGACCAACAGCACCGCCAGCGAAGCCGCGGCCGCCCCCAGCTGGGCTCCGGGTTCGCTGTAACTGAAGTACACCTGCATCAGGGAACGGCCCACCAAGAACAACACCGTGGTGATCGCGGCGCCGACCACGACGTCACGCCAACGCACCTCCGCGTCCGGCATGAACTTAAAGATCGCCGCGAACACGACGAAGACCACCAGGGCCTGAACCGTAAAATGAGTGACCGCGGCAGTGGTTTCAGACATTCCGATCAAACCGCCCAGCCGATCGCCCAGGCTGGTCAGCACCGAGGAGATCACCAGCGAGACCAGCAACAAAAATCCCAGTCCCAGGATCATCGCAAAGGACAGGATGCGTTTCATAAGAAAACTCTTCCAAGCGGTATTCTCCGGGTCCGGCTGGACCTCCCAGACCTGATTCAACGAAGCCTGTAAGGCGGCCACAACGCCCGTCGCACCGACTACGATCCCGACAAAGCTGAGCAAGGTTTTCCACCATTTGCCCTGAGTCTGCTGATGGTTTTCGATAATCGTCGAGATCTGATCGGTGGCGGCCTCATTGCCCAACATCTGAGCGGCTTGACTGGTCAGGATCCCTTGGGCCTTTTGTTCGGCCTGTTCGCTCTCGTACATCACCGACAGCGCGAACGTCAGCACGGTCATCAACAGATACAACAACGGCGGCAGGGCGAAAGCCGTGTAATACGCCAGCGATGCGGCCAGCGTCGTGCAGTTGTTCTTGGAAAACTCGCTGAACGTTTGCTTCAGAAAATTCATGGTCCTGTCGGATGCAAGATGGAGCCTACCCGCGGTGGTGCCGGAGACCTTCACTCGAATGGCAAATGCGAATGCCAAATGCGAATGCCAAATGCGAATGCCAAATGCGAATTCCAAATGCTAGTGGCAAATGGCGTGCCGGCATGGGAACCACCCTCGGCCTCGACAGCTTCTTCGCCGCGCCGGGCAGGACGTTTGCGGTATCCAGCTTTCTGCTTCCTTGGCGCATCCTTTGCACCGCGGGGGGCCACCACCAGCCTATGTTGGGCTGGTGTCAAGCGTGTTCTCCCAGCAACAGAAATGGAGCGAAGGATGTTTTATCACGATGGCGGAAAGCTGCAGTACCCGGTGCGTGTTGAGAAGCCCAGTCCCATCTTTGCCAAAGCGTTACAGCAAGCAATCGGTGGCATCCAAGGGGAAATCCGCGTGTGCCTACAGTATCTGTTCCAAGCCTGGGGAGCGCGCGGACCGGTGAAGTACCGCGACATGCTGCTGGAAACCGGCACCGAGGAGATGGCTCATATTGAAATGCTGGCGACGGCCGTCGCGCTGAATCTGGAAGGGGCTCCGCTGGAACAGGAAGAGGCGGCCAAGGACCCGGTGGTGTACGCAGCGCTCGGTGGCATGAACATTCAACACGTTATCGGCACGTGCATGGCCGCCATGCCGGTGGACAGTGAAGGAGTGCCTTTCAACTGCAGCCATGTCTATGCCTCGGGAAACACGGCTGCCGATATGTTGGCCAACGCAACAGCAGAATCGACCGGTCGCATGCTGGCGGTTCAGCTTTGGAGGATGACCGATGACCCTGGCATGAAGGACATGCTCAGTTACATGATCGCCCGCGACACCATGCATCAAAACCAATGGATGGCGGCCTGGGAAGAACTCGGCGGACGCGAAAACCATCCGATTCCAAACTCGTTCCCGCAGGAACAAGAAAACGAAGATTACAACTACGCCTTCCTGTCCTTCGGCGTCGGCGACGACTTCCAAGTGCCAGAGGGAGCCTGGACCGAAGGTCAATCGTTCGATCACAAAGGATCGAACTCGACCGTCCAAATGCGTCCGCTGGGCGACAAACCGCAATTGGGTGCCGCGCCGCCCAAGGCGGCGGTGCAGAAAGCCCAACTGAAGAAGTAGTCATCCGTGCCATGCATGCAGTTCGAACTAACGAGAGGAACGTGATATGGAACGTGAAATCAAGCGACGGGACGTCATGGGGTCCATGCTGGGGCTGGGTGCCGGTGGTCTGGCCGGGGCTGTGATGGCTCAAACCGCCCAGGCCGCCGACCGCGGCGGCGGAGCATCAGTGCCCAGTGAGGGCAGTACACCCAACGTCTACTGTGGCGAGTTGCGGCTGAGCCCCGGCGGGACGCGAACGCACCAGTTACGGCAGTTCGTCCGCACCAATGTCTGCGATGGCCACGTGTTGTGCACGCTGACCGAACAGGATCCCAATAATCCGGCTATCACCGCAGTGTTCGCTGCGGCGGCTCGGCGGGATGGTGTTTGGGGCGCGGAGATCACCGTGCATTTACTGGCACCGCCCCGCGGGGATGTACAGTTGAGCCTCTTGCACATCGGCGCCGCTGCCCCCGCGCGTTCCGCGATCGGCTAGACTGTAGCGATCTGGGAATGCGGTGAGGTAATTGCGGAATCATTGCGTCTGAAAGGCAAATGAGCGGATCACGACGGTCTTTTTTATCGGTGGCGGCTGGTTGTCTGGCCGTGCCGATGTGCTGCCATGGGCACGAAGAGGGTTTGTCAAAAGCGAGTTCGGCGCCGCGGCTGCCCAGTGTCGATCACTTGCTGAACCGCTTTATGGAGTCGCACAACGTTCTTGGTGCAGCGGTCGCGGTCGCGCGGCGAGGTCGTCTGGTTCATGCCGCCGGCTACGGCAGGACCAGCGAGGCGGGCGGACGGCCGGTCGTCGCCACCGACCGCTTTCGCATCGCCAGCGTCTCCAAACCGGTCACGGCGATCGCGATCCTTCGGCTGTGGCAAGAGGATCGCTTACGGCTGGACGACGCGGTGGCCGACATTCTGGAACTGGAGCCGGTAGACCCTCGGTTTCGTTCGATCACGGTCGAGCACCTTTTGCATCACACCGCCGGCTTTGATTCGGCGAAGAGTCTCGACCCGATGTTCGCGGACGTCCGCATCGCCGGCGAACAGAATGTTCCGCTGCCCATCGACCAGCCGACCATCGTTCGTTTTATGTTGCGGCAGCCCTTGGATTTCGCCCCCGGCACCCGCTATGCCTATTCCAATTTCGGCTACCTGCTGTTGGGTCAGGTCATCCAACGGGTCACGGACATGGCTTACGACGATTATGTTCGGCAACACATCCTGGCTCCGCTGGGCATCGAGTCGATGCAGCTGGGGCGAACCGCCCGGGAACACGCCGCTCGGGACGAGGTGCGTTATCTGGCGGATCACCCCGAGCGGCGTTATCCATCGGTGCTGAGTCCCCGGCGGCAACAGGTGCAAGGTCCTTACGGCAACTTTCATCTGGAGCCGATGGCGGCGCACGGCGGCTGGATCGCCTCGGCACCCGATCTGGTACGCTTGGCGACCGCGTTAGAGGGCCACTCGCCAACCGAACTGCTTTCGCCCGCGGCGCTCGAGCGGTTGCGGCGACGGCCGGCCTGCAGCCGCGAGGGCCAACCTGTGTACTATGGCGCCGGAGTGCAAGTACGCGTTGTGGCACCGGGCACCTACAATCTGTGGCATAACGGATCCTTGGATGGCACCAACAGCCTGTGGGTCCTTCGGCATGACGACATGGCGTGGACGGTCCTGTTCAACCAACGCTACGGGCGAAATCGCAAACCGTTGTCCGGCTTGATCGACGGGCCCCTGCACGGGGCTGTGGATCAAGCTGCCGTGGCGAACTGAGCAGATCGGCAGGAGTCTTTCGGCAACCCTCTTGCCGGGATCAAGCCCCCGACTCTCTCGACGAGAGCGGGCTACTTAAACACGCTGTGCGACGTGCACACATTAATTCGATTCACAACGTTCTCCCTGAGATTGCGGCCTGCCTGCTGATGACGCATTACGATGTCGCGATTGTCGGGTCGGGTTACGCAGGGGCCACGCTGGGCTGGATCTTGGCCGCCCAAGGACGCTCCGTACTGTTGATCGATCGTGCGGCGCACCCGCGCTTCGCGATCGGCGAATCTTCGACACCGCTGGCGGACCTGATCCTCGACCGCCTGGCCGATCGCTACGGCTTGCCCGGCCTGGGCTCTTTGGCTCGCTACGGTCGCTGGAAACGGGATCTATCGCAGCTGGAGTGCGGCCTGAAACGAGGCTTCAGTTATTTCCAGCACGCTTCTGGCCGTCCCTATCACGATACCGCCGATCACCGGCGGAGCTTGCTGGTAACGGCAAGCGCTGACACCACGCTAGCCGATACGCACTGGTTGCGAGCAGACGTCGACCATTATCTGACGCAGGGGGCATCAGCCGCCGGCGCGGATCTTTGCGAACACACACACGTCCAGTCAGCCGTATGGGACCAGCATTGGCGGATCAAGCTGCGGGACGCCACGGCGACAGCTTCCGCGGCGACCAAGAACGTCACAGCGGGCTTCTTAGTCGACGCCACCGGCAGCAGCGGGTTCGCAAACCGGTTCCTGGGAACGCGCGACGTCACCGCTCGTTTGCAAACCCGAACGGCGGCCGTCTATGGCCACTTCGACGGCGTCGGTTCATGGTCGCAAGCCTTGAAACAACAGGGTTTCGGCACCGCCGACGATCCCTTTGATGCAGACCATGCCGCCCAGCATCATCTGCTGGAGGATGGATGGGTGTGGATGTTGCGTTTCGACGGTGGCCGAACCAGCGTGGGACGCGTATTCGCGTCCGACGCCGCCCCCCGACCGTGCCCCTGGCGAGCGATCGCGGACCGCGATACCGCGCCCGGCGAGCCGGCGGTCGACGCCTTGGGACTGCGGGCGTACCCGAGTCTGGCAGCGGTCCTGGAAGACGCTCGGCACGTCGCGCCTGGCTCGGGCGTCGTCTGCCAACCTCGCCTGCAACAAGCACAAACACCCGTCGTTGGCCCCGCCTGGGCCCTACTGCCCACGGCGGCCGCCACGATCGATCCGCTTCATAGCACCGGCATCGCGCACGGTTTGTGGGGCGTTGAGCAATTGGCCGGCATCCTCTTGGATTCGCCGGCCGGCTCTCCGCGGCGGCTGGCTCGGTACGCGGAAATGCTGGAGCGGGAGATCGATTGGCTGGACCGCATCGTCGCCGTTTCGTATGCGAACCTGGGGTGTTTTTCTCGCTTTGCCATCTCCACGATGCTGTACTTTATCGCTGCGATCGATTGTGAAGAGCGTTACGGGGCGGGCGAATCGGTCTCGGCCCTGTGGTCGGTGGACCGTCCGGAATTGATGGCCGCAATCGATGACTGTACGGCGTGGCTGCAACCGCCGGGCGGCTCGCTCGAACAACTGGCCCGGCGCGTCCGAGCGCGGCTGCAGCCGTGGAATACGGCGGGTTTGCTGGACGCATCGGCAAAGAATCGTTATCGCTATACTGCAGCACCGAAGTAGTCGCTTGCTCACCAACACCGCCTCCTGCCGACTTATGAACAACGCAAAGATCGCCGACGTATTCGACGAACTGGCCGACCTGCTGGAACTGAAGGGCGAAAACCCGTTCCGGATCCGTGCTTATCGCAACGGCGCCAAGGCCGTCCGCGAACTGGACGAATCGATCGCCTCGATCCTGGCCGACTCGTCCCGCAAATTGGAAGATGTCCCGGGTATCGGCAAGACGATGGCCGAAAAGTCACAGGTGCTGCTGGATACCGGCAGCCTCCCGCAACTGGAAGACCTGCGCGAAGCCTACCCCGCCGGCGTGCTGCAGATGGTTCGAGTACCGGGCCTGGGCGCCAAGAAAGCGGCTGCGCTGCATCGCGAACTGGGGGTCGAAACCCTGGACCAATTACGCGATGCCTGTAACCGCCAGCAGGTGCGGAAGTTGAAAGGTTTCGGTGCCAAAACCGAACAGACGATTCTGGAAGGACTGGAAATCGCGCAAGCCGCAAACGAACGCCTGCGATGGGTCGAAGCCGACCGGATCGTGCATGCCTTGCTGGAACACATGCAGGCCTTGACCGGACTCGAACAGATCCAACCGGCGGGCAGCTACCGCCGCGGCCGAGAGACGGTCGGGGACGTGGACCTGTTGGTCGTCGCTCAGGATCGCACCGCCGCGATGGATCACTTCGAAGCGTTTCCTGGGCGAGCCGATACGATCGCTCGCGGCGATACCAAGGTTTCGATTCGCGTCGGCGAATCGTTTCAGGTGGACATGCGAGTGGTCGAAGCGGAGCAGTTCGGCGCGGCCCTGCAGTACTTTACCGGATCCAAAGAACACAATGTACGCCTCCGAGGAATCGCCAAGAAACGCGGCTTGAAGATCAACGAGTACGGCGTGTTCAAAGACGACGACGAGGCGTCGATCGCGGGCAAGACGGAAGCCGAAGTCTATGAAGTGCTGGGGATGCCGTGTTTTCCGCCGGAGATCCGCGAAGATCGTTTTGAGTTCGGCTGGGCCGAATCCGGAACGTTGCCGGAGTTGATTTCGATCGATCAGATCCGGGGTGACCTGCACATGCACACCACGGCCACCGATGGCCAAGCGACGATTCGTGAAATGGCCGACGCCGCCATCGAACGAGGACTGGGTTACATCGCCATCACCGACCACTCCAAACGTGTGGCCATGGCCGGTGGCCTGGACGCGGAGGCCCTGCGTGAGCAGTGGAAGATGATCGACCAGATCCGGCCGGAATACGAAGGTCGACTGCAAATCCTGAAAGGGATCGAATGCGACATCCTGGAAAACGGCGAGATGGACCTGGACGAAGCGGTCCTGATGGAGGGCGACTGGATCATCGCCAGCGTCCACTACGGCCAGAAACAGTCACGCCAACAGCTGACCGATCGCATCTGCGGCGCCCTAGAGCATCCGGCCGTCAGCATCGTTGCCCACCCCACGGGCCGGCTGATCAACCGACGAGCGGCTTATGACGTGGATATCGAAGCGGTGGTGCAAGCGGCGGCCCAGCACGGCAAGTGCCTGGAACTAAATGCCAACCCAGCGCGTTTGGATTTGAACGACCTGCACCTGATGCTGGCCAAACGTCACGGCGTCCCGATCGTGATCAGCACCGACGCTCATTCGACCGAAGGACTGGACGTCATGCGGCACGGGATCCAACAAGCCCGCCGCGGCGGGCTGACAGCCGCCGACGTGGCGAACACCCGAGCGTGGGCAGAGATGGATCCACGCGGCCGCTAGAGTTGTCTCCGTCGTGATATTTACTGCGGGAATACCGGTTCGGCGTTGTCGCCGGTCGCTTCCGACTCGATCGCTTCGACCTCGACCTGCATGTCGCCCATCATGCCGGCGACCGTCTGGGCCAGCGAGTCGATTACCTGGTCGAATTCCGCTTGCGTTTTGGCACTCAACAACGCGTTGACCGGCGCGCCGACCATCATCAAACCCAGCTGCATCTGCATCATATTCTGTTGCCCTTCGGGCGTTTTCATCTGCGCGATCTGGGCACGCTGTTCCGCGATCGTTTCGTCCCACTCGGCGACCATATCGGCTGGCAACCAACGGTTGTCGACTTTGACGAATTTCTGTTCGGTGGTTTCGTCGCCAAAGGTGATTCGAAACGTCGCTTCCTGGTCGGACTCGTCCAGCGTTTCGATCGTCGGGGTCTCGGCCACCTGTCCGAAGGGGCTCTGCGGAACCGAGCTGGCATTCTCGGCCAGCTTCATAAACGCCTCGCGGATGTCCCGCGCGTCCTGGGCAATGAACTGGTCGACATCCAATTGCTTCATCGCGTCTTGATCGGTCAATCGACTGTTGACGATCGCAGCGAGCAGACCGGCCGCTGCGTCCCAAGCCGCCTGGGCGTCTTCCTCGCCGCCCAACAGCGGTCCCAGCTGGGGGTTTTGGAAGAACATCTCTCGTTTGGTCTGAACCAGTTCGGCAGCGTTCTTCAGCAAGCCCACGACACCGTTCCAGGTTGCCGCTGGGATCGCGTCGGCTTGCATCCGAAGGTTCTGCTGGACGTCGGCCTGATAGCGCGGCGGCAGCGCATCCCAGAGCGTGGGAAGATGAAAGCGTGCCATTGCCTGGGTCAGTACCCGCGCGGTTTCACGAGCCGTCGGTTCGGGTCCCAGCAGACTTTGCGGCGAGTCCCCGGCGCCGGCCGCGAGGTCGCCGGCCGGCGGGCTCTGGGGGTTGTTGCCCGACGGCTGCGAAGCCTCGTACAAGCGTTTGGCCTGGGCGACGCTCTCGGCGTTCAATCGCTGCAGCGGAACGGCGATCACACTGCCGTCGTCTTTCTTCAGGTACAGCAGGCCACGTTCGACGCGTTCAAACGACGCTTCGATCTGAAACTTGCCGGTACTGTCGGTCCAGGTTTCCGCCGAAACCGCGGGCACGATCCCCAGTCCGGAGGTCAACAGAATAACAAGCGTAGCGAGCGATAAACGAGACATAGCGGTTTCACCGTTGGAGAGCTGAGACGTTGAACTATTTCTTAACCAGCGACCAATCGCGTCGCTGGCGACTGGACGGAATGCCCATTTTCTTACGGTACTTGGTCACGGTCCGTCGCGCGACGGTCATCCCGACTTTCTTCAACTCGTCGACCAAGTCCTCGTCGCTGTGGGGGCTGCTCTTGTCTTCCTTGTCGATCAACTCCTGCAGCTTCAACCGGATCGTATCCCAGGCAACATCTTCGCCGTCACCGGTTTGGGTGCCGCCGACGAAGAAGCGTTTCATGGGCAGGATTCCCCGCGGGGTCTGCATCCATTTATCATCGACCGCTCGGCTGACCGTGGTGACGTGCACGCCGACGCGGTCGGCAATCTGCTGCATCTTCAGCGGCTCGATCGCTTCGGGACCTTCGTCCAGAAACCGGGCCTGATGTTCGACGATGGCCTGCGCCACTTTGGTCAGGGTGCTGCGTCGTTGTTCGATCGAATCGATCAACCACTGGGCGCCGTTGATCTTCTTTTTGATGAATTCGCGTTCTTCGTCGGTGCTGGTCGGATCCTGCAACCGGGTTCGGTAGTACTCGCTGATGTACAGCCGCGGCACGCGATCGTCATCGAGGGTGACTTTGTACTTGCCGTTTTCGTCTTGCTCGACGATCACGTCCGGGGTCACGGTGGGCACGTACGTTTTGGTAAACGCGTTGCCGGGTTTGGGATTCAGTTTGTGCATCGCATCGCGGGCGGCCTGGATCGTTTCGATACTGAACCCGGTTTTTCGCTGGATCGCGGGCATTCGGTTTTCGGCCAGATCCTGCAGGTGATGACTGATCAGGGTTTTCATTTCGTCGTACAGCGGCACATCGCCGGTCAACTGCAACAGCAAGCACTCGCGGAGGTCGCGGGCCGCGATGCCGACCGGTTCGAGCGACTGGACGACCGCCAAGGCTTCCTTGGCAATCTCCAGATCCTCTTTGCTGTGGTTCGACGGCAGCAGATCGCCCAGCGGCATCCGCAGGTAACCGCCATCGCGGGCATCCAGCGTACTGATGATCCGTTCGGCCATCGCCTCGACCCGATCATCGATGTCCATTTCGGACAACTGATGCAGCAGGTAATCGTTCAACGACTCGGGACGGGTTTCCGTATTGGCCATCAGATCGTGACGGCGATCGGCTTCCTCCTGCATGCGGTTGGCCGAGCGGCGGAACGAATCGTCGAACGTATTGGGCAGTTCGCTGTCCATGTTCAGCAAACGTTCGAAGTCGTCCTTGTTGTCGTGGTCGTTGTCGACGACCAGCTCTTTCTCGGTCTCCGCTCGCGTATCCTTCGAGGGCACCTCCGACTCGTCGCTTTCGTCGGGAGCCAGCGGATCGGTTTCGGATTGTTCCAGCAAAGGGTTTTCGTTCATCTCTCGCTCGATGCGTTCCTGCAGTGCCAGCACGGGCAACTGCAGGATCTCCATCGATTGAATCATACGCGGGGCAATTTTCTGAACTTGCAACTGCCTGGCATCAAGGCCCATCGACATGCGCATCAGAGGGTACTCCACTGGAGGTGTTTTCAAGGAATATTTCGTCTCAGCCTGGCCTGGACCTGCGACAGCGATCTGCCGTGCCCCGAGCCACCCCTGCCGAAGGTTTACAGTTTCTGGCGTCCGGTCAGGGCATCTGCCAGGATTTCTTTGTTGGCGTATTCCAACACGCTGCCGGCGGTGATGCCACGCGCCAACCGCGTCACGTTCACCGGAAATTCAGCCAGCAGGTTCGAGATGAACAACGACGTCCCATCGCCCTCGAGCGTTGGATTGGTCGCCATGATCACCTCCTCAAAATTCCCCGTCCGGACCCGATCGACCAGCGGATCGATGGTCAATTGGTCCGGACCAATTCCGTCGAGCGGAGCGATCCGCCCCAGCAGTACATGATACAGGCCGCGGTACACGCCGGCCTGTTCCAAAGACATTAAATCACGCGGCTGTTCGACGATGCACAGCCGCGTCGTGTCCCGCTGGGGGTCGGAGCAGATATTGCATCGCTCGCCCTCGGACAGGTTGTAACAAATACTGCAGTAATGAACGTTCTCGCGAACGCGCGTGATCGCGTCGGCCAACTGCAGTGCCTCGGCCTTGGGGACCCGCAACAGATGGTACGCCAGTCGTTCGGCGCTCTTGCGACCGATGCCGGGCAGACGGCCCAGTTGCTGGACCAAATCGTCGACCGATCCGGATTCTGATGACAACACCGCTGGCTAACCACCCGTCAGGGAAGCCATCGCGCCGTCCATCCCCGGCAGTCCCCCGATGTTCAGCTCTTCGGTCAATCGCTGCATCGACTCGGCGAACATCTGTTTTGCCTGGGCGTGGCCGCGATTGGTCGCCTCGCAGATCCACTGCTGCAGGACCGAGTCCTCGTGGTCGGCGGCAGCGAATTCGATCCGCTGCATCTCGCCGAGACCGTTGAAGTGAGCCACGACCGCGCGGTCGCCGGCTTCGACCGTAAACGTCTCTTGACGGAGCTGGTCATTCATCTCCGCGATCGCTTCGGGCAGTTTTTGTAAACCGCTCATCATCGAAGCAATATTTCCAAATTTGAACATCGATATCCTGGGTCTAGTCCACGATCACGATCGGGGTTCGTCGACGCGGACCACTTCCGCGTCGAATATTTCCATGCACTTCTGCACCCAAGGATGGTTTTGCAATTCCCGTTGCCGCTGCCGACGTTCACTGGTCGTGCTCGGCGGCGGAGCCAATGGTTTGCTGACCGCCTTGGGGTCGAACCCCAATTCTATCAGCACACGGCGTGCCGCGGTGCCACAAACGGCTTCGTCAATTTTATTTTTCTGTTCAGGTTTTTCGCAGCGGCTCTTGGTAAGCGTTAAATCCTTGGGAAACAGCAGGCGAATCTTGCCCGCTTCGAGGCATTCCACCCGGCTGACCTGTTGAGCCAAACCGGCGGTCAGCTCGTCCATCTGAGCCAGAGCCTCACGCCACAGCCGCCCGACCCCCTGTTCGGTCCACTGCACGGGCGTTCCGGGCCGAATCGTCGCGGCCGCGGCCGGGTGACCAGCCGGCGCCGTATTACCCGCCGCCGGCGAAGCATTGCCCGCCGCCGGCGAAGCATGACCCGCCGCCGGCGAAGCATTGCCCGGGGCGGGCGAAACCGCCGCGGTTGGCACGGCAACTGCCCCGCTGGCGGACGAACGTCCACTTTCCGGATTCGCCCCGGCGGCCGGATTTGCCGCAGGCGGCACAGAGCCCGGGGCCGCGGCACCGCTTGCCGGCGTCCTATCGGCCTGCGGGACGCTGGCCGGGGCCGCGGTGGGCGGCCCCGTCGTCCGCCCCGCCGCGGCATCGGGACCTACGAGGTTGGCTTTAACGTTTTTTTTTTCCGGGTCGCCGCCGGCCGCTTCCAAAGCCGCCATCGCGTCGGCGATTCGCTGCAGGTCGGGCAACTGGCAGATCTGGATCAAAGTCGTTTCCAGCAGCACGCGGCCGTGCACGCTTTGCCGGATCCGGACCAGGGCCTGATCCAACAGCGACACCACGGCCAGGACGGTCGACACGCCCCACTTCTGGCCCCGCTCGCGCAGCTCCTCGTGCATCGATTCGCTGCAGAACCGCAGCATTGTCGGCGAGCAGCCGACCGTGGCGACCATCAGATCGCGAAAGTGCCCCAGCAGCTGCTCGCCCAGCTGGCCCGCATCGACGCCGGCCAGGATGGCCGCATCGGCTTGCTGGAGCGCGGCGGCGGAATCACGAGCGATCAGGGCCGACGTCAATTCGCTCAGACGTTCGTCGTCGGCGGTGCCAAGCATGTTGTGGACCGCTTCGACCGTCAATCCTTCGCTGCTGAAGCTGAGCACCTGTTCCAGCAGGGACTGGCTGTCGCGCATCGAACCCGCCGCGCGGCGAGCGATCAAGCGCAGGGCTTCGTCTTCGGCGTGGGCGTTCTCGGCATCGACGATCTCGCGCAGCCGAGCCATGATCTGGTCGGTGTGGACCGGCGCAAAGTCGAAGCGTTGACAGCGGCTGAGCACGGTGATCGGGATCTTTTCCGGATCGGTCGTGCAGAAGATGAACTTGACGTGCGGCGGCGGCTCTTCCAGCGTTTTCAGCAGGGCGTTGAAGGCCGCCTGCGTCAGCATGTGGACTTCGTCGATGATGTAGATCTTGTATCGAGCCCGACTGGGGCGCACGCCGACGCCCGCGCGGAGGCTGCGGATTTCATCGATCCCGCGGTTGCTGGCACCGTCGATTTCCAACACGTCGACGTCTTCCCCCGCATCGATCGACTGGCAGATATCGCTGTCGTTGTCGGGCGTGGCCGTCGGGCCTTCGGGGGCGTTGAGCGCTTTGGCAAAGATCCGCGCCGTGCTGGTCTTGCCGACTCCGCGAGCCCCGGTGAAGAGGTACGCGTGGCCGACGCGGTTGGTTTCGATGGCGTTCTTCAGGGCTTGGCCCACGTGGCCCTGGCCGACCAATTCGCCGAAATTCTTGGGGCGATAACGCCGGGCGACGACAACGTATTTGTCGGAGGACGTTTCCTGAGGGGCAGGGGATTCGGCCATCGTTTTCTAAGCAGAGTCCAACAAGAGATGAATTGCCCGCCGGAGGCGACCCCCACACAAAGGTACCCCGCTTATGGCTGCTCCAGTTAAGGCCTGACCAGGTTCACGGCTCCCCATCGCGAGGGCCGCCACCGGCGGGCAATTCGATTGGCTCGATAGGCCACCCGGACACAGATGGTGTCGGTCACGGGCGAAGGGCTAGATTCTGATGCGCTCCGCCCTCCCTGTCAACGCGGTGCGAACCGGCGGCGGGCAGATTTGCGGCCGCCCGCATTGATCTTGCTGGCGGTCGATGGGTTTTCCTAGGATCGAGGGCCGCGACCAATCGGTGTTCTGGCGAAAACACATGCCCGGTGAACGTGCGATGGTCCGGTCTGTCCGCTTCTTTCCAAAATCACGGTAGCAAGGATTTATCCGCGATGACGGCCCCCAAGCAACGCCTCGACATCGACGCCCACACTATTGTTCGACACCAACAGGAACTGGTGGCCCGTTGGCACGAGCAGGACATCGACAATCCGTACACCGGATTCCTGCAACTGGTTTGCCAGCAGCATGAATTCAATTTCCGTCTGTGGCACGAGGAAGACATCGCTCGCAGCCCCACGGCCAGCGACACCGAAATCGCCCAGGTCAAACGCAACATCGATGGGCTGAACCAGAAGCGTAACGACATGATCGAACGCCTCGACGACGCGATCACCGAACGGCTGCAGAGCGAAGGTGTGGTGGTCGCCGCCGAGGCCCCGATCAACACCGAAACGGCCGGCAGCACGATCGATCGCCTCTCGATCATGTCGCTGCGTCTGTATCACTACGAGGAACAGCTGCACCGCGGCGACGCCGACCAGGCCCACAAAGCCAAGGTCACGCAGCGGATCGAAATCTGCCGCTTGCAGCACAGCGACTTGACCGACGCCTTGGCCACGCTGCTGGACGACCTGTTCGCCGGCCGCAAACTGCACAAGACCTATCGTCAGTTCAAGATGTACAACGACCCTTCGTTGAACCCCTCGATCTACCAGGCTTCCCAGCGTCGCGCTGGTTAAACGGACGCCCCCTTCGATGGACAACCCGTTTGCAGTCGATCGACGTCCGCGCGCTCCACTGCGGACCGTGCGGACATTGGCCGTGGTGGTGGTCGCCTTGGTGGGCGTGCTGGGTATCCAGTGGGGCTCCCAAAGATGGCTACTGACGCGTCTGTCGACGGGTCTGAACGAACAACCGATCGACGTGCGGATCCAGCGGCTGCAGCAAATCGCCCAGCTCGGTTCGATCGGCATGCCGGTCCTGACCGAGCAGCTGGCCTCGCCCGAGGAGGCCGTTGCCCGCACCGCTTTCGATCTGCTCCGCGAAGACCAACGCGGCTGGGTCGAATTGACCGACCGGCGGGCCGACGACCGGCATCATCGCCTGGTACAGGAATTGACCGAGGTCGCGCCGCGGCTGCCTCGCTCGCGCAGCGGCTGGCTGGCGATGCTGCTGAACCGCACCATCGTCGAAACCGTCGAACATGCTTCCAGCGACGCGTCGCTGGCCTACCGACAAGCGACCGAGCTGTTGGCCAGCTTTTCCGCGGGCGATGGCGTCGACGACCTGCCCGATACCAGCGAACGGCTTGCTTCGAGTGATCCGGATGCGGCGACGCCGCGGGTCGCCCTGCGAACCCAACCATTACCGCTCGAGGACACGGCTCCGGCCTCGTCGCCGCCACCGCCGGCCGCAGCGCAAGGCCCCGAGACGGAATCGTCTGCAGGCCAGGAGCGATCCTCTGCGAGCGAATCCCAGGAAGCTTTGCTGCAGCCGCTGGAAACCAGCAACCAAGTCCCCCAGTTATCGCCGGTCCGCGTTCAATCGGGACGGGGACGGGAGGCCGTCGTGGTTCCCGTGGAATACTTGAGCGGCGGTCCTTTCGAAGCCTACACGACGCGCAGCGTGATCGCAGGCCTGCGCAGCGTTCAGCCGCAGCTGAGAGACGCGGCCCATCGCGAACTGCAGCGCCGCGGCTTTGACCAAACGGCTTTGCTGCTAGCCGAACGTTTGGCCGATCCGGACATCCGTGTACGCTTGGCACTGCTGTCGGAACTAGCCCGGCACGACGAACTGGACCCTCGCCAGTGGCTGCAGTGGTTGGGCGAAGACGCCGAACCCGAGGTCCGGCGTCAGGCGATTGCCGCGTTGGGAACGATGGACCAAGCCGAGACGGTCCAGTGGCTGCGTGAGCGGCTGGCGGTCGAGCGGGATCCGGCGGTCGCGGACCTGATTCGTCGCATCCTCCAGCAGCGCAAAAAATAAGCTCGCAGCACCGGCGGCGCTGCGAGCTTACGAATCACTTCAGCGCTGCGGCACGCTACATTTCCCAGCCGTCGCGGTATTCGCGGCTGACGAATTCGTTGACCGCTTCGACGTTGGGGCTGCGCATCGCCTTGGCATCCCACTTGACGCGCTGACCTTCTCCGGCTCGCATCGCCAGGTTGCCGACCAGGATGGTTTCGGTCAGGCGGCCAGCGTAGTCGAAGTTGGCCATCGTGCCGGGTTCGTATTCGCCTTTGACGGTCGACACGAACTCCCACTTCTGCCGTTCATCACCGCTGGCGTTGTACGGAATCCGCGGCAAGGTCTGCTCGGGCTTTTTGTAGTCCGTGAACCTGTCTTCGGGCAGCAGGATCGCCCGCGCACCGTAATCATCCGGCGAGAACAAGATGCCCTTGGTGCCGATCAGCACGGCACCGCTGGTCTTGCGACCATTGCCACTGCGTTGGGCTTCGACGCGGCGTTGGAACGAGGCCGGCAACTGCGAGATCACCGATTCGTCGGGCAGGTTGCCGCCGTCGTACCAGTGGAACTTGCAGGGCTTGAAGTTCCCGCGTTCCGGGAACTCGAACAACAGCGTGGAGCTGCCGGGGAAGGTTTCGCCTTCGACGATTCCCGGGTTCTTCACGGCGGTCACCGCGACCGGGTCCCACAGATCCAGGGCCATCACCGGCATGTTGGTCGTGTGGCACGCCATGTCGCCCAGAGCGCCGGTGCCGAAGTCGACCCAGCCGCGCCAGTTGAACGAGTGGTAAACGCCTTTCTTGAAGGGCCGCATGGGAGCCGGTCCGATCCAGGCGTCCCAGTTCAGGCCTTCGGGAATCGGATCTTCGCCTTCGGGACGTCCGAGGCCCTGCGGCCAGACCGGACGGTTGGTCCAGACGTGCACGTCGGTCACATCGCCGATCACGCCGTCGCGGACCATTTCGACCGCTTCGCGAAGCCCGTCTTCGGAGGTGCCTTGGTTGCCCATCTGCGTCACCACGCCGGTTTCGGCCGCCGTTTCGCGCAAAGCCCGTGCTTCGGCGATCGACCAGGTCAGCGGTTTCTGACAGTACACGTGCTTCTTCATCCGCATCGCCTTCAAGGCGGCGGTGGCGTGGGTGTGGTCGGGCGTGCTGACGGTAACGATGTCGACCTTGTCGCCCAGTTGGTCCAGCATTTCGCGGAAGTCGGAGAACTGCTTGGCGTCGGGGAACTCGCGTCCCTTCTTGGTCAGGGTGCCAGCATCGACGTCGCACAAGCCGACGATTTTGACGCCCAGGTCGCCGATGTGACTGCAGTCGCTGCTGCCCTTGCCGCCAACGCCGATGCAGGCTGCGGTCAAGGCGTTCTGTGCCGATTCCTGACCGACCGCTTGGGACAGACCTTGGCTGCCGAGCCACAGGCCGGTTCCCAGTGCCGCGGATTGTTTGACGAAGGTTCGACGCGTCGAACCACGCTGGACAGATTTAGATTGGGCCATTCAATAAACTCCGAACAAGAAAATTGCATCCAGCCGTGGCGCATTACCATGCTTGCCCCGGTGGATAGAACACGATTGAGGAAACGAGGTGGGGTAAGGATTGGGGTAGGCAAACACGTGGGTGGGACGGACACCCCGGGGGGTGGCAGACGCATTCCCGGGGGTGCGATCGACATCCTGAAGGTACCGCCCGTAGGGCGACGCTCGCTCTACAATAGCAGCTGGGCGGCCAACAAACAATCAATTGCGTTCCTCTGCTCGCCCTAAACACCGCCTTTGGACTAAACTGCTGCTTCCGATACAGCTTTCCCTCCCTTTCACCCAAAACGCCCCAGTGACGGAGTCCTTTGTGAGCCGATTCATGTTTCGTTTACCTCGCCTGTCCGCCTGCCTGCCGTTTGCGGCCGTCCTGGTCGTCTGCACCAGTGCCGGTTGCCAGGAAAACCAGCCGCTGGAACCCACTCAGACCACGCGTGCAGAGCTGGAGCAGACCCCGAACCCGGTGACGCCCAAACCCTATCCTTTGACCAACGCGGATTCGGTCCAGCGGCCCCAGCCTGTGGCCCAGCCCAGCCCTCCCGTCCAACAAGCCCCACAGCAGTCCGACGATGCGGTCGCGGCGCTGGAGGCGGCCGGGTACGCCCTGACGACCAACAGCCAGGGACACGTCGTCGAGTTGGCCGTGGGTACGGATGATTCGATTGCCGATACGTTTCAGCATTTTGCTGGTTTGCCGCACGTCAAAATCGCTCGGCTCTCCGGACCCGGCATCCATGACGAAGGCCTCGAGGCGTTGGCGGAACTGGAAAACCTCCAGCGGCTGGACCTGACCGATGCGGCGATCACCGACGAAGCGATGAAAACGGTCGGCAAACTGGACAAGCTGGTCGCGCTGTTCCTCCGCCGCACCGGCATTTCCAACGATGGTCTGGCACATCTGACCGACCTGCCCAAGTTGCGGGCGATCGACGTGCGCAACAGCAATATCTCCGATCCCGGCATGGATCACCTGGCCAAGATCACGACCCTGGAAGACATCCAGCTGGAAAAATCCAACGTGACCGACGCCGGAATCGAAAAACTGGCCGACCTGAAACTGAAGAGCATCAACGTGAACTACTGCACGTCGATCAGCGATGCGTCGCTGCAGGTGTTCGGCCAAATGCCGACGCTGCAGTACATTCAGATGGACGCCAGCAAGATCAGCGACGAAGGCATGCCGGCGGTCGCCAATTTGAAGAAGCTGAAGCGGCTGCGAATTCGCGAGACCGACATCACCGGCGAAGGGTTCAAGCACGTCGCCGGCCTGGACCAATTGGACCGCTTGGAACTGCGCGGCACGTCGATCGACAACCAGGGCGTGGCGATCATCGCCGACCTGCCCAACGTCACCTATCTGGACCTCAGCGAATGCCGCTTGATCGACTCCGAAGGTTTTGCGCCGCTGAACCAGCTGAAGAAACTGCGACTGCTGGGCCTGTGGGAAACCAAGCTCGATGACGAAGCGCTGGCCCAGCTGGGTGATTTGACCGAACTGGAAGACCTGGACCTGAAGTCCACGTCGATCACCGACGAAGCCACGCCGACGCTGCTGAAGTTTAAAAAGTTGAAGCGTCTGAACGTGGCTGGCACCCAGCTGGCCGATGAAAGCATCCGCAAGCTGGCCGCTCTGCCGAACCTGGTCTACTTGAACATCGCCAACAACTCGAACATCGGCTTTGATGTCATCGACGAATTGATCGAGAAGTACGAAGACCTGAACCTGGTCGAATACGAGAGCGGCTGAGCTCCGCGTTACATCAGCCGCCGCGTGTACAGAACCCACTCGGCCGTCAGCAGGCCGACGGCGATCAATAATAGCCACCGCCACAGTTCGCCTCTGGCGGCGACGGTGGCGGCGCCCTCTTCGGCTCGCAGAATCGCGTTCTCGCGATCCAGATCGATGATCGTGATCCGGTCGCCACTGCGGACCGTGGCGTCGGGGTCGATCGGGGCGTCGTTGCGTCGGACCACGCCATCGTCCAGCCAGGCCTGGATCTGCGGTTCGGTCCCCGCCTCCAGAGCCAGCATGGCTTCGGCAATCCTCGCCCCGTCTTCGGCTTCGCCGACCACGTACTCGGTGTCGAACTGGGCGACCGGTCCGATCAACCGCACCGCGGGACGTTGCAGACGGCTTTCCTGCAGGTCAAACAGGTTGACGGTGAACACGCCCAGCGGCAGTTCCTGTTTGGACAACAGATACAGGCCCGGTTGATCCGTGTCGGTGATCGATACGGTTCCGCCGGCGGCCACCTGCAGGGTGCGTTTGCGGCCGCTCGGGTCGGTCAGGTCGACGGTCTTCAGACGGTTGTCGACCCGCATCGTGACGGTCTCACCCGGCGGGTACGAAGGCGACGAACTGGAATCGATCGCGCCGCCCAGGTGCCGCAGGACGTTCAGTACGAACACCGGCCAGCTGCGCTGCACCGGCCAGTCACTGTTAAAAACCATGCCCTCTTCGGTGTCGGACAGGATGTCAAAGCCGACGACCAGGTCCTGATAACCCTCGCGCGGCGAAACGGCCATCACCGCGCCGCTGTCGGCGGTCAACAGATCGACACTGCCCTGGGGCGGCGTCAGCGGACGGCCTTCGACGATCTGCAGGGAGTACAGCTCCAGGAAACGCATCAAGGGATGCGTGCGATCGATGTCGATCAACAGCACCGGCGAGGTTGGTTCGCCCCACTGCCAACCGGCCGGGGGCAGCGAACCGATAAACATCGTGTTGGAAACCGGCATCTGCTGCGGTGCACAGCGATCGTAGATAATCAAATCGTCCAGGCCGCCGGTGGCCCGTTCTTGATAAGCGTCGCTTTGCAGATAGGCCGGTGAAACGGTTTCCAGCAAACACAACCGCCTGGCTTCGGGCGTCTGCAGCGCCAGCTCCAGCGGGTGGTTACCTTCGCTGACCAACAGCACCGAAACGGTACGCATGGGGGCGATTGCCGCGTAAGCCGTGTTGTCCAGGGCCAGCTCGTCGCGTGCTACCGGGCGGCCGTTGTCGTCGACGATATTCAGGACCAGCTTCAATTCGGCGGCCGCCGCGTTGCTCAACTGAAACGGCGCGCCGGCTTCTTCACCGGCCGGAATGTCCAGTTCGATCGCGTCCAGGAACTGGTCGTCCATGAACAATGTTGCGTCGAGCCGTTGGCGCTCGGTGCCGGTATTGGCCACGCGAGCGAAGGCTTCGACTTGTTCGGGCGTTTCGGGATTTCGCTGGGCGCTGAAGGCCACGATCGCCAGATTCGCTGCGTCCTCGGTGCCGACGGGAATGTAGGTGGCTTGCAGGTTTTCTAAATCGAAATCGGTGACATTGGGAAAACCGCCATCGGAATAGATCAACAGCTGGGCCGGCTGGGCGTCGGCCACTTGGTAGTCCTGGGCATCGCCGGCTTCGCTGGTTCGATTCGGGTTGGCCAGCCCGGCCGCGGCTTTGAGCGCATCGAGCACATCGGTCGGGCGGTCGCTCTGGCGGGCCCGCTCGAGGGCCTCGCGCAGGCGGTTGCGATCCGACGTGAAGGACTGCAGCACTTCGGCGCGATCGTTAAAGGCGATCAGCATCGCGACGTCGGTATCGTCCATCCTGTCGATCCGCTCGCGAACCTTCTTCTTGGCCGCTTCGAAACGACTTTCCTCCTCATCCACGTCGGTCGCTCGCATACTGGCCGAGGTGTCCAGCAGCAGGACCAGCCGTTCGTTCTGCTGATTGCTGCTCTGCCAGCCGGGCCGCAACAGGGCCAACGCGGCCATCGCGATGACCAACAACTGCAGCAACAACAACAGACTGCGGCGCAGCCGCTGCAGCAGACTGTTGACGTGCAGGTCTTCGATCGTCCGCGACCACAGGAACGTGCTGGGCACCACCATCGGCTGGCGCCGCAGTTTCAGGAAGTACAACAGCACGATGCCGATGGGCACCACCGCCAGCAGCGCCCATTGCCACGCCGCCAAGGCCGGCAGATAACTCATCGCACCACCCCACGTTCACGTAAGTATCGAGTGACCAGTTGGTCGACCGGCATATCGGTGCGGGCCAACAGGTAAGTGATCGAGCGTCGGCTGCAGAACGTTCGCGCGGTGTCGATAAAGGCGTTGACGGTGCGTTGGTAGCGTTCCAACAGGATACGGTTGACGGTGACTTCGGCCTGGTCGCCGTCTTCGCTATCGACCAGCCGCAGGTCGCCCTGCAGCGGCGGTTCCAATTCTTCCGGGGCCAGCAGGTGAACGACGTACACGTCCATGCGGCGGCCCAGCAACATCCGCAGCGCTTGTTCATAGCCCTGCTTGTCCAACAGATCGGTGATCAGGACGACGATTCCGGTTCCGGTGTTGCGATGCGAGAAACGCTTGACATCCTCGTACAACGAACCGTTATCGCCGGGGCGAATCCCATCGAGGTATTCCAGCATTCGCCACAGGTTGGACTTGCCCCGCAGGACCGGTGCCCGGTCGCCCTGGGGACCGAGCGCGGCCAGTTTGACGCGGTCGGCACGGCACAGGCCCACGTACCCCAGGCAGGCGGCCAATTGCTTGGCGACGTGCAGCTTGGTCGGATCGCCAAAGTTCATCGACTCGCTGGAATCGATCAGGGCGTAAAAGTGCAGGTCTTCCTCTTCCAGAAACAGTTTCAAAAACAACTGGTCCAGACGTGCATACAGGTTCCAGTCGATCTGTCGCAGGTCGTCGCCGGCGACGTAGTTTCGGAAGTCAGCGAATTCGACGCTTTGTCCCTTGCGGCGACTGCGGCGTTCGCCCTTCATACGTCCGCGAAAGACACGACGAGAAACCAATTCCAGTCGCTCCAGACGAGCGATCAGATCGGCGGGCAGCAGCTCGGTTGCGGCGGCAGGCATAAGCGGTTTTCGAAGACGGTTGCAGCGATCAGGAACAAACACGCAAACCAGCATCTTACCGGCTGCGCCAACCAATTCCCAGCTACGGCGCTCCGGGCAATTTCTTGGCCTCGGGATCGCGCGGTGGTTTGTCCAGGGCCAGGAACGCAAACAGGTCGGCGATCTCTTTTGGCGTCAACTGCTTCTCCAGCTCCTCGGGCATCATCGAAACCTCGTTGATCTTGAAAACTTCGATCTCGTCTCGAGGAATCGATTCCACTTTGCCGCCCTGCAGCTTCAACACCACTCGCTGGTCCGATTCCTCCACCGCCAACCCAGTCAGGACGCGTCCGTCGGCGGTGACCACGGTGCGTGCTTGATAGCCCGGGCCGATTACGGCCGAGGGATCCAAGACGTTGTGGAGCAATTGATTCCAGTCGTTGCGGCCGTTGCGGGTGATATCGGGACCGACGGCGGCTCCTTTGCCGTAGATCTGATGGCATTGACCGCAGACCTTCATGAACGACGCTTCACCGGCGATGGGATCGCCGTCGGCCGAAGCCAAACGCTCGCGGTAATGCTGGATGATCTTGCTGCGGTCGCTGCGTCGGTCGGTGCGAACCTGACCATAGACCTCGGCCACCGCCCGCTGGACCGCGGGTTCGGTCGCCGAGGCCAAGCGTCGCAGTTGGTTCAGGTTCAACGCCTCGCGGGGGACGCGTTCGGCGGCGATCGCTTGCAACAATTCCTCGGACCAACCGCTGCGTTGGGTCAGCAATTCGATGACTTTGGGTTTCACGTCGCCGGGCAACTGAGGATACAGCTGCAGCGCCAGATCGGCGATCTCGGGATGGCTCGCCCGGCCCAGTTGATCGAGCACCGCGGCCCGCAGCTCCGGCGATGTCTGCTGCTTTAGTAAAACCCCACGCAGGCTTTCCAGCAGGTTGGGGCTGTTGGAATAAATCAGGGTTTCGAGCGCCGCGACGCGCTGGGACGTTGGCCGCAGGGCGTTTTGAAAGACCGTCGCGGCGTGGCGTTGGCCCGCGGCATCGCCCCACATGGCCGCCAGCATCAAAGCCGAAATCTGGTTTTGGTCGATCAAGTGTCGCAGCTGTGGAGCGATCGCGCGGGCCAGACGTTGTCGCTGGGCGGCGCTGAAGCGGCCCTGCTGGGTCTGAGAAATCACAGCTTCGAGGATGGCCGTGGTCAGAGGGGAGGGCATCTGCGCGTCCAGCGACTCCGTCAAAATCTGCTGGACAAGCGGCAGATTTTGTTCGGCTGAATCGCACAGCACGGGCAACAAACGTGGCAGCAACTGCTGCACGTTCTCGTCCGCCTTGGCGACCAGCAATCCCTCGACCGTCGTTGCTGGCGACTTACGAACCCACGGCAGAACGGCGTTCCAAGCGAGGTGCGTGATCGTCGGGTCGTTGCTGTGCAGCAAGCAATCCCGTACCACGGCGGTCTTGTCTTCGGGCGCCAGCGAAGCCTTTCCGGCTGCGACAATTAATTGCACCCGAGTGCGTGGATGTGTCGTTTCGGCGGCGGCCATCTGCCGCAGTTTGCGGCCGACCGCGTCGTCGTCGGCATGGTGATCACCCAGCCCGCGAACGCTCCAGGCGGCGATGACCGGATCGCTGTGATCGCACAACCGCAACAGGTCCTCGGCGCGATGCTGCGTCCCGGACAGCAGCGTCCAAAGAGCGTGTCGACGAGCGGTTTGCGGCGTGTCGGCGTCGTTGACCATGTCCAGCAACCGGCGAGCCGTGGTGGCGTCGCTCCGCTCGGCCAGGATCCGCTGGGCACGCTCGCGCCAATAGATATTGGGCGAAGCCAAACGCCGCAGCAACTGCTCGTCGGTTTCCGCTTGCAGATCGAATGCTTCGGCGGCCGGCGTGTTTTGATAACGAACGCGATACAGCCTTCCATGTCCACGGTCCACGCCTTCGGGATCCGCGTTGGCATCCTGATAACAGTGGTACCGGTCGTACCAATCCAGCACATACAGGCACCCGTCGGGGCCGACTTGCTGGGACACCGGCATGAACCACACGTCGTTGGCAGTGAGGAAGTCTTCACGCGGTTTGCCGAAGTAGCTGGCACCACGCGGCTCGAGCACATCGGCGTTCAAACAACCCGCGTGGACGTTGCCCATGTACAACGTGTTGCGATACTCCGGCGGGTAGGCATCGCTGTCGAAGTGCACGATCCCACAGTAGGCCGCCTTTTGATGTTTGTGCTGGACGATTGAAGGCATGGGCCAAGTGTACGCGGGATAGGGCCCGCCCTGGCGGATGTAGTAGCCGGTTTCGGCCACGTGCCAGAGGTGGTCGATCACACAGGCCGAGAGAAAGAAGTCGCCGGCCGGATTGATGGCGATGCCCCACGGGTTGCTGGTCCCTTCGGCAAAGATTTCGAACTCCCAAGTGCGCGGGTCCAGCCGCCAAACGGCACAGGTAAATCGCCATGGCTCCTGACCGCTTTGGTAGTTGGGATTCTGCGGGGTGTAGCGGACGCGGCAATGGTTGAAGACGCCGTTCAGGCCGTACAGGTATCCATCGGGGCCCCAGGTAAACGCGTTGGGCAACTCGTGCGTATCGGTGCGGCCGAAACCGGTCAACACCTTCGTCGTCTTGTCGGCTCGCAGGTCGCCGTCGGTATCCTCCAGGAACAGCAGGTCCGGAGCGTTGGCGACCCACACGCCGCCGTGGCCGACCTGGATGCCCGAGGGAATGTTCAGGCCTTCGGCAAAGACGGTGACCTTGTCGACCACGCCGTCGCGATCGGTATCCTCCAGAACCTTGATCCGGTCGCGTCCCGGACCGGGCTGGCGACGCGGGTACTCAAAGCTTTCCGTCACCCAGAAACGGCCCGCGTCGTCGATGCACATCGCCACGGGATTCATCAGTTGGGGTTCCGAAGCGACCAACTGGACCGAAAAGCCCTCGGGCACCTCCATCTTGTCCAGCGCCGCCTGCGGCGACAGCGGCGGACCGGGCGGCGCGTCCTGACGGCGGGGAATGCGAAGCTCTTCGCCGGAGGTCACGTGCGGAGCCAACACCGCGGCCACCAAGACCAGCCACAGGATGGGATGGCCAGCGCCGGTGGGGAAAGACAGCATGCTCATAACGAAACGTCGACTGCGATGGAGGAGGGAAACAGGTGTGGCATAGGCTTCCAGCCTGTGATCTGCGTGGCATAGGCTTCCAGCCTGTGAATACCGAACGTGGCCCCAGTTTAATCGATTGCCGCGGCGGCCGGCGGAGCGGGGCATTGCTCTGCGGCGATCCGCTCCGGCCATGGGACATGCGGGGCCGACCGGTTATAACAACCGGTCTGAACTCTCCTGGCGCCGTCCAGGCAGCTCGCGTCCGCCGCACTGGGGTCTCCGCCGCACTGGGGTCTCCGCCGCACTGGGGTCTCCGCCGCACTGGGGTCTCCGCCGCACTGGGCCCTCCTGGACGCGGTTGGCAAGCGTTGTATACGGTGAATTGATGTCCGAGCGTGCTGAACCCAATGAACGTTTCGAATGCCTGGTCAGCCTGGGATCGAACCTGGGCCAGCGGCAGGGCCTCCTGACCGAGGCGGCTCGCCGATTGGCCGTGCATCCGCTGGTGCGCGAGTTTCGCACCAGCCGCTTGTTCACAACGCCGCCGATCGGTGGTCCCGGCGGCCAGGAACCGTTTCTCAACGCGGTCGCAGCCTTTCGCACCGCGGCGCCGGCTCGTGAAATCCTGCTTTGGCTGCAGGCGATCGAACAACAACTGGGCCGCGAGCGAAAGATTCGCTGGGACGCACGATCGATCGACCTGGATGTCGTGCTGTACGGCGACTTGACCGGCGGCGGGTCGGACCTGATCGTCCCCCACCCCCGCTACACCGCGCGTCTGTTCGTCTTGCTGCCGGCCTGCGACATCGTTCCCACCTGGTGCGACCCGCGGTTTGGCTGGACGATCCAGCGGTTGACCGATCACCTGTTGGCCGCGCCGCCGTCTCTGGCCCTGGTCGGTGGCGACGCCGATTGCCGCAACCGCTTCTGTGAACAGGTCGCTCGGCGGCTGGACATCCCCTGGTTTGCCGCTCCGCCGCTGCCGGCCGCACCGGCGGTGGCCGCCAACGCGCCGGCCGATGCGGCCTCCTACGGGACGAACATCAGCGGTCAGGTACAAATCGAAGCGGACCCGGGACAAGCTTGGATCGCCGCCGCACCGCCGGTCCTGCCCACCGTGGCGGAAGAGGCCACCTGGTCGGCGAACCATCGTCTGCCGCGGTTGTTGGTTCGCCTGCAACAGACCGACGCCCTGCATCGCTGGCCCGCGCCGCATCAGATCTGGCCGCGAGGCGGTCGCTGGCCGGAGTATCGGCTGGAGATCGGCGACCCGCAGTGGGCGGTGGAGGAACTGGTTTCCGCATTCGATTCGCTGCGGTGCCCGGTTACCGCCGCCAGCGACGACGGCGACTGGTGGAAACCATCGTAGCAGGGTCGCCATAGTAGCTCGGCTGTCCTCAGCCGAGGCAGGTCAGCATTCTCGGCTGTCCTCAGCCGAAGCAGGTCAGCATTCTCGGCTGTTCTCAGCCGAGGCAGGTCAGCATTCTCGGCTGGGACAGCCGAGCTACTATGACCACAGGCGACTCTTGGTTCGCAGTTGCCGGTAGGCTTCGTGCAGCCAACGCCGCGCCTGCGGGCTGGCCACACACACGCCCAGCGTACAGACCACGGCGGCCAGCGGACCGGCCAACAAGGTCGCCGGCAGCAGGGTTACCCAGACCAGCGTGACGTCCGAACGATACCCGCTGTGCTGCATCGCCAGATAGATGCCCAACAGGACCACCAGGTGCGAGAACGCGGTGGCCGCGACGGCGCCACCGAGCCCGAAGCGGGGCAGCAACCAGGCGTTCAACCCCAGGTTGACCGCCAAGCCCACCGCCAAGGCCCACCCGACCAGTTTGCCGCGCTCGGCGACCCATAAATAATTCTGGGCCAGCGCGATCAAGCCGGCCCAAATGCTGAACGTGAACGCCAGCGGCATCACGGCCAAACCGTCTTCGTACCGGCCGCCAAGCAGTTTTTCGAACATCCAGGGGGCGAGCGTCAGCGCTGCGGCGGCTCCCACGGTGAAAACGACCGACACGGCCAACAGCACGCGCCGCAGGGAAGCTCGCATTTGACGATGCCTCCCGCCTTCCCAGTCGGCCGTCATGTAGGGCAACAGGACCCCGCTGCCCATCACCGCGACCGATACGAGCAGGGCGGGAATGATCCGCGCACTGTGGTACTGCCCGACCAGCGATTGCCCCAGATCGGCGGACTGGCTGACATGCAGGATCATGTAACGGTCGGACAACTCAAAGGCGTTGGACAACAGGTTCATCACCCACAGAGCCGCCGCGTAGGGCAACACGCGCTGCCACATCGATCCGCTGCACAGCGGCTCCGGTGCCCGCGGCACCAGGTGCCAGTTCCGCAGCAACACCCACCATGCCGGCAAACTGCCCAGCCAGCAAGCGGCGGCAAAACTGTAAATCAAACCGGTCAACTGGCCTCCGCCCATCAAGACGGCCATCGCGAGAACCGTAAACCCAACGCTCTGGGTGAACTGCATCCAGGACACCACGCGAACTTGACGCAGCGCGGCGACCAATTCATTCAGGCTGTTGAACAGCACGATCGAAACCACCGCCACAGCCAGGGCCAGGATCGGAGAAAACCCCGCGGGCGCACGAAAAACCAGCCGGCCGAAAGCCTCGGGAAACACCAGCATGCCCGCGGCCGCCGCGCCCGACAGCGCGAACGTCAACCAGGCGATCCGACCCAGGAAACTCCGCAGATGGCCTCGCTGGCGATAGGTTTCCACATAGCGAGGCAGCGAACCGGGCAGGCCCAGCAACAACATCGGCGTGACCATCGTGACGAAGCCAAAGGCCATCGCCCACTGGCCCAGTACCTGGTCGTCCAGCACTCGGCAGAACCAGATGCCGCGGCCAAACCCGATGCCTCGCTGGATCACCGTCATCAGCAGCATTACCGACATGCCGAGCGCCAGCGAATCGGCCTGGAACGAACGATCGGACGATTCGGCAGCGGACATACAGCGAGGGGATTCAGCGACGGCGGCGAAAAAACGACGGCGTTAAACTGTTCGTCGAAGCTACCACAGTGCACCGCCGTGGCGATAAAATAGCCGCACTTCCCGTGCTCGTCTCGAGCGATTATTCCGGTTTTGTCGGTGGCATGTCTCCGCCCCGATTCCGATTGCCCACCGTGTTCAATAGAGAGCTGCTCTGAAATGCTGTCACGATTTCGTTGCTGGTCGTCGCCGGGATGTTGGTTGCCGCTGTGGATTTTGATGGTTGCGACGGCAACCCTGGACGTGTGTCCGGCGGCCGGCGCGGAACGCGACCGAGCGGCAGAGTGGCCGCGGTTTCGCGGTCCCGGTGGCGACGGCGTGGCCGCGGCCGATCCGGCCCAGGTGCCGCTGCGCTGGGGCCCGGATCAGAATGTGCAGTGGCGCTGCGAAACGCCGGGCGAAGGCTGGTCCTCGCCGGTCGTGGGTCGCGGCAAAGTTTTTCTCAGCGCGGCGATCAAACGGCCCGAGGATGCGGAATCGTCACGGGATTCCGAACAGCTGGATTTGTCGGTCGTCATCATCGATGCGAAAAGCGGCGACATCCAGCGGGTGGCAACGCTGTTCAGCCAGGACCTGAGCGATGCCCCGGGGATCCACAGCAAGAACTCCCACGCCAGCCCGACGCCGATCCTTGACGGCGACCGGTTGTACGTGCACTTCGGGCATTTGGGCACGGCCTGCTGTGATCTCGAGGGCAACGTGATCTGGACGCAGCGCAGCCTGCGTTTTCCGCCCACCCACGGCAACGGTGGTTCGCCGGTCCTGGTGGATGGAAAATTAATTTTCACCTGTGACGGCAGCCGCGATCCCTACGTCGCCGCCCTCAACGCCGCCGACGGTTCGGTGGCCTGGCGGACGCCGCGCCCGGTCGACGCCGAAAGAAAATTCTCTTTCGCCACCCCCACGCTGATCACCGTCGATGGCCAGCAACAGGTCATCGCACCGGGCAGTGACTGTGTCTTGGCTCTGGAGCCGTCGTCGGGACGCATCCTTTGGCAGGTTCGCTACGACGGGTATTCGGTGGTGCCCAAACCGCTGTTTGCCGGCGGGCTGATCTACCTGAGCACCGGGTACAATCGCGCCAGCCTGCTGGCGATTCGTCCCGACGGAAGCGGGGACGTGACCGACACGCACGTCGTGTGGCGAGTCGACAAGAGCGTCTCGAAAACGCCTTCGCCAACCGCGGCCGAAGATCTGCTGTTCCTGATCAGTGATGACGGAATTGCCGTTTGTATCGAACAGGCCAGTGGCGACGTGGTGTGGAGGCAGCGGCTGGGCGGCAACTTTTCCGCTTCTCCCGTACGGATTGGCGACCGGCTGTACGCCACCGACGAATCCGGCGTCACCAGCGTCATTGGCGCCGGTCGCGAGTACCGATTGTTGGCGGAAAACGATTTGCAGGAGCGCGTCCTGGCTTCGATGGCCGTCGCCGCCCCAGCCCTCTATCTGCGGACCGACAAGGCGCTTTACCGGTTGCAAAAACCCTGACCCTTGCGGCGCTTCTACGGGTCTGAGAAAGCCCCGCAGCGGCGCCGGTCGCAGGACCCGCCCTGGCACGATTCGCCGCGGAATTGTCTGGGAATCTGTGGCGGTCTCGCCCTGGTAACCTAAGCTGTACCAACAGGAGCACTGCCAGGAACCATGATTTACGTTCAAGATCTGACAAAAACCTACGACGACCTGCAGCGGGGGCGGTTTGTCGCTGTGGATCGGGTCACGTTCAACGTGTCGCGCGGCGAGATATTCGGCTTGCTGGGTCCCAACGGTGCGGGCAAAACCACCGTCCTGCGGATCCTGAGCACGGTCTTGCGGCCGACCAGCGGGACGGCGCGCATCGGCGGCTACGACGTCGATAGCGATCCGGCGGACGTGCGAGGCATGATCGGGTTTGTCAGCAATAACACGGCCCTCTACGACCGCATGACCGCCTGGGAAACCGTGCAGTACTTTGGACGGCTGCACGGGATGAGCAAAGCGAAGCTGGCCGAGCGTCTGGAAGGATTGTTCGACCAGCTGCGGATGAACGATTTTCGCGACGTCCCAGCCGGCAAAATGTCTACCGGGATGAAACAAAAGGTGTCCATCGCCCGGGCCCTGGTTCATGATCCGCCCGTCTTGATCTTCGATGAAGCGACCCTGGGGCTGGACGTGATGGTCGCTCGGAATTTGCTGCAGGTCGTACGCAGCCTGCGCGACGCCGGCAAATGCCTGATCTTCTCGACGCATATCATGCGCGAGGTCGAACGGTTGTGCGACCGCGTCGCAATCATGCACCGCGGACGCATCCTCGATACCGGGACGCTGGACGACCTCCGCCATCGGCACCAGGAACAGGACGTGGAAGATCTGTTCTTTGGATTGCTGTCGCGTCACGAACAACAAGCTTTGTCGGAGGCCGTGTAAGGTGCGAGGTTCGGAACATAATCGCCCGCGACCACGTACGGTCGCGATGATCTATCTTCGCGAAATGCGGGATCAGCTGCGCGATCGCCGCACGATCTTTACAATCGTCGTGCTGCCGATGGTGCTGTATCCGTTGGTCGGCACGCTGCTGCTGCAGATCGCCCAGTTCACGCAACAACACGCTCCGCGGATCGGCGTGGTGGGCGTGGAACACCTTCCGGCCCGGCCCGCTCTGGCCGATGGCGAAACGCTGGCCGAGGCTTACGAAGCGACGCAGGGCAATGCCACGTTTGAGTTTCATCAGTGGCAACAGTTGGCCCGCGACGGCGACGTTCCCTCAATCGCTCAGGCATTCGTCAACCGCGAGGACTACGACGCGGTTCTGCTGGTGCCGCCGGAGTTTTCCCTTCGGCAAAATCAGGCTCGCGACGGCACCCCGGCCGGGATCCACGGTCTGCGGATCGTGGTCAACCCTCGCTCCGATGCCGCGGGAATTGCCAGCGATCGGCTGTACTCGGTCCTGGGCCAGTGGCGTGATGACATCGTCGGCGATTCGCTGGACGACCGCGGTATCGATCGCGCCGTATTGCAGCCGTTCGAGGTCGAAAAAACCGCGACCAAAACCGCCGGCGGGCGGTCGATGTTGTGGAGCAAACTGTTGCCGTTTGTGATGCTGATCTGGGCGATGACCGGCGCGTTCTATCCGGCCATCGACCTGGTCGCCGGCGAGAAAGAACGCGGCACCTTGGAAACCTTATTGTGCAGCCCGGCGCTGCGCAGCGAGATCGTGTGGGGCAAGCTGGGTGCAGTGACCACGTTCAGCACACTGACCGCCCTGTTGAACGTGTTCAGCATGATGGTGACCAGCACGTTCATCTTTCGGCAGATGGGACTGGGCATCGGCGACGCCAGTTTCGGACCGCCCCCGGTCACCGCGATGCTGTGGTTGCTGTTGGCCCTGTTGCCGTTGTCGGCCCTGTTCAGCGCCCTGGCGCTGGCCGTCGCCGCGATGGCTCGCAGCAGCAAAGAAGGGCAGTACTACCTGATGCCCCTGATGATGCTGTCGCTGCCGCTGGTGCTGTTGCCGATGATGCCCGGAATGGGGTTGAACGTCGGCACGGCACTGATCCCCGTCTCGGGCATGTTCCTGTTGGTGCGGGCTCTGGTCGAAGCCCAGTACGTGGCGGCCCTGATGCATTTTCCGATGGTCGCCGGCGTGACGTTTGGTTGCCTGTGGCTGGCCACACGCTGGGCCCAGCGCCAGTTCGAAGACGAAGCGGTCCTGTTTGGCGGCGGCGAACAATGGGAACTGCGGTCCTGGATGCGGCATCTGTGGCGAGACCGCCAGGCGGTGCCCACGCCGGTTCAAGCCTTCGCCTGCGGGGCGATCATCCTGGTCGGATTGTTCTTCGGCAAATTGATGGTCAGCGAAATGCCCAGCGGTCTGGGCGCGTTGACGCGTTTGATCCTCACGCCGCAGATCGGACTGATCCTGGCTCCCGCGCTGTTGATGGCGATCATCCTGACGACCTCCTTGAGGCAAACGTTTCGGTTCCGGATGCCGCCGCTGGCCTCGCTGCCGGTGGCCGTGTTGCTGGGCGTCAGTCTGCATCCCTCCTACGTCACGCTGGGGCACTGGATCAGCGACATCTATCCGATCAGCGAGCAGACTCAGGCGGCGCTGAAACCGATGAGCGAGATGATCGCGTCGGCTCCGCTGTGGAACGTGGTGCTGCTGTTGGCGCTCGTTCCGGCGGTGTGCGAAGAACTGGCCTTCCGCGGATTCATGTTCAGCGGGCTGGTTCGCGGCGGCGGACGGATGCGAGCCGTGGTCGTTACGGCCGTCCTGTTCGGTGCCTCCCACGGCCTGTTGCAGCAGTCGCTGGCCGCCACGGTAATGGGATTGATGCTGGGCTGGGTCGCGCTTCGCAGCGGCAGCGTGATCCCCTGCCTGTTGATTCACTTCACCAACAACGCCCTGTCGGTTTCGATGGCGCGGATTCCCCAGATGAACCTGCCGGGGTCGGATCTCCTGATCACCGTCGCCGCCGACGGCAGTGCGAGTTACCAGCCGATGTGGGTGCTGATGGCATCGGGGCTGGCGTTCGCCTGCTTGACGTATTTCTATACCCTGCAGTCCACGGCCGACGAAGACGCCGCGGAACTGGAAGTCCAACCCAACCGCCTGGCCGACCCCGGCTTGCAGCCGGTATTGTCGGGGCAGTTGTAGGAAAGCGCAACATTCACCGCGATCGCAGAACCAGCCCGCAGGACGACTCCAATGAGACCGCAGCGGCTCCAAACAGACCACGCCGCAACATTCACCGCGACCGCAGAACCAGCCCGCAGGGCGGCATAGCCCTTGCCGGCCGTGTCACGGCCTGTCGGTTAATCCGAAAACGCGTTGCTTATGTGAGCCGTTTGGGCGATAGCCCCGGTTTTGCGGTGACGAAACCGAGGCTATCGCCTAAACGGCTCAATAATTCGACAGACCGGTCAACCGCCGGGTCACGCCACCCCAAACAAACCAAAGCCCCGGAGGGGCGACACAGCCGGTCTGCATCTGTGCCGCCCTTCGGGCTAAGAGTGTTTTGCTGCCCCGGCAAGGGCTGTGCCGTCCTTCGGACTAGGAGCAGGCTTGTCGACAAGCAAGTTAGGTTGCACATGCAGCGGCTCCAAACAGACCATGCCGCAACAATCACCCCGACCGCAGAACCAGCCCGCAGGGCGGCATAGCCCTTGCCGGCCGTGTCAACCGCCGGGTCGCGCCCCCCCCAAACAAACCAAAGCCCCGGAGGGCCGGCACAGCCGGTCTGCACCTGTGCCACCCTTCGGGCTAAGAGTGTTTTGATGGCCCGGACCCGGGGACTCACGTCCCCGGCAAGGGCTGTGCCGTCCTTCGGACTAGGAGCAGACTTGTTCACAAGCAAGTTAGGTTGGACATGCAGCGGCACCAAACAAACCACGCCGCAACAATCGCCGCGACCGCAGAACCAGCCCGAAGGGCGGCATAGCCCCTGCCGGCGGTGTCAACCGTCGGGTCGCGTCACCCCAAACAAACCAAAGCCCCGGAGGGGCGGCACAGCCGGTCTGCATCTGTGCCGCCCTTCGGGCTACGAGTGTTTTGATGGCCCGGACCCGGGGACTCACGTCCCCGGCAGGGGCTGTGCCGCCCTTCGGGCTAGTGACGTCGGAGGGCGAAAAGGAACGGAACCGTGGGCTAGCGCCCTGCGGCTGATGTGGAAACCGTGGGCTAGTGCCCTGCGGCCGATGTGGAAACCGTGGGCTAGCGCCCTGCGGCTGATGTGGGCACCGCGGGCCTTAAACTTATGCCGCGTCGGTGTTTTTGATTTCGCCTTTTTCGTTGACGTCTTCGAAGCGGACCGAGACTCGCTTGCTGACGCCCGACTCCTGCATCGTCACGCCGTACAGCGTCGTCGCGGCGGTCATGGTTTTCTTGCTGTGCGTGACGACCACGAACTTGGACTGATCCAGGAACTCTTTCAGCACGGTCACAAAGCGGCCGATGTTGGCTTCGTCGAACGGTGCGTCGACTTCGTCCAGCACACAAAACGGACTGGGGCGATACTGGAAGATCGACATCAATAACGCCACGGCCGTGAGCGCCTTTTCGCCCCCGGATAGCAAGGAGTTTGAGAAGGACGGTTTGCCCGGCGGCGTGGCGACGATCTCCACGCCGGCTTCCAGGGGATCGTCGGACTCTTCGAGGATCAGGTCGGCCTGCCCGCCGCCGAAGGACTTGCGGTACAGCCGCTGGAAGTTCTGGCGGATCGCTTCGAGCGTATCCATGAACAATCGCCGGCTGTCGGTGTTGATGCGCTGGATCACGCGCTGCAGCGAATCCTTGGCGGCCGTGAGGTCCTGGTACTGGCCGTGCAGCTCGTCGTAGCGTTGCTGCAGGCCTTCCAACTCGTCCAGGGCTTCCATGTTGACCGAACCGACCCGCTGCAGCTGTTCACGCAGGCGGGTGATCTCTGCTTCGGCCGCGGCACGGTCCTCGGGCGGCTGGTGATCCTCGGGCGGCTCTCCCCCGCGAAGATCGATCTCATAGTCTTCCAACAGCCGGTCCGCCAAAGTCTCTCGCTTCAACTTGACCGTATCGCGGCGGCTGGTCAGGGCATGCAGCTGCTGGGAGGCCTTGTTGGCCGCTTCGCTGGCGGCATCGAGGTCGCGTTGCAACTGCCGCTGGCTGGCGCGCACCTCGGACGCTTCGGCGGCCAACGACTTCATCTGCCGTTCGGTTTCTTCCAGTCGCAGGTACTCGCGCGACAGCGTGTCGCCGGCTTGCAGCTGTTTCAGTCGCAGTTGATCGCGGCGGGCGTCGTCGCTGCGCAGCTGGACGCGGACCTCTTCGACCGCCGCTTCACGCTGCGATTGATCGCGACGCTGTTGCTCGAGCGTCGCCGTCAGGGCTTCGACCTTTTGTTCGGCGCGAGCGACGTCGACCGACAGGGCCATAACGTGATCGGTCGCGGCCCGCAATTCACTTTCTTTGGCTTCCAGCCGCCGGTCGCTGGCGGCGGCCTCGCTTTCCAGCGAGCCGATTCGTTGGCGGCAATCGGCCAGTTGTTGTTCGATGTGCTGCTTGCGCCCGGCCGCTTCCTCGTGCGACCGCGTGGTGGCCTGGATCTCGGCTTCGATCTCGGCGAGGCTGGCGGCTTGGGCGTGAAGCCGTTCTTCGGCGTGCCGCAAACTGGCGTCGGCCGCGGCCCGGCGTGTGATCGATTCGCGGTGCGCATCCTCGACACGTCCGACCTCGGCCGCCTGTTGGTCGACGCGCCCGTTCAGACGCTCGGCTTCTTCGCTGGCCTCGGTCAATTGATACTGGTAGTGCTGGATGTCTTTGGCCGTCGCGGCCAGTTCGCTGTGGCGGCTGACCAGGCCGGCTGCGGCGGTCGCGGGCCCGACGATGATCGAACCATCGCGGTCCAACAGTTCGCAGTTGCTGGTCACAAATCGCAGGCCGGCCCCGCTGAGCTTTCGCAGGCCCAGGGCGGTTTGCAAGGTATCGACGATCCAGGTCGTTCCCAGCAGGTGACGGATCAGCGGTTCGAAAGGCGGTTCGGTGCGGACCATTCGATCGGCCCGTCCCAGCACGCCGCCGAGGCCGTCCAGCCGAATCTTGTCGCCGGGCCGACGCGGCGGCAGCTCGTCGATCCGCAGCAGGCCGACGCGGCCGGTGACTTCGATCTGTCCCGACAGGATCGCCTGTTGGACGCGGTCGCCGCGAACGATCGCGTACTGGGCCAGCGGTCCCAGCGTGGCGTCGATCAACGGCGCCACCTCGGGGTCGGTTTCCAAATGATCGGCGACGATTCCCTGTACGTCGCGGAGCACATCGCTGCCGCCGGTGCGGACCTGGTCCAGCAGCGAACGCACGCCCACGTGGACGCCCTCTTGTCGCTTCTGCAGATCCTGGAGCACTTTCTGTCGCTCGCTGAGTCCCTGCAGACGCACTCGCAGGGCCGCGATCTCTTCACGGCGTCGCGACAGCAAGCGGCGTTTCTCGTTCAGCTCCGCCAGCGTCAGTTCAATCTGCTTTTCGGACGCCGCGATCGCCGTGTTCAATTGATGCAGGGTCTGACGCCGCGTCTTTAGTTCTGCCTGGGCGTCGCGGACCGCCTGGCGGCCGGACTGTTGGCGGGCAGCCAGACTCTCGCCGGCCCTGGCCGACTGGCTGAGCTGTTGTTCCAGACGCTGGGCTTGGCCTTCCAGATCGGCCACGGTGCGCAGCGCCGCGAGGTGCTGGGCCTGCAGCTCGGCGCGTTGTTGCCGCGTCTGTTCGGTTTGCTCGGCGGCCTCGCTGCGAACCGTCTCGGCCGCATCGACCGCCGCGGCGGCATCGGCGTGCTCTTGTTCGTACACCGCCAGCCGGCTTCGCAGACCGCGGAATTCGGCGGCGGCCGAACCGGCTTGGGATTGCAGCAGACGCACCCGCCGGCGGCTCTTGGCCAGCGTCTGTTCCAGTTCGGCAAGCGAAACCGCATCGGCGTCGCGACGACCGGCCACGCCCGCGATCTCGCGACTGATTTCGCTGCGGGTCGCTTCGACACTGCGAGCCCGTTCGGCCAGGTCCTGCAGCGCGACCTCGAACTGCTGTCGCTGCTGAGCGATCTGGTCACGCCGGGCCTGTTGATCGGCGGCCTGGCCGGTCACCTCCGCCAGTTCCGTTTCGGCTCGGCTCAGTTGCTCGGACATCTCCGACCAATCGGTCCAGGCCAGTTCGGTACGCAATTGCCGCAGCCGCTCGGACGCCTGGCGATAGCGTTCGGCCTTGGACGCCTGGGATTTCAAACTCTGCAGCCGGCTGGCCACTTCGTCGACGATATCGCCCAGGCGGACCAGGTTCTGGTCAACGCGAGCGAGTCGCCGTTCCGCTTCGACCTTCTTGGCTTTAAAGCGACTGATCCCCGCGGCTTCTTCAAAGATGATCCGGCGGTCTTTGGCATTGGCCTGCAGCATGCGATCGACTTTGCCCTGTTCGATCAAGCTGTAGGCATCGATCCCGATCCCGGTACCGGCGATCAGAGATTTAATATCTTTCAGGCGGCAGGACTGGCCGTTGATCAGGTACTCGCCTTCGCCGCTGCGAAAGACGCGGCGGGTGACGTGCACCTCGGGAGCCTCGATCGGCAGGTTGCCATCGCTGTTGTCAAAGATGATCGTCGCTTCGGCCGACCCAGCCGGTCCGCGACTCTGCGAGCCCTTGAAAATGACGTCCGCCATTTCCTTGCCACGCAGGCTCTTGGCACTCTGCGAACCCAGCACCCATTTGATCGCATCGACGATATTGCTCTTGCCCGAACCGTTGGGTCCGACCACGACGGTGATCCCGTCGGGAAAATCGAACCGAGTGCGGTCGGCAAAGCTTTTGAAGCCGGCGAGTTCGAGAGCTTTCAGCATGCCAGCGGCGGACGCAACGCAAAGGAGACAGGAGGGGGGGCCTGACCAAACCGACGGGTCAGGACGGCCAGGAAGACCAAGCATGGCCGGAAAGACCAAACCGTGCCACTCCGAAAGGGGGCGAGCACCCAGGCGGATGCTTCCCTAAAGCCTAACTTATTGCGCCAAGCCGGAATAGAGTAAAACCCGGTGCGAGGGGTCGCCTTATTCAGCACCGGTCGGGGGCGGATCGTAGTTGAATTCCTGCCATTTGACAGCCTTGTCCATGGGTTCAATCCGCATCACCAGGTCGCCGTTTTGATACAGGCGTACGGTTCCGGTCGATTGACTGACGACCACCGAGACGGCTTTGGTCTTGCGGGTGATCGCCGCCCCGGCCCAGTGCCGCGCCCCCAGGCCTTTGGACATCTGCAGGTCCTCGTGGGCGACTTCCAGCATCTGCCGGCTGCGTTCGATGAAGCCGTCGGGCGTGATGACGAAGGCGCCGTCGAGTTGGGAGATTTCTTTGGCATCCTCCGAGACCCGGGGATCCATCAGGTTGCGGTGTTTTTTGTTGTAACCGCGGAAGGGATCGGCGCCGCTGTCCTTGGCGTGTTCGATCACACGGCGGGTGTCGCCGACGACGAACATCGCCCCGACGGGCTTGCCCTCGCGGCCTTCGCGACCGATCTGAACGGCCAGGTCGACGACGGCCTTGAGCGTCTTCAGCGGCACGCTGCTCTCCAGCCGCTGCAGGTCGCGGACACTCAACCGCCGCATCCGTTCGTCCAGCTGCATGTGGCTGATCGAATCGAAGCGGCCCTGTTGGAAACCGCTGTAGACGGTTACGACTTCGCCGTTGGGACGAATTAATTCGTCCGCAGCCGCTTCCAACAGGGCGTGCTGCAGCCGTTCCAGCAGGGGCGCTTTTTCCTTGTTCAGGGCCAGCGGTTTCAGGCCGGCCTCGGCTGCGCCCTCGAGGTCGCTTTCTGAATCCACTGCGACGATCAACGTCAGCTTGGAATCGGCCGTGTCTCGAACCCGCTTCCAGTCGGTGGCCCCGTCGAGCAACAACAACAGGGCGTCGGCGCCGAGCGTTTCGGCCGTATGGACGCCCAGTCGGACCATGGCGGCGTTGTGTTTGGTCAGACGTTGCGTTGCCATCTTCGCTACACGGGATCGGGGGAAGGCGAAAGTTCTCACGTCGCAAAAGGACGACGCAAAAACTTTACCTTGCAATCCCGGAGCCGGCAATTGTGGGCACCCGGGCCCGCGCGGCGCTAGCGCGCGTGGCCGCCGCTCTGCCGGTTCGCCACCGCCATCGCTCGCCACGGCGGCGTGTCGCTGATCACTCGCTGGTGATACAGCGCCAACGACCGCAGGGCGTGCCCCTTGGGACCGATCTCCCATTCCTTGCCGCGGTGCCGCGCCATGGTACTGGCCAGGAAGCCCACGGCGCGAACCATTCGCGGGTCCTGCAACTGGTCATCGGGCAACACCCCGATCAACCATTCGACGATGTGCCCGGTGGTCTGAATCTTGCGATCGACATCGTTGCGATTGCCGCGGCCTTCAAACCATTCGGTGCTCATCGATCCGTCGGGGTTCTGCAGTTTCCAGGCGTAGTCGACGAAGTCGTTGATGAAACGATCGGCCCGGGCCCACTGGCCGGTGATCGGCAAACCCTGCTGGCGGCGAATCCGCAGGGCGTGGCTGAGGCCCATCAAGCGATGCGTCCCCCCGCAGGCGGCGCCGATCACTTGCTGGCTCAATTCTTCCTGGATCAAGCGTTCGAAATCCCAGTGTTGGCCATCGCTGGAGGTCCAGCTGGCGTCGGTGTCCAGGTAGTGGGCCAGACCGATCAGGGTAAACGTCAGCTCCACGCCCGGCCGGCAATCGGCCTGCTCTCGAGCGACCAGGTCGGCCACCGAAAAACGCTGCTTGCCGACGTACAACGGATACGATTCGGGAACGCCGATCAAACCAAAGATCGCCAGAAACTGGCCTTGGTGCCCCTGCAGTCCGACGCCCGAGCGCGGGGCAATTCCGGCGCGATCGACGCTGAAGATGCGTTTGCCGCGGCAGATATTATTGCCGGCCATCCAGGCCACCGCATTGAACCGCTTGCGTCCGTTCAGGACCTGCGTCTCGACGCCATAGACCATGATCGAATGCAACATGCCCCAGGAGCTGCGTTGCTGGGCATTTTCGGGCCGCTGGTAGTGATACCGCAGGACCGATTCCAGCGGTCCTTGCAGGCGGCGAACCGCGGCGGAAACTTCCGGCCGCGGAGGCTGGACTTCGTCGCCGATCGAACGAGTGCGAGTCGAAGCGGTGGCTTCGGAGGGATCCAAATCGCCAACATACCGCTGATCGGCTTGGTCGCCGGAGGAACGAGCGTCCGCAGACTCGGTCGCTTGCCCGGGTGCTTCGAGCAGCGGCAGCGGTTCCGCATCGCCCGCATCCGGCGACGTCGGCGAGGGACGGAAGTACTCGCGCAGTCTCGCGGTACGTTCCCCTCGGGGTGCCTCCGAGCGGGACTCGTCGACCGCCGACGGGTCATCCGTCGCGGGAGCGTCCTTCGCGGGGACATCCTTCGCGGGAGCCGCTTCCGAAGGGTCGACGGAGCGCATCAGGTCGGGCCGCCGCACCGGAATCACGGGCCCGGAGGGGTTCGCCGAGGCGCCGTCTGTATCCGGGGAGGAACCGGCCTGGGGCGAGCGAGTATTCAGGGCCGACGCCGGATCGTCCGGCACCGCCTGCATTCGGGGCACGGGAATCAATCCTTCCAGCGCCTGAGAAAGATCCTCGGCAGCGTCATGTGGCGAGCCTTCGCCCGACGCACGACTACGACTCTCAGGCGCGGGCCGGAGTCCCAGGGTCTTGGCCGGTGGCCGGGCGACCGAGACCGGGTCGCGCAGCGGAGCCGGCGGAAGATCACCTTGGCGGGCGACCCAACCATCGGTGAGCGGTCCGGCGGGGCGCGCCGACACGCGCGGCGCATCACCCGGTTCCGTCCCCTCGCGCGACGCTCGCTCGCGCGATGTTTCTCGTTCGCGGGACGTTTCTCGCTCGCGGGATTTTGCCGGGGCCGCCAACGGCCGGCCATTGGTGGGTTCCAGCAGTTTCAGCTGCGGCTCAGCAACCTCCGTCAGCGCTGCGGGCTTCTCGGCAGAAGCGATCGCGGGCAGGGTCAAAAACGTCGAAGCGACGACGATTCGCTTGGCGAAAGAAACTTTCCGATAGCGGAGCATAAGCTGGCGGCTCTCTGGTTGCCTGGGTGGTCGCAATCAATGCAAAACGCGCGAGAGGGTGCCCCTGAAGGCATACCTCAGCCACAGCTACTTCTATCGGAACGTACCGCTGTACAGTCCAGCCTCTGCGAGAAAGAGTTCGCCAATCCGTCGCGGCAAATGGGCAAGACAGCCCGGCGGCCGAGAGCTGGGAAAAATAGGGACCCGGGGATCAGCGCCGATGGGGGGAGTGGTGGCGGCGAGAAGCGGACCAGCCCCCGTAGCTGAAGTCGCCAGACGTTGGATTCACAGGCTGGAAGCCTATGCCACAGAAGGGGCACGACTCGGAGAGTCCTGCTAAGGGCCGGGCGGCTAAGCCGCGGCGGCGGCCGAGCGGGAGATCAGTTTGTCGGCGGCGTGGCAGACGTCTTCGACGCTGATCGCTCGCATCGCCGTGTTCTCGGCTGCTCGACGCTCGCGACGGTTGCCATTGTGGAAGGCCCGCTGGACGGCGATGTGCTGCGAACCATAGGGTCCCGAATCCACCGCGCGCGTCGCCCCGTGCAGACCGATCGTGGGCGTTTCCATCGCTACGGCCATGTGCATCGGACCGCTGTCGCCGCTGATGAACAACTGGGCAGAGCCCAGCAGGGCGGCCAGGTGCAACAGATTCGTATCGGGAGCCAAGACGGCGCTGCCGCCGGACAGCTCCACAATCTCCTCGGCCCAGCGACGTTCCTTGTCACTGCCCCAGATCACCACGCTGGGCATTTGATAGGTGGTTTCCAGGTAGCTGGCGACCGCGCCGAACCGGTCCATTTCCCACAGTTTGGAATCCCAACTGGCGCCGGGGTTCAGCACGGCCAAGCGAGCCGGGTATTGGCGTCGCCAGGTTTCGGCCCACCGCTGGGCTTCGTCGGGAATGGGCAGGTGCCAGGCGACGTGCGGTTGTTTGATTGCCAGCGGTTCCAACAGGCCCAACGAGCGATCGGTCAGATGGGGCTTGCCGGGCGGCACCAGGACGTTGTTGAACAGACCGCTCAGTTCCGAACCGTGGTATCCGGCATGGCCGACGCGGCGGCGGGCGCCGCTGAGCCAGCACGCCAGAGCGCTTTTGGTGTTTCCTTGGCAATCGATCGCCGTGTCGACGCGCAAGCTGCGCAGGCGCCGGCGAGCCGCCAGGACGCCACGAGGCGAAGTGAACCAGCCGCGTTGGAGTTCAACGACCTCGTCCAGCCAGGGGTGATTGCGCACCATGGCCGCCGATTTCTTTTCCACCACCCAAGCGATATAGGCGTCCGGATAGGCATCGCGGAGGGCCGCGGCCACGGGTAACGTCAGAATCGTATCCCCGATCGCGCTCATCCGCGAAATCAAGATTCGCGGATCTCGGTCGTCACCGGAAGCGGAAGACGCGCGGGACGGGTGCGTGGGGGTTTTGGTCGTGGCAGCAGGCATCTGGCAACTTGGCATCGGGAGGAACGTTCGAAACGGCGGTCCAACACAGATGCTGCTGTACCAAATCCACTCTCAGCCAGAAAGAGAACTTTGCGTGGAGCCGTGTTGCCTTTCAATCTGCTGATAACGTTCGCGTTGCCAGAACCGCACCCAGGGGCCGGCTTTGCGAAGCGCCGGATCGTCACTCGCCAATTCGTGCTGTTTGCCGCGGCGGGTCAGCAGACGGACCGTGCCCTCGGGCGAGACGTCCTGAACCACCCAGTACTTGTCCACGACGTAGCCGTAGTTGTCGCCTTTGGGCGAGGCGGTCACCTGCCGGGCCCGCGGCCCCGGCGCGGGGCTCCGCTTGGTTTTGCGATAAACGACCCAGTCGCCAGGTCGAAATGGCTGTGTCACGTGTCTTCTCCTCGCTCGGTCGGGGCCCGGACGTGCGGGCCCACGGGGCCCCAGATGCTTGAATTCTCTGGGCGGCTGCAACCGGCATGCCGCCGATGGGGTATAAAGGTTACTTGCGAATGCCTCGTGGTCCCATATTATCATGCTACCGCGGTGGCTTTCCGCCGACGTGGTTCCCTGCCGAAATACACTGCCGAGATGTACCTCATGACCTCCCTGACGCCTCTGTTCGCAGCCAACGTCGACGTAGTTCTGATGATCGCCGGCGGTCTGCTGTTGGCGTTCTTTCTGTTCCTGCTGTTCATCTTCTTCATCCGCTACGGCAAGCTGTGGTTTCAAGCTTACATGTCGCGGGCGGACGTCAGCCTGACCAGCTTGATCCGTATGCACTTTACGAAGGTGAATCCGAACGTGATCGTGCAGGCCAAGATCATGGCCGCCCAGGCCGGGATGGACATCAATCGACGTTCGGGCATCAGCACCCAGCGACTGGAATCGCACTACCTGGCCAACGGCAACGTGATGAACGTCATCCACGCGATCATTGCCGCGCACCGAGCCAGCATCGAACTGGATTTCGACCAGGCCGCGGCGATCGACCTGGCCGGTCGCGACGTGCTGGACGCCGTGCAGACCAGCGTCTATCCCAAGGTGATCGACTGTCCGGATCCGCGTCGCAGCGGCAAGACCACGCTGAGCGCGATCACCAAAAACGGAATAGAGCTTCGGGTGCGGGCCCGCGTGACGGTGCGAACCAATCTGGCTCAATTGATCGGCGGAGCGACCGAGGAGACGATCATCGCCAGGGTCGGTGAATCGATCATAAGCTCGATCGGGTCGACCTCGTCGCACTTCGAAGTCCTCGAGAATCCCGACATGATCACCCGCGCCGTGCTCAAACGCGGCCTGGACGCCCAGACCGCCTTCGAGATCGTGTCGATCGACATCGCCGACATCGACATCGGCGAAAACATCGGGGCTCGCCTGCAGTCGGATCAGGCCGAAGCCGATACGCGTGTGGCTCGAGCTCAGGCCGAACGCCGCCGCGCCGAAGCGGTGGCCGAAGAACAGGACCAGAAAGCCAAGGTGGCCGCGAACCGAGCCCAACTGGTGTTGGCCGAGGCCGAAGTGCCCAAGGCGATGGCCGATGCATTCCGAGCCGGCCGGGTGAATCTGCGTGAACAGGCTTCCGATGAGGTCTGAACAAGCGATGGGAAGCTCTCAAGCAGGGGCGGCGGGCGTGTCGCGTCGGACCAGCCGCCGAGTTCGGTTTCCCGGCGGTAACGGCTTCGAATTGGCCGGCATCGTCGACGCCGTCCGGGACGATCCCGAAGCTCCGTTGGTGCTGTTTTCCCACTGCTTCACCTGCAACAAAGATCTCAAAGCGATCGTGCGGATCAGCCGCCGGTTGGCCGAAGGCGGCATCGCCGTGTTGCGATACGATATGACCGGCCTGGGCGGCAGCGACGGCGACTTCTCGCAAACCAACTTTACGACCAACCTGGCCGACCTGCGGGCGGCCGCCCGATACGCCGCCGAACACCTGCGGCCGCCGGACGTGTTGGTCGGACACAGTTTCGGAGGGGCCGCTTCCTTGGCCGTCGCTGCGGCGCCCGAAACCGCTGCGGCGCCCGAAACCGCTGCGGCGCCCGAAACCGATGCGGCACTCGGGCACTTGCGCGGCGTCGTCGGCTTGGCCGCCCCGGCCGATACGCAGCACCTGGCCCAATTGATGCTGCGGATGAACCCGGAAATCGAATCGGCCGGGCAGGGCACGGTCCGCATCGGGGGCCTGCCCTGGACGATCACCCTCCAGATGCTCCGCGACTTCCGTCAACATCAACTGCCCGACCGCATCGCCGGGCTCGCCCTGCCGCTGCTGCTGTGTCACAGCCCTCAAGATACGACCGTGGGATTCGACCAGGCGCTGCGAATCATGCAGCTGGCCACGCAGGGTCCGAATCCGGCCTCGGTCAGCCTGCTGTCGCTCGACGGCGCCGATCATCTACTGACCACCAACGACGCCGACTGGATCTACGTCGCCGACGCGATCGCCGCATTCGTCCGCCGGCATGCCGTCACAGGTTCCGCGTAGCTGAAGTCGCCAGACTTTGGAGGAAGCGCTGGAGTCTAGGCTTTAGCCAACCGGACCGCGCAAAAACGAATCGCCTGAAGGCTACACTCCTTCGTCCAAACGCTGGCGAGTTCAGCTACGGATCCAACCGAGCGGGTTCGGGCGACCGGGACAGGGCGGCCAAGAGGCAGGCGACGCAGAGCAAGCCGGCGGCCAGCGCGACCGGATGGAGGCGGCCCAGCGGCCGGACCAGGCGCAGCAACCGGCTTGTCGACTCTTCGGCTTGCTGGTGCTGAATCCATTGGTTGATCGCCCAGCCGGGATCGGAATCCAAACGCTCCCAGCCCCGCACGGTCCGTCGCCAGCCCACCGGCGGAACCTGAGCGACGCGCTCCTCCGCGACCGCGGTGTCGCCTGAATCAGACGCGTCGACCGAAGCGTACGCATCGGTAGGGGCCGAGCATGCGACGACCATCAACAGCACTGCCAGGACGGGCGTTCGTCCAACGATCCGACACGCAACCCAAACCACACTTTACCCTCCGTTCAAAACCGCAATCGCCGGCGACGACGTCCGGGACGCCGGGTTGCCGGATGAAACGGATGAACAGAGATGCAGGCACCGTGCCGAGTGTGCCGCGGGAATCGCTAACACCTTGTCGCGAGGCCACTTAGATCGACTTTCGGGAGACCCAGCGGGGTCGGATGTGGTTTTGCAGCGACACCGCCGTGATGCCCCAAAGCGACCGCGGTTGCGTAAAGGCAACGGGGGCTGAGCAGGACTTTGCCGCCGGCAAACTTTCTTCGCTCGCAGGCCACGATCGTGAGCTAGGGTTCCAAAGTGTCATCTTTTCCGCATCGCCGCGCGACCGACGGGGATGCGTTCGAATGAACCTTGCGCTATACGGACTAAGCGACATGTCGACTGTCACCGCCACCGAAGATCTGGAAAAACTGCTCAGCGCCGGCCAACTGCCTGCCCTGCCTCAAAGCGCGATTGCGCTGCTGCAACTGTCTCAGGACCCGCAAGCCGGCCCGGTTGAGTTCGCTCGTCCGATCGAAGCGGACCCCGGCCTGATGGGCCAGGTCCTGAAATTCGTCAACTCATCGTACTTTGGATTCAGCCGCGAGATCGGCAGCGTGCAGCAAGCGTTGACCTTGGTCGGCACCCGCGCGATCGCCAACTTTGCACTCTGGAACGCGGTGTTCAGCGTCATCCCCAACCCCAAATTCGGCCCCTTTGATCTGAAGGGTTTGTGGCAGGACTCGCTCCGCCGCGCCCTGTTCGCCCGCGGACTGGGCAAGCAATTGCGGTTGCCCAATGCCGAAGACCTGTTCGCCGGCGCACTGCTGCAGGACATGGCGATTCCGTTGCTGCTGAAGGAGATGCCCGAGCAGTATCAAGACCTGGTTCAGCGGCGAGCGGCCGAAGGACGCCGGTTGAGCGGACTGGAACGCGAAGCCTTTGGTTGGGACCACGCCGATGCCGCCGCCCATCTGGCTCAGAAGTGGAGCCTGCCGACGGAGTTTGTGGATCTGATCCGCGACCACACCCACCTGGACGCCCTGCTGGATCAAGGCACACCGGCCGTCGGCGGTGCCTGCGTCGCGTTGGCTTCGCTGCTGCCCAGTTGCGTCGACGCCACCTGGGAGGAACGCGCACTGTTCGTCGCCGGCTTCGAACGCTTGATCTCCGGGACCAGCGTCGACCTTCCGGCACTGCTCGAGGAAGTCGACGAGAAAACGTCCGACTTCGCGCCCCTGCTCAAGCTGCCCGTGCCCAAGCGGACGCTGATGTCCGCCTGGAAAGAAGACCAGGCCTAAGCCAAAGCTGCTCGGCTGTCCCAGCCGAGAAGAAAAGCTGCTCGGCTGGGGACAGCCGAGCTACTATCTTTCGCGGAGCGAAAGGCGACACTACTATCTTTCGCGGAGCGAAAGGCGACACTGCTATTCCAGAATCATGTCGTCGACGGTCAAGCCGCCGGGGATCATCGGCAGGACGTGTTCCTGGTAGGGAACCTGGACGTCCAACAGATACGGCCCTTTGTGCTCGATCATCTCGGTCAGCGCGTCTCGCAGGTCGGCTTTGCGGCGAATCGTCGAGGCTCCGCAGCCGTAGCCTTTGGCGATCGCGACGAAGTCCGGATAGCGTTCTTCGGCATAGGCGAACTTGTCGGCCGCACTCTTACCGCTGGCTTCGTCGTGATGGATCGGCCCCAGGTAGGTATGGGCGCGGTTGCGTTCCATGAAGCGGTCTTCCCACTGCACCACCATGCCCAGGTGTTGGTTGTTTAACAACAGCACCTTCACGGGCAATTCCTCGCAGAAGCAGGTGGCCAGTTCTTGGATGTTCATCTGGAAGCTACCGTCGCCGTCGATATCGACGACCAAAGCGCCGGGGTTGGCCGCTTGAACGCCCATGGCCGCCGGCAGGCCGAAGCCCATCGTGCCCAGCCCGCTACTGCTCAGCCAGGTGCGTGGCTTGGTGAACTTGTAGAACTGGGCGGCCCACATCTGGTGCTGGCCGACGCCCACGGTGATGTAGGTATCCATCGTGCGGGTCAGATCGCACAACTCGCTGATCGCATGCTGCTGGAGGATGCCATCGAACTGCTTGTCGTAACGCAGCGGGTACTTGGCCTTCAGCTCCATACAGTGCTGGACCCACGGCGCCAGGTCCTCGGGCGCCTCGACCACTTTGTTCAATTCGGTCAGGACGTCTTTGACATCGCCGCAGACCGGAATGTGCGCCGACTTGTTCTTGTTCAGCTCGGTCGAGTCGATGTCGACGTGGATGATTTTGGCGTCTTTGGCAAAGGCTTCCAGTTTGCCGGTGACGCGGTCGTCAAAGCGGACGCCCAGAGCGATCAACAGGTCACAGTCGCGGACGGCGTAATTGGCATAGGCGGCCCCGTGCATGCCCAGCATGTCCATGGACAGTTCTTCGGTGGCCGGAAACGCCCCCAGGCCCATCACGGTGGTAGTGATCGGGATGCCGGTCTTGTTGACCAATTCACGCAGCTCTTCGCTGGCTTCGCCGTTGATGATCCCACCGCCGGCGTAGATGATCGGACGCCGCGCTCGACGGATGGCCGCCGCGATCTGCTTGACCTTTTCGGCGGCCACCGGCTGGGGCTCGGGGTTGTACCCCGGCAGATTCATGGGCACCTCCCAGTCGACCGCCACGGTGGCCAGTTGGACGTCCTTGGGCATGTCCACCAACACCGGTCCGGGACGGCCCGTCGCAGCGATGTGGAAGGCTTCCTTCATGATTCGTGGCAGGTCTTCGACATCGGTCACCAAGTAATGATGCTTGGTGATCCCCCGGCAGACCTCGACCATCGGCGTTTCCTGAAACGCATCGCTGCCGATCGCGCCGGTGGGAACCTGACCGGTGATGCACACCATGGGGATGCTGTCCAGTTTGGCATCGGCGATCGCGGTCACCAAGTTGGTTGCCCCGGGGCCGCTGGTCGCCATCACCACGCCGACTTTGCCGGTGCTGCGAGCGTAGCCCTGGGCGGCGAAAGCCCCGCCTTGTTCGTGTCGCGGCAGGATCGTTCGCAACGAATCGCCGTAGCGGGTCAGGGCTTGGTGCATGGGCATGCTGCACCCGCCCGGATAAGCAAACAGCACGTCGACGCCGTGATCGACCAGCGACTTGACCAGGATGTCAGCTCCAGTCATCAGCTGTGTATCAGCGGCGGCGTTAGCAGTACTCATTGCAGGAAATCCGTTCTATCGGGGGGCATGCATAGTGATCTTGGTTCGCCGGTGCGTCTTCGAGCGGCCCCGGCGAGGTTTTCAACAACGAATCTAAAACCCAGGGTGCGATTAGGCAATGGTCAATCAGAACCGACGTTGCCGAATTTCCCCGTCTAGCTCTAGGATGCGGGGATTATGGAGCAGGTTCACCCCCCGACCCCGAAATCTTCGAGCTGTTGATGCCGCGACTGGGTTTTCTGGCCGACTTTGCCGCCGTCGCCCTCGGTGGGGCATGCGGAGCGATGCTGCGGCACGGATTGACGCTGGCCCTACCGCCTTTGTGGGGTTCGCGAGCGATGCTGGGGACGTTGGTCGCCAACGTGCTGGGCTGCCTTGCGATCGGCATGCTGGGCCAGTGGGTCCAGTTGGAGGCGGTCTCGTTTGGCCAGCGGTCGCAGTTACTGCTGCGCGTCGGACTATTGGGCAGCCTGACCACTTTCTCTACCTTTGCCGCCGAAGCTTGGGCCGTGGGCGGGGAGGGTCGCACCGGGATGCTGCTGCTGCACCTGTCGGCTCACCTGTTGGTCGGCTTCGCCGCCTTTTGGCTTGGCACCTATCTTGTCCGCGAGTTCGCTGCATGACCGCTCAACACCCCCCGGCGAGCCGGATACTCCCGGCGAGCCGGACGAAGACCCGGCTGGATCTCCGCCGCTCGCCTGCCCGCTGCTCCTCCGTCTTTGCCGCCACGCTGGCGGCGCTGCTGTTGGGGTGGCTGCCGGTGGCGGACCCAGGCCTCGGAAGCGGGAACCGAGCGGCCGCGCAGGATTTGACCGGCCAACAGCCCGAGCACGGTTTGGCTCCCTATGGTGCTCGCAAGTGGTTAAGGGCCGACGCGACACTGCGGGCCGTGACGTTCATCGATGCCGACCGCGGCTGGGCCGTGGGCGATCGCGGCGTGATCCTGGCGACGCAGTCCGGCGGCGATACCTGGCACCGCCAGCACACGCCGACCCTGGCAACCCTGTACGACGTAACCTTTGTGAACGCCCGGCACGGCTTGGCCGTCGGCGGTTACTACAGCAGCGACACCCAGACCAGTCGCGGCGTGATCCTGTTGACCGCCGATGGTGGGCGAACCTGGCAACGGCTGGACACGGACCTGCCGCTGCTGCGATCGATTCGTGCCTCCGCCGATGGATCGTTGGTCGCCGGCGGCGACTACTCGACGGTGCACATGTCGGCGGTGTTCGCCAGCGATGATGGCGGCAAGACCTGGATGGGAGCCAACGCGCCGGATGTCCGGCGATGCCTGAAAGTGGTGGGCTCGCCCGAAGGCTCGCTATCCGTTCTGGATGCTTCCGGATCGCTGCACCATCTGAATTCGCCGCTGGATGGGGCCCGAGCCGTCCTCGCCGACGCCTTGCTGGCCGACCTGGTCGGCGATGGCCCAGAGCGTCTGGCCGTCAACGCCTTGGGGACGGTGTACGAAAGCCACGATGGCGGACGGCGCTGGACTCGCCGCGTCACCGCCGCAGCGGCCGCCGAAGATGCCTGCTGGTTGGCCGTCACCGCGGTCGACCGGCACTGCGTGGTGGCCGGCGGACCGGGCAACACCATTCGCAGCATCGACGCTGGAGGAAAGGTCGACGACGTCGCTGCGCCGGTCCATGCGCCGCTGCGTTGCCTGCACTTCTTCGACGCCCAACGGGGCTGGGCCGTGGGCGCCTTTGGAACCATTCTAGCGACCCGCGACGGCGGTCAGACGTGGCGGGTGCAGCGGGGCGGCGACCACCGGGCCGCCCTGTTGGTGGTGGGACAGCACACCGCCGACGTGCCCTGGTCGGTGGTCGCGCAGGAAGGCCTGGAACGAGGACGACGCATCGCCGTGGCTGTCGTGCGCAGCCCCAGCGAAGCAGACCTCGATCCACTCCGGCCCGAACCGTCCAGTCTGCTGCATCAATTGGCCTGCAATCTGGGCGGCGGCGAAACCTGTTGGTGGCAAACGGAAACGCAAACCGGCCGCGCCGACGCCCGGCAAATCCATGCGGCGCTTCAGACCTACCGGCCGCGCGTCCTGGTGCTCAGCGCCCAGATCGACGCCAATCATCGCCGGCAGTGGTTGCAGCTGGCCTCGCAAGCCGGCGTCCAGCGGGTGCTGGAACCGACCGCCAAGGGTTACAGTGAATGGACGTTGCACGGGGCCGCCCTGTTGCCTCGAACCGGGGCCTTGCTGTCGGATCTACAGCGCGACGCCGCGGCGCTCCTGCAGACGTCCCGTCCTCAGGTTGCCGACCGCTATTACCGCCGCACCTACGACGCGATGACGCCGATCGGCCAGGCGATCAACGATCCGCTGGACGGATTGTTGGCTGCGTCGCCGGCCGAGACACGTTCTATCGACACCGCGCCCAGCCGGCACGCCCTGCAAATCCTGCAAGCCCGCGGCGGCGAAGAAAAGATGGTCGCCCGGATGATGGCCGATGGAAATCGCGGCGGATCCTACCTCCAGCGGTTTCGCTTGACGCTGCGGCAAACGCCCCGCGAAAACCGGTTGCGACTGGCTCGCCACGTCCTCGAGCAGTGTCGCCACAGCGATCAGCCCGACCTGTACCTCCAGACGCTGCGGGTGATCGTCGAGCAGCTGGACGAAACGCCGCTGGGGCAGTGGGCTCGTCTGCGGAGCCGAGCCATCGAAAACAGTGACGAATGGGACCTGCTGCAGCGAGCCACGACCCACCGCGGTGTGCCGGAGCCGACTCCCGCCCAACGCGTCCAGTTGTCGCCGTTTGCTCAGGAAGATCGCTCGCAAATCCGACAGGCTTCGGCCGTTGGCGATCTGGTGCTCACGCCGGACTACTCGCCTCAGCACGCCGTCGCCGCGATCCGTCCGCCCGCCCCACGCGATGGCCTGGACCTGGCCTGGGACTTCGATCCCCGCGTCGTGCTGCAAGACCTGCTCCGCCGAGGTGGTTCGTCGAATTCGGCAGCGAGCCTGCAACCGCTACGCGGTCAAGGCAACCACGGCGGTCAAGTCAAACAACTGCTGACCAACCCCGCGACCCGTCGCTGGGGCGAATTGCTGGCTCCCGACGACACCTCCAGTCTGGCGGTGCCCCGCGTCACGGAGCGTCCCTATCTGGACGGCCGTCTAAACGATGCCTGCTGGGCCGGCGCCGCGGTCTGGACAACCGCCGACGGGTACCAGGTGCGCCTGGCCTACGACGGCCAGCACCTGTACGTCTCGGCCACCGGCACCGCCCCCTTGGCCGCCCGGACCACCACGCCGGATCGCAGCAGGCACCCTGACCGCAGCCCGGTCGCCGCTGATGCCCAGCGAAGCCGCGACGCCGATCTCGATCACGCGGCACGATTGGTCATCAAGATCGATACCGACGGAGATCTGTTGACGGCCTTCGGTCTCGAAGTCGATCGCGAGGGCCGAACGCGTGACAGCTGCGACGGCTTCACCGGCTGGCAACCGCTGTGGTACGTCGATACCGATCAACACGAAGGACGCTGGACGGTCGAAGCCGCCATTCGCCGCAGCGACCTTTCGCCCCTGCCGCCGGTCGTGGGCAGCCACTGGAAAATCAGTGTAGGCCTGTGCGACGAAGGAGCCGATCCGTGGCAAGCGAGATTGCCCGACGGCCCCCGCTGGCAAGCCTTTCGGTTTGAATAGCCGGGGCAGAGGATCGCTATTGATCCCGGAGGCGGTTTCTTCGATGCTATGCCGGTTTGACCCTGATCCATTGCAGTGCAAGGAGGCACCGATGTCCTGCGTTTTCGCTACTCGACCTGCGCGTTTTCATTCTTCGTTGGCCGTGCGTACCGCCGTTCTCGTCGGACTGTTCTTCTTCTCGCCGCTGTCGGCCCTGTTGGCCGAAGACGCCACGCAGTGCCTGATGCGCTACAAACTGCAAGCCGGTGAGGAGCTGCGGTTCCGCGTCGAACATCTGGCCAACACCAAGACCCGCCTGGACAACGCCGACACCACGTCCAGTGTGCGGACCGTCAGCACCAAGGTCTGGCGCGTCACCGATGTCAACGACGAAGGCGAGATGACCTTCGAACACTTTATCGAATCGGTAGAGATGAGCCAGAAGAACGGCGACGCCGACGAGATCCTCTGGAGCAGTGACAGCGGCGAAGAAGCCCCGCGGGCGTTTCGCGGGATCGCCGAGCAATTGGGCAAGACGATTTCGACCATCCGCATCAACGACCAGGGTCAGGAACGCGAACGCCTGAACGACAAAGGAACCAAGACCGACCTGGGCATGGGGGGGATTACGGTCCCGCTGCCTGAAGGCCCCGTCAAACTGGGTGGCCAGTGGTCGGTGCCCCGCCAAATTCGCGTTCGCACCGAGGACGGGGTCGTCCAAATGATCAAAATCCGCGAACTGTACACGCTGGAAAAATTGTCCGCCGGCGTGGCCACGATCTCGGTTCGCAGCGAACCGCTGACCCCGATCGAAACGCCCAAAATCAAATCGCAGGTGGTCCAACAATTGAGCAACGGTACGGTGCGCTTCGATGTCGACGCCGGCCGCACGCTCAGCAAACAACTGGACTGGGACGAGACCGTCGTCGGATTCCACGGCGCGGACAGCATGATGGAATACCGCGCTCGGTTGACCGAAAAAGCGATCGACGGCCCCACCCGTACCGCCACACGCCGCTAGCGGACGGCCGATTTATCGAGCCGTTTAAGCGTTAGCCTCGGTTTCGTCACCGCACCCCCGGGGCTATCGCCCACACGGCTCACACAAGCAATGCGTTATCGAACAAATCGACCGGCCGCTAGCGAGCGCGGCCGTAGCTGAAGTCGCCAGACTTTGGACCTCGTCGACTCTCTTGGAATCGATGTCCGTTCACGTACATCGATTCTCTTTTGAGCCAGGGACCTCGCCCCCGGAAGAAAACCCCGGCCGGCGCGAAACGACCATGTGTTCACGCCGCGGTGGAGCGTGGAATCATTGACTTACCGGCATAATTTAATATGCTGTAAGGTCCCCCCATCGGAGTCGTTCTGGGGCTCGCGGTTTTTCCCTTCCCGCCTCGCGCCGCGGCCGCCCCCCTCCGCTATCCCACCTGCCCCCTCCCGCCGTCCCGTGGATCAGCTGTGATCACCTCTTTGCTGCTCTGTAAGTCCGTGTTGCCCGTGCGTCCTCGTGCGCTCGGTTTTCTGTTGGCCGTATCGATCCTTGTCCCGGCCGCTGCGAACGCCGCTCAGGATTCCGCTGCCGCCGCGGCGGAGAATACCGCTGCGGCACCGGCCGAATCCTCGGCCGCCCCCGGCGAGCCCGACCAGGCCCCCGCGACCGACCAGGCTCCTGCGGCTGACCAGGTTCCGCAGACGGACCGGGCCCCGGAGCCCGAAGGCGAGTCCGCGACCGGCGAAGCTGCGGCCGACGGCACGGTCCGTTTCGGCTTTACCAGCACGCCCTGGCGCGAAGTGATCAACTGGATCGCCGACGAGGCCGGTTTGGCGCTACACGTCAGCGGATTACCGCCGGGCAGCTTCAGCTACACCGATCCGCAAGCGTTCACCTACGCCGAAGCGATCGATCGAATTAATTTGTTTCTGCTGGCCGAGAACTTCACGCTGGTCCGCAGCGGCCGCTTGTTGTCGGTCATCGACCTGTCGGACCAACGGAGTCTGCAGCAGTTGGAGGTGTTGGCCAAGCTGGTTCCGGTCGACGCTCTGACCGAGATGGAACCGCACCATGTGGTCAAGTGCCTGTTTCCGCTGGGCGACATCGATGCGGATGCGGCGGTCAGCGAACTGGCCGCACTGAACCTGATGACCACCCCCTCGGTGTTGACCCAGACCAATCAACTGCTGATCACCGACACGGTTTCCAAACTGCGCAGCGTTCGCTCGGTCTTGGATGCCTTCAATCCCGAAGAGATGGACGGCGACACGGTCGTCAAAAGTTTCGCGCTTCAGCATGTCGATGCCGAACAGGTGCTGTTGGTGGCTCGTCCGCACCTGGGGTTGGCGACCGGTGAGATGATCGGTATCGACGTCAGTCTTTCGGCCGATCCGCAGGGCAAGCACATCTATGTGACGGGCATCGAAGACAAGGTGGAATTGATCGAGAACCTGGTCGCGGCGATCGATCAACCGCAGGGTGGCGTCGCCGCGGGCGGACAGGCTCACGTGCTCGAGTCGCATGCCGTGCCCGGCGGCAACCTGGACACCGTCTACGACGTGCTGCAAACCCTGCTGGCCGACAAAGAGGTGCGGTTGTCCAAAGACGAAGCGGCCGGAACGATCGTGGCCTTGGCGACGCCCAGCGTACACCGCGAGATCGACCAGACCGTAACCCAGCTGCAGGCCTCCGACGCGGCCTTCGAGGTGATCCCCCTGAAGACCATCGATCCCTACTTTGCGATCAGTCTGCTGGAACAGATGCTGGATCTGCCCGGTCCTCTCGACGATCCTCCCAAGGACGCCACGGACATTCCCAAGATCGACGCCGACCCGGGCAATATGCGGTTGTTCGTCCGAGCCAAACCGCAGCAGATCGAACAGATCAAAAACATCATCGACGGTCTGGAACGCAACGGCCCCGGCGACACGGGCGATGAGATGCGGATCCTGCCGATGCAAGGCGAACAGACGCTGGCGCTGCTCCGCACGGCGGCGACCTTCTGGCGCGGCGCCCATCCGGTCGTGCTGTATCCCTCGACAGCGGAACCATCGGTGGAAGTCCGCGAGCGGGTCGTCAACGGTCAAGCCGAAGAATCCGCCTCCGACGCCCCATCCGATTCCGGCAACCACGCCTCGCACACCGCTCGCCGTCCGGATCCCGCCTCGGACGATTACGCGCCACAGTTGCTGACGCCCGAGGCCAGCGACCAGGCGCCGCCGATCCGCTGCCAGATGACGCCGCGGGGGTTGGTCTTGCAGTCGGACGATCCGGCGGCCCTCGATCGCTTTGAACAACACCTGCGGACGTTGGCCGGACCGGTCGACTCGCTGCCCTCGCCGCCGGTCGTGTTTTATCTGAAGCACACCAAGGCGGACGCCGCCCTGCGGATGCTGGGCGAATTGCTCGACGGAGCCGATGCGGCTCAGGTCAGCCAGTCCGGACAGCTGGTCAACGGGATGCTGGGCGGCGGTAGTTTTCTGGGCTCCATGGTTACCGACGACGAAGGCACCACGACGATGCTGTCCGGTGCGATCACGGTCGTCGCCGATTCACGGCTGAACCGCCTGATCGCCCAGGGCACCGCCGCGGATATCGATCTGATCGAGAACTACCTGAAGATCATCGACAAGGACAGCAGCATCACCAGTATCGAGACCTACGGATCGACGCATGTGATCGAGCTGCTCAATACGCGGGCCGAGGAAGTTGCCGAGGCGATCCGCGAAGCCTATCCGGGACGCATCGCCGGCGAGGACGCGCTGAGCCAGTTGAGCAAGAGCGGCGACCCCCGAGCGGCCCAGCAAGCCGCCGCTTTGGCCGCCGCCCTCGGCAAGAGCAAAGGCGGCAGCGCGGCCGACGGCCTGAAACTGCTGGGCAAAGCCTCCGGCACGGCCGAGCCCCAGATCAGTGTCGCCGTCCACTCGTCGAGCAACAGTTTGATCATCACGGCCCCGGACCAGCTGTTCCAAGAAGTCGAAGCCTTGGTCCAGCGGATCGATGCCCAGGGCGAGCAAGCGGTCGAAGTGATTTCGGCCATGAACAGTTCCGCCTTCGAAGCCGTGCAGCAGGTGTTGCTCGGCGAGACGCCGGACGATCGCGGCCGCGGGCGGTCGTCACAACGCAATACTCGCAGCCGTTAGGACGCCAAACATGTTGTCACGTCAAGAAGCCGGTCGGCTGTTATGGGTCGGCTGGGGTTGTCTGTTGGTTTGGGGGCTGCTGCCGGTTTCCACCGGACTGGGACAGGCCGGTCTGCGGGATTCACTGGAGCGGCTGGACCGCAATCGCAACGGCGAAATCGACACCCACGAAATCACCAGCTTGGCGCGTCCCTGGCTGGAACGCGTCGGCGAAGCCCGCAATCTGTCGTTGGATCGTTCGCATTCGATCGAAAAATGGCAGGAGGCCGCACGGGCCTACCATGCCATTAATAATGGTGTGGCGGGACGCCGCGTACGACCGACCTCGCAGAGTAGTGTGAAGTCGTTCGAGCCGGATCCGGACCGTCCCTTGGTCCCGGAATTCGGGCTGCCCGAAGTCAAGTATCCCTACATCCAGGACGACCTGGACGAAGCCGACCGGACGCTGCGGCGGCTGGACCGCAACCGCAACGGTTACCTGGACCACGAGGAAGTCCTCCGCGGTCGCTGGACCCATCGCGATCCGTTCGCCGAAGATTATGACCGCGATGGTCGCTTGAGCCGCCTGGAGCTGGCCCAGCGCTACGCCCGCCGCCGGATCCTGGACGATTCGGCCGACGAACTGATGCAGAAACGACGGCGGGTGGGCAGCGAGGTTCGCCCGAGCCGAAGCGACGACGACGACCGCTCGCGACGCTGGCGAGGTCGCGATCCACGCTACTACCTGACCAGCACCGTGCTGAGCCGCTTTGATACCAATCGCAACGGACGGCTCGAAGCGGCCGAAGCGATGCGGCTGGGCGTGCCGATGGGCCGCGTCGACACCAATCGCGACGGCGAATTATCCCGCGAGGAACTGCACGCCTACCTTGCGGAAATGCAGGACGCCGCGATCAGCGAAACCGAAGGCTTGCCGGCTTGGTTCTTTGAACTGGACGTCAACCGCGACAAACAGGTGGCGATGTCGGAGTTCGCCGAAGTCTGGACCGAGGAAAAGGTCCAGGAATTCGCCGCCTTGGATCAAAACGGTGATGGCCTCCTGACCGTCTCCGAAGTCGTCCTCTCCAGCGCCGTGGCCGGCGGCACCTTCACCAACGAGACGGCCGAGGTGTTGCCGCCCAAACAAACCGTCATCTCCGAGATCGTGGTCGATGAAACCTTCCGCGTCGCCGACCTGGACGTCCAACTGTCGATCACCCACACCAGTCTGAGCATGCTGGATGCCTTCCTGGTCGGTCCCGATGGGCAGCGGGTCGAATTGTTTACCGCCGTGGGCGGTCACGACGACCACTTCGATCAGACGGTATTCGACGACCAAGCCGACACGCCCATCACCAAAGCTCGGCCGCCGTTTCGCGGCAAGTTTCAACCCGAGGCGCTGCAGAAACGCCAGCCCAGCCTGACGCACTTCAACGGCCAGAGCGTCGAGGGCGTGTGGCAGTTGGTGATCAGCGGCACGCGCAACGAGCGGTTCGGGATGCTGCACCGCTGGGCCTTGATCGTCCGGCCGATGGAGGAGTCCTACAGCGATCCGGTCCGTCGCGGCTTGATCGATCCCGAGGACGCCTCGCCGGAAGCCGATCAAGCTCGCGCCCGGCAAGACGAGGCCAACGCCGAGCGATATTAATTTGGCTGGACGGCAAAGCCGAACCGCGCCGATCAGGAATCGCAGAGCGATTGATTGTGGTAGCCCCGGGGGCGAGCCCAATGCCACTTCCTTTGCAGCGGAACGGCGCGAGCCGTCCGGTTTTGCGGTGCGAATCTTCACACACCGGGCGGCTTGCGCCGCTCCGCTAACGCTTCAATCGCAAGCGATGGTGAAAGTAGATGGCATTGGGCGCGAGCCCGGGGGAACGCTACCTCCAGGCGAACGGGTGTTCGCGAAACCACTGTCGAAATTTCTGGCCGGCTGGTTTATATTTCTTACGGCCGCGGCACCTCGCGGGCCCCGCCCTCATAGCTCAACTGGATAGAGCAGCGCACTTCTAATGCGCAGGTTGTAGGTTCGAGTCCTACTGGGGGTACTGCGGTCGCAACGACCTTCGCACTGTTTCATGATGGGGTGCGATGTTTCACAATGGGGTGCGGGGCCACGCCGCGTTCGAAGCCGAAACATGCGTCGGCGGCAAGTCGGCCGGCAAGAACGACGCGGTGGCTTTCCACAGCTTGCACCGCCTGCCGGCGGGGCCGTTGATCAGCACTCAGGCGATGGGTCGATAACCTGAGCCGTTCTTTTTCTGCAACCTGTCGGGAGCCTTGATGTCTTCGCCGCAATCTTCTTCGTCCATGCTGACCGTCTTGATGACTGCTGCGGCGGCGATCCTCGTGGGCGGAGGCGTCCTGTGGTGGAACCTGCAGTCCGGTGATGGGGTTGCCGATGCGGGGCCGGAATCGGTTCCCGACAGCCGCCCTGACGCGTCGCCCGCGGAATCAAGGTCCCAACCCAAGCGGTCCGTGATCGGCCCCGAGGTTTCCGAAGAAGCGTTCTTTCGCGCCGCCGGAACGGGCGAACTCGTGACCGTCGAACGAGCCCTCAAGCAAGGCATGGATCCCGATGTTGCGGATTCCGGCGGTCAGACGCCGCTGATGATGGCCGGTTTTAATGGGCACCTCCGCGTGATGCGTCGCTTGCTCGACGCCGGCGCCGAAGTGAACCACCGCAGCCAGCTGAACCGGACGCCGCTGATGGTCACGGCCAGCGGTCCGAATCTGGAAGCGGTACGTCTGTTGTTGGCCGAGGGAGCCGAAGTGGACGTTCGCGACAACCACGAAGCTTGGACGGCGTTGATGATCGCCGCCTCCGAAGGGCAAGCCGAAGTGATCGAGGCGCTGCTCGAAGCCGGCGCCGATCCGACGCTGAAGGATGACGATGGTGAAACGGCAGCCGACTTTGCGAAGGATCGCGGCTTCGCTGCCTGCGTAGAGGTACTCGAACAAGCCGAGCAGGACGCTGCGGAGTCGCGAGAGTAGAAAGTGTTCCCCGGGCTCGCGTTTTGGGGCTACCACAGACAATCGCTCCGCGATTTAGGAACATTCGTTCCCCTACATCGAATCGTTTTCTCCCCTCTCCCACCACTGCTTCACTCGCTGACGCTCGCGGCGCCGCAGCCACGGCAGTGGCGACATGCGGTAGCCCCAGGCGCGAGCCTGGGGTGCCGCCCCCACACCCGCGCGCCAGTCCCAGAGGGACGACACGAATTCCGGGGCCAGACTTCCTGTCGCCCTTCCAGGGCTTTTGTTCGTGATGTTTACGTTTCCCCGAGCTCGCGCTTTGGGGCTACCACAGACAATCGCTCCGCGATTTAGGAACATTCGTTCCCCTACATGAAATCCGCCAGAGTCAGCAAATCTCAAATCTCAGATCGCAAATCGAGCACGAGCAGATTTCGCCACTCGCCACTCACCACTGGACACTCGCCACTCCCTACTCGCCACTCCCTACTCGCCACTCGCCACTCGCCACTCGACCTTTCCAAACTCTGACACTTTGTCAGCTACGAAATTGGCTCGGTGCGGCGGCGGCTCATCCACCAGTACACGGCCAGGCCTACGGGCAGGACCAGCAGCACGCGCAGCAGACCGCCGGGGTCGGCTTGCCAACGGTACAGCAGCGTCTGGACGGCGATCATCGCTGTGACGGCGACAAAGACCAGCGGCAACCACGGCCAAAGCGGCACCGGCCGATTGCCCGCCCGGCCGCGGAAACGAGGCAGAAGCAAACAGCCGATCGTCGCTGCACTGCTGATCGATAACAAAAACGCCAAATACTCCAGCAACTCCAGAAAGCCGGTGTTCAGGACCAACGCACACGCGATCCCCGCTTGCAGGACCACCCCGCGGCGCGGCGTTGCTCCGGCACTGTCCAGCCATCGGGGCAAGTGACCGTCGCGGGCCATCTGGGCATACACATGCGGACCGGTCTGGATCATCGCCAAGACACTCGTGGCCAGCGACACCAGAATCACCATCCGCAGCCCTTCCACCATCCACGCCGGAGCCACATAGCGGCTGGCTTCGATGGCCACCTTCGGCTCTCCGGCAATGGCTTCGGCCGGTGCACCAAATACAAACACGGCATTGAGCAACAGATACAGCGCGGTGACCACCAGCGTGCCCAACAACATCGCGCGCGGGACGCTGGCCCGACAATTGCGTGCCGCTCCGGCGATGTAGATCGCGGCGTTGTAGCCGGCGAAGCTGAACGAGACCCACATCAGGTTGCTGGCCACCGCCCCCCAGAGCCGCGCGGTCGTCCACGGTTCGCCCAGCGGCTGGGGGGGCGCCGATTCGACGCCTCCGCCGGTACGAAACATCGCGGGCAGAGCGTAGAGCACAAACAGCACCAACAGCACCAGTTTGCCCAGCACCAACACGTTCTGCACGCTCGCCGCCGGACGCAGCCCGATCAGATTGATTGCGGTGAAGCAGATGATCAGGGCGACCGCCACGGTGCTGTCCCCGACCGGCAGACTGCCCTCGAGATGTTTGGCAAAGCCTACGGCGGATAGGCCGATCGCACCGCTGAAACCAGCGACCAGTGAGATCCATCCCGCCATGAATCCGACCAACGGATGCACGCCGCGGGCGAGGAATAGGTACTCGCCCCCGGACTCGGTAACCTGCCGCGCGAGTCCTCCGTAACAGATGGCGCCGATCAGGGCGATCGCCCCGGCGCCGGCCCACACGGCCATCACCGCCGTCGGCCCCGGCAAACTGGCCAGCGCAAAGCCGCTGGTCGTGAACACGCCCACGCCGATCATGTTGGCCGCCACCAAACAGGCCAGCGACAGTGTGGTCAGCGGACGATCCGCCAGCTCGGTCGCCGCCGCCGAACTACCGACGTCCCCGGGTGCCGGCTCGCGGAGCTTGCCAGTCAACGCAGCAACACCGTATTCATCAGGTCATCGACGATGATCGGACGCGGCGCGACGAAGACCTCGCCGGCGCGCACTCCCGCGGCCTGGCCGGAGATCAGGGCGGCCGCACGAACCCGTTCTTCGGTCAGCGGCCGGTGGGCGAACTGTGATTCGTAACAGGCGATCGCTTCGATCTTCTGTTCCAGAGTGTCGCTGATATCGACCGTGATATGCGAAGCATGCCCGGGCAGCACGTCCGGTTCGTGGGCAAAGCGAAAGTACAGGTGTCGGCTGATCGAATGCACCGGCAGGTTTTCGAAGTAGTCGTCCCACTTGGTCAAGCGGCTGTAAAAGATCGCCGCGTCGGTGATCTGCATCGCTTGCCAGTGATCCGGCGAAGCCATGGGCGTTTTTTCACCGAACCCCAACACCAAGGAGGGACGAAAGCGACGAAACTCGCGAGCCAGCGCCACGCGAGCCTCCAGCCCATCGAACAGACGGCGATTGGGCAAGCATAGATTAATGCGTTTGTGGATCCCCAGCGCATCGGCCGCATCGCCGGCTTCGCGCAACCGTTGGTCGGGTCCGGAGGAATTGGGCGTGGGTTCGCCATCGGTCAAATCGACGATGCCGACGCGATAGCCCTGCGCGGCCAACTTGGCCAACGTCCCGCCGCACGCGATTTCGGCATCGTCGGGATGCGCCCCCACGGCGATCACATCCAGCGGTTCATCCTCGTACTCAAACGCTTCAGACAACGCGTTCCCCTTGTTGGACCAGAGCCACGAAGGCAGGCAAGAATTGACGCAGCGCCCGCGCCCGGTGGCTGATCGCCTGTTTGACCATCGGGCCCAATTGACCGAACGAGCGATGCAATTCGGGCACAATAAATAAGGGGTCGTAGCCGAAACCGTTGTCGCCGATCTCCTCGCTGCCGATCACACCGTGGCACTCGCCGCGAGCCTCCAGCCGCACCGTACCGCCGGGGTCCGAAAGACAGATCTGACAGGTGTAATGCGCGCCGCGCCGCGCCGCCGGCACGTCGGCCAATTTTTCCAGCAGCAACGCATTGTTCCGCTCGTCGGTGGCGTCGGGTCCGGAGAAGCGAGCCGAATACACGCCCGGTGCGCCCTCGAGCGCGTCGACCGACAGCCCGCTGTCTTCGGCCAACACCCAGCGTCCCAGATGCCGCGCCTGCTCGACCGCTTTCAGCCTCGCGTTTTCCAAGAACGTCGTGCCCGTCTCTTCCACCGCCAACGCGCCCTCGATCTCTGCCAGCGAAGTCAGCCGGACCTTGTCCGCCGGCAACAACTCCCGCAGCTCGATCAGTTTCTTTGCGTTGTGGGTTCCCAGTACTAAATCAAACATGCGGCGAATTGTAAGCGTCGGGGCGGATTGATGCTACAAGCCATCACAGTTGTTGCCACCGAGAAATCGCCTGCCAGACATCCTCAATCGGCAGGGCATAGGACGTCGTGCGCAAAGCCCGGGCGATGTTGACGCCGATCACCCGGCCGTGCCGGTCGACCAGCGGGCTGCCGCAGTCGTCCGGTGCCAATGGCGTGTCGTGGGGCAACACATGCGGGATCTCGAAACGTCGGTCGCTGAACGGCCCGCCGCCCCAATTGTCGAAACTGTGACGGTGGCGGCGGTCCCGGCGAAACGCCCCCAGCACCGCTTCCAGTTGACGCGTTTCGTCCTTCCGCAAGACCTCCAGCGGCAAACGATCGCCGACCCGCTTCTTGGCGATGACCGACACCAGTTCATCGGCCGAACGGATCGAGCGACCGTCGACCGATTGCACTAGGTCCCCGACCTGCAAACCGGCTCGCTCCGCCCCCGACCGCTCGACGACATCGGTCACTCGCACGCCATTGGCATGCGGCGTTACCGAGACACCCAGCATGGCGCGGCCGCTCAGCAGGGGTGGCTGACGCATCGCAAAGGAGCGCGGCGTCGAACTGACGAAGCCAACCACGGGTTGGCCCGCGGCGCTGATCGTCACGACGGGCGATCCCGGCGCCGAGCTCAGCTCGCTGGCGGTATCGGTGTCCGGCTCTGTTCCGGAAACGGCGGGCGACCGAGGGGCGAGTTCGATCGCCAGTACCGCCAGGTCGCTGTCCTCGTCGCTGTCCAGCCAACTGGCCGGCCGCGGCTGCGGCTCGCCGGGCAACTGGACCTGCCACGCTTGTTGCGGGGCCGCCGAACCCAACAGGCTGGCTTTGGTCGCCACATAGGACAGGTGTTCGGAGACCTCCGCGTCGCTCAGCAGCGTGCCGGCGGCGATGGTCCGCGGACCTTGCCGCAGTTCCACGGTCGCTTGCCGCGCGGCCTGCCTCGCCGCGGCCAAACGGTTCACGTACCGATCGGCTTGTCGACCGCCGACTGGCGTGGCGGAGTCCCGACTCGGATTCAAATCCGCCACGGCCGGTCGCCGCGCCGCGTAGGACCGGGCAGGCGATCCGAGGGGCGAACTCTCCGGCAACTCTCCAGGAAACGGCTGCGGTTGGCCGGCCAGATTGTTGCCAAACCCGACTTCCCAGTCCGGACGTTTGGGACGCAGCGCACCGTCGCTGCCGCGGTGCAGCTCGCGAGCCGAACAGAGGGCATCCCAGTGACGGAAATAGGTGGCCAGCGGGATGTGCAGATTGAAATCGACCTCGTCCTGACAGCGGCTGGAGATGCCCACCAGATTGCCGGCCAAGTCGAAGACCGGTCCGCCGGAATCCCCGCCCATGATCGGACAATCGCTGATGAAGGCGTCGGGGCGGTTGCGCAGCAGACAGCCCACGCGGACCGCCGGCGGTTGACCGTGCTGGAAGGATACGGGATAGCCCAGTTTCAGCAGCCACGATTGTTCCGCGGGCGTTTCGACGCGGCGGATTTCGACCGCCGGCCAGGGCCCCGGTTCGACGATCTGCGCCAGAGCAATGTCCAGATCATCACACACGCCCAGCACTCGAGCTGTGGTGCGGCGGCCATCGGGGAAGGTAACACGCAGCCGGCGACCGGGACGCTTGGCGACGTGCGCTACCGACAACAGCAGTCCCTCGGAACTGACCACCACTCCGCTGCCACCGCCAAAGCCGACCGTCGCCGCAGAAACCTGGTCGATCGCTTGCTGGATCTGCGATTCGAACTCCGCCAAACCGTCGGATGCCGCCAAATCGTCCGCCTCGGCCAAACCGGCGGAGTTTGCCAGGCTGGCGCTACGTTCGTCCGCCACGGCGCTACGTTCGTCCGCCAGGGCGGGGGGCTGCTGGGCATAACAAGCCGAAGCCCCCGCTCCCCCAGCCAACGCAAGGCCAGCCAACGCAAGGCCAGCCAATGCCAACGCGGCCGCTGGAAACGCGGCGAAAGCAACGCGGCCAAGCCCGCCAATCCAACCCAATCGGGGTTTCGCCAAAGCATCAGGCATGAATGCACCTTTCTCCCATTACGACAGTGGGGCATCCTGCAAGGTCCGGAAAGACCATCATGGCCTTTCGTCCAGCCGAACTCGGCGGCTGTTCTATCATGGCCGTTCGCCGGGCGAAGGCAAGCTGAATGACGGCGAATCACCCGTCGCGGGCGGTCCGGCCATGCGGGTCCTGCGGCACCGGCAAACCCTGTGGTCGCCTTACCGCAGCGCGGCGCGCATTAATTCGTCTCGTTGCAAAGAGCCGTCGCGGTTCTTATCGGTGTGACGGAACTGGTAAACCCGAAACGCGGTGGGCACTTCGTCCTCGGAAACGCGGCCGTCACGGTCGGTATCGAACCGCACCAAAAAATCTTCCGCAAAGGCCTCGGCGCGGCGTCGTTGGGAAGCGACGCCTGGACGCGATCGGTCCGGCGAGCGAGCTGCGGGCTGCGAGGGCGATACGCCCGCCTCTTCGCCAGGGGTCTGGAGCTGCTGGCGCGGGCGAGCCACCTGCAGAAAGACCACCGACATCTCTTCCCAGGTCTGGTCGCCCCAAGTCACGTACTCGTCAGGATCCGGATTGTTGGGATTGTCCGCCGAGTTATCAAACACGCTGCGGAAGGCCAGGCGATCGACATCGGCCAGGGGCAGCGGTTCGCTCAGGACGTAGTTGTGTTGCCAATTGAAATCGTACTGCGGAACGTCCAGCAACAACTGCTGAGAATCGCCCCGCTGGGCCGAGAGCCGAAAGGATTTGCCGCGAACGTGCATGTGCGGCGCGATGCCCAGCAGAAAACCGTCGCGCGGGTACCATGCGACGGTGCCTTCGACCACGTGATCGGAGACGCGTGGCGGGATCTCGAATTCCTGCTCGATGCCACCGACGACCAACACTTCATGGGTGACATCTTCTTCGGCAACGAAGTTCACGCCAAAGCTGGTCAGGTCTTCCTGCTCGCTACCGTTGGGGGTGTAGTGCATTTGCACGATGAACTGGGAACCCGCGCGGACGCGCCGGGCATAGCCCTCGGGTAGAATCGTCGGCTCCTGGCCGGGAACGTAGGCCGCCAGAAAACCGATCTCCCGCATGTCCGTCCCGTCGGGAGGCCGGACAAAGACGATACAGTGATGCACGACCGCGCGGTTGCCCGGAATCACTTCCGCCGACGACAACCACCGATCCTGTTCAAAGCCGGGATCGACCACAAAGTACTGATACTCGACCGTGCCCTCGGCGGGCACCACGAACGGCTTTCTGCTGATGTCGTAGACTCGCTCGGGCGGCGTGGGCAATCGCCAGTGGGCAAGCCTGTCCGGCGACGATGGCCTGTCCGGCGACGATGCTTTCTCCGGCAACGACGGCAACTGGCTGGCGTCGCCAAAGGGTGTGCCAGCTTCCACCCAGCGATGCAGCACCGCGCGATCTTCCGCCGACATGGTCCGCGCATTTTCAAAGGGGACGCCCTTCGCACCGGCATGCCAAGGCGGCATGCGACCGTTGTCGACCACCTCCAAGATCATATCCGCCCAGCCGACGACCTCGTCGTAGTCGGTCAACGCGAACGGACCGATCTCGCCCTCGCGATGACATTCCACACAGTTTCGCAGCAACACTCGGCTGACCTGATCGGCAAACGTAACATCGCTGGTGGGATCCGGCGTGCGTCGCGGTGCGATCCGGCATCCCACGGCGGGTCGATGCGCAACCTCGGGCCTCTCGCCAGAGAGCAGTCGCGTTAGGGCCGCGTCCAGATCGTGCGACGTCGGCTCGGCACGGGAGATCCCCGGTTGGTATTGGTCGTCGATCCGGCCCTGGTAACCCACGCGTCCTGCCGAATCCAGGACAAAGACTTCGGGCGTTCGGGTGGCACCCAAGAAACGCGTGACGCTTTGATCGGGATCCTTGGCGATAGGAAATTCGATGTTATGCCGCTGGCGGTACCGGCGGATCTCCTCCAGCGAATCCTGTTGGTTGGGAACAATGCCGACGAAGGCTACCCGATCGGCGTAACGCTCGGCCAACTGTTGCAACCGAGGCCCGTACAACCGCGCCAGGGGACATTCGGTACCGAGAAAGCAAACCACCTGCAACGACGTCTGTTCGGGAGCGGTCAAGTGCAACGAGCCACCGTCGCTGCGGGGCAGGTCGAAGCGGTACGGCGAGACGGGTTCGTCGGCTACGGCCGGCACGGTCAATAAAAGTAGAACGCCCAGCAACCCCAGCGAAACGGGCAACCGCAGCGAAACGGGCACCCCCAGCGAATCGGGCAACCGCAGCGAAACGGGCAATCGCAGCAGGCGTGGCCACGCCGTGGAGAAACCGCCGAGCCAAGCGGCAGGGGCGCCCGGCGACGAACAACCTCGGCGGGCGTCGCCGTCGCGGGGTCGTGGGGAGCTCGCGGCAAAAACCGTCCAGAACAATGCCTATCGCCTCCGCACCTAGAAGGGAACTGGAATGAATCGAAGCTGCCCTTTTAATTGTGGCAGGGATTCGAGAGCCTAGCCAGCCCTACGAAGGGCAGGGGGAATTGCTATAATCCGCCCCGTTCTCCGCCGCTAGCCACCGTTCCTCGAACGAGATCAGTTGCCCCGAAAGGCCGACTGCTACGCTCCGTGCTCCCCAATCTGCTTTCCCACACGATGCTAGCCATCGACCCGGTCCAGGACGCCGCGATGAGCGACTGGGTGACGAAGCGAACCTTCGTGTTGCTTGCCGTCGTCCTGGCCGCACTGAGCATCGCTTCGCTGGTGGCATTCCTGCTGACCCGCCGCGAGAACGTCTCGATCGAATCGGCGGTGGTCCGACGCTTTACCAGTCGCCTGCGGATTTGGTGGATCATGTGCGCGATCCTGATCTGCGGCTTTCTGCTGCACCGGATCGGGACGATCGTGTTGTTCGGTTTGGTTTCGTTTTGGGCGTTGCGTGAATTCATCACCATGACGCCGACCCGACGCGGGGATCATCGCGCGCTCTTTTGGGTGTTCTTTTTCTTTACGCCCCTGCAGTACGTATTGATCATCCTGAATCATCTGTCGCCGTCCTGGCTGACAGGCGGCCGGCCCATCGATTTTTATGGGCTGTACAGCATCATGATTCCGGTCTACGGCAGCCTGTTCATTCCGGCCCGGATCGCGCTCGGTGGCGACTTCAAGCGGTTTCTCGAACGCAGTGCCAAGATCCAGGCCGGACTGCTGATCTGCGTCTACTCGCTGAGCTATGCACCGGCGCTGTTGGACCTTTCGTTGCAACATGCCGATGGCCGGCCCTGGAATGGCAGCAATGTCACGTTGCTGTTTTTCTTTCTGTTGATCGCCCAGCTTTCCGCCGTGCTGCAGCGAGCCTGGACCCGCCTGATCGGCAACCATCCGGTGGCCCGCGACATCAATGCCGGACGGACCTGGGAAGGCGTCGTCGGTTCGGTGCTCAGCACGGGTATGATCGCCGCGGCCCTGTTCTGGGCCACGCCGTTTACGGTCTGGGAATCGGGAGCCATGGGCATGGTCGTGGCCTGCCTGTCGTTTGCGGGCAAGATGACCATGAGCGCGATCAAACGCGACCGAGGCGTCAACGATACGGGCACGCTGGTACAGGGACACGCCGGACTGCTGGATCAAATCGACGATATCTGTTTTGCCGCGCCGGTCTTCTACCACCTGACTCGCTTCTTCTACTCTGGATAAGCCTCGCCGATGCTGTTCGATACCCACGCGCACTTGGACGACACCCAGTTCGACGATTCTCGAGCCGACGTTATTTCGCGAGCCAAGCTGGCGGGCGTGGTAGGCATCGTCGCCGTGGGCACCACGGCTGTATCGAGCCAGCGATGTTGCCAGCTGGCCGCCGAGTACCCGGATTACGTCTATGCCGCGGTGGGCATCCAACCGAATTATGTGGGTGAAGCGGAAGAGGACGATTGGAAACAGATCGAACAGCTGATCGGATCGCCCGGCGTGCGGGCTGTGGGCGAAACCGGGCTGGACGATTACTGGAAAGACAGTCCGATGGAGCTGCAGGTCGATTACTTTCTCCGCCACGTCGACTTGGCTCACCGCCACGGCTTGCCGTTTATCGTTCACATGCGGGAAAGCTGTCCGCAGATCATCGAGGTGCTGCAGCCTCTGGCCCGGCAGCGAACGTTGTGCGGCGTCATGCATTCCTATACGGGCGATTGGCCGCAAGCCAAACAGTTGCTGGACTTCGGCCTGCACATCAGCTTTGCCGGCATGGTCACGTTCAAGAAATCGGCGGACCTTCGCGAGGTGGCGCGTCAGGTGCCCGAGGATCGCCTGTTGATCGAAACCGATTCTCCCTACCTCAGCCCCGAACCGCTCCGCGGCCGCCGGCCCAACGAACCGGCCCGCGTCGCCCATACGCTCGAATGCTTGGCCGAGACCCGGGGCGTCAGCGCGGACCACCTGGCCCATGTCACTACGGCCAACGCTCGCCGCCTGCTCTCGCTGGGCTAGCCTAGCCCCCCGGCGCTGACGCGGCCCCGCCCGGATTTCGCATTCCCGAAACGGATTAGTGCTATTTGAAAAAGTTTCGTTCCCTTTGGGGGGCCACTGCGCTACAATGGAACTAAACGAGATGATTCGTACAGCGTTCTGCGAAGGGACAAGCGATGTCAACCGACTGGTTCTTTTTGAAAAAGGGGTGGCTGGGCAAGTCGCGTGCGGTCGGGCCACTGAACGAGCCGGACTTGTTGCTTCGCATCGACCGCGGGGAAATCGCCCCGGAAACGCTGCTGCAGAGCGAGAGCAAAACCCGCGGCCGCTGGATCCCCATGAACCGTGTCGGCCCGGCGTTTAAACACTGGCGAAAGTTGCACCCCGAATCGAAAGCGGCCGAGACGCCGGCCGAACGAAGCCGAGGAACGTCCGGCCGTCGCGCGTAAAAAATCCGCGGCATCGTCTCTAACATGGCAGCGGAGTTGAGCTTGTCTGATTCTAACGGATGCTATGTATGGGAACGAAAGTTCCTAAATCGCGGAGCGATTGATTGTGGTAGCCCCAAAGCGCGAGCCCGGGGAAACGTAAACACCACGAACAAAAGCCCTGGAAGGGCGACGGGAAGTCTGGCCCCGGAATTCGTGCCGTCCCTCTGGGACAAACGGGGTACGCGTGTGACTCGGGCCGGTTTTGCCTGGAAACGCGGAACGGTCGTTAGTTTAGCGTAGGTCCTCGTACGGGCGGGTTGCCAGATTCTCTCGGTCTCTGGTACGATTTCCAAAAACGTTTGCAGGAAAGGGTTTACGGAGGATTCTGTGGGTGGCGACATCGGCTAGGAAGACGAAAAAGGCGGCTGTTTCCCATTTGCAGTCTTGCGACCCTAAATTGGCGGGTGTTATCGCGCGTGTTGGTCCATGCAAGCTGCGGATCGAGCGTGATCACTATTGGATGCTTGTGAAATCGATTTTGTCGCAGCAGCTTTCGGCGGCGGCCGCAAGAACGATCCGCAATCGAGTCATCGATCTACTTCCGAACGGTTCTCGCGCTGCTAGTGACCTTGATTCGGTCAGAGACGAGGATCTTCGTCTTGCGGGCGTTTCAAACCAGAAGATTGGCTTCGTTCGATCCCTGACAACTGCGGTCTTGGATGGGCGGCTTTGTTTTTCCGAGATTGAAAAACTCGAAAACGATGCCGTAGTCGATGCTCTGGTAACTATCAAAGGAATCGGCCCTTGGACCGCAGATATGTTTTTGATCTTCTCCCTTGGAAGACTGGACGTATTCCCATCGGGAGATGCAGGGGTGCGATCGGCGATGCGACGGATTTACGAAATTGATTCTGAAGCGAGTTTGGACGTCTATGAAACGGTCGCGAACAAATGGCGACCGTATGCGAGCATAGCTAGTTGGTATTGCTGGCGAGTTATCGATCAAAAAATCTTTTGAAGGACTAATACGTGGCAACGACACGCGCAAAACGAAATGGAAAGCCTCCCGCGGTCTCCAAGCTTACGAAAAAGAAGAAGTTGATCCTCTTTGGTTGGTATGGAGGGAAGTTTTCACATCTGGATTGGCTACTTCCTTTGCTGCCAGAATGTCATCACTACTGCGAACCGTTCGCTGGGTCTGCAGCAATCCTTATAAACCGAGAGCCTTCGCCAGTTGAGACCTACAACGATCTCGATGGTGAGGTCGCGAACTTCTTTCGCGTACTTCGCGATGATGGAGAAGAGCTGGCGCGGCTAATTGGTTTGACCCCGTTCTCGCGTGAGGAATTTGGTATCGCATGCGAACTGGATCCAGACGCATCGGCGACCGAACGAGCAAGGCGTTTCTACATCCGCGCTCGGCAAGTGCGTACAGGCCTCGCCCAAACTGCAACTATCGGGCGTTGGGCAAATTGCAAGAACACAAGTCGAGCTGGAATGAGCGGTGTGGTGAGTCGCTGGCTTGGCGGTGTGCAGGCGCTACCGGATATTGCGGAGCGATTACTTCGTGTGCAAATCGAAAATCGTCCGGCAGTTGACGTTGTCAAGCTTTACGATTCCCCGACCACGCTATTCTACTGTGATCCGCCCTACGTTCATTCCACGCGTGGAGATTCAAAGGCATACAGCTGCGAAATGACGGATGAGCAACACGTCGAACTGGCGGATGCATTGAATGCCGCTCAAGGCATGGTCGCTTTCTCAAATTACGAGTGCGAACTGCTCGAAGAGCTATACCCACCGTCCAAATGGTTCAAGCACACTAGTCCGCCGAAAACAAATCACGCGACTAAAGGAACGCGAACTGAAGTGCTGTGGACCAACTACGATATTGAAGCAATCAAAGCGAAGCGGGAAGGGAATTCACTTTTCACTTCATAATTCCGTGTCGTTTGAGCGTCGAGGCGAAGTAACGTTTCGCTTCGTCTTTACTCCGCATCGTTGTTAGCGCTCGATTTACCAACTCAAGCAACTGCCGACGGTCGGTTTCGTTCATCAACGCACATTCAGCTCTAACAAGTTCGTCGATCGAAATAAATGCAAGGTCGAAGCCGTCGTTCGAGTTCTCTGCCACGACGCTAGTCGACGAGAGGCTGGTAGTCGCTTGCCTACCCGTCACAAAAAGCAGTCGTCCGCACTTCGCGTACTTCGCTTTTTCTACCGCATGATTAACGTCTGACTGAAGGTACGGTTTGTCTTTGACCTCGACGGGAAGTATCACAATGTCGCCGGAGTAGACATCGATATCTCCCACTTCGTTCGAGCTAGACCCAGCTTGGTTCGCTGGATGAATGCGTACGCTTTCCCCTTTTCCATTGTAGCGCATGCCGAGTATCGCTCCCGCGACACTAACCGGAATCTCACCCCCAAATGACTGGGATAGATAGTCGTCGAAAAACGCCTCAAGCAACGACGACGATAGTGAGATTGATTTCAATGGAAGGTCGGTAATCGTACGACCTTGTCTCGACATCGTCAATTGGAATGCGTATGTGAACGCCTCTTTAACTGTTTCGCCAGAGGCGTCGTTCAACGATTCGAGCAAGTCGTAAAGAGTATGTAATAGCTTGCGATCCTTCCCTGCTCGCACTGCGTTGTTCTTGTCGACGGCTTCAAAACGTGCTGGCTTGTTTAAGTATGGTTCGTTGGAACCGCCTAGCCGACAGTCGAGATGCTCACGCTCGAAGGGGACCCAAACATTGTGGCAAAGTGAGCGGGCGTCATAAGCACCTTCCAAATCGGCTTTCGCTTGGATCGAGCGTGGATGGACAGAGGGATCGACGACCTTCCCGAGCAGTCCCGTTATCAGCAGGTAACGAAACGTCTTGTGGTCGCCCAAAATGATGTCCCTGATGGCTGCTCTTTGTTCTGCCGTTAAAACAGAGGGTTCAAACGGTTCGTATTCATCTAACGCAATCGTCAGCACTTCCAAAGCACGCTTGTGGTTGCTCATCAACCTACCGCCATTCACTGGCGCCCCTAAAACTCGATGAAACATGTTCATGGGTATGACCCCCGTGCGGACTAGTGTAGCGAGACCTTTTTTCTCGAACTAGCAGTGTGCATGGGGAAATGGTTGTTGGCGATGCGAGTTGGCAAACGCTGCCCGCCGGAGATCATGCGGCTAGATACTTACAGGTAATTCGAGATCAGATTCCGAAAACAAAGCTTTGGCCCGGACTAACGAAGTAGGCGGGGGACGTTTCCCTGCAGTTTATTGCTGTACGGAGAGACC
>NZ_WIAD01000040.1 GCF_009618275.1 Roseimaritima sediminicola
AACCGCAAACCTTCTGACTCCGGCGAATCGATGGATGAAAAGAATCGTTTACTCCCCTCTCCCCCGAAGCCTGGCGAGCCTAAGCGAGTCAGGATTCGGGGGAGAGGGGTTGGGGGTGAGGGGGAACAGAGGAGCAGCACCACCAGCGCGGTGTCTCGATACGGTGCGCGGCTTGGGAAATGTACGCAAACAGTCATTCCGTTGCACCCGAGCCCCCTCACCCCCGGCCCCTCTCCCACCACGGCTTCACTCGCTGACGCTCGCGGCGCCGCGGGGGAGAGGGGAGAAAACCCTGCCTTCTACCGCTCCGATCCCTACATAGATTCCGGCGGAGTCAGGCGATTTCAGATTTGCTGACTCCGGCGGATTCTATGCATGGCGTGCGAAGCTCGGGCGCAGCAGCCACGGCAGTGGCGACATGCGGTAGCCCCAGGCGCGAGCCTGGGGTGCCGATACTCACACTCACACCCGATGAGAGTCCCGGAGGGACGGCATGAGTTCGGTGCGATCCTTTATGTCGCCCTTCCAGGGCTTTCGCTTGTATGTATCCCGTTTCCCCAGGCTCGCGTCTGGGGCTACCACAGACAATCGCTCCGCGATTCGAGGACGTTCGTCTCTGTACAAAGATTCCGCCGGAGTCAGGAGATCTGAAATTGCCAAGCGATTAGCGACACCCATCCAAAGTCTGGCGACTTCAGCTACGGTGGGCGACTTCGGCTACCAACCACCAACCACCAACCACCAACCACCAACCACCAACCACCAACCAACAACCAACAACCAACAACCAACACCCCCCTAATCCGCCAGATAATTCAGCGTGTAGTAGCCGACGTTGTGCAGCAGCGGTTGGCCTTGCTCGTTGCGGATGCCGGCCGCTCGCAACTCGTGCACGTGGCCGCGCTGCAATCCGTCGATCGACAGTCGAACGCTGCTGCGATTCTTGGCCACTTTGGCTTCGGTAACCGTTGGCGTCGTGTGATCCACTTCGGGGCTGCCGTATTGTTCGCGGTACAGATAGGTGTAGGTTTCCAGTTCGTAGCTATCGACGCGCCGGGCCGTTTCCGCATCGATCGGCTGGGTGAACGTCAACTCAAACCCGCCCGGGACGGCTCGCATTTCATGGATTTCGAAGGGCCGTTTGCCGGTCCAGTTCAGCCGTTCGATCGCGAACGGTTTCGGTCCCCGAGCTCCCCAGCCTCGGTTGGTTCCGCCCACGAACAGGCTGCCGTCGGGCGTCATCGTCACGCCTACGTTCCCCGAACCAAACCCGGCTCGGAAGGGAAAGCACGCACCTTGGTAATGATCGCCAACACGTTCTAAAAACACTCGCATGATCGTGCTGTGCGTCTGATCGGCGACAAACAACTGGTTTTCAAACGGGCCGAACTTCCCGCCGCTGGTGTCGCAGGCGATGCCCGAGGCGCTCTGCCCCATTTTCTGATAGGGAAAGATTACCGCGGGCGGTTCCAGTTCTTCGATCTTGTCCGCTTCGATCATGATCCGGCTGTCCGACGTCGGCTGGTCGGGTTGCTTACCCATCGCCTCTTCGGCCAACTTGTACCACTCGAATCCGCCGGGATGTCCGACGAACTTGCCCGCACGCAGCGGTTTCAAAGAACACGATCCATTCCACGGTCCCTGGTTGTCGGTATAGAACAGGTCGCCCTCGGCGTTGAAGCCGATGCCGCCGGGAGAACGCACGCCGCTGGTCGTCGGTACCATGTTCCCTTCGGGGGTGATGCGCACGCACCAGCCGCGAAAGGGTACTTTGCTGCTGAACGACCCGGTCAAGCACAACGCTACCCAGCGGTTGCCGTCCCGGTCCGCCTCGGAGCCAAACGCGTACTCGTGGTAGTCGCCGCTGATGCCCCACGAATCGCAGACGGTCTCAAACAGGTCCGCGCGGCCGTCGCCGTCGACATCCTTCAACCGGCTCAGCTCCGGACGCTGGGTGACGTACAGCCAGCCATCGGCATACTCCAGGCTCAGCGGCTCATGCAGGCCGTGGGCATAGCGGTGAAAGCTGCTGGCGGGAACGACGTCGGCCAGCGGATCGTCGATCATCCAGATCTCACCGCGACGAGAGGAAACGGCCAGGCGACCGTCGGGCATCCACTGGAAATCGCCCACTTCCAAAACCACATCGTCGGGGATCTGCAGTTCGGTGATGCGATAGTAGTCCGCTTCGCGGGGTGGCTGCGCCCCTGCGTCCAGAGGCCACACGATGGCCAGCAGGCACACGGCAAGCAGATGCCCCGCGAGGAGGCCTTGCCCACGGGATCCGCGCGCCCCAGACCAGCGGATGGCCGCCGTCGCGGTAGCCGCGGTCGCGGTCGCGGTCGCGGTAGCGGTAGCGGTAGCGGGCGTCGTCCGGGAATATCGAATCAAAGGTTTCATGATCGTTCGTGCACTGGGTAGGCGAAGTGGTGGAAGCGGGCAGGGCAGGGACGGGCAGGGTTACCAGCGAAGGGTCTGACGGATCGTTACGGTGGCGTTGGCCGGTAGGGCGTAGCGCAGTTGTTGGCCGTGGTCGCCGGCGACGATGTGTCCCTGGCCTGCACCTTCGACGCGGACCTTGGCACCGCCTTCGACGCGGTACACGCCCTCGCCCAGGGGCTGGATCGAAGCACCGGATCCGGCCAACAGGTAACGCGTCGCTTGCGGATCGTCGTTGACGATTCGCAGGGTGCGGTCAAAGCCACGTTCATCCGCCGTGCCGGCGATGGGCTGGCAAAAATCTTCGACTTCGTTGCCGTCAAAGCGGTAGCGGAACACGGGCTGGCGAGACTCGTTCAGGCGGTAACCCAGGAACTGGTATCCGCGCTCACGACCTTCGGTTTGCGGCCACGAGGCAGCGGGCGAAGGCAACACGGCCAGTGGCGTGTGGGTATCGATCACGATCGTCGCATCGCCCAGCGGTGCCTGTTGGCCAGGACCGCGGCCTACCCAGTGCTTGCTGGCATCGATGAATTCGTTCTGCCAGATCAACACCACGCCCATGCGGTGGGCGTCCCAGGCCAAATTGACGTCTTCGGGGTAGCCCACGGCGATCCCACGCGGGCTGAGCTGCGTCAGGAAGTTGCGGTAGATGATCGGTGTGTCACGGGGCGTCAGGACGATCGCCCCGGGAACCAGGCCGCGGGGCGGTTTGGGATCTTCCTGGTTCAGGTACGCCCAGATCGCATCGATCTGTAGTCCTGGGTCCCCGTCGTAAACGGTTTCCAGGGCGGACTTGCCATCGACAAAGCTGGCCGGCATCCGCGTGCCCGGCCGGTACCGCTGGGGATCTCGCAGGTAGCGGTGGAACCAATCGCGTCGCAGTCGCTTGGGCCAGTGCAGCGCGTCTAGGGCGCCGATGCCTTCCAGACCGATGCCGCCGAACGTGTGGCATTTGATGCAGGCCAAGCCTTTATCGCCGACCAGTTTTCGGCCCTGCGAGGCGATCAGGGTGGGGGAATGCGGGTTGTTGGGGATCTGAGCCAACGCCTGGCGATCGGTCGCACGCAGGTCCTCGTGCAGACCCCGCAGCGGCTCGTATTGGAAGGCCGGCATACGCGTCTTCATATAGGGTCGTTCCTCGGCGCCGTTTTGTAGGATGTCGGCGAGGTAGGCGTCGTTTAATTTGTCCCCCACTCCGGTCAGGCTGGGCGGCAATCGACCCTCGTTGCCCATCTCGGGCGTCGTGGTTTGAAAGGAAGCGTCTCGGCTGGCTTCGGGGCCGCCCCGCCCATCTCGCTCGTGGCAGGCATAACAATTCAAACCGGCCATGGTTTGCCGGATCCGCTGCTGCGGCGGTGTCGCTTCGCCCACCTTCGCCAGAGCCGCGACGATCGCGTGACGCTGCTGTGGCGAGAGTCGATAATTGGGGACTCCGGCCGGTGGGGTCTCGGCCAAGCATCCTTCCCCGGCGTCGTTCTTCAGGGCCGCCAAAGACGGCGCCCGTCCGGCGGCAGGCTCCAGCGAACCGACGGCGTGACAGGCCACGCAGCCCATCTGCCGAAAGGCCGCCGCGCCGGTTTCGACCAAATTCGGATCCGGCCGAAACGTCGGCTCGATCAGTTGCTGATTCGATTGGCCGTCGGGGTCGCTGGTCACCAACGACGTGATGTCGGCCTCCTTAAAGTCCGGTCCATCGACGCTCAGTCGCAGTTCCTGCTGGCCGGCTTTTTCGAAGTATTCGATCCTCAGCGGATGGACTCCGGCATCGAGTTCCAGCGAGCCCGACCGGCGGGTTGCCGGGTGGATGCCGTCATGTACGACGGCCTCCTGTGAACCCACCAACACCCGGGCACCGTCGTCACTGGCCACATGAAAGGTGTACTGTCCGGCCGTGGCGATCGGCAGATAGGTTTCGAAGACCATACCGAAAGCGTCTTGACGCTCGGCAACGGCGATGTCCAGTTCGTGACTGCGGCCGGTCGCCACGGGTTTCAGCGTTTCGAATTCCGGCAGCTTGTCCCACGAGCCTTCGTAGACGCGGTAAGCAAATTTTTCGCTGCCCGGAACGATCACCACATCCTGCAACAGGTAGGAAGCGATGTCGCGAGCTTCGATGCGGTCGGCTACCAGACGCGGCATGCGCATGCCGGGACGCACCGTGTGGGGGTCCAGCAGGAAATCGGTCAGCGAGTCCAGCGTGTACTTTTGGTCGAGTTGTCCCAGCGGAACCGACGTCGCCAGGTTTCGAGCGTCCTTGTCTTGCGAATCGTGACAGGCCAAGCAACCGATCGTGCGGTACAGCTCGCCCCCGCGTTCGACCGCCGATCGGTCGCCGGGCCGATCGATGGGTTGTTTGCCGGCGGCCAGGAAGCTTGCGATCGCTCTCGCTTGCCGAAGCTTTTCTGCTTGGGAGACGCCGGTCCAGACGTCGGGCATCGTCGTGCCGGGCTTGGTGCCGTGGGGGTCGGCGATCATGGCCAACAGATGATCCGGGCGTACGCGACGACCGACTTCGCTCAGATCGGGGCCTCGCTTGTCGGGGATGGGGAGGTCGCCCTGATGGCAAGCGGTGCAGGACAAGCCGGCCAGTAGGACTTGGCCGCCGTCGGCCGGATCACCAATCCCGCCGGCGAAGAAGCGTTCGAAAGCGGGGATGCGCGGTCGACGTGCCTCGGCTTCGGCGTCCCGCGGCAGCAACCACACGTTGCGAAACCGAACCGGATTGCCGTGGTCCTGCAAGTGCAGCGGACCGTCCTGGGGCGATTCGCCCTGCGGTGCCGCCCGCGTCGCGGCGGGAACCGGAACGTTGGCCTGAACCACGCGTCCGTTCAACCGAACCGTCAGCCGTGCATCACGTGTTTTTTGGCCCGACGCGTCGTACCGAGCCGCCGTAAAGTCGATGTCGTAGGTTTGCCACTGCAGCGGCGGCAGGCACATGTTCAGCGTCGGCGCGTGGACGCCATAGATGCCGCCGGCTTCGTTGTCGGCGCCGCCGGTGCCGAAGGAATCGAGGATTTGTGTTTCGTACCGGCCCTGGTGATAGACGCCGCTGTTGCCACGTCCTTGCCCTTCGGCGGCGGGCATAAAGGGCGTGCGGAACTCCAGGTGCAGGGTGTAATCGCCGAACAACTGCCGGGTCGTTGCGCCCTGCTGCAGCCAACCCTGCTCGCTCAGCTTGGCGCCGGGATTCCAATTGGATTGCACGCTTTGGGAACTGCCATCGAACAGCACGATCGCTGCCGGCGGGGGCGCCGCGCCCAGCGTCGGACTCTGGCGTTCGACGCGTTCCAGTTCCATCGATTCGACCAGGTCCGCTACCACGTCGGCGTCGCCATCGAAACGTCGGGGCGAGACGCCATCCCAGCCCGCTCCTGGCAGTCCGCCCTCGTAGACCACGATTTCGAACTCGCCCGCCCCACGGGCAACGACCTGCAGCGCTTGCTGGCCACCGGCGTACTCACCCTGGATCGCAAAGTCCGGATCCGCCGCGGCCGCTTGCGGGGTGTCGAACGTTTGAGCGTGCGCCACGGGCACGACCAGAGCCGGGCAGGCCAGTCCCAACACCAAACCGAGAAAGGGCGAAAACCGAGCCAGCGTGTTCAGCGTGGGACGCGGCAAGGACTCGGTGGCGCGGGCCGGGGCGGAAAGCCCCGGGTAGGCATCGGCAGAGTCGGGCGGGAAGGACATCAACGAACCAATCGACAGCAAGGTAGGAAAACGCGAAAAGAAAAGCAGACGTAGGGCGGGACGAAGGAACCTGAAAGAGAACTGGAACCCGAAAGAGGAACGCTTCGAGGCCGCGATTATATCGTCTACGAGGGGGGGGCCGCTGGGGCATCGCGGCGGATCGCGTGCAGGGTGCTCGGCCGGTGGACCCTGCCGGCGACCCTGCCGGCGACTTGCCGGCGACTTGCCGGCGACTTGCCTGCGGGTGCTCCAGCCCTGATAATCGACGGGCACGTTCGGCTCATCCATCCAATTCGCAAGCGCAGGTTCATGGCAGACGCGGCACCTCTCGATACAACCATCAAAGTGGTGACGCCGGAGAACATTGCGTTCGAGTACCAGTTGGCCGGACCCTTTCGTCGCCTGCCAGCCTATGTGTTGGATGTGTTTGTGTATTCGGCCGCGTTGGCTGTGGTGGTGATGGTGGGGCTGTATCTGGGCTTCCTGACCGGATCGGTGTTGGCGCTGTCGGTATACGGTTTTTTGGGTTTGCTGGTGTGGTTCGTGCTGGGGTGGTTTTACGGTGCCCTGTGCGAGACGTACTTCAACGGCCGCACGATCGGCAAGTGGATCTGCGGACTGCGGGTAATCAGCGTCGACGGTCGGCCCCTGTCGGGCATGCAGGCCACGATCCGCAATCTGCTCCGCGTGGCCGATCTGGCCCCGCCGGCGGCCCTGGGCCAATTCGACAGCGAGATCGCTCCGGTCATGGCCGTTCCCACGGCGCTGATCGGATTGTTGTCGGTGATCCTGACGCCGCGGATGCAGCGACTGGGCGATCTGGCCGCCGGGACGATGGTGGTTGTGGACGAGAAGAGCTGGCGGTTGCCGGTGGCCAAAGTCGATGACCTGCGCGTCGCGGCCCTGGCCACGTATGTGCCGGGCGACTATCGCGTCACCCCCACGATGGCTCGAACCCTGGCCGCCTATGCCGAACGTCGCGCTTACCTGACACCGGCTCGGCGCCGCGAGGTCGCACGCCACTTGACCGACCCCTTGGTCGATCGTTTCGAATTTCGACCCGACATCGATCCGGACTTGCTGATGTACGCTTTGTACTATCAAACCTTCCTGGCCGCCGACAACGCCGCACCGCCGGACCTGGGAGCCTTGGCCGCGTTCAGCCCGCTGCGCAAAGATATGGATCGTCCGGTTGCCGAACCCCCGGCCGCGGCCCCGCCGGTGGCTCAGGCGACTCCGATGGCGTCCGCCGCAAACCCCGAACACTCGGCCGCGAGCCCCGAACAACTGGCCGCCCGGCCGGAACAAGGAGACGTGCGGTGAACGTAGCGACATTGGTCGAAAAACGACGGGCGCAGTGGGCCGAGCTGGAGATGTTGTGCGACGGAACCGGTTCGCCCGAAGCGACGGCCAGGTTTGCGGCGCTGTATCGCGCGGCCTGTGCGGATTTGGCCCTGGCCAGCGCCTATCAGTTACCGCCCGGTACGGTCACCTACCTGCACCGATTGGTGGGCCGGGCCCACAGCCGTTTGTACCGCAGCCACCGGTTTGATCCGATGACGTGGTTCGATGTGATTTTTGTCACAGCACCGCGACAGATTTTCGCCGACCCCTGTGTGCGGATCGCCACGCTGTTATTTTTTGCCTTGTTCTCGTTGTCGGCCTATCTGGCTTACAACGAAACGGCGTTTCCGGACTATGCCCAGGATATCGTCGGCACGGCAGCGCTGGAGCAGATGGAAGCGAGTTTTGAACCGGGGCTGAACGGCAACCTCAGCCATTACATCGGAATGGCGGGTTTCTACATCAAGCACAATACCAGTATCGGTTTGCAGTGCTTTGCCTATGGGATCCTGTTGATCCCCTGCGTATTCATCTTGTGTTACAACGCGGTCGCGTTGGGCGCGAGTTTCGGCTACATGATTCGCGAAGACACGCCGGGCGGGGAAACGTTTTTGGAATTTGTCACGGCCCACGGCCCGTTCGAGTTGACGGCGATCGCGCTGTCGGCCGGCGCCGGACTGCGGCTGGGGATGGGCTTGTTTCGAACCGAGGGACGGACTCGGATCGCATCGTTGAAAGCCAATGCGGTGCAGGCGGTCCCGATCATGGTCGCCGCGGCGATCCTGTTCTTTCTGGCCGCCTTTACCGAAGGGTTTATCTCGCCCAGCCCGTTGTACTATCCGTTCAAGGCCGGTTGGGCGATCCTGTCCTCGGGGTTGTTGATGTTTTATTTCGTCGTGCTGGGTTTTCCCCGGCAGGAGCCGAGTTGACGCGATGCAGCTGGACCGAACCCATGTCAAAGTGCGCGCTCGCTCGCTGGCAGAAATCGGCGATCTGTCGCTGCTGTTGGTGCGCCGTTACTTTGGGGCCTTGGCGATCGGATTCACGCTGGGCGTGCTGCCCTGGGCGATTTTAAATTTTCTGTTGATCGGGTTCATTCCCATCGAAGAGACCCGCGATGGCATCATCGACGAACAAACCTACTACGAACGCGCCCGCTATGTTTGGCTGATGGCCGCGCTCGTGTTTCTGCAGGCGCCCATCGCCGGGATGTTCACCACCTATTACATCGGACAAGCGGTGTTTGAGGAGCGGCCGCCGTGGCGGATGGTCGGCAGGGCCTGTTGGCAATCCGTCGTACCGCTGCTGTGGGTGTTGGGCGTCGTGCGTGGGCCGCTGGTGGCGATGGTCATATTGGCGACCAACTGGGGCGGTGTCTTTGCGCCCGGCCGAGAGGTGTTCTGGTTGACGGTGATCGTGTTGTGGGCCGCGACGATCCGCAGCCTGCGGCCTTTTATGCCGGAGATTCTGTTGTTGGAACGGTGCCCGGTGCTGGCACGCCACGCCGACAGGACCGGAGGCATCTCCGCCTCGCGTCGCAGCGGTCTGCTGCACGGCCCGATCAGCGGCGATCTGATGGGACGTTACCTGATGACCGCGGCGATTATCGGAGCGTTGGCGTTGGCCTTTTTCTACGGCATCATGGCCGTCCGCGGATTCCTGACGACGCAGTGGAACTGGACCATTCAGTTCGGATCCTTTCGCTTTGCCGACGTGCAACTGCTGTGGATCCCGCTGGCGCTGTGGATCGCGGCGGGGTTGGCAACCTTCATGCGATTTCTGGGCTATCTGGACGCCCGGATTCGGCTGGAGGGCTGGGAGGTGGAGCTGGCCGTGCGGGCCGAAGCCTTGCGGCAGTTCGGCACCGAGGCCTCGCCAATCCTCTCGCCGCCACAGACGGAGGCCGCCAGATGACGACATATGAGAGGCTCACCTCCCCCTCGCTCTGGTCTCGTACCGAGTCCTGGCATCGCGTGCGGCCGATCGTGATGTTCGGGCTGGCCGTTCTAGTGCTGCCGGCGGTCCTGCTGCCGTCGGCCGCCGCGGCCGCCGATCCGGTTGAACAAGAATTGGTGGAAACCATTGCCGGTACGCCTTGGTACGACAGCGACGGCCAACAGCTGCGGCCCGTTACGGTGCGGGAACGACTGGACGACGCCAGCAACCGGGACAGCCGCTGGTTGCCCAAACCAAAACGCGTCCGTCAGTCGAACCAAGGATTGTTCAGTCGCTTGCGCAACCTGTTTGCCAGTATGCAGTTTGGCAATCTATTTGGCTGGACCATGATGATCATCCTGGCCGTGGCCCTGATCGCCATGCTGATTTATTTCTTCAGCAAGAGCGAGCTGGAGGTCGACCTCACCTCCCAACACAAAGGTTCGCGGACCCGCCAGCGCGAGCAAGAAGAGCTGACCGAGCGGATGGAACAGTTACCGGTCGAAGTGCGACAGGGAGCGACCGATATGCGCGGCGAAGCCCAGCGGTTGATGAGCGCCGGGGACTATGACCGAGCCATCATTTTTCTGTTCGGTCATCAACTGCTGCAGCTCGATCGTTGCCAGATGTTACGGTTGGCTCGCGGCAAGACCAATCGCCAGTACGTTCGCGAAGTCCGTTCGCATGGCGAAGCGGGACGGATGCTGCAGCAGACCGTCGACAGTTTCGAAGCGTCCTACTTTGGCCGCCACGGCGTGACGGTCGAGCGGTTCAAATACCTGTGGCAAGAGAACGAAAAACTGGAAAAGCTGCTCCGCCAACAGCACGAGGTCGCCGCGTGAACGATGCACTCGTACTCCGACGTGACGGCTTGCTCACGGCGCTGCTGGCGATGCTGTTGTTGTGCGCGGCCGTGGGCTGCGGCCGCAGCGGTTCACTGCAAACCAGCTACGGCGATTCGCATGGCCGCACCGGTCGCAACAGCATCAATGGCTTCGGGGCCCTGCGCGAAGGGTACCACGCAGCCGATTGGGATTCGCGAACCATTCATCGCCTGGGCGACCGGATGCTGCGCTTGGACGCGATTTTCTGGACGCCGGTCGAAGCCAGTTCGATTTATGCCAGCGAAACACAGTGGTTCGAAGACTGGCTGCGCGGCGGCGACAAGACGCTGATCTATGTGGTGTACGACGGAGGCAGCGAAGCCGATTACTGGCGCAACGCCGCCCGGTTCGCGCCACCGGAACAACGGTTCGAGTACCGCCGCCGAATCGCCCGTGCCCAGTTCGCACGAGATCAGTACCGCCACGCCCGCAATGGCATTCACAATCATGGCTGGTTCCGCACCGAATTGCTTGCGGCCCCCAAGCCGCTGGAGAACCCGGCCGGGCCGTGGATGCCGCCGACCACAACGGCGGACCCCAGTCCGGTGTCGGCAGCGGCCGCACAGGCGGCGCAAGCGACGCCCGCCGTGATGTCTCGGTTGCCGCAGGGACATGCACAGGTCTTGTACCGCGTCAAAAGAAAACAGGACGATTCCGATCAGGAAACGCCCCAGGCGACCAAACCCAACGTGTTTCGCATCGCCCCGGCGGCGCAGACGTCTGACCAGGAGGAGGATTGGCAGGCCGAGTCCCGCGTCCGCTTGCAGGCAATGCTTGTCAGCGATGGACGGGTCCCGCTGGTGACGCGGATCAGCTCGCCGGCCTGGAACCGTTCGCAGGTCTTCGTCGTCTCGGCCAGTGGCCTGGTCAATAATTACGGATTGTCCACGCCCTGGGGACGGCACACCGCAGCCAAGTTAATTGCGGCCAGCGGTTCAGCGGGAGAAATCGGATTCCTGGTTTCCGACCAGCATGGGGTGCGAATTACCGACGGCGAAGCAGACAAGAACCGCAAAACCGGCATGGAACTGTTGACCGTCTGGCCGCTCAGTTTGGTGACCATGCACCTGGCCCTGCTGGGATTGATCGTGTGTCTGATTATCTCGCCGATCTTCGGTCGACCGCGTCGCGAGGTACAGCCCAGCCAGAGCGATTTCGCCGACCATATCGACGCGATCGCGGCGATGTTGAAACGACAGGACAGCGACCGGTACGCTCGCAGACGCATCAGCGAATACCTGCGCCGGGTCCGCGGCGAAACCACCGGGCCCTGGGTGCAGCGTGAACCCGATCCAAACGCGGCGGCGGAATCGGTTTCGCGAATTGAGCCACCGACCGGCGCCCGCGGTGACGGTGAAGCCCGAACCAGCGATCCCTCCAACAAACCCGCCGAATCATCCGATCACCCCGCCCCGCGGGGTCCCAACAGGAGAGCACCTTGACGCACGAACTGTATCGACAAACCACCCCGACCAGCGACAGTTTTGCGAACCTCCGCGAGCTGTACCAGGAGATTACCACCGAGATCCGCAAGCTGTACGTCGGGCAGGACGAACTGTTACTGGGAACCCTGACGGCGCTGTTCAGCGGTGGGCACGTCTTGATCGAGAGCGTTCCTGGGCTGGGCAAGACGCTGTTCGTGCGCACCCTCGGACGGGTCCTGGGATGTCAGTTTGGACGTGTCCAGTTCACCGCCGACTTGATGCCCTCGGATATCACCGGGGCGCCGGTGTACGACATGAAGGAGTCGGAGTTTCGCTTTCGTCCGGGACCGATTTTCACGCAGCTGTTGTTGGCCGATGAGATCAACCGTTCGCCGGCCAAGACGCACGCGGCCCTATTGGAAGTGATGCAGGAGTACCGTGTCACGGTCGATGGGATCAGCCACCATGTGCCGCGTCCCTTCCTGGTGATGGCGACGCAAAACCCGTTGGAAAGCGAAGGGACGTACAACCTGCCCGAGGCGCAGCTGGACCGCTTCATGTTCAAGCTGCACGTCGATTACCCCTCGGCCGACGAAGAGATGGACGTGCTGCGAATGCATTCCCAGCAGATCGATTTGAACGACCGTCTTCGCGATGAAGTCAAAACGGTTACGAATCCCGAAACCCTGATGGCGGCGATCGGCCAGTGCGGAGGCGTCCGGATCGAAGACGGGCTGACCGATTACATCAACAAGATCGTGCGGATGACGCGCCAGTGGACCTCGTTCCACATCGGTGCCTCGCCGCGAGCCGGGATCGCGCTGATGCAAGCGGCTCGCACCCTGGCCGCGTTCTCGGGCCGCGACTTCGCGACCCCCGACGACGTGGTCGAGATCGCTCTGCCGACCCTGCGGCACCGGGTGCAGTTGACGGCCGAAGCCGAAGTCGAAGGCCGCAACGTCGACGAAGAACTGCGGATGCTGATCCGGGGCGTGGAGGTACCGCGGGACTAAAACCGGCTGAACAACACGTCTCGAGCGGTTGTGAGAGCCGTTTGGCGTTTCCGGGACTCGCCGGAATTAAAACCCGAAGTCGCCGTAGCCGCGGTCGTGGAAACGGACGAACATGGCGATCAGTTCGACTTGCGATTTCAGGCCCAGTGTTTTCAGCGCGGATTTGCGGCGGTTGTCCACCGTCTTTTCGGTGATCCGCATCCGCGTGGCGATGTCCTTCAGCTTCTCGCCGCGAGCCAGTCCCGTCAGCACGCCCTGGTCGCGTTCGCTGAGTTCCTGGAAACATCCCCACTGCTGCCGCAACCGAGCCGCGGGGTCTTCTCCCGTGGGGTCGACGATTTCGACAATCCGCGTCATCCCAAAGATCGCGATCCGCGGATCGCCGCATTCGGCCAGCGATCGTTTCATCGTTCGCAGCACGACCGCGCGGTGACGCGCATCGTAGCTGTGGTGTTGAAATTCAATCGCCTCGCATCCGGCCACGACCATCTCGTCGGACATCCGGGCCAAGGGGTCGTAGGTGATGTCGACCGGCGCCAACTTGACCGTGCGGTCGAGCGAACCGGCGAACAGGTACAGAAAGGACGAATTGGCCCATTCCAACCGGCCGTCTCGGCTGGTCAGATAGATCGCATCGGGCATCGGCTCCAGAATGTCTTCCAGTGGGTTGCCGTTGCGGATGGCCTCAGCCACCACCGCATAGATGGCGTTGCCTTCCGCCATAAACAGGCTGACCTCGCCCGTCATCGTCGAGTTGGTCGTTAACAAGCTGATCATCTCATCCCGGTGTGTCGCATGCTGTATCGCTCGTCGATGACCACTCCCGCATGAGGGCCGTTTCGCGAGCTGGGACGATTGTACAGGCAGTGATCGCGATTTGGGAGTTGTGAGGGGCCCGAGGGGCATTGCTCGAGCCCCTCACGCGACTCCCGGACCTTCTGGAGCAAGAAGGTCGGCACCCCCCTTTGGTTCGGGGCAGTGGGGGGTGCACAGTTACTACTTCGTCGGGTGAGCGACGAAACGTGAAGTATTTGTTCGGATTTCATCGCTATCGATTAGTTTCAAACACGCGGGAATCGCCGGAAAGACGGCATCGAGACATTGGGCGATCGCGCGTGGTTGGCCGGGAAGATTCACGACCAGCGTCCGCCCCCGGAGGCCCGCGGTCTGCCGAGAAAGGATCGCGGTGGGAACGTACTGCAAAGAAACACGCCGCATTTGTTCCCCAAAGCCGGGCAGCATCTTGTCGCATACCGCCTCGGTCGCCTCCGGGGTGACATCTCGCGGCGTGGGGCCGGTTCCGCCGGTCGTGATCACCAAACCGCATCCTTCCTCGTCGACCAGCGTGACCAGCGTCTCGACCAGCGTCTCCAAGCGGTCTTCGACGCAGCGCGAGACCGTTTGATACGGACTGACGACAACTTCGGCCAAGTAATCGACGATCGCCGGTCCGCTTCGATCTTCGTACTGGCCGCGCGTGGCACGGTCCGAGGCGGTCAGGATTCCGATCTTCAATGGTTTCACCTCTAGCGACCTGTTGGGGACATCATCGGTTCGGTCAAGCACCTAACCCCGGGGTGATCAATCGACCAAAGACTGCTTGGCCGCCTCGGCAAGGTTTCCGTCCAGACCGACGGTGAACCGACGATCGTCGACCTCCAGCTCCACAAACCGCTGCGTGACGTCGACGACCTTGCCGCTCAACTCGCCGATTTCGAAATCGTCACCGGCCTGCAGTTCCAGTTTCTCGCCGCGCGTGCGTACCGTCACCCACGCTTTCCAGCTGCCGCGGCTGTAGATCAGCGCCGTCACAAAAGCCTGCGTAGCGTCGTCGAAGGCCGTCTGCATCGGCTCCTCCGTTGCCGGCGGCTCCACGACGCTGATCGTCAGTTCCTGTTCGACGATGCGCGCCGGGCGGCCGGAATCGCGAGCTTCGACCAACAAGGTAAGATCGCCCAGCTCGTCGCGGCGGACCCGAATCTCGCCGCTGGCCTCGTCCATCCCGACGCCGTCGGGCACGTCGCCGATCAAACGCAGCGATACCTCGTCGCCGTCCGGATCTTCAAAGTTCGGCTTGAAGCGAAAATCCGCGTCGACGACCGCTTCGACCGTCGCTTCGCCGCTATATCGCGGCGGCTGGTTGGGCGGAGCGTAGTAGTTGCGATTGACGATCGTCGCAACGTATTTCTCTACGTCGTCGTCGATCAACGGTGAGGGACGCTCGGGCGGCGGTTGTTTCTCGGCCGCGTCGTTCATTGCCAACACCTGGATGCTCATCGACAAATTCAACAGCGACGAGCCGCGGTTCGGTTTGATGCCCAGCGTCGTGATGCGATGCAGGTAGTCGGTGCGATGAAACGCGTGCAGCAGCCACACGATCTCTTCCATGTCTCCACTGGCCGACACGCGGTAATTGTAGACGCGGTACAGGTCGCCGCTGGCGGTGCTGTTCAGGCTGCGGACATCGGTGCCGCTGACGCCCGAAGCGTCCATCAGTGTGTACAGCCATTCCATGTAGGCATTGACCGCCGCGTCGGCGTTGGCCGGTAGCGAGCGTTCGATAAAGCCGCTCATCCGGTCGGCCGCCGCCAAGCCGGCCAACTGCATGCTCTGGGCCGTCTGCAGCTCCGACTCCAAACGGCTGATCTCCAGATCACGCTGGGAGCGGGCGTCGCGAAATCGGTTCAGAGCCCACTGCATGCCGATCAGTACCAGCACGCCGCCCACGGCAATCGCCAGGATTCGTTCTCGCTGAGTCACTGGGAATCCTCCTGCGGTTCAGCCGAATCGGCAACCGATGCCGCAGTGTCCGGCTCGGGCGAAGTGTCCGGCTCGGGCGAAGTGTCCGGCTCGGGCGAAGTATCTGACTCAGCCGAAGCGTCCGGCTCGGGTGAAGTGTCCGGCTCGGGCGAAGTGTCCGGCTCGGGCGAAGTATCTGACTCAGCCGAAGCGTCCGGCTCGGGTGAAGTGTCCGGCTCGGGCGAAGTGTCTGACTCAGGCGAAGTGTCCTCCTCCACCGCAGTGTCTGGCTCCGGCGAAGTGTCCTCCTCCACCGCAGTGTCCGGCTCGGAGGCAGTGTCCGGCTCGGAGGCGTCTTGTTCGGCAAGATAACGTTTGGCGTCGCGCATTTCACGTACGACTTCCGGTTCGATCACGATCCTCAAGTCCTGAAAGACCCACGGGTAAGGATCCTCGGTCGACTCCTGATTAATGCCCGCTCCGATGACGCGATGTTGATCATCCTGCAGGCGATCGAGCATGGTATCCAGGACGCGGGGTTGGGTCACCCGTCCGGCGAGGGTCAGTTCGGCGCCGCGTCGCTGCGGTAGATTGGCACTGACGCTGGTCAGGATCAGATCTTTAGCGGGCGGAATCGCTTCGGCGACGCGAGCCAGTTCTTCCAGCCAGATGACGTTGCCATCGAGGAAGGTATCGACGCGTTCGGTGCGTCCGATCTCGACTTCGGCTGCTGCAACGATGGGTTTCAACGCGGCCAGTTCGCTGCTGAGTTGTTCGATGCGTTGATCGCGGGAGTTCAGTGAGGACCAAGCGGTCCAGCCCAGCAGGAGCGCGGCGGCGGCAGCGGCCCCGCCGTAGAGAATCAATCTTCCTCGTTGGCTTTGCGCCTCGGGCCGCTTGCGGGGATTGAGGAAATCGATCAACAGCGGACTGCCCGACGCGTCCACGTCCAGCAGGCCGATCAGGGGGGCAAAGCGACCGACGTGGCTGCCGCCGGATTGGCTGATCGCATCGTCGGTGGAGACCAGCGACAGCGGATCGACCGTTTCCACGCTCAATCCGATCCGTTCGGACAACTGCTGGATGTCCTGGAGGTGATCCTCACGGCGACCCCAGATAACGATTCGGCGGCTGCCCGTCTCCACGTTTCCGGCGTTGGAAGCCATGACGCTGCGGCGGACTTCGCCGGCCAAAGCCGCGGGACGGCCCGCTGGGTTGCGGGGCAACCGGACCGAACGCACGAAAACGGGTTTGCCGTCTCGGAGGACCACGATGTCCGCGTCGTCGGCCAGCAGGTCGACCAGCACCACGTCGCCGTCGGTGTCGCGATGTTTCACGTACAGGGCGGCCGCGGCCAGGGGCCGCAGCACCATCCGCTCCGGAGCCGGCGCATCGGCCGCCCGGACCTTGGCGATCTCGGTGATTTGTTCCGGTGCGATGGCCGCCGCCACAACTTCCACACCCTGATCGTTCTGTCGAACGCGGGCAAAGTCGATGATTGCCTTTTCGCCGGCGGCGGCAAAGTCGCGGACCGCTTGAAAGCGGATCATGTCCGGTAGTTCTTCGTCGGGAACCGGCGGCAGCTGCAATTGCCGCAGCTCCGCTTTGCCTCGGCCGATCGTCACCAACGCCGGCAGTTTGCCGTACTGACGCTCTTCCAAGGCGGCCCGAACCACGGCTTCCACGCCTTGCGATTCCCCCTCGGCAATCGGCACCACCGCCATGTCCGTGATCGTTACGCCCGAGGTCGACGTGCGACCGACCACCAGTCTCAGCTCGGTCGCGTCCCAGTCGAGGGCTATCTTCTTTGGCATCGTTCGTAGCAGGTAAAGGAGACAGAATCACCGCCCCGCGCCGGCGGAGCTTCCCTTCATGATAGTCCAACCCGCCGCGGGCGTTGGGGCTGCGTCAAAAGGCGGCAGCCAGCTCCGCTGGGGGGGGGGCGGCGAGCGGACCGCCCGCGGTTAAAGAAAATGAGAATCGTTCTCATTAGGTTCTTGTCCGGCGGAATCGTTTTGACAATACTACTTGTGTCAATTCGTTTTGCTTGCAGTCTGGAAATGGAAATGGTTTCAGAGTTCGAGACGATTCTTTCGATTCTTCCCGGTCAATCCGACGACGTACGGACGGTCGTTGCGATGCGCCATGGCGACGACGGCGCGACGATTGAGCTTCGCCAGGAATCGTTCAGCCAAGCCGTCGGGTGGTTCATGCAGAGTCGGATCGAGTTGACCGGCGACCAGGTGGGCGGTCTGCGGCAGACCTTGGGTCTGGTGCCCTCCCGCTCGGCCCGCCCTTCGGCAGTCGCCGCCTCCGAAAACTCGCTTCCGGCCACCTTGGCCTTCCCCGGCATGCAGCGCGCCGCCACCGCGTAGGGCATTGTCCGAAGTCGCCAGACTTTGGATCGCGCCGCCCTCCGCGTCTTCGCCACCCCAGCAAACTCTGGCGAGTTCAGCTACGGCTTGCCGGACGTCATTTTTCTAAACAAAGCCAAATCCGTTTGGCTGGCTGGATCGTCTTTAGGGGTATGGTACGCCTATGAACGATCCGCCCACCGCGAATGCTTCCTGCGAAGCCCGGGGCGCCGGCAGCGCCGGCAGCCCCGGCGACACCTGCTCGGCCCAGCGGCTGGAGCAGTTGTTTCGCAGTGCCCACGGCGAACTGTTGGGCACGCTGTACTACCTCGTGGGAAACCTCGAGGACGCGCACGACGCGCTGCAGGAAAGCTTTCTGAAGTGTTGGCGACACCGCCACGAGGTGCCGGAGGTCGGCAACCTGAAAGCGTGGGTGTTTCGGATCGCTCTGAACACGGGGCGTGATGTCCGCAAAACCGCCTGGAATCGGCGCCGCCGATCGCTGATCGCCGATCCGGCCTCCCATCCGGAAACCGCCATGGGATCGATCCACCAAACCGACGCAGCGCAGCGTCCCGACGCCCAGCTGATCCGCGACGAGGAGTTATGCCGAGTGCGGGAGGCGGTCGCTCATCTTCGCCGCGAGGAGCAGGAGGTGTTCCTGCTTCGCCAAAACGGCGGGTTGAGCTATGCCGAGATCGCTGATGCCATGTCCCTTCCGCTGGGCACCGTCAAGACGCGAATGCGTGCCGCCATCGGTCATCTTCGCTGTGCCGTGGGGGAATCGTCATGAACGAAATGAAACAATTGCTGTTGGAGCTGCACTACGGCTTGCTCGAGGATGCCGAAGCCGAGGCTCTGCGAGAACGCATCGAGCGGGATCCCGAAGTCGCGCGACTATGGGCCGAGACGCTGCAGGTGGCCGATCGCTTTGCCAGCGCCGCTCGCTTGGTCGGCACCGGTCAAACCGACGATACCTCGAACCTGGACCGGTTGTTCGCCGACGTCAAAGCCTCGCCGCCGCCGCCCGAGCGTGCACCGTCCTCGCCGGTTCCACTCCGGCGGCGGTCGCTGGTCCGCCACTGGCGCAGCTTTGCCCTGGCCGCCTCGTTGCTGACGATCATCTGTGGGATCCGTCTGATCGGCGCGTTGCCCGAGCGGCCCGCCGCGGCGATGCTGCTCCGCGCCGAACCGTTGACCGGCCAGAGTGACGGGCCGCAAAGCGACGCCACAGCGAGCGGCGGTGCGTCCAACGCGTTTCGCATCGCCACGCTCGCGACCGATCGCCAGACCGCTGCGTCGCTGGCCGATGCGCCGTCCTCGATGGCTGCGGGCATGCCGTTGACCCCCGCCTCGCTGACTTTTTCCATTTTCGCCAAAGGGGCTCTTGTCTATCAGGAGCGTGCCACGACGCCGGGCGAAACCGCGTTTCGCGTGCCCGAAGATTTGATCGTTCCCGAGGGAGCTCATCTGGAGGTGCGTGCGGCGGCCGGCGAGACCACCCCGGCGCTAGTCCATTTGCCTCTACAGCCGACGCGGTGCTTGACCTATTTAAACACCGATCGTCCCGTCTACCGGCCGGGCGAAACGATCTACTTTCGGTCCCTTACGTTGAACCGCAAAACGTTCTTCGGCGAGTACACCCTGCCGGTGCGTTACCGGTTGCTCGATCCGGCGGAGACCGCCGTACCGGGCACGACCATCGAAGGCGTTACCGAGCGAGGCGTCGGTAACGGGGCGGTGACGCTGCCCGAAGACATCGCCGGGGGGACGTACACCCTGGTCGCTTCCAGCCTGGACGGCGTCTTTCCCGAAGAACGCACAACGATTGAAATCCGTCAGTACCGATTGCCGCGATTCAAACACGAGCTCCGGTTCCACCAACGCAGCTACGGCCCGGACGAACCTGTTCGGTGTGACGCCCGGCTGTGGCGGGTCGAAGGCGAACCGCTCGCAGGTGCAAGCGTGGAAGCGACCGCGGTCGTCGACGGAGAGGTGATCCATCGTGGGCGGCTGCGGACCGATTCGCAGGGCCACTGCCAATGGCGGTTCTCCCTGCCCCCGTTCATCGACGTCGGTCGTGGTTACGTTTCAATCGTCGTCGACGATGGCGGCGCTCGCGAGACCTTTTCCAAAACGCTGCCGATTCAAACCGGTCGCGTTCAATTCGATTTCTATCCCGAGGGCGGATTCCTGGTCGAAGGGCTTCGCAACCGGGTGTATTTTTCCGTCCGCAGCAGCCAAGGCGAACCGATGCACGTCGAGGGTGAAGTCATGACGCGAGGCGGCCGCCGGGTCGCTCGATTGCAGACCACAGCCGACGGCATGGGGCGGTTCGCCTTTGTTCCCGAGCCGGGACAACGCTACGTCGTCCGGTTGGATAAACCGCTGGATGTCACTACGTCGGCCATGTTGCCGCCGGTCGTTGCGGACCGCCCCGTGCTGGACACCGGACCGGGGGTGTTCGCTGCCGACGCGCCCCTGGATTTCGTACTCCGCAGCACCGCGGAAATGGCTGTCCGCATCGAAGCGGTTTGCCGCGGCGTCGTGGTGGGCCGCGCCGAGACGCATTTGCGTTCCGGCACGAACCGTGTGCGGTTGCCCGTGGGCGAGGGCGCCGAGGGCGTGATCCGCTTGACGATCTTCGATGCCGCTGCGGGGCGTCCGGTCGCCGAACGCTTGGTCTACCGCCGCAGCGACGGGCGGCTGAAGGTGCGCGTGTTGGAATCCGCTGCGCTCCAGCAGCAAACGCCGGGCACGCCGCTGCGGGTCACGCTGCAGGTGACCGATCAACAGGACCAGCCCGTGGCGGCCGTGTTGGGCGTTGCGGTGGTCGATCAAGCCGCTCTGTCGCTGCGGGCCAAGCCGCGGGCATCGATGACCACGCATTTTTTGCTGACCAGTGAAATTGAGCGGCCCGAGGACCTGGAACACGCGAACTTCTACTTGAACGATTCCCCCCAAACGGCCGCTGCGCTGGATCTTTTGTTGGGCACTCAAGGCTGGCGCCGGTTCGTACAGCGCCAGAGCGTCGATGCCGAGTCGCTGGATCAAATGGTCCAGCGTCTGCTCGAACTGGACGGGCCGCCGCCAGCGGCGATCACGCCGGTATCCAACGGCCGCGAGTTGGCGGCCCAGTGGACGCAGTACCGCACCGATCTGGATCGCGCCTGGACACACTTCCTGGACGAGCTCCGTTGGTTGTTGCTGCCGCTGTTCCTGTTGTGGGCCCTGGCCGGATGGTTGCGAGCTCGCTGGAGTACGGTCGCGGCGGCCAGTCTTTTGGTCGCGGTACTTGGCACGGTGGGCGTGGTCGGTTGCGGGGCTCCCGAGAGCGCGTCGACGGCTGTGATGAGCCAGGCGGATGAGGAGTCGGGGTCCGAGCCGCCGAAGGCCACCCAAGGCGGCGCTGGGGAGGTCCTGGAACCGATCGACCGTCCAACAGCCGACGACGCGGAACAGGCTCCGCCAGAACACTCGGCCGCAACGCAGCCGCGGAGCCGCCGTGTGGAGGATCCGTCCGCAACCTTGACCACCGGGCCGGCCGATGGGGCCGCAGCCGAACTTTCGCAGCAGCCCGCGATGACGGCCGAGGACCTGCGGCGATTGCTGGCCGCGCGAGGCATCGACGCAGAGGGCCTGGCCGAGCGGTTGTTTGAAGAGCTGCGTTTTCCGGTCCGCCAGTACGCCCACCGCCATCGCCCAGGAACCGTGCGAGCGGATTTTGCCGAAACGCTGTACTGGCACCCCATGCTCTCCACCGACTCCCAAGGCCGAGCCACGATCCGGTTCGACCTGTCCGACGCCGCGACCGCGTTTCGTATCCATGCCGATGCCCACAGCAGTGACGGCCGGATCGGCAGCGGCGAGGCGGACGTGGTCACGCGGTTGCCGCTGCAGATCGAACCCAAGCTGCCGTTGGCGGTCACCGCGGGCGACCGCATCGAGCTGCCGCTGGCGATCAGTAACCATGTCGATCGCGATTTGAATGCCGCCTTGTCGGTGAGGACCGGACCGGGACTGAGCGTCGATGCCGGAGAAGCCACTCGAGCTCTGTCGCTGCAGGCCGGCCAGCGACAGCGATGGTTTGTTCCGATCGAGGTGGACGAAGCGGCGCAGAACGCGGAGGTGCCGATCACGGTGGCGCTGCAATCGCAGGCATCCGCGGAAGGTCCGGCGCTGGCCGATACGGTCCGCCGCAGCGTGCGAGTGATCAGCGACGGTTATCCTCGCCGGCGTTCGATCAATGTAATGCTCCAGCAGCCGCAGACCGTTCGTTTGGGCGTTCCGCCGGAAACCATTGAAGGGTCGGTGCAGATCACCCTCCGCGGCTACCCTTCGCCGCTGGCGGATTTGATGGCGGGGGTCGAAAGTGTGCTGGCCGAACCCCACGGATGCTTTGAACAAGCCTCCGCGGCCAACTATCCCAACGCCCTGGCGCTGCAGTACCTGGCCCAGCCCGGCGTTGCGAATCCGGAGGTCGCCCAGCGAGCCAGCGGGATGCTCCAACGCGGCTACCAGCGGTTGACCCAGTTCGAGTGCCAACAACAAGGATACGAATGGTTCGGTGCCGATCCGGGCCACGAAGCTTTGTCGGCATTCGGATTGATGCAGTTCTGGGACATGCGTCAAGTCATGCCGGTGGATCCGGCGATGATCCAGCGGACGCGGCAATGGTTGCTGGATCGGCGCGACGGCAAAGGCGGTTGGCACCGCAATCCCCGGCACCTGCACCAGTGGTCGGTCCGGCAAGACGTTGTGAATGCCTACATCCTGTGGGCGTTGAGCGAAGCCGACCGCGACAAGCCCCGGCAGCGTCCCTTGGCCGATGAGCTGAGTGACGAACTGGACCGTTTGCAGGCGGTTGCTCGGGACAGCGAGGACGCGTATCTGCTGGCCCTGTCGGCCGCCACCTTGGCCAATGTCCAGCGAACCAGCGCCGCCCAGCAGATCGCCACCGATCTGCTGGCTCAGCAATCCTCCGACGGAAGTTTGCGTGGCCGAAGCTCGGTCACGCAAAGCGGCGGCAAGTCGTTGCGAGTCGAAACCACCGCCCTGGCCGCCCTGGCATGGACCAAGCTGGACGGTTTCGAAACGCCGTGTCGCCGAGCCGTCGAGTGGCTGGTCCAGAATCGTGAGGGCCGGGGTGGATTTGGCAGCACGCAAGCGACCGTCCTGGCCCTGAAAGCGTTGTTGGCTTACGGCCAGCAAGCAGACACTGGCGGCGGGACCCTGTATGTCCGCGCCGGCGATGTCACGCTCGCCGAAGCGGCGCTTCCGGACGAGGCAGGGCAGGGCGGTATGATCGAGATCGCCGGACTGGCCAAACGACTTCAAGATCACGGGCTGGATCCCAGCACGGTGGAATTGACAATCGGCACCGATCAAGCTCTGCGGTTGCCCTGCACGATCGACGTCGCCTACCACTCGCCAACGCCCGGCACCGCGGAGGACGCCGCGGTCCGCCTGGACGTCCAGATGGAAGCTTCGCAAGACGTCCCGCCCGGAGGCGTGGTGGCCATCGATGTCCAGCTGGAAAACGTCACGTCCGAGGGCCAACCGATGACGGTGGCCGCGGTGGGATTGCCCGGCGGCGTCGAACCGCGCGTGGAAGAATTAAACGAGCTGCGCGAAGCCGGCGTGATCGACTTCTTCGAACTCCGCCCGCGCGAAGTCGTCTTTTACTGGCGCAATCTACCGCCCGAGGACGTCAAAGAGTTCCGCTTCCACGTCACCGCCGAGATCCCCGGCCGCTACACCGGCCCCGCCTCGCGAGCCTACCTGTACTACACCGCCGAAAAGGTCCACTGGACGCCGCCCCTGACGGTCACAATCGCCCGTGAACAACCGTAGCTGAACTCGCCCCCGTAGCTGAACTCGCCCGACTTTGGTTGTTGGTCAAGCGGCCACGGCAGTGGCGACATGCGGTAGCCCCAGACGCGAGCCTGGGGTACCGCTGCTAGCAAATCGTGTTTGCGGATTATCCGGATTCTTCGGGAAAACCCGCAAGACCCCTCTACTTTTACACGATATAGAAAACCATCGGCGCGAGCTTTTGGCTTGTTCCGCCTGCAGACGTGTCGACCCTAAGCAAGGATGTCGGATGACGACCTCAACACGAACATTATTGACCCGTACCATTTTGGGATTGATGGCCGCCGTCACCACCGTGACCAGTGCCGGCTGTATCGGCTTGTCGCAAGGCCCCAGCTTGGGCATTTTCAGCATTCCGATTCCGGTCAGCCCCTATTACCAGCAAAAAGCCGAAGACGAACAGCGTTGGTACGAGCGGTACGAGCGTGTGCCGATCCTGGGACCGACGACCGCCGGCGGCGATCCCGTCGCCCTGGACCCGCCGACCGACGACGAAGTCATGCGAGCGTTTGAACGGGCGAACCCGGTCGGTGGCGGCATCCCGCTGTTGTACGAGCGTCAGCGGAACAACGTGCGGATCATCAAGGAAAAGATCGCCGACTACGTCGATCCGCCCCGCTTCTATCCGCTGATCGGCCCGGCGCAGCTGCACCACGCACACTACAAGTGCACGATTTACTACAGCCAACGCGACATCGTGGGCTACCCCGTCCCCCACTCGCTGGATGACGAGGAAGCGGTCGAAACGATCTATATCGACCACAACCACTTCCACATGGTGGGCGACGTCGAACCCTACCAGACGCCCACCCTGTAGCGGTCGGCGGCCTCCGGCAGGACCCACCACAGGTCTGACACGACCGATACTGCACCACAAATTCGCCAAGGGACTCCCGGCCACCGCCGCGAGTCCCTTGTTTCGTTGCCCTTAGCAAGGTTTCGTTGCGCCTGCCAAGGTCACCGCCGCGGCGGCGAACACCCTCTGGGCCGCTCGCAGATCGGAGTATCGCGAGCAGGGGGGAACCGCTAAACTTTGACCCTCTGGCCTCGCTTCTTTTACCGGCAAACCATGGCAAAGAATTCCCCTTCCGGCACGCGTGCGGCGAACCGCAAAACCGACGCTGACTCGACTTCCCCCGTCCAACGGCCGGCCGCCCTGGCCGGGTACCGCGAGACGGTTGAATCGATCTGCGTGGCGATCATCCTGGCGCTGCTGTTTCGCAGTTTTGTGGCCGAAGCGTTTATTATTCCCACCGGTTCGATGGCACCGACGCTGATGGGGGCTCACAAGGACCTGTCCTGCGAAGAGTGCGATTACAACTTTCGCGTCGGTGCTAGCGTCGAGAACAAGGGTTCCTCCACAAGGGTGGTCGCCGGACGCTGTCCGAATTGCCGCAAACGCAACGTGCTGCGACTGGCAGACGAAGCCAATCACGCCACCTTCAACGGTGACCGGATCTTGGTCAGCAAGTTCGCCTACGCGATCCAGGACCCCCAGCGCTGGGACGTGATCGTTTTCAAGTATCCCGGCAACCCCAAGCAAAACTACATCAAACGCTTGGTCGGACTGCCCAACGAAACGCTTCGCATCTGGCATGGCGACGTGTACACGCGCACCAGCGAGGATGAGCCATTTCGAATCATGCGGAAGCCCGATCGCAAGGTGATGCCGCTGGCGCATCTTGTCTACAACAGTTCCTACCTGGCCGAGGACCTGCTGGCTGCGAATTATCCGAGTCGTTTGCAGCCCTGGGATCGCGGAGCGGAAGTGCCGCCGGAGGATTCGTGGCAAATCCAGCGGGACGCCCTGGGACTGACCGCGACGGTTACCGCTGGGGATACGCCGCGGTGGCTGCGTTATTTCCATAACCTGCCCAGCGACGAGCAGCGACGGCTGATCGCCGAGGGCGTCTCGATGCAGTCGGTGGATCCCTACCGCAGCGAAGCGATCACCGACTTCTACGCCTACGATTCTTACGTCCCCCAGCCGCTCATCAACAACCAGCATTCGCCTTGGGAATCCAGCGGACTTCACTGGGTAGGCGATCTGACGTTTGAGACCGCCCTGCAGACTTCGGCCGATGCCAGCGAAGCGATTTTAGAGATCGTCGAAGCCGGGATCCGCTATCGTTGCACGATCGATCTGGCCAGCGGTCAAGCGACTCTGGCGATCCTGGGTGAGCAAGCCGAAGCGTTCGAAAGCGGCGCGGAAACGTTGACGGCCGCCACGGAGATCCGAGCCGGCCAGGCGCGGCAGATTCGTTTTTCCAACGTCGACAGCCAGTTGCGTCTGTGGGTCGATGATGATGTGATCGCCTTTGAACAGCCGGCGTACTACGATCCCAGCTCGTTTCAGGCCGCGCACAACGATCGCCCGCATTACACCAAGGACCATCCGCTGGACGCAGCTCCGGTGGGCGTCGCGGTCCGCGGCGGGGAAGCCGTTTTGCGAGATTTTCGGCTGTATCGCGATCAGTACTACATCGCTGCGAAATCCAACCAGAAAATGCATGACTACCCCTGGGGCGTCGAGGCCTCGGCCATCATGGGGCTGTTGGACGAGCCTTCGCAGTGGGACGAAGCCGCGCTTTGGGAGCGGCGACGGGCGATCGCCTTTGAACTGGGCGAGGACCAATTCTTTCCAATGGGCGACAACAGCCCGGAGAGCAAGGACGCCCGCAGCTGGGGGAACGATCGATTGCCGCCGGTGCCCGACGAAGACGCTTACAAATTTGCACGCTACCATCACGTCCCGCGGGACCTGTTGGTTGGCAAAGCGCTGTTGGTGTTTTGGCCTCACCATTGGAATCGACCGATTCCCTTCACGCCGAATTTCAAACGCATGAAACTGATTCGATAACCCCCCCCCCCGAGTCTGCAAGGAAGCAACATGGGTGAACCCATCCTGCAAGCCCTCGAGCTGCAAAAGACCTATGGCCGGCGACGCGTCGTCGATGGGGTGAATCTGCACGTTGGCGAAGCCGAAATCGTGGGACTGCTGGGCCCCAACGGCGCCGGCAAATCGACCAGTTTCCGGATGATCTGCGGGATGGTCGAACCGGACCGCGGACGCGTGTTCTTGAGCGGTCAGGACGTGACCGATTGGCCGATGTTTCGCCGCGCTCGCGATGGCGCCATGGGCTACCTGCCTCAGGAACCCAGCGTCTTCCGCAAATTGACGGTCGAACAGAATATCTCCTCGCTGTTCGAACTGCTGGGACTGGGCCGCCGCGAACGCAAACAACGCACCGACCAGTTGTTGGAAGAGTTTAATATCACCCATATCCGCCGCAGCCGCGCGGCCGGATTGTCCGGAGGCGAACGCCGACGACTGGAGATCGCACGCTGCTTGGTCTCGGATCCGCGGATCGTCATGTTGGACGAGCCGTTTGCGGGGATCGATCCGGTGACCGTCCAGTCGATTCAGGGCGTGATCCATCAGCTGCGCGACGCCGGGATCGCGGTCCTGATCACCGACCACGCCGCCCGCGAGATCCTCGGCACGGTCGATCGCTGTTATGTGATCAGCAAGGGACAGGTGTTGATCGACGGCAGCCCCGAGGAAGTCAAGCGGCACCCCCAGGTGCGCAAAGAGTACCTGGGCGACATGGACGGCGCCGCCACGGTGGCGACCGGCAGCACAATCCCCGCTCCGCATCTGCAGACCGCGCCCGTCAGCGCTGGATCGCCACCTCCGGGTCCTTCGACGCAGGCTGGCGCAGCACGGCCTGGCGCAGCCCCGCGACGCCGCGTCACGGACGTCTGAGCATTCCGGCGAATCGCCTACAACCGCCTGCGCCCCGGGAGAGCGGCTATCATGTCACGAGACACCCATTCCCAACTCGTTGTACGTGAGACGTGCCCGTGCCGAAAGCTGTTCTCGTGCTGTTCGTCTCGTTGTCGGTCCTGCTGTCTGGTTCTGCTTTCGCGCAGTCCAGCCTCGACGCTCCGCCGCTGCCCGGCACCGAGCCGCTGACCGCCGACGGCGATCTCGCGGCTCAGATGGTTGCTGGCGCCGACGCGTTTCTGCTCCGCGAACTGGAACGCTCGGTCGCTCGCCGCGCGGAATACAGGAATCGTGATGAATCCAATCGCCAGCGGCTGGCTCACATCTTGGGCGTCCGCGATCCGCGGCTTTCCTTCGACGCTCTGGAACTGGTCGCGACGACGGCCCGGTCCCATGAGGTTGGCCAAGCAGCCGGCTACAAAATTTTCGCCGTACGCTGGCCGGTGATCCGCAACGTGCACGGCGAAGGCTTGTTGTTGGTCCCCGATGCACCGCCGGTGGCCAACGCGATCGCGATACCGGACGCCGATCAAACGCCCGAGATGATTTGTGGTCTCGAGCCGGGACTATCCCGCGAAAGCCAATTTGCCCGCCGGCTGGCTGAATCGGGCTGCCGGGTCTTGGTGCCCACGTTGATCAGCCGTGAGGTTCACCGCCGTGGCGGACGGGTCGACCTCACAAATCGCGAATACTTGTACCGCAGCGGGTTTGTCTTGGGACGCCATCTGATCGGCTTCGAGTTGCAAAAAATCCTGGCCGGCGTCGACTGGTATGAGCGAGAATCACAGGGTAATGCTGGACAAGAGGCTTCGGCGATCCCCACCGCGGTGGTCGGCTATGGCGAAGGCGGGATGTTGGCGTTGTACGCCGCGGCGCTGGACCCCCGCATCGACCGCACCTGCGTAGCCGGTTATTTCGGTCCACGCGAAACCCTTTGGCAACAGCCGATTTCTAGAAATGTCTTCGGACTGCTCGAGCGGTTCGGGGATGCGGAACTTGCCGCAATGGTTTTGCCGCGCAAACTGGTGCTTTCGATCGGACCCTATCCCAACGTTCAAATCAACGGTACGGGGGCCGCCCAGGCGCGGCTTGGCACGCCTAGCGCGCACGAGGTTCAAGGTGAACTGGAGCGATTGCGGGGCATCGTGGATGCGGAGAATCTGTCCGCGCTGGTCGTGTCGACCAACGATACAGAGAACACCACCCTGGTTTCGCAAGCGGCCTTGCAAAGCCTGCTGAACGACACGCCGCTTGCCAGCCATGGGGACGTCCGGCCGCTGGGGCTGGGCATCGACACGGCCGAGCGCCAGCGTCGACAGGTCCGCGAGATCGAACAGCACAACCAGTGGCTGCTGGGCGAGAGCCCTTACGTGCGTCAAGATTTCATGAACATCGGCCGGACGTCGCGGGACCACGCCGATGGCCGCAATCGACTGGACACCTCCTCCATCGAGGCCTACCAGAAATCGATCGAACCTTTTCGCGATACGTTTCGCGAAGAGATCATCGGCCACTTCGATCTGCAACCGCTGCCCTTCAACGCACGTTCGCGAAAGGTCTACGACGATGAAACCTGGGAGGGTTATGAAGTCGTGTTGGACGTCTTTCCCGACGTGTTCGCGTACGGGATTCTTTGTCTGCCAAAGGATCTGATGCCCGGCGAAAAACGTCCGGTCGTCGTCTGTCAGCACGGTTTGGAGGGGCGGCCACGGGACGTCGTGACGGGAGACCATCGAGCGTATCATGACTTTGCATCGAAGCTGGCCGAACGCGGCTACATCACCTTCGCGCCGCAGAACCTGTACATCGGCAAGGACAAGTTCCGCACGTTGCAGCGGAAAGCCAATCCGATCGGAAAGACATTGTTCTCGTTGATGGTTCCCCAGCATCAACAGATCGTGGATTGGCTTCAGACGCAGCCCTTTGTCGATGGCCAGCGGATCGCTTTCTATGGGCTTTCCTATGGCGGCAAGAGCGCCATGCGAATCCCGCCGCTGGTTCCGGATTATTGCCTCTCGATCTGTTCGGCCGACTTCAATGAATGGGTCGGCAAGAACGCCTCGACGCGGTCGCCCTACAGCTATGTCTGGACGGGCGAGTATGAGATTTTTGAGTTCGATCTTGGCAGTACCTTCAACTATGCGGAGATGGCTGCGTTGATCGCGCCGCGTCCATTTATGGTCGAACGAGGTCATTTCGATGGCGTCGGTTCCGACGAGGACGTGGCCTACGAGTTCGCCAAGGTCCGACATCTGTACGCCGCGCGACTGGACCTTCCGGAACGCTGCGAAATCGAGACCTTCGTCGGCCCCCACACCATCCACGGCCAAGGTACCTTCGAATTCCTGGACAAGCATTTAAAGCCGAACGGCGAGTAGCTTGCCGGCCGCTCGGTGAGGGCATGCGGCGGGCGCTTCAGCGACGAAAAGGGCCACCATTCGAAGTCTGGCGACTTCGTCTACGCGGGGCGTTGTGGGTCGTAGCGAGAGGATTTTGCGTTCTGGTGGCGAATCCGGGACCGCAAGGCTGACTTTTGCCTCTGCGGTGACCATAATTAGGGCGTGCGTTCCCTTCTGTTAGAGAGTTTCGATGAGCCAAGTTGCCTGTCCGCGTTGTGACGAAACCATCCGCGTCCCCGAAGCGATGCCGCCGGCCGACGCCTCAGCAAAATGCCCCTGGTGCCACGAGACCTTCTCTTTTGGCGAGCTGGAAAACCGCATGCCGCCGATGCTGCAGTGGGTCGACAGCGATGGCGAACCGATCCCCTACAGCGCCGGCGCCCTGGTCGGAAGCGCTGCCGGCACGTCCATGGGCACAGCCTACGAGGATCCTTCGGCTGCGGGAGCCTCCAGTCCGACGACGGACTCTGAATCCCTGGGCTGGTCGCCTGAACCGAGCCACGAGGAGGCGTCGGAACTGGGTGGTTTCCAGGCTTTTTCCGATTCCGAATCCGATTCCGATGCACCGGCCGAATTCAGCGCCCCGGCGGTGGGTGCCGCGGACGACGCGGCCGAGATCAACACGCTTGACCAATTGGACAGCGTCGGCCCGGCCCGTCGCGGCTTCGAGGCCCCCGCGATGCGTCCCCATCGACGCAGCCAAAAGTCCGCGTCGCCGCTGAAGACGATGATCCAGATGCTGCTGGGCGGCGCCGTGGCGATTCCGCTGACCGGCGTCATCCTCTACGCGATCCAAGCGATGGGCTGGAAAACCTTCGACTTTGGCTTCTATCCCTTCGACGGCACCGCCGGGGGTCCGCGAAGGACCGCCGCCGCACCGATGGACGTCGACCCGCCTACCCAACCCCAGCCATCGGACCCCGATGCCGCGGCGTCCCCACCTCGCGAACTGAACGACGGCGTAATGCCCTTTGCGGCCAACGGCTCCGAGCGGGAATTCGTGCCCCGCTCGCTGCCCGGCGACCCCGACCAAACCGTCCGAACCCCCGGCGACGCGCTCGATCAGGCCGCTTCGGCTTTTAACGCCGACGAACCGGCCGAAGACAGCGGCGAACCGGCGTTGGATGGCGGAGATCCGGAAATGGGCGACGGCGACCTGAGCGTCCTGGACGAGCAGCCCGCCGGTGACAGCACGGTGCCTCCGGTGGCCGACATGCCGGAAATGCCCGAAGTGGCGATCCCCGATGTCGGTGGCGATTTGGCTAGCCCCCTGGCCGGCGACGGCAGCGCCGATCCGGAGGCGGACGTGCCGACAGTCAGCGAGTTGCCCGCGCCGGGACCGGCCAGCCCGGCCGACGAGTCCGATGTGGATTCGCCCGAAATGGATTCACCTGACGCGGACGCCCCCGAAACGAACACGCCCGAAGCTGACTCGCCCGAGACCGACGCGCCCGAAACCGACACACCCGAAGCTGACGCGCCCGAAACCGACGCTACCGCGCCGGCCGGCGCCGATTCCCCGGCCGGGGCGTCAGCGGAAGTTTCGCAGGAGCTGCTGGACGCGATCGAGAAAGCGGAAACGCAGTCGGAGCAGCTGAACGCGGCGCTCTCGGCCAGCGACGACGCGTCCACTCGCCGGCGTCTGCTGGGGCAGTTCTATTACTCGCTGGCCGAAGTCGGCCAGGAAGGGCATCCGGCCGCCACGGCCGCGTACGAAGCTTTGTTCTCCCAGATGCGGGGCGCCGGTCATCTGGAGTTGATGTCTCAGTTCGGCAGCCGCTGGGTGGCCGAAGGGAATCTGGTCAAACAAGGGGTGTTCGCCTCCGGCACGCTGCAGCAGGACGGTGAGCAGGTGGTGTTGGTGATGCCGCCCTATAAATCCGAGACCATCACGGTGCCGATGGACGGCTGGCAGGCCAACCAGCTGGATCCCGAGGCGTGGCTGGGCAAGGATGTGTACGTGCTGGCCAAATTGGAAGGGCCGATCGGCGAGCGTCGCGGTACGATCCGTTATGTGGAAGCCCAGTGATGGCCGACGACGACACGCCTACCGACCCGCCCCCAGCTGCCAACGATGCGGCGGCGGGCGATGACACGCCGGCGAGCCCGACCGGCGAGGCCGACGCGGCAGGCGAGGCCTCGCTGCTGGGCTATCTGTTCTACGGACTGTCGCTGCCCGAGCGGACCGTCCGCAGCCTGTCGGCCGTCGCGGGCGGCCTGCTGAACGAAACCGCCGCACGTTTAATTCCCACGGCCTTTCGCAGCTCCAAGAGTTACGCCCTGTTTGTGCAGCAAGCCTTGGACATGGCGGTGCACGATTTCGGCGGCGTGCCCGCCCCAGAAAGAGCGACGGCCGCTGACGCCGCAGCCTCGCCGGCCAGCTCGCCGCAGGAGGTGGACCTGGCTCGTAAAGCGGTCGGCGGCATGCTGGACATCGCTAGCCTCTCGACGCTGCACCTCTCGCCGATGACCGTCCTGGCAGCGTTCAGCGATTTGGCCTACGGCTCCAGCCACTACCTGCGGGAGCTGAGCGCGGAACTGAAACGCCAAGGCGTGATCGATTCTGGCACCTCCATCGACCACGTTTCGGATCTGCTGGACGCCCTGCAGACGGCCAGCAATCAAGCGACCGATGCCCTGGACCAGCCGCCAATTAATCTCGACGGACTGCGGCAGACGATCGAACAGACGCGGCAGAGCATCCAGCAGGTGGATCCCACGCAATTGATCCCACAGGCGGAGATCGCGAGGTTGTGGGACGAGATGGAAACCGCCGCCCAGGAAGCCGAGGTGGGCATCCTGGACGTCAGCACGACGATGACCATGTTTGCCATGAACCGCGTGACGCTGGTTGGCAAAGGAGCGTTATCAAGTGTGACGGTGGCCGGAAACCTGCTGGATCAACACATCCTTCGCCACTACGTCGCGGGCCTGGCCGAGATCCGCAGCGCCGGCCTGTACGCGACCCTGAACCGCTCCAGCGAGCCGTACCTGGAAGCGGTCTGGAACAACTTCGGCGACCAGCGGGTGACCTGGACCGAAGATTTCTTGAGTGGCCGCATGGTCAACCGCGGCGTCGCCGGCCTACGAGGCTGGTGGGCCGGCGAATCGTCCGAGTCAAAGTAGCTCGGCAGGCCAAAGTAGCTCGGCAGCCCAGAGTAGCTCGGCTGTCCCAGCCGAAAACCAACCTCGCTCACGGCTGGGACAGCCGTGCTACTTTTCGCTTAACTTTCGGCGGAGCGAAAGGCGACGCTGATGCCCCGGTTATCCGACCGACTCTTTGGCGGCGGTGACCACGGCGTCGGTGGTGATGTTGAACTTGGAGTAGACCGCATCGAAGGGGCCCGAAGCGCCGTAACCCTTCATGCCCACGAAGCGACCTTCGAATCCGAGGTAGCGGTCCCAGCTCTGCCGGATTCCCGCTTCGACGGCCACGCGGGCGGTGCACGCCGGGGGCAGCACCGCGTTGCGGTACGCTTCGTCTTGCTGTTCGAACAATTCATGGCAAGGCATGCTGACGACGCGTGCTTTGACGCCGTCGGCGGTCAGACGCTCGTAGGCTTCGACGCACAGCGACAGTTCGCTGCCGGTGCCCATCAGGATCACGTCGGGTTGGCCTTCGCAATCGGCCAGCACATAACCGCCTTTGGCACAGCCGTCGGCGGCGGCGTATTTGTCGCGGCACAGGGTGGCCATGTTTTGACGCGACAGGACGAACGCCGAGGGCTGGTCGCTGATCTGCATCGCCGCGCGATAACAAGCGGCCACTTCGTTGGCGTCGCCGGGCCGGAAGACGTTCAACCCCGGGATCGCTCGGCACGCCGAGAGGTGTTCGACCGGTTGGTGCGTGGGACCGTCTTCACCGACGCCGATCGAATCGTGCGTCAACACGTACCACACCGGTTGGTGCATGATCGCGCTGAGCCGCATCGAGGCTCGCATGTAATCGGTAAAGACGAAGAAGGTCGCGCCGTAGGCCCGCAGCCCCGACAGCGACAAACCGTTGCAGACGGCCGCCATGGCATGCTCGCGGATGCCGAAGTGCAGGTTCCGGCCGCCGGGGTTGCCGGGCAGGAAATGACCGGCGTCTTCGAAGTTCAGCAGCGTCTTGGTGCTCGGCGCGAGGTCGGCCGAACCGCCGATCATGAACGGGACCTTGGCCGCGATCGCGTTCAGCACTTTGCCGCTGCTGTTTCGCGTCGCGTCGCCCTTCTCGCTGGCTTCGAACGTGGGGATCTCGCTGTCCCAGCCCTCGGGCAATTCACCGGCGAACATCGTCTTCAGTTCCGCAGCCTTGTCGGCGTGGTCCTGTTGGTACTGCGACCAAACCTGTTTCCAATCCGCCGACGCGGCCGCACCGCGTTTGCCGATGTTGTCGTCGAAGTGTTCGCGGACGCCTTCGGGAACGAAGAACTTTTCGTTTTCCGGCAAGCCATAGCTGGCCTTGGCCAGGGCGACTTCGTCCCAGCCCAGGGGAGCCCCGTGGGCGCCGTGGGTGTTCTGTTTGTTGGGGGCGCCGTAGCCGATGATGCTGCGGACAACGATCAACGTGGGCCGGTCGTCGCAGGCTTTGAACTGCTGGAGGGCTTCGCCCAGTTTGGCGGTGTCGTTGGCGTCATCGACGTGCACGACGTTCCAGCCCAACCCTTCGAAACGGCGGCCGACGTCTTCGCTGAACGCCAGGTCCGTGTCGCCTTCGATCGTGATGTTGTTGTCGTCGTACAACCAGCACAGGTTCGACAGTTTCAGGTGCCCGGCCATCGAAGCGGCTTCGCTGGAGATGCCTTCCATCAAGTCGCCGTCGCTGCACAGCGAGTACACGTCGTAATCGAACAGGGTGTGCGAGTCGGTGTTGTAGCGAGCGGCCAACCACTTCGACGCCATGGCCATCCCGACGCTGTTGGCCACGCCCTGACCCAGCGGACCGGTCGTGGTCTCGATGCCGGCGGCGAAACCGTATTCGGGGTGACCGGCACAGGGGCTGTCGATCTGGCGGAACTTGCGGATGTCGTCCAGCGACACGGCGGGCTTGTCGGTGGGCTTGCCCTCGGCGTCGGTCGCTTTGACGCCGATCAGGTGCAGGACCGAATACAACAGCATCGAAGCGTGCCCGCAGGACAACACGAAACGGTCGCGGTTGGGCCACTGCGGGTCGGCCGGATCGTAGCGCATCGCGTCGTTGAACACCTGGTAAGCCACCGGCGCGAGGGCCATCGGTGTGCCGGGGTGCCCGCTGTTGGCCGTTTGCACGGCGTCCATGCTGAGGGAACGGATCGTATCAATAGCGGCTTTTTCGATATCAGTCGCGACAGACATTGCAGTACCACACAGTAAGAAGGGTTATTTATTCGCCCAAAGCGTACGCGGAAATGGCCGTAAAGCAAAGCCGGGGTACATTCGCCAACCCCACCCCCTGCCACTCAGCCGAGCGGATCCGACAGGTCGTCCAGCCCCAGCGAATCGACCGGCGTCTCCAGGCTGGGGCCTTGGCCGGAATCGTCGCGCGGGGCCGCGGGGCTGGGCAAGGGACGCTCGGTGGGCCGCACATGAATCCGGCCGCCATCGACGCTGATCACCTCGATGACCGTGCCCTTGTCGACGGCCACCCCCGTGCTGACCGCATCCAACCGGCGGCCGTCGATCTCGACCATTCCACTGGGCAGCAGATCGGTTTTAGCAATGCCCACTCGGTTCAGGTAGTCCTGGTACTGCGAACGCCGCTCGGCGACCACCGGCGTGCCCAGAATACCTCGGCCAATCGAGGTGCGGGGCCACAATCGAATCATGATCGCGAACGCCATCGGCACCAACACCATGCCCACCAACAACGTGGCCAGGCCCATCGTCGCGCTGTGCAGAAACGCAATCACCACCGCCGCAATCAACGCCGCTGCGGCGCATAGCCCAATCACGCCGCCGCTGGGAACAAAAAACTCCAGGGCGAACAGCACCAGAAACAGAAACACCAGCAAAATGACGTACAGCATGCTGGCGTCAAGCTTACCGCACTACGGAGGGCGCCCACCAGTGGTCCAGCCGCTGGCGCAGCGCCCGCACCCGCTCGGGATGTTGCTCGGCCAGATTCTGCTGCTCGTGCGGGTCCCGGCTCAAATCATACAGCTCGACCGGCTCGTCCAGCCGCGGCACGGGATCGATCAGTTTCCAGTCGCCTTCGATCACCCAGCGATAACGCAAGCTGGGCGCCGGATCGTCCATGTGCACGATGTCGTGCTCGAGGATTTCCCCAAAGATCGCATCCCGCCGGGCCAGCGCCGCCGAATCCCGCAGGTCCACGCCGGGCAGGGCCGCGTCGGCGGGCAATCCCACGGCGGCCAACGCCGTGGGAACCAGGTCGATACTGGAAACCAAGGTCTCCTTGTCCATCCGCGGTTCGATCTTGCCGGGCCAACGGACCATGATCGGCGTGCGGATCCCGCCCTCGTGCGGACTGCGTTTGCTGCGCGGCGCGTAACGGCTGGCGTCGCGGCGATTGATCCAGCCATTGTCGGTCACGTACATCACGATCGTGTTCTCGGCCAAGCCGCGTTCGTCCAGGGCATCCAGGACGTCGCCGCAAGTCTCGTCGAACCATTCACACATCGCCCAGTATTTGGCGACCGGAAGCGAATCGGTGCGCTGCGAGTATTTGTCCAGCAGACGCTGGGGCGGGTTGTGAGGCGTGTGCGGCAAGAAGGGGGCGTACCAGATGAAAAACGGTTTGTCCTCGGCCTCCGACAGGTCCAGAAACTCCTCGATTGGCGCGATCCCCTCGCGGCCAATCTTCAGCCCTAGGTCACCGTGCCGGCCACCTCGAGTGCGGTCGCCATGGGTCATGCCGTGCGTGAATCCGCCGCGGCGATAGTTTCCCTCCCACCATTTACCAGTCTGCAGGCTCAGGTAATCCAGCGACGCCAACCGGTCGGGCAACGTTTCGACGGCATCGATGTGCTTGAGGTACTCCAGCCGCCGAGCCAGGTAGGCCGGATCGGCGAAGCGTGCTCGCCCGGTCAATTTCGGATTGGGATGCGGCGGGTCGTTGCCGACGATGCCGTGCTGGTGCGGATACAGGCCGCTGATGATCGTCACCAACGAGGGCCGGCACAGGCTGTCCGGCACGTAGCCACGCGTGAACGTCAGACTCTGCCGAGCCAACGCATCCAGTCGCGGCGTTTCAATCGCCTCGTGGCCCATAAAGGAATAGTCTCCCCAGGCTTGATCGTCGCTGATCAACATCACCACATTCGGCGCCTTGTCAGACGATTTGTCCGCGGCCGCGGCATCCTCGGGACCCTGGGCCGCACCGGAAAGACTCAGGCCAGGGATCGATAGGATGGGAACGATCAACCAACCCAGGATTCGCGAAGCGTTCGCGAGGCAAAGCGTGCTCTTCATGAAAGCGATCTCCTCAAAGTCGACCGCTCAGGCGCCAAAAGCGCATAAAAGAGCCCCCTCGGGTGGGGCAGGTACTCGAGGGGGCTCACAACTCCAGTCGCGATCGGGGCAGTGAACGCGACTGGATGAGTGGTCATTGTAACAGGGGGGCAAGCGATGGAAAGAGGCGAAATGACTTTTTTGGAAACAAATTTCGAAAATTCGAAATCCGACCATGCCATTCGCCCCGTTGATCGGCGTCAGCATAAACACCGCAAACCCCCGTGGCAAGCAAAAGCTAGCTCGAGTTCTATCGGCGTGCTAGCCCCTCTGCACAAAGAATTCGATATGCGTCAAAGTAACCGATATAACTTGTCTGTTCCGCCCGCATCGATCGATACATCATGGCTGAGAAATCGAATACTTCGGAAAGCTCTGGTTCGGCGTCCGAGCAACCCGACGAATTGATCCGCTCGGACTTTTCGCTGTTGATCGTCGACAACGATCCGGCGCATGCGCGGGCGATGACCGAGAGTCTCGAACGCGTGGGCTACCGCTGTACGGTGGCGACCAGCGGTCCGGAGGGGGCTCGATTGATCGAGCGTGAGACCTTCGACGTGGTGGTCACCGACATGGTGATGAACGACGTCGACGGCATGAAAATCCTGGCCCTGGCGCGACAGCGCTTGCCGGATTCGGAAGTCGTCCTGGTCACCGGCCATGCCACCGTGCCGGCGGCGGTCGAAGCGATGCAGGAGGGTGCGTTCACGTTTCTGGAGAAACCGATCACGCCCCAGCGCTTGCGGGCGGTGACCGAGAAAGCCGTCTCGGCGGTCCAGCTGAAACGGCAGAACACCGAACTTCGCCAGCGTTTGGATGAACGCTTCGGATTCGAAGGCATTATCTACGCCAGTCAGGAGATGCACCGCGTCATCGACCGCTTGAAGCGGATCGCGCCCACCGATGCAACCGTGTTGATCACCGGCGAGAGTGGCACGGGCAAGGAGATGATTGCCCAGGCGATTCATCAAAACAGTCCGCGACGCAACAAACGCATCGTCGAGCTGAACACCCGGGCGGTTTCGGAAAACCTGGTCGAGAGTGAGTTGTTCGGCCACGTCAAAGGCGCTTTTACCGACGCCGTGGGCGATCGCGTGGGGGCTTTTGAATACGCCAACGGCGGTTCGTTGTTTCTGGACGAAGTCGGCGATATGCCGATGAGCACGCAGATCAAATTGCTGAGGGTCCTGGAAGAGCACGAAATCACTCGCGTCGGCGACAACAAACCGATCAAGGTCAACGTGCGATTGATCAGTGCCACGAACCGCCCACTGGAGGAGATGGTCGAAGCCGGTACGTTCCGAAACGACCTGTATTTCCGCATCAAAGTGGTCACGGTCACGCTGCCCCCGCTGCGCGATCGCCGCGACGACATCATTCCGTTGATGGATCATTTTCGCAAACAGTTTCTCAAGCGGCACGGCAAACCGGCGGCGCATTTCACGCCCGACGTGACCAAGCGTTTCTTTGCCTACGATTGGCCGGGCAATGTTCGCCAGCTGCGCAATTTCGTGGAAACCATGGTCGTGCTGGACAACGACGCGAGCCTGGGCGTGGAGGACTTGCCGCCGGAGCTGTACGAGGGCGTCGAGGAGGAGGAACCCCAGGCCGCCATCGCCGCCGGGCCCACGAGCCTGCTGGGCCGGCCGCTGGCGGAAATCGAACGCTGGGCGATCGAAGAAACCTTGCGAATGACCAACGGCAACCGCGAGGAAGCCGCCAATATGTTAAAGATCGGGGCCCGCACCCTGTACCGCCGCTTGGATCACTACAAGAACCAAGACGAGAAGGCCGCCGGCGAAAACACCGAACCGTAGCGACGTGTCGGAGTGGCCCTGGAACTGACAAAAGAGGTTTTTCCGGCAATGATTGCCTTTCCCAAACCCTACAATTAGGATTCAGCGTAGGTTCAATCGCGACACACTCAAAAACTTTTCGGGGGACCACCCACCATGTTCCGGGCTATCTTGTTTAGCGTCACAGCCAGCGTTCTGCTGGCAACTTCCGCCGTGGCCCAGACCAATGTGCTGGCCGAAATGTATGGACGCGGTGTCCACAGCTACTACGCGGGCAACTACATCGATGCCCACAAATACCTGTCGATGGCGATCGACAACGGAACCAAGGATCCTCGCGCCTACTTCTTCCGCGGCCTGGTGCTGGATTCGACCGGACGACAATACGAAGCGGAAGCCGACTTCCGCGAGGGGGCTCGCCTGGAGACGCTGGGCGCACTGAGCAGCCTGGTCAATCAATCGCTGTCGCGCGTCCAGGGACACCGCCGCTTGGAGATCGAAGCGATCCGCCAACAGGTCCGCCTGGAACAGCAGGCCAACGCCAACGCTCGGGCGCGGGCTCGCTATGAAGAAGCGGCCGACGCCGAGTCTCGCGTGCTCCGCAATCCGCCCGCCGCCCGAGCCGGTGGAGCGACGCCGCCGGCCACGCCGCCGGTCGTCGACGATGCCCGAGCCAATCCGTTTACCAACGACGACCCGCTGGCCGCCGGCGAGCCGGAAGTCGAAAAATCCGATGCCCTGGGCGACCCCTTTGCCGATCCCGCCGAAGAACCGGCCGCCGGCACGGCTCCAGCCGACGCCGCCGATATGTTCGGCCAACCGCCCGCTGGTAACGATCCCGTTGGTGCCGGAGCTGCCGAAGCGGCGCCGGCTGACGACGCCGGAGCCGATCCGTTCGGTGCCGGAGCGATGGATGCGGCCGAACCGGCCGACGCCGGCGCCGATCCCTTCGGCGCGGCCCAGCCCGCTCCCGCCGACGCCGGTGCCGATGCCGCCGGCGCTGATCCGTTCGGTGCCGGAGCGATGGATGCGGCCGAACCGGCCGACGCCGGCGCCGATCCCTTCGGCGCGGCCCAGCCCGCTCCCGCTGACGCTGGTGCTGATGCCGCTGGTGCTGATGCCGCTGGTGCCGATCCGTTCGGTGCCGGAGCGATGGATGCGGCCGAACCGGCCGACGCCGGCGCCGATCCGTTCGGCGCGGCCCAGCCCGCTCCCGCCGACGCCGCTCCCGCCGACGCTGGTGCTGATCCGTTCGGTGCCGGAGCGATGGATGCGGCGGAACCGGCCGACGCCGGCGCCGATCCCTTTGGTGCGGCCCAGCCCGCTCCCGGTGACGCTGGTGCCGCCGACGCTGGTGCTGATCCGTTCGGTGCCGGAGCGATGGATGCGGCCGAACCGGCCGACGCCGGCGCCGATCCCTTCGGCGCGGCCCAGCCCGCTCCCGCCGACGCTGGTGCCGATGCCGCTGGTGCCGACCCGTTCGGTGCCGGAGCGATGGATGCGGCCGAACCGGCTGACGCCGGCGCCGATCCCTTTGGTGCAGCCGAACCAGCGGCCGAACCCGCACCGGCGGCCGACGCGACTTCGGACCCCTTCGCCGACGATGCAGCTCCTGCCGACGATGCAGCGGAAGCGCCCGCCGATGCTGATCCGTTTGCCGACGATGCCATGGATGACGCCGCCGACGCCGAAGACGATCCGTTCAACTAGGCAGCTCGGCGAGCGAAGACTGCTGAAACAGAAGCAAGGCGACCCGGCATCGGGTCGCCTTTTTTAAGCACGTCGGCATGAATCTTTCGGTGAAACCCCGCGACAACACCCTCCCGCGCAGCGGGAGGGTAAAGCCGAATCAAATGTTGCGACGTGCTTAGAAAACTCCTGCGGCGACCGCCCGGCGGCTCGGCCGCTTATTTCTCGGCCATCTCTTTGGCACGCCAACGCAGGAAGGCATCGAGAAAGCCCTGCAGCTCGTTGCCGGCGATCACGGCTTCGAAGTTCCCCACGTAGTGACCGGTGCGGGCGTCCTTGACGCGTTGGTCGGGGTGCAGGAAGTAGTTGCGGATCTGCGAGCCGAACCCGGTGCTGGCCTTGTTGGCGTATTTGCTGGCCTGTTCGGCTTCGCGTTTAACTTCCTCGATCCGCGCCATCTTGGCCCGCAGCATCTTCCAGGCGGTGGCCCGGTTTTGATGTTGGCTGCGTTCGTTCTGGCACTGCACGACGGTATTGGTCGGGATGTGCGTAAGGCGGATCGCGCTATCGGTCTTGTTGACGTGCTGGCCGCCGGCGCCGCCGGCGCGATAACGGTCTTCGCGAACGTCCTTTTCCTGGATATCGACCTCGATCGAATCGTCCAGTTCGGGTGAGACATCGACGGCCGCAAAGCTGGTTTGGCGTTTGCCTTCACTGTTGAAAGGACTGATCCGCACCAAGCGGTGAATGCCCTCTTCGCCCTTGAGATAACCGTAGGCCATGGGCCCGCGGATCGCGATCGTGGCGTGATTGATGCCGGCTTCCTCGTTGTCCTGACGGTCGAGCAATTCGATTTTATATTCGTGCGCGACGGCCCAAGCCGAATACATCCGCAGCATCATATCGGCCCAGTCGTTGGCGTCGGTCCCGCCATCGCGAGCGTTGATCGTCAACAAGGCGCTGGCCGAATCGTTGGGTCCGTTCAGCAGGGCTTTCAGTTCCAGCTCGTCCAGCACCGACTCCAGCCGCTCGATTTCCGCGCGGACTTCGGCGGCCATCTCGGGGTCCTCGTCGGCCATCTCCATCAGCGCATCGAGGTCTTCGGCCGCCGCGAGCACGTCGCTCATCGGATCGACGATACCCTTCAACTGCTTCAGCGAGGCGACCGTTTGCTGAGCCGATTCACTGTTGTCCCAGAACCCGGCCTCGGACATCTGCATTTCGATGTCTTTGATTTTCTGCGTTTTGGCAGCGTAGTCAAAGACTGTCTCGTAGTTGGACCAGGCGCTCGCGAATCGCGTCACTACGGTGGGTCAGATCGGCTTCCATGGGGGGCTCGACACCAGCGGTTTGAGAGAACGGGTTTCTTTTCTGAGGTTGCAGTGTCACTATAACGATAGGTAGCCAATTTCAACAGCCAGCCCTGCGGGATAACGTCCCCCGGGCACAGCGACCGACAAGGACAACGAGCAAGCGTGGCACGAATCGTACTGGCGATGAGCGGTGGAGTGGACAGCAGCGCGGCGGCACATCTGTTGTGTCAGGCCGGGCACGAGGTGATCGGTGTGTTCATGCGGCACGGCGAAGAGTCCAGTGAGGTGTGCCGTGTCGAAGGCGAGGGTGGCGGCGAGGGTAACGGTGGCGGCCTGCCGGTGGTCCAGCGCGCGGGCCACCGGCAGGGGTGTTGTACGGCCAGCGATGCGGCCGACGCTCGCCGCGTGGCGGATCGGCTGGGCATCCCGTTTTACGCCCTGAACCTGCAGAAGGATTTCCGCCGCATCGTCGATTATTTTGTCGACGACTACACCCGCGGCCGCACGCCCAATCCCTGCGTGCAGTGCAACAACTGGATCAAGTTCGGCCGTTTGTTCGATTACGCCGATGGCGTCGACGCGGACTTTGTCGCCACCGGTCACTACGCGCGGCTGGAGGCGGACGAGTCGGGCGGATCACCGCGGCTGCTGCGCGGGATCGACAGCGGCAAGGACCAGTCGTACGTGTTGTACGGCATCCGCCGCGACCGCCTGCAGCGGATGCTGTTGCCGGTGGGCGGCTACACCAAGCCGCAGATCCGGCAACTGGCCGGCGAGATCGGGCTGTCGGTGGCGACGAAGAAGGACAGCCAGGAAATCTGCTTTGTCACCAGCGGCCACCACAGCGACTTCGTGCGCGCCCGCCGCGGCCCCGACGCGCCTTCGACCGCTGGGGAATTCGTCGATCTGGAAGGCCGCGTCGTCGGTCGGCATCGCGGTTACGAAGCCTTTACGATCGGCCAGCGAAAAGGACTGGGCATCGCCCTGGGCGAGCCGCACTTTGTGGTGCGGATCGATCCTGAGTCTCGTCGCGTGGTGCTGGGCCGGCGCGAGGATCTCCGCTGCAGCGGCCTTGTCGCCTGTGACAGCAACTGGTTGGTCGACCCGCCGGCGCCCGGCACGGCGCTGCCCTGCAGCGTGCAGATCCGTTACAACAGCCCGCCCAAACCGGCAACGGTTCGCACCGAGAGCGCCACCGGTGACGTGTTCCACGTCACGTTCGACCAGCCCGAGGAGGGCGTCGCTCCCGGGCAGGCGGCCGTGGTCTATGAGGGCGACCGCGTCCTGGGCGGAGGCTGGATCGAATCGGCCGTCCCATAGCGGCTTTCCGCTTTAGGCCTGCTTGGCGCCGGCCTGGCCGGCTTCGATGACAAATGTGGCTTTGGTTTCGATCGGCGAGTCGGGTTTGTCGACAAACGGTGTGGCGCGAAAGTGCGTCGTCCAAGTGGCGGGCGTCAGCTCGCAGGAGACGTATCCGCGGTTGGAATTGTACCAGCGTACGAAATCGTTCTGCGCCGCGGCGCGTTCGTACTCGGCAATCACGTTGCCACCGTTACCGCCCGAGGTCATCGACGTACCGACCAGCTCGGTGCCGACCAACGGCGAGTTCGGATCCTGGAAATCCAGCTGCAGGTCGTTGACCCAGTTGACATGGATGTCGCCGGTCAACACGACCGGGTTGGGAATCCGCCGCTCGTGGAAGAATCGTAGCAGCCGCCGACGGCTGATCTCGTAACCGGGCCACTGATCCATGCTGTAGCGCCGGTCGTCGCCTTCGCCGCGGTTCAGCGGCGCCATCATCACCTGCTGGGCCAGCACGTTCCACGTCGCCTGGGATTGCAGCAGGCTGCGCATCAGCCAGTGCTCTTGAGCTTCGCCAAGCATCGTGGCCCGGTGGTCCAAGGCTTTGCCGGTCATCGGTTTCTGGTGGTCACCGTTGGGCTGGTCGGTGCGGTACTGCCGCGTGTCGAGCACATGAAAGTTGGCCAGTGAACCGTACTGGCAGCCCCGATAAAGTTTCATGTGCGGCCCCTGGGGAAAGGAGCTTCGCCGCAGCGGCATGAATTCGTAGTACGCTTGATAAGCGTTCATGCGGCGAGCCAGAAACGCTTCGGGCGAAATACCGTCTTCTTCGGAAACCAGGTTGGCATAGTTGTTGTCGAATTCGTGGTCGTCCCAGGTGACCAACCAGGGAAACCGCCGGTGGGTTTCCTGCAGCGCGGGGTCCAGTCGGTACTGGGCGTAGCGAGTGCGGTAATCATCCAACGAATTCAGTTCGCCGCCGAGATGCTTTCGCGGCCGATTGTCGATTCCGCCGTATTCGTAAATATAGTCTCCCAGGTGGACGACCAGATCGAGGTCTTCCTGCTGCATGTGGGGATAACCGTTGAAGTATCCCGTCTCGTAGTGTTGGCAGGAGGTGAATGCGAATCGAACCAGGTCCGGCGTTTGGTTTGCCGCCGGCGCGGTGCGGGTACGGCCCACCGGACTGGTCTCGTTGCCGGCGTGGAAGCGATAGAAGTACCAGCGATGGGGCTGCAGGCCATCGACTTCCACATGCACCGAGTGGCCCAGCTGGGGCATGGCCAGAGCCTCGCCGCTGCGGACGACATCGGCGAAGGCTTCGTCCGTGGCGACTTCCCAGCGAGTTCGTACGGGGACCGGCGGCAGCCCGCCACCGGCCAGCGGATCGGTGGCCAGCCGCGTCCAGATCACGACCCCGTCGGCCAGCGGGTCGCCCGAGGCGACGCCCAGTGTAAACGGGTTGCCGTCGAACGAAGGGTTGTCGACAACCTGTCCTTCGGCACGCAGGGCCATGGTGGGAATCGCCGAGACCATGGCCATGTAGCCCAGAAACTCGCGTCGCTGGATGCCATAGGCGCGTCGAGAGGTCGCGTCGGATTTCATGGTGTCAAAGCCTGCGGTGTCGAACTAGTGAAAACGGGCCGCGTCGACTATTCGTGCAGCGGCAAGAGCTGCACGGCATCGACGATCACATATCCGTCGGTATCAACGTTGGAGATGGTCACCGTGACGGGGCCGGGCTGCCAGTGTACTTCAGCCAGCGTGGTAAACCCATCAGCCGCCGGGGCGGTGCGTTGGTTCACGCTGTAACGCGTCGTCTCGCCTCCGGCTTGGACCGTGACCGGGACGTTGGTGGCCCGATTGGAATGTTTGGAATAGGAGACGCGCACGGCGTAGCGTCCGGCTTTGGTGATCTTGCCGGTGAACGCCGCCGAAAGATCGCCCTTGGCCGCGTTGCCATCGTGCAGGTATCCGAGCCCCACGAAGGGTCCGACGGCGTGTCCCGTCGACCACGGGCCGGTGGTTTCGGCGCTGGTGTTGTCGACCACGATGCCCTTCAAACTGGCCGCGGGGATTCCCTGTGCGGGAAGCATCTCGTCGCTGCGCTGGAGTACTTGGGAATCGGCCAACAGCCGGGTGCGCAGCGTGTCGTAAGAGATCGCGTGTAGGGGCCGTCGACTGTTGATGGATTGCATGGCGGCCGTGGCGGCGGACTGGCCCAGCACCATGAACACGGGTTCCATACGAATCGATCCGAAAGCGATGTGCGAAGCGCTCAGCGAGACCGGCACCAACAGATTGGAACACTCCTGCGGCTTGGGCAGCAGCGAGCGGTAGGAGATCGGATAGGGCGGAAAGCCGCCGACCTGAACGTCGCCTTCGTTGCGCACGTGGCCGGCCCCGTCGACGTATCGCTGGACGTTGTGGGAATCCATCGTGTAGGCGGCCATCCCCACCGAATCGTCCACCGTCTGACGGCCTTGGCAGTGGTGCTGGGTCATGACCAAATCGCCCACCAACCGTCGAGCTTCGCGGATATAGAGTTGTTGTTGCCAGCCGTCGGCTCGTTCGAATTCGTCCTTGCACGTGCCCCAGCGACTGACGATGCGGCGCGTCGCTTCGGGCACGCGTGGATGATTGGCCATCGTCCAGAACAGTCCCTGGATGTAGGAACGATGACGTTGGACAATGCGTTCCCGCTGGTCATAGCTGGCTTCGGGGTAGGCATAGTTCTGGCCGATGAAGTCGGTCGACACGCCGGTCCGGTTGTTGGTGTCGGTCTTGCGATTGGGCATCTTGGAATTGATGACGGGAAACCCGGTCTGCCCGGCTTCGAAATTCCGCAGCAACAACTCGTACATCAGCGGATCGTAGTCCGCCGGTTTCGCAAACGGGATCCGGTTCTCGGGGTGATCCGTCAGACAAGCTCGAAAACAGTATGCCTGCACACGGTGGTCGCCGGCCCCTTCGGTGCCGGGACCCTCCGGATCGATGCCCGGCAGCAGGCCGCTGCTGGGGTCGCCCTTGCGGACGTAGGGATCGACGCCGGGCATGAACTGGTGATGGATCGCCCGCTGGGTCTGGACGCCATTGAGGGTTTCGTCATAGGTCGCGTTGGCTTCGCGGCCGACCGTGTAGGAGACACCGGCGGTTGCAAACAGGTCGCCTTCGTAGGTGGCATCGATAAAGCGGCGGCCATGGTAGACCTGGCCGGTTTCCATGCGGATCGAGCGGATGGTGGTGCCTTCCATGTGGATGCCGTCACCGACTTCGCCACTGCGGCGGCTGCCGCTGCGATCGAGTCGCTGTTCGTAGACGATCGGCACCTCGTGCTGGTCGGCCATGTTCTGCAGGACCGTCAATGCGGCCGAGGGCTCGAAGGTCCACTGCGTGGTTTCGCCATCGACGGTTCTGGATTGTCCGCCGCTGCGATACTGGTCGGGGCTTTGCCATTTCCAGTTTTCTGGTTGTTGGTAGTACTGGGCGATGCCCTGGTAGAACTCGCGAGCGATCCCGCCGATGGCCGCTTTGTTGCCGATGTCGGTTTGTCCCAGCCCACCGGTGGTCAAGCCGCCGATCCGCCGCGAGGGTTCGATCACCACGACCGACCCACCCATGCGTTTGACCTGGATGGCGGCTGCGATCCCGCCGGCCGTGCCGCCGTAGACCACCACGTCGTACACCTTGGGATCCGCCGCGCTCGCGTTCGCGCTGCCCGCAATCGCCGCGAGCCCACACCCCATCCACACCGCCAGCCATCTGCACGCACTCACCACCGCATTCCAGTTTCGCATACCACTACCAAGAAAGGGAAAGACGTCGCCGCGATCAAGCCGACTCTTCGGCGGCGACAACCGAAGTCTGCGGGGCAAGCCTAAGCCGGCGAATGACCGGATTCAATACCCGCGGATCGTTTCCCCCGTGTTGGCTGCCCCGCAAACGCTCGATTCGCTGCGCGGTCCGCAAACGACTATACTGGCTGGCCCGCCCCTGGCTCCTCTCGCTCCACCTGAATCGCTATGCGAACCGCCCTTGCCCCGGATGCTGGTGCCTCGGCACGACTGGCCGTCCCCGCGTTGCTGTTCGCCCTGGCCAGTTTGTGCTGGGCGGCTGGGGGGCGAGCGGATGATGCCCAGGGCGTCGACTTCCAGCGTCAGATCGTACCGCTGTTGGTCTCGCACTGTTTGGAGTGCCACGGCCAATCCGATCCCGCAGGCGATCTGTCGCTTTCTCGGCAAGCGACCGCGCAACGCGGCGGTGTCAGCGGTCCAGCGGTGGTGGCCGGGGATCCGGAGGCCAGCGAACTGTGGCAGATGGTTGCCAGCGACCAGATGCCGCCGGAGGAGCCTCTGGCGGCGGCTGAAAAACAACTGCTGCGACGCTGGATCGAACAGGGGGCCCCCTGGAGCGCCGGGACGATCGATCCGTTCGCCTCCAGCACCGAACACCGAGCCGGCCGGGATTGGTGGTCACTGCAGCCGTTGCGATCGGTGTCCCCGCCAGAGCTGTCCCCGTCAGAAGAAACCGCGACTGACCAATTGGCCGCCCGGCAGAATCGGCTCCGCAATCCCATCGATCACTTTGTCTTGGCGGCTCGCCGACGCCAGGGGATCGCGGGGCCCCTGTTGCCGTCGGCCGAGCCCCGCGATCTGGTTCGCCGGCTGTACTTCGATCTGCTTGGGTTACCGCCTGCACCAGAAGCGGTTGCGAAGTTTGCCGCCGACCCGTCCGAGGTGGCTTATCGCCGTCTGGTCGATCGCTTGCTGGCCTCGCCCCAGTACGGCCAGCGTTGGGCTCGGCACTGGTTGGACGTGGTTCGTTTTGGCGAAAGCGATGGCTTCGAACGCAACCAACCCCGCGATCACGCTTGGCCTTACCGGGACTGGGTGATCGATGCATTCAACCGCGACATGCCCTACGACCAGTTCGTTCGCTGGCAGCTTGTGGGCGATCAAATGGATTCGGGCTGGGAGGGTGCCGCGGCCACTGGATTTTGGGTCGCCGGCGTTCATAACACCGTCGTTGGCGGCAGCCCCCGCATGCGCAAGCTCGCCCGACAGGACGAAGTCGAGGACGTGCTGGGAACGGTCGGACAAACCTTCTTGGGAATGACCATCAATTGCGCCCGCTGTCACGACCACAAGTTTGATCCCATTACCCAGCAGGAATACTACCAGTTGGCGTCGGCCGTCTCAGGCCTTGGCTTTGGCCAACGCGTGATCCCCGTCCCCGTGGTTCAGCAGCGCTTGCAGCGGATCGGCGACGAGCGACAGGCGGCGAGTGCGGCGGTGGCCCGGATCGATGCGGCCGCGCGGGCCAAGCTGGCCGCACAAGCAACCGATGCGGCCGTCATGCCGACTTCGCACCTCGCGCCCATCGCCGCCTGGGAATTCGACGACGATCTGCGCGACGCGGTCGGCGGCTTGCACGGTCGAGCTCACGGAGACGTACGGTTTGACGATGGGGCCCTGGTCCTCGACGGCACAAACTATGTCGACACGCCTCCCCTGGCCGTGCCCATCGAAGTCAAGACGTTCGAGGTTTGGCTCCGCCTGGACAATCTTCAGCAGCGCGGCGGCGCGGCGATTTCGCTGGCGACCCTCGACCGCGTCATTTTTGATGCGGTTGTGTTTGGCGAACAACAACCCGGCCACTGGATGGCCGGCAGCAACCGATTTGTACGCACCGGATCGTTCGCAGGAAGTGAGGAAACGGTCGCCGACGGGCAACCGGTTCATATTGCGATCGTGTACGACGACGACGGAACCATTCACGCTTATCGCAACGGCATTCGCTACGGGCACGCGGTACGCAAAGCACCGCTGCAGCGATACCAAGCGAACCAATCCGAGGTCGTGTTTGGACTGCGTCACAAACCGGCCGCCCAGGGGCGGTTCCTCGCCGGCAAACTTTATCGAGCGGCTTTGTACGACCGGGCCCTTACGACCGAGCAGGTCGCTGATTTGGCCGCCCGGCCTCCGGCCTACGTTTCCGCCGAGCAGATCTCCGCTGTGCTGACGGCTGAACAGCGTCGCGAGCGAGCAACGCAGGTCGCCCGCTTGCAACAGTTGCAACAGCAACAGGACCGCCTGCAGCCGGCCGCCACTCGCCAGGTCTACACCTTGGTTCCTGGCAAAGGCGAACAGACGCACGTATTGCTGCGTGGCGACCCGGACAACGTGGGCCCGTTGGTTGCGCCGGCGGGGATCGCGGCGCTGTGTCCGGACAAGGCCGATTTCGGCCTGCAGCCCGACGCCGGTGAAGCACAGCGGCGCCGAAAACTGGCCGACTGGATCACGGCGGAAGACAACCCGCTGTTTGCTCGTGTGATGGTCAATCGGCTGTGGCACTACCACTTCGGAACCGGGATCGTCGACACGCCCAACGACTTCGGATTCGGAGGCGGACGTCCGAGCCATGCCGAGTTATTGGATTATCTTGCCCACCGTTTTCGTGAGGCGGGCTACCGGCTGAAACCGCTACATCGCCAGATCGTCACGTCCCAGACCTATCGTCAGACAACCCGAATCGCCGACACCTCGTTTGATCGGTCCGTTCGCCCACAGGACGCCGACAATCGCTTGCTGTGGCGGGGACCGGTGCGGAGGCTGGAAGCGGAAACGATTCGGGACGCTTTGTTGAGCGTCGCGGGCCAATTGAACCGTGCGGCGGGAGGCCCCAGTTTCCGCGACGTTTCGGTTACCTATCTGAATGGCACGACCTACTACGAACCGATCGATGCGGTGGGCGGCGACGTTTTTCGGCGTACGGTTTATCGATTCAATCCGCGCGGCGGACGCAGCGCGTTGCTCGACACGTTTGATTGCCCCGATCCGGCAGCCTCCGCGCCGCGCCGTGCCGTGACCACCACGCCGCTGCAAGCCCTCAGCTTGTTGAACAACGTTTTGGTGCTGCGGATGACCGATGCCTTCGCCGCTCGACTTCGTCGCGAGGCGGGGGCGGACGTGTCCGCCCAAATCGATCGCGCCTGGCAACTGGCTATCGCTCGCAGCCCCTCGCCCGCGGAACAGCAACTGTCCCGGCGGCTCGTCGAACAACACGGCTTGGAAGCGCTGTGCCGTGGCCTTTTCAACCTGAATGAATTTGTGGTGATCCAGTGACCAGTCCTGATCCTCTCGAGACGCGGGAACTGACCCGGCGTGGTTGGTTTGACTGGGCCGCTCGCGGGCTCGGTGCCACGGCGCTACTGCAGTTGTTGTGCGATCCGGCGCAGGCGACCAACACCGGCGACGCGATCCCTCACTTTCCCGCCAAAGCCTCGCGTGCGATCCATATCTGCTTGGTCGGCGGCTTGAGCCATCTGGACTCCTTCGACTACAAGCCTGAACTGAAGCGGTTCCATGGCAAATCGCTGGAGACGGACGAACAGGTCGACCTGTTCTTTGGCAAGATGGGCCTGCTCCGCAAGGAGGACTGGGCGTTTCATCCACGCGGCGAAAGCGGGTTAATGGTTTCGGAGATGTTTCCGCACATCGCTCGGTGTGCCGACGAACTGACCGTCATCCGTTCGATGCATTCCGCCTCGGCCAACCACACCCCTGCCCTGTTCCTGGCGAACAGCGGCTTCGAATTCAACGGCTTTCCCTCGATGGGCAGCTGGATCTCTTATGGGCTGGGCAGCGAGAACGATTCGCTGCCGACCTACGTCGTGATGAACGACGCTCGCGGCGCCCCCAACACGGGCGCCAGTACGTGGAGCAGTGCCTTCCTGCCCTCATCCAACCAGGGCGTCGTGCTGGGAGCAGCCGAGCGGCCGGTGCGCGACCTGTTCCCGGCCTTCGCCGATCGCCGCGCCGGCGACCAGGCGGTGCTGGATTTCATCCAACAGGTCAATCGCCAAGCCCTGGATGCGGACCCGGACAATCGCTTCATGCAGTCGCGAATGAAGAGCTATGAATTGGCCGCGCGGATGCAGTTGGCGGTTCCCGAAGTCGCTCGGATCGATGGTGAATCGGCCGCGACCATGGCCGAATACGGCATCGACAATCCGGTCACTACCGATATGGCGCGGCGCTGCCTGCTGGGGCGGCGATTGCTGCAACGCGGCGTGCGCTTCGTGCAGCTGTTCTCCGGCGGCCCCGTCGCGGGCAATCCTCGCAGCAGTTGGGACGCGCACGAGAACGTCAAGCAGAACCATACGGTCGAAGCGGCGAGGATCGACCAACCGGTCGCGGCGCTGCTGAAGGATCTGAAACAACGTGGCATGTTGGAAGACACGTTGGTCCTGTTCACCACCGAATTCGGTCGTACACCGTTTGCCCAGTCCGCCGCCACCGAAGTGGGGCCGGGCCGAGACCACAACCGGTACGGGTTCAGTTGTTGGATGGCCGGCGCGGGACTGCGACCCGGCACCACCTATGGCAGCACCGACGAACTGGGCTGGAAAGCGGTCGAGCATCCCGTGGCTTGGCATGACCTGCACGCCACCATCCTGCACCTGTTCGGCATCGACCACACGCGTTTGACGCACTATCACAACGGCATCCAACGCCGCTTGACCAACGTCCACGGACACGTTTTAAGAGACATCCTAGCCTGATGCGATGCGAAGCCACCTGGCAGGCGGATGCGATTCTCGTACTCGATTCGCCGGGTTGTTGGCGAACCCAAACCGCATCGAATCGAGCAGGTGTCTGCACCCCAGACTCGCGCCTGGGGCTACCACATGTCGCCACTGGCGTGGCTGTTCTACACAGGCTGGAAGCCTATGCCACAGAGTAGCTCGGCTGTCCCAGCCGAGAGCAAACTGGTTTCACAGGCTGGAAGCCTATGCCACAG
>NZ_WIAD01000041.1 GCF_009618275.1 Roseimaritima sediminicola
CCACTGTTGAATCGCGAAGCGATGGCAGTGGATAGCCTCGGATGCCAATCCGAGGTGGGAGCTATCGACGGTCGTTGCTTCGCAACTGGCTCTCGGCTGGGACAGCCGAGCTACTATGGGACAGCCGAGCTACTATGGGACAGCCGAGCTACTTTTTCACACGCTGGAAGCCTATGCCGCGTTCACTCGCTGGCCGCGGGGTTGCCGTCTTCCATGCTGCGGATGTACATCCGCAACCGCTCGAGTTCGTCGACGGTACCTTTGAGCCGCAGTAGATTTTCGACCCGCTTGAGCAGCTCGACCTTGTTGACCGGCTTGCTGAGAAAATCGTCCGTGCCCGCATTCACCGCCCGCTCCACGTCCCCCAGCTCGTTCAGCGCCGTGACCATCAGGATCATCGTGCCTTTCAGCTCGGGATTCTCCTTGATCTGCTTGCAGACCTCGAACCCGCTGAACTTGGGCATCATGACGTCCAGCAAAATTAAATCCGGCTTCAGCTCGACCGCTTTGTCCAGCGTGTCCTGCCCATCGACGGCCGTGTCGACTTCACAATCGACGCTCGCCAGATAGGCTTCCAGCAGCTCGCGGTTGGCGGCGTTGTCATCGGCGATCAGGATACGGTTCGAACTGGACATGATTCGGTCAGGACAAGAAAGGAAAGAGCCGACGGAAAAGGGTGCATTGAGGCGACGCGCCGGCCTTAAACCGCAGCGTACTCGGCGGAGTTGGCGGCCGGAACGGGGAACGAGGCGCACAGCTCGCGGATCTCGCCGCGGATCGCTTCCAGACGCGTCTCGTCGTCGGGATGCTCGAGGGCCGCGATCATCCACTTGCCGACCTGCTGCATCTCCTGCGTCCCCATGCCGCGAGTGGTCAGGGCGGGCGTGCCGATGCGGATGCCCGAGGGATCCATCGGCTTACGCGTATCGAAGGGAATCATGTTCATGTTCACGGTGATGCCACAGCGATCGAGCGTCGCTTCGGCTTGCTTGCCGCCCAGCCCCATCGCCGTCACGTCGACCAGCATCAGGTGGTTGTCCGTACCGCCGCTGACCAACCGCAGGCCACTGGCCATCAGCACTTCGGCCAACACCTGGGCGTTCTGAACCACGTTCCGCCCATAGGTCTTGAAATCGTCCGAAGCGGCTTCGGCAAAACACACCGCCTTGCCGGCAACGACGTGCATCAACGGACCGCCCTGGATGCCGGGAAAGATGCTGCGGTTGACGTCCTTGGCGTACTTTTCGCGACTGAGGATCAAACCGCTGCGCGGTCCGCGAAGGGTTTTGTGCGTGGTCGTGGTGACGAAGTCGGCCACCGGGACCGGGTTGTTGTGGATGCCCGCGGCAACCAGACCGGCGTAGTGCGCCATGTCGACCATCAACAGGGCGCCACAGTCGTTGGCGATTTCGGCGAAGCGGTCGTGGGGGATCTCGCGAGGATATGCACTGGCCCCGGCCACGATCATCTTCGGCTTGTGCTCCTTGGCCAAGCGGGCGATCTGGTCGAAATCCAAACGATGATTTTCGGCGTCCACGCCGTAGCTGACGAAGTTGTACAGCCGGCCGCTGATGTTCAGCTTCATGCCGTGGGTCAGGTGACCGCCCTGGGCGAGGTCCAGTCCCAGGACCGTATCGCCGGGCTCCAGCGCCGTCAGGTACACACCCATATTGGCCTGGGACCCGGAGTGCGGCTGGACATTGGCGTGTTCGGCCCCGAACAACCGCTTGGCCCGATCGATCGCCAGCGTCTCGACCACGTCGACGTGCTCACAGCCGCCGTAGTAGCGACGTCCGGGATAGCCTTCGGCGTATTTATTGGTCAGCACGCTGCCGGCCGCTTCCATGACCGCAGGACTGGTGTAGTTCTCGCTGGCGATCATCTCCAGGCCCTCCTGTTGACGACGGGCTTCGGCGCGGATCGCTTCCCAGATGGCGGGATCTTGTTCGTGGAGCTGATTCATCAGGGGACTCTATGAGACGGAATGCGGAAGTGCCGGCGGGCGGCCGAGTGTCCATTGTCGACGTGAAGCCCAAAAGCGTCAATCCAGCCGCGAGCGAGGCCGAGCAGCACACGCCAACGACCGCCGCAGCCACAAACGGCTCAACCATCGGAACAATAGGCAAAGCGACTCCGGCTTGCCGATGCCAGTGGATCACGACTCGGAGAGTCGTGCCACTTTTCACAGGCTGGAAGCCTATGCCACTGTTCACAGGCTGGAAGCCTATGCCACTGTTCACAGGCTGGAAGCCTATGCCACTGTTTGTTGCTGGTCTTTCCGAGGCCGCGGACGTACAGTGGAGGGTGCGGCGGGGCAGTCACGCGCTCCCTCGCCAGTTCGCCCTTCCTCGCACGTATCCCCTCGCGGCGCAATTCGACCGCGACTTGATGACGCATTCCAAACTTCGACGCAAAATTGCCTGGGAAGCGGCTCGCCTGCTGTACGCCCGGGAAGAATCCGAGTACTTCCAAGCCAAACGCAAAGCCTCGCGCCGGATCGCCTCGGGCTGGATCCGGCCGGCCGACCTGCCGAGCAACGCCGAGATCCGCGACGAAGTCCGGGTGATGGCCCGCCTGATCGAGGGCCAACAGGGACACTCCGACCGGCTCGAGGAGATGCGGATCCGGGCCCTGTGGTGGATGGAACAGTTGCAGATGTTCCATCCGCGGCTGATCGGCAGCGTGCTGACCGGCCACGTCCGCGATGGTTCCGACGTCGACATCCACGTCTTCAGCGGCAATCCGTCGGCCGTCGCGAGCCGGGTCGAACAGACCGGCATGGCTTGCGAGCTGGAGCGTAAACGCGTGGTCAAAAACGGCGAGAACCGCGTTTTCTCTCACGTGCACATCCGCGACCGGTATCCCATCGAATTGACCGTGTATCCGCCCGCCCTGCTGGGACATCGCTTTCGCAGCTCGATCGATGGCAAAGCGATTCCGCGAGCGACGATCTCGGAACTGAAACGCCTGATCGCTCTGGAAGGCGGCCGCGACGAAGCGACCGTGGACCGTCAGGTCCAGCAGATGGACAGTCCGGTCGATCGTTGGCAGGTCTACGCGGCGCTGCTGATGCCGCTGGAACGCGTCCGCCAAAACCCCCAGTACCATCCCGAGGGGGATGCCCTGTATCACAGCCTGCAGGTCTTCCAGCTGGCCCGCGATGCGATGCCGTACGATGAAGAATTCCTGCTGGCGGCCCTGTTGCACGACGTGGGCAAAGCGATCGATCCGGCGGATCACGTGGCGGCGGGCCTGGAAGCGTTGGCGGGTTTCATCACCGCTCGCACCCACTGGTTGATCGAACACCATATGTGGGGGCACGGCCTGCGCGACGGTACGCTGGGGGCTCGCCGCCGCCGGCGGCTGGTCCAGCATCCCTGGTACGAAGATTTACTGGAACTTTCCAGCTGCGATGTCGATGGACGGCAGCGGGGCGTGATGGTCGACGAGGTGGACGACGCTTTAGAGTATATTCGCGGCCTGGAAACCATGTTCGACTAGGCCCGTTGGGATAGCAATCGCCGCTCGATCGGTTACGATCGAACACAACCGGCTGATGCCTTGCAAACCGCTTGATGAAGATGCGAACGACGTATGAGTGAGCTGTACCACGAATGCGGCGTGGCCGCGATCTACCACCTGCCCAACACGCCTGACAGTCCGCTGTGCACCAGGCAAGGACCGGGCGAGGTATCGCGATTGATGCCACGCCTGCTGTTGGACATCCAAAACCGCGGCCAACTGGCGGCCGGGATGACCAGCTATGACCCCCAGCGGCGTCAGATCCTCAAGACTCGCCGCGACGTGGGCAGCGTCACCGAAGTGTTTCGCCTGAATCACCGGGCCAAGTGCGAATCGCTGATGAAACAGCTGGTCGGCCGGGCGGCCATCGGCCACGTTCGCTACGCCACCTGCGGCCAGGACGACCGCAGCTACGCCCAGCCCTTCGAACGCCGGCACATCCACAAACGAAAGTGGTTCAGCGTCTGCTTCAATGGCCAACTGTCCAACTACAGCGTGCTGCGAAAGCGATTAACCGAAAACGGCGAGCACCATCTGCAACTGGACACCGACACCGAGATCATCCTGCACGAAGTCGGCCGGTTGCTGAGCGAATCCAACGACGAGCCGGACTGGATCGAATTGATCGGCCAGGCGACCAAGGATTTCGACGGTGCCTACAGCATGGCCCTGCTGACGGCCAAAGGCGAACTGTTGGTGGTCCGGGATCCGCTGGGCATCAAACCCATGTGCTATGCCAACGATGGCCGCCTGTTCGCCGCGGCCAGCGAGAGCGTGGCGCTGCTGAACCTGGGTTTCGAACCCGAACAAATCCACTCCCTGCCTCCCGGTCACGCCATCCTGGTCGACGGCAGCGGGATGCGGATCCGGCCCTTCGCCGCCAGCAGCGGATCGGCGCACTGCTTCTTCGAATGGATCTATTTTGCCAATGTCGCCAGCACGCTGGACGACCGCAGCGTGTACCTCAGCCGCACGCGTCTGGGCGAGGAACTGGCGGATCTGGAACGGGCCGACGAGCGGTTCGACTGGACGCCCGAAGACACGATCGTCGTCCCGGTTCCCGACACCAGCAAAGCGGCGGCCGACGCGATGGCCTACAGCCTGGGACTGCCCAGCCGCGAAGGGCTGATGCGCAACCGCTACGCCGGCCGCACGTTCATCGAAAACGGCGTGGCCCGTAAAGCCAAGGCGTCGCGCAAGTACACGCCGCTACGCGAAGTGCTCGAGGGCAAACGCGTGCTGTTGGTGGAAGATTCGATCGTCCGCAGCACCACGATGAACGCCCTGCTGGACCGGATCCGCGAAGTCGGCGGGGCGCGAGAGATCCACGTCCGCGTCGCCTGCCCGCCGATCATCGCCCCGTGCTTTTACGGCATCGACATGAGCACGGTCGACCAACTGATCGCACCCAAGTACTTCGCCCAAGGGCGGCTGACCGCCGAAGACCAACAGCGGATGGCCGACGACCTGGGTGCGGACTCCCTCCGCTACCTGCCCGTCGAATCGATCGCCCGCGCGATCGACCTGCCCGCGGGGCGGCTGTGCCAGGCCTGCGTGACGGGCGAATACCCGACGCGCTGCGGCCAGCAGCTGTACAAGATCGCCCTGGACAATCAGGAGCACCCTTCGGACGCCTCGCGGACCTACGAGCAATTGGCCGCCGCCCTGGCTTCGGGTTAGCCCTGGCCTCGGGTTAGCCCTGGCCTCGGGTTAGACCGGGCCTCGCCAGAGATCGGATCGAGACGGCGAGAGAGTCCAAAGTCTGGCGCGGTTCAGCTACGACCAGACTCCAAGATCACGACCAGACTCTAAGATCAAATGTCGACGAACCGCTAGGCGGAAAAAAACGCTGCAAATCGGACCGGATCGTGCCGATAACCGTTATTACACGCAGAACGATATGACTCGCTCACGGAACGATTCAGCGGATATGGCGGCGGCGTTAAAACTATTCAGCCGTAACAGCGGCTCGACGACGCAGAAAAATCTGCGAATCGGCAGTCGGTTGGACAAGTACCGCCTGCTCAAACGGCTGGGCTGTGGCGGTTTCGCCACCGTCTACGCCGCCATGGACGAACTGGAACATCGCCGCGTGGCGTTGAAGATCCCCAGCGAAACGTTCACCAACGACCAACAGAGCCTGGAGGACATCACTCGCGAAGTCCGCATCATGGCTCGCCTGGACCATCCCAACGTCCTGCGGCTCAAAGACGCTCGGGTGATCGACAACCGGCTGATCATGGTCTTCCCGCTGGGCGAACAGGCGCTGGCCGACCGGCTGTGCAAACGCCTGTCTCGGGCCACCGCCATCGATTACGCCACCCAGATGATCGAAGCGGTCGCCTACGCCCACGAAAACCACGTGCTGCACCGCGACATCAAGCCGGAGAACTTCATCCTCTTTCCGCACAACCTGCTGTGCCTGACGGACTTCGGCCTCGCACGGCTGGGCAAACCGGCCCAGAGCCAATCCGGTTCGGGGACGCTGGGCTATGTGGCTCCGGAACAGGCGATGGGCAAGGCCACCTACCGCAGCGACGTCTTCTCGCTGGGCCTGGTGCTGTACCGGATGTTCGCCGGCGTCCTGCCCGAATACCCCTACACGCCGCCACTGCCGGGCTACGTGAAACTTCGCCGCGGCCTGTCGACGCCCTTCGTGTCGATGATTCGCAAGTGCATCGACCCGCAGCCCAGCCGGCGGTTTCGCGATGGCGTGGCCCTGTACAACGCCTTCCAGCAGATCCGCAAACCGGCGGCGTTGAAAGTTACTTAAGTGGTCAGATTCGCGCCGCTTCGATCAACTGCCGCACGACCTCGGTCTTCTGACCGGTGCGTTCCAGGACCGCTCGCTGCTGTATCGCGCCGTTGCTGCTTTTGGAAATCGCCACGACGTGCTCAAGTTCCGCTTCGCAGCCCAGCTCCTGGGACACGTCGCGCAGCTGTCGACCGAGCTTCTCGGCGACTTCGGGCACCGACTGGGACCGGTAGTTGTAACTGTTGACCAACGGGGCGGCTAAGCCGAAGCGGCTGGCTCGCCATTTATTCTGCCGGATCATCATCGGGTGGCAGTCGAACTGGTACGTGCCCTCGTCGATCTCATCGCTCAGGTACCGCACCAGACACTGCACCAGGGCCGCCAGACCGCAGACGTCGTCCATGTTGCCGGGCATGTCGCACACCCGCACCTCGACCGTGCCGAAATTGTGATGCGGCCGAACATCCCACCAGATTTCGCGGATGGTGTTGATGAACCCGGTTTCGACCATGTGGTTGACCAGCCACACGTACTCGCTCCAGTTCCGCATCAACGTGGGCAGCCCGGCGGTGGGCAGTCCCTCCATGATCTTGGAACGCTGCGAAGCCAATCCCGTGTCGCGGCCTTGCCAGAATGGACTGCTGGCCGACAAAGCCAACAGCGTCGGCAGGTACTGCATGATCCGGTCGCAGATCATCACCGCCTTGTCGCCCGACTCCACGCCCACGTGCACGTGCAGCCCATGGGTGATCAAGCGGCGAGCCATCTCCTGCAGCAGTTCGACCAGCGACTGGTAGCGTTCGGTTTGGGTGACGCACTGGTCCTGCCAGCGACTGAACGGATGCGTGCCGCCCCACCAGAGGCCCAGATCCAGTTCATCACAGGCGGCCTGGACCGTCCGCAGCTTCTTTTCCAGATCGCCCCGAGCGTCGGCCACGGTGTCGCTGACGTCGCTGTTCAATTCGATACAGCACTGCATCAGTTCGGGCTTGTAAAATTCGCCCTTCTCGTCGGGCAAGTGCTCCAGCAACCGCTTGCAGGCGCTGCTCAGGGCCATCGTCTGGCGGTCGACCAACCCCAACTCGATTTCGATTCCCAGCGTCGGTCGCGGGCTGCCGTTGAACTGTAGCTTGGTCATCGCAGGTGGCTCGATCAGAGTTGAAAATTCACTCGGGCGCAAAATGCAAAATCGCCGCGGTCGCTAGGACTTTAGCCCCGTCGGCAATAGCGCGTTCATCGACGTCGAACAAGGGCGTATGCAAGGGAACCCGCCCCACCTGGTCGCCGGCGACTCCCAGTCGAAACATCGCGCCGGGAACGTGTTCGAGGTAGAAAGAAAAGTCCTCGCTGCCCATGCTGGGCAATTCGATCGGCTCGACCGCTTCGGCACCCAGGGCATGACAGGTGGCGGTGCGCAGCAGATCGACCAGAGCGCCGTCGTTGGTGATCATCGGCGCGGACATCTTCAGCTGCAGCTCGATCTGGCACTGCGTCTCACGGCCCACGCCCTCGCACACATCCTCCAGCGTCTCCAGGACCAGCGAGCGACTGTCGGTGGTAAGCGTCCGCAGGGTGCCTTCCAGTTCGGCCGCTTCGGGAATCACGTTCGGGCTGTGACCGGCACAGATCTTGCCGATACTGATGGCCACCGTCTCGGCCGGATCGACCACCCGGTCCACGCGCCGATACGCCGACTGCACCCAACGCGTGATCGCATCGATGGGATCGTTGGTCAGATGCGGCCGTGCCCCGTGCCCGCCGCGGCCGCGACAGACCACATGGAACATGTCGCAGTTGGCCGTCAGGGCTCCTTTGCGCAGCCCGATTCCGCCAACCGAACGCGTCGGATCGACGTGCAGCGAGAGGATCGCCGCCACGTCCCGCAGGGCGTGGTGATGGATCATGTAGCGAGCACCGGTAGCCAGCTCTTCGGCCGGCTGCAGGACCGCTCGCACGGCCACCGGCCAGGGCAGCTGGCCGCGGTGCTGCAGCGAGCGCAGGATCGAAAACGCGCCGTAGATCACCGCGGCGTGGACGTCGTGCCCGCAGGCATGCATGACCCCTTCTTTGCAACTGCGATACTCCACCGCTTTACCGTCCTGGATCGGCAACGCATCGATATCGCCGCGCAGCGCCAGCCGCGGCATGCTGGCATCGGGATCGCTGATCAGGTCGCAGGTCAGCCCGCGGCGGTTGCCGACGAAATTGACCGGCAGGCCCAGGCCACCGAAACGTTTGCCCAGCTCTTCGGTCGTCTGGTACTCCTCGTCGGACAGCTCCGGATGCCGATGCAGATGCCGCCGCAGCCGCACCCACTCGGGCGCCAGCTCCGCGGCGATGTCGCCGATCAACGGGCTCCACACCCGTGGGTCGCAGTCGGTAGGCTCCGAGGATTCCGTCATCAAATCTCAAATCTCCTGACTCTAACGGAATCTATGTATGAAAAGAAATGGTTTACTCCCCTCTCCCCCGCAGCCTGGCGAGCCTAAGCGAGTCAGGCTGCGGGGGAGAGGGGTTGGGGGTGAGGGGGCCAGCAGAGCGGCCTTGTGCCCACACGACCCGCACCGCCCAAAGTCTGGCGACTTCAGCTACGCGCCCATCAACCAACAACCAACAACCATCAACCAACAACCATCAACCAACAACCAACAACCAACAACCAACAACCAACTCAGGCGGCTCGGACAGCGGCGGGTTTCTTCCGCACCCGCTGGGGCTTGGGCCGCCAGCGGCGGTGCAGCCACCAGTACTGCTCGGGGGCCCTCATCACCACTTCGCCCAGGCGGTCATTGTACCACGCGGTTAACGGGCGCACGCCGCCGGTGGTTTCGGTTCCGTCGGCCGGATCGACCACACCGTGGAGGCCTTGGTCGAAGCGCATGGGACCGTCGCAGCGGCGCGTGTAGGCGACCATCATCGGGGCCTGGGAGGTCAGCGAGAACAGGGCCAGGCCTTTGTGACAGGAGGCCGGATGACCGAGAAAATCCACCCAGCAGCCGCGTTCGCCGCCGTGCTGGTCGGCCAGCAAGGTCAGCACGCCGCCAGCGGACAGGTGCCGATCGACCTCCGGCGCACAGCCGTTCTTGTCGACCATCCGCTGGCCATTGGCGGCGCGAAAGCCGGTGATGTAACGATGCAGGTAAGGGTTGTCCAGGTTGCGGGCGATGCTGAGGCTGGAGATTCCCATCAAGCCGGTGATGTACCCCCCGATTTCGAAATTGCCGTAGTGGCCCGAGACGACGACCAACGGGCGGGGGCTGAGCAGCCACCGCAGCATCTCGGCGGCTTCGTCGATCCGCAGGTGTTGCTTCCAGTTGCAACGATGCAGCCGCCGCGGGGCCCAGGCGATTTCGCACAGCATCAGCAACAGGTGGTGCCACATCTGCCGCCGAATCTCCGCTCGGCGGCTGTCGCCGTGATCGGGAAAGACCCGTCGCAGATTGTCGTCGACGGTCCGGCCGCGGACGTTCAGCAGATCGCTCAGCAGCCAGGCCCCCCCGCGGCAGAACCCGTCCGCCGTGGCTTCGGGCAGGGTTTGCATCACGGCGATCACCAGCCGTACGGCCAGGTATTCCAATAAATGCTGCAAACGTTGCCGCATTGCCGGTCATCCTTGATCGGAGCGAGTTCGAATTAAAGTGGGGAAGTCCCAGGGGTGCTTGAAGGTTTATTCTTGCGGGAAAACCGGTTTTGCCGCTAGATCGAATGCGTCCGGTTGCCGGAGCCCCGGTACGGATGCCAAACTGTGGCCACGCCGCACGGCGCTGAAGACCTTTTAGATACTCGATAAACGTTCGATCCACTTCCTCGCATTAGATGCAGGCTGACGAAAATGGCTGGTGAAGTCGCGGTGGTTCTGGCCGCCGGAAAAGGCACTCGGATGAAAAGCGACCTGCCGAAGGTGCTTTTTCCGGTCTGTGGACGCCCCATGATCCACTTCGTTCTGGACGCCCTGAACAAAGCCGGTATCGGCGAACAGATCGTCGTCGTGGGCCACCGCGCCGACGACGTCCGCGAGGAACTCAAGGGCCGGCCGGGCAACGTGCGTTTTGCCCTCCAGGCGGAGCAGCTGGGCACGGGCCACGCCGTCCAGGTGTGTCGCGAGCAACTGGCCGGACACGAGGGCCCGGTTCTGGTGCTGGCCGGCGATTCGCCGCTGCTGCAGCCCGACAGCCTCCGCAAGCTGCTGGAGCATTTTCACCGCACCCGCCCCGGTCTGTTGCTGGGGACGCTGAAGAAAGACGACCCGCAGGGACTGGGACGCATCGTCCGCGACGATGCCGGCAACTTCCTGAAAATCGTCGAAGAAAAGGACGCTACCGACCAACAGCGGCAGATCAACGAAGTCAACATGAGCACCTATCTGTTCGACGGACCGGCCCTGCTGAAGGCCCTGGACCGCTTGGACAACGACAACGCCCAGGGCGAATACTACTTGACCGACACGGTCGCCCTGCTGCGGGATGCTGGCCACGCGGTCGAAGCCCTGCCGGTGCTCCAGTCCTGCGAATCGCTCAGCATCAACGATCGCGACGAATTGGCCCTGGTCGATGCCACGATGCGCCAGATGGGGTACGCCGACGATGCGTGAGTTAAAAATCTTCAGCGGACGCAGCAACCCGGAACTGGCTCGCGAGATCTGCGACCACCTGCACTTGGCTCCGGCCGCCATCACGCTGGGCAAATTCCCCGACGGCGAGAACTTCTGCAAACTCGACGAAGACGTTCGCGGTCGCGACGTGTTCTTGGTCCAGCCCACCTGCCCGCCGGTCAACGACAGTTTGATGGAACTGTTGATCATGATCGACTGCTGCAAACGCGCCAGTGCCGCTCGCATCACCGCGGTCGTCCCCTACTTTGGCTACGCCCGCCAAGACCGCAAGGACGAGGGCCGCGTACCGATCACGGCCAAGATGGTGGCCAACCTGATCACCCGCGCCGGGGCGGACCGCGTGCTGACGATGGACCTGCACGCCGCTCAGATCCAAGGCTTCTTCGATGTCCCGGTCGACCACCTCTACGCCGCTCCGGTGCTGAACGATCACTTCCTCCAGCGCGGTTTCGACCGCGACGAAATCGTGGTCTGCAGCCCCGACGAAGGCAGCATCAAACGCGCCGTGGGCCACGCCAAACGACTCGGCGGGTCGCTGGCCATCCTCCACAAACGCCGCAGCAGCGCCCTGGAAGTCCAACAGAACACGATCATCGGCGGACCGGTCGAAGGCAAGATCGCGCTGATGTTCGACGACATGATCAGCACCGCCGGCAGCATCTGCGGTGCGGCGCGGCTGATCCGCGAGCACGGGGCTCGCGAAATCCATATCGCCGCCACCCACGGGATCTTCTGCGGCCCGGCAATCGAACGCATCCAAGCCGCGCCGATCGATTCGATCATCGTCACCAACACCCTGCCGCTGCCGCCCGAGAAACAGCTGCCGAACGTCGTCCAGTTGTCCGTCGCTCCGCTGCTGGCCACGGCCATCAAACGCATCCACCACGACCAAAGCATCAGCGAACTGTTTCAGAGCAAGATCTGAGACGCGGCGGGATGACGAAAGTAAAGTTCAGTATAGAGGTCATGGAGCAGAATGCTGAACCACTAATCTTCACTAATTGAACACTAATGAGACTCGCCTAGGCAGATTAGTGTTGGATCAGTGCTGATTAGTGGTCCCAAAACAATCGCTCGCTCGACTTGAAGCCAGCTCCGTCACTCCTCCCGCTGCTGCTGGAGCCAGGCTTCGATGCGTTGCTCCAGCAACGGTAGGGGAATGCTGCCGACGGCCAGGACTTGGTCGTGGAAGCTGCGGAGCTCGAAGCGGTCGCCCAGCTCGCGTTCGGCCCGCTCGCGCAGCTCGCGGATTTTTAATTCGCCCATCTTGTAGCCCAGCGCCTGGCCGGGCCAAGCGATGTAGCGGTCGACTTCGGCGATGATGTTGTGGCGGCTGAGCGCCGTGTTCTCGGTCATGAACTCGATCGCCTGCTGCCGCGTCCAGCCCAAGTGGTGGATCCCGGTGTCGACGACCAACCGGCACGCTCGCCATGCCTCCATGCTCAGCCGCCCGAACTCCTGATACGGGTCGGTATAAAATCCCATCTCCTTGCCCAACCACTCGCTGTACAGCGCCCAACCCTCAATGAAGGCCGTGAAATTGCTGTACCGGCGGATCGGATGCAGGTCATCCATTTCGGTCTGCAGAGCCAGCTGAAGGTGATGCCCGGGCACCGCTTCGTGCAGCGACAGGGCTTCTAATTGATACAGCGGTCGAGCCGACAAGTTGTAGGTGTTGACGTAATAGAATCCGGCTCGCTTGCCGTCGGCGCTGGGCGGCCAGTAGTACGCGCTGGTGGTCTGCGGCGCAACGTACTCGGGCACTTCGCGGATTCCGTAAGGCGTCCGCGGCAACTTGCCGAACATCTCCGGCAGCTTGCCATCGGCGGTTTTTAATATGTAGGCAACGTGCCGGAGCAGCTGCTGGCGGCTGGTCGCGTAGAACTGAGGGTCGGTCCGCAGGAATTCTAAAAACGCATCCAGGTCGCCTTCGAAATCCACAGCGCGACGCACCTCCTGCATCTCGCCGCGGATCCGCTGGACTTCGGCCAGTCCGATGCGGTGCACCTCTTCGGCCGTGATGTCCTCCAGTGTCGTGAACCAACGAACGCGGTTGGCATAGTACGCCTGGCCGTCGGGCAGGGCACGGGCGGCGATCGAACCGCGACAGGCCGGCACGTAGGTCTTGGTCATGAAATCCAAGAACCGCTCGTAGGCGGGAACCACGCTTTCGCGGATCGCTTCGGCCGCCGACGCTTTTAATGGTTCCCAGTCGCCCGCCGCGATTCCGCTGGGCCGAGCCTCGTTGTAGGGCGCGTACAGCAGGCTCTCGGTGGGGTCGTCGACCACATGCGGAGCGATTTGGTCCTGGACTTCGCGAAGCACCACCGCCGGCAGGGTTCGTCCGCGGGCGATGCCCTCGCGCATCAGCTGGATCTGTTGCTCGGCGTAGCGTTCGAAGTCGGCCAGGCGAGCGTTGTAGTTTTGAAAATCCTGCTTGCTCTTGGGCTGCATCGTTCGCGGCAGTTCCGGGAACGTGATGTGAAAGCCCTCGCGATTGGTGATCGGAATTAAATGCGCGTCGAACCGAACGTCGTCCAGTTGCCCCTGCAGCCGTCGCCGCAGCACCTCGTGGTCGACGCGGCCGCTATCGCTTAAGTGAGACGGATCGATCGCTTCGAGTCGCTTTAGGAAAGCCGCTCGCTGAACCATTCGCTGCTGGATCGCGCCGAGCGAATCGTCGGGCAGCCGGTCTTGGCCGCGAGGATCGCCGGCATCGGTCGCCAACAAGGGATCGGCCACCAGCTCCGCATCCCAGACCTCGTCGAGCAACTGTTGCAGTTGCTGCGAAGCGTCAGCGTACTGCTGGGCTTGCGCAGGCCGAGGCAGGACCGATAGGACGAAAGCCAGCACGATAGCGACAGACCCCGGCAGCGAGCCTCTGGCAACGGCGACAGGCGATAACCAGCGGCGGCAGTGCAAACGCACATGCAAAAGCAAACGCAAACGCAATAGCAAAACGATCTCCTTGCGAACAAGCGAGCGATAACAGCGAATGTAAGGATCGTAGGCAGCCATTGTAATGACAAAAAGGCGAGGGAAGAGAACGCGGAGGGCGACTTCGCAAGCTAGTTTTGTACAGCCCCCCACACCGTCCTCGCTTCCCCCGGCCGTCATGTTCGCTTCGCCACGTCGCCTGCAAGCTCTTCCCTTCGTGGCAGCCACGCTCCTGGGCGCCTTCCTGGTGTTTCAGGTCCAACCGGTGATCAGCAAGACCGTGCTGCCCTGGTTCGGTGGCTCGCCGGCGGTGTGGACCACCTGCATGCTGTTCTTCCAACTGCTGCTCTTCGGCGGTTACCTGTATGCACACCTGTTGGTTCAACACGTTCCGCGGCGTCTGCAGGGCATCGTGCATGCGGGGCTCTTGATCGCCGCCGTGCTGTCCCTGCCGATTCAGCCCGCCGAGTCGTGGAAACCGCGTGGCGAGGTGATGCCGGTTCCCTATCTGCTGATGTTGCTGACCGTGCACGTCGGCTTGCCGTACTTTGTGCTAGCCAGCACCGGTCCTTTGGTCCAAGCCTGGCTGGCCCGGCGGCAGCGCGATCCCGGTGTGTATCGGCTGTACGCCTACAGCAATATTGGTTCGCTGACGGCTCTGGTCAGCTATCCGATCCTGGTCGAACCGCTGTTGCCGGTGGGTGGTCAATCGCTGCTGTGGTCTTTGCTGTTCTGCGGATTCGCCTTGGTGCAAGGATTGTTGGCGTTGTGGTTTGCCGGTGCCGCCGCGGGCGTTGACTCTGCCGGCACGCAGCACAAACCGCAAACAACCGCACCGGCGGTACGGCCGTCGCGTTACCGCCGCGTCTGTTGGCTGCTGCTGCCGGCCCTGGCGTCGGTGGGACTGTTGGCCGTTACCAACCATCTTTGTCAGGACGTGGCCGTGATCCCGTTCCTGTGGGTCCTGCCGCTCAGCCTGTACCTGCTCAGTTTCATCATCTGTTTTGATCGGCCGCGCTGGTATCGTCCGCGGCCTTGGGCGGCGCTGCTGCTCGCCTGCGTGGCGGGTCTGATCGTGCTGGCCGCAACGCCGCTGAGCCACTGGATTGTGTTGGATGCGGCCCTGCACGTGACGGCCCTGATGGCCCTGTGCATGCTGTGTCACGGCGAGGTCTCGCGGTTGAAACCGTCGCCGAGTCGGCTGACGCAGTACTACTTGATGCTGAGTGCCGGCGGGGCGCTGGGCGGCTTGAGCGTGGGACTGCTGTGCCCGCTAGTGCTGACCAGCTATGCCGAACGTTCGATCTGCCTGGCCCTGGCCGCCGCCGTGGCCACGGCGATCTGCATCGGTTACCGCCCCCGACGGACGCGTCTGGCCGACTACGACCTGCGACGCGTCCGCGCGATGCGTGGCGGACTGCTGGCCATGGTTTTGATCGTGCTGTACGCCGCCAGCGACGCCGGTCCTGCCGGCGTGGCCGCGTCCAGCCGAAACTTCTTCGGCGTTCTGCGAGTGGTTCAAATGGACGACTGCGTGGCCATGATGCACGGCCGCACCATGCACGGCTTGCAGGTTTCCGCTGCACCGAGCCAGCCGACGACGTACTACGGGCGCGAGAGTGGGATCGGCCGCGTCCTGATGGCCTGTGGGCGCTCATCCCACGACAACGGCGAAGGTCTACGCGTCGCCGGCGTCGGCTTGGGTTGCGGGACGCTGGCCAGTTACGGCCGGCCGGGCGATCGGTTTGACTTCATCGAAATCAATCCCGACGTCATCCGGATGTCGAAGGATCATTTCAGCTTCCTCGCCGATTCGCAGGCCGAAATTAATTTACTGCTGGGCGATGGCCGGCTGCTGCTGGAGGAGCAGGCCGAGGCCAGCTACGACGTGATCGCGTTGGACGCCTTCAGCAGCGACTCCGTGCCGGCTCACCTGCTCACGCGCGAAGCCTTCGCGCTGTACCGTTCGCGGCTCGGCGACCGGGGCGTCTTGGTCGTGCACGTCACCAACCGCCACCTGAACTTGCCGCCGGTCGTCCACCGTTTGGCCGCCGATGCCGGCTGGTCCAGCGCGTTGGTGTCCTCACAGGGCGACATGGATCAACACACTCTGGCCGCCCAGTGGATGGTCATCGCCAAAGCAGATCACCCGCTGTGGAGCTCCCCCGAACTCGAACCGTGGCCCACCGCCCCCGCCCCGCAGCGCCGGCAAGGCCCGCTGTGGACCGACGACTACCACGACCTGCTCAGCATCGTCCGCCTCCGCTCCCGCTAGAAAAACCAGTGGCATAGGCTTCCAGCCTGTGAAAAGTGGCATAGGCTTCCAGCCTGTGAACAGTGGCATAGGCTTCCAGCCTGTGAAAAAAAGAGTCCTGTCCCGCGTCTCCCCGCGTTTGCTCCCCTCTCCCCCAAAGCGCGGCGAGCTTTAGCGAGTCAAGCTTTGGGGGAGAGGGGCTGGGGGTGAGGGGGCGTCAGTCGGAGCCGAGTCGCTGCTGAACCGCCGCGACGATTCTCGCCCGCACCGAGTCGATATCCTGGGTGATCTCAAAACCGTGAAAACGCAAAGTTTCGTAACCGAGTTCTCGAAAGTAGCGATCGCGCTGCGCATCACGTGCCCGGCCCTGGACCGTTAAGTGATCGCTGCCATCGACATCGATACTCCTCCCCGGGCTCCGCGTACGATGACATGGAATCGGCATGCACATCTTAGCGGGACGATCCAACTGTTGCACCGGAGGCCCCTCACCCCCAACCCCTCTCCCCGGATCTTGGCTCGCTTAGGCTCGCCGCGCCCCGGGGAGAGGGGAGTAAACGAGAAATAGATTGAAAGGTGAACAGTGGCATAGGCTTCCAGCCTGTGAACAGTGGCATAGGCTTCCAGCCTGTGAAAAAAAGAGTCCTGCCCCGCGTCTCCCCGCGCTTGCTCCCCGCGAACTCAAGCCGTCTCTCGGATCGCCGACCGAATAAACTCGTTGACGGCCGAGGGGTGCGTCAGCGTGATCAGGTGGCCTCCGCCACGCACGACCGTGTCGGGCTGAGTATACCGCATCGGCAGCACCCAATCGCGGTCGCCATGGATGTGGCGCACCGGGCAGTCGACGGCCGGGGCGGATTGCCAGTCCAGCACTCGGGCCAGCGACCAGCGGAGCACGGCCGGCTCGGAACTTCGGAACTGTCGCATCAAGCCCGAGGTGCGAGGAGCGAAGCGTTTTGCCAGCTCCGAAGCGATCGGGACGCAGCACGCCTGCAGGACGCGCACCGGGATCAGCGGAATCAGCGGCTTCAACGGCCGAGCCCCTCGCGCCAACCGCGACAGCTCGGCAGGCGCCCGCACACTGCCGATCAAGATGACAGCCCGAGGTTTCAAACGTTCCGCAACGTGCAGCGCAATAATTCCTCCAAAGGAAGCGCCGCCGATGACGCCTTCTGCGTGAGCCTGCAGGTCCTCGGCGAGTCGGTCGCAGTACGAGTCCAGCGTGTCGCTCGGCTGGGGAATCGGCCACTGCGGAACCACCAATTGCGGGAATGCCCTTTTCTGCGGAACAAACATATTGGCATCCGCAGCCAACCCAGAAAACAGAATCAGCGGTGGGGATGGTTGCTTCGACACAGACAACTCCTGAACCGCGGACTTGCCAGCGGACTTGAAGTTCATCAAAGCCCGGCGAATTCAGCGGCGCGGCCTACTTACCAACAACCAACAACCAACAACCAACAACTACTTCTGCCAGGGGACGTGACCGGCGTTTTGGATGTGAAGCCGCAGCCGGGCCGAGAGCTCGCGGTACACCTTGGGATGCTTGGTCCGCAGGTCCTCTTGCTCGAGCGGATCCTGCTGCAAGTGGAACAGCTGCATCGGCTCGTAGGGCGTGTTGTGGACCAGCTTGTACGGACCGCGACGCAGGGCTTGAATCGTTAACCCGCCGAACTGGACGCCGCCTTCGCGACGAACGAAATAGATCTCCCGCTCGGGCCAAGCCGCCTGCGGATCCTCGACCAGCGGCAACAGCGAACGGCCATCCAAATCTTCGGGCGGCGTGGCCGTGGTCGCCTGACAGATCGTGGGCAGCAGATCCACCGTCGATGCCAAGCGGCCGGAGCGCGAACCGGCCTCGGTGTGACCGGGCCAGCGAATGCAGAACGGCACGCGCAGCCCGCCTTCGTACATCATGCCCTTGCCCCCGCGCAGCGGCCCGTTGTTCGCGCCGACATTCAACTGCCCGCCGTTGTCGCTGGTAAAGATGACCAGCGTCTCCTTGCTCTGCTCCGTCTCTTCCAGCGCCGCCAACACCCGGCCGATGCCGGCATCCATGTGCTCGATCAGCGCCACCAGGGCCGCTCGCCGAGCATCGATTCCGGGCTGCCGATCGAGCACCTTCTGCTTCCAATCCTCGGGCGGTTGGATCGGCGTGTGCGGGGCGTTGTAGGCCAGGTACAGCATCCAGGGTCGCGTCGAGTCCTGTTGCTCGCGAACGAAGTCGACGGCCCACTGCGAAAACAGATCCGTCGCGTGCCCCTCGGGGTCGATCTGCTCGCGATCCGAACGCATGTAGTTGTTGCCGTGGCGCCGGTGGTCGTAGTAGTCGTCCATCATGTCGCCGAGAAAGCCGTCGAAGGACGCAAAGCCGCGGCTGAGCGGATGGTTTTCCGGTTCCAGCCCCAAGTGCCATTTGCCTACCGCCTTGGTCTTGTAACCAGCGTCGGCCAGGACCGAGGCCAGCGTCGGACGGCGCTGCTGGAGGTAGCCCCAGTTGTTGTCGGCGTGGGTGCGAATCACGCCGGGTACCCCCACGCGGTCCGGGTAACAACCGCTGAGCACCGCCGCGCGGGTCGGCGAACACACACAGCAATTGGCATAAAAGCGGTCCAGCGTCAGCCCCTCGGCAAACAATTGGTCCAGGTGCGGCGTCCGCATGTCCTGCGCCCCCTGACAGGCCAGATCGCCAAAGCCCAGGTCATCGGCGATGATCACCAGGACGTTGGGCCGATCCTTTGCCCCTTCGGCGGCGTCCGCCGCGGAGTCGTGCGGAGATCCGGCGGCCGGCGGCGCTTGTGATGCCTTTGATGCCTTTGATGCCTTTGAAGCTTGTGATGCTTGTGATGCTTGCGGAGCCGACGGGCCCGCTTCGGTGTCCGCCAGCGCCAACGGCGCCAGCAAAGTCAAGAAGAGGCCAAACAGCCCGCAAAACCGGAAGAACATAGGATGACCCTCAAGGCTTATTCGATCCAGAAACATTGACCCTTTTGCAGGGCTCGGTTAGGTTGCACTGGAGGCATGCGGAACAATTGTACTATGCCGCTCTTCCGACAGGCTGCCCGATCGATGGATTCTCATCCTGACCAACCATCCTCTGCCTCCCGCGCCGACGATGCGCCCCGGCCCGAGGACGAGTCGCCGCGGCCCGAGGATGCATCGCCGCGGCTTGAAGACGAATCGTCGCGGCTTGAGGACGGGTCGCCGCGTGAGGGCGAGTCGTCGCGCGGGGGCGAAACGAGGCTTCAGGAGGGACCGCCGCGAGAGGCCGGGTCCCAGTCGGCCGAGGCGATCGGACAAGCTTCCACCAGCCCGCACACGGGCGAGCTGGCCGCCGCCGACGGGCAGGGCGGCGACAGCGCCTACCCGGATGACGAACTGGCCGCCGCCGAAACGGTGATTCGCAAAGCCGGGGCGGTGACGCCAACGACATCGCTGGGCAGCAGCCCGGCGGAAATCGCCAGCGTCCTGCTGGGTCATCACCTGAACCATTTCCAGCTGAACCAGTTGATCGGCGGCGGAGGCATGGGCGCGGTCTTCAGCGCTCACGATACGCGGCTCGACCGCACGGTGGCGATCAAGGTGATCCCGCGCGTCGGTGACGACCCGGATCTGCTGCGGCGTTTTCGCAACGAAGCCCAGAGCGCGGCCAAACTGGACCACCCTCACATTGCTCGCGTGTACGATGTGGGCCGCCACGACGACTGGCACTACATCGTCTTTGAATTCATCGAAGGCACGAACATCCGCGACTTGGTCGCTCGTGATGGCGTGCTGTCGATCGACGACGCGGTCTATTACGCGCGCCAGGTGGCCGAAGCGCTCGATCACGCGCATCAACGCGGCATCGTGCATCGCGACATCAAACCCTCCAACGTGCTGCTGCGTCCCGACGGGTTGGTCAAAGTGGTGGATATGGGCCTGGCGCGGACGATGCAGCTGGAGGTCTCCGGCGACATGACGGCCAGCGGCGTTACGCTGGGCACGTTCGATTACATCTCGCCCGAACAGGCGCACGATCCCCGCGACGCCGACGTCCGCAGCGACATCTATTCGCTGGGTTGCACCTTGTATTACATGCTGACCGGGCGGCCGCCTTATCCCGGCGGCACGGTCCTGCAGAAACTGCTCAGCCACGGCAACTCGCCGCCGCCGGACCCGCGGGAGTTGCGGCTGGAGGTCAGCGACGACCTGACGGCGATCCTGCACAAGATGTTGGCCAAGCGGCCGAGTGACCGTTATCGCCGCCCGGTCGATCTGTTGGCGGACCTGACCGAATTGGCTCGCCGCGAAAACCTCCAGCGATCGATGGGGCTGGGCACGCTGTCGGTGCCCACCAGCAGCAGTTGGCTGACGCGGCTGGAGCAGCACCTGCCGTGGCTGGCCGCCGCAGCGCTGCTGTTGCTCAGCGTCGGTTGGCTGCAGTTGCTCTCTTCGGTCAGCCTCGACACGTCGATGCCGCGTCCCGCTGGCCAGACGGCGGAACTGGTCAGTGTTCGCAGCCCCGCCGCGGTGGTCTCGCCAAGCGCCGAAGCGGCCGAACCGGCCGCAGTGCGCGAAACCGATCGGGAAAGCGACGACTTGGCGGCTCCTGACGAAGCGATGCAGGGGCCGCGAATCACCGAGATCCCGGTCCCGGCCGAGCTGCAGGGTGCCGACGGTTTGCGCCCGGCCATGATGCCCACTCCGGCGACCACGCTGTCGGCCACCAAGATCCGCGTGGGCGGCGTTCCCGATGCGGCTTCGGACGAGATTTTTGCGGCGGACCTGTCGACGGCTCTGGAGTTGGCTGCCGAACACGAGTTGAAACGCATCGAGATCGCCACCGACTTTCTCGCCTCGCCGCCGCTGGTGATCGACCAGAACGACCTGGTCATCGCCGGCCCCGAGGGCGGCTGCCAAATCCGCTTCGAGAACTCGCCGCTGCTGGCCATGGAACACGCCGTGATGGTGGACATCGGCCAACACCGCGTCCGCTTCGAAAACCTGCAGTTCCACTGGCAGGTTCCCGCCACGGCGGTCCACGGCGGGGCCCTGTTTCGCGTCTCTGCCAACCGCGGCGTGCATCTGGAACAGTGCGTGTTGACGATCGAGAACACGGCTCTGCGAGACCCGATCAACGCGTTTCACATCAGCCTGCCGCTGCCACTCGATGCCGGCGATTCCGATGCCGCAACGTCCAGTGGCCCCCCGCTGGTCGCCATCGACATGCAGGACGTGATCGCTCGCGGCCAGATGACCCTGATCCGCATGGACGCCGCAGGCCAGCTGCAACTGCGGTGGGAGAACGGACTGTTGGCCGTTTCCCAGCGGTTGCTGGAAACCGGCGGCGCCTTGTCCAAACCGCCCGCCGGCCGAACGCAATTAAAATTATTGCTCCGCGACGTCACCGCGTCCTTGCCGCTGGGCTTGGCCGCGGAGAACCTGGGCCCCAGCGGTGCGGTTCCCGTCGTGATCAATCGCGACTGCACCAATTGCGCCTTCACCACCACGATGGGTTCGGCCCATATCGAAATCAACGGCGTGAACGACCTGAACGACGGCCCTCTGATCCTGTTGGCCGGCTCGGGCAACCACTACGACAGCGGCACCGGCACGAGCGACCGGATGGTTTCGATCCGTGATATGCAGGACGACAGCGTGCTGTACCGCTTGAGCGACCTGGCGGGCAACAACCCACCGGCATGGATGAAGGAGCAAGCCCCCCAATCGGTGATCAACTGGACCCAATCCTCGCCCGCCGACCAAGCCCCGGTGCACCTGCTGCGCCCAAGTGACTTCCAACAGGACGGTACGGTGGTGCCGGGCTTTGACGACGCGGAACTGCCGAAATTACTGGTTGAAATCACTCCGGAGCTGGAGCCGCAAGCGGAAATTTGACAAGCGGACCTTCGGCAGATTTAATCTCGGTGTAGAATAAACCTCTCCCGCCCCTTACCCCACCTGACTCTCACTCTTCGAGGACTGTACATGAAACGATTGGCTTTGATGGCGATGACCCTGATGCTGCTGGGGACCCCGGCGTTTGCAATCAGCGAATTCAGCAAGCAGTGGAAAGCTCACTACCTGGGCGACGACGTCTCGGACGAATTCAAGCGAGCCGGACGCCGCGCAGGCTGCTATGTCTGCCACGTCAAGGGTAAGAAGAAAGAGGAAGCTCGCAACGAGTACGGCATGGCGATGAGCGAGTTCCTGGACCACGAGGACTTCCCCAAAGAGCGGATCAAGGCCGAACCGGAAAAGGTCAAGGCGGAAATCCTGGAAGCCTTCAAAAAGACGGCTGAGAAGAAGAGCAAGGACGGCAAGAAGTTCGGTGAAAAGATCAAAGAGGGCGAACTGCCCGCCACCGACGCCGGACTGTAAGCCGCCGCGGCGGACACCGCTCATGCATCGATCGAAACGCCGTCTGACCGCCGAGTCAGTCGGCGTTTTTTCTGGCCCCTGCCCGGGCGGCCCGCAATGCCAAATCTCAAATCTCAAATCTCAAATCTCAAAGAGTCTCACCATGCTTGCTCGCTGCTTGACGTTCCTGTTGCTGCTGTATCCTGCGGCCGCGCTGCTGGCTCAGTCGCCCTCGGCCGACGACGCCGGATTCACTTCTCTGTTCAACGGTGAAAGCCTCGAGGGCTGGAAGGCCAGCGAGAACCGCGACAGCTGGCACGTCGAAGACGGATTGCTGGTCTGCGACGGCCCCCGCAGCCATCTGTTCTACGTCGGCGAACTGGCGCCGTTTGAAAACTTTCACTTCAAAGCTGATGTGAAAACCACGCCCGGCAGCAACGCCGGAATCTACTTCCACACCCGCTATCAGGAGACCGGCTGGCCCAAGTACGGCTACGAATGCCAGGTGAACCTCACGCACCGCGACCCCAAGAAAACCAGCAGCCTGTACGGCGTGGAAAACGTCTCTGATCCGCCGGCCAAGGACAACCAGTGGTACACCCAGGAGATCATCGTTCGCGGCAAACGCATCATCCTGAAAGTCAACGGCCAGACGATGGTGGATTACACCGAACCGGAAGGCCAAGCGGCGGCCAGCGACCAGTTCGAACGCCGTCTGGGCAAAGGCACGTTTGCCCTGCAGGCCCACGACCCAGAAAGCAAGGTGTATTTCAAAAACCTGCAGGTCAAGAAGCTGCCGTAGCGGCGGCGGCGGGGGAGATTGCAATTTGCAAAGGGAACATTGCAGATTTGCTGACTCTAACGGAACCTAGGTATGGCATGCGAAGCTCGGTCGCAGCAGCCACGCCAGTGGCGACATGTGGTAGCCCCGGGCGCGAGCCCGGGGTGCCGGCGCCCCACACCCGTGCCAGTCCCGGAGGGACGACACGAATTCCGCTGCCAACCTTCCTGTCGCCCTTCCAGGGCTTTCGTTCATGTTGTTTACGTTTCCCCGGGCTCGCGCCCGGGGCTACCACATGCCATCGCTCCGCGATTCGGGGGAGAGGGGAGAAAAAATCTCAAATCTCAAATCTCAAATCTCAAATCTCAAATCGAGCACGAGCACGAGCACGAGCACGAGTACGAGTACAACCCAAACTCGCCACCAACTAACAACTAACAACTAACAACTAACAACTAACAACTAACAACTAACAACTAACAACTAACAACTAACAACTAACAACTAACAACTAACAACTAACAACTAACAACTAACAACCAACAACCAACAACCAACAACCAACAACCAACAACCAACAACCAACAACCAACAACCAACAACCAACAACCAACAACCAACAACCATGTCCCTTCTCAATCGTCGCCGCGCCCTGCAACTGGGCACCGCTGGCACCGCCGCCTTTTTCCACAGTGCGACCGCTCCGGCGAGCCGAGCGGAAAACAGTCCGAATGAAAAGCTGAACATCGCCTGCATCGGGATCGGTGGGCGCGGTGCGGCCAACGTCAACGGCGTCCGCAGCGAGAACTTGGTTGCGATGGTGGACGTCGACGAGCAGCGTGGCGGGGCGATGTTCGAAAAGCATTCCGGCGCTCGGCGGTTCAAGGACTATCGCCGGATGTTCGATGCGATGGGCCAGGATCTCGATGCGGTGGTCATCAGCACGCCCGACCACACGCACTTCCATCCCGCCTATGCCGCGATGCAGCTGGGCCTGCACGTGTATCTGGAAAAACCGCTGGCGCACAACGTCTGGGAAACCCGCACGCTGACCGATCTCGCTCGCCGCCAGGGCCTGGCGACGCAGCTCGGAGCCCAGCGCCACGCGATGGCGAACATGCGCCGGGTGGTCGAGCTGGTTCAGTCCGGGGCGATCGGCAAAGTACACGAAGTGCATAGCTGGATCGGCGGCAGTCGCGGGATGCCCGATGTTCCCGAGGAAACGCCGCCGGTGCCGGCGACGCTGGACTACGAGCTCTGGTTGGGTCCGGCGCCCCGGCGGCCCTATCACCCTTCGTTCTGTCCCTACGGCTGGCGGTTCTGGTGGGATTATGGAACCGGCGAGACGGGCAATTTCGGCTGCCACATCCTGGACATTCCCTTCTGGGCTCTGGGGCTGAAGTACCCGGACCGGGTCGAGGCGAGCGGTCCGCAAGTCGATGCCCAACGGACGCCCAAGAGCATGCACTGCACGTACCGTTTCCCGCAGCCTGCCGGGGCGGCCGCGGCCGATGCGGTGCGTCTGCACTGGTACCACGGCACGCCGGAAATCCTTGCCCAGCAGGGGCTGTCGGCCAAAGGCAACAACACGCTGTTTTTAGGCGAAGACGGCAAGCTGCTGTGCGGCTTCAACCAACTGCAGCTGCTGCCCGAAGAGAAGTACGCCCAGTACCAGCCGCCCGAACCGTTCCTCGAGGACTCACCCGGTTTCTACCGCGAATGGCTGCAAGCCTGCCGTGGCGGCCAGCCGGCCTCCTGCCACTTCGATTACTCCGGCCCGCTGACCGAAACCGTGCTGCTGGGCAACGTCGCCTACCGCGCCGGCGGTTTCGACTGGGACCCGCAATCCCTCCGCACCGGCGACAACAGCGCCGCCCAGTCGCTGATCCGCGAAGCCTACCACGAAGGCTGGGAAGTCTAGCGCGGCAAGCGTTGTGGCATAGGCTTCCAGCCTGTGAAGCCAGCCAGGCAACTAGCCAGACAGACCACAGGCTGGAAGCCTATGCCACTAGGGGCTGGCAGACCACAGGCTGGAAGCCTATGCCACTGAGGGGCTGGCAGACCACAGGCTGGAAGCCTATGCCACTAGGGGCTGGCAGACCACAGGCTGGAAGCCTATGCCACTGGGGCTGGAAGCCTATGCGACTGAGGCGATTTATACCGCGCGGTTGCTCCTCCTCGGCCGTGCCCTACACTAAAGGGCATGCCTACCATCCGCCAATTGCCGCCCAATCTGATCAACCAAATCGCCGCCGGCGAAGTCATCGAGCGCCCGGCTTCGGTCGTCAAAGAGCTGCTGGAAAACAGTGTCGACGCCGGGGCTCAGCGAATCGAGTTGACGATCGAAAAGGGAGGCACCGAACGGATTCGCGTCAGCGACGACGGCTGCGGCATCGATCCCGAACAATTAATTCTGGCGGTGACCAGTCACGCCACCAGCAAACTGCCCGACGACGAGTCGCTGTTTCATGTGGGCACGCTGGGGTTTCGCGGCGAAGCCTTGGCCTCGATCGCCTCGGTCTCACACATGCTCGTCCGCAGCCGCACGGCCGAAGCCGGCGAGGGTGCGGAGCTGCGGGTCCGGGGCGGCGTGATCGATCCGGTAGCGCCGTGCGGGTGCCCCTGCGGGACGTCGATCGAAATCCGCAACCTGTTCTTCAACACGCCGGTTCGCCGCAAGTTCCTGCGCACGCCGCAGACCGAACGCGGGCACATCGTCGAAGCCTTCACACGGCTGGCGCTGGCCAACCCGCGGATTCACATGGTCCTGACCAACGGCGACAAGGTCGTGTACGACCTGCCGCCGACGGAGCGTTGGGTCGACCGCATCGAAGCCTTCTTCGGTGGCGAGGTGTCCGAATCGTTGATTCCGCTGGACAGCGACGACGGACAAATTCGCATCTCCGGTTACGCCTGCGATCCGGCGGTCAGCCGCGGCAACAACCGCATGCAGTACCTGTTTTTGAACGGCCGTTTCATCCGCGACCGCGCCCTGCAGCACGCCCTGGGCGAAGCCTACCGTGGACTGTTGATGGTGGGCCGCTTTCCGGTCAGCTTTCTGCGGGTGACGATCCCACCGGAGATGGTCGATGTGAACGTCCATCCCTGCAAACTGGAAGTCCGGTTCACCGACGGCGGACGCATCTACAGCCGCGTGCTGCAGACGTTGCGGCACCGCTTCCTGTCGACCGATATGACGATGCGCGTCGGCCCGGCGGAATCATCGGCCCAGGCGAGCGGTCAAGCAGCGGCTTCCGGCTCGAGCGGCTCGGCAGCGTCGCCGAACGAAGCGTCCAGCCCGGCCGAACCGGTGGGCAGTGTGCTGGGCATGTCGCCGGCGCAGGAAGCGTCGCAGCGGCAGAGCGTCATCGACTGGGCCCGCACCGGATCGACTTCGCCCTCTCTGCCGGCCAACCTAACCGGCGTGGCTCCCTTCAGGCCGTTTCCCGGCTCGAGCGGTTCGGCGGCGATGAACATCGCTCCGGCCGCCGACCATCACGCCCCTTCCATCTCGCCCGGCACCGCGCCCGCTGACTCCGCCTCGCCCTGGCAGCAGACCACCGGCGACGCGGAGCCCCAAAGCGCCCCCGGCGACATGGCCGCCCCCGGCGATATGGCCGCCCCCGGCGATATGGCCGGCCCCGGCGAGGCCGCGACCGATCCCGGTCCGGCGACCGGCCCGCTGGGCGGAGCAATCAGCCACCTGGGCTTTCAAGTGCACAACCGCTATCTGGTCACGCAGGACCAGCGCGGGATGGTCGTCGTCGACCAACATGCGCTGCACGAGCGGATTTTGTACGAACGCATTCGCGAGAAAGTCTTGGGCGAGGGCATCGAGACCCAGCGGTTGCTGGTTCCCGAACCGGTCTCGCTGACGCCGGCCGAACAGACCGCCGCGTTGGACGCCAAGGAAGTGCTCGGCCGAGTCGGGATCGAGATCGAACCGTTTGGGGGCGACACAGTTTTGGTCCAGTCCTATCCGGCGATGCTGGCCAACCTGAGTCCCGGCGAGGTGCTGCGTCAATCGCTCGAATCGATCATCGCTGCCGGCAAGGACCCGGAGATCCGCGACCTGCTGGACCATCTGCTGCACACGATCGCCTGCAAGGCTGCGATCAAAGCCGGCGATCGCCTGGCCGCCGAAGAGATCACCAGCTTGCTCGAGCAACGCGACCTGTACCAAGACACGCATCACTGCCCCCATGGCCGCCCAACCGCCTTGTTCTTCAGCCGTGACGAACTGGACCGCATGTTCGGCCGACTGGGGCCGCGCGGCCGGGCCGGCTCCTGAGCCAGAGCCGCCCTCCGCTGTGCGAAGGGCGAAACCATCCCCGGGGGCCGGCGTCCGCGTTCGCTCGCAGGCCGAAAGCCTAGGCCACCCCCTTACGGACCGTTTCGCCGCACTAATGGCCCGCAGCGCCGCTTTACGGCCTTTAAATTACCGCCATCTTTTCATGGACCGCAGTTTAGCGTATTCTAATTGACGAGCCGGCGAGTCATGCCGCCCATCCTGGAGGCAAACGGGAAGGGAACCGTGGCACGACTTCTGGCTGGATTAGGATTCACGTGGTTCCGTTTTCCGCGAAGCCGGATGCGTGAAATTTGTTCAGGACGAGACTGTTTCCACTTGAGTAACCTGGGAATCCGTGATGACGAAGAGCAAGTTAGAGTACATCTGGCTCGACGGCTATCAGCCGACTCAAACCCTGCGTAGCAAGACGAAAGTCGTCAACGACTTCAGCGGCAAATTGGAAGATGCCGAGATGTGGTCATTCGACGGCTCGTCGACGCAACAGGCCGCTGGCAACTCCAGCGATTGCCTGCTGAAACCCGTCGCCTGTTACCCCGATCCGGGTCGTCTGGGCGACGCCTACCTGATTATGTGCGAAGTGCTGAACAGCGACGGCACGCCGCACCGCACCAATGGCCGTTCGACGATTCTGGACGACGACGACGATTTCTGGTTCGGCTTCGAACAGGAATACACGATCTGGAACCCGGACACCAACAAGCCCATCGGTTTTCCGGCCGAAGGCTTTCCCGCCCCGCAAGGTCCTTACTACTGCAGCGTCGGATCGGGCAAAGCGATCGGACGGGAGATTGTCGAGGAGCACCTCGAGCTGTGCCTGCAGGCCGGCATCAACGTCGAAGGCATCAACGCCGAAGTGATGATGGGCCAGTGGGAGTTCCAGGTGTTCGCCAAAGGCGCCAAACAGGCCGGCGACGAAGTCTGGCTCGCCCGCTACCTGCTCGAGCGCATCGCCGAAGCCCACAGCGTCTCGATCAACTGGCACTGCAAACCGGTTCAGGGCGACTGGAACGGCAGCGGCATGCACGCCAACTTCTCCAACAGCCTGCTGCGAACCTGCGGCAGCAAAGAAGTTTACGAACAGGTCTGCAGCGCCTTCCAGCCGCGGATCCAGGAACACATCGATGTGTACGGTGCCGACAACGACCAACGCTTGACCGGTCTGCACGAAACGCAGTCGATCGACAAGTTCAGCTATGGCGTTTCCGACCGCGGTGCTTCGATCCGCATCCCGATCGCGACGGTCGAAGGCGGCTGGAAAGGTTGGTTGGAAGACCGCCGCCCGGCCTCCAACGCCGACCCCTACATGGTCGCCTCGGCGATCATCAACACGGTTCGCGGCGCCAAGGTCAACGCTCCCGCCTAAGACCCGGCAAACCCAATCGATTCCGCACCCCGTCCAAGCTCGGTCTTGGACGGGGTGTTTTTTTTGGGGATACCACCCGGTCTGACGAACACCGCCCGGATGCGGGGACCGGCGGCGCGGCAGCCCGATCATGGTATAACTGACCTCTCAGTCTGCCCCGGTAGTTTTTTCGTGATGCTTGTCGCTGAAATCGGAACGCGATGCCTTTTTCACACCCTTCAGAGATCATCCTCTCCTCGACCGACCCCGATCTGCCGGATCCTATTCCGCCGGGGCTGGCGCGGTACCGTAACTTTCGCGAGATGGCCCGCGGTGGCAATGCGCTGCTGCGCAGCTGTATCGATACGGTGGTGGGACGGACCGTGGCGCTGAAGACGTTGTTGCCCGAAGCTCGTCGCGATCGCAACGAACGACGACGCTTTCTTCGCGAAGCCCGCGTCACGGCCCAGCTCCAGCATCCCAATACGGTGCCGGTGTACGAGATCGGCGACGATCCGGAAGAGGGTCTGTTCTTTACGATGAAACGGATCTCCGGCGAAAACTTCTTCGAGGTCCTCAAGCGAGTGGCCCGCAATGACCCGGCGACCCTGGAAATGTATCCGGTCCGCGAGCGGATCGAGATCGTGATTAATATCTGCCAAGCTTTGGCCTACGCCCACCTCCGCGGCGTCATCCACCGCGATGTCAAACCCGAGAACATCTGGGTCGGCAACTTCGGCGAAGCCATCCTGCTGGACTGGGGCGTGGCCAAGGTGTGGGGCCACGCCGACGATAACCCGGCGATCGGCTCCAGCGTGTTGGTCGGCACCGAACACAAAAACCAGGCTCAAACCAACCAACTGCAAACCCTGACCAACCAGGGCATGCGTCCGGGCACGCCGCTGTACATGTCACCCGAACAGGTGCAGGGCAATCGCACGATCGACGAGCGTACCGACATCTTCAGTGTCGGTGTGGTGTTGTATGAGATGCTGACGTTGTGCGAGCCGTTCAAAGGCCGCACGATCGACGAAACGTTCGACAACATCCGCCGCAAGGACCTGCCACCGCCCAGCCAGCGCGGCACCCGCGACGATGTTCCGCCGGAAGTCGATGAGGTGGTCCTGAAAGCGATCGCCAAGAATCCCAACGATCGTTACACGCACATGCGCGATTTGGTCGAGGCCCTGCAGGGGGTAACGGCGAAGCTGTAACGGCTGTAACAGCCTGTACGGGGTCCCCGGGGCTGCTCGCTCCGCCGCCGCCGCGTTGGCGTACAGCCGCCGCGGGTGTGATGCCGATAGCGTTCCTGTCCGTCCCCCTGGAAAGGAACTGTCTTGAAGATCTCCCGCTCGACTCTCACCGCCGTCCTGTCGTTGGTCCTTTGCTCCGCCGTCGCCACCGCGGACGATGCCCGCCGCAGCTTGGCCGACAAACACGCCCCGGCAGGCATCATGGGCGACCACCTGCACGAGCAAGGCGAGTGGATGGTCGAGTACCGGTACATGAATATGTACATGGAAGACAACCGCATCGGCGAGTCGCGGCTCTCCGATCAAGAAGCCATCGGGCCGCCCGGACCGCCCCCGGGAATCGTCGTCGACGGCATCCGCACCAATGCCGGAGCGGCACCCACGCAGATGACGATGGAGATGCACATGATGCATCTGATGTACGGCGCCTCGGACGACGTCACGCTTTACACGATGGTGATGTTGCCCAGTTTGACGATGGATCACATCCGCGGGGACATGGCCGGTCCGATGCGCGGCACGGACTTCACCACGCACAACAGCGGTTTCGGAGACACGGCCTTCGGAGCCCTGATCCGACTGCATAGCAACGACTGCCACGACCTGATCTTCAACCTCGGCTGCAGCGTTCCCACCGGCGACATCTATCGCGAGACATCCATCCCCAGTGGCGGGGCGGTCTCCCAGCCGCTGCCCTATCCGATGCGGCTGGGCAGCGGCACGTTCAATGCCCGTCCCGGGCTGACCTACAAACGCTACCGCGACTGGTGGTCGGGCGGCATCCAGTTCCAGACCGATCTGCCAATCGGCAAGAATTACCGCGGTTACAGCGTCAGCAACGAGTTCCGTTTGAACTCCTGGACCAGCGTGCTGCTGAAGGACTACTGGGCGGTGTCGCTGCGTGGCGAGCACCTCTGGCGGACCTCCTACGACGGAGCCGATCCGGCGACTCCCGACACGATGATCGCCACCAACGTCGAATCCTTTCGTGGCGGTTACTGGTACAACATCGGCATCGGGACGCAGTTGAACCTAAAGGGCTACTACCTGAATGCCGAGATCGTGCCGACGATCGCACAGGACCTGGACGGCCTGCAGCTGGAGACGGATTTCTCGGTCATCGCCAGCATCTCCAAAGCCTGGTAGTGGGCAGTAGCAGTGGCAGTGGCTTCCAGCCTGTGAATGTTCCTCCACAGGCTGGAAGCCTATGCCACGCTCTCCACAGGCTGGAAGCCTATGCCACATTCTCCACAGGCTGGAAGCCTATGCCACATTCTTCACAGGCTGGAAGCCTATGCCACATTCTTCACAGGCTGGAAGCCTATGCCACATTCTTCACAGGCTGGAAGCCCGTGCCACGTTACTCGAGGACCCGTTGGTAACGGGCGACCGTTTCGGGGTCGCTGGGGCGGCGAGTCAACAGGACGTAGCGGGCGATCTTCGCCGCCTCCGTGCGGTCGCCCATCGCCAGGTGCAAACCGATGGTCGCCAGCTTGGCGTCGTGCCAAGCCGGATCGCCCTGGGGCAAGCCAGCCGCGATTCGCGTCCAGTACTCGATCGCGCGACTCTTGCCGGCACGCTCTTCGGCTTCGCCCAACACCTCGGCGGCGCGGCGGATAACCTGCAAATCGTCGGGCGACTCAGCGATTCTTCTCTGCCACAGGGCGTCCGCTTGCTGCCACTGTCCGGTCCAAACCAGCGCTCGGCTGCGCAGCTCCGCGAGCCTCGTCGGCTGGCCCACGGCCGGCGACTGTGCGTCCGATGGCGAATCGGCAAACGCATCGAGCAGTCGCAGGATGCCTTGCCCCAGCCGTCTCCGTTGGCCGGCTTCGGTTTGTCCATCGGCCAGCAAGCGACGCACGGCATCCAGCGTGTTTTGCCGGCCGTCCTCGTCGGTTCCCAGTTCGCCCTGGCCGGGAAGCAGCGTCGCGGGATCGAGGCCGTTGCGGCGAAAGCGATACAGGGCGGCGATCGCCGGATCGCCCGTATCCATTACGCTTTCCAGCGAGGCGTTACGGAGCGTCGAAAGGTCGGCAAACAGGGTGATCAAGCGGGCGGCCGCAGCTTGACTGGCGGCAACGACCGGCGGTTCATCCACCTGGGTGACCGCGGTCCTGAACGAACGCACGGCCTCGGCCAAAAGCGCTGCGTCGTACGCGTTCTCTCGCAGTGCGGTCTGCCAAAGGCGTGCAGCACGGCGGATGGTTTCCACCGAAGCGGTCGCTCCGCCGGACAACCGCCAACGCGCGGCCGCCGCGTGCTGGCGGCCAGCTTCCAACAAACGCACCAACCAGTCGATGGCGGTCGACGCCTGCGGGCTGTCGGGCCAGGTACGCACCGTCTGCTGCAACAACTGCCGCAGGCGTCCGTCGTCCGAGGAAGCGGTTTTCTGCATGCCTTGGGCGACCAGATAAGCGGCCTGCAGGTGCGCCGCCGGTGCTTTGGCATGACCAGGATGACGCTGTGAAACGCGCTGCAGGATGTCGGCCGCCTGGGACCAACTGTCGCTGGAACCGATGCGTGCCAAGACGGCCGCGGCTTGGGTGGCGTACTTGAGTGCGGCGGCGGCCTCCGTTTCGGCTTCGGCGGCCTGAACCAACAGTGCCGCCGCGGCCGACAGGTTTCCGCTGCGCAGCTCCTGGCCTGCCTTGGCTGCCAACAACCGCGAATCACCTTGGTCGCCGCGCACCCGTACCACGCGCAGGGTTTTCGCCTCGGCGCGGCGCCGCGCATACACGCCATGCTGTCGCTCGATCACGTCCAACCAATCGGCCAACGCATCCAGATCGGGATCGGCCGGGCCATCATCGCTGGTCGACGCCGGTTTGGTTCGCAGCAGGTAGTCCAGCCGCACCAGCTGCAGCTCCAGCGGCGCGGCCACCGCACTGGGATCGGCGCCGAAATAACCTCGCAGCAGCTGGTCGGCCGCCTGCAGATCACCGGCGGCCAGCAGCGCTTCGATTCGCAAGGCGAGCAACGCCGCCGACTCTGCCGTGCCCGCCGCAGCCGCCGCATCGGCAGACAACCACTGCAGTGCGTCCTCGGAGCGTCCCATCGCGATCAACGCCTCGGCGCGAATCCGCCTTGCCTGTTGATGGGCCGAGGAATCGGGCGACGTCTGCGACAACACCTCGCGGGCTTCGCGCTCCGCTTCGGTCGCCGACGCGATTCGGCTTTCACTCTCCGGTGCAAACAACCGTCCGCGCCACAGCAACGTCTGCAAGCGTTGCTGGCGGATCGTCTGCAGCAGATCGCGGAGCTCGGGCCGGGTGGCCGGCGTTTGCTGGTCGATACGATCGCCGACCGCCTGCCAGCGGCGCAGCGCGTCCGCGGCGTACTGCAGGCCGCGCTGTTGGATCGCCGGTTCGTCGGGCGTGACGGCCAACTGCAGGGCGGCGTGCTGGACGGTGGCCAACTGGACGATGCCCAGCTGGACCTTCAACCAATCGGCCCGGGCATGATCCGGGTAGGCCTGCAGCAGACGCTCGATCGGTTGGCGGGCGGCTTCGGCCAGCGCCTCGGTCCACTGCGTGCTGAGTCGCAGTCGAGCCGCTCGGACCGAGGACCAGCGGATGGCCCAGCGTGCGGCGGCGTCGGAGGAGAGATCGGTCGCCGCGAACCGTCGGGCGCAAATCGTCTCGGCGGAGTCCAGCATTTCCGCATCGACCAGCGCCGAAATCAAATCGGCCTGCCAGTCAGCCGAGCGCCGCCCCGGCAGCTCGGCAGCCGCCGCGACAGAGCCGAGCGGGACCAACACCAGAGTCAGCAGCAGGAACCCAACCGACACGCAACGATAGAACATGGAAAATCCAAAATCCCCCTTCCGGGGCCACGACTCAACTCTTGGGCTCGCTCCACAACGCCTCCCGGCGCCGCAACGGCCTGTCGATTTAATGAGCCGTTTAGGCGCTAGCCTCGGTTTCGTCACCACAGAACCGGGGCTATCGCCCAAACGGCTCACATCAGCAATGCGTTTTCGAATAAATCGACAGGCCGTCAATGGTCATGATAACAAAAAACGGCTGGTGCAATTCCGAGATTATTCTTCCGGCATCGCGCTACCGTCGGGCGTAGAGGGCTGTCCATCGATCTTCACCCTCCCGGGAGCTTCAAAACCCTCCCGGGAGCGTCAAAGGGATGGCGGCGGGATACCCTCGGGCTCCAGCCGCCGCAGCGGCGAAAGCTTCTTGCCGGTGGTGAACGGCCTGTCGATTCATTGAGCCGTTTAGGCGCTAGCCTCGGTTTCGTCACCACAGAACCGGGGCTATCGCCCAAACGGCTCACCTAAGCAATGCGTTTCGAAAAAATCGACGAGCCGTCGCGCCGCCGCCGATTCTCCAAGCGCCTTTGAGATAGAGACTCGGCCGCCCCCTTAATAGGGTCGTGCGACGGCGGCCGTGGCTTCGCCCAAGTCCAGGTTGTCAAAGTCCAATCCGTCCAGGCCGCCAGGCGACTCGGCGTCCGGCGACGTCGGCGTGGGTGCAGGCTGGTCGCCCGGCGTGCCTGCCGACGGCACCGATGCCTCGGGACCCGCCCCATCTGCCGGCTCGTCGACCGATTCACCGACCACCTGTTCGACCACGGCCCGCGGGATCGCGCTGACGTTGACCACCTTCAGATTGTTGGCTTCGTTGCATTCGAGCAATTGATCGTAGCTGTCGATGGCGACGACCAACTTCTGCCAGCACAACACCTGTTCGCCGGCGCGTCCCATCGACAGGGCGGCGGCCGGCAGGACGATTTGAAACTCGGCCGTTTGGCCCGCACATATCTTTTCGACTCGGTGCACCGTCGTCGGGCACAGCGGATGGATTCGGTGCAGGACCGCGACCAGCGAGATGCGGAAGTCGCAGACATCGCGGCCGCTGTTGTTTCGCACTGCGACGGCGACCGTGGGCCCGCAGTCGACGCCGCCTGCGTTGACCAGCGTGATCGAGATCAGTTCCAGATCGCCGATCTCGTCGTGCGGCACGACGGCCGGCCCGTAGGCCGTCCCGCGGATCACTCCGCCACCGCCTTGATAGCCGTCCGAACCGTTGCCATAGCGGAGCAACAAGTCGATGACGTGGTCGCAGGTGCGGCGGGCTCCGAACAGGGCATCGAAATCGTTTTGGGCGCGGGCTGGGGCCGAGGACCCCATCAGGACGCCCAGAAGAACCAGGGCGGCGAAAGTTGAGTTCCAGTAAAGTCGCATCGTTGTTTCTCCCGAGGGATGGTGTTCGTGTTTGAGATCGCTGAAGGGTCTACAAAAAAGGCCCGATGCCTGGGACCAAGGCATCGGGCCGAGCGTGTTGAAGAGCGGGGTCGAGGGCTGCCTAGGCGACCAGCCTGCGAGGGAAGCCCACTTGCCGACCGGTCGCCCTGCAACCGAAGCGCGAGCCGAGTGGATTAGTAGCAACCCCAGTAGCTGTGGTACACCGGCGTGTAGTAGGTGGTGTAGTACGTGTGGTGGTGGTACAGCGGGCGGTAGTAGGTGTAGGTGCGGTAGCAGTGCACGTGGCTGTACCGCGGGTAGTAGTAGCGGCTGTAGCCGTGGTAGCCGATGCGGCGGAAGCAGGCCTCCAGGGCCTGGTCTTCGTCCTGCCCGGCGGCGTCGGCCAACTGGTCGACGTCCAAATCATCCAGATCAAACTCCTGGACATTGATGTCGGCATCGGAGATGGCCAGGGTGTCGGTCGCCGCCAGTTCATTGAACAAGTCGTTCTCGTCGGCGTGGACGCTGCAAGCGAGAACCATCGCGGGGACGATCGCCAGAACCAGATTTTTCAGCAACTTCTTCATCGTTTCGATCCTTGTGTTGACAGCGTTTTCAGGGGGGAGAAAGCGGTGCTGTCGAAGGTCGCTTTCTCGTGAACGTCAGGTCGTTACGTAGAGAAGCGAAGGGATCGAAGATGCGTTACAGAGAAAAAATCATTTCTTCTAACGACAGAGGTTGCCAAACGGAAAAAGACATCGCCCCGGCCGGGGGAGACTCTTCAAAAACTAATTTTCCAGCACTTTCGATAGAGTCTCCCTAGTATTTCCCGACGCTATCGGAATCTGTTCCTACGAACGTTTACCCCCCTCTCCCCGCCGGTTTGGGCAAGTGGAGCTTGCCCAGGCCGGCGGGGAGAGGGGCTGGGGGTGAGGGGTCTCAGGCGCAACTGCTTGTAACTTGGCTTCGTGTAGATTTGCCGCGTCCCGTATCACTAACCAGTATCCAAAGACGAAGGCGCCGCGTGGCGATCCCCCTCACCCCCGGCCCCTCTCCCCCGAATCCTGACTCGCTTAGGCTCGCCAGAATTCGGGGGAGAGGGGAGAAAACGATTTCGTGTGTTTGAAGAGTCTCCAGAGGGAGGGTGAAGAGATATGTCGATACCAATCCCCTTGAGAGGTCAATAACCAACTGACCAATCAATGCACGCGTTGTCCGGGCTGGGCACCATCGTCGATGCCCAGCAGGAAGACTTCGCTCTTGCCCGGGCCGGCCGCGGCGACCATGCCTTCGCTGAGGCCGAACCGCATCTTTCGCGGCTTGAGGTTGGCGACCATCACCACCATGCGACCGACCAGTTGCTCGGGTTCGTAGGCGGCCTTGATGCCGGCGAACACCTGCCGGCGTTCTTCCCCGCCCAGGCTCAAGGTCAACTTCAACAGTTTGTTGGCTTCGGGCACATGCTCGGCCGCCACGACGCGGGCGACGCGCAGATCGACTTTGGCGAAATCATCGATCGTGATTTCCTCGGCCAGCGGTTCGTCCTTCAGCGGTTGATCGCTGTCGGCAAACGCGGGGGTCGATTCTTCGGGCGTGTCCTGTTCTTTACTGTCTTCGATCATCTGTTGTAGGTCCTCGATTTGCACACGTTTCAGCATGTGCTTGAAAGGGGCGACGGGCGTGCCGACCAGCGGCGTGCGGCTCTGCTGCCACCGCGTGATCGGTTCGCCTAGTAATTCGCCGCACTGCTGCGCCAGACGCGGCAGCACGGGAGCCAAATAGATAGCTAGTTGTCGGAACAGGTTCAGCGCGACGGTGCACACGTCCTGCAGTTCCTGCTGACGCTCGGGGTCTTTGCGCAGCTCCCACGGCCGCGCGTGTTCGACGTAGGGGTTGGCTCGATCGGCCAATTCCATGATCAGCCGCATGGCGCGGGCGTAGTCGCACTCTTCGTAGGCCTCGGCGATTCGGTCCCCGGCTTCGGCTGCTTGGGCGAACAGGCCTCCGTCGTCGGGGTACTCGGGCGAGAGTCCCAGTTTGCCGGCGAACTTGGCCGTTCGGCTGGCCAGGTTGACGACTTTGCCGACCAGATCGCTGTTCACTTTCTCGGCGAATTCCTCCAGCCCCAGGTCCATGTCCTCGACGCGCGGCGTCAGCTTGGTGGCGTAGAAGTATCGCAGGTAGGCCGGGTCCAAACGCTGCAGGTAGGTTTCGGCCGTGACCAGCGTCCCGGTGCTCTTGGACATCTTTTCGCCATCGACGGTCAGAAAGCCGTGGATGTGCACCTTCGTCGGCAGGCTCCAGCCCATCGCCTTCAACATCCCCGGCCAGAACAGGGTGTGAAAGTAGGTGATGTCTTTGCCGATGAAGTGATGGATTTCGGTCTCGTCCGATTGCCACCAATCCTCCAGCGACTCGCCGTTCCGCTGGCACCACTGCTGCGTGCTGGCGACGTAACCGATCGGGGCATCGAACCAGACGTACCAGTAATTGCCGGGCGAATCGGGGATTTCGAAACCAAAGTACGGGGCGGGCCGTGAGATGTCCCAGTCGCGCAGTTCATCCTTCAGAAAGTGACCGGCCAGGTAATTGGCCGTCTCGCTCTGCAGGGCGCCGCTGTTGGCGACCCAGTCGGCGAGAAAGTCGCGCAGCTTCTCCAGCTGGACGAACAGGTGCGGTGCCGACCGCAGCTCCGGCGCGGCTCCACTGAGGGTGCTGCGGGGATCAATTAATTCGGCCGGACGGTACGTGCTGCCGCATTTGCTGCAGTTGTCGCCGGGTTGGTTCGTGGCCTGACACTGGGGACACGTGCCGCGGACAAAGCGGTCGGCCAGAAACGTCTCGGCTTCGGGATCGAACAATTGTTCCACGTCCCGCTGGACGATCAGGTCCTGTTGCCGCAGGGCCTGCCAGAAGCGGGCACACAACTGGCGATTCTCGTCACTGTGGGTGCTGCCGTAGTTGTCGAACTGGATATCAAAAGCGGCAAAGTCACGCTCGTGCGCCTCCTGCATGGCCGCGATCAACGCTTCTTCGCTGCGTCCTTCCTGGCGAGCTCGGATCATGATCGCTGTGCCATGCGTATCGTCGGCGCACACGTACACACAGCGGTTGCCCATCATCTTCTGAAACCGCACCCAAATATCGGTCTGGATGTACTCCACCAGATGGCCGATGTGGATCGGCCCGTTGGCGTAGGGTAGGGCACTGGTAACGAGGATTCGGCGAGGGCTCATACTGGAACGACTTTCGTAACCGATTGAGGGGGCGAAATGCGGTCCGCCGATTGTAAAGAACCAGCGGAAATGCGGAACGGCAGGCAGACTTTAACTTTTCTCGGCAAAATCGCAGAAAAAACCGCGGTCCCTCAACCCCTTTTCTCGCAACGGCTTAGCGCCGGTTGATCGGCCCGACCATCGCCTGCCACCGCGGCATTGATCTTGGCACCGAAGCGGGCCTCGAGCGACTATCCGCCCCGATGGCACGGTTCGGGCATGGATGTTCGAGCCGACCGCGGCCCGAAAGACTCGGGTCGAGATGCAAGCAAGAGAGAATCGTCGCCGACGAATCGGGCGACGCGAAATCCATGGAGGGATGGAACGTGGTACAAGCAACCATGCTGTTGATGTTGTCGGCCGTAACGGCAACGCCCACCGATGCGGTCCTGGTCGAGTTTACCTCGCAGAGTTGTCCGCCGTGCCGGTCGATGCAGCCGGTGATCGCTCGGCTGGAACAGAGCGGCGTTCCGGTCCGCCACGTCGACGTCCACCGCGAACAGGACTTGGCCGTTCGCTACAAGATCCGCAGCACTCCCACGTACGTCGTGATCGCCGATGGCCGCGAACAGGCCCGTCTGGTCGGCGTGCAAAGCCTTCAAAAGCTGCAGGAAACGCTGCGCACCGCAACCACTGCGGAACTGACCCCCACGCGTTCGGTCCAGCCGCCGGCCGCACTGCAGCCCGAAACGCGAATGGCCGCCGTTAGCGGAGGATCCGAAGCGGTGCCTTCGATGAGCGTCGCCAACGCCATCCAAACCGCTCGCGCGGCCACCGTGCGATTGCGAGTCCACGACGACACCGGTTTCGGCGTGGGCACTGGCACAATCATCGACACCCACGGCGAGGAAGCTCTGGTGCTGACCTGCGGCCACCTGTTCCGCGAGAACGGCGGCAAGGGACGCATCGAAGTGGAATTGTTTCACGCCGGCCAAATCAAAACCGTCGCCGGCCAGGTGGTCGATTACGACGCTGACGACCGCGACATCGCCTTGGTGGTGATCAAGCCGGGCATTCCCGTCCAACCGGTCGCCGTGCTGCCGAAAAACGAAACGGTGCGAACCGGACAAGCCGTGTTCAGTTTCGGCTGCGACCGCGGCGACGACCCCAGCCGCCGCGACAGCCGGATCACGGGCGTCGACAAGTACGACCAGAACAAGGGCGCCTCGAACATCGAAATCGCCGGCGCCCCGATCGACGGCCGCAGCGGTGGCGGCCTGTTCGATCAACAAGGCCGTTTGATCGCCGTATGCAACGCCGCCGACCACCAGGGCGACGTGGGCATCTACACCGGCCCGCGCTCGATCTACTGGCAACTGGATCGCGTCCAACTGGCCAACCTGTACAAAGGCGGAGGCGCCCCAGCGGTCGCCGCCACAACCACCCCTAAAACGGCTCCGGCCGCCACCGCGGCCCCGCCCACGCGATTGGCCAGCCTGGGCGGAACCGCCGCAGCGGGCACGCAAACCGCCGCCGGCAGCGATCGTCAAGTGATCGTGATCGTCCGCGAAGGCGACCAGCACCGCATGGTCACCTTCGACCAACCGCCCGCCGAACTCGAGCAACTGCTGCAAAACGCCCGCTAACGGGGAGGTTGTTAGTTGTTAGTTGTTGGTTGAGGGTTGAGGGGCAGCAACCACCGAGAGTCGATTGCAAATTGCAAAATCTCTGACTCCGGCGGAATCGATGTATGGACAAAAACGTTTTCTCCCCTCTCCCCCAAATCCTGGCGAGCCTAAGCGAGCCAGGATTTGGGGGAGAGGGGTCGAGGGTGAGGGGGAATTGCAGCGCAGGCTCGTCAGTGCCGCGCCTCGATACGGTACGCGGCAGGAAGATCCGGTGCAACGCGTCAGCTATTTGCACTCGAGCCCCCTCACCCCCGGCCCCTCTCCCACCACCGCTTCACTCGCTGACGCTCGCGGCGCCGCGGGGGAGAGGGGAGAAAACTTCCTTTCCTATACATAGAATCCGCTAGAGTCAGCAAATCTCAAATCTCAAATCTGAGATCTCAAATCTGACTTCCCCCAAACTCTGGCGAGTTCAGCTACGGGCTACGGCTCGCGTCTTCTACGACGGATCCCGCGGCAGGCTTCCCCACCAAGTGGGATTGGGCTGGAAGTCCGCTTCCAGATACCGGGCGTGCTGACGTTCCAGCCTCGGCAGCAGACGCTCCCGAATGTGTTGCTGTTGCTGCCGCTTGGCTTCGGCGTCGAAACGCGTATCGGCAACGGGGATTGCCGCACCGACCTCGTTTAAATACGCGTCCAAAGCCGCTCGCAGACTTCCGCTCAGCGCCGCATGCTCGGCCGCCACATCGTGCTGCTCGGCGGGGTCTTCGGCCAGGTTGTACAGCTCGTCGCGGCCGTCCTCGTAGTAGTGGATCAGTTTCCAGTCGCCGCGGCGGATGATCGACGAGGGGTCGCCGCCCTGATTGCCATAGTGCGGGTAGTGCCAGAACAGCGGCCGCGCCGGCAATGTCCCGCCACCGAGCACCGGCACGAGGCTCTCGCCGTCCTGGTGCTGTTCGGGGCGCAGCGGTAATCCGGCCAGCTCGAGCAGCGTGGGATAGAAGTCGGCGCCGGTAACGGGCACGTCGCTGGTGCTGCCCGGCTCGGTCACGCCGGGCGCGCGGACGTAGAACGGTTCGCGGATCCCGCCTTCCCACTGCCGGCCCTTGCCACCGCGCAGCGGCAGATTGCTGGTGCTGTACGCGTCGCCGCTGGAGACGCCGCCGTTGTCGGAGGTGAACACGACGATGGTGTTTTCCTCCAGCCCCAGCTCATCCAGTGCCTTCGTCACGCGGCCGACTGCCGCATCCATCGATTCAATCATCCCGGCATAGATCGGGCAATCTTGGACCTGTCGCACGGGCAGAGTGCGATCGATCTCGAAGCGCTCGCCTTCCTCCGCGCGGCCCTGGCCTTTGCAGCGATACTTCTCCCACAGCGGCTCGGTGGTCTGAATCGGGCCGTGCACGCTGTAGAAAGACAGGTAAGCAAAGAATGGTCCTTCCTGTCGGTTGTGCGTGCGGCGAATAAAGTCCACTGTCTCGTCGGCCAATCGCAGCGGCAGCGATTCGCCGCGGGGACCGTCCTCCATCTTCGGGTTCTTGAACGGCGCGAAGAAGCCGCCGGGCGGGCTGCCGCGATGATGGCCGCCGACGTTCTCGTCGAACCCATGATCCTCGGGAAACGAACCCTCGCCGCCCAGATGCCATTTGCCGGCAAAGAACGTTCGGTAACCGGCCTCGCGAAGCGCCTCGGCCAACGTCACGTCCTCGGCGGCCAGCTGGCGTCGGTACTCGGCCGGTTCGATGCGATCGTTGCGTTTCCAGTTCTTGCCGGTCGCCGCGCCGATCCAATCGGTGATGCCGTGCCGAGCGGGAAACTGGCCGTTTAGGATGCTAGCCCGCGAAGGACTGCAGACCTGGCAGGTCGCGTAGCCCTGCGTGAATCGCATCCCGCTGGCCGCCAGTCGATCGATGTGCGGGCTTTCGTAATACGTCGATCCCTCGCAACTGAGGTCCTTCAAGCCGAGGTCATCGGCAAGAATAAAGACGATGTTCGGGCGAGTGGGCGAATCGGCCGCGGCGAGCAAGCCAGGCGACAGCAGGCCAGCAAGAAACAAGCTCGCGGCAATCATGCGGGGCCTGAACATGGGTCGTGTTAAAGCGAACAAAGCAGCACATCCTTAAACAAGTAACGAAGTGGCATCGCGGTCCATAGTAGCTCGGCTGCCCCAGCCGAGAGCATCGCGGTTCACGGCTGGGACAGCCGTGCTACTTTAACGTTGCAGACGAGCGGCTTCGTCGCTGCGGCCTTGTTGTTTAAGCAGCTGGGCGGCGACGCGGCGGGCTCTTTGGGCGGCCGGGTGATCGGGGTCGGGCGAGAGCATTGCGACGGCCAACCAGTACTCCAGGGCCGCCTCGGTTTCGCCGGCGGTCTGCAGCCTTTCAGCGATCGCCGCCCAGGGGCCGCTCGTCACCGCCGGCGGCATCGCTTCGCATTTCTCCTGCCAACGCGAGGCGGATTGTTTCGTCTCGACCGGCGTGGCCGTTCGCCACAGCTGGGCATCGGCCAGTTTCGCTACGATCGGTCGCGTGCCATCGCCGGCCAAATCTTCCAGCGTTCGCCGTGCCGCAGCCGCTTCGCTGGTGGACAATAACGCACTGGCAGCGGCCAGACGCAGCAGCGGCTGGGGTGCGTCCAGTCGAGCTTTCGCGGCGGCGATGAGGCCCGCGTCACGGGACCGGCCCGACCACACGATCGGCAGCTGACCCACCAGAACCGCGGGCAGATCGCCGCGATCCAGTTGCGCGATCAACTCGAACGCGGCCGGGTAGCGTCCCGCTTCGAACGCGGCCACGGCCAACCGCACCGACAGGGCTTCCTGCTGCCACGATCGTGGACGTTTTTTAATGGCCGCCAACATCTTGGCGATCGCTTCGGCCAACTGGCCCTCGGCGTAGGCCCTCGCGCCGGCCCGAGCGTCCGCGTCGCTCCAGTGCGGCAGCACCCAGACCACGGCTTCGCTGCGCAGCGCCGTCACGTCCTGTCCGCCGGCGGACTGAATCTGCAGATGTTTCTCGTTCCAGTTCTGGATCGATCCGGTAACCACCTGCAGCGGCCGATTTCGCCAATCGCGATGCTCCGCTTCGCTGCCGGCCGCGGCATTTTCTGCCGGCAGGTACGCCACGCGATCTTGTCCACTGGCGCCCTCTTCGGCAGCCCTCGCGACGATTGCCGGCCAGCACACGGCGATGCCGAGCACCACGGTGCCGAAGCGTCCAAGACGGCTCCACCGAGCACCGCGACACAAACCGGATTGAACGAGCGGAGGAGTCGCGATGCGGGTCATCATTGTGGTTCCGTATCCCACGCGCCATCGGCGCGAAACTGACGTACATCCAAGTAACGATACTGGCCGCCGTTGTCCGCCGCCAACTCGCGCAAAAAACTGTCGTCCGGCGCCGCCGGTTCGGCTCCGAATTCGATCGCGTGAATCGTGGTTCCGGCCCGCTCGGCGCGCGCCCGGATCTCGCGCAATTGGCGCCCCGTCAAGCGTGGGATCCGGGCATCGGTCAAAAAGAAGATCACGTCGGGTCCCATCCGCAGGGCCATCTTCAGCGCCGCTTCGTGCTCGGTGCCGCCAAACGCGGTCATGTTGCGAACGAAGTCCTCGGCGCGTTTGCGCATCACCTCGCTGCCCTCGAACATCCGCGCCGTGCTTCCCGTCGGCACGAAGGGCTGCGAGCGATTGTTGTAGAACACGATTTGAAACTGTTGTTGTTCGGTCAACGTTCGCAGGCTCTTGATCAATTCGATCTTGGCCGCTTGCAAAGGCCGACCACTGTGTCCGTTCATGCTGTCGCTGCGATCGAACACGTAGATAAAGCGAGAACCGGTTCCCGAGACGCCGAAGACCTTTGTCGTCGTCGGTTTGGATCCGCCATCGCCCAGCGGGTCGGTACCGGGCAGGGCCGTGTCGCTGCCCTGGAGCGCGTCGCCGGTGGTTCCCACCGATCCCGGCATCGGCGTCTCACTCAGCTCGGCCAGCACGCCCTCCAGATCCAGCGGCGCGTCGAGGTCCGCGGGCGGTGCGGCCGCGGCCATCGCCGCCGCTTGGTCGTTGGCCTCGCCCTCGACCGCCTCCTGCACCTGCAGGTCGGGCGGTGTGGTGTACTGGGTGCGGTCGGGCAGGGCTTCGACGATCGCAATCCCCACCGGCCGATCCGGCTCCTGCTCGGTGCCCCCGCGCGTGGTCGCCAGCAGGATCGCGCCGCTGGTCATCAACACCACGTGCAGCAACACCGACATCAGCCACGCCGGGAAGGCACGCCGGGGCGTCGAGGGGTAGGGCGTGGGCCCGGCGCTGTGAGCGGGATCGAGCGAAGACACAGGCAACAAGGGTTGTGCGAGAAGACGATGAATCGCGCAGCCGAACAGCGGCGTCGCTGCTTCCATGCTGGCATGCATTGCCGATTCCGGCAAGGCTTTGCGTGCCGAACAACACTCTGCCCGGCAGCGAATCAGTCCTTCGAGACTAGCTTCGTGGCTGCTGCAAAGGACTCTACGCTCTACAATGCGACCTGACTGCCGATAACGCTCTGAAACCGTTCTGGAGGCCCAGGCGTGGCTGACCCCTCTTCCGACGCACGCATCATCGAATCCACCCGACTGTATCGCGAAGCCCTGCAGGCGACCGAGCAGCTGTACGCCGAAAGCGGTCAATTGCTGCGCGGCAGCTACGGTTGGTTGTCCGACGGCAATCCGGCCGACATCGCGGCGATCGCCGACCAGATGAACGACCTGCACCACGGCCTGGTGATGAAAGTCTTTGCCAGCTCCTTGGCCGATCCCCAGAACCGCACGCTCCAGCAACGTCAACTGGGCCGCGTCCTGCTGTCGCATCTGTGGAACGAACCGGTCATCGGCCATCGTTTGAACGAGGCCATGGACTGGTTGATCGGAGAAGCGGAAAAGTTTCGCTGGAGCGATCTGGTCAGACCGTTCGCCGAATTGCCGCCGCTGAGAGATCGCTGGGGCGAAGTCAATGCGTTGATTACGCGGATGATCAACCTGGTATCGAAGGTGGATGGCGACTTCAGCGCGGCCGACGCCGGTCGTTTGCAAGCGGTCCAGGAGGAACTGGATCGCCTCGGCGGCAGCGACCCCCAGCCGCTGGCCGCCGCCCCCGAAGCCTCTCGCGATGCACTGCGTTGGATCCGCCAGGAAGCCGCTCGCCTGCGCAGCGGCGCGTCCACGGTCGAGCGGCAGGATTCTGCCGCGACAGGCCCCCAGCAAGAACAACCGCTGCCGCCGCGTTCCATCGCCGGATCGGCAACCCCGCCGGTCGACCAGAAACCCACGCCCGAGGATTCGCGCAGCCCCGAAGAGCGCCTTTCCGACGCGATGGCAAAACTCGATCGCTTGATCGGCTTGGACGCCATCAAAGAACAGATCCAGACGCTGACGAACTTCTTAAAGATGGAAGCTCGGCGCCGCGAGGCAGGCCTGCCCACGACGACCCCCAGTCTGCACATGGCCTTTGTGGGCAATCCCGGAACCGGCAAAACCACGGTCGCTCGCATCATCGCCGAAATCTTCGGGGCGCTGGGCGTGTTGCCCCAAGGCCAATTGGTCGAAACCGACCGCAGCGGGCTGGTGGCGGAGTACGCGGGTCAGACGGGCCCCAAAACCAATGCCAAGATCGATGAAGCGCTCGGCGGCGTGTTGTTCGTCGACGAAGCCTACACGTTGATCGACCGCAGCGGCCAAGATCAATACGGTCGCGAAGCCGTCCAGACGCTGCTGAAACGCATGGAGGACCAACGCGACGAATTGGTCGTGATCCTGGCGGGGTATCCGCAGGAGATGGAGACGATGATCCGCAGCAATCCCGGGCTGTCCTCACGCGTCGGCACGACCATGCATTTCGACGACTACACTCCCTCGCAGCTGGGCCGCATCTTTGAATTGATCGCGGGCCACGCCCAGTACACATTGCCCACCGAAGCTCGGCGGCGGTTGCTGCACGGGTTTGCGTACCTGTACGCCGGTCGTGATCGTCACTTCGGCAACGGTCGCTGCGCCCGCAACAGCTTTGAACGCAGCGTCCGCCGGCTGGCCAATCGCCTGGCCGGTTACAAAGAGGTTGACCGCGAATTACTGACCACGCTCGAAGGCGAAGACATCGAAGTCGCCGGAGTGACGATCGAGCACCTGGCGGCAATGAGCGACGACACGCTGCACCTGCGCGTGCCGTGCCCGGAGTGCGAAGCGGAGACGACGATCGAAGATCACCAGCTGGGCAGCGAAATCCGTTGCGAGCACTGCGAGCACGCGTTCCCCGCCCAGTGGGGCGAACCCACCGCCAGTGTGACCTAACAGTGGCATAGGCTTCCAGCCTGTGAACAAACGGCTCAATCAATTTTTGCTTTCGTGTGCAACAAGCGGCCGTTCGTGGCATCCTTGGGGTAGCTGTTGGCAGGACTGGCACCTGCCGACCGGCCCTGAACCTCCGCTTTTGAGTCTCCTCGGTGATCGATCCAGCGACCCTAACCCGGCTGTGGCGCGAGCACGCGGATCGTCTTGTGATGATCGCGCGGGCCACCGGTGAGGGTGCCGAGGATGCCGTGCAGGAAGCCTTTGTGGCGCTCGCCCAGCAGTCCGAATTGCCCGACGACCCGTTGGCCTGGCTGGTGCGGACCACGCGCAACCAGATCCTTTCGAGCTGGCGAGGGCGACTGCGACGTCGAGCCCGCGAGCGAGCGGTCGCACTGACGCGAAATTGGTTCACCGGATCGTCCGAATACCACGAACAAAAGTTAGACGGCCAGGAAGTGACCTCTTGGCTGGGAGAACTGGACGAGGACTTGCGCAGCGTGATCGTGATGCACCTGTGGGCAGGCATGACGTTTCGTCAAATCGCCGACGTCCTGGACTGTTCGGCCGCCACCGCCAACCGCCGCTACCAGCGCGCACTCAGCGCCTTGCAGCAACGTGCCCATCAAAAACAACCTGGGTAAAACCATGTCGAACCAACCAAACTTCGAACAACAGCTCTCGGCGCTGCAGCCGGCGGCCAGCGAAACCGACCCCGCCGTGGCCATGTATCGCTGTGGATTCGCTGCCGGCCAAGCGGCCGCGGCCAAACCGTCGCGGGCCGGACGCGAGAGCCTGCGATTGCTGGCGGCCGCCTGTGTGACCGCTGTGCTGGTCGGTCCCCTGGCGTATCGCTGGGGCGACCGCCCGGCACGGCCCTCGCCGGCGCCGCTGGTGGCGGCGACTGAGTCGCCGGTCGTGGACCCGCCGCAACCGGACGCGATGCCGGTCCCAAGTCCGCAAGCCGAAGGCCTGCCAAATATGCCGCAAGACACCAACCGGCGCGTCGCCCGGGTGGAACCGGACGTGGCGTCGCGTCCGCCCGCCCTGCGTTCATCGCCCGCCCCGCGCCAACCGCCCACCTCGGTGCTGGGGCTGGCCCTGGATCCGGTGGCGGCGGTTAACGGCTGGCTGACGCCACCGGCCCAGCGATCGGTCGTGGCCACACGGCTGACCTCGCGCCCGCCGTCGGCCGACACGATCGAGGACCTGCAACGCTGGAATCCTCCGCGGGCCCAGCACCGGCACCCAAGCCGTTCGCTCCCTCAGGCCCCCGAACCGCCCGCAGGGACACGCGAAACGTCCGAGGACCCGCTCGATCGAACCCCGTTTCCGCTCACTCCCTTACCGTCCCGTCGATCACTCGATTCCTGGCAATCCTGGATGTAATCATGACTTATCGACTTTTTCTATTGCTGACGTTGGCAGCCTGTTTTGTGGTTTGTGAACCACTCCGGGTTCATGCTCAGATCCAAGCCCTGCAACAGGAGACGCCGTCAGAACCGGAGCCGCCCGAGCCGCCGGTGTGGACGCTGCATCCCGCGGCCGAACCCAGTCCGGCGCTGGACGTACGCTTCTGGCCCGATCGCATGGAGATGGTCCCAGGCAACGCGTTCGTACCGTTCCAACGAGCCGTCATCACGTTGCTGGAACAGCGGGCTGCCAGCGGTCGCGGTGCGGACAACTCGCTGGACGCGTTCTACTCCAACTACGAAACCTGGATGGAGGGTCCGCTGGACGAGATGCCGACCGAAGACGTCCAAAAATACCTGGACGACAAAGGCACGGTGATGCGCGAGGTGCACCGAGCTGTCCGCATGCAGAATTCCCGGTACGAACTCGGTGTCGATCAACTGCGCGGTATGGAAACCATTCAGTTAGGCCTTCCGGAAATCCAGAACATGCGAGAGTTGGCTCGATTGTTGGCCTTGGAATCACGCCTCGCCCTGGCCGAAGGACGCTACGACGACGCGATCGAATCGATGCGAGTGGGTTTTCGGTTGGGCGAAGCCAGCGGCGGGGCAGCGGACCTGCTGGTTGCGCGACTGGTCGGTATCGCCATCAGCGCGATGATGCTGGGCCAGGCAGAGCAGCTGATGCAGATGCCCGACGGACCGAACCTCTACTGGGCGCTGGCCAGCTTACCTGAATCGATCTACAGCCTTGATTCGGCCATGCAATTCGAAGCCTCGTTGATCACTCGAGTGTTTCCCACCTTGAACGATTTGCCGGAAGGAGCCACCAACACGGTCTGGCGAGAGCACTTGGTCGAGATGATCGACCAGGTTCGGGCTTTGAATGAATGGGGGTCTAGTCCTGAGCCGGCGATCAGTAGCTTGGCCGCCGGCGGTCTCGTGATCGCTCTGACCGAACCGGCTCGCCAACAGTTGATCGCCAGCGGCAGAAGCGAAGAAACCGTGCGAGCGATGAGCCCCAGTGAAGCGATATTGCGAGCGACGGCTGACCAAATCGCCGTGATCCAAGACGAGTTCTTTAAATGGACGCTGCTGCCCGAATCGATTCGTGCCGACTACTTGGACCGCACCGAGAAGGCGATCGTCTTCGACAACCGAGCTGGAGGCCTGCGTTTCGGAACCCTCGGGGCGATCTTAGCCGGCCAGCTGATGCCCGCGATTCGAGCGGCCAATTCGGCAAGTTTGCGAATGCAACAAACCATCGCTCGGATGGCCACGGTCGAAGCGATCCGCGACTACGCCGCCACGCACGGCCAATTGCCGGAGTCGCTGGACGACCTGCAGAACCTGCCGGCGTGGCCGGATCCGGTTGCTGGAGGCCCCTTCGGTTACGAACGCCGGTCGCCAACCGAAGCTCAGCTGACCTCCCGCCCTGCTCGCCAGGGCGCCCCTGACACCACCATCATTCTCCAGCTGCAAACTCAGCAATGATCGTCTCCTGCACTGCTTTTTCCTTCGCCTACGCCCCTTTTCGCCAACGAGGTTGACCTCCATGCCTTTGCTTCGCACCTCACGACTCTGCGTCCTTTTCGCTGCCCTGAGCCTGTTCCTGTGGACCGGCGTGACCCGCGGGGAAACGCCCGATCGTTTCCCACCCAAGGTCGTGTTGTCGGACACGCTGCTGGCCGCACATTTGGACCTGGACGAGATCGACGCGTCCGCCCTCGAACAGATCCTGTCTCAGGTTGCGGCGGGACAAAAGTTGTCGAGCACCGCCGGGCCACTTTGGAAAGTCCTGCGGGACGCCGGAGCGGACCACGTGTTCGTCAGCGTTCACGGACGAGCACTACTGCAGGGAGCGGCCTGCGTGCGGATCGAATGTGAGGACACGGCCGAAGTCAGCTCCTTCCTGGATGCCATGTTCCAGCCCGGCAACTTTCCCTTCGAGTTCGCAGTCCTGCGCGTCGAGGGTGCGGTGATCGTTTGCCCGGCCAGCTTGCGAGACATCTACAGCGAGGACGCTCAGGCCGTGCCCGACCCGCAGCGGCCGGAGTTCGATCGTGGGCTGGCCGCGATGAGCCAGTTCGCGCATCAGGCGGTGCTCAGCCTGCCCGATGATATCCGGCAGGAGGTGATCGCGATGTGGCCGGAGAACTTGGGCGAGAACGATCAGACCGGCATCTCGCCGCGGAGCTGGATGGCCTCGGCCCGGTCGGTCCAGATCGGCTGGGACCTGCCGCCGCAAGCCGCCTTCGAAATCCGCGTGCAGGCTGCGGACGCCGACGCGGCCGCCGTCAACGAGGCTCAGTGGGAGAATCTGCTGAAGCTGGTGCCGGCCCAGATGCCGCGTCCGGAGATCACGGTCGACGACGCCACCGTGGTGGTCAAAGCCGACCGCGAAAAACTGCAGAACCTGATCGAGAGCATGCTTCGACCAGCACGCCAGAACGCTCGCCGAATGCAAACGGTAAACAACCTCAAGCAATTAGCCTTGGGCATGCACAATTTCCACGAAACGTACAAATCCTTTCCCGGCCGACATACCGTCGACGAGCAAGGCCGACCGCTGCTGTCCTGGCGAGTCGCCCTGCTACCCTTCGTCGATCAGATTGAGTTGTATAGGTCCTTCAAACTAGACGAGCCATGGGACAGCGAGCACAACCGCCGGCTGATCGAGAAAATGCCTTCGGTGTTTAAGGTCATGAGCGACGAAGCACCGAATGACGAATTGCCCGCCGGCCACAGCCGTATTCGCCTGCCCGCGCTGGCAGGAAGCATGTGGCATGGCGACGGCCCGCCGCGAACCATTCGAGACGTGACCGACGGGACCAGCAACACAATTATGATCGGCACCGCGCCTCAGTCGGCCGCCGTCCCGTGGACCAAACCCGACGCCTGGCAGTTGGACGGCGAACAGCTGAACGCCCAGTTCTTCGGCGATCAGGAGCAAGCCATCGTCGGCTTCGCGGATGGTTCGGTCCGCCTCCTGTCACCGACCATCGAAGCGGCCGTCTTGAAAGCACTCCTAACCATGGCCGGCCGAGAAGTGATCCCGCAAGACGCGTTCTAAGCAACGCGATTAACTATTAGCCGCCGGGCGCTAGCCCGCGGTTCCTGTTTTACTCCCCCGACAACAACCCCGACGCGACCATCCAGTCGCGGCACAACCGTGGCCAACCGGCAACCGGATCGCCGGTCGGGCGCATGCCGTAACCGTGACCGCCGTTGCGATACACGTGCAGCTCGCACGGCACACCGGCGGCCTTCATCGCGATCATCAGTTCCGCGCTGCCGACGGCTCGATCGGCATCGTCAAACGTGATCGCGATGAAAGCGGGCGGGAAGTTTTCATCGACCTTGACCGCGGCATTGAGCCCTTGCGATTCCTTATCCAGCAAGTAAGCCGGATAGATCGGGATGATGAACTGCACGGCCGCGCTCTCCCGATCGATCGCATCGCGGGGCGAGGCAACCGAAGCGTCGCCGTGCACGCCGGTCATGACGGTCAGGTGACCGCCGGCGGAGAACCCCAGCATGCCGATTCGATTCGGATCGATATTCCATTTCTCTGCGTTCGCCCGAACCGTACGGACGGCCCGCTGCGCATCCAGCAGCGGCACCTGATGAACCTCGGTGTCGCCGCGACGCGGCACCCGGTACTTCAGCAGTACGGCGGTAACGCCGATCGAATTCAGCCACTCGCAGATCTCGGTGCCTTCGTGGTTGTAAGCCAGGATGTGGTAACCGCCGCCGGGAGCCACGATGACGGCGGTGCGAAGAGGATCCTGTTTCTCGGGCCGGTACACGGTGATCATCGGCGTGGAGACATCGGTCAGCCGCACGATCGGGGTCGGTTTTTCGTCGCGTTCGGGCAGCGTCCGCTCGGGCCCCAACTCGGCGGTTTCCCCCGGAGCGTCTCCGTCCCATAGCCGCATCGATTCCGGCTCGGCAGCACCGGCCGGCGGCAACAGTAAACAGCTGACAAGGCAAGCAAGAGAAACGGCAAGGAGGGTACGCATGGTGAGGTCTCACAGGAGGAAACAGGACGAATTGCTCGGACCAGTCTACCCGGACGAGCAACGGGTTGCAGTAAACCTTCGTCGCACTTCTCCTTGAAGCGGGGCGAGCTTAGCGCAGAAGCGGCCACACCCACCCCAT